>CAWJUL010000010.1:0-211736 GCA_963846045.1 Terriglobia bacterium | reverse complement strand
AGGAACACCATAAAGCCCAGCAATAACAAGATGCCTACCTGCCCCGCCATCAGGCACGCCAGCACCGGCGCAAACCCAACCGCAAATAGCAGGCAAGATGAGCCGGCTGACGCTTCCGAACCGCCATAAAGATTGGTGCAGCAACGAACCGAAACGATCAGCGCAGCAACGGAAACGGCGAGCCATACTGCGAACCCAGCCGAAGAATTCAGAAAACCCAATGGATACATGAACCAAAGTGCCCACGGGGGGTTTCTGGGTACGAGCGCTGAAGCGCCGCTGTAACCCTCCGCTCGTTCCGACGCCAGTAGAGCCACCGAGTCGTACGGGTTCCGACGGGCAGTCATTAAGTGACCCGCACTCCAATACGCGATGAAGTCCCTGTTTGGGACGTTCCCGGAGTCTTCAGCGCCGAAGGCGAGGGCGGGGATGGCCAGTCCGAACAACGCAATCAACACGAGTTTCGGAAGCATGTTAGATGTTCAACGCAAAGCCCGTCATGTTTTCCCAGCTTTCAACGGGTTTAGAGTACACAAGCTGATTATCGATGCTGACGAGCGAAAATCACCGCAAGATCGTCTTTATAGACCTCATTCCAGCCCGGCAGCAGCGCTAACACGCGAGCCATGGGCGCATCGGGCGCCAGCATACAGATGCTAATGCGGTACTTGTCCAACAACTGTCTCGGGTCGGTCTGCAAAGTCGCCCATCTCCCGTACTCTTGGAGAACACCGGTCCACTCGAAGACATCACCCCGGCCATCGATAAATACTTTTCGTGCGGGAGCAGACCATATCAGGTACCCGCCGTAGACATACTGGTTCAGCAGCCTTCCCGTAAGGCCCGATGCCTTCAGGAAATCCACCGCGTCGACGGGATTGCCTTTCTCGACCTGAGCTTCTAAATTGGGCGGTCGGGGGAATGAGAAGAAGAGGACCACCGTTGCCAACGCCAGCATGATCGCATTAGGTAAGATTCGGTCTCGCGCAGGATCATACCGATCCCAAGTATCGGCGACCAACCGGCATACGACAGGCGCCGCCAGTATTCCAAACACGAACATCATCCGCTGATGCTGAATCGCGAGCGCGAATCCCATTCCGGACAACAAAAGCTCAGATAAGAATAGTCGGCGTTTACGAACCAGGGGCAGAAAAAGAATGAGTCCGGCAATCCCGAGCAGCGCCAAGCTGCGGACGTCAGTGAATTGAAGCGCCTGCCATTCAGAGACGGCATGCATTTGGACCTGCTGTTTTCCCAACGTATTCAGCGGGTACATGACCTGCGATAAACCGACCGGATTCAGGAAGAGCGCCGCCATGGAGAGAGCAAATGCGAGCACAAGCGTGTGCCGGTCGTGCTTGCTCCAACTGCGGGAGACCAGCAGGCCCCATTGAACATCCCAAAAGGAGCATGCCAGGACGATACCCAACACCAGCAGCCCCAGAAAAAATGAGCCGTGGCAATTCACCCAGAGAGCAAACAGGGGCGGCAAAGCAAAAAACCACTTGGCACTCCGGGCGCGTGCGAGATGCAAGATGAGCAACTCACACAGAAGCAACAAAAACCCGATCATGTGAGGCCGGATAGCGAGACCGTATGTCGAAAACAACCACGTAATCAGCCCACCGAGGAAAGCGATCTTCGCATTCCCAGAGTGCAGGGCGCAAAGCGCGTATCCGGCAATAACAATCAGAGAAGAGAGTGCGCAGAGCCACAGCATAAGTCCGGCATAACCGGCGAAGTGATAAGCCGCATAAATGGCCAGTTGAGACAGCCATTCGTGCGGAATGTAGGCATGATTACTCGTTGTGAATGAAAATGTATCGGCGGTCGGAATGTGGTGTGTATTCCAGATCATTTCGCCGGTCTTGAGGTGCCACCACATGTCCGGATCGCTGAAGCGCGATCGGACGGTAAATGGTCAACAGCACGGCGAGGAGAGCGCCGATAGCCAACCGGGAATGAAAAGACCGCACGGGCCATCGCCTGTAAACGTTGGTTTACGGGCGTGATATTCGCGTAGACAGTTTGTGGCTCGATTGTGGTCTGCAATACTAGAAGCGCTTCGAAACCGCCGAAACTACCACGCCATCCTGCAAATTTGCGACCGTCGCACGACATGTGATCTCTGCTGAAGTAGTAATACTACTCGGAAACTTCTCCTTGCTGTGGTCGAGTCACGCGCGCGCTGGGCTCCCCGAAGTTCGCCAGGATTTCCGCCCCGCTCATGCCGGCGGCTAGTGTCCTGGCTCCGGGAAAGGCGCCGAAGCCACTGGAACGTTTACTGTCGACACCGACGGATCCTGCCACATAACACCGCGCCCCGCCGGGGTACCGGGCGCGTGCCGGACTGTTTTGCTCGACGTTGCACGTTTGCCCGCTGATGACGATGACGATATGGGTTGTGCAGACGCTTCCGTCTCGCGATGCGCCGGTTGAAGCCAGTGACTGAGATTCCAAACGACCAAGTCCAATAAGCCCGACGAATACGCTTAACATCAACAGTTCCTGCGCCGCGCATTAATTACGATCTCCCGCGCTCCAGAGTGTCAGCACGAATGATACCAGAAATCTCGCGCCGATGAACTGGCGAAATCTGCGCGGTCCGGTGGGTACTATGCAGAGGCTCTAAGCCGGCGAATCGCCGCCATGGCGTGTCGCCCGTCGCCTCCGGGAACGAACGGCAATATATTCGATACTCCCAACACAAGGTTCACGATCGCAAACTGGTGAGCAGATCGCCAGCAAGTTATTGCCAGGATCAGATTGAGCGTGGGTCCCGCAAGAGCAACACAGAGATTCGCATAGGGAGCACCCGGCTCCCGCACTATGTAAGGCCCCTTCCATGAGAGTCCAATCTGCTTGATTCGAATGCCCAGCGAGCTTGCAACAAGCAAGTGCGCGATCTCATGTAACACAATCGCCAAAACGCAGTCAAAAACGAAGTCCATTCGGCCCGTACCCTCCTATGCGCGGCGTTCTGAGTCTCCGCTAAGTGAGAATGCGGAAAGCAGACACTCATTTCATGCCTACTCATATAAGACGGAGTACCTGCCGTACTTTCTCGTGGTTGAGTCGCGGTCCGGGACAGGTCTGAAGAGTTACGCGGCGTCGATGGACTGAACGTCGGCCCGTATCAGGCGATGTAGATATGCCCGAGAGATGTCGAGACTTCGAGCAGCCAAAGTCTTATTTCCACTGCACTCTTCGATGGCCTGGAGTCGCGAGCTTGATTTTGTAATCGCGTAACAGCGTCTCGAACGTGCCAAGTCTGGGAGCTATCGTCGGCGAAGTTGTCTTCAGCTCTCATTGACTCCGGCAGGTCATCAGGTTGGATCGCGTTCTCCTCTGCCCGAATGAGAGCGCCTTGGATTACGTTTTCCAGTTCACGTATGTTGCCCGGCCAATCGTATTGGCGCGAGCATGTGCATCGCCGCAGGGCTGATCGCCGTCACGTGCTTGGAATAGCCATCGGAGTACTTAGCCAGGAAGTGGTTCGCGAGGATCGGAATATCTTCCGGGCGTTCTGCCAGCGTAGGCGCCTCGATGGTCATCACGTTCACGCGGTAGTACAGATCGAGGCGGAACTTATTCTCCGCAATCATGGCCTTCAGATCGCGATGAGTGGCGAAGACAATTCGCGCATGCAGAGGGATAGCGCGGCTGCTTCCCAGTCGTGTGAATTCGCGCTGCTGGAGCACTCGCAGTAGTTTTACTTGAGTTTGCAGACTTAGTTCGCCAATTTCGTCCAGGAAGAGCGTGCCGCTGCCCGCCTGCTCAAAATATCCGAGGCGCGTGCCCACTGTACCGGTGAAGGCACCCTTCTCATGGCCGAATAGTTCGGATTCGATGAGCGTCTCGGGAATCGCACCGCATGAGACAGCTACAAAAGGCTGCTTTGCGCGGTCACCCAGATTGTGGATCGCCCGCGCGACCAATTCCTTTCCGGTGCCGCTTTCACCACTGATGAGTACGGAGGCATTCAGGTTGCAAACCTTGCCAATCAACTCATACACTCTCTTCATCTGATCGCTATTGCCAATGATCCGGTCGCATGCGGGGGCGGCATGGACTTCGCACCTTCCCCCGAGTTCCCGTTTCATGGAAATGTGCTCGTACGCCCGGCGGATCATCGGTTTCAGTTCGCGAAGGGCCGGAGGCTTGCGGCAGTAAGAGTAAGCACCGCGTTGGACCAGATCCACCGCTGCAGAGCGGCCGATGTCATCGGACAGAATGATTACGGCGGCGTTGCTTTCGAGTATCCGCTCGCAACAACGAATCTGATCGTCGAACGGCGGTTGCGTGGTATCCAGATCAAACAGGACGACATCGCAGGCAGTAAGAAGTTCGCTCGCGCGCGCCTTATCGGATTCGCTTGTTACCTCAAAACCGGACCCAAGCGCCGGCGCGAGCAGTGTTCTCAGTTTGCTGTCTGTCGAATACAGCAGTACGCGAGTCATGGCGCCTTTCCCGATCCTTAGGGTGGCAAGATCGAATTCCCTGAGGCTGCCTCACCCGAGGCCAGCTTTCAGGTAAATCCTAACTTCTTCTGAATTTCTGGGCTGATTTCGAGCGTAACTTGGACGGTACCTCCGCCGCAATGTGGTGGCAGTCCTATTAGTACTGCCTGCCGCAGATACGATGGAGCCTTGTCAGATAGGCAACGGTCGGGAGGCCTGAGGGACATAGCAGTTACCCTGCTCGAACAATGGGCGCGCTGTCACTCAAGTCTCCCATCGCCGATGACAGCGATTTTACTTGCGCAATTTTTTCTTCGCACGCAGTGCCCACCACAACCCGGCGGCGATGAGTATGGAACCGGCTAGCAGAATCCCGGCAGGCGCCCTCGCGGTCTTCTCAGGAACCGCATATCGCTGTTCGGGGAATCCGTCTATCGGGCCTTCAGGCCCTTCTTTTCGGGCCATCTGAAGTACTTGGGACAAATGCAGCGCTCGCCGGTCTGTCTGCTGGAGAATCTGTTCGCGGCAACTGAATCCATCCGAGATGATCAAGGCATCGCGGGGAGCGGCTCGGACACTCGGCAGAAGAACCCGCTCTCCGCACTTGATTCCAATTTCGTAGTGATCCGCCTCATAACCGAATGCCCCGGCCATACCGCAGCAACCGGAATCGAGAATTTTATAATCGAGGCCGGTTTTTCTTAGAATGCTTTCTTCATCCTCGAATTTAAGAGTGCTCTTGTGATGACAATGCCCATGCACTATGGCTTTTCGTTTGAGCTGCGGCGGTTGGTAATCCTTTACCTTATGCTCCAGAAATTCACTCAACAGATATGTCTGCTGCTGAAGCCGCTTGGCATCTTCGTTGCCGTGTATGAGATCGGTCAGCTCATCGCGAAAAACCGTAGCGCAACTCGGTTCCAAAGCAACGATCGGGACGCCGCGTTGAATGGCTGGCCGCAAGGCGCTGAGAATCTCCAGCAAGCGCTTCTTAGCCAGATTCAGCATGCCGAAATCGTAAAGCGGGCGCCCGCAGCACAGGCTTTGCCGTGGTACGCGGACCTGATAACCAGCATCTTCTAAGACCTCAACAGCCGCTTTCGCGACATTCGGCGTGAAATGGTTGTTGAATGTGTCTGCCCACAAGATCACGGGTGGTTTATCCGGATTGCGCGTGCCGCGTCGAGCAAACCATTGCTTGAACGTCTCCGGAGCAAATGGAGGAATTTGACGTTTTTGGGAGTAGCCGGCCGCTAACTTGGCGGCGTAGCTCAGCCCAGGCGTTTGCGTAAAGAAATTAACCGTCGACGGCATGGCAGAGGCCATGCGCGCCCACCAGTAAATGAGACCGGATGCGTACGCGCTGCGAGGCCGCAAACGTCCTTCGTAATAGTGCGAAAGGAATTCCGCCTTGTAAGTGGAGATGTCCACGTTGATGGGGCACTCGCCTTTGCATCCCTTGCACGAAAGACATAGGTCCAGAGCTTCTTTGACGTGCTCGTCGCGCCAGCCACCCGTAACCGGATCGCCTTGCAGCATCTCGAATAGCAAGTGGGCGCGCCCTCGAGTGGAGTGCATCTCCTCATGGGTGACCATGTAACTGGGACACATCGTGCCGTTCTCTTCGCGCCGGCACTTTCCTACGCCGACGCACCGGAGAGTAGCATTGGCAAAACTGAAATTATCCGCTTCGTAGTGAAAGTGCGTCTTCGGCTGGGGAGGGTCATAGGCCGTGCCTAAGCGCAGGTTCTCAGTGATCGAGTAAGCATCGACTGCTTTGCCAGGGTTCATCTTGCCATCCGGATCCCAGATAGCCTTAAATTCCCGGAAAGCTTCGACCAGCTCGTTTCCAAACAGCTTCGGCAGGAATTGAGCTCGCGCTTGTCCATCTCCGTGCTCTCCCGAAAACGAGCCTCCATAATTGACAATGAGCGTGGTGGCTTCATCCATAAAAGAGTTGAAGCTGTCGAGGCCCGGCTGCGTAGTCAGCTCAAAGGGAACACGGATGTGAATACAACCTTGGCCGAAATGCCCAAAGATGGATGGATGCCATCCATACTTAGCGAAAAGCGCGTCCAAGTCGCGAAGATATGGCCCGACCTTATCGGGAGGTACGGCTGAGTCTTCCCATCCCGGCCACGCAGGTTTCTTGCCTGGCACAAAAGAGGAGCCTCCCAGCGCCGACTCCCGCACTTCCCAGATCTGGTGCTCGTGCGGCTTGTCGTCGTAGAGTTCCATGGTGGGAGCATTCTTTTGCTTTTTCAAATGCTCCATCAGACTATGCGCCTGATCGTCGGCGTCTTGTTTGGTTTGCCCCCCGAATTCGAGAATCAGCCAGCCCTTTCCAGGAGGCATCAGTTTGATCTCTTTTAGATGAAGTCCTTTTTTCCTGTAGTCGTCAAGAAGCCGGTCATTGAAACCTTCACAGGCAATGGGCTTGTAGGGCAAAATCTCCGGAATATGATCTCCTGCCTGATACACATCCGGGTAACCAAGCACGAGCAGCGTACGCACGGGCGGGTTCGGGCACGAGATTTCCGACAATCTCGAGAACTGTAACGCAGGTGCTTTCGGTGCCGACGAGTGCGCGTGCGACATGAAAACCGTTTTCGGGCAACAGTTCGTTCAACGGATAACCGGAGACGAGCCGCGGGATTTTGGGGAATCTCGCTCGAATCCGATCTGCATAGCGGTCCCGCAGCGACTTTAACTTACGATAGATTTCTCCTTTCCTCCCTCCTTCGCGGATAAGCGCTTCGAGCTGCTCGTCACTCGTTTTTCCAACCCACATCCTTAGGCCGTCGTACGTGAGAATTTCGAGCTTCTCGATGTTTTCGGTTGTTTTCCCGGCCATTTGGGCGTGCATGCCGCAGGAATTATTCCCGACCATGCCGCCGAGCGTGCAATGGTTATGCGTGGCGGGATCGGGCCCGAAGATAAGTCCGTACTTTTCAGTCTCGCGGCGAAAGTCATCGAGAACACAGCCAGGCTCGACCCGGCCGAGTTTGTGCTCTGGGTCCACCTCGAGGACGCCACGCATGTACTTGGACATGTCGATGACAACAGCGACATTGCAGCACTGCCCCGCGAGGCTGGTCGCACCACCCCGATTGAGCACCGGTACTTTATGGCGATAGCAAGCGCCTACTGCACTCACGACGTCTTCTTTGTCACGCGGAATTACGACCCCAATCGGCACCTGCCGGTAATTGGAAGCATCGGTGGCATAGAGAGCGCGGCTCCCATTGTCGAATCGAACTTCTCCGCGGACTACCGACCTTAATTCCGCTTCGAGAGAAGCTGTGCCCGGGGGAAGGCCGATTTCAGTCGCGCTCATTTGACGCGGATAGGCGCCGCCTTTACTCTTGAGCTTGTTATTGGAAGCGATTTCGATCAGCACGCCTGATGATGTCTCCGGATTTGCCTCACTTTGTATTCCCAGAACTCTCGGGTCCGCCATAGACTTTGTACGGCTGCATATCCTTTTCTTTGAGCACCAACCCGAAGCCAGGCCGCGATAGGTCTGGAGACAGAAATCCCTTTCTCACCTCGATGGCGCCATCGAACGCCATCTTTTCGATTCGGGCGTGATCGTAAAAATATTCGACGTTGATGGCGCGTTGCGCCCCGCAACAAGCATGCGCATGGATCGAGGGAGACGTGTGCGCCGAAAGAGGCATAGAGTGACTCTCGCAGAGGGCGTCGGCGAGCAAAAAGCCAGTGATACCGGCACATCTGGTCGCATCGGCTTGGAGCACGTCCACTGCTCCGGCAGCGAGCATTCGCCGGAAGTACCACGAATCATAGCCATACTCGCCGGCAGCGATGTCCATTCCGGGCGGTCCATCGTCGCGAATCAAACGCAATCCTTCAAGATCGTCGGAAGAGACTGGTTCTTCAAACCAGGTCACATCGTCTTCCTCTCTAAACCGATGTGCCTGATAGAGAGCTTGTTTGCGAGTGTAAGCGCCGTTGGCATCGACGAAAAGTTTGACCTCGGGCCCAATCGCCTTGCGGGCCACGTGAACGCGGCTAATATCGGCAACCGCATCGCGGCCGATCTTCATCTTGACGGCGAGAAAGCCGGCTTCCGCCCAACCTCCCAGTTGCTCGCGCAGTTTCGAATCCGAATACGAGGTAAATCCGCCGCTTCCATAAGCCATGACCTGGGTCCGAACCAATCCGAGCAGCGCCGCTACGGACACATTGAGAAGTTTGCCCTTCAGGTCCCAGAGCGCATTATCTACCGCGGCAATGGCCATGGAAGAGATCCCCGGCCGGCCGAGATTGCGTATTTGCTCGACGATCTTGCGCCACGCACTTCCGATCGCGAGGGCATCGTGGCCCGTTAGTTTTGGCGCAAGCGACTGGTCGATGAGATGCGCGGTAGCGACATCCGCATAGCTATAGCCAATTCCTTTTACACCGCCGGCAACCACTTCGACGAGCACGAGGGATGTCTTATCCCATTGGAACGTGCCGTCGGACTCGGGCGTCTCCGTCGGGACGGTATAAACAGAAACCTGAATGCGTTCGATTTTTAGACTGGATTCCATAACAGTTCAACCTAAATTCGCGGCATGCCATGACCCCACGTGTCCGGCGGAGACAAGTCGCGGCGCATGGGAGGCTTTTCCATATTTCGCTTTTGCGACTTGAAAATTTCGTCTCCTTGCGTGATGAGGTAATCGGCGGCGCGCGCCGCGAGGGCCATAATGGTCAATCCCGGGTTGGCCGATCCCTGCGTCGGCATAATGCTTCCATCACAGATAAACAAGTTTGCGATGTCATGCGTGCGTCCAAACTGGTCGACAACCGAGGTTTCCGGATTGCTGCCCATGCGCGCCGCTCCGACCAGATGCGCATAACGCGCCTCCTGGATTACTTCCTGGGCGCCGGCTGCACGCATCACCTCCATCGTCTTGTTTTTGCCGTACTCGATGAGTTTCTTGTCGTTGTCACCCAGGTTGAAAGTTATTTTGGCGATGGGGATACCCTGGTTGTCTTTCTCTTCCGCTAATTGCACGCGGTTATCCGCATGAGGCAGAATCTCTCCTAGAAATCCGAAAGCCGCCCAGTGGTTGTAATCCATCATGACGCTGCGCAGTCCCCAGCCCCAGGCTCCTTTGGCGGTCATCATCTGCTTGGCAAATGAAATCGGCAAGGGACCTACTGTCTGGATCGCAAAGCCGCGCGCGAAACCGCGTTTCGGATCGGTCTCGTAAAATTCTTCCGTCAAGGCGTGCGCCGGCGGCGCTTTATACATGCGGACCAGGTCCTCAAAGCGGCCAAGTACGACGTTGCCGGCTTGCGCCATCAGGTAACGTCCTACGCAATCGCTGGAATTAGCCAGACCGTTTTCAAAGCCTGGACAAGCGGAATTGAATAGGAGGCGCGGTGTTTCAATAGAATATCCCGCCACGATGACTGCCTTGGCTTTTTGAAAGCGCTCGCGTCCTTCCGGATCGAAGTAAGTTACTCCAGTCGCGCGCCGCTGATGGTCTACCTCTATGCGCGAAACCATGCAGTTGGGGCGGAGCTCCGCTCCGTTATCGATCGCGTCCGGCACATGCGTGATCAGCGTGCTGGCCTTCGCTCCTACCTTGCATCCCTGGATGCAGAAGCCTCGGTAAATACAGTGCGGCCGGTCCCCGCGCGAGCCGTTCAAAATTGCCACCGGGCCGCCCGCGGACACACCGATACCGAGCTTGGTGCACCCTCGGATCAGCGCGTCGCCCACACCTCCCATCGGATGCGGCCCATAAGGATAGCCATGGGGGTCGCCCCACGGATAGTACGACGGGCCGGAGACAGGGAGCTCCAATTCCAAAAGCTCGTAGTAAGGCTTCAGGTCCGAGTAAGGGATCGGCCAGTCGACGCCGACACCATCTAAAGAGTAGATGTGAAAATCGGACGGGTGCAAGCGCGGCGTAAAGGAAGCCCAGTGGACCGTGCCTCCTCCGACGCCCTTGCCGCTGTTGTTTGCTCCGAAGGCGAGCGGATGCTTGCCGGCCGTGATGCGCAAGTCATTCCAATAGAGGTTATGCGCTCCCTTCTCGTCACTCACCCAATCCCGCTCTGTGTCCCAGAACGGACCCGCATCGAAACCAATTACGCGCAAGCCGGCCCGCGCGAGCCGTTGCAGGAGTACGCCGCCTCCCGCGCCCACGCCCACGATGATATAATCCACTTCTTCCGCTTCTGAAAAGCGGTGCATCGGGGTGTTGATCCGCTGGATGGGACCGAGCATGTGGGGCTGCCCGTTGGGCCCTTGAAACTCTCCGAGAAGCGGTGACTTCAATGGGTGCCTCCCTGCCCCGGTGAGCCGAGATGCTCCAATTGACCCCCGACCGGTTCGAATTCGCCCGACACGGAGTTCTCCGGAGCTTTCCATGGGTAGCGTTTTTCCTTCGACTCCCAAGGTTCCGCCTCACCGCGTTCCAGACGCATGTAAGCGCGCGGGTACGCCGGGCCGCCAAAGCCGATCTCATCCCAGGCCCAGGGATGCGAGTAGTAGGCGTCGGCGCAATCGGAAACCAACAGCATCCAAAAGCGTTCGACCGGCATTCGTTTCCAGATCTCATGCGCAGCGGATGGTTTGCCGTCGTGCAGCGAGCGAAGGATTTCATCCTGCTCTCGCGGGCCAATTTCCAGGAATCCAAGACCATGCCGGTGTTGTGCGATCTCCTCGATCGCGCGCAATCCCAACTGGAACGCTTCCCGATCGGGCGGCATGTCTTCGTACCGGTAGCCATCGTGCGAATTGTCGTAGAGGCGCTTGTCGATTTGCGGCACGATGGGAATTTTATGCGCTTCGTCGCGATCGTCCTGCGGAAGAACGCGGTCGCAGATTGCGGTCAGCAGACGGGCTTCTTGCGGGGTAAAAAACCGGATCTCCGGGACATTGTTGACACGGTCCAAAACAACTTCGCGCGTCTTTGCGTCCCAGAATTTCTGCTGACTGAGAGTACTGAAGCCCGCATAGTAGCCGGGCTGAGCCATAGGCCCAATCGGCTTCGCGGTGCGTGGATCTATCGGACGTGTGTCGACTTTCGTAGTCTGAGCGCTCATTTTCGTTTCTCTCTCCGCAGCAAGCTGGCCAACACTCCGAGAAATCCGCTGGCCGCAAACAACAAGGGCGCAAAGATCGGCGGCCCATAGATAATGTTGTAGATTGGCTTTTTCAAGCCGCCAGGGCGCCGCAAAACGCCTCGTACGTGGTAACCGAATCCCACGGTTCCATCCACTATCGCCACAGCCGAAATAGCGGGCAGCCAGGTATGCGCCACGCGCCGGCTCTGGGCCGCGCCGATTCCAGCCGCCATCAGCATGGGCGCGACAATCACCGGCGTCCACTGCGCCTTGTAGCGGAAGTTGTTTTTGTAATGCGAGTACCAGGCTTCAAATCCACTGAAAAACGCCGAGATCACGGTCGCGATGGCCATCTGTTTTTGAAAGCGGCCTTCGCGCACATCCTGTGTCCAGCTAATTGGTTCATGTTCGCCAGTCCCGAATGTTGCCCAGTGACGCGCGTGGGCGGGACGAGGTAACAGGCGGTTACCGTCCAGCTCGCCGCGTCGCAGAAACGAAGCCAGAAAGCCGAGATAGGCGCTCACGCCAAACAGTAGCGGAGCAAACACGGGCGGACCCATGACCATATTGACGATCGGAAGCCGCCAGCCGCCGGGTTTCCGGTGAATGCCTCGCACATGAAAGTAAAAGCCCAACACGCTGTCACCGAGCGTGACCACCGCAATTGCGCGTAACACTCCTCGTGCCGCGCGTTTGCTGAGGAAGCCAGCCAACCCGCCCGCTGCCAGAACCACGCTTAAGATCACTGGCGTGTACATCACGCGGCGGCTGTAGCTGCCCCGGTAGTGCTCGTAGGTGACCTCGATGCCGCTCAACGCGCTGGAGAGGCCCGCGATAAGCGCCAACCAGCGCTGAAAGCGACCTTCGCGTATGTCGAGATCCACCGTTTGGATGCCGCGTTCGAGTGTTGCATCAAACGACTCAGGCATGTTGTTGCTCCGTCAACTTTCGAAGAGCTGCTCTTGTTTCCGGAATCGCGAGCGGAAAAGCCGCGCAGGTGGCCGCGGCAGTCAGAACGGACCACAGCGAAAAGGCCCGATATTTCCTGCATTCCTCGACGGTGAGCTTACCCGCAATGGCCGTGCCCGCCAGAAGCTTCAGTCCCATGCCAATCGGCATCCACGGATGCGTTTGCGAGCGATTCTCGGGACCGATCCCGGTCAAGCAGGCAGTGATTGCGTAGCTTGCTAAACCGAGTAGGGCATCCCGGGTGTGCAGAATCGAATAGGCTTCGGCCGAGCCATTCACTTTCCGGGCATCGAAAAAGCGCCATGGCGGTTCCGGCAATTTTTTCAGGATGCCCATCTGATACAGCGCGATCCCTCCGAGAACGGCGGATGAAAAGAATGCCAGTCCAACGATGCCGCGCCGCCGCTTCAAAAACCGGCTCGACCCGTCGCGCAGTTCGCGGCCGAGTTCAACCGAACTCCCCGGGTTCTGCATTAGCGCCTCTTCCCTAGCCCTACACAAACAAGTCCTGCCAGCGCAACCGCAGCGCCCGCAATCAAACCGCGGTGAGGCGTCAGGTCGATGGACTTGAGATTCAGCGAGCTCTGAATGCTGCAACTCTTGGCGCGATTGTCGAAAATGCCATGCGCAGCATACTGGCCCTCGACGGGCTCAAATAAGTTGTCGGGGCGATTCGGGGCCACTGGTTGCGATGTCTCCTGGCCGCTATAAGCGAATTTCGCCAGGTAACGGTCGGCGTACGCAGGCGCAAGCTCATTGCCGTAAATCGCTTTGACGGTAGGCCAACCGATGTACAACTCCCGCCGTTTGTGGCTCGCCGCCCAAACGATGCCGCGAGCCGCCACCTCCGGCTGGAAGATGGGAGGCACAGGCTGGGGATGGCGCGGCAGACGTGTGCGGCACCAACTGAACTGTGGCGTGTTCATTGCGGGCAACATCACGGCGGTAATGTGCACATTACTTTTGTTGTGAATGAGCTCCGAACGGATCGAGTCCGTGAATCCCACAATGGCGTGCTTCGCGCCGCAGTAGGGGGACTGCAACGGAATAGAGCGGTACGACAGTGCCGAGCACACCTGGACGATGGCGCCGCGATTGCGAGAATGCATGCGCTTCAACGCCGCCATGGTCCCGTAGACTTGCCCAAGGTAGGTGACGTCAGTGGCGCGCTTGAATTCGTCGGGTTTGATCTCGAGAAACGGCGCGAAGATCGTAGTCATCGCGTCGTTCACCCAGATATCGATGGGTCCTAACTCCTGTTCGGTACGCTCGGCTGCCGCTTCCACCTGTTGAGCATCCGCCACGTCCGTCGGCAGAACGAGCGCTTTTCCACCTAGCTCCTCCACCTCGCGCTTGGTTGCTTCCAGGCGCTCCTTCCCACGCGCGATCAGTCCAATATGTGCTCCCTGCCGCGCGAACTCTGTGACGACCGCGCGCCCTACTCCCGCCGACGCGCCGGTAACGACAACAACTTTTCCTCGATTTGTATTTTCCATATGAAATTCTTTCTCAGTGCACTTGCACCAGATGGCCGTGGGCTTCCCATGCGCCGCTTGCTTTCCAAAAAAAGGTGAACTCTATTTCTGTGCGTGAAATGGACGGCAGAATATCGAAATATTCGGCGCCGATAGCAGTTGCACGGGACTCGCCTTCCTGGTGTGTCGCCCCCTTATCGGCAGACCAACGAAGCCGGAAAGGCTCGGGCGCGCAGATGCGTAGAGTGCAACCCTCTTTCATCTGCCAGATGGGGTATTTTGGCAGCCAGAACTCCAACTTGCTTTGCGTCTTTCCATCCCGATAGCGCGCGGCGACTTCCGGGATGAAGTCGAATACTTCTCCGTCGCCGCAAGAGCGCAGCAGCCGCAAGTATTCCGAGTGCGCCCACAGAAGAGGAACGGCCGATCCCGACGGCCCTCCGCAGCGCAGGTGCGCTTTCGGCAGGTCGGCTTCCTCCCAGATCTGCTCAGCCAGCAGACAGGTGCCATTCGAAAACTTTTCCATGGCGTGAAGAAAAGGACGGCCATCGCGTCCGGCGGCAAGTTCGTAGTGTCCGCGCTCACCGGTGAGCAGCGGCCATGGGCGCCCTCTTCCCCAGTGCAGAAAAGGACTGCCATCAGGTTGCTGGCCATATCCGTCGTGGTTATAGCGGCGCCAGCAAGGCCCAAAGGGAGTGTCCACTTTCAGAGTCGCATCGGCGGCGCGCACGCTATTCACGATCAGCGGATCGTCGGCGGCCAGGATTCCATAACGCACCAGCAGCAGAAAACCAGCGTCCGTGATGTCGCGAGCCGGATACGAATCGGGCGACCCAGGAGGTTGGTCCGGTAACGGCAGCGCAGTCCTGTTAACCGCGCCCGGAGCCGCGACCTCCCCCGGTTTGACGGGATTGAGCCGCACAAAATAACTCCCGGAAACTAGCGAGCCTTCCGTAGTCACGGTCCACTCCTCGAGATGCGAGCGAAGATAATCGGCATAGCTCTCGAGGAAAGCCGCTGTTTCGTTATCTTTCTCCTCGCGCGCGAAAGAGGCGGCACAGATGAAGGCCGAAATGATGATCGCGAACGTGGAAGGTGAATAGCCGCCGCTTTCCTCCCAGCGCTCTTCGCCTGTCACAGGTCCGTTGTGCAGCAGAAAAGCGACCGCCCGCTTTACCATCGTGCGTGGATTGAAGCGACCCAGGAGTTTTAGCCGGTGAAGGCGCCGGGCCAACAGTACGGGAAACGCCACTTCACCCAATTGCAGATTTTTCCCGAACACCTCACCGTCAACCCAAAAATTCTGCGGAAAGCTGCCGTCCTCCTCCTGCCGCGCTGCCAGATAGATCAGGGCGCGCAAAGGAGCTCTCGTGTTTCCAGCGGCCAGCAAACCCATCGCCGTCTCCACCATGTCGCGTGTCCAAACCAGGTGGTATCCGCCCTTGCCATCCTTGTCGCCGCGCGCCTCCCCCCATGGAACTGTCGGCGACGCAATGAACGCGCCCTGGAACAGTTTGTCTTCGAGCGTCAACAGCAGGTTGTAACTCGCGTGGAAAAGACGTCCCGCGTCCCCGCTGCTTTTTTCCAGCGGCTTTCTGTCTTTCGCAGCGGCCTCCCAGCGCTGCATGAAAATTTGCCGCCGCTCTTGGTAATCGACCCCGAGGCTTTGGAATAGCGTCGAGACCGCGCTCGAAAGAGTCTCGCCGAGCGCCACACCCACCGTGAACTCGCGAGTATTTGCCAGATCCAGCTCGCCAGTGAGCGCCACGTTCCCATCCTTGGCTTCATCGAACTCGTATTCCATCTTGCGATGTTTCAGCAAGTCGGTGTAGCCGTCGCTCTGACCCGCGTACCCGCAGGAGAGCCGCGAAAAATCGCAAGACGCTCCCACAATCAGCCAGCGGTTGTTTTTCTCCGCAACCAGCAACTCTCGGCCCGATACCTCGACCACAAACGCGTTGTTGTTTGCTCCTCCCACCTCCAGATGAGGAGCGCACACCACATACGTCTTGAGGTCCCGGAGAAATTTGTCGCTGCCCTTAAATTCCGTATGCAAAAGAACGCAGGGCCGCACGGAGTCCGCAATGATTTCTTTGGTAAAAGAGAAGCGTTCCTCGGGATCGTGTTTGACGATCCGGTAGCCCTGCGAAGGCTGTAGCCGTTCGATCTGGTAATCGAGCTTGCGTTCTTCCAGCAGCAGCCCGTTCCCATCGGAGAAAAGAAACTGCAGATCGCGCAGTTGGGGGCGATCGACGGTGGGGTAAAAAACCTCCGTCAGGATTCCGCGCCAGATGGTGAACCAAATGCGGCACCCGTTCGAATACGCAGTGCCAACTCCGTCTTTGGTGGAGTTGGCCCAAGTGGGCTCGTTTCCCGGTGCTCCGAATGCGCTTTTGCTCCCGCGGTAATGTGCCATTTAGTATCCTGTCGCTAGCCTTCGATACTTAGCTCGCTGGCTACGCACTGAAACGGCGTCAGCAGCTCCGCTCCCGCTTCTGTTACCGTCACCATGTCGCAGTGACGAATGCCTCCATAGCCATCGAAATAAATGGCAGGTTCGACATTGAAAACCATGCCGATCTCGAGCGTGTCCCCGGATTTCGGATGAAGGCGCGGTTTGGCATTCGCACTGATCGCCGAAAAGCCCACGCCATGCCCTGTCGAATGCTTGAACTGCGGACCGAATCCACGAGCTTTCAAGACGTCTCGCGCCGCTTTGTCCACCTCGGCCGCTTTTGCTCCGGGGCGAATAGTCGCCAGAGCGGCTTCGCGCGCCGCAAAAACCGCCTCGTACATCTGCTCCTGGCGTTCCTCCGGTTTTCCCATCGAATACGTGCGCGTGATGTCCGTCCAGTACCCATCCGCATACGAATTGCAGTGCACCAGGACCAAATCCCCTGGATCTATTCGTTTTGCTCGTGAACGGGCGTAGGCTCCCGAGGCCAGCGCCGAGTTAGCGCCGGACATGCACCACGGGAAGCCATCCGCTCGTTTCACTGCCGGAAAACCCACCAGACTTGCGCTCAGGGGCTGATGGAACTTGGCGGCAGTTTCAACCTCGGCCGCGCCGGCCTTGATCTGTTGGGAGCCTTGCTCAAAAGCTTTCCCCGCGATGTCACAGGCAGTGCGAAGTTGGTTGAGTTCGACCTCAGTCTTGCGGGCACGAAGATCGGCCAAGACGTCATCTGCAGGAGTCAGCGTCCGGATAGAAAACGTTTCGTCGAGGATAAACCTCATCGATCCGCTGTAGAGGTGCATAGCTGCATAGGAAGCGGGTTCGGAGGTCTCGTCCGCTTCAAAGCCCATTCGGACCGGTTCAACGGAGAAGCTCTTTGCCAGTTCCCGGAGGGGAGGCCGTATCGCTTCGCCGGTAGTGATGAGTTTGTCGAGAGAACCAGGTTTAAAGGTCCGCACCTCATCCGCCCAGCCGTTCTTGGCAAGATCTTCCTCGTCTTCGGGGACTAGGAGACTGATCCTGCCATCTGCAGAAGCGACCGCCACGCCGGTGCCCACCACGGGCCAGTAGCCGGACAAAAGAAGTACATTCATCGGGAGCGCGCAAACCACCACGTCCCACTGCTTGCCGCGAAGTGCACTCCGAATTCGATCCACGCGCTCCGGGTTCTTCATCGCTAAATGACTTCCCGAACCTTGTCTTCGAGAACGGTCTTGATAATCTTCCAGCGATCTTTCTCGCCCTTGCCCAGCGCTTCGGCAAACTTCAGGGCCTGTTCCGCGGAAATGTTTCCCGGCAGCGGCGGCTCATTCGGATCCACGACGGCTTCAATCACCGCGGGTCCAGGATGCGCGAGCGCCTGCCGCAGAGTACTCTCTGCATCCTTAGGATCTTCAATTGTGAAACCGGCTGCTCCGCAACACTTGGCAAATCCAGCGAAATCGATCGGCTGCAAGTCTATTCCAAAGGGAGGATTGCCTTCCTGGGCCATTTGTTCCCACTTGATCTCTCCCAAAACGTTGTTCTTGATAACGATCACTTTGACCGGCAGCTTGTATTTCACAAGCGTCGCGATCTCGCCCATCAGCATCGTCAAGCCGCCGTCACCGACGATGCAGACGACCTGGCGGCCGGGATAGGCCACTGATGCTCCGACACCGTATGGCAGGCCATTCGCCATGGTGGCGAGCGAACCCGAAAGCGAGAACTGCATTCGATCGCGGATCTCGATGTAACGGGCCGTCCAGGTCGCAATCGTGCCGCTATCCGAGCAAACGATTGCATCGGAATCGAGCAGCTTGTTTAAGTGATAGGTGACTACCTGGGGCTTCATCGGCATATCGGTCCGCGTGCCTCGCTTTTCCATGAGGTCGTTCCAGTCGGCCATGCGCTTCTGTGCTTTTTCGAGGAAGCCGCGGTGTTTCTTGTGCTGAATCAGCGGCAGAAGCGCTCGGAGAACGGTCCCGCAATCCCCCACAAGACCCACGTCCACGGGATGACGCAAACCGATTCGGGTGGGATCGATATCGATCTGGATCGTCTTCGCCTGTCCGGGTTTCGGTAGGAATTCCATATACGGAAAGCTGCTGCCTGCAATAAGAAATGTGTCGCACTCTTTGAGTGCATCCTGCGATGGCGCCGTACCGAGCAGCCCGATGCCTCCGGTCGTGTAGGGATTTCTGTCCGGAATGACAGCTTTTCCTAATAAAGGTTTAATGACCGGCGCGGCCGCTGCTTCGGCCAACGCCAGGACCGCCTCGCCAGCGCCCAGACAACCGCGCCCAACCATCATGGCCACCTTCGACCCCTGGTTGATCAGATCCGCTGCCTGCTTCAGCAGCCGTTCGGGTGGAATCGGATGCGGCGCGGCAAAAAGATCGGCGCTATGTTGGGCGATGTTCGCGGGAGAGCGTTCGCTTTCCGACTTCGTCCACTCCTGAATGTCTTTCGGTACGGTGATATGACAAACGGTTCTGCGCGCCAAAGCAGTCTTGATGGCTTCATCGACTACATTGACAACGTGGGCTGGGCCCATGACCCGCTGGTTGTAAGCGGCCACATCCATATACAGCTTGTCGAGATCGACATCCTGCTGATAGTGAGTGCCGATCAAATCGTGAAAGGTGTGGCCGGTAATAGCAAGGACCGGCTGTAAGTCGCATTTTGCGTCGTAGAGGCCGTTGAGCAGGTGGATACCTCCGGGACCAGAGGTCGCAAGACAGACTCCTAAACGGCCCGTGAACTTCGCGTAGCCACAGGCCGCAAATGCCGCCGATTCTTCGTGCCGCACCTGGATGAATCGAAGTTTGTCCTGGTGCGTGCGTAACGCTTCAAAGATGCCGTTGATGCCATCGCCGGGGAAACCAAAAATGGTATCGACTCCCCACTCAATGAGCCGCTCTACTAAGTGATCTGCTACCGTACTCGTCTTTGACATTCGTTTTCTCCTTGAGCAAATGATGCTCGTCTATTCATTGCTGCGTGCTAGCTCGCATTGCTGCTGCATTCCTGTCGACGCTTCGCGATTCTAGGAATGTCAGCAAAAGGGTCAGTTCCTGCGGCTTGAGAATGCTGCCGAAAGAGGGCATGTTCGTGCCGCCGTTCATGATTCGTACCGTCATTTGTTCGTTCGTCAGCCGATCCGCGACGGTTGTTAGATCGGGCCCGCGGTGTCCGCCTTGCCCGGCAATGGCGTGACAGTTTTCACAACCTTGTTTATAGAAGAGCTGCGCCCCTTCGAAAACAGGACCGCTGGCCGCGCCGACTGTTTGAGCCTTTAACGGCTGGTCCTTGAAATCGGGCGACCAAGGCGCTCGCTTTCCTTCTACCCACATCGCGGCGACCGACACGGTGACCAGAATTACGATTCCAACGGCCCAGGGACGGCGCGAAATGCTACGCTCTCCGCGATTGAAGACTACCGGAAGCACCAGCAGCACCCCGACCACCAGCGGGATCAGGATCATGAGGTAGTTTTCCATGTAGTGCGGACTGACCGCGAGCACGGCGTAGTACCAGAGCAGATACCAATCCGGCCGGGGCTCGGCTTGAATGATCGTGGGATTCGGCGGCGCGGCCAATTCCGGCGCATGAAAAACCGCCGCCAGCACCAGGATGCCTAACACCAATGCGCACCCGAACACCACGTCGCGCCACGCTACGTCCGGGAAAAAAGGCCTTCCACTGCGCGCCAGCAGATTCTTGTACCAGGCTCGATACGTTTTCGGATCGATCCGATGTCCGGCTTTGGGCGGCTCTGAGATGCCGTTATGGATGACTAAGTAAAGATGGAATCCTACGACACCAAAAATGATCGCCGGAATAACAAACACGTGGATGGCAAAGAAGCGGCTTAGAGTCGCGGCTCCGACCGTGTCGCCGCCGAAAGTCAGGTGGGCCAGCCAGTGGCCGATGAGTGGTACGCGCCCCGCTTGCTCCGCCGCGATGGCAGTGGTCCAGACTCCATCCTGATCCCAGCGCAGCAATTGGCCGGTGAAACCCATCATCAGAACCAGCCCTAAAAGAACGACGCCGCTCAGCCAGTTCATTTCCCGAGGAAATTTGTAGGACCCGGTGAGAAATACCCGGAACATATGAAGGCCGACAAAAAGAACCATGGCGGACGCGCCGAAGTAATGCATGCCGCGAATCAGCCAGCCCAGTGTCGCCTGATGGCTGATGAATTCAAGGCTTTTGTAAGCGCCCCCCGTGGAAGAGACATACACTGTGGCGAGCGCAACACCGGTTACGACTTGTACAAGAAAGGCCACTAAGGTGGCGCTGCCTAACACATATTTCCAGCCCGTTCCGGGCGGCACCGGGTGGCCAATAATAGGACCCAAAGCACGAGAGATCCCGCTTCGATCGTCAATCCAGCCCCAGATGCTTTTGAGAAAGTTCACAGTAGATTTCGCTGAATTAGGTGACGGGAATGGGTGAAGTGAGAATCTCCACGTTGCCGGATCGGATCCGGACCGGATACTGCGTCAAGCCCCGCGGCGGCGGACCCGCCGCGACCGAACCGTCGCTGTAATACACGCCTCCGTGGCAGGGACACATGAAAAGCCGCGCGTCCGGCCGCCAGCGTACCGGGCATCCCAGATGCGAGCAGTTCACTGAGAACGCCACGAATTCGGTTTGGCTCCGGCGCTGCAGCCACGCGCCCGTCTCGGCCGAAACCCCAGCCCAGGCTTCGGGAGACGCGTCTTCGAATGACACTTCGACGGTATCGCCGGTATGGAATTTATCGACTGCCCCTACCGCGCGCCATTTGCGAAAGCTGTCACGAAACAGCGGAGCGAAGAGAAAGCCGATCACTGGAACTACGACAAGTAGCCCCGCCAAGCCACCAAAACCGAGATTGGTGAGAAGCAGAATTTCGCGCCTGGTCTTGGGAAATGGACCAGAATTAGGTTTTAGATTCATGACGAAGTTCTCCTATCCAACCGCTGATGGCAATCGCGCATATGATGGCCCCGAGCAGGGCGATATACCAATGCGTGATCGGGCCCCAGGCAACCAACACAACGCCGAAAGCAAGCACGGCAGGCCAGTATGTTGGCACGGGCAGCTTTTGCGGCTTCGGCCTATTCCAGCCCGGGAGCAAAGGCGTTTCAGCGTCTTGGTTCGCAGCCGGCTCCGGCCTCTTGGTTTGCGCCTCGGTTCCAAGCTCTAACTCTTGCGTTGGATGTGTTGCATCTGCGGCGCTTGCCTCTTTGACGGCCGTACGCAAAGCCTGCGGGACAAATCGCAATCCCGACACCAGGCCGGCGAGCCCCCCTACCGCGCCAAATAATTCGGCTAAGATATTTTTCGAACGCGGAGTTTTTTCGTCCATCAGGCCCATTCCGCCTTTCTGCTGCCGTCCGCCGGTCCGATAGACAGTTCTTCCGGCGCGCTGTACCAACGGGCAAGCATTGCCATCACGGCGGAAAGATAAATCAGGCACCCCGGCACCCACATCAGAAGGCCGCCGATCTGCTGATCTGAGGCCGAGGACACCATTCCCGCGTGATGCGCAAAAGCATGTGGCTCGAAGAACCCTGCCGGAGCGAAGGTGATCAGTATTCCGAGAACGGTACAGCCGAGACATCCGGAGGCCAGGTAGAGGACCGACCATGGAACCGGCTGCATCCGCTCCTGCTGGATCGGCGAGACAATCGGCCACCAAAAGATGGCGCCACTCAGCAGGAAACAGAAGCTTTGAACGACATTCAACCCGGAATGCGTGGCAATCACTTGGCAAAAGGTCGGTACATGCCATACCCACATGGCCCCGATCCCGATCAGCCAGGTCAGCGAATGCCGCCGGAGGAGCTTTACCAGAACTTGCGCGCTCGGATTTTTCGTTATTCTCCTCGCAGTGGAGCATGGAAGAATAAGCAGCAACAGCGGCGCGACCACTTGTGCAAGCAGCAAATGCTGAACCATATGCGCGCTAAAGGGATAACCACTCGCGAAATGACTAAGCCAAGCCAATACATTCATGACGCGCTCCATAGGTAAATCACGCTGAAGACCACAATCCAAACGCAGTCGACGAAATGCCAATACAAGGTGACGCTTTCGACGGCAAGCCGGTGTTTCGGGCCGTGATCTCCCGCGAGTCCGAGTCCGAACAGAATGCTCAACAGCGTCAGTCCAATCAGGACGTGAATTCCATGGATACCGGTCAGCGTGAAATAGGTGGTGCCGAATAAATTTCGGCTGATCGTCACATTGTGAGCGAGTAACCCAGAGTATTCGCGTGCTTCTCCGTAGAGGAAAACCGCTCCGAGGAGAATCGTACCCAGGACCCACAGTAGAAAGCCGCGCCGGTTTTGTCTTTTCAAATTTCGTCCCGCGAGCCAGACTGTTCCGCTACTCGCGATCAAAAGAGCGGTGTAGATGCCCGTCACCGACGGATGCAGACTGCTCGCCGCTGTGGGTCCACTTGAAACGAAGCCGTGGAAGAAGACATAAGTCAGGATTAAGAACGCGAAGAAAGTCGCCTCGGACGCGATAAATAGACCCATGCAGAGCTTGGTCTTCTCGATGGCGGCAGCGTCGACGTATAGAGTAGTTACCGCTTCCAATCGGGGTCCTCCGGGTGAGTAAGATCCCACAGCGGACGGCGGCTCCGCACGGGCGGAACCGCGTCGAAGTTACGGGGCGGCGGCGGCGAACTGGTGGCCCACTCGAGCGTCCAAGCGTTCCAAGGATTATCGCCGGCAGCTTCGCCACGTTTAAACGTGATGTAAAGATTCCACAGAAAGACCAGCACGGAAATACCGAGAATGAAAGCGCCTATGGTGGAAATCAAGTTCATGATTCCCCAGAGAGGCAAGTTCGGGTAAGTGTACACGCGCCGCGGCATTCCGGCGAGCCCCAGAACGTGTTGGACGAGAAAGGTTACGTTGAAGCCGATCAAGGTAAGCCAGAAGTGCCAGCGACCAACTCTCTCGGAGAGCAGCTTGCCGCTTATCTTGGGAAACCAGTAATACACGCCGGCAAACACGGCAAAGGCTGTCCCGCCAAATAGCACGTAATGCATGTGGGCCACTACGAAATAGGTGTCGGTGAGTTGCCAATCGATGGGCACGACGGCAAACATGACGCCAGTCAATCCGCCGATAGTGAAAGTAATTAGAAAAGCGATAGAGAACCACATGGAGGTGGTGAAACGAATGGAACCGCCCCACATGGTTGCGGTCCAGTTAAACAGCTTGACGCCGGTCGGCACCGCAATCAGCATGCTGGACGCGCCGAAAGCTAGATCCCAGCCGTGCCCCATGCCGACAGCGAACATATGGTGCGCCCATACACCTAGGCTGAGAAGACCGATTGCCACGGTGGAAGCGGCCACAAAGCTATATCCAAAAATGGGCTGCCGCGAAAAGACGGGAATCGTCTCGGAGATGATGCCGAAGGCGGGCAGCACCATGATGTACACTTCCGGATGTCCGAACGACCAGAAATAATGTTGCCAAAGCAGTGGCGAGCCTCCGCCCATCTGCGTAAAGAAATGTGCATTGAGCTGGCGGTCGATCAGCAACATCACGAGCGACGCATTGAGCGCAGGCAAGGTGAAGATAATGAGGAACGAATTCACCAGCACCATCCACACGAACAGCGGCACGCGACGCAGCGTCAGTCCGGGAGCGCGTAATTTGACGATGGTAACGATCAGGTTGAGTCCGGCCGATACAGTTCCTACTCCGATGGCGAGCAACGCCAGGGCCCAGTAATCCAGTCCCGGTTGCGATGAGTACGGCTTCTCGCTGAGCGGGGCGTAACTGAACCAGCCCGCGTTCGGTGCTCCGCCTGCGAAAAAGCTGAAATACAATAAGACCCCTCCCAGCAGCAGCAGCCAAAAGCTCAACGCATTCAAGCGAGGGAAGGCCATATCGTTAGCGCCGATCATCAGCGGCGTAAAGTAGGTGGCCAGGCCAAGCAGCACCGGCACGACAACCAGGAAGATCATCGTTGTTCCGTGCATCGTGAAAATCTGGTTATAAGCATTGGGCGGCAGGAAGGTAAGACCCGGCCAGGCGAGCTGAATCCTCATCAGCAGCGCTTCACAGCCGCCCACTGCAAAGAAGAACAAGGTGGTCACGAGGTACATCGTCGCGATCTGCTTGTGATCGACCGAAGCCACCCAACTGAGGAGATGCCCCTTATCTGCCTCCTCGGCCTCAACAGAAATGGGCAGGCCGCCTACTGGAATCGAAATATCGCTCATTTCAACTCCTCGAGATAGGCCACCAGAGGCTTCACTTGGCTGTCGGTAAACTGCATGTTCGGCATATGGCAATCCGGTTTGACGGCCTGAGGATTTTTGAGCCAACGGGCAACATTCTCGGAGGTGTTGTCAAGCATGTCCCCCGCGAACTTTTTTCTGCTTGTAAAATGCGTGAGATCCGGCCCAACTCGCCCTTTCGCTTCAGTCCCCGCGATCGTGTGGCACTTCATGCACGTCTGATCTCGAAACATCCGTGAGCCTTCGATCGCCAATGCGTCCTGCGGCTGGGCTGCTAATCGGACCTGCTGCTGCTGCCACGCGTCGAATTCCGATGCCGTGGTCACGATGACGCGGAATCGCATCCACGCGTGCTCTGCTCCGCAAAATTCAGAGCACGCCCCCAGATAAGTGCCGGGACGATCGACGTGCAGGACGAGGCGATGAGGAAAGGCCGGAATGGCATCGATCTTGCGCGCTAACTGAGGGGCCCAGAAATCGTGAATCACATCGTCGGTCTTAATCAACAGACTGACGTTCCTACCCGCGGCGACATGAATCTCGTTGGCGGTCCTGAACCCGCCCTTGGGATAATCAGCTTCCCACCACCATTGGTGACCGACAATGACAAGGTCCGGCGGGGAGTCCGGCGCTGCTGGATCGGAATGGGACACAGCACGTGCTGTGAATACAAAAATGACAATCAGCAGCACGAGCGGCGCGACCGTCCACGCGACTTCTATTTTCGGTTTTCCAAAATGCTGTTTCGGATCGCCTTCGCCAGGTTTGCTTCGGTACCGGAAGCAGGCATAAACCACCAGCCCCGTCATGAGAGCTAGAATTGCCAGGCAAACAATGATCAGGAAGATAAACAGGTTTTCTATGTCGACTGCTTGCGGAGAAGTCGGACTGAAGACTGGCAGGGCCTGCATGGTGTTACTACTTTCAGACCCGCTCTCGCGGTGTTACCCGTCTATACGTCGAAGTTTTCATCACGAAGAAATACAACTTGTCAGACCTTCGTTGGCCCAGCCGTAGGATTTTCAATTACACATCGGTCGGATCGATGTTTTCAACGTCGGCAGATTCTTAAATGAGAGCGATTGGAGAGGCTACCGTTTCTCTCTTCCGCGTGTTCAATATCTCGCAAAAATACGAACTAGCGGGCGCCCTTGCCGAATCGATAGTTGGATTGAAACCGTCGTCACAGAGTTTCCAGCTCAACGCTTTTTTGGAAGGCTTGATCTGCGAAGCGGCGAGATTGGAAGGCTAGCAACAGTGCTCTTTAACACCACGATTAGATAGTCGCGCTGACCGGCAGAACATTTGTGATGTTCGTCACGAAGCCCAGCAAAGATTCACGAGTGTACGCTTGAGCCACACCGAACTATTTTTGTGACGATACTCACTGCTCCGGGCCGGTCGTTGATTTCTAGCGCGGCACGCAATCGCGCGACTCGCCCACAGCGAGGACGCATCTGAACTAAACCATTCACCACAGCAGAGCTGGCAACGACATTCTGGTGATTTTGCTGATCGCAAACCATCACCATGGATTTCCTTATTACGTTCTGATGGCCACGACAGGTTCCACCATTGGCTTTTTTTCCTCGATCTCGTGGCGCGCAGACTCGGCGAACCGGGCATTGAAAAAAATGGCAGGCAAAAACGTTTCGAGACGTAAAGAAAAAGGTCGGAAACCGCGCTGGTGTTGCCGTGGTGACAGCCTCTCTGCTTCCACCGCCATTTCCGTTCACACTGGTTATTGCAACGGCAAGCGCATTGAAATATGCGCGGGTTCGTCTGCTGATCTTCAGTTGGTTCGGGCGTACTATTCGCTTTACCATCCTTGGCGTTCTAGCTTGTCAAATTTGGCCATGCGGTGATCGTGCAGGTGAAGAGTTTTTATCAGAACGAGGGACGCAGCCGCGATCGGCGTAGCCAGCGCGACTCGTAGCAATCCGCTTACTTTCCACATAAACAATTGCGCCAGAATCGTCACGAGGGGCGGCAACAACACGACCCGCTTCTACACCAGCGGCGTTAACACATATCCCTCAACGCCAGACGACGTGTCTGGTGGCGACGCTCGATTCCGACCGGGGCGAATACGAACTCGCTCGGCAACGAACAGTGGAAAATCGCGGCTGGTTAGCAATAGGGATCAATTGATCGTGATGACCATAACCGGGGTTTCCTGTCCAGACGTGTTCACCATGATTAAACAGGAATCTTTTATGCGACAGACTTAGATTCGAACCTTTTTCTCCAGCGCGCGACCAGATTTTCGAGAGGCATCGGGTTCTCCTGCGCGGTATCCTTCGTCGTCTGGAGTCAGAGGACACGAGCGAAATCTATATTCCCGTGCTCTCCGACGTATCGTTCTAACTTTTCAATGACGGTGTGACCAGCGGCGGCGAGCCAAGGTCGTCGGGGACTCAGTGTCGTGCTTATCGGGAACCCGCAGGCTGGTGATCACAAACACGAAAGCCCGCATCGCGCGGGCTTGTAAACTGTTGATTTGAAACTGGAGCCACCCGCCGGGATCGAACCGGCGACCTGCTGATTACGAATCAGCCGCTCTACCAACTGAGCTAGGGTGGCTCAAACTCCTCTCAATATAACGTATCGCTACGATCGGGCAGTCCCGGTTGCGCTTGTCGCTATCGTAGAGTTTTATGCCGCTCGTGAAGGTCAAACCGCTCACCGACTTTCCTCCGGGTTCTGTTACGCAAGTCGAATCGGGTGAAGGCGTTTATGCAGTCTGCAACGTGGATGGAGCCGTGTATTGCACGGAGGGTGTTTGTCCTCACGACGGTGGGCCGCTTGGGGAAGGAAATCTGCACGGCAACTATGTCGTCTGCCCGTGGCACGGCTGGGAATTCGACTGTCGCACGGGACTGAACGACTTCGATGAAGACGTGCAGATCTCGACCTTTCCTGTCATGATCGCCAATGGCGTCATTCACGTCGACGTCCCGTAGATCGGTTGTGTGAATCGCCGTGCCTGAGCTTCCTGAGGTCGAAACCGTTGTCCGTTCCATTTCGCCGTACGTTACCGGCAAAACGATTCAACACGCCGTCTTGTCTTCGAAGCGGGTTACTCGCGGCGGGTTGTCTGAAACGGCGGATGCACTTCAAAATCGCATCATACAAGGGGTGCGCCGCCGGGGTAAACAGATCTTCTTCGATCTGGACCGCGGTGTTGTGTATATCCACCTCGGAATGACGGGGAAACTGCTGTGGAATAGCGAACGCACTCCGTACACTCGTGCGGAGCTCACTCTCGATGGGGGAACGCTGCTCTATGACGACGTACGTCAGTTCGGCCGCCTTGAGTACTATGACGGTCTTCCTAAGATCGTCGACCATATCGGGCCGGACGCACTGGCGATCAGCTTTTCCGATTTCTATTCGCGCCTGAAGCAGCACCGCACGTCCATTAAGTCGTTGTTGCTCAACCAGGCGTTCATCAGCGGAGTCGGGAATATCTATGCCGATGAGGCTCTCTTCGCAAGCCAGTTGCATCCCAAGACGAGAGCGAACCGGCTCTCGAAAGCGCGCGCCGAAATTCTATATGGCAACGTCGTTCAGATTCTAGAACTCGCAATTCGTCATCGCGGCTCTTCCATCTCCGATTACGTAGACGCGCGTGGGGAGCGCGGCGCCTTCCAACAGTTGCACAACGTGTACGGCCGCGCGGGGAAACCTTGCCCCCGTTGTCAAAATGCGATTCGACGGATCGTATTAGGCCAGCGAGGCACCCATTATTGCCCACGCTGCCAGCGCGTTTGAACCTGCGGCGTCTCCGTCTCCGGAATGCTGCCCTGTCGGATAGCATCCACCACGTCGACAACGGTTCGCATAGCCTTCACGTTGTGCACTCGCACGATGTGCGCGCCGTTCAGAATACTTGCTGCTATAGCACCGGCGGTTGCAAACTCAATATCCTCTTCCCGCTCCTTGTTCAAGAACGATTTTCGCGAAGGCCCAATCGCAATGGGCATATCGAAACACTTCAGCAGCGAAAGCTGAGCGATGATCTCGGCATTCTGCTCGCGGCGTTTACCAAACCCAAGGCCCGGGTCGATGACGATCTGGTGCTGTTGAACGCGACCCTGAGTAGCGCGATGAATGGCTGCTTCGAGATCGATGCCGATTGACCGCATCAGATCTTTCATAGGTGGAAGCTTCGCCCAAGTCTCAGGCCGGCCACGCATATGGTTGATGATTAGCCCCGCGTCGTACTTCGTGACAACTTTCGGGAGCTGCAAATCAAAAAGAACGCCAGTTGGATCGTTGATGATTTCTGCTCCGTGTTCGAGCGCCTTTTCGGCCACTGCGGACTTGTACGTATCTACTGAGATGGGAATGCGCAATCGATTGCGAAGACGTTTCAAGACCGGAATGAGGCGGCGTAACTCCTCCGCTTCGGGCACGCGCTCCGAACCGGGTTTCGTAGATTCCGCTCCAATATCGAGGATGTCCGCGCCTTCATCTTCCAACTGCATCGCATGGGCGAAGGCTCTGTCCGGATCGGAGTACTGCCCGCCGTCCGAGAAGGAATCAGGGGTTACGTTCAGTACGCCCATGACGAGTGTGCGATCGCCAAGTACAATTTCGCGCTGCTTCAGACGCCATCTGTAACGTTTGTCCATGCCTCAAACACGAGTTTGGCAGACGCGTCAGGATTCTACTTCGGAATTCGCCGCGGCGGGAACGTGGTCGCGCAGTTCGGGTTGCCGGCGCCACGCTTCGCAGTAGGGCCGCCCTAACAGCGCCTGCAATTGATCGCTAACAAACGCTCCTAACACCGGATTCGTTTCGCGCAATTTGCCCATAAGCTGCGCCCAGCTATCAGGCGAGCAAGTCAAAAGCGCGGCGGTAGGCGGCTGCCGCACGCCTTTCAACACGTCTCGAATCATTTTTTGCGTCATCTGATCGACAAGCGAAGCCAACTCTTTACCGGTGACGCCTCCCGAGCGCAGGCTCTGTAGTGCAACTGCCGATAAGCGGAACAGGCAGCATGGTGGCAAGAACTTCAGCAGTTAGCAACAGGTGCTTCGTGCCGATCTTCATTTCGAAGGCACGCCCTTCTTGCCTTTCGATGAAACGCCGCGTAAGGCGGGAGGCGGTTGTCTGACCCTCAATGACAAACCAATTACGCTGCATGCTGGGCACGCGAACCAAAGTGGCAACAGACGCGCCTCGCTGCCTCAGCGGCTCAAGCGCGTCCGCAGTCAGCCATGTCTCACATAGAACGAAGCAGAGGCGGTTGAGCATTAGCTCAGATCCGCAAATTTCATGGACGATTCGTGGAACCGCCGCGTCCGGTACATGCAAAAGAACAAGGCGCGCCGTCTCGAGTTCCTCATATTCGGTGATCGCGTAACCACCGTGAATCAGATTTGAGAAGCGGCGGGCAATGCGCACAGCACTGGACTTCACGGGACCCAGTTCGTCTGCGATGTTGGGCAGACGCAAGACGGCGGAATGTGTGGAACTACCTTCCAGCACCAAGCCGAGAGGCAGTTGCTTCTTCATATATGCCGGCAGCTTTCAGCGCCTTCATGCGGTCACGAAATTGAGCGGCTTTTTCAAAATCGAATGTCTTGGCAGCTTCACGCATTTTCACTTCAAGTTCCGCAATCAACGCATCTCTCTGTTCTGGTGTTAGCTCCACTTCAGGTTCAGTATCGTCGTCGAGCGGAACTGTGACGTAGTCCCCTTCAGCGACGGCAACCAAACTCATGTCGATGGGCTTGATGATTGTCTGCGGAATTATGTGGTTGGCTTCGTTGTACGCCTGCTGCGTTACGCGGCGACGCTCGGTCTCGCGAATAGCGCGGCCCATGCTTTCCGTGATGACAGCCGCATACAGGATCGCACGCCCGTTCACGTTGCGCGCCGCGCGGCCAATGGTCTGGATAAGAGAACCGCTCGATCTCAAGAAACCCTCTTTATCTGCGTCCAGCACGGCGACAAGTGACACCTCCGGCAAGTCTAATCCTTCGCGCAGCAGGTTTACGCCGATTAAGACATCATATGCTCCTTTTCGCAGATCGCGAAGAATTTTAATCCGATCCAAAGTACTAACTTCGGAATGTAAGTAGGCGCACTTAACGCCGACTTCCGAATAGTACTCGGCCAGATCTTCGGACATGCGTTTGGTGAGCGTGGTAACCAGCACTCGTTCGTTGCGCTCAGCGCGAAGACGAATCTCATGGAGTAAGTTGTCTACCTGCCCTTTGATGGGTCGAATCTCCACTTCGGGATCGAGCAGCCCGGTGGGCCGAATTATCTGTTCAGTTATCACGCCTGCCGACTTAGTGAGCTCATAAGGTCCGGGCGTTGCAGAGACATAGATGACCTGGTTCACGCGATTCTCAAATTCTTCGAATGTAAGTGGCCGGTTATCGCGCGCACTCGGAAGGCGGAACCCATAATCTACGAGGATGTTTTTGCGAGAGCGATCTCCGTGGAACATGCCCTGGATCTGCGGGACGGTTTGATGACTTTCGTCGATAAACATCAACGCATCGGTGGGCAGATAATCCAGCAGCGTAGGTGGAGCTTCGCCTGGAAGACGCCCGGAAAAATGCCTCGAATAGTTTTCAATTCCATGGCAGTAGCCGATCTGCTTGATCATTTCGAGGTCGAACATGGTGCGCTGGTACAGGCGCTGAGCCTCAATCAGCTTGCCGTTCGATTCGAGTTCTTTGTGCCACCATTGCAGCTCATTCTCGATGCTCTGCATTGCTTGCTGCCGTGTCGGTGCATCCATGACGTAGTGCGTCTTCGGATAGATCGGCAAGCGCAGATATGTCTGTTTCACTTGTCCCAATACAGGATCAATCTGGCTAAGCGATTCGATCTCATCGCCCCACAATTCGATACGGTATGCGTTGTCGTCGTAGGTCGGATAGAGCTCTACCGTGTCGCCGCGCACGCGAAAAGTTCCGCGGCGGAAATCGTGGTCATTGCGTTCGTAGAGGATCTCAACGAACCGCTGCAGCAGTTCCTTCCTGCTGATGTGCTGCCCTTTTTCGAGCATCAGCAACATGCCGTAATACGCTTCGGGCGAACCCAGGCCGTAGATGCAACTGACGCTCGCAACGATGATGCAATCGCGGCGCTCGAACAAGGAGCGCGTTGCAGAGAGCCGGAGCTTATCAAGCTCGTCGTTGATGGTGGCTTCCTTTTCGATGTAGATGTCGCCGGACGGTATGTAAGCTTCCGGCTGATAGTAATCGTAGTAACTGACGAAATATTCGACCGCGTTCCCGGGAAAAAACGTCTTGAACTCGTGATAGAGTTGTGCCGCAAGCGTTTTGTTATGCGCCAGGACCAAGGACGGACGTCCCGTTGCCTCAATGACCTTGGCCATGGAGAATGTCTTGCCCGATCCCGTGACGCCGAGTAGCACCTGATGCTTCTCGCCGTCGAATAGGCCGCGAGTGAGCTGTTCGATGGCTTGCCCCTGATCGCCGCGGGGTTGGTAATCAATGCCGAGTTGGAATGGCACGATCCAGTATAAGAAGATAGAACGGCGATGGCGGTTCAGCATCGGCGGAAACTGATGGACAGCTCCGAATTCACGGGATTCCCCGAGGAAGGATTTCGCTTCTTGCGCCAACTCAAGCGGCACAATGACCGCGAATGGTTTCGTGCACGCAAGGAGCAGTATTCCAGCTACGTTGAGGAACCGATGACGCGATTAGTATTGTCGGTCGCGGCGGGATGCCGAAGGCGAGGCTTGCCTCTGCACGCGAAAGAAAAGACACCCGGTCATGCGGGTGTACCGCGACATTCGATTCAGTAAGGACAAGACACCCTTTCAAAACGCACGTCAGTGCCGAACTGCGGCGGTCCTTCACGGATTCGGAGTGCCTGCTGTACATTCACCTTTCGCCAGAGCGGTCGTTTGTTGCCGCAGGCGTTTGGCAGGCAAGCCGAGACCTGCTGCAAGCGTGGCGCGATGCGATGATTCGCGATCCCGAGCGATTTGAGAAGATGCGACGCGCTTTGGAACGCGCTAAATTGCCGTTTAGCGAAGAATACTCGTTGTCGAGCATGCCGCGTGGCCTTCAGAGCTATGCTGCGCAACCGATTGGCCGTTGGCTGAAGCTGACCTCGTTTGTTGTCAGCCGTCAGTTGGCTAACGAAGAATGCGCAACCGGCGCGCCTTGCAGACACGGCGGTAAGCTTTGCCGCCGCCGCCAAACCGCTACTTCAGTATGCCTGGAGCGTGGAGGATACCGTCGCAGTTTCCGCGCGAAAACTCCTGAAAGACACAGCATTCCCCTGAGTATCAAATGTTGTGCGGTAAAGGCCGGGTGTTCGGAAGCGGGTGATTGGTGAGGAGAAACTTGCCGCCGCTGATAGCAACGACATGCAAGTCGTCGCGACTGACCGTGCGTTCAAGGCGCTGAACACCAGGGAGTTCGGCAAAGACGTAGTAGCGCTGCGGCGTGAGCCAACGCTGTTTGAAGTCTTCGTCGCTAATGAATACGTTCGGTGCGCCGGGTGCGTATGAACCGTAAACCAAGTTGTTGAAGCGGCCGTTCAGCAGAAGCGCGCGCTGATCGGTATAGAAGAAGACGGATGAGAACTCGTAGTAGTGGTGGTCGACGATCATTTCACCCTTCGGAGATTGCAGATACGCGTTCGGCGAGCACCCTTGAGGACATGTACGGATCAAAGGCAACCAAAGCTAAACGTGCTGCCTGGAAGAAGATCACCATCATCACGGCCGTGATTATGAAGCTGCGCTTAGCCTTCGCGGCGAATGTGCCGATGAATCCGATGAAGAACGCCAGGCCGGCAAGCGCGAGCGGCAAGCGGAGATATGCGAATGACTTGAGCGTCAGATCTTCCACGTGGCCCGAGCGAGAGCGTGTAAACATCGGGGTGCTCCGAGAGAGCACTGTGAGATGTCACCGGGAGTGGGCAAGTTCCACACGGATGCGACGATAACAGCCGCGACGATAGCACGCGGCGCCGGTGATCACGCCCAGAACTTTGTGCCGCTGCGAATCCAACGCCCGCCCGTGGCCAACGCAGAACCGATGAGCAGTGCAAAAGCGGGATAACACGGCATGGAGTAGTATTCCTGCGTCGTCGAGAACGTGAAAAATACGAGTACGAAGCCGATCCAGCACAGAGCCATCAGGCGCGCGCGTCCGGCGCGGTCGGCTGGACGGAAAGACTGTTTGACAACCGCGGGAAGATACACGCTCCACGGAAATAGCCAGACCAGATGCAGCAGCCAGAACCAGAGGCGCGGCACGGTGTTGTAATCGCGCGGATAGCGAAGGTTCAAGAAGCGCAGCACCTGCTCGTTCATGAAGTAAAACCAGAAGAAGCCGTGGTACTCTCCGGGAACGCTGCGGAAAGTCAGGTCGAAGTAGGGCGGATTGCGCAACGTTGCAAGAACATGCCACGGAGCGGCAATCAGCCAGAACGATAAATGTGCCGGCGAACGGACGAATGCGCTTCCATGTAGCGGCGACGAACAATTGCCGCGTGAACAACAGATAAAAAAGGCACGCGCCGATGGGAAACACAGCACCAATGAGACTCTTCAGCAGCAACCCAACGGCGATACTCGCGGCAAAGGTATAGGCCCATAAACGGGGGCGTTTTTCCTGCTCATCCAGGACGCGCAGGAAGGACCAGATAGCTAGCGCGATGGTGAGCGTGATCATCACATCGGGAATCAGGATGCGTGTAAACAGGAACAGGCCGACGCAAGTTCCAATGCATAACCCCGCATAGAAGCCCGCGCGTCGCCCGAATGCCCATGCGCCAAATGCGGCTGTCAGCCAAGCCAGACCTATAGCTGAGAGCGCAACGGGAAGGCGCGCAGCCCAATCGACTGCACCGAACAATTTGTATGCGCCCGCGATCAGCCAATAGATGAGAGGCGCTTTCTCGAGATAGAGCACGCCATCGAGGCGCGCCGAAACCCAATCGCCGGAACTGAGCATGTTGCGCGCAATCTGGGCCTGCACGGCATCCACGTCGTCCATCAAGTTCGGCGGCGCAATGATGCAAGCCGAGATACACGGCGGCGGCAAACAATACGACCGTCAGATAGAGGTAGGCCGAAGGGCGGCTTGCGGATACTCTGCAACCGGTTCGGCCGCGTCGACTATCTCAATTTCGGGGGCGGATTTGTAGGCGGGCGCAGGCAATGGGGCTCTACAATGCGGACAGTTCCAAGATAACAGTTCGATGAACCCAACGCGACAAGTCCTGCGATTTGTTACAGTTGGATGGGGTCAAAAAGGGGAATTGCAATGCAGTTGAAGAAGGCAAATCAGGCGAGGTTAGATGCTCTTGACCACAGCGCACGTCGTGCTGTTCATCGCGACATTCCCTTTTATTTATTTACTAATTGCGCTATATAGCTCGTGGGATTTTTTTCGACATAAACCGGAGCCCGCGCAGAAGAATTTCACACCACCCATCAGCAATCTGAAACCCGTCCGCGGGCTTGATCCGGACGCTTATGAGAACTTCGCCAGTTTCTGCAGCCAGGACTATCCTGAATACGAAATCGTCTTTTGCGTCGGCAGCACCGAAGATCCGGTAGTTCCGATTATCGAGAAGCTGCAGCGCGATTTTCCGGAGCGGCCGATTCGAGTGCTGTATGGATCAGGGCGGACCGCTGCGAATGACAAGGTGGCGAAGCTAGCGCGCTTGGTTGGCGAGGCGAAAGTACGAGCACCTGGTCATCAGCGATAGCGATGTTCGAGTCAAACCGGACTATCTGCGGAAGACCATCGCACCGCTCGCGAATCCGCACGGATCGGGGCGGTGACCTGTTTGTATGTTTCAACCGGCGAAGCGAATCTGGTGGAAGACATACAAAGCGTCGGAATGATCTCCGATTTCTATGCCGGGCTGATGGTTGCGAAGAAGCTGGACGGCGTGAAATTTGCCTTGGGGCCGACAATTGCGACGACAAGGACGCGGCTTGCCGAGTTCGGCGGATATCAGACGATTGAGAACAAGCCGGCTGACGATCTGCTGGTGGGGCGATTGATTGCAGACCAAGGATACGAAATCAAGCTATCGCCGTACACGGTGGAGACGGTCGCGGACTATCAATCGTTGGGGCGATCTGATGCAGAAGCGCTTGCGATGGCTCGTGGTGATGCGGCACATGCGCCCGCTTGGGCATTTAGGGCTTGATTTTCACCAATGCACTGCCGTGGACGATTCTGGCGATTGCGCTGCATCCGACGGTACTTGTGGCTGTGGCTGCGATTTCGGCTTATGTTTTGCTGCGCGTGTGTTTGACCGCAGTAATCGGGGCGTGGGGACTGAAGAGGCGGGAGATCTGGCAAAAGATGCACCTGCTGCCAATATGGGATGCACTCGCTTTCTGCATCTGGCTAGCAAGTTTTGCGCGCAACACGGTCAGATGGCGCGGCGGCCAGTACCACATACGGAACGGCATGCTGGTACCCGCCACGCGTTCAACGGCCCTGTAAGCAAACTGAATTTCGAACAGCGTATCCTCTTCGCTTATATCTTTGGGTACCGCGGCAAACGCGGCGGTATCTAGCGCGGTTTGACGCTTCCGCTCGTTGGCTGCCTGACGCCAGTTGACCTGCGGCAGGAACGTCGACTGATCCACTCGATCGCGGTAACGGATTGCGATATTCATCAGCGAATCAAGCAAGGAGTCGGATAGGAAGTGCGGCTTGAGGCCGAGGTCAATGAGCTTCGAGTGCTTGGCGTTATAGTAGTGCTCTTCGAGTTCAACGCGGGGATCGGCAAGGTAGTCGATGTCGACATCACAGCCTAATTTGCGCGCGGCGGACTGCACGAGCTGCGCTAATTCGAGAACAGAGAACTGCTCAGTGAACTGATTGAAGACCCGGCACTCACCGCGACCGGCAGGATTCTGACACGCGAGTTCGATGCAGCGCACCGTGTCGCGGATATCGAGGAAGCCACGCGTCTGACCACCCTTGCCGTAGACAGTAAGCGGATGCCCGACAGCAGCCTGAGCACAGAAGCGATTTAGGACGGTGCCGAACACTTCGTCGTAATCGAAGCGATTGATGAGCGCTTCGTCGAATGCCACTTCGTCAGTGACGGTGCCGTAAACGACACCCTGATTCAGGTCGGTAGCACGCAAACCCCAGATTTTGCACGCAAACATGATGTTGTGCGAGTCATGCACCTTTGAGAGGTGATAGAACGAGCCGGGCTGCTTAGGAAACGGAAGCACGTCTTTGCGGCCGTTATGCTCGATGGCGATGTAGCCTTCCTCGATATCGATGTTGGGCGTGCCATATTCGCCCATAGTGCCGAGCTTGACGAGGTGACAATCGGGCTGCAACTCGCGCATGGCGAAGAGCAGATTCAGCGTGCCGACTACATTATTGACCTGGGTGAAGACCGCATGCTTGCGATCGATCATGGAATAGGGAGCCGCGCGCTGTTCGGCAAAGTGAACGACGGCTTCAGGTTCGACTGCGCGCAGGGTAGCGGCGACGAAATCATATTCAGTGATGTCGCCGACGTAGAGATCGATGGTACGGCCGGTAAGTTGTTGCCACACCCGAATTCGCTCGACCAGCGGGCGGATGGGGGTGAGTGTTTGAACGCCCAACTCGTAATCCCACTGCCTGCGAGCATAGTTGTCGACGACGGAAACCGAGTGGCCTTGGGCCGAGAGATAGAGGGCCGTGGCCCATCCACAATAGCCATCACCGCCAAGTACGCAGATTTTCATGTGCGAGTAAGAACGCTCCTTGATTGCAAATGCCTTCTGAATTGTAACTGCTTGTTCGGACTGTCTACTTGGGGACGAATTTAATGCAGTTCCGGTGACAACGAAGGCGATTTTAGCTGCTTGTGAGTTGTACTACAGCCAACAACAATCGCGCCGACAAAGATAAGAAGCGTGCCGAACCAGCGATAGGTATCCACCTGTTCGCTGAGCTCCGAATGGGCGCAGCAATAGCGTAAGCGCGAGGAGCCGGTAAGCCCTGCGGGGCCCAGACGTGAATTGCCATCCGTGCTAGGAGTCAGAGGGCAAACTGCAGGCCAATTGTTCGGAAGTTCTTTTAAAGGCTCGTTGAGGTCGCCAGGATATCTACTCGGGCGGGAAGAATCGTGCCTGAACAGACGCCGAGACCAATTCGACGGAAGCCGGGTCGCTCGCAGTAGCCGGTTAATATTACTTCATCGCCGTCTTCGAGAAACGTCCGTCGGATGCCAGGCACGAGATGAAGGGGCTCGGTACCCTTCCACGTCAGTTCGAGCAGGCATCCACGATTTGACTTTTCGGGGCCGGAGACAGTACCACTGCCAATCAGGTCGCCGGGACGGATTCGACAACCATTCGAGGTGTGATGAGCGATCATCTGCGGAAGCGTCCAGTACATGTCGCGGAAGTTGGTTGAGCTTATTTGCTATCGGCCGCGGCCATTGGGCTACACGGAGATGAACCTTCATCGATATATCGAGCGCGCTCTCCTCGTTGTCTTGAAGGTAGGGCAAAACTGGCCGCCGTTGAGGCGGCGGCTGCGTTTGGAATGGTGCGAGCGCTTCCCAAGTGATGAGCCATGGCGAGATGGACGTCGCGAAGTTCTTGGCGAGAAAAGGCCCCAGCGGCTGATATTCCCAGCGCTGAATGTCGCGCGCGGACCAATCATTCAAGCAGGCAGATACCCGCAACGTGCCGACTGGCTTCGGCGATCGGGAGCGGTTGCCCGAGCTCATTGCCGGGACCGAGAAAGACGCCCAGTTCGAGTTCATAGTCCAGCTCTTGTGTTGGACCGAAAACGCCTTCCGCTAGTTGGCCATTCGGACGCATAAGAGAGCTTCCACTCACCATAATGGACGATGTTCGGCCATGATATGCAATTGGTACCTGCGTGTAGTTAGGAAGCAGAGGATTATCCGGCCGAAACATCTTGCCCACATTGGTGGCGTGATGGATGGACGCGTAGAAATCCGTGTAATCGCCGATAAGCGCTGGAAGCATCAGTTCGCATTCAGATTGAGCGAAGAGGCTGCATCGTGGTGCGCCCTTCCGCAGAGCTTTACTGACGAGGTGACGGATGTCGCGGCGCTGCGATTGCGGCAGGGCCATGTAGGCGTTTAATGTCTGCCCGGGTACCCAATCACTGGCGTCGAAGATGAAGTCACCAATCGCGGTTCCGATGCGCGGAGCCGGACTGTTCGGTGCCTTGAACACTGCGAGCGGCAGGTTCTGAAGCGGAAAGTCGCAGCCGGGCTCATTGGCCGACTCGACCCAGCTTTCGAGATCCGGGTCGTGTGTTTCATCGATCATGAAGAGGCGAGCTAAGTATCTAGCCAGGACAGGTAGTAATCGAGATCTTCGATCTCGATCGCATCAAGACTGACGTTCAGGCCGTGAAACGTATCCATCATCACCGCAAGTTCGTTGGTTTCCTTTTGCCCCAGTGACGCTTCCGTCCGACCGGGTTGCGGGCCATGCGCAAGGCCGTCCGGGTGCAGTGTAATGGAGCCGTACTCGATACCTTTGCGGCTCATGAACTCGGAGTTCGCGTAGTAGAGCACCTCATCCGACATCACGTTCGAGTGGCTGTACGGAGCAGGCACCGCCTCTGGATCGAAGTCAAACGGACGAGGACAGAACGAGCAGACAACGAACCCATCGCTCTCGAAGGTCTGGTGGATTGGTGGCGGCAGATGAAAGCGGCCAACGCGCGGCTCGAAATTGCGGATGTTGATGGCCCACGGATAGTAGAAACCGTCCCAACCGATAACGTCGAATGGATGGTAGGCCAGCGTCATGTCGCTGAGAGTGTTCGCCTTCTTAACGATCAGCTTGAATTCACCTTTTTCGTCGTGCGTTGCGAGCGCCTGAGGGCCCCGGAAGTCGCGTTCCGAGTAGGGGCTGTTCTCCGTAAGCTGACCGAATTCGTTGCGATACCGGCGCGGGGTACGGACGTATCCGGCGCTCTCGATAATCAGCAGCAGTTGTCTGTCCGAAGTGAACTGATAACGATGCAGAATGCCGCGTGGGATGACGAGGTAATCGCCACCTTCAAATGGAATGCTTCCGAACGGCGATTCGAGCGTGCCTTCTCCCTCGCTGACGAACACGATCTCGTCTCCTTGGGCATTGCGATAGAAGTGCGATGTCGTCTCGGCGGGACGAACCATAGACATTGAAACTTCGTTGTTGAACAGGAGCGGAAATCGTTCGGTAATAGAGTTGCGCGGTTTCGAAAGCTGTTTGGTGCGGAAATGGCGATGACGCAGCGGTTCCGGCGGCGCCGGCTGCCATTTCAGTTCGCGCACAACCTCAACGGCTCGCACCGCCGTGGGCCGACGCACGTGATAAAGCAGAGATGAGGGTCCTACGAAGCCCATGTTGCCCATGAGTTCCTCTGAATACAACTCGCCTGAAGGCTGGCGGTAGACTTTGTGCCGCTTCGAAGGTATCTCACCTAGCTGACGGTAAACGGGCATATAGACCTCCTAAACATTCTCGTCCGTCGACAATTGTTTCTGCTTCGCCATTGAGGATATCTCCCATACGTCACGGCCGAGTGCGTTGAGCTGGCCTTGCGTGATGTCGGCCACAACAGCTTTGTGCGCGGCGGCAGCATTCTTCTTTCGTAGCGCTTCGGCAATCGGCTTAAGCAGAGTTTCAATATCGCGCGGCGCCTGGCGCGCTCCGCTGGCGGCCAGATAGACCAGGCGCGTCGAGCGCTCAAGCAGACCGCGCAGAAGCGATTCGAGTTCGCGATTGTGTGTCATGCGCGCAATTTGGAGATGGAATTTTTGATTGGCTTCGATGAGAGCGTCGACCGCATTCTCTTTGGCTGCGCGGGCGGCTTGGGCGTAGAAATTATCGAGAGCTTCTATTTCCGCCGGCTCGGCCCGGTGCGCGGCAAGTTCCGCGGCAATGCCCTCAATGAGAATGCGCGCTTCCAGCAGATCGCGCACCCCGCGGAAACTGAGTTCCGGGACAAAGTAGCCGCGGCGGGGCACCACTTCGAGGAGCTGTTCATTGTGCAAGCGGTTACAGGCCTCGCGGAAAGGGGTCCGTCCGATGCTGTATCGAGCAAGAATCCGAGATTCGATCAGGAAACCTCCCTCGGGAAGTTCGCCGTGCAAAATGCCGTGCTTGACCAAGCGGTAGGCGCGGTCTGCCAAAGTGCCGTCCTGGTTTTGTTTAGTTTTCGCCCGGGGCATCTTGGGAATATACTACAAGTATATTGATCGTGGACCGAACATATTTGCGATGATCTCTCCCGACCAACTCGTTCCAGCGCACATTTTGAACCTGAGACCATATGAGCCCGGCCTGAACGCTGAGCAGATCAAGGAACGCTATGGATTAAAGCGGGTAATCAAGCTGGCATCGAATGAGAATCCGCTGGGTACTTCGCCGAAAGCCGTGGAGCGCGCGCGCGAAGCCCTGCTGGGGATGGCACGTTACCCCGATGGTGGTATCGCGCTGCGCCATGCACTCGCAGAACGGTTTAGGCTGCGCGTTCGAGAACATAATTGCGGGATCGGGCAGCGAGGGCATTATGGCTAACGTGGTCCGGACGTTTCTGTGCGATGAAGATGAAGTGCTGACGACGGAGGCGGCGTTCGCTGGATTTCAGGTGCTCGCGCGCAGCCGTGGGGTACGGTATCGAACCGTGCCTTATCATGCACTGGCGATACGACTTGGCTGCATTGGCGGCTGCGATTACGCCAAAGACAAAGCTGATCTACCTGGCGAACCCAAACAATCCAACCGGGACCTTCTTCACGCGCCTGGAATTCGAGCATTTTCATGCCCGTGTTCCCGAACGCGTGCTGATCATACTCGACGAAGCGTACTTCGAGTTTGCCGCGGATCGGCCATGCTATCCCGATTCGCTGCAATATCGATTCGACAACGTGATCACGTTGCGGACGTTTTCGAAGGCATACGGACTGGCGGCGGTGCGGGTGGGTTACGGATTTGCGCATGACTCGCTCATTCACACGCTGCTAAAGATCAAACTGCCGTTCGAGCCCAGCGGCGTAGCGGCGGCTGCCGCCCTCGGTGCACTCGACGATCGCGACTTCCTGAATAAGACCATTTCTAATAACACTTCGGAACTGGAGTTCCTGACCGCCAGGATGCGGGATCTGCGCATAACCGTTGTACCGTCGGCAGCCAATTTTGCGATGCTCGTCTTCCCCGCCCCGGCGGATGCGCAGATTGTGTTCCAAGACTTGCTTGAACGCGGAATCATCGTCCGGCCTCTTGGGGCAACGGGCCTGCCGAATTGCTTGCGTGTTTCGGTAGGAACGCACGAAGAAAACGAAACTTTTATCGAGACGCTCGCAGGCGTACTCTCACATATGGAGGTGAACCGTTATGCCACAGCTTGCTGAACAGACTGAAAGACCAGCGCCGCAAAAAGGCGACGACTTCCTGCCGATTCACGGCACGGACCATGTCGAATTCTACGTCGGAAATGCGAAGCAGGCGGCGTTCTTCTATCGCTCTTGCCTCGGCTTCAGCCTTGTCGCTTATCGGGGTCCAGAAACAGGAACGCGAGATCGCGTGTCGTACGTGCTCGAACAAAACAAAATTCGGCTCATACTGACGACGGCGTTGCATCCGTCCGGCGAAGTCGCGGACCATGTGTATCGCCACGGAGATGGCGTCAAATCGGTGGCTTTGTGGGTAGACGATGCGGAGTCTGCGTGGCGCGAGACAACGTCGCGGGGCGCCAAAGGCGTTCAAGCGCCATGGACTGAGAAGGATGAACACGGCGAAGCGAAGATGTCGGTCATCGGCATCTACGGCGACACGGTCCACACTTTTGTCGAGCGAAGGAACTATCACGGAGCTTTTTTGCCAGGCTTCGCAGCGTCGCCGGTGCCCGACCAAATTGCACGTCCTACGGGCTACAGTACGTTGACCACATGGTGGGCAATGTGGGTTGGGGACAGATGAACACGTGGGTCAGCTTCTATGAGCACGTCATGGGCTTCCGCATGTTCAAGCACTTCGACGATCAAGACATTTCAACCGAATACTCGGCCCTGATGTCGAAGGTGATGGCCAATGGCAACGAGCGGATCCGCTTCCCGATCAATGAACCGGCGGCAGGCAGGAAAAAGTCGCAGATCGAAGAGTATCTCGATTTCTACGGCAGCCCCGGCATACAGCATATCGCGATGGCGACGCACAACATTATTGAGACAGTCACCCTCTTACAGCAGCAAGGGCTGGAATTCCTGTACTATTCCGACGACTTACTATGACGACCTTACCGCGCGTGTCGGGAAGATCGACGAGCCGCTGGACGAATTGGCAAAACTCGGTATTCTCGTCGATCGCGATGACGAGGGCTACATGCTGCAGATCTTCACGAAACCGGTTGAAGACAGGCCGACGTTATTTTTCGAAATCATCCAGCGCAAAGGCAGCCGCAGTTTCGGAAAGGGCAATTTCAAGGCTCTGTTCGAAGCAATCGAACGAGAACAGGCCCGCCGCGGAAACCTCTAACACGCGATGGCTGACCGTCCGCTAGGCATCATTCGCAGTACTAAAACTCCCGGTTGGTACTTTTCTGCTGAAACGTTTCGCGATTTGAAGATAGCACCGGCTGGACGCTATCTCTAACCACGCGGGAGTAATCCACATGAGGAATTGCCGCTTTGTTTTTGCGCTTACCTTCACAACGCGTCTGCAGCTCTGCCCTCTGGCTCGCGGATACCTTCGCTCAGACCAATCTCGTCTCAGATTTGTCCACAGTAGGCGCCGTTACTGTCGACGCCAACCTGACAAATCCGTGGGGCATTTCATTCAGCGCGACAAGCCCGTTCTGGATTTCAGACCAAGCCAGCAATACGTCGACGCTATACACAGGCACAGGGTCGAAGGTTGCCTTGACTGTCTCGCTGCCTGCCGGTTCGCCGCCGGCGATTGGCCCCACCGGGCAGGTGTTCAATTCCGCCGGAACAGGCAACTTCGTCTTAAGCGATAACGCGTCGCCGAACTTCATCTTCGACACGCTTTCAGGGACCATAAATGGGTGGAACTCAGGGCTCGGCACATCCGCGCCCGCTGTGGTAACGACGCCGGGCGCTGTATACACAGGTCTCGCGATTGGAACTGCAGGATCGAACAACTACCTTTACGCGGCAAACTTTGTGAATGGAGGCGGAATCAACGTCTTCAATTCGAGCTTTCAGCAGATTAACTCGACAACGTTTGCGGGCAAGTTTACTGACGCAAGCATCCCGAGCGGCTATGCACCCATACAACGTGCAGGCCCTTGGAAATGACCTTTACGTCGAATATGCGTCGGTAGGAGTCGGAGGCTCTAATAACGGCTTAGGCATGGGCTATGTGGATGTCTACGACATGAACGGCAACCTAATTAGCTCGCTCGTTAAGAGCGGGACAACTGGATGCGCCATGGGGTGTAGCGATTGCGCCGGCGGGTTTCGGCCAGTACGCGAACGATCTGCTGGTCGGCAATTTCGGAAATGGCGAAATCAACGTATTCGATCCGAACAGCGGCAGCTATCTGGGGACACTCGATGGCGCGAACGGGAACGCTATTGTCGAAAACGATCTCTGGGCGCTGGAATTTCGGCCGAATGGCGGAGTCAGGTTCAAACCCCAACGCGCTTTATTTTGATGCCGGTTTGAATAATCAGACCGACGGTCTGTTCGGGTCTTTGACGCCGGTCCCCGAGCCGGCAGATTACGCGCTCGCAGCGTTAGGGCTTGTTGCTGGTCGGGCTCGCAGCTCACGGAGACGGCGAGTACAGGTCAGTAGAAGCTTCGCAGCTACTGGAGCGTTCAACTGCTGCTTAAGCCAGCGGACCATCTTCGCATCGGCCAGATCCTGTTCTGAATTGGACCACCATCGGATGCCGTGACCGGCACCGTTAATCGGGTATACCTCGCAGCTAGCACCCGCGTTACGCATTCGATCGCACATCTCGGTCGATTGGCTAAGGGGAACCAGCGAGTCGGCAGAGCCATGAATCAGAAGCATGGGCGGCATGTCTGCACGAACATTGTCGATGGGTGAGAGCTGCGCAATTCCTGCCATAACGAGGCGTTCCCACGGGCTGCCGACAATGGCGTTTCGAATCTGCGCTGGAATCAGATTCGACCGTCGAATCAGGCTGACAAGATCGGTGGGAGTGTAGAATCCGACGACAGCGCGCACGCTTCCTGCTTCCCCACCCCGCAACGCGGCCATAATCGCCAACTGCCCACCTGCGGATTCCCCGACAAGCGCTATCCGGTCGGGGTCGACGTTGAACTCGGCTGCGTGAGACTTCACATATCCTATAGCTGCCTGGACGTCGTTTATAGCCACCCCGAACTGGCTGACATCGGTCACGAGCCGGTAATCTACCGAAAACCAGGCAAACCCAGCTCTCGACAGGGGATTGAATAAAGGCTGGACGTCTAAACGGCGATCACCGCGTACCCAACCGCCGCCATGAACGATAATGATCGGCCGGTGTAGGAACGCTGCTCTCGGGCAGATCGGCATCAAACAGCAGGCTCGTGTCACCGACTCGGGCATATTCCACGCCGGTTAACGTGCGGGCGGGATGCAACTCGGGTGAGCGAGCATAAGACAAGCTAGCCATGCCAAGCAAAAAGGAGAAAATAACGGAAGCGTGGAACATGCTTCATCCGCTTGGATGGGCGTTTCGTAACAGTAGTTGCAAAGACTAGCGAACATTCTCCTGATGTTCGGCACTCTCTCGGCCTGTTCCTCCAGGTTTCGGGGGCTATACTCAGAGCTACCCTGAAGTGTCGTTCATTTATTCATTTGCACGTGACCGGAAACCCGGCCGCTGGGCGATGCTTATCGTCGCCAGTCTCAGTCTGCTGCTGCTGTTTGTCGCCACTTGGCAAGCTGGGAAGATATGGGGCCAGATGGAAGACGAGCGCCTCACGCTGGATCTGAACCGGCTGAATGAGCAGGTGGCGCAGACAAGATTGGAGTTGCGTCAAGAACAGCAGCAAACGGCAAATTTACGCCGTGAACTGGAAAAGACTGGGAAAAGCGACTCTATCGCCCTGGTACACAAATTACAGAAGCAATTGTTGCAAACCCAGGCAGAGGCTAACCAATACAAAGAGGTCATACAGCTAGAACAGCGCGCACTCTCTTCGAACACCCAGGTGGTGGAAGCGCTTTCTAACCCGGGCACGCACCTGATGGAGATGAAGCCGACGGAAGCTGGTACGGATTCTACCGGGTATGCACTCGTTGAGAGTTCGCGCATGCTTTTCCTCGCATCGCACTTGCCCGCTCCGCCGATCGGCAAGCAATACCAGTTGTGGGTGATGCGGCGCGAAGACCCGAAACTGGTCAGCGCAGGCGTGTTCAGCCCGGACGGAGATAGACCGCGCTTCGATGGATTTCGACGCTACCAATGTGCTCTCCGAAATAGCAGAGCTGGACGTCACTGAGGAACCCACCGGCGGCAGCGAGGCGCCGACCGGCGGAAAGATAATGACTAGCACCGAGAAGCCGGACAAGACCGACGACTAACCCGCACGCTTAGCGCAGCAGATCTTCGAGTTGGACCTTTGTTTCCGTGCCTGCATCGCGGTATTTCACGATGACGGGTGTATAGAGAGAGATCCCCCAATCAGCGCCGATCTCCTGACGAAATCTTACGGGAGCCGGAAACGACAACCGCTTCTTCCGGAATCATGAGCGGCACGTCGTTCGTAGCGCGATGAACCACGCCGCGTACCAGATCGTAAACCGGCGTCGAACGGTTCAGAATCGTTCCGCTGCCCAGAACAGCTCGCCGCTTGACGACCGTTCCTTCATAGACGCCGCAATTTCCGCCGACTAAAACATCGTCCTCGATGATGACCGGCAACGCACCGACAGGCTCAAGCACTCCGCCCAGTTGAGATGCCGCTGAAATGTGGCAATTTCGGCCGACTTGAGCACAACTACCCGACTAGCGCATGAGAATCGACCATCGTTCCATCGCCCACGTATGCGCCGGCGTTGATGTACATGGGCGGCATACAAGTCACGCCTCGCCCAAGATACGCGCCATCGCGAACGCTTGAACCGCCGGGCACGATCCGCACACCGGCGTCCGCGGTCAACGTCTTTACGGGATACGTGGACTTGTCGAAAAAAGGGAGTGGTCCGTCACCCGACATGTCGACGACCCCGCCGATTCGAAACCCGAGCAGGATGCCCTTCTTTACCCAGACGTTCACCCGCCATCCGCTGGGCTGCGCGGCATCAGGCTCGGCAGAGCGGATATCCCCGCTGTTTAGCAAGTCGCGAAAGCGGAAGAAGAGTTGTTTCTCATCTTCTGTATAGTTCGCCGGCTTTGTTTCGAACAGAGTCTCGATGGAACGCTGGAGTTCCGTCAAACACGCACTCCGCAGTGCAGGTCGAGCAGATCGAGCACGCCTTCTATTTTCTGTTGTGAAGCGGGCGAAGGCGCCACCATGGGCAGACGCCACACTGGCTCAAGCAGACCCATGCGCGACATGGCGAACTTTACCGGACCGGGACTTGTCTCAATGAAATTGATTTCAAGCAGTGGCTGGTATTTGCGCTGAATCTCGCGCGCTCGTGCGAAGTTGCCGTCGATAGCGGCATGCGTGAGCTCGGCGAACTCGGCGGGGATCTCGTTCGATACGACAGAAATCACGCCGCGGCCACCCAGCGCGACAACTGGAATTGTGATTGCATCGTCGCCCGAAAGAACGATGAAGGAATCGGAGAGCTTGGTGCAGATTGCGGCGATCTGGCCGATGTTGCCCGATGCTTCTTTGACACCTATGATGTTCGGAATCTCCGACAGTCTCATCAGCGTAGCCGTATTCGACATTTACAGAAGTTCGTGGTTGCACGCTGTACACGATGATCGGCAGTTTGGTCGATTCCGCAATTGCTCGATAGTGCTGATAAAGGCCTTCTTGTGTAGGCTTGTTGTAGTACGGCGTCACGGAGAGAACGCCGGACACACCGAGCTGCTGCAAGTCCGCAATCAGGCTAATGACCTCGTCGGTGTCATATCCGCCGGCGCCCGCAAGAACCGGAACGCGCCCCCGTGCTTCCTCGATAGTGATCTCGACCACGCGCAGATGCTCGTGATGCTTCAAAGTGGGGCTTTCGCCTGTGGTTCCACAGGGACACAGGAAGTCGATTCCGGCTTCGATCTGCCGGTTTACCAGCGAACGAAGAGACGTTTCGTCCAGGGTGCCATCAGTTCGAAAAGGCGTTACAAGCGCTGTGCCACAACCGGTAAACATCAGGAACTCCTCCTACTCAGCGGATGGCTCGCTAGGTCCAAACAAAACTTCTTCAAAGGTGTATACACCTTTGCGGCTTGAGATCCAGTGGGCGGCCTTTAATGCGCCGTGCGCAAAACCTTCGCGGCTTCGGGCCGCGTGCCGCAACGTAATGGTATCAGCCGCGGAATCGAACCCAATCTCGTGCGTGCCGGGGTGACGGCCGGCGCGGTTTGAGCTGATATCGATGCCCCGTTCGTAACCCTGCCGGCGCATGCTTTCAACCAGGTGCAGCAACGTCCCGGACGGCGCGTCTTTCTTTGTGCTGTGATGAATTTCCCAGGCCCAAGCACCGTACTCATCCTCTGCCTTGAGTAGCTGTGCGGCTTCTGCCACCAAACGGCGGAAGACAGCAACTCCAACGGAAAAGTTGGGACTCCAGACAAGCCCGGAACCGGCACTGTTTACCGCCTCAGTCACCCGGGGAAGATCGCTCAACCAGCCGGTTGTGCCCGTAACGGCTTGCACGCCGGCTTGCGCCAGCCGAATTAAATTGGCCGGCGCGGCCTCCGGCGCGCTGAACTCAATTGCCACATCAATCGCGGCGAATGCTTCACGAGTGATGGCGCGGCCATGAGAATTGCCCGTTGATCTCAGCCGCAAAACAACCTCGAACCCGTGCTCTGTTGCAAGCTGGTCCACCAGGCGGCCCATTTTGCCGTAGCCTACAATCGCAAGCTTCTTTGTTTCGGCCATGCCTGCTTAATCGAACACCGCGGGATCGAGAGTAGAAAAAAATTCGCAGTGGAGGGCTTTAACCGCATCCGGCACATCTTGGTCGTCGATCACTATCCCGAGATTCAGGACAGAGGCGCCCTGAGAAATCATTCGAATGTTCTTTTCATGCAGCACTTGGAATGCGCGTCCCGCGATGCCCGGCGTATGCCGGATATTCTCTCCGACCAGACATACAATTGCTTGCCCGTTTTCGGCGGTCACTTCGGCGAACTCGACCAGGTGCTTGGCGGATTGTTTCGAGTTGCTCGCAGTTGTCAACGGTGAGTGAAACGCTAACCTCCGATGTAGAGACCATGTCGACGCTGGTCTCGTATCGATCGAAGATTTCAAATATCCGGTGCAAAAAGCCGTGAGCCATCAGCATGCGCGTTGAATGGATGTTGATGATCGTCACATTGCGCTTGCATGAGATGGACTTTACCGGGATTCTTACACGGAACAATCGCAGACGTAATGCGCGTGCCGCCTACTTCCGGGCGGCGCGAGTTCAGAATCAGAACCGGAATATTTTTTTCGACCGCGGGCATAACGGTAGCCGGGTGGAGAACCTTTGCTCCGAAATATGCCATTTCCGCAGCTTCTGCGAACGAAATACTTTTCACCCGGTGACCACCAGGAATGATGCGGGGGTCCGCCGTGAGCATGCCGTCCACGTCGGTCCAGATTTGAATCTCCTCGGCATCCACCCCCGCGCCGACGATGGCGGCTGAATAGTCCGACCCGCCACGTCCGAGCGTTGTCGTGTGGCCATCGGCCGTGCTGCCGATAAACCCGCCCATGACGACAACCGATCTCTCGGCAGCGGGCGCGACTATTTCTCGCAAAAGCCGAGATGTCTCCTCCAGAATGGGTTGGGCTTGCGTGAACCGATCATCGGTAATGATGACACGCCGCGAATCTACGTGCTGCGTAGGCAGTCCTGCTGCCTGGAATGCAAACGTTACAACCAGACTGGAGAGACGCTCGCCCAGGCTCGCGATGGCGTCCATGGAGCGGGCGGAAAGCTCGCCGACGACGGAAAGGCCTTTGACCAATTCCTCAAGCCAGTCGAAGTGCGCGCGGATATAGCGGTCAAGATCCGCTGCAGCCGCCCCTGCAACGGCAAGTCCATGCGTCAGATGGTGAGCACGCAGTTCGTCTACAACTGCGAGAGCCCGATCCCGGCGTCCGCAGGCAGCTTCTCTGGCCGCTTTGCAGAAGCTTGTTCGTGGTCTTACCCATTGCGGAGACGACGACGATGGGCCGACGGCCTTCCGCGTTCTGAACAATGCGCGTGACGCGTGCAATCGCCTCCTGTGACTCGACGGAAGTTCCGCCGAATTTCATGACGATCATCGGGAGACCTTAATCGAGGAAGCCTTCGGAAACCATCAGCTCCGCATTCAAAACAGCAGCACCCGCGGCACCGCGAATCGCGTTGTGGCCGCACGCGACAAACTTCAGGTCGAGCACCGGGCACTCGCGAAGGCGACCCACAGTAACAGTCATGCCGTTATCGCGTCCGGCGTCCCGGAGCGGCTGAGGCCTGTCCGGCTGATCGGTGTAGATGACAGGTCGCGAGGCGCGCTGGGCAGATTCCGCTTCTGCGGCTCACCGCTGAAAGTGGTCGAGCGCATGACGGGCATCGTTCAGGGAAGGCTTGTTCGCGAAGGACACCGAAACTGCCACCGTGTGGCCATCGGCTACCGCGACGCGATTGCATTGCGCACTGACCCGCGCCGGCAATGGAACGAATTGCCCGTTCGCGAAACCGCCGAGGATCTTCTGCGTTTCCACCTGCATCTTTTCTTCTTCCCCACCAATGAACGGGACCACATTGCCCATAATGTCCATAGAGGAAACGCCTGGATAACCAGCACCCGAGACGGCCTGCATGGTTGTGGCAAGCACGCGATCTATCCCGAACGGCAGCAAAGGCGCAAGCGCCATTGTCAACACAACGGTGGAGCAGTTCGGATTCGTGACAATCATGCCCTTCCAGTTGCGGTTTCTCTGCTGCCCGTGAAGAACGGCCAGGTGGCCGGCATTGATCTCGGGTACGAGCAAGGGAACGTCCGGTTCCATGCGGTGATTGCGCGAATTCGAAACCACAATGTGCCCCGCTTGGGCGAACTCACGTTCGATCTCTGTGGCGACAGACGCATCCATCGCGGAGAAAACCAGTCGCGGCGCTTGAGCGGGTTTGCACTCAGAAACGATAATTCCCATGACCTCAGACGGCATCTCGCCTTCCAGGCGCCACGTCGTTGCTGCCTGGTAGGGTCTGCCTGCTGAGCGGTCGCTCGCGCCCAGCCAGGTCAGCTTAAACCAGGGATGTCCTTGTAAGAACCTGACAAAATGCTGGCCGACCATGCCCGTGCCGCCCAGGACACCTACTTCGATGGGCTTCATTGTGCTGCGTCCATTCTCTCTAACGGCTGAGGCGTTCGACAATGTTCGCGTAGATGGCGACCGCTTCCTGTAGCTCGCTTTTAGGAATGCGTTCTTCACTCGTATGAGCGACATGAATACTTCCCGGCCCGATCAGATATGGCTGGCCCCAAGCACCGTTGAACGCGGGAATGTCCGTTGTGAAAGCCACGACTGTGGTCCGAAAGCCATCCATTGTGCCCAGATGGGCGGCGGGAATAAAAAGCACCTCGTTCGCTGCCGCATCCGGCGAAGCAGCCGCCTGAACGTCGCACCGTAGATCGTTCACGTCGCCCACCACGCGGATAAAGACCTCAGCTTGCGCTTGATCCGGAATGACGTTCGGTGCTCGGCCGCCTTGAATGGTTCCGATATTCAGCGTCCCGGCTCCCAGGACGTTGTCTATCAGGCATAGGGATGCGGCGGATTCTCTCCAGTGCATCCAACAATTTTTCGATTGCGGATTCGCCCAATTCCGGGTAAGCCGAATGCGCCATTTTGCCCGACGCGACAATTTCAAATCGCAAGGCGCCCTTGCATCCGAGAGCGAGCTTGTTCTCGGTTGGCTCGCCGTTGATGATGAATCGGCTTCCTCGAGGATTTTTCGCAGCCACGTGGGCCCCAGCGCTGTTGCGTTCTTCGCCCACCACGAACAGCATCCCGAAATTGCGCGTGCCTGCACTCAACAGTCGCTCACTTGCGGCGATCATCGCTGCGATGGTGCCTTTGGTATCGCATGCGCCTCGCCCCCAAATATGAGTCTCGTCCTCACGCGACGGAATAACGGGTGGAACGGTGTCCATGTGCGTAGACAGCACGACGACGGGGTGGCCGAATCGAACGAAGATGTTGTCGCGGCCTGGCTCGACAGGCATGCGCTCGACGGTCCCACTAAATGCCTGCGCCAGATCGTCCAGGTGCTTGAAAAGATAGTCGCCGATAGCTTGCTCGTGCGGCGTAATTGATTCAATGTCGACCAGACGTCGAGTCAACTCGAAGATGTCCATTTAAACAGGTGAGCCTCCAATGGCAACTTGGAGGCGCGAGGGATGAATTCCCTGGGAACGAAGTATCAGAATAACAACAGACTTAGTACGTAAGGGTACTGCCTACGGTACGCTGTTCTAACAAACTCGGGTATGATCGGGAATCGAGGGGCTGGAGCGATGCCAGACAGCGTTGAAACACCTCCGGATTCAACGGCGTCCTCGGCTCAACCTAAGTTTCTGGTAACTCAACCAGGGATTGCGGCCACAACCTTCTGGCTCCTCAGACGGGCTTTCGTTGCGGCCTTCCAGGATAACTGCTTCAGCATCGCGAAAGGGGCCGCTTACTCGTTCTTTCTTTCTCTTTTCCCCGTACTCACCACCCTCACATCGGTGCTGATTCAGGCTCGGGCGCGTTCAGTCGTTCGAGTCATTGCAACATTTCTGCGGCAGGTTGCACCGCCGGGCGCCGAAGAAATATTACTGTCGCGGCTACGTGAGCAGGTACATCGTCCGATACAGTTTTCGGTTTTGGTGGTAGGACTATCTTTGTGGGCAGGTTCGGGCGCGATGATCAGCCTGATGGAAGGTTTTCAAGCGGCCTATCGTATCCCTTCTTCGCGTCCGTTTCTGCAGCAGCGCGGGATGGCGATATTTCTAGTCATCGTCACTGCCGTTCCGGCAGTTGCCGCTTCCTCTTTAATCATCTTCGGAAATCGCGGCGAACTCGCGATGGTTCAGTGGATTGGCATTTCCGAGATCAGCGCACCGGTAGAGCTTGTTTGGCGGATATCGCGATACGTCCTTGCGTTTTGCACGACAACCTTCGTCACAGGGCTTCTCTACTACTTCGGTCCAAATTATCGCCCGGAGCCGGCGCAATGCGACAAGCTGTTCGGACCCCGATTCCTTCGGGTTTGGCCAGGAGCATTTGTCGCCACGCTGCTCTGGATGCTTGCCACTGCCGGATTTGCGCTTTACGTGAACCACGCGAACTACAACGCGTTTTACGGCAGCGTCGGAACTGTGATTGTGCTGCTGATTTGGCTATACTTGATCGCTTGCATCGCGCTAATCGGCTGCGAGTTCAACGCGGAGCGCGAACGGATCGGCCTACTGCCGTTTGAGAGCTGATGACCCTTATCGGGGCTTTCTCCCATAGACCAAGGGAACCTGGCCAACCGAATTAAACGCGGCCACAGAATGTCGCTTTTATCACAGACCGCAAAAGTGCGACAATAAGAGAACGCGATGTCTCGCGCGCGTTCGATAGCCTCGCATTTTTACCATTCGAAGTTCTGCTATTTTAAGTGCACTCCCGACACATAGATACAGAGGATAGCTGTAAATCGTTGCATGTCGTATCAGATTCAACCCTTGCGTGAATTTCTTGTCCGCCCGGCATTGCCGCCGGCCCTGAGCCGCCTTTCCGAACTTGCTTACAACTTGCTTTGGAGTTGGGACCACACGATTCGATCGCTGTTTCGGCGCCTCGACCCGGCACTGTGGAAGGAGTCAAACCACAACCCCATTCAGTTGCTCGGGCGAATATCGCAGGAGAAGTTAGATCGGGCGGCTGCGGACCCGCGTTTCACATCTCTGTATAAACGAGCTTGTGAGCGAAACGATTCCTATCTGCACACCATGCCGCCGGACGAGAACACGCCGAAGATCGCGTATTTCTCCATGGAATATGGCCTGCTCGATTGCATGCAGATTTACTCGGGCGGTCTGGGCATCCTTTCCGGCGATCATCTGAAGGCCGCAAGCGACAACGACTTCTCTCTTACCGGCGTTGGACTTCTTTACCAGAGGGGATACTTTCAGCAGTATCTGAATCCCGGACGGCTGGCAGCAAGAACGCGCGCCTCTGCACGACTTCTATACGCTTCCGGTACGCCCGTGCGCGGACGAAAAGGGCCGTGACGTAATTGTCAGCGTCAACCTGCCCTGGGGTGAAGTGTTCATCAAGGTCTGGCATATCGATGTCGGCCGGGTAAAGCTTTATCTGCTCGACACGAATATCCCGCAGAACGCGGCGGTTGAAAATCGCGAGATTACGGACCAACTTTACGGCGGTGACACCCACAAACGCATCCGCCAGGAGATTGTGTTGGGCATTGGTGGGCTTCGCGCGCTGAAGAAGTTAGGTATCAAGCCGACTGTTCACCATATGAACGAAGGCCATTCGGCATTTCTGGCAATCGAACGTATCCGCGTGATGATGCAGGAGAGTGGGCTCACATTTGAACAGGCGCTCGAGGCGACGCGTCTCAGCAACGTTTTCACGACCCACACCTGCGTTCCGGCCGGCATTGACCTTTTTGATTCGAGTCTCATTTATGAGTATTTCCGCGCGCTATTGCGAACAGTCGGGATTCCCGTTTGAGAAGCTGCTAACCCTTGGCCGGAACAACATGCATGATCGCGGCGGAGCGGTTTCTCGATGGCCGTTCTGGCACTGAAAACCTCGGCCTTCCGTAATGCGGTGAGCGTCATCCATGAGAAGGTTTCTCAGGTGATGTTCCAGGATCTTTGGCCGCGGCTGCCGGTAGATGAAGTTCCGATCACGTCGGTCACAAATGGCGTGCACTCGCCCACCTGGATCAACGGCGACCTGGCCAGCTTGTATGACCAGTACCTGCAGCCTGACTGGCGCGAAAGGCTGGAAGAGAGCAAGCTCTGGGAGCTGGTGCATGAAATTCCATCGCAGGAGCTTTGGGAGATGCATCGCAAGCGTAAACGCCGGATGGTCGCATTTGCCCGTGAACGAGCCGCCAATGCGGCATTGCAACGCAAGGCCTCAGGCGCCGAAATACGGCGCGTTCAGGAGGTGCTGGATCCAGACGTTTTCACTATCGGCTTCGCGCGCCGGTTTGCCACCTACAAGCGGGCAACGTTGTTGTTCAAAGATGTAGCGCGGCTGAAAAGAATTCTGAACAATCCCAAGATGCCGGTGCAGATCGTTATCGCCGGCAAAGCGCATCCGAAGGATTTGCCCGGCAAAACGCTTATTCGCGAAATTGTGGCCATGTCGCGCGATCCCGAGATTTCAAAGCGGCTGATCTTCGTCGAAGACTACGGCATTCAAGTTGCGCGCGAGATGGTGCAAGGTGTCGATCTTTGGTTAAATAATCCAAGGCGCGGCGAGGAAGCCTGCGGCACCAGCGGCATGAAGGCGTCCATGAATGGAGTGCTGAACCTGAGCGTGCTGGACGGCTGGTTTGATGAGGCGTTTGAGATATCCGGCGGATGGGCGATTGGCGATCGCATCACGTACTCGGAAGACCAGGACGACATCCATGCCAGCGCAATCTATTCGACTCTCGAGAATGACATCGTCCCGCTGTTCTACCAGGGGTCGGAAGACGAAATTCCCGTCGAGTGGATCCGCCGCATGAAGACGTGATCGTGAACATCACTCCGCAATTCAGTTGCGGACGTATGGTCACCGAATATATGTCAAAGCTGTACCAGCCGGCGCATCGGCTTTGGCTCGACGTCTCGAAAGATAACTTCGAGGCGGCACGGCAGAAGACAGTTTGGGATGCCCGGTTGAGCGATGCCTGGAACTCGATCAAATTCGTCGATTTTGGCGACACGCCCGCCGACGCTGTGATGAGCGGGTCCGCAGTTCCATTACGTACAACCGTGGAACTTGCAGGGCTAAGCGCATCCGAAGTGCGCGTCGAGGCAGTTATCGGGCAGATTGGCAGCAACGGACAACTGCAGAGTACTTATACCCTTCCGCTTGCACCGGTAGAGGAGAAGGGTACTGCCGTTACGTTCGCGAGCGAGTTCACGGTCCAGCAAACCGGGCGCGTCGGATACTCAGTGCGAATTAGTCCGAATCATTTCGACCATCCGTTAACCAGACCGTGCAACGCTCTGCTGAAGTGGGTATCGGATTAATTTCCTGCCAATGCGTTCAGTTATTACTGGCGCCGCATGTACAGGTTGTGGTACATACTAAGCAGGTGCTGGCGGGATCTTACTGAATTCCACGTCCTTCCAAGACCCGCCCTCTTCTGAGAATCCAGCGTCCTAGAAATTTTTCTCGCAAACACTGGAACTGCACCAATTGTCATCCGGTCTCGGAACTGCTCGGAAAACATGACTCTAGTTGCGGCCGATGGCTCTCTAAGGAGTCGATCAACGAGAATGGACGGAGATCGCAAATACCGCCAACACGGATATCAGGAAACTGGCCGCAACGGCGATTCGCATCGCTCGGAGCGGCCACGGCCTTCGGGCCCGAAGCTGCCGCTTGATGTAACCGGGGCCGAAGCTACCGCGCTTAGTGCAAACGGTGGCTGCGGCGCGTTGCTTCAGTTGTTCTTTGCACTGTCGCCCGATGCGGACTTCAGGGGTAAGTGCCCGAAGTGCGGAGCAGATTTGCACTGCTGCAAACAGTGCGTCAATTTCGATTCCTCTACTCGCTTCCAGTGCTTAAAACCGATACCGGCCCGTATTGCGCTGAAGGATCAGGCGAATACGTGCGAACTGTTTTCACCCCGCGTAACTGTTGCGCGCGATGTGGCTCCTAGCCGGTCCTGTTGCACAGTCTTCCGGCAATGGCAGCGTCATGCAGGGGCCGCGCAATGCGAACGACGCCCGAGCCGCGTTTGATAGCTTGTTCAAGAAGTAGCTGTCCGGAAGCATACGTAAATGGGTACGGCTAGCGTCGCCCACGTACTCTACTCGCCCTCTTTCATGGCCGGTCCGAAAATTAAAAAGAAATCGTCGAGCAGTAAAGCCTCAGCCATGCCCCGGCAAGGCGCAATTCCCTGCCTTATCCTGGTAGTTTTGATTCTCGTGCTGGTCGGGTTCTTCTTCTTCGCAAGTTTTCACGCCGGATAATCGTATAGTGCGAACGGACGGACGGCAGGCAAATGAACTTCGAACCACTAACATCAGTCCCGGCTACTTGAAGACTGCCGAAGGATCTGTCCTCATCGAGTGCGGGAACACGCGTGTACTTTGCGCCGCTACAATCGAGGATTCTGTGCCCGGGTTCCTGCGCGGGACGGGCAAGGGCTGGGTCACAGCGGAATACGCCATGTTGCCCAGGGCTACTGTGACGCGTACTGCCCGGGAGGTTTCTAAAGGGCGGCCCATCGGGGCGCACGCACGAAATCCAGCGCCTGATTGGGCGTTCGTTGCGTTCCGTGGTGGACCTCAGTGCGCTGAGCGAGCGGAGCATCATTGTCGATTGCGACGTTCTGCAGGCGGATGGAGGAACGCGGACCGCCGCGATTACGGGCGCCTACGTGGCTTTAGCAATTGCCATCGGGACGCTGGTGAAATTCAAGGCCATTTCGAGGAATCCCTTAATCGACTCCGTCGCCGCCACCAGTGTCGGCCTGGTCGGCGGTATTCCGATGCTGGACCTCTGTTACGAAGAAGATTCGCGCGCCGATGTGGATATGAATGTCGTCATGACCGGCAAGGGCAAATTCGTGGAACTGCAAGCCACTGCTGAACGAACGCCATTTGAAGACGATCACTTGTCTGAACTGATTGCACTCGGGCGCAGTGGCATTGATCGAGCTGAGGCAGTTACAGCGCAACGTGCTCGCAGATCTCGGCGGGTGATGCGCATTTACGTCTGCTCTTCCAATATCGGAAAGCTGAATGATTTCTCGCTAGCTGCGCGTGCAGGCCGGATTGATCAACCTTGAACTTCAGCCGCTGCCTCATCTGAACGGCATTCAGCCGCCCGAAGAGACCGGTGCACACATTCGAGGAGAACGCGGTGAACAAGGCTCTGTACTATTCCGCCTTCAGTTCGGAAATGGTATTGGCAGACGATTCCGGGTTGTGCGTGGATGCGCTGAACGGGGCGCCTGGCATATTATCGGCTCGCTATGCCGGGCCTGAGCCACCGATGGAGACAACAACAACATGGTGCTTCGCGATTTGGGAACTTCAGCCCACCGCGAAGCTCGATTCATCTGTGTTCTGGCGCTTGCACGACAAAACAAATTGCTTTTGATCGAACGCGGCATTGTGGAGGGTAACATACTGGTTGCGCCCCGCGGCAATCGGGGCTTTGGCTACGATCCGCTGTTCTTCTATCCCCCTTTCAATCGCTCGTTCGGCGAGATATCGGCAGAAGAGAAATTTAAGGTGAGCCACCGGGGCAACGCGTTTCGAGCGTTGTTGGGCAGGCTTGGGAAGCTTGCGGCAGTTCAATCGTAAAGCGCCGTCCGAGCCACACATGCGCTGTCGATAAAGCGTTTTTCCGTTAGAATACGGATGACGTGCATCGGCATTTACTTCATAACGAACAGATCTGCGACACGACTGAACGCCTGCTTCTTCCGGGGCAGGTTGGATTTCTGAACGGCTGGGGCGTTTTCAGTACCGTTCGTGTCAGGGATGGCGTATTGTTCGCCTTCGACCGGCATTACCTGCGCATGAAGATGGATGCCCAACGTTTGCATGTTCCGTTTGAGTACACGCGCGAGGAACTGGAAGCGTTGATGCTGTCGCTCGTCAAAGCAAATCACGCCGAGAACGCAACGCTTAAGGCTTGCCGTTGTGCGGAATCGCGGCGGACTGTTTGAAGCCCCTGATCTGAGCCGCGACGCGGATCTTATCGCTTTTACGGTGGATTTGAATCCGTGGGGCAAAGGTGTGAAACTTGCGTACAAAGCGAACGCGCGCTATGGTGCATCGCCGTTCGCGGGAGCGAAGATCACGTCTTGGGCACAAAACTTGGCTTGGTATGAAGAAGCTCATCAGAAAGGCTTCGATGAGTTCATTCTTCTGAACGAAGAGGGCCAAGTGAGCGAATGCACCTCCGCGAATGTCTTCATGCTGAAAGGCGACCATGTCTGGACGCCCCCGCTGTCTACTTCGGGCTGCTTGCCCGGTATTACGCGAGCGGTTTTGCTGCAAGACGTTCGCATTCCGGGTCTGGATATTTCGGAGCGCGAACTAACGCCAAGCGACCTGGAAGAAGCTGACCAGGTGTTTATAACTTCAACCACGCGCGACTTACTCCCCGTACTCGAGATCGAAGAAGAACCTATAGCGCAGAGCCCCCAAGTACTGAACGCGCTACAGGATGCTTTCGTTGCTTATCAAACAGACTACGTTTATCGATGGCAGGCCGATAAGACGGTTGCGGCATGATCAATCCCGTTCTTTGCGAATATTGCGCCAGCCCTCATATCCGGCGTTCGCGGCGGAGGTCCAAGGCGGAACTGTTCACCATGGCCTTGGGGAACTATCCATTTCGCTGTCTCGATTGTAACGGCCGATTCTCGGTGAATGTTTTCCTCTTCGCCCGCCTCGCGTTTGCCAAATGTCCCAAGTGTCTGCGGACACAACTGACTACCTGGGGCGCGCGCAGCTACCGTATTTCGCTTTCTAGAAAGTTGATGATTACCTTTGGCTGCCGCCGGTATCGCTGCCCGGCGTGCCGCTACAATTTCGTCAGTTTTCGCCCGCTTGCCGCGCAGCGGAGAGCACTCAAGTTGAAAAGGAACTCCCGACCGAGACGGCCTAATTCCGGAACACTTACTTCCGGAAAATGAACAAGCCCACAGCAGCATAATTTAAGCGGGGATCGCAGCCGTCTTTTGCTGAGACAGGACCAATAAGCAACCGACTTGTTCACCGAGAGTCGTCAGCATCTCCATATCACCGCCGGAGTGAACGCGTGCTTCTCTGTGCTGCACATTGATGACACCAACCACCTTGCCCTGGGAAATGATTGGAACCGAAAGGAACGCCTCGAAGCGATCTTGGGGCAGGTCCTTGAAGAACTTGAACCGTGGATCGTTGTATGCCTCGCGCGAGATAGCCAAGAGTCGGCGCTCGCGCGCAACCCATCCGGTAAGACCTTCATCGATACGCAAGCGAACACGCCCAATACTCGCGCGATTGGCGTCGCTCGATGCGAAAAGAACTAATTCGCCTTCTTCAACCAGGTAGATAAGGCAGGAATCGCAGTCCAAGAAATCGCGGACCAGGCCAACGATTTCATTGAGCACATCCTCTAGTTCCATGTCGCGAGTCATTAAGCGGCTGATTCGCTGGAATATACGAAGCTGCTGCTCCACCCGTTCTAGGCGCAATTCCAGGTCGCGATGCTTCGACACCGCCTCCATTATGACAAGGCTCGGGGACGCCGCAACAGCATATCGGAACGGCTTCGAACTATACGTACGGTTGTATGCGCAGCTGGTAGATGGGAGTAGTACGATTGAAAGGAGCATTTCCAGGAGATTCCCGTTTCATGTGGAGCAAACGAAAAGAAGATGAACTACCGCAGCAGCCGCAACGGCCGGTTGGCGCGCCGGCTCCGCCTGCACCGCCGGTAGAACCGCAGAGGAGAGAACCCCAAACTATGTCATCACCATCCAGAACCTTTGAACCCGATACGACCGCAAGCCGCGGTGGCTCTGCCGCTTTGGGCAAGAACGTGACCGTCAAAGGTCAGATATTTGCGCGTGAGGATCTCACCATTGATGGAGAAGTAGAGGGCACGGTCGAGTGCCAGGATCACCGTCTTACCATCGGGCCGAATGCCAGAGTGCAGGCCGGTTTGAAAGCGCGAGAGATCATCATCCACGGCTCCATTCAGGGCAATGTGGACGCTACGGACAAGATTGATATCAAGAAAGAAGCCAAGTTGGTTGGCGACATCAAGACAAGCCGAATCGTCATCGAAGATGGCGCTTATTTCAAGGGCAGTATCGACATCTCGAAAGCTGTCGCAAACAAGCCAGCGGCGTCGACCCAACCGGCTTCTACTCCCACTCCCGCAGCAACAAACGCGCCTGCACCAGCAAACATTCCCGCAGCAACGGCTGGCTCAGTTAAGTAGTCCCGCGGCGCGGAACAAATTGGAGATGTCCGTTCCGCGCTTGCTTCCTCACGGCCACACTCAGTCCGCGAGCACTATGAAATTCGGCGCTTCCAAAGACCCCTCGGCTAAGACTGCATCGAAGGGCGGAGTTCCGACGCTCACACGCGGGAGCAGCGGATTAGATCAGTTTTGCTCGTCGTTGAAGAACGCCGAAGGGTTGTCCATCCTGGACATGTCCGGCGCGAGCCAGGCGAACATCAGCTTTATCACAGGCATGGGACACCGGATCTCGTCCGACGATATTATCGGCACCATGCTTGACTGTTTCGGTCAAGACTTCCTGCAGGCGCAGCAAGCGCCGAGCGTGGCGCAACGCTTCCTGGACCAGACGCTGAATTTTCCGGAAACGTTCTTCGACGGCGCATTGGTTTGGGATGCTCTTCAGTTCCTTGCCTCTCCGGTGCTGGAACAATCTGTGGAACAGCTCCTGCGCGTCATGCGCCCGGGCGGTCAGATGCTGATGTTTTTCAACGCCGATGAAAAAGCGAAGCAGATTCCCGTTTATAACTACCGCATCCACGATCAGAAGACGTTGATGCAAGTGCCGAGATCCGGCGCCGGGAGTCAACGCAGCCAGTTTTTCAATAATCGAAACTTGGAGAGGCTGTTCGCGAAGGCGGCTTCTGTGAAGTTCTTTCTGACGCGCGACCATCTGCGCGAAGTGATCGTGCGGCGATAGCGCACAGATTTCAAAACGACACCATTAGGATGCCGGTAGAGACGAGAGCTACGCCGATCCAGCGGCTGCGGTTGACATTCTCATGAAGGATGAACTGTGCCAGCAACGTCTTAAAGACATAACTGAGGGCGGTAGCCGGAACGGCGAAACTGAGCGGCGCTACCGATACTAGCGCGAGAAACGCGAAGTAGGAAACTGCATTCGTCGCTATGCCAAGCAGCACATCGCGGTTCGTCACTATGTATCGCAGTACGCGCCTAATGGCGGAAGGATCGAAATGCCGGATCTCGCCTCGTTCCGACATTCCCTTGGCGCTCAGTACGTCGCCGGTCGTGTTGGAGAGAACGACAACTACGACCCAAACCCACCTCATTCCCGAACACCGTCCATGTCGTCGGCTGACAGTGCGATTTCTGTGTCGTGCTTTGTATCCGCGGGAGTATGCGCAACGCACATCACCCCTAAAGAAATGACGACCACTCCAATCCAGCGGCTCGGGCTAATGTGTTCCGCTAGAAAGAATTTACTCAGTATTGCGGTTATGACGTAGCCGCTGGCAGTAACCGGGAGTATGTAGCTCAAGTCGGCCCAGGTATACATTGACAACTGCGCAAACATTGATAAAGCGATTCAGTGTGGTGCCGAAAACGAGATATGGGTTACTCAAAACGAGAGGAACGTATTCAGTCAGTGGCATCGAAAATGGGCTGCGCATACCTGACATGCCCATTGCCAACAGGAGATTTCCGCCGGCATTACAAAATACGATCAGTCATGACGAATACGGCGTTCTTAGCCGTCGAGTGGCTGCGATGCGCGAGCGAGGCCATAATTCGCCTATTAGACGACAGAGACTTGCCGACTCAGGCGATTTTTCTTCGGCCTCCATCACGCCGGTAAGTTCCATACGTCTGAATGCTAGTTTCTTCCGTCTTTATCGAAATGAGACCGCAACGCGGCGTCTTCCAACTAGAAGCCGAAGCCGTGTTGAAGCGAGTGCGTTTTATCACGCTTACCGAGAGCCGCAATCTTGGCGTGACGCGCGTGGCGCACGCTCCACATCGGGAGAACGACCTACGACGAATGACAAAAGATGCCGCCGAATTCGGAGTTCGTCGTCTGTATCAAGCGCGGCGCATTCACCCGGATCCTCATCTGCGGATTCGTTTTCGCCATTCTCTTCTATTTACGCGAGATTGTTCTCATCGCATTCGCAGCCGTGCTGATGGCTGTCGTCCTGCGCGCAATTGCAAATTTCTTCGCGGCCCGTCTTCCTATCGGAAAGAACAGTTCGTATGCCATTGTTCTGCTGCTTATCGTTATAGTGATCGCGGCTTTGACGTATGGCCTAGGACCGCGCGTCGTCAGCAGAAGCCCATGACATTGTCAGGATCCATTCCTGCCTCGCTAGCTAACATCCGCGGAACGATCTCCCGTTATCAATGGGGACGTGACCTCGTGCACGTCCTCACTGATAGCATGCAGGGTCAACATGCGGCGGCAACGGCGAAGACGTTTGCGACGCGAACAGTAAACGCCATTACCGACGCGGTGATCATCGTGGCGTTAGGCGTCTTCTTGGGAGCAAACCCGCCTTTGTATCGAAGCGGCTTGCTTCGTCTTTTGCCGGCGCCGCATCGCGCGCGGGCAGACCGCGTATTCACGGCAATGGGGGTCGCAATGAGGAACTGGCTCTTGGGCCAACTCATTCCAATGGCCGCGCTGGGAATTGGAACGACCTTAGGGCTGTGGTTCTTAAGCATCCCGCTGGCATTCACGCTAGGGCTGTTCACTGCCTTCATGCTTTTCATACCCTATGTTGGTTCGGTACTGGCTTTCATACCCACCGTCTTAGTTGCCTTTACGGTCAGCCCCCGATCCGCACTCTACGTGGCCATACTCTACTTAGGCGTTCACGCTGCCGAAGGCTACGTCATCACTCCACTCGCGCAACGCTGGATGGTTAAGCTACCACCGGCACTTACACTATTCAGCCAGTTATTCATGTGGACGACAGCCGGGTTATTAGGCGTCTTTGTGGCAACCCCACTTGCAGCGGCGGCAATGGTGGCCACAAGAGAACTCCATCAGCGGGAAGATGAGAGTCAACCAGTAAAAGTGAGCGCGCTGGCCACGCCGCTCGACCGATAACAACAGCAGGTACGAAGCTCAGTTGTTGCCGGTTGCGCCGCTCATGTGAACTATCTTGGCCTAGTCTCTGCCGGAGAAAGTGACCAGCAACACTCCGACGAAAATCGATGCCGCAACTAGGACCCATGGACTCTTCAGTGCGTCGGAGCCCACGTTCTTCGCATGTTCCACTTTTTCCGTAATTTCGCTCAGATTATCGGCCATCTTCTTTCCCGCATCGAGCAATTCTTTGCTGGCAGTTGTCAGTTCCTTGATGTTATCCGTTACTGAGCGGTCTTCAGTCGCGGTGTTCGATGTACGTTCGCCTGTGTTTTCCTGTGCCACAACCGTTAGACGCATTTCGAAAAGAAACCCGCTCCTCATCACCTATCGGTAATCTTGCTGGCCGATCCGCAACAAACAGCACGGCAAGCCGCACTTCTTCTATGTGCGTGAACCGCTAATTCTCCCGTTCGTGGCGCTTGCAGCCGGCATTCTGGCCGCGCACTTCGTTTTTCTTCACACTTCCTGATTTGGGGGTGGCATCTGCGTTAGCGCTCTTCGCCTTGATAGCTGCATTTGCAATTTCGAGTGGAGCACGCTTGCGACTTGCGGCAATCTGCTGCTGTTTTGTGCTCGTCGGGATCGCAACGCAAGTGCTGCACCGGCAGGGACGCGCGCCGAGATTGTCTGCCGACGATGCGGAAACCGTTCTGATTTCAGGGTGTGTCACCAAGCCGCCCGTTTTCTCGCCGAATCGGGACAGTTCACCCTCGATTTGGGCAAAGAAGCGCAGGCTCGCGTCTCAGTCAATCTGAAGCCGGATCAAAAGCTGACGCTTTCATACGGCCAGAAATTGGAAGCGGCCGCGAAAATGCGCCTGCCACGCAACTTTCCAAAACCCCGACAGCTTCGATTACGTCGGCTACCTGGCTGCGCAGCACATCTACTGGACGGCCTCGGTGGCAAGCCCGGCGGATATTCATGTCGTGAGCGGGACTTGCGGCCACGACCGCTGTGGCAGGGCTATTTGGAATCCGGACATGGGCGCTAGACCGGCTGTCACGCCTTTATCCCCATGATCAGCACACGGCTGGGTTGTTGCAGGCGACTCTAATCGGCGAAACCGCGGGAGTTGAGCGGCGCTGGACGAACGATTTCCGGGTGACCAGTACTTATCACGCGCTGGTCATCTCAGGTCTCGCATGTGTCGATCCTTGCCATGACGATCCTCTTTGTACTCCGGGTTTTTCGGTTCCGTCGCATGCCCGCGCTGTTCATTGCTGCAGTTGCAAGTTGGACGTATGCATTCATCACCGGCTCGAATGCACCTGTCGTGCGCGCAGCTGCGGGGTTTACGCTGTATGTCATTGCAAGCTACTGCTTTCGCAAGACGCGCGTTCTGAACCTGCTCGGGGCCGTCGGGCTTGTTTACCTGACAATTGCCCCGGATGAGCTTTTTGACCCCAGCTTTCAACTGTCGTTTATGTCGGCGGCAGCAATCGCAGCGTTCGCCATCCCCGCGATGGAGCGATACACGGAGCCGCTACGCGGCGCTGTGAAGCGATTCGACCAGACCGCCTACGACGCGCAACTAGAAACCACGCGCGGCACAATGGCGCGTTGAACTTCGCGGGTTGGCCCAGACCCTGAGTGCCTGGACGCGTCTACCGCAGGAACACTCGCTCAGGATCGTGGCCAAGTGTGTTTGGCTCACCGCGTTTGTGGCTGATGCGGTGATCGTGTCCGCATGCGTCCAATTTGGCTTTGGCGTTACCGATGGTCAGCTACTTCCACCGGCTCTCGATCACCGGGTCTGTCGGCTAACATCATTGTGGTTCCCCTCCTCTCTGTGGTTGTTCCCATCGGTTTCGCCGCCATTGTGACCGGCTGGCACGTGCTGGCCGTCATCACAGGGTTCTTTCTGCACTTGGCGGAGAGCGATTGCCGCATGGCATGTGCATTTCGAACCCGCTTGGCGCATAGCCGACCTTCCCTTGTGGATTGCGATTGGATTTTCGATGTCTCTGGTTGTGCTCGCCATCTGCATTCGGCGAAAACGCTGGGCGTATCCGGCGCTTGCCATCGCGCTATCCGGCTTTGCCGTTCTTTGCTGGCAGCCATGGCCGCCGCAGTTCAAGCCAAAGTTCCTGGAAGTCACCGCAATCGACGTCAGCCAGGGCGATAGTTTGCTGGTGGTCTTTCCCGATGGGGAGACCATGCTCGTCGATGCCGGTGGCTTCCCCGGTATGGAGCGCATGGCGCGCAAGCCACAGATCGATATAGGCGAAGACGTCGTATCGCCTTACCTCTGGAGTCGGCGAATCCACAGGCTTGACTATGCTGTTTTGACCCACGGACACTCAGATCATATGGCCGGCCTGCCCGGCCATTCTCGACAACTTCCACCCGCGGGCGCTTTGGACTGGGGCCGAGCCGGAATCCGAATCATGGAAGAATGTCCGGGCGCGTGCGTCCGCGGATCACGTCTCCATTTTGGCTTTGAATCGTAATTCGACGCTGAGCAGCATCGGAGGCGTCGCAATTCGGGTATTGGCGCCCTCGTCCGAGTACGTTCCAGGCGAAGCTGCGGCGAACAACGATTCACTGGTACTTGAAGTGTCATATGGCCATCGGACGCATTCTCCTGACCGGCGACGCGGAACGGCCGGTTGAAGAGGATATGTTGCAGAACGGACAGTTACGCCCAGTCACTCTGCTGAAAGTTGGCCACCACGGAAGCCGGACCTCGTCTTCGGAGGACTTTTCTGAATGAATTGCAGCCGCGGTTCGCGTTCGTCTCAGACGGTTACCTGAACCAGTTCCATCACCCTCACCCGGATGTTCTGAAACGCCTGGCTGACCACCACGTCCAGGTGTTTCGGACAGATCAGCATGGTCTGCTCACGTTCCGCACCGACGGCGACAAGGTGGAAATCGAGACATATCGGTAAGACTTCTGCAGGGTCGAGCATAGAATGTTAACGGAGAAACAACATGGAACGAGATAACAGTAACGCGTTTATGTGGTTTGCAGGCGGCGCCGTTCTGGGTGCGGCAGTTGCTCTGCTGCTGGCGCCTGAGTCGGGAGAACGCATGAGGTATCGTTTGGCTCGGCAGGCCCAGCGCGGCAGCCAGACGTTTCTGGAGTCGAGCCAGGACCTGTTTGAGCGCGGGCGTGAACTTTACGAACGCGGACGCGAAATTGTGGAGGATGCTGCCGCCATGTTCGAGCGTGGTAAGCGCCTTGCCGAGGGGACCGTTAGTGAAGCGAGCAGCGTAGCCGAAAAGAATATCGGCGGCGGCATCTAAGCCTCGAAACGTAAACATCTAAGGCCTATCCCCTCAAATATGTCTGCTGTCCTTAGTCCGCCTTCCACTCTGGCTCCGTTTGTCAACGAGCCCTACACAGACTTCACCAAATCTGAGAACGCTCAGACGATGCGCCGGGCGCTTGAGAAAGTGCGCGCGGAACTGGGCAAGGAATACCCGTTGCTGATTGCCGGCGAGCGGCGTACGTCCTCGGCAAAGTTCAACTCCGTAAATCCCTCGCGGCCGTCTGAAGTCGTCGGCGTGCATCAGAAAGGAACGGAGCAGGACGCTCGCGACGCAGTAGAAGCCGCTTACAAATATTTCCCGGAATGGTCGGCGCGGCCGATGCAAGAACGTGTGGACATGCTGCTGCGCGTTGCCGAAATCCTGCGCGAGCGCAAGTTCGAGTTCGATGCCTGGCTTGTCTACGAAGCAGGCAAGACCTGGGCGGAAGCTGAAGCAGAGATAGCCGAAGCTATCGATTTTTGCGATTACTACGCTCGACAAGCGCTGAAGATCGCGAATCCAGATCCGGTTGTCCAACTCTCGGGCGAGCGCGACCAAATGGTCTACCTTGCATTGGGCGTGGGCGTGGTAATTCCACCATGGAATTTCCCGCTGGCCATCATGGTCGGGATGACAACTGCGGCGCTTGTGGTCGGCAACACGGTCGTTCTCAAACCTTCGAGTGAGACCCCCACCATTGCCGCCAAATTCGCTGAGGTTCTGCTCGAGGCGGGCTTCCCTGCCCGCAGTTTTTCGCTGCTGATCGGCAGCGGCGCCGCGATTGGCGACACGATCGTATCCCATCCCAAGACGCGGTTCATTTCGTTCACCGGATCGCGTGATGTCGGGCTGCATATCAATGAGCTTGCGGCCAAGACGCCCAAAGAGCAGATTTGGATCAAGCGGGTTGTAGCCGAGATGGGCGGTAAAGACGCGATCGTTGTGGATCGCGAGTCGGATATCGATCAGGCGGTTCTTGGGGTGTTGTACTCCGCCTTCGGCTACCAGGGGCAAAAGTGTTCGGCCTGTTCGCGCGCCATTGTCGATCAGGCGATCTATGACGAGTTCCTGGAGAAGCTGAAGCAGAAAGCTGAGACATTAACCATCGGCCCGTCTGACGATTTCCAGAACTACATGGGGCCGGTGATCAGCGAGCGGGCGCAGAAATCGATTCTCAGTTATATCGACAAAGGGAAGAACGAAGGTCGGCTCTTGGTTGGCGGCGATAAAGCGGAGGGCGAAGGCTACTTCATCAAGCCCACGGTCATCGCTGACGTGGATTCCAAAGCAACCATCTTCCAGGAAGAGATCTTTGGACCTGTGCTGGCCGTGACGAAGGCTAAGGATTTCGATCACGCGCTGGAACTCGCCAATGATTCTGTGTACGGACTCACCGGAGCCGTGTTCACTACGAACGGCGCGAAAGCGGAAAAGGCCAAGAAGCAGTTCTTTGTGGGCAACTTGTACATCAACCGGAAGTGCACGGGAGCGATGGTCGGCGCGCATCCGTTTGGCGGATTCAATATGTCCGGTACCGATTCGAAGGCGGGCGGCCCAGATTATCTGCTGCAGTTCGTACAGGCCAAGTCGATAGCCGAAAAGATCGGCTAACCGCTGGTTATACTGTATTTACCATCTGATCACAACTCTAGGGTCGATCATGATCGACGCGACGAAAGGGAACCCCGAAAAGGTTCCCTTTTCGCTTTTTGGAGCAGGAACTATGGGACCATTTCAAGAATGACGCGCTCTAGGATTGTTGCAACATTCAGTTGTTTATCGCTCATCGCCTTCTCACTGCGGGCGCAGACCACAAAAGCACCAGCTAACGGAACACGTTACCCGCGTTTGGCAATCCGGAATGCCACGATCATCGACGGCAACGGCACGCCCGCGGCCGGGCCGAAAGACATCATCATCGAGAACAACCGAATCACAGCCGTGATTCCGTTAGACCCCGTCGCCGTGCAGGGCGGACGGATGAAGCGCGTTCCAGCGGACGTCGAGATCGATGCGACCGGCAAATATGTTCTGCCGGGCCTCATCAATGCGCACGCGCATACACAGGATGAGCGCGGCGGCATTCCGCAACCCATCGACTATGAGCTGAAGATCTGGCTGTCGTGCGGCATCACGACAGTCCGAGATGTCGGAAGCGATACCAAGAAAACGCTTGCGCTTAAAGCAAAGAGCGCAGCGGGCCAGATTGCGGCGCCGCGCTTTCTGGTTTACCCCATGTTCAACGCGCAGCAACCTGTGCCGACCACCCCGGAAGAGGCTCGCGCACGAATTCGCGAATACAAGGAAATGGGCGCCGACGGCGTAAAGTTTCTCGGCATGTATCGCAACATCATGGAAGCGGCCGAGGACGAGGCTCACAAACTGAATCTGCCGAGTAGCCCACCATGTGGGCGTCGAGGAAACGAATGCCTGGGACGACATTCACTTCGGAACGCGCAGCATCGAGCATTGGTACGGCATTCCCGACGCAGCCATTCCGGATGGCGTACAGAACTTTCCCGCCGAACTTCAACTACAACAACGAAACCGACCGCTTCCGCTATGCAGGACACCTGTGGCGGGAAGCGGATCCGGCGCGGCTGCAGCAAGTTCTTGCGGCGATGGTGAAGGCGAACGTCGCGTGGGTGCCGACTCTGGACATATACGAAGCGAGCCGGGACTTACAGCGGGCACAAAACCAGCCGTGGTTTCGTGAATATCTCCATCCGACTCTCGAAGAATATTTCCGCCCGAATCCTCGCAATCACGGTTCGTATTTCCTTGGCTGGACTTCGAATGACGAGGTCTTCTGGAAAGAAAACTACCGGATCTGGATGGCGGCTCTGCGCGATTTCGAGCGCATGGGCGGCACAATCGGCGCCGGCGATGATGCCGGATTCATATATCAGATCTACGGATTTGGACTGTTACGAGAGCTCGAATTGCATGAAGAAGCTGGCTTCAACCCCATCAAAGTTATTCAACATGTGACGGGAAATAACGCGAAGATTCTGGGAATGGAGGGCCAGATCGGCGGCGTGCGGCCCGGCTACTACGCAGATCTGATCGTTGTCAATGGCAATCCGCTCGAGAACATGAAGGTGCTGTACCCGACGGGCGTCGAGGCCATCAAGGACGGCAAGCAGGTGCATACCGGCGGCATTGAGTGGACGATCAAGGACGGCTACTGCTATCACGTCCCGACGCTCTCGGCTGAGGTTCGTCAGATGGTCGCTTCCGCGCGCGCCTCGCGCGATCACGCTATGTCCCCGAACAATAATTAAGCGCATAATGAGGCTATGAGAAGGTGCTTTAGTTTTCTCCGTTCTCATGCCCGTCGTTGCGGCCATCTCTCCTGCCATGGAAATTTCTGGGCCGCAAGCGACCATCGTGAATACGGGCTCAACGAATACTCCCGGGATGACCATGACAGTGGACGCGGCGGGAAATACGGAAGTCCGGCTGCGCAGCAATGCCATGCGGCAGACCACCGTAGATAGTCGGCTCAGCCAGCGTCTCTTTGACGATCTGAAGACCATTGGTCCCCTCAGCAGTTTGCCGAAAATTCACTGCATGAAGAGCGCCTCATTCGGATCGTCGGTTTATGTCGAGGTCAACGGAGAAAGATCACCCGATCTGAGTTGCCCGGCTCCACGTGACAGTAAAACAGCGATATTAAAACGGGACGTCTACGAGCTTATGCAGGCCGCACACCCCACGCCGCAGCCGGGAACACGAATCCCGACAACCGTCTCCGCCAAAGTAAGTGCGTAGTGAAATCCATTTTTTGCTTGCAAATTTAACACAAATTCATTTACTATACTTTAACTTCTTATTTAGCCTATTAAGTCGAGCGAGATACAATTCTCGTCTATTGCAGAGAAATTAATGGAGGTAATTAACACTCCCATGGCGATGGATGCGCGCGAAACGCGGTTTTCACTTGCCAAGAACGCTCCTGCAATGCAAGTCAGCCCGGATGCAAGCGGTAAGCTGCGCCTGGGCGCCCTCGTACGGCTGCCGGATGGGGCCGAGGTGCAGGTGTGCGGCGAAGGTTTCGATGATCGGACGACCAAAGTAACGTGGGAGGGTTCCACCTACTATGTCTTTCGCGACGACCTGGAGATGGCTCGGCCGCCTTTGGCCGCCGCGTGGGCCGGTTAGCTCACTTCATCAAGCCGCGTGATTCGTCGATGTTGACGAACTGGTTCGCCTTCACGTTTCTGAACTGCTGGCGTGTGCCGCTTGGCCATTCGATGGAGACGTTCGCGGCGGCATCCTTCGCCAGCCCGAAGGTCAGCGCAAGATCGCTTTGCGAGCAGTAGCTGGAGCCGCTATGAACGGCTTGCCACTGTTTTCCAAGTCGCGCTTTCAACACGAACGACTGCGCCGAGGGCGCTGCGGTTGGACTTCGTCCCGGAGAGATGGAACGTGAGCCAGTTATTCCGGTTTCCGCCTTCATTGGTGAACAGAACCGGCGCTCCGCCGTTCTCGCTCACCAGGACATCTAGATCTCCGTCATGGTCGAAATCCGCGTAGGCTGCGCCGCGAGCCAGCATGGGCCGGCGAAAATCTGCGCCCACATCATTGCTGACATTTTCAAATCGGCCGCCGCCCTGGTTCCTGAATAGCAGGGGCGGCTCGCGATATTGCACCTTCGGCTGAATGTGATTGATGTCTGGCTCGATATGCCCGTTCGCGGCAAAGATGTCGGCGTAACCATCCAGGTCAAAGTCGAAGAAGAAGACTCCGAAAGTGAGACTTAGCAAACTGGCACGGCCGACCGTGGAAGCCGGAGCTTCGTCGACGAAGAACCCTTTCCCTTCGTTGTGATACAAGCCGATCATCTGATTCGCAAAGTTACCCACTAACAAGTGGGGCCGGCCGGAATGGTCGTAATCGGCGGCGTCCACACCCATTGCCCCGCGCGCAACGCCATCCTCACCAAACGCAACTCCGGCCTGCATACCTTCTTCGGTGAATGTGCCGTTGCCGTTGTTGCGATAGAGCTTACTCGGCTGTGTGTCGTTCGACACGAATATGTCGGGCCAGCCGTCCTGGTTGTAATCAAACACGACTACGCCTAGCGACTTGCTGGTAGAGTCTCCAAATCCGGCTTTCTGCGTCACGTCTTCGAACCGGCCGTTTCCGAGATTGTGATAGAGCTTGCTGGTGGTGCCTTTGTAAGATTCGGGCGTGCAGTAAGACTTCGTCGCCCCGTCAAGGGAGCACCACAAGTCTTTGTCGGCGCTCCACTGGACATAGTTTGCGACAAACAGATCGGCCTTGCCGTCCTTGTCATAATCGAACCACGCAGCGCTGGTGCCGAAGTTCGCATTGTGAATGCCGCTCTTAGCGGTAACGTCGCGAAAATGCCCGTGGCCCTCATTGTGAAACAAGTGATCGCCATCAAGAGCCGTGATGTAGATGTCCGGCAGACCATCGTTGTCGTAGTCGGCGACTGCGATGCCCATCGCGTACATCTCAATGTCGAGGCCGCTTCCGCGTGTCGCGTCTTTGAAGGTCCCGTTGTGGTTGTTGAGATAGAGAGCGGGCTGCGTGCGCTGTCCGTGCGGAACGAAATCTTTGCCATTCAACAGCACGATGTCGGCCCATCCATCACCGTCCAAATCGATGAATGCACAGCCGGAACCAAGCGTTTCAGGCAGATATTTTTTGCCTGTCGCTCCCGTGTGATGCGTAAAATGAATGCCGGCCGTTCTGGTGCAATCGACAAAGCGAACCGGATTCATGCCGGTGGTCACAGCAGCGCTTAAGAACGGCTGCTGCGGTAATCACGGACAGCGATCGCGGAAAAATGAGCTGCGAACTTTTGCATATTACGGAAGCGGAGCCGATTCGTGATCGTGAATCAACTGCCGTTCATTGTTGTCTTCAGGACTAGTCATTCGGCGTTGAGCCGTGATGGTTTGCGAGGCTTCGTCGGCTTTGAAGCGCTGAAACAGAATCTGTTCACGATGCGCCTTGGCTTCATCCCCTAGCCCTCGATAGCAAAGCATAGCCGTATAGTGCATCTGCACGTCTTCAGGATCGATATCGGAGACACGCTGCAGGTAGCCAACTGCCTGTGCGTACTGCCGCTTCAGGAAGAGAATGCGCGCGATCTGATTTAGAACGACGCGGTCGCGCGGATACTGTGACTCGACTCGCTCCAGCGATTTCAGTGCGGCATCGTAGTTGCCATCGGACTTTTCGATCAGGGCGCGGAAATAGTAAATACGGCCGAGTGACGGGTTGATACTCAACGCTTTCTCAATAAAGGGCTTCGCCGTATCCGTCTCTCCTTCCTGAATCAGGGCACGGGCAACGTTTATATAGGCGTCGGCGTAAGCGGGGTCAGCATCCGCGGCTTTGCGGAATCCGAACTCTGCCCCTTTCAGATCTCCCTGCAGCAACAAGCCGATACCCCAGTCATTCCAGCGCTCGCGAGTTCCGGTCTTTGTCACCGCTTGCCATTGAGTCGGCGCCGGGCCGATTGGAAGCGTTAGTGTTGCTTTTGACAACGTGACGATCGGCAGATCGGGGATCTGAGCTTTTAGCTGTCCGGAAACATCAGCCGGTATATTCTGCGGGTCAAAACTGTAATCAAGTCCATTGTGATCGGCTGCAAGCAGCAGCTTCGATTGTCCGGATTTGGGCTCCCCTGCGTACGAGAAATGCGTGTAGTACCAGGAGAACTTACGGTAGTTCAGCTTGGCTGTGAAATGGATGTGCCCTTTGGCGGACTGCGGCACATGGACGAGATAATGGGCGACGTCCGCTGCTCCTGGCGGAATCAAGATGAACGTACAACGTGCTCCTCGACTGCCACGCGTTGCGCTTATTAATGGGATTGCCCTGCGCATCGAGCTGGTACGAGCGATAGAAGTGCGCGCCCGGGTCCACCGGGCCTGTCTCCGTTCTGCTCCACTTCCGCCGCTCCAAAAGATGCACTGCCCGTTATCGTCCTCGGCCTTCAGCTCAAGCCAGACATCGAAGGCGTCCACTGTGCCGCCTGGAAAAAAATGGCCGATCTTGCGCGTGCGTACAACTACGTCCACGCGGTCGGTGCTGCCCGGCTGCAGGGTTAGCCCGGAAATATCGGCGGGTGCAGCCACCGCGCCGACATCTCGAACAACGGCCGTTGTCGACTGCTCCGCTTCCTCACCCACCGCGAATGTTGTGTTCAGTTGCGGCGCGCCATTGCCGCGGCGAATCATTTCCGTGTCTTGCTTCTGTCGCACTCACAGGGCTTACCGCAAAGATGTCCACTGAGATAAAGCCCGATTTCAGGAAGTTCTCGACTAGACTCAGTTGTTTTTGATCGTTCGTTGACAAACGGAACTGCTGTATTCGCGCCAGGAAAGGCGTGTGAATGTACTTTTCCGTGAATGTTTCCCGGATCGTTCGAATTCACGAGCGGCATGTGGCAATCCGCGCAGTTGCTCGATTTTGCCGGGTAGTAGAAGGAGCGCGCACCCTGGCCGGAGACGCCGCTGGCCTGCCAATTATCGTAATCGTTGAAGCCGCGGAACCAACGGTACCGATTAACCGGTACATCGAGATGCACCTTGTGGCACGCCGAGCAGAATTCCGCAGTGTCCTTCCTCATGAACGGTTTCATGAACGTATTACGGTGCGCTTCGGGCGCGGCGTACGTAACGAAATGCTCCAGACGGTGCATCAGCGGGTTAGTGCTGCTGGCGATCTCGTGCAACGGCGGATACGACATGGTGAAGCCGGCATTGCCCACGCTGCCCGCTACGTGAACAATCGAGTGACACGACATGCAACTTAGTCCGGCCTGCGCTTCAGGCGTGTCGATCTGGTTCTTGATGGGGTTATCGAAACGGCCATTAAAGAAGACCGCGTGATCATGGCAACCGGCGCACCACTTGCTCGGCTTGGTGCCGACCACGGACTGCATGTACTCGATGGACTTCCGATAGAACTGGTTATTGAACGACGCGAAATGGTGGGCTGAAGAGCTCCACTGTTCGTAAATGTCACGGTGGCATTCACCGCACTTCTTCGACTCCATGAAGAACGAAGACGGCACAATGTGGCCGTCGCTTGTGTTCGCCGAAGAGGGAAAGAACGGGCTCTGCGGACCGGCAGTTTCCTGCTCCATGTTCAGCGCAACCTGGCGCGCGTTTACTATCTTGTCCTGCGGACGCGGGATGATCCAGCGATAAGCAACGCCGGCCAGCAAAACCGCACAGCCGGCCGCAAGAGCCACTTTCGTCGCCCGCATACGGCGGGTTCTGGCAAACCACACCGCGAACGCGCAAAGCGAGAGAGCGACGTGGACAATCAGGACCACTTTGTGATCACGCGTGTTGCCGATGATGGCCAGCCAAACGCCCGTAAGCGCGGCGGCGACGACCCAGCTAAACCGCAGATCGGTGCGCGCAAAGATCAGCGCGGCTATACCTGCCAGCGCGCCCAAGCCGACATGAAGCAGCAGGTTGGCTACGTTAAATGCTGTCGCGGTGGGGAACGCCCATAAAAGGCCGCTATTAATTGCCAGTGCGGCAAGGCTAATCAGGCAAGCTGCGTAGACGCGCCGTTGCATGGGCATTACTCGCCCGGCTTGCCTGGAGCAAGCGGACGGAGCAGGCGCAGTGCCGGACGCGTAAGGTACTTAGACAAGTACTGTCGATGCGCGGAATCGTTTGGATACTGCTCGCCTGCCTTGTACGGATAGGCGCTCATCGCATGGAACGGCAGCGGCGTAACCGACTGACTGAAGGCTGTGTTCGCGTCGGCATCTTTCGCCCATCCGTCGACGAGCAGCAGGAAGTCGCGCGTCCAGCCGTGCCGTAAAGCGGGAAGCTGGTTCGCGGGATATTCGAGCTTGAGTTCGTCCCCCGAGCCCATAACCACGAGCTTGTCATCCACATTGGTCACAAGCGGCCGCACATCTCCATAGCGCGTGTAGAAACCGGGCGTCGGATTCCAACTCGACATGCCGCGAACGTCTTGATACACAAACTGCTCAGGCTGCTGCCGCTTGGGATCGATTACAGTGCGTGAGAAGCCGCGGAAGTGAAGATCGGCAGCAGATGCGCTGAGCGCGGTCAGCCTTGCCTGGGGCGCACTAGCATTGGACACAAGGAAGATTTCATCCCAGTACACACAGAGGTTCGTCACGATTCGGACTTCACGCGACTTGGACAAGAACTTGCCCGTGAGATCGACCACGATACTCTTCGGCTTGCCCGAGGGAATCCCCATGTCGTCAACGACGGTCTTCCAATCACCTGCAGCGTCTTTCACCTGCAGGTAGGGGAAGATCAGCCCGCCGCCATTCTGAGCCGCACCAAGGAACGTGCTCCCGTCTGCCCAGTCAACCCAGCCATTCAGAACCAGCGCCGCCTTATTCCCTTGAGCGGCAGCTCCGAAATCGAGATTGAGCGTGTGCAGCCCGGCAACTCCGGCACTGTTGTGCGGGAACGCATCTGGGTACTTGCTGTCCTGTCGTGCAAGTGCCGCGGTTACGTCGTGTCCTTGATCGTCTTTGGCGCGTAAGGGGTGAACCTTCTGCGTTGCACCAAACAAGCGAAATTCCGGGTAAGGCGGCGACTTGAATTTATCGTTCGTATAGACATCCACGTCAGCGGGATGATCCACCGCTATAAGCTGCACTTTATCCAGGTACGAGACCTCGTGCAGCTCTTCCGTGATGTGGATGTTATAGGAGCCGCCGCCGGCTTTGAGCGCGCTGCCCGGAATTTTGATGTACTCCGAATGCTGAACCGGGAAGTAGCTGCCATCGCCCGAGCTCGCCCCCAGCGGCGCGACTCCCAGGACATCTGTGATGAACTGAAACTGCTGTCCGTTCCACGCGAAGATCATAGGGCATGATCCGGATAAACGCTGCGCTTCCTGAATGTTCAGAAGCTTGCCCGCAGCCCTCCCTGTCTCGTTCTGGATCAACCCATTGGGCCATGTGATGCGGATTGTGTCGGCCTCAGAGCGGCTGTCCATCGCAAACGCGATTGGGATGCCGTTGTAGATGCGCTTGGCATAGTATGCGCCCGATTTCATCTCAACAGTTGCGTCCGTGCCGGCCTTCAGGTTCTTAACGCCCTCGATGCGAACGGCCAACGACTTCTGTCCGGTTGATGCATTCGTATAAAGGTGAACAGAACCATCCGAGCCGACAAGCGCGTAATCCTCGCGGCCGTCTCCATTGAAGTCCGCCCGAACGGTGCCGGCAGACACCTTCACCGGTTTCGCTGTCTCAAAATGGCCTGACTGGTTGATGAGAGCAACACTCTCCGGCTTACGAACAACCAGGTCTAGCAAACCGTCGTTGTTCACGTCATCGACATCGAGATCGCTCGCCCCGGCGGCGATGCCGGGGACGTCGGAAGCGACGAACTTTTCGTTCAGCTCGTCGGTATACAGCGTGCCAACTCGATCCGCGTAGGACACAACCACGTCACGAGCCGCTGTATCGCTATGAACCGCAGTCGTAATCGCGCTCAGCACATGACCGTTGACGAACGGGAATGATGAAGTGCGGTCCTCGAATTTGCCGTTTCCGTCATTGCGCATCAGGCGCGAGTCCGTTCCGAACAGCAACAGATCGAGATCGTAGTCGTGGTCATAATCGAGCCAGAGAGCTTTCGTTGCGCCCGCGGTTCCGGGCAGCTCCACAATTTTCCTGAAAACACCTTTGTCGTTGTGGTAGAGAATTGCTCCGTTTGCCGTGATAACGCATAGATCGACAAGCCCGTCGTTATCGTAATCGCCGGCCGCGATGCCGCGGATGCCGCGCAGGTCCTCTAGTCCCGTATGCGCGACGGCGTCAGTGCCATGTTTCAGAAGCTGCACTCGACCGTTCGACCAGACAAGCAGATCGGCGGACCCGGTACCCTGAGAATCGATGGCCAGCATGCCGGTCTCGAGCCGGATCCCAACCCTTGCCGACCACACGCTCTTCATAGTGCGTCGCTTCTTCCGCGGCGGACGGCCGCGAAACGGACGGATCATATAGCTCCGAATAAAAACACCACTCCATATTTTCCGGAACGGCTGCGCCTTCATTGCGTTTTTTGGCCTCGTCGAACAGCTTGCGCTCTCGCGCGGCCGCTTCCTTGTCGCCCGTGCGCTGGTAAATGGAATAAAGCTGAAAATGGGGGCCAGCCAGGTTGGAATTCAACTTCTCGGCTTCCAAAAACTCCGGCAGCGCTGCTTGCGTATTGCCGGTCGCCCGCAAAACAGCAGCTAAGTTGTAATGCGCCACGGGCTCGTCCGGCACAAGCCGGATCGTCTCTTTCAATTCCAGGATGGCTTTTTCGTAATCGCCTGCATCCTTGTAGACGATGCCGAGATTGAACCAGGTGTGCGGAACAGCGGGGTCTTGCTTCTGCGCCTGCAAGAGTTGCGCGCTGCCCTGCTCCGTCTGCCCCGCGCGCAGGAGCGCCAAACCGTAGTTGATGCGATCCATCACCGAATTCGGCGCAAGCTCGAGCGCGGCCTTTTCCTGATCGGCAGCTTGAACGTGCGTGTCCGGGTTTTCGTAGAACGCTTTGCCCAGGTTTCGGTGTTCCCAAAGCTTTTGATCGGCGGATGGCGCGCCGGCCTGTGTGGCCATTGCGACATACAGGGACGCAATTATCCCGAAGCCTGCGAAACGTCTCATTTGCGGGATGGAAACCACTATTTTAAGTCGAGCGGCGGTGAAGGGAGCCTAATCTGAAAGCAGTGAAGCCATTTGAACAGAGTGCAATCGAAATGGCATCAGCCATAAGGTTGAGAGAGATCTCATCCCACGGAACTCGTGACTGCCCATCTGGAGCAGATCCAGCGAGTGAATCCGCAGATTAATGCGGCAGTGGAGGTGCTTGCTCGGAATCGGCGCTGGAACAAGCTGTGGCGGCTGATCAAGCTTTGGCGTCTGGGCAAGGACCTGGGCCCGCTTCACGGCGTGCCCTTCTCCATAAAGGACTCCATCGACGTCCAAGGTAGCACGGACCACGGCAGGCACTTGGGGTAGGCGAAACGCTCCGGCCTGCCGAGCGTAACGCTACCGTCGTCCAGCGCCTGCGCGATGCCGGAGCGATCCCGATTGCAAAGACGAATCTGCCGGACCTGCTGTTTGCATACGAGTCTGACAATCTCATCTTTGGACGCACAAATAATCCGTACGATCTGGACCGCACGCCCGGCGGCAGTAGCGGGGGCGAGTCAGCCCTCATCGCGGCCTGCGGCTCGCCATTGGGTCTAGGCAGCGACGCCGCGGGCAGCGTGCGCGTACCGGCAGCGTTTTGCGGCATCGCAAGCATCAAGCCGACTAGCGGGCGTTTGCCGCGAACGGGTCATGTTCCCAGCGGCGGGCGGGTGGATCGAGGCTCTATGGCAGATCGGCCCTATGGCGCGCCGCGTCGATGATCTAGTACTTGCACTGCAACTGATGTTTGGAGAAGATGGCGAAGATTTCACCGCGCCGCCTGTTGGCTTCATCGCCGCGAAGCGCGCTGTTTGCGCATCGCGTTCTTCGTGGATAACGGATTCGCGACCTGCTCTCCAGCGATCGTTGCGGCAGTCAGGCGTTCCGCCGAATTGTTTTCTCAATTGGGACATCAAGTCGTCGAACTCCGGCCACCCGGAATCGATCAAGCATATGAACTTGAATTAGCGCTGCTCGGCGCCGATGGCGGCAAAGGAATCGATGCTTATCTGGCATCGGAAGGCAGCACGCGAAGGCACCGGCTATTAGAAGAAGGTTTCCTGACTCGGATGCGGTTGTTTCGGGCAGGCACGTCCGATTTGGCGGCGAGGTGGGCGGAGTGGGACGACTATCGGGCCAGCATGGCACAGTTCTTCCGTGAGTACGACGCCGTGCTTTGCCCTGTCTACACGCAACCGGCGCTGAAACATCGCGAATCTGTAAAGCCGGGCAATTTCGAGGGGTTCAGTTACGCCATGGCGTGGAACCTCAGTGGCAATCCGGCCGCAACAGTTTGCGTTGATCACCTTGAGGGACTGCCGGTCAACGTGCAGGTTGCCACGGCCAAATGGCGCGACATGCTGGCGCTACAGATGTGCCAGATGCTTGAAATCTTTGGCGGCTACTGGCCGCCGCCGCTCGCTACCGCTTACGGCCGGTCCGCTCCAGTTGGTGCCGGACCATCGCCGCATATGGTGCAAAGTCCGGTAAACGAAGATCCTCAATCTTGATCTTCATCTTGCGCTGCCAGTTGGGATACTGCGCGGTGCTGCCGGGCAAATTTTGCTGATCGGTTTCTTTTGTCAGATCCTCTTGGTTCAGTAGCAAGAGCATAGAGGGCACCTGCGCCAGAAACCCGATGATTCCGTTATGCAGCGTGCGCCGTCGACTTCCGGGATTTTCCGTGGCCGCGCGCGGATAATCGCAAGGCAGCAAATCCTCATCATGCAGAAGGTTCAACATCTGCTGTTTCTCGCGCTTCGATCATTCATCTGGTTGCGATAACCTGCTGTATCCGCGAGCCCTGCAGCCCGCCTCGCCTCAATGTCACGACCGCTCCAAAAACCGGCAATGGTCGGCAGGTCGTGCGTCGTAGAGGCGACCAGGGCCTGGTGCGGATATTCATTGCTGCGCTTGAAAGATCCGTCGCGGTGTTTCTCAAAATAGAACACCCGGTAGCTTAGAACGCCAAAACTCATCAGCGTGTCTCGAATCTCGTCAGTTACCGTTCCGAGATCTTCTCCCACGATGATGTTCCTGCTGCGGACGCTCTCAAGCGCGAGGATACGCATCAGGTCTTCCGCATTATCACGGACATACATACCATCGGCCGGACTAAATCCATCCGGAATCCAAAACAGACGGAAGAGGCGCATCACATGATCGATACGCAGAGCGCCGCCGTGGCGCACGATCTTTCGGATACTTTCGCGATATAGCCGGTAGCCATCCTGCTCGTGCGCGATCGGATTCGGCGGGGGAAAGGCCCAGTCCTGACCCTGCGGCGAAAAGTCGTCCGGCGGCGCGCCCACCCGGCATCCATTTACATAGAACTCCCGGTACGCCCAGAGGTCCGAACCACATCTGTCCGTCGCCACAGCTAGATCGTGATATAGACCGATCGGCATGCCGGCTTCTTTCGCGTGAAGCTGAGTCGCAGCGAGTTGCTCTTCGAGAACAAACTGGATGTATTTGTAGAAGTCGATCGTCAATCTGTGTTGTTCGCCGAATCGACGAGTCGCTTCGGAGTTCGGCGATTGAAAGTCTTGCGGCCACTCCTGCCAAGTCCACCGATTACGGTCCTGCTTGTGTAAGATTTCGTCCAGCGCACAGAACAGAGCGAACTTCTCGAGCAGCTCGCCCTCGCGCTCGCAGTAATCGTCGAAATGCCCGCAGAACGTTCAGGATTGCGCTTCACCGAACCGGAATAGCAGTTTCAAAAACCGGCGTTTTAAACTGAGCTACGGCTTCGTACTCCACCATCGGCGTATTGCGCAGCCGCTGAATCTCAGTTTGGACTCGAGATGAGCGGAGAAGCTGCTGCGCGCATGTTGAATGCTGGAATTCTGGAACGCTCTCTACGTCGATGTAGATCAAATTCTTGTAGAAAATTGAAAGTGGCAGGTACGGGCTGGTATTGTACGGAACGCGATTTTGTAGAGCATGCAGCGGGTTTACGCCAATGAAGCTGAACCCGCCCTCCGCAACCGCCCAGTCGATGAGAGCTCGCAAATCCGTGAAATCGCCGCAGCCCCAGTTGCGATCCGAGCGCAACCCATAAAGCGCGATGTTCAATCCCGCGGTTCTGTCGCCCTGCCCCAGATCGTCGGGGATGTAGGCGCGATCGGGGCAGACAATCAGGTTCGTCTCGCCGACATTGGCGCCGTTTAGCGTGACGTGCAAACCGGTGATAACCGAGCGGGGTCTCAGCCGCGATCGGCAGGTTTCGAGTGAGCCAGCGCTGCCCGTCGATGTAGATCTCTTGCACCGGGTGAAGCTGGCTCACATCCAGGCTTTGACCAAGCGACTGGCCGTCCTCTAGCGTGAGTTGGAAAAAAAGTGACCCGTTCGCCGAGGCCGGTAACGTAACTGGGACATTCGCATTCTGCTGGCCGACGACTGTCGTTTTCGGAACAGCGGACGCAAGAGCCGCGCGCAAATGCTCAGCTCGCTCGGCATCTAAACTGTTAACGCTACTCACATCCCATCCGAGTGCTTTCAAAATCCCCGCGCGAATTTCAGGCGTGATTTCGTGCCGCTTGTGGAAGATGTCCCAGTAGTCGCGATAAATCCCGCATTCCTCCGCCGCGCGATAGAGCGCGTCTTGATAGCCGCTTGAGGCCGCGAAACTACTTAGCTGCATTCACTTCCGATTCTAGGTTGCATGGGATAATTTGTTCGTGGGCGATTCCGAAAAATTTGAGATCAGTCAGCCGCCTGATCTCTACGAGCGCATGGATCAGGACGATACGCAACTGATTCGCGACAGTGTGATCACGACGACGCTCGACAATGCTTTGAACTGGGCGCGCAAAAACTCTCTATGGCCGATGACGTTCGGGCTTGCGTGCTGCGCAATCGAGATGATGTCGATGATGGCTTCGCGCTACGACGCGGCTCGATTCGGCGCCGAAGTGTTTCGCGGGTCGCCGCGGCAGTCGGACTTGATGATCATCGCCGGACGCGTATCGAACAAAATGGCGCCCGTCATTCGGCACCTGTATCGGCAGATGCCCGAACCCAAATGGGTCATCTCGATGGGAGCGTGCGCTACATCGACGGGCGTGTTCAGCAATTACGCGCTTGTACCCGTGAATCAGGTGATTCCGGTCGACGTTTACGTGCCGGGATGCCCGCCGCGACCGGAGCAGCTCATCTACTCGCTGATGCTGCTGCAGGAAAAAATCCAGAACCAGCGCGGCACAGCCAAGCAAACACTCAATCTCGCCTGATTCAGCGTTTCAGCGGGTCCTCAATCCACGGTGGAGTTGCATCTACCAGTCCCTCCGAGGAGCGGGTCGGCGCGTTCCAAGGCTTGCTTCATCTCCCACGCAATCTTGCGATAGGAGAAGTGCCCTTTAACGCCGCTACGGAGCCTCGAGATGTATTCAAGTTCAGCAAAGTCGAGCTTGAAGATAAACCGTGAACGAGCGGCGAACGGCAATAGATACTGAGCCGCAGGCTGAGGTAATTGCGCTGACCGCTCCGTCTATTCGCTTGAAAGCCTTGTTCGAAAACATCGGCGGCTCCACATTTTTGAACGAGTTCCGGCGTCTCGTAGCCTAGCCGATTCGTGTACTGTTGACGGAATTGGTGGCAGCGACGATGCCGGTGCAAATCGCGATACGCGCCAATGTCCATCACGATATCGAGCACGTACGGCGCCGAGCGGAAATGCCGGGGCAACTCGTCCCGGCGGCTACGTGCACCGAGTGCCACATCCAGAAGTTCCTTTCCGCTGCGCCGGATTCCACTGGCTAGCGAGTTCGTACAACTCGCGATACGGCCAGTCCGTGACCGGGAACAGCAGTGTTGCGCAGATGTCGGCGATGTGATCGGTGGGTTCAACGAGATCGACGGACTCCGACCGCTTTTCCACCGTGCCCGTGTTCGGCAGGTGATCCGCAGCCCATTCGGCTAAGTCGGCGCGCAGATTCGGTGCATACTCGTCGGCATTGGCGTGGCGTGCGAGTGTGGGAGCGACAGGCTCATGCTGTGAGCCATTGTGAGTACCCAGAACGCAAGTGGGGGGCATGGCGCACGCGGCACTCAGTTCCGCGCCCAATTCGCGAATCTCTTGAAACTCCGAAGCCTTTAGCCGGCCGATCTGCTTTTCAAGAGTGCGGATGCTGGTCACTTGCCCGACGCCAGTCGGAATACCGAACGGCAATAAGTAACGCGCGACATCGAAAGCACGCGCCGTAATATTCCGCTTGTACGCGTCCGGTTTCATCTCATCGGGCCGAGGCAACTGCGTTTCCAAGTAAGCCAAAGCCTTCGCGTGAACAGCGTTATATGCGTCTAGCAGTTCTCTGGCGCCGCTGTGGTAAATCTCCGCTTCATCCGCCGTCAGTTCCGGCGGCGTGACGACGCCCGATTTCGAGAAGTCCTGATAACGCGAACTGCGTGCCTGCCCGTCCCAAAGCTGCTCATCTTCGATTTCCGTAGCGGCGAGTTCAGAAATTCCTTCGAAGCAAACCGCCAGGTGACCTAAGTCCGCGATAGACGCATGGCCGTACTGAAAATAGAAGCTTTCCAGAAACTTTGTTGAATCGTGGGTGCGCACCCATTCAATGGATTCGGCGATGGAATCGGGAGATCGGCTGTAGCGTGCCAGCGCATACGCAAGCTTCTCGGGCGGCATTGGCGCAACAGTCAACACGCGCCTCTTCGAATCGGTCACCGGGCTATGATAGCGGATTCGTCATGCTGATCCGTATCAAGAAACTTCATGAGCATGCCCACCTACCGGAGTATGCGCACGGCCCTCTGGAAGACGCGGGAATGGACATCCGCTGCATCGATGGCGTCATCGCTGGAACCGGGCATTCCGCAAGCGGTTCCCAACCGGCCTGGCTTTGGAAATTCCTTCCGGTTACGAAGTGCAAGTTCGTCCACGAAGCGGCCTCGCGCTGAAACACGCCATTACGCTTCCGAACTCGCCGGCAACCATCGACCCCGGCTATCGCGGCGAACTGAAGGTGATCTTGCTCAACCTGGGAAAGACGGCCTACGAGATCCATGCGGGCGATCGTATAGCGCAGATAGTTGTTGCTCGCTATGAACCCGTGGAATGGGAAGAAGGTGAACTGGCGGAATCTGTGCGCGGCGTCGGAGGCTTTGGCTCGTCTGGACGTTAGCGATCGTCTTTTACTTCCGAGGTGAGCCGGCTCGCAAGCGGCTGCGTTTGCCCGGCGTACTTATTGCCTGCTTTCTTGTAGTACGGAACCGATACCGGCGACGACAGCTGCTCAAATGTGAAGGAGCAAATGCGCATGCCTGGATATAAAGCGACCGGCATGATCCCGAGATTGCTCAATTCCAGCGTTGCTTTACCACGCCACCCGGGGTCGAACAATCCGGCCGTACCGTGCACGATGATCCCGATACGTCCAAGACTCGATCTCCCTTCCAGCCGTCCGAGAACATCATCGTCCAGTTCGAGCGATTCCTCGGTAATCGCGAGCGCAAACTCACGCGGCTGCATTATGAACGGCTCACCGGCCTTCACGTTGATACTGCGCATGATGCCTTGGATCGCGCTCTTGTCGCGGACGTCGATGTAGGGATGTTTGCTGTGCTCGAAGACGCTGAACTCGGCGCCGAGACGAAAATCGACAGAACAACTGCCATATTGCTCCGGCTGGAAGTTCGGGGCTGATGCGAATCTTGCCGCGCTCGATGTAGCGGCGAATATCAACGTCGGAAAGGACCATGTAAGCGCGTTGCGCGAACCGCCATACTAGCACGCTGAGAATGCTATATTGAGGGGGTCACGACAGCATTCATTGGGGGCGGCTAGCTCAGTTGGGAGAGCACCACGTTCGCAACGTGGGGGTCGTGGGTTCGAACCCCATGCCGTCCACCAACCTGCAACTTAAACCCATCCCCAAGATCGACATAATTTTCCCGTCCTTCCGCAACGCTCGGCCTCAAATCTTAACTATTCTGTTTGGGGTTCTAACGATTTGGGCATGTTACAGCTGGACGCTTGTTGTCGAACGCGTCATTCGCTACTACAATCCGTTTCCGGCGTGGGATTACTGGCGCGTCATTTACGATGCGTACTTCTGGAAGACTCTCGGCTGGCAGATCTTTTTCAAGCCACACAACGAGCACCGCATCATCTTTCCCGAAATCATCTTCCAAATCGATCAGTTTCTTCGCGGCCGTTTGATCCTGCCCATTGTTGTCAGTTTCTTGTGCTACGGAGCGACGTTGGGGCGTGCTGGCGTGGACTCATCTGCCGTGAAAGTACGATTTCCAAGTCCGTTCGTGCTTTTGGCGCTCTACTGTCGGGCATCATTCTGGGATGGCAAGGCTCCGCCGTCGGTAATTGCCGATCCCTTTCTGCTGCAATGGACACTTTCGACACTGTGTGTTGCGCTCGCTATTTACTGCATTGCGCGTGCAAGCGTGAGCAGCGGTTCCAGGCTATTCGGAATCGGCTTGATCGCAGCTGTTGTTGCGACATACTCTTCCGGTAACTGTCTGTTGCTATGGCCGGTGCTGTTCGTCGATGCCAAAACACTGCAGTTGAGCCGCCGCCGGCTCGTCGCGCTATCTCTCACAGGTGCCGTTTCCATGGGGCTGTACTTCGTCGGATACCATGCCGCCTCGACGAGCCTCAATGTAGGCGCTACGCTCGCACATCCGCTCCGCTATTACGGGTTTCTTGCAAGTTACATGAGCATGCCGTTCGCGCTTAGTAAGTCCGATCGCTTCGGAATTTTAATCGGAACCCTGAACATGCTCGTCGTTGTCGGCTGTTTCTCTTGCGCTTGGCGTAAGCGCTTATTGCGCTCGCAAACGGCGGTCGTGCTGTTCTCTATCTATGCTTTCGTTTTACTGACTGCGGCGCTTACTGCATCGGGACGCATGACGCTCTCCGGCGGATACGGAGATGCGAAAGCCAGCCGTTTCTGGGTCATGCATCTGCAGAACTGGGCAACTGTTGCTCTCCTTTGTACGTACGTAGGTGGCAGGGCGGCTTTCAGATTGCAATCGCGAGCCGCGGTATTCGCGGCGATGTTGTTCCTTGTCGCGCTTCGGAATGTTCAAACTGCGGGCGAGCCAGGAGCTACGACGCCAATCAATTTGCCAATCGCCAGTTGGCGGGGCTCAGCTTCGAAAACGGCTTGCAGGACCACTCGCTTGCGCGTCGCATTTTTCCGGACCCGGGCTTTGTGTTCTCACTGGTGCCCTATTTAGAGAGCCACCGTCGGTCCGTTTACTCGTTGCGACAGTATCAGTGGCTCGGCAAGCCGGCGCAGGTAGCCGGGACGAAGAGTTGGGATGCTCGCTCCGGCGCTGTCACGTCTACGCTGCCGGTGGAAGGCGGTCTGGAACTGATCGGCTGGGCGGAACCGGACCGCAACGGCTCAGAGCAGATTCTCCTTGTAAATCGAAGAGAATCGGATCGTAGGTGTAGGCCGTAAGCTGCCCGCCGGCCTGCCTTCCGACCTCAGTTCAACCACAACGCCATCTGCGGAAGCGTGGGTCGGCTTCGTCAACTCTGCATTCGGCGCACGGCGTGTGCAACCGTTTTTCATGAGTCATGGGCGTTTACAGCCTGTAGGCGACAGTCTCGCGTCAAGTACGGTTCTTGAACGCGTGCCTGGAAATCTGGGCGCGCCGCTGAACGATGTCAACTGGCAGATGTATCCTTCATGGACTGTCGAACGGCTCTGCCCGCCATGCAATTTCCGGACAATTTGCCGCGCGGCACAGTGTTCGGAAGCTGGAGTGGCAGTGACGCAAAAAAAGGCCAGATCGCCTCTTCAGACTTCGCTCTCCCGAGTAACCGTTGCGTACTGCTGCCTCTTGTGCACGGACCTTCAGTGCACGGACTCAGCGCCGAAGTACTCGATGCCGATACCGGTCACGTTAGTCACAACCATTCCGATGCAGAACGGAGACTTGGGCTGGCAATTCTGGAAAATACGCCCTAGCGATACCGTCTCACGCCTACGTGTTATCGCGCGAGATGACGGATCGGGCCAGGGACAATGGCTGGGTATCGCGCAGCCGTCTCGATGCCAGAGCGACACGCGTTAGACTGACTTTCTGAAAACCGCGGCCGTGCTCGACGCCAAGCGCCACTTGCCGTCATCGGACAGTCGGGTGACCCAGGGCTTTTCAAGAAACGCCGTTGCCGGCTGCGAGAGGAAATCTTCAACCCGCATCTCGAGAAACGCGCGCTGCTCCGATTCTGGCAGTTCCTTCAAGTACCAGCTCAGAAACCAATGAAGCGTCCACACCGGCTCACCGGATCGCGGAACAAAATGGCGTACCCCATCCAGGTCTCGCGCAAAGAGTCTCCGTAGTCCTGATCGCGTTGCGTTGAAGTAATGATCCGGATACCCGTGCTCAGGCTGCAGGAATGGGATACAGCAGTACAGCGTACCGCCAGGTTTTAAGACTCGCACCAGCTCAGCAGCGGACACAAACGGATCCGTCACGTGCTCTAACACGTTGAGCGACAAAACGGCATCGAAAACCGCATCTTGAAACGGGAGCTTTTGATTCACGCCAAGCACGTCAACATTCGGAAAAGCATCCAACTCCAAGCAGATCACGGTTTCATCGGTCTCGGATCTCAGGCCTGAACCGCAGTCAAGCACCTTGCCGCCGTTGCGCCGCGCCTCTTCGATGACTTCCCGTGCCACTTCATCGTAGGGGTGCGCGGAAATATCGTCCCACCCGGCGATATCGAATTCGCGTTTCAACTCTTCCGGAAGAAAATCGAATGTCTTGCCGTCATCATGGAACACACTCCCGCAAGAACCGCACCGAATCACACTTTCCGAAAATTGGAGCGATTCGGCCGCAGCTTCGCACCTCGGACAAGCGAGACGAGTCTTCAACCACTCTCGCTTTGCGGCTCGCTTTTGCGCAGTAGCATCGGCGTCAGTCGTATTGCAGCGCAGTAGCTTTATCGGCCTTGTTGCAACAACACGCCCCTCAACAGCCAGTTCGAGCATCACGTCCCCGCGTAGATCGGAGCGCGAGTTGCAAGCAATCGCTTCGCAATCGGCAATTGCCCGAAACCCGCGCACATGCTCCCCAAACAGGCGCTTCGCATCTTTTCGATCCACTGGAACCCACGTCAGTTTCGTACCCGCAATCTGCAGCGTAAAGTTCTGCTGATTCGTCGGCGCGATGAACCAGCCCTGAATTGTCTCCGCCGCCTTTTCGACAACTCCACTCTTCGGTTCATCAATATGTAACGTGAACGGTCGAAACATAACGCGGACGCGCGTAGCGGTCCGTAGGAGCGGTCTCAGCCACCCGATTCCGGCAAGACGCGCTATAGATGTGCCGATCGTCATTACCGCAAAGAGGCCAGTGTAGCGCGCGTGTAGCCGGCCGACGCTTTTGGCGTTACGGCACAATCACAGCAGCGCCGTCGATCGCATCACTCCTGATCGCCGCAAGAGCCTCATTCGCCTGCTCAAGCGGAAACACTGTGACTTTGGGCTGTAGCCCAATTTCAGCGGCAATCCGCAGGAAGTCTCGCGCATCTTCGCGAGTCATGTTCGCAACGCTGCGGATCTGCCGCTCGCCCCAAAGCAGGCTATCGTAATCGAATTGCGGCATGCGATCGAGATGTATGGCATTAATCGCCACTACCCCGCCCTTGCGGAGGCTGGAGAGCGCGCTCACAACCACATCGCCGCTCGGCGCGAAGGTAATCGCGCGGTCCAATTCCTTCGGCGGCTTCTCGCGTTCGGTCCCTACCCACGCCGCATTCAGAGATCGAGCGAGCTTCCGGTGCGATTCGCCGCGAGTCGACACGTACACTTCGCAGTTCCAATGCTGCAGAACGGAGATAGCCAGGTGTGCCGATGCGCCAAATCCGAAAAGCCCGACGCGCTCACCTGGCTGTACACCCGCGACGCGAATGCTGCGAAAGCCAATGATGCCCGCGCACAGCAGAGGCGCTGCTTGCATGTCTTCTAACGCGGGCGGCAAGGGAAAAACAAAATCGGAACGTGCCACCGCATATTCCGCGTACCCGCCGTTTACGTCATAACCGGTGAACGTTGGATGGTCGCATAGGTTCTCCATGCCGCGCCTGCAATACGCGCATGATCCATCTACGCCCCCCACCCACGACACGCCCACACGAACGCCGTTCGGCAGCTCCGCTGTGCCGCCGTCGACTATTTCACCGACAATCTGGTGGCCAGGAATGAGATGCTGCCTATGCGGTGCTAACTCGCCGTTCGCGATATGTAAGTCGGTCCGGCAAACGCCGCAAGCCCGCACTTTCAACAACACTTGTCCCGATTGTGGCTGGGGCTTTGGATGGTCCCCGACAATTCGGAGCTGCTCTCGCGCATTGCCCAGCACGGCTGCGCGCATACTTCACGCCATCGCGCCGATAACTTTCGCCGGAATAAGCTTCGGCTCAGTTAAAGCTTGAACCTGCTCGAGAGTTACACCCGCCGCTAACTCCTCCAGTATCAGCCCGTTTGAACTTATCTGGATGACAGCGAGTTCCGTCATGATCGTGTGCACCACCTTGAGGCCCGTAATAGGCAAAGAGCAACGCCTCAAAATCTTCGGTGCTCCCGACTTCGTCGTGTGCTCCATCGCAACAATAACGCGGCGAGCGCCCGCTACCAGATCCATCGCGCCGCCCATCCCTTTCACTACTTTGCCCGGCACCATCCAGTTTGCTAAATTACCCTCCTCATCCACCTCCATGGCGCCAAGGATGCTCAAATCGATATGCCCGCCACGGATCATGGCAAAAGAATCCGCGCTTGAAAAATAGCAACAGCCGGGAGTTTCCGTGATCGTCTCCTTGCCGGCGTTTATCAGATCGGGATCTTCGCCGCCCTCCAGCGGATAAGGGCCTACGCCCAACATGCCGTTCTCGGATTGCAGCGTGACTTCTATACCGGGCGGAACACAATTCGCAACCAGTGTCGGCATGCCGATCCCCAGATTGACGTAAAAGCCGTCGTGCAGTTCGCGCGCAACGCGGCGGACAATACGCTCGCGCTTTTCGCTTTCAGTGCCGGCCGCCAAGTTCGCCTTTCCGTAAGGTCCGGCGCTCGATGCGCCGCTCGTAACGTTCGCCCTGTAAAATCTGCTTCACATATATGCCGGGTGTGATGACGTGGTCTGGATCTATGTCTCCAGGCTCGACCAACTCCTCAACCTCCGCGATGGTGATTTTCCCCGCCGTCGCCATCATGGGATTGAAATTGCGCGCCGTCTTGCGATACACAAGATTTCCCAGCCGGTCGCCTCGCCACGCTTTCACCAGCGCGAAGTCGGCCGTTAAAGCTTCTTCCAAAACGTATGGCCGCTCGTTGAATTCGCGAACTTCTTTGCCTTCAGCCACCATCGTCCCAACACCAGTGGGCGTGAAGAACGCAGGTATCCCCGCGCCGCCCGCGCGGATTCGCTCTGCCAGCGTGCCTTGCGGAATCAAGGTGACCTTCAGCTTGCCTGCAATTACCGAAGCTTCCAGCAGCTTATTCTCGCCCACATAGCTGCCGATATGCGAGGCGATCATTCCGGCTTCGAGCATCAGTCCCATGCCAAAGCCATCCACCCCCATGTTGTTGCTAATGGTGTGAAGACCCTTCACGCCTTTCCGAACTAAAGCGGCAATCAGGTTCTCCGGAATCCCGCACAGCCCGAATCCACCCAGCATCACTGTCGCGCCCTCAAAGATTTGCGCAACCGCTTCGTCCGCGCTTTGGACGGCTTTGTTCAACTCTCTTTTGTCTCCGAACGCATAGCGACGCTCACCCTCGATTGAGGTTCCCGCCCCAGTGTATCGGAGACCATCCAACCAGCCGCAGCCAGCTTGTCTAAATCGACACCGGTCTCAATTTCCAAGCCGTCGAGCATGTAAACCAGGTCCTCCGTGGCCAGATTGCCGGCCGCGCCGGTTGCGTAAGGACATCCGCCAAGGCCCGCAACAGAGCTGTCGACGACTGCGATTCCGATCTCGAGTGACGCCAACACATTCGCCAGCGCTTGTCCGTATGTGTCGTGATAATGAACCGCCAGGTTCCTCACGGGCACAATGTCGGCTACGCGCGCAATCATCTTTTGCGCCTTGAGCGGCGTTCCCACACCTATCGTGTCTCCCAAAGAGATTTCGTAGCAGCCCATCTCGAACAACTCTCCGGCGACACTCGCCACGGCAGACACATCCACGGCTCCCTCATAAGGGCACCCGAGCACGCAAGAGACATAGCCGCGCACTCGAACGTTGTGTTGTGCCGCCATTTGCACCACCGGCCGCAGTCTTGCGAAACTCTCCCGGATGCTGCAGTTGATATTCCGCTGCGAGAAGCTTTCGGATGCTGAGGCAAATACTGCAACCTCTTTCGCCCCGGCTGCTAGCGCTGCATCTAAGCCCTTGTTGTTCGGCACCAGCACCGGATAGCCCACATCCGGCCGAACACTCAGCTTCCGCAATACCTCGTCCGTATCGGCCATCTGCGGCACCCATTTCGGCGACACAAAGCTGCCGGCCTCAATCGTCCGCAGTCCCGCATCCGCGAGTGTTTCAATTAGCGCCACTCGTGCCTGAGCAGGCAGTGGAGCGGACTCATTTTGCAGGCCGTCTCTAGGACCGACTTCGACGATACGGACGAACGCCGGAAGTTTCATTTTGCCGCGTCGACGTCCTCGTCCGTAATTTTCTTCTTATGCTTAGGCCTCGAGCGGGGAAGATCTGAATCGACGATGCGCGCCGGCTTCGGACTGCCCACGCGTTCCCGCGCAATCGCCTTCACGGCTTTCGTTTTGCTGTATTTGCGCGGCTTCTTCACCTAACGAAGATACCGCTTTACCGGCTAAATTTCGCTCGTCTTCGTCTCGACTGAAGGGTCTACCTCACCGGCAGTGAGAACGTTAAAAGCGATTTTTGATCGGGTGGGAAGGAAGTGGAACAGCTTCTCGGCAGTGCGCTGTTCTTCCGCTTGTATTTCGCGGGCCAGCAACTCAGTCGTGCCGTCACCCGCGGCGGCAGCCACGCTCGCCAGTGCCTCGTACATCGCCATCTCTCCAGTTTCGACGCACAGCGCGGTAATCAGGTTCTGAACAAGCTTACCTTCCATGGTCCCGTCCATCTGGGCAAATTCAGGTGCGAAATCCGGAAGCGACGACAGCACGCTTTCGTCGGTTACGCTTCCACCCCCAAGAGTGGTGAGCCGCCAAGGCCAGCCGCTCCTGCTGTGACCGCGTCTCGTCAGCGTGCTCCGAAAAAGCAAGTTGCACGTCTTCGTCGTCACCGCTGACAGCAAAAGCGCGCAGTTTTGGTTCGAAACTCTTCTCCGCGCTGAGAGCTTCGCTGAGATATCGACGGATCAGTTCCGTGCTGTCGGGCAATCGGGATGACCTTAGGATAGTGCCGCTAGGCTGCAGCCAGCTTTTGAGAGTTGTCCGGCCAAATTCCCATTTCCACAAACTCCGCCTCAAACCGGGCTTGTTCTTTGGGATCGTCGGCTGGTCGTAGGTGTTTGCAGGTCTCCCGGAGCGCCTCTTCCAGCGGCATGGAGGTGGCGTCCTCGCCCAAGACTACGCGGACCAGTTCGCGGGCAGCCCTGCGCGCTGCCTCAGGAGACCTGGCAAACATCATTGTTTCGTAGCGATTGTTAACGAGCTCGGCTTGTCGATTCATACGTCGTCCCCACCATGTTGGATGCGCAAGACGTAATTTTGGTGCGCTCTAGCTTACTACAAAAACGCACTAGCCGCTTGATCCGGCCCAGTTCGGGTACTCAGTTCCTCTTTCCACACTCGCCGTAGCAGATCGCGGCTGTATTCCAGGTAATGGCGGTCAGGCGTAAACACCTCAAGGGTAATAGTTCCGTTGTAGCCACACTGCTGCAGCGCCCGCACGCTGCCTCTGATGTCCACCGTCCCAGCTCCCAGTGGCAGGTGCAGATCCGCGTGGCCGCCTTTGTTGTCATGCAAATGAACGTGGCGCAGCCGTTTGCCATGCGCCAGCAGGATCTCTTCGGTCGTATTGTGAGGCACCTGTAGGTTGGCATGACCTATATCCAAGTGCAGCCCTAAACCGGGGAGGGGATTCAGCAGTTCTCCCAACTGCGGCGCAGAGTTGTAGTCACCCGGTAGATTTTCGATCATCAGGCCAACCCCGCATTTTTGTCCGTGCGGAATCAGTTCGCGGATAGTGTCCAGGTTCCGCTCTATATAGAAGGCGCGAGAGTGCCAGGGTGTGTGGCGATCCGGATGCAAATTCATCCATTTGGCGCCCGATTTCGCCGAAGCGCTCCAGGCAGCGTTTAAGCTCGTCCACAGCCCCGCACCGAATGTCTTCTATGGCGCTGGCCATAGGGAGATACCAGGCCGTATGGCCCACCACGCCCATGTGGCAGGCGTCCAGCTTCGCCCGGATAGCCTTCACGTCCACTTCCCACGATGCCGCACCCGGTGGTTCCAGTGTCAGGTCGATGAAATCGATCCCCATGTCGCCCATCCAGGCGATCTCATCCAGCACCTCCTTCTCGGGATGGTTCATCGCTCCGATCAGCATGCTTGTCCGGGAACTCCCCCATTCTCCTGGGCGGCAAAAAACCAGGGCCTGCTATCAAGCAGCCGCGTGCGCCGCAGCATCTCAGCTCGATCTTGGCTGCGCGCTGGCCGCTCAATATTCAATGCCGCCCAAACACAATCCGGCAGCTCCCACGCACGATCCGGGGCAAGCCAGCTAAACGCGGAAACCAGACCCGCCAGCAGCGGCGCATCGTCGGCAACATTCTGAATCAGTTTCTGCCAATTCATATCGGGGCCGACTCCATACAGCACATTCAGGCAGTCCGGCCAATCCGTCCGGTCGCGTTGCATAACGTACAGCTTGCTCCAGATCACCTCTTCCGGCGCCAGCAACCGAAATCGTTCGCCCCCGGTTTCAATCACCGGGCCGTCGAACCAGCTCTCGTCAACCTGGGTTCGCTGGTTCGCCATCGCCCACATGAGGTCCACAATGACGTCACCTCGATGGGACCGGTAAATCCAAGCGCGATCATACCCCTGCTTTTCGTAATAATCCCGCAGCCCGAGTTCCTTCGTGAACTCGATCACGCGTTCGCGGTCACACAGCCGGATATATAGATCCAAATCCTTCGTATTGCGCCAGTGCGCCGCATAAGTCATCGCCGCAAGACCTCCGCCCACGGCGAACGGAATCTGTTCGCCCGTAAGCTTTTCAATCATCGCTTTATAAATGACCCATTCTTCCGGGGCGAACTTTTTGTCCCAGTCGGTCCCTGCCAACTTACCGCGCACAGTTGTTTGCGTCACGACGCCGTTAGGATTACGTTGCGTGGATGTGGTTAGTTGCTCAACTGTTTCCCGCGTATTGCAAGTTCGCCGCAACGGCGACAGTAACGTTACTTTGTAATCCGCACCAGGTGATTCTTGATATCGCACACCGCGTGCCGGTTTCCGTCTATCCATCAAGAGGCGTGCAACCCGCACTGCTTCTTCGGCATCTCGCACATAACTTAACGGGGGATTAGCCGGAAATCGCTTCGGCCCCGTCGGCGTCCCAAAAACAGAGCATCACGTGAACGGCATCTTCCTCTTCGTAGCGGCCTTCTTGGCCTCGGCCATCGAAAGTGTCGAAATGGTTGCAATTCTGGTTGGCGTCGGCGCAACGCGCAGTTGGCGGTCGGCATGGATGGGGGCTGCCGCGGGGTTCGCACTTCTCGCGGCCGTCGTGATCGGAATGGGTGCCGCGCTGCAATCGATCCCCATTCAGTGGCTGCGGCTTACAGTGGGCGCTCTTCTGCTCATCTTCGGCCTGCAATGGCTGAAAAAGGCCGTGTTGCGCCTCGCGCGCCCCAACCAGCGCAAAAAGCACGTAGAAGAGGACGAAATGCACCCTGTACCGGAGCCCGGCGCAATGGATTGGTACGCATTCGTGATCGCCTTCAAAGGCGTACTGCTGGAGGGGCTGGAGATTGCTTTTGTCGTAGTCACGTTCGGTGCCGCAGCACACGGCATCGGTTTAGCCAGTATTGCTGCTCTCGCCGCATTTGCCTCTATCGCGGGCATCGCATTCTGGATACGTGGTTGGCTCGCCAGAATTCATCGTGAGTGGATGCGATTCGCGGTCGGTATCCTGCTCACAAGCTTCGGAACATTTTGGTCGGCCGAAGGTAGCGGCGCCCATTGGCCGGGAAACGATCTTTCGCTTGTTGTCCTGCTTGCTGCCGTAACGGCCGTTTCGTTCACGCTATTGTGGCTGGTTCGTCAGCAAGCGGCCGCGACAGCCAATTTGCAGACTACATAAACCATGCGGTATCTCATCGCCTTCTTTCAGTTTTGGTATCACTTCGTCGTCGGCGACGACTGGACAATCGCGGCTTCTGTAGCAATTGGATTGTTACTCACCTTCGGGCTCGTTCAATCGGGCATCGCCGCATGGTGGCTTATGCCGCTCGTCTCAATCCTGGTCTTGACCTGGCGCGTCTTGCGCACGGCCGGCTAAGCAGGATTTGGCCCGCGTGTGCTGGAGAACTCTGAACGGCTCACTCGTAACGCAGCGCGATCATCGGGTCAAGTTTAGACGCCCGCCATGCGGGAAGAAAACTCGCCAGCCCGGAGATCGTGCTCAGCAACAAAGTCGCCGCGCCGAGACTCACCGGGTCGTACGATTTCAACCCAAACAACAGAGCGTTGGCAACATGACCGGCAATCAGAACAAAAAGAATTCCTACCGCGCATCCAATCAGCAGCAATCGCGAGGCGCCCTTCATAGTCATTCCAATCACTTGCGGCCGCGTCGCGCCCAGCGCCATACGGACCCCGATCTCGGAGCGTCGGGTCACCACAACGTACGAAATAACGCCGTATAGCCCGATAACCGCAAGCACCGCGCCTACCAGACCGAATATCCCAAAAAGCGTAGCCATCAACCTATCCCGAACGAACCCGTCGTGGATCCATTGTTCAAAATCTCCGCCGGTCGCAACCACACCCGGATGTCTTTGCTCGACGATGTGCTGAATGGAAGACACCACAGCAGCCGATTTCAAATTTGAATAGACAACTAAGGCCGCGAACGGCCCGGGATCCGGGAACTGCGCGGCCGGGGCAAAAACCATGGCTGGAGTTACGCCGCGAACATCGTTGTACTTTGTGTCGGGAATGACCCCGACAACTCGGTACGTCGTCGAAGGATAATTAGGCTCGGCATCGGTCCGTAACTCATGCCCGATCGGGTTTACATCGCCCAAGTAACGCTGAACGAAGGTCCGATTTACTATTGCAACCGGCTGTGATCCGTTCCGGTCGCTCTCGCCGAACTGCCGCCCCATAATCAACGGAATGCGCATCGTGTCAAAGTACGTGGGGCTCACCCACGTGAACTTCGATACTCCATGTTGTGATCCCGCGTGGACGCCATGTTCCCAACTCCCTCCGGTCAGCGGAACATTCGTGGTGCTGGCCGCATTCAGCACTCCCGGAGCCGAGCGTACGTCTTCCACCAACTCGCGTTCGAACGATTTGTAGACCTGAACGTTAACTTGAGTATGGTCGAATGCAATGAATATCACCGTTATATGAGCCTCGCGCATGCCGGGATCGAACGTCATCAGGTTTCGAAAACTACGGATGAACAAGATCCCGCCGGCCAGAAGCAACAGGGAAACGGATATCTGCCCCACCACGAGACATTGCTGCATCAAACCGCGTTCGCGAGTTCCTGTTAGGCTTCGCCCCCCGGCTTTCATCGCCGTTATAGGATCGGCGATTACTGCTCGCCTCGCCGGCAGCGCTGTGAAGAAAAGGCACGTGAAGGCGGACACTCCGAAGGTGAACCCCAGCACGCGCCAATCTATCGCAATGGGCAACGCCACGACGTTTCCCTCGGTCGAAAGAGCCCACACCAACGCCGAACTGAAAAAATGCGCTAACCAAATTCCCAGCACGGCGCCCCCTGCCGCCAGGAGAGCACCTTCCGCCAACAGTTGACTGATCAGGCGCTTCCCCGAGGCGCCCAGCGCAAGTCTCACCGACATCTCACGATCCCGTGTAGTCGCCCGAGCAAGCAGCAGGTTTGCTAGATTGGCGCAACCCATCAGCAGCACCAAACCGGAAACAGCTAGCAGCAACCAAAGCGACGAACTGTACTGCTCACGCAGTAAACTGACCCCGGAAGCTGCCGAAGACGCCGTCAGTCGAAACCGCTTGTACGCCTCAGTTTGATCGGAACTTCGCCCGGCTGGAACCGTCGCTTCGAAGATGCCGGGACTAAGCGCCTGCAATTCTTCCGAGGCTCTCTTCACGCTCCAACCCGGCTTTAGTCGCCCCATGACTGCGATATCGAATACATCGCGCCGCATTTCTTTCGGTCGACACAGCGGGAGCACAATGTCGATGCGGTCGCCTATCGACAGACCAGCAAAATCCGGCGGCTCCACCCCTACAACGCGCTTGCGCACTCCGTCAATCGGCAGGTTTGAGGATCCGTCAATCGGAGTGCCACCCATCGCGCCTTGCCAGTAGGCATAACTGACAACGGCAGTTGATCCAGGGCACGGCCCGTCGTCCTCACGCGAAAGTAGTCGTCCCTTCCACGGTCTCAGGCCCAGAACCTCGAACGCGTCCTTGCTCACCCACATGGCCTTCACTCTATGCATGCCACTGCCCTGCCCGATATTCACCTGGTCGGAAATCCAAGCGAACATTCCGGAGAACGCCTGTTGTTGGCTCTCAAGCTCCCGCCATATAGGGCGTGTTAGCTCTGGGTACTCACCTGGGTTAACTCCCATGCCGCCGTGGCCGCCGGAGACCTGCACAGCGGCAAGTTGTTCAGGCCTCTCAACCGGCAAAGTCCGCAGCCGCAAGGCGTCCAATAACTCGAAGATGGCGGTATTCGCTCCAGCACCAAACGCCAGACACAAAAGAGCGCAGATCAAGAGGGTCGGTGTCCGGCTCAGCCCGCGGGCGCCGTAAACCAAATCACGCCAGAAATTTTCCAGGATATTGAACCGCCAAAGATCGTACGCCTGTTCTTTGATTCCAGAGATGTTTCCCAACCGAATGGGATTCTGATGCAACCCCGACATCTCGCGATGAAAGGTAAGTTCAGCTTCGAGATCCTCTTGCAGCCGCGTACGGCGCCCCAACTTAAGTAAAAGGCGATGCAGCATGAATTACCTCGCGAGAACGCGCTGCACCGCTCTAGAGAGACGATTCCACGTCGCTTCTTGTTCTGCCACCAGCTTCTTCCCGCGTCTTGTGATTGTGTAGAACTTCGCCTTACGATTGTTTTCGGATAATCCCCACTCGCCCTGAATCGCCCCGTCGAGTTCCAGGCGGTAAAGAGCCGGATAAAGCGATCCTTCCTCTACTTTGAGCACTTCATCGGAAAGCAAATGGATCGTCTGTGCAATCGTGTAGCCATGCATCGGACCCCGCTGCACCGCATGCAGGATCAGCAGATCGAGTGTTCCTTGCAGTAGTGTTGGTTCGGCGGCTTTTCCCAGTTCGTGGTTCCCCTTGGCGGCCTATGGGAAGTATGATCTTGGCTCCATAGATTGTCAAGGGGTGGGTTGAGCATCGCTGATTCACATGATGAATCCGGGGGCTTCTGCGTCCAAGTGCATCACCTACTCGATCGTGTACAGGGGATCGAACTCCGGGACGCCCGACCTTCTGCCGGCCATCCAGCGCACAACGTAAATCAGCCGGGGATTACTGACGTTTCCGGTAAGCTTGTTCGGAATCACTTCCAGCACGGAGTGGGCGCCGGGGTCCTTGTAGTAGTCGATATCGGGCTCCACGTAAACACAATCGACGTCATCGATAGTCCGCCGGTTCTTTTCGTGAAACGTGAGTTGCACGTTCGCCTCGCCGAACTGAATCTGCTTGAAGCTGCTGGTAGCGTCCCCGTGCAGTCCCAGATAGATCGCCGGCTCAGTGGCGAACTGGCCCTGTCGAGCCGCTTGCCGCACCTGTTGCACTAACGTTGCATCGGCATAGCCGAAAATGCGGTCGGGGGCGAACGCCGGCACATCGAACGTCTTGAAGTAATCTAGCGGCGCTTTCTGCGGGAGCGAAATCTGCTGCATCGCCGTCGTGATGTTCAACAGGCACGCCAGCCGGTCTGGACGATCTTCCAACAACTGCCCATACGCGTCCTCCGCTGCGCCCGTTATACTCGCCGCGAAGATCTTCGCCAGCACCGGTTTATTTGCCTGAACGTCGCTCCAACCAGCTCCGGAGAAGTGAAGCTACCGTCTTTAGGCACCAGCATCAAATCCACCTGCGCGGGAGCATTCGCGCCGATCCGTACCGGCTGCAACCCGGCCTGTTCATAGCCTTGCGCGAACGCGATAATCGAGTAGCCGTCCGCGAAATTGTTATGCAGCGGCAGCTGGAGCTTCACACTTGAGCCGTTCACGTACTCCCTGAATAGCTGATTTTGGGCGCCGTCGTAAACGGCCCAAAGGATTTGTGTACCGTCCGAAATCGGCTGCCTCGTTCCGTCGAAGAGACTCGCAGTGACAAACGCCGTCGCTGGATCGGCCGCCGGCTTCACCTTGATCGGCTGTGTCGCAGCCGCCGCTCGTACAGCTTTCGCTTTCGCCATTTCGCTTGTCTCCCGATCAGCTGCGAGTCTACAGCAATCCCCCGGGCAGTTTCGAATCGCATTCACCCCAAATCGCCACGTGTACGCATGATGAACCCGAGGGCGCTTCTGCATCCATTTAGCGGCGCGCCGTTTGATGGCCCACTTTGACCTTTTCTATCGGTCTCCTTGACAGTCTAGGAGACGTGAACTAAACTCCTAGGATATCTAGGAAGGCATTCGAAATACCCGGTGGGTAAACAACTGGAACTTCTGCAAGGCACCCTGGACATGTTGATCCTCAAGGCGGTTTCACTCAGCCCGCTGCACGGCTACGGCATCCTTTTACGCATTCAACAACTTTCGAAGGATCTCCTGGAAATTCAACAAGGCTCGTTATATCCGGCCCTCTACCGTCTCGAGCACCAGGGTTGGATCGTTAGCCAATGGGGCGAATCAGAGAATAATCGGCGGGCGAAGTACTACCGGCTCACGGCTGCGGGCAGGCGCAGGTTGCAGGCAGAAACGGAAAAATGGAACCGCATGGCTGACGTAATCGCGGGCATCCTTCGCACTACTCCAGAAGAAGTATGAGAATTTGGGCTCGTCTTTGCTCGGTTTTCGCCGCTGTCTTTCACCGCAACCGTGCCGAGACCGATATGGACGCCGAGATGCGCTTCCATATCGCCTCCCGCGCTGACGACCTGCAGCGCAGCGGCATGCCCCAAGCCGAGGCGTTGCGGCGAGCGCACTTAGATTTCGGCGCAATGGAGCGAGCAAAAGAGGAGTGCCGTGAGACACGCGGTCTCACCCTGCTCGAAGCAGCTATACAAGACTTCCGCTTCGCCGCGCGTCTGCTGCGCAAGAGCCCCGCCTTCAGCGCTGTCGCGGTGGTCACACTCGCACTCGGCATTGGCGGCAATGCAGCCGTATTCTCCATAGTCAATGGCGTCCTTCTGAATGCCTTGCCCTATCCGAACCCTCAGCAACTCGTCGCCCTGCACGAAAGCAAGCCGAATTTTGCGTCAGGCTCGATCTCGTTCCCCAACTTCAAAGACTGGAAGCAGACCAATCGCAGCTTCTCCGCGCTCGCCATATCGCGCCCATACGGATTCAGTCTCATGGGAAACAACGGATCCGAACAAGTGCAAGCCAGACTGGTTACTTCTGAATTCTTCAGCGTTTTCGGCGTTAAACCCGCTCTCGGGCGCGACTTTGCTCCGGGCGAAGACGAAATAGGCGCACCCGCGCTCGCCATGATAAGCAGTTCTCTCTGGCGAAGGAGATTCGGCGGATCGTCTTCCATCGTTGGCCAGAGCATAAAGCTCGATGACCGCGCTTACACCGTCATTGGAATTGTCCCCGCGAATTTCGATCTCTTGACCGGAAGCTTCCGCACGGCAGATGTTTACGTCCCGGTTGGCCAATGGACCAACGATGCGCTGCTAGTGCGTGCTGCGGGACTATCTTTTCATGGTTTCGCTCGATTGAAACCGGGCGTGACCATCGAACAAGCGCGTGCGGATATGGCGAGCGTGTCCCACGCGCTAGCCCTCGAATATCCGGACGACAAAGGTGTCGGCGCAACCATCGTTCCACTGCGAGATGAAATGTTAGGCCGCATTCGGCCCATATTGTTGATGCTTTTCGGAGCCGTATTCTTTGTGCTGCTCATCTCGTGCGTCAACGTCGGCCATTTACTCCTCGCTCGGGCGAGCGGACGCGCTCGTGAGGTTGCAATACGCTCGGCCGTAGGCGCGGGAAACGGCCGCCTCGTCCGCCAGTTGCTGACAGAAAGCGTTCTGCTTGCCATCATCGGTGGATCCCTTGGCATTGCATTAGCCGTTTGGGGCACACGCGTAGCGCTCAGGTTTCTGCCGGCCGCGCTGCCACGCTCGGGTGAGGTCTATCTGGATTCCCGCGTGCTTGTCTACACCTTCGCCGTTTCACTGGTAGCGGGAATTCTCTTCGGCCTGGTACCGGCCTTGAAACTCTTGCACGGAGATCTGCAAACCACCCTCAAGGAAGGCGGCCGCGGTACTGGCGGCACTCGCCAGCGCACGCAAAACGCCTTCGTCGTTCTGGAACTCGCCATGGCGCTGGTTCTGCTTGCCGGCGCAGGTCTGATGATCCGCAGCCTGACGGCACTGTGGAACGTGAACCCAGGTTTTCAGCCCGATCGCGTGATGGATCTCAATCTGTCGTACCCGCCGGCAATGGCCAACGCGCCGTCCGATTCGATTCGCGCCCGCATGCGCGATACGCAAGCTCGGTTCGCCGCTACCCCCGGCGTCACTGCCGTAGCGCTTTCCTGGGGAGCCTTGCCGATGCTTGGCGATGACGAAAATCTGTTCTGGATGCAGGGCCAACCCAAGCCGGCGAGCGAGTCGGACATGAACTGGAGCCTGCGTTATATCGTCACCTCGGATTACCTGAAAGTAATGCGCATCCAACTGCACCGGGGCAGATTCTTCACCGAACATGACGACCGACACTCGCCACTTGTAATCGTCGTGGACGACGAGTTCGCTCGGAAGTTCTTCCCCAATCAGGATGCAATCGGCAAACGCGTCGAGTTACAGGACCCAAGAGGCGAAGCGGAGATCGTGGGCATTGTCGCGCATGTCAAGCAATGGGGCCTCGATACCGACGACAAAGAGAAGCTTCGTGCTGAAATGTACGTGCCCTTCTTCCAACAGGAAGACGCCGTCATGTTGAAGATGGCGCCCGGCATAGACGTCGTTGTACGTTGCGCAAAGTCTCCCAGCGCGGCATTAGAGGCACTGCGCCGGACAAGCGTATCCATCGACCCTCAACAAACACTTTTTGGCATGCAAACCATGATCCAAGTCATCTCCGCCACCATGGCTGCTCGCCGGTTCTCAATGATCATATTGAGCGTGTTCGCCGGAATAGCGCTGTTGTTGGCAATAGTGGGTGTCTACGGAGTTACGTCTTACTCGGTAGGCCGCCGCACCAGCGAGATCGGGATTCGGATGGCGCTCGGAGCGAAGCGGAGCGAGATTCTTCGGCTTGTGCTCGGCGAAGGCATGTCTCTGGCCGGCTTGGGAACCTTGTTCGGGATCATTGCGGCGCTGCTGATGACGCGGCTGCTTTCGAGCCTCCTGTTCGGCGTCAGCGCCGAAGACCCACTAACGCTCGCATCCGTAGCGCTTGTCTTGGGCTTCATCGCAGCGGTCGCCTGTTGGATTCCGGCAAGCCGCGCCATGCGCGTGGATCCAACAGTCGCCTTGCGCCACGAGTGACGCGAAGTTCGCAGCTCACGGTAATCGGTTTGCTGTCCCCAAATCGCCATATGTGCGCATGATGAACCCGAGGGCGCTTCTGCATCCACAGTACATGCAGAAATCTTTGGCAACCTTGGAGCGCGGAGAATGCAAAGCCGTGGTGTATGAAACCGCTCTGCCGGGACAATTCTCGGTTCAATATCTTGACGCTTCGGGTGTCGTCCTGGTCGAAGAACCGCTAACCGGCGTCAGCTCGTACCGGCAGCGGGAGCAGGAGATCTTAGCGCGGCTTGACGAATTGTGTTCAGGGGGTGCCGTCAAACCCGCAGAACTCTCCGACTCCGGAGAATACTAAACGGGGCCGCCTGGGCCCACTGGCAGCCTTCTCGCTACCGCCGACCCCGGTTCGCCGCTTCGGCTGCCTGCTTCAATTCGTTATTCGCTTGGTCCAGCAGGTCCTTAGCGCGTTGCGCATGGCCGGCCATGTCCCACTCGTTCGCCTGTTGAGCGGCAATGATCTTCTCGTAAGCCTGATGACTGAGCCGTTGTGCCGCTGCTAGGTTTGGATGGCGTCCGCCGGACACATTCCGGGCCGGGCCTTGTGCAGACGTGGCGGTAAACACCGCCAACAGCGATGCGAAGAAGAAGCGGGCAGCTTGGGTTCTGAGCATACGAATATTCTAGAGCGCGTCAAAACACTAGTAAATACCTTTGAGCGACAAAATGTGTCTTCGCCCGCACCCTTGACGCTCGTCGAGGCTCAAGGGTCGCCTCCGCACTTACGTGTTCCACAGATACATCGCCGCGTAAGCACGCCACGGCCGCCAGCGTTCCGCCCGGCATTCCAGTTCGTGAGTACTCTCCACGTTCAACGCACGCCGCAGGCCGAGATCGCCGGATGGGAAGGCGTCCGGCTCGCCCAGAGCGCGCATCGCGGTATATTGCGCTGTCCACTTCCCGATTCCTCGAATTTCCAGCAGGCGATTCACCAGCAACGCACTGTCGGCCACGCGCTCAAAATCGATTCGTCCCTCGCATACCGCGCACGCAAGCAAACGGATCGTTTCGGCGCGCGCTTTTGGCAAACCGATGCTCGCAACATTGCCGTCGGCAAGGCGGTCCGCCGATGGAAATATATGCGTGAGTCCGTTGTGCGCCGGGAATGGCTGCCCGAAAGCGCTTGCGAGCCTGCCCGCTAGCGTTGTCGCTGCCGCTACGCTGACTTGCTGGCCGAGTATCGCTCGCGTTGCAAGCTCAAAGCCGTTCCAGCAACCCGGCACGCGTAATCCCGGATGCGCGTCGATGCGTGTCGACAATGCCGGATCGCTGCGCAGCGCTTGCGCAATAACGGACCAATCCGCGTTGAGATCGAACATCGAGCGGATGCGCTCAATAACGAAGAACAACAAGCGCGGATCCGGTAGCTCAATGCGCGCGATGAGCGCGTCGAACCGCTCGTTCATGGAAACTTCGAAAAAACCGTTGTGTCCGTTCAGGGAGATGGAGCTGCGATAAATGCCTGCATCTACCGTTTCCACTCCAGGCGTTGCCCGCGGCGACAGAAAAGCTAGCAGGCGGTCCCAGTCGAATGGTGGACGGAAGGGCAAGTGAAAAACATATTGGTTCTCCGTCGCAGGCGTGTGGCGCCTCCGGCGGCGAATTTGCGTTGGCGTTCGATGGTACGTGCTTCTGATAGCCGCGTTGAATCGCCGCACGCAACCGAAACCCGCGGCCAGTGCCACTTGAGCCATCGGTATGGCGGTCTCGTCAATCAGCTTCTTGGCGAAGTGAAGCCGACGCGTCTGCGCAACTGCCGTGGGCGTCGCTCCTAAATGTTTGAGAAAGAGCCGGCGAAGATGGCGCGAGCCGATTCCCAGGTGCTCCGCCAGCGATTCCACTCCGCCGTCTTCCAATCCCGTCTCGCCGATCAGGCGCAAAGCTCGCGACACGGTGTTTGAGGTTCCAGCCCAGGCGGGAGTCCCCGGTGAACATTCGGGACGACAGCGCAGACAGGGTCGGAAACCGGCCTCCGCGGCTGCGGCCGCGGTCGGGAAGTATCTTACGTTCTCCTCTTTACAAGTCCGCGCCGGACAAATCGGGCGGCAGTAGATTCGCGTTGTCAATACCCCAATGAAAAACTTGCCGTCAAAGCGCGCATCGCGCGAAAGCCTGGCCCTCGAAAACACTTCGCGATCGAAATCCATGCACGCGCCCATTATCGGGCGATCCTGCGGCATCGCTGTGGACGTTTTCGGACCACGAACGAAAAGCTTGCAAAACCTTACGTTGCGGACGCTGCAGGCGCCTCAACGGAGGCCACCAATTTGTTTCGAGTCCGCAAACGTCCAACCCGACGAGAAAAGTGGATTTATGGTAACTGCATGTCATGCAAAACCCATATGCTTTTTGGCGCGGCTCTCTTCGCCCTCTTATCCACCGTCACCGCTTCAAGCAACGCGCAGACCACTCGTTATCGGGTAGTGAACCTCGGTAATCTGAGTGGAACCTCCAGTTCTGGAAACACGCTGAATAACATCGGGTGGGCGATGGGCAGCGCCAATCTCGCGGGCAATACCACCGAGCACGCCACCGTCTGGATCTACGGCATAACGTCCGATCTGGGCACACTGGGCGGCCCGAACAGTGACGTCCAATGGCCGGTGAAAAACGATAGCGGACTGGTTGCCGGCTGGTCGGAAACTGCCGCGCTAAATCCGCTCAACGAGTCCTGGAGTTGCACCGCCTTCACCCCAACACAAGTTCCTACCGGTCATGTCTGTGTCGGGTTCAGGTGGCAATGGGGCACGATGACTCCGCTTCCCACACTGGGCGGCTACAATGGCTTCGCCGCCGGCGCCAATAATCGGGGAGAGATCGCCGGGTGGGCGGAGACCAGCCGGCGCGATCGGACATGCGATCAAAAAACACAGTTCCTCCAGTTCGAACCCGTTGTCTATGGCCCGGCGCCCGGCGGCATCCGCCAGCTTCCGAACTATCCCGGCGACCCGGACGGCGCCGCCACGGCCATCAACGACAGCGGCGACGTGGTGGGCATCTCCGGCACTTGCGATGTCGCAGTGGGCGCGCTCAGCGCCAAGCATGCAATCTTATGGCGCGGCGGGCAAGTCGTCGATCTGGGAAGTTTCGGCGGCAAAGGCTGGAACACGCCCATGGCCATCAATCGCCACGGCGATATTGTCGGGTTTTCAGACTTCGCCGGCGATTTAGCAGGCGGCGTACTCACCCCGAACTTTCACGCCTTCATCTGGACCAGGGAAACGGGCCGAATGACCGATATCGGCGTGCTTCCAGGAGACACCTTAAGCGAAGCGCTCGATATCAATGACCGCGGGCAGGTAGTAGGAATCTCCATTCCATCGCTCCACGCCTTTATTTACGAGAATGGGAAGTTGACAGATCTGAACAATCTCATACCCGTCAACTCACCGCTCATGTTGTTGGAAGGCGGTGGCATCAATGATCGTGGCGAAATAACGGGTCAAGCCTGCGTGATTGCCGATGGCAGTTGCCCGGCCGGCAACAACACCCCGGCTTACCTCGCTATCCCGATCGATCGGTCCGATAACGATGATGCAAACGGCGCCGACGCACAGTCCGATAATGTGGAAACACCAAGGGTGACCGTGTCCGACAGCGTGCGGCAGCAGATTTTGAAACGGCTTGCGTTTGGGCATTTCGGCGCCGAAGCTGTCGGCCAACCCAATTAGTGGAGACGAAAATGTGCCGCTGCGTGGCCCTCGCATTCTTTGTGGCCACTCTCGCCCTTGCGGCAGGACCTCCAAAGCCCGCGCCCTGCGCCGGACACGAATATCGAGTGTTCGATTACTGGATCGGCGACTGGGACGCCTACGACGTCGATCAGCCGAACAAGATTGCGGCCCGGAACAAAGTGGTTCCGATACTGGACGGTTGTGTGCTGCTCGAAGACTATCGAGGCACAAACGGCTCGCGAGGTGAGAGCTTCACAATCTACGATGCCTCGCGAAAGCTTTGGCATCAGACCTGGGTGACAAACGGCGGTAAACTCCTGGTCATCGAAGGCGGCATCGAAAACGGAGAGATGATTCTAAGTGGCCAGGACCGCACGCCGGATGGGAAACCCAGGCTCGTTCGTGGAGTCTGGAAACCCGTAAAGGAAGGCGTCCGGGAAACGGCAACAACCTCAACCGACGGCGGCAAAACCTGGAGCTTGTGGTTCGATATGTTGTTTCGCCCGCACCGCCCGTGATTGCTCACCAGCCCATGGACTCCGCCGTGGGCGCGCTCTATTGCGGAAGTCCGATGCGCCGCACGAGATCCTGCCAACGTCGATCTGAACGCAGACTGTCGAACATTGGCAATGTTAGCTCGATAATTCGGAACACCCGTTGTCGATATGCGTCCTCCAGCCATTCGAACGCCGAAGTCAGATGGCCAAGACCGAAATAGACAATTGCTACGTCAAACGGGGAAACGTACCGTTGGCTGGATAGCGCCTTCAGTTCGTCCAGGATGTTAAGCGCCTTGGCGTTTTCGCCCGCAAGTGCATATGCACGGCCTAGCAGTGCCCGATAATGCAGCCCGCCTGAAAGGCTCGCGGCCTTTTCCAGCGTCGCTATCGATTCCGTGAGCTGCCCGATTTGCTCTAGCGAGAGAGCTAGAAACCAAAGGGCATTCAGATAGGTGGGGTCGATTTCCAGAGCCCTCCGGCATTGCGCGATCGATTCGCCATACCGGCGCGCACGATGCAGAATAAGTCCCAAGTGGCCGATGCGCACGCGGGAGATCGGATCCAATTCCAGCGCCTGGCCGTACTCCGCGATCGCTTCCCCATGCCTTCCCCGAATAGACATGTAGTCGGCTAAATGCGCTCGAGTCGTTGCGTCCCTCGGGCTTAACTCGACGGCCCGCCGGCATTCTGTTTCCGCGGCAGCCCAATCCCACTCATACAGGATATGGATGGCAGCCAGCGCATTATGCGCGGCGGCAACGGCCGCATCCAGCTCCAGTGCTTTGACGGCGTTCGCCTTCGCCTTTGGAAATACTTCATTGGGCGAGGCAACGCCGAAAAGCCCCATATAGAAGTACGACTGAGAGAGGTCGGCGTAGGCTCGCGCGTAGGACGGATCGAAGTCGATCGCTTGAATAAAGCACTCGGTGCTCTTTTCCAGGTCTGCCGGAGTCATCTTATCCCGAAGGAAGTTGCCCTTGAGACAAGCTTCATAAGCCTGCGGGTGGACATGGCGGAGAGCGGCTTCGGTCCACACCCCAGGATCTACAAGCTTATGAAGCTGACGTGCAATAGTCTCTGCTATTTCAGCCTGCAACTGCAGGATTTCACTCAAATCGCGCTCGTATCTCCCGGACCATAAGTGTCGGTCGTCGGGCACATGAATCAATTGTGCTGTGATCCGAACCCTCTCGCCTGAGCGCGTTACAGAACCTTCAACCACGGCGTCTACCCGCAATTCCTTCGCGATTCTCGGCAAGGACTTGCGCGCGCCCTTGAGCGTCATCACCGAAGTCCGCGAGATCACTCGCAGCGAACTGATCTTAGATACTGCGGAAATCAGTTCCTCGGTCATGCCGTCACAGAAATATTCCTGTCCGGGGTCGCCGGAGTGGTTGTCGAACGGTAATACCGCCAGAGAATCGATCCGCGGAGCATGTTGCGGCAGAGCGCGGCCCGGCGCTTTAGTAACGGTCGTGGAATGCGCTCCCGCATTCTCTACAGCCGCAATAAAGCGATATCCGCGGTGCGGAAGTGTCTCTATGAAACGTGGCTTTTTGGCGGAATCCCTCAGAGTGGCGCGCAAGCCGTTGACCGCTCTATTTAAGCCACGCTCGAAATCGACAAAAGTGTCCTCCGGCCACAGCCTTCTTCTGAGATCTTCCCGCGTGACCACTTCGCCCGGACGATCCAGTAGCACTGACAGCAATTGGAAGAGCTGGTTTTGTAGCTTAACTCTGTAGCCTTGCCGGAACAACTCGCCGGATCGAGGATCAAGCGCGAAGATTCCGAAGCGGATATGCGTCGCGGGAGCTTCCATCAAAATAGGAACGCTTCACTGGCCCTCCGGCGAGCGCCTCTGGACCCAAACCTCTTGAGGAGGATGCGCTTGCCAGCGAACAAAGTAACAACGATCATAGAACCCGGCGCGCATTGAGCCGGCCCCCACCTTTCCGTACAGTAGGCCCAGACCAAAGGAGGTCTAAAGAAATGCTGATTTCGCGAATTCCGATGTTGGCCAGTCGCACCATTGCCGTCTCTATGCTGCTGGCTATCGGCTCTTTAGCTTGGGCGCAGGCCGATAACGGAGACGAAGCAACATGCTCGAACCGCACTCTTCGGGGCGACTACGGCTTCTCGGTTGAAGGCGTCATCCTTGCCATTCCCGGGATAACACTTCCGCCCGGCGCAACCCTCCCGCTTCGAGGCGTAGCTCTGACTCATTTCGACGGTAAAGGTAACCTCACGCAGGTGGACCATGTTGTTGTGAACGGAATGCCGCCACCGGAGGCCTGGATCGCGGGCGCCGGAACCTATAGTGTCAATCCCAACTGCACCGGAACGGCGGTGATCAACGTCCCTGGAAACCCTCTTTCCCCACTCAGGCTTCACTTAGTGGTCGTGAAAGGCGGCAGGGAAGTTCACACGGTCGTCGAAGCGAATGCGGTCACGAGCGTCGGCATAAAGGTGGAATAACCGACAAGAAAACGCGCTACTGAAGCGGGTGCGGCAGCCCGGCCGCGGTGTACCAGATGCGCATACCGCGGCGCCCCATTCACCATTGGCGCTTCGCCTATTTTGTTCCGCCTTCCGTCAACTCCCATGGATCATAGCTGCCAACGTGCCAAATGTGGCCTTCAGGATCTCGACAGGTAAAACCACTCCCGCCATAGTCTTTCCGCTCAAGATCCAGAATCATCTCAGCTCCCGCCGCTTTCGCGCTGGCATACAAGGCGTCACAGTCGGACACAACCAGGTAAGGGGTTTGTGTTTCGGCGTCCCCGATCTCCGCCGGTTGCTTGAAGAAAGCGGCTGAAGGCGATCCGTTATCGACCGAACCAACCATAATCATGCCGTTGCCAAAAGTCATCTGCGCGTGCGCAACTGTATTGTTCGGTCCCAAGTACACTGCTTGCTTTTCGAATCCAAAAGCACGGGCAAGCCAATCGATCATCGATAGCGCGTCGCGGTAACGAAGTCCTGGAATGACGGCGCAGCGGCAGTCTTTTGCATAAGTCCTCATACGAACATGCTTGCACCGCCAGACGGGCATACGATTGGAAAAATCGGAACTAGGCTACACGGACGTGATTTCTCCAACGTCCACGCAGATTGAAATATGTGGTCGGGTTGATGCCAGAGAATGCGCGGAAATCGTTAATGAAGTGAGACTGGTCATAATAGCCGCACCGTAACGCGAGATCCGCCCAAGGGACTTCCGCTCCTCGATGCAGATCTCTCAGTGCGCTTTGAAATCGTTGAATTCGGCACCAGGCCTTAGGCGAGAGGCCAACCTGTTCGCGGAAAATTTGTGACAATCGCCTCTCGCTGACGGACTCGTATTTGGCGCATTCCCTGACCGATGCGTTCGGCCGGCTTAGGAACCGGAGTGCTCCGTCCACCAAGCCGGATCGTTTCGCAGGCTCCCCGATAGTTTCTCGCATCAGGTGTTCCAGAACGTCGAGCTTGGTTGCAGGCGTCCGGGCTTCCAGCATTCGGTCGAACTTAAGGCCGCGCCAGAGATCGCCGGCTGCCACCGATCTCTGGAATAACAGATCCGCCCGTTCCCCAAATAGGCCGGCGAATCCGCCCGGCTCCACTACAATTCCGGCAAGCTCGGCAAGATCTTTGGTAGCAATCAGCTCATAACACTGCCTCGGGCCGGCGACAATAGCCGGAGGGAGTCTCGATTCAAGCAGATCGGCGCTGCAATCGGTTAGGAAATCCCGAGCCAGATTGAGAATGATCTGGACGCATCCATTCGGGAGAACACGTTCGTAGCTGTGCTCGACAGAAGGCGCGCAGCAATACCAGAGCGACCGTACCCACGGCCTCAATACAGGCGCGGGAGCTCTTTCGAAGTAAACCATAGTCCTCGCAAAACGGCCAAATAGTTTGACAAGTGCGTAACGCCTACTCTCCAATTTTAGGCGAATTTGGGCTGATACTTCGCCTGCCCATCAAAGTGGTTCACCGTTCACGAATTCTTCAGAAAATAAGCACAAGATGAATCTATGAATGTCAGGTGCGTGCCTTATCTCTGTGCGCTGATGCTCGTGGGCGGTTTGGCTTTATCGGATACAAAGATGGCGTTTTCCGATCTGCCCGCTGCCGTGCAAGAAGCGGCAAAGTCACAAGCGAAGGGAGCCCAAGTATTGGGCGCAAGCTCGGAAAAAGAAAATGGCCGGACTACCTATGAAGTGGAAACGAAACTCGACGGCAAGAGCCGCGACCTGAGCTTCGATGCTACCGGCAAATTGCTGGAGGTGGAGCAGGAGATTGACATCGACGGCATCCCTGCCACTGCAAAGGCATCCCTTTTGAAGCGGGTCGGAAGTGGGACCATTCAGAAGGTAGAGTCGGTCACGGCGGGTAACTCAACGAGTTATGAGGCGAGCGTTACTACGAAGAGCGGTAAGCACATAGAGATTGCTGTAAACGCCGATGGCACTCCGCACCGGGATTGACGCCGGCTTGGAACTGCCCGTCCGATTGGATTCGACTATATCTTTTGCATGGCAATGACAAATATGAAACGGCTTCTTGGAACATTGGTGTTACTTTGCGCGGGACTACTGCCGGCTTCCAGCCAGACCGGGTGGGCAGTAAAGAATTTAATGCACATCGGCGGAGAGGGTGGATGGGACTACCTAACGGTTGACCCGGCGACGCATCGCCTCTACGTTCCGCGGACCACGCACACGATGGTGATCGATGCCGATTCGGGCAAGGTAATCGCCGACATACCTGGCCAGACGATCGCCCATGGGGTCGCGGTCGTTCCGGAAGCAAGCCGCGGATTTATTAGCGACGGCGGCGGCAAAGGCGCCGTTCTCATTTTCGATTTGAAGACCAATGCGGTGTTAGGGAAGATCGCCGCCCTGCCCGATGCCGATGGGATTATCTACGACCACGGAAGTGGGCAAGTGCTTGTGGTCTCGGGCGACGGCGGAGTGCTCGATGACACTTAAGCCGGATATCGATCCCGTTCAGGGCAAGATCGAAGCGCCAATAGATTTAGCTGGCAAGCCGGAGTTTCTTGCCGCCGATAACGCCGGTAAGGTCTATATCAATCTGGAAGACAAAGATCAGGTCGCGGTAGTGGACATAGCGGCGCGCACCGTGCTTGCCCACTGGCCCGTCAGTCCCGGTGGGCATCCGGTTGGATTGGCTTTCGATAAAGAAAAAGGGAGGCTGTTCATCGGTTGCCGCAATCCGCAGAAGATGGTGGTCATGAGCACGGCCGACGGGAAGGTGCTGTCCAGCCTGCCGATCGGTGCTGGTGTGGATGCCGTAAAGCTCGATCGGGGTGAGGCCTTTGCGAGTTGCTACGACGGCTCGCTGGTCGCAGTGACTGAGAAATCCGGAAACTTCGAAGTTGCGCAAATTATCAAGACGCCTCCAGGCGCAAGAACAATGGGCATCGACTCAAGTACTCACATGATTTATCTGCCCACCGCTGAGCTTGAACCCGCAAAACCCGGAGCACGTCGGGCGCAGCCGAAGCCAGGAACCTTTAGGATCGTTGTCGTTGCACAGGCAGTCACACACTAGGAAACCGCTTGTTCACACGCGCGGCTCAGAATCGGCAATTGTGTTTACCGCTACTTACAGAACCACGACCGTTAGGGAGTGTTGTCCAGCACAGTTCAACAAGCTCCTAGCGCTCAAGCACCAGAATGTCGCTGCCGCTCTGGTCGCGCTGGCAATACAAAATAGATTTGCCGTCGGGCGAAACAGACAGTCCCGGAGCGGGAGATTTCTCGGGATATCCCACAATCGAAACGGTGCCCGACTCAGGCCGGTACAGATTGATCGAAACGGAACTATTGCGGTCGGCCGTAAGATTACCGCCCAGATAATAGAGACCTTCCTTTCCTAGCGTCCAACTGGGCCACATCGCCGCCGGGAAACTCGGTAGTACAGCTTGCTCCTGCCTCGGTCCGGAAAGAGCGAGCCGCCACAGGCCATCCTTGTGGTCGCGATTGAAATAAAGAAAGCGGCCGTCCGCCGACTCCAAAGCTCTCACCGCCCCATCCTTTGTTATCTGCATCGGATCTCCACCCTCTACCGCGACTCGATAAACGTTCGAGATGCCCGATCGGACGGAAGCGAAGTACACGAACCGTCCATCATGCGACCAACTCGGCAGTACTTCATTCCAGGGCCATTTCGTCAGGCGATGCGCCTGATGTCCCGCTTGAGCGTCGACGATGTAGACGTGACTCTGGCCCTGCACGCGCGCATCGAAAGCAAGCCGCCGTCCATCCGGAGACCAGGAAGCGCTGCCCGCAGGCCATGGCGAAAAGTTGGTGACGCGCACAGGATTGCGCCCGTCGGCATCCGCTATCCAAACGTCCATGTTGCCGGCGCGGTCGCTGGAGAATGAGATCTTCGTTCCGTCCGGCGAGTACTCCGGCGTCCAATCTGTTCTTCGCGATTCAATCCAGAGTTGATGCATCCCACCGCTCAGCCGCCAGATGTTTACGTCGTCCAGATACGCTACGTAGGCGATCCTGTCGCCTCGTTTGGAAGCCGAAGGAAACCCAAGGCTCGCCGGACCCTCGGTCAGGCGTATGGCTGTGCCGTTATGCAGCGGAAGCTGCCACAAGTTTAGAAAGTCGCCTTCACGCCGCGAACAGACAATCAACGACTTGCCATTCGCCGCCCAGCCAAAGCCTCTTATTTCCCGATGATCGGAAGTAACTTGACGCGCACGGCCCCCGCTCGCCGGAATGACAAACAAGTCGCCCATAGACGCGCTCGACTGGCGAAGAAATGCGATAGAGCGGCCGTCTGGCGAGAAAGCGGGCTCCACGTCGGCCAAAACACCAGTCGGTGGAACGGTAACGGGCCGCTTGTTTCCCGACCGCAGATCCACCCGCACGATGCCGCAATTATGGCTGCCTTGCGTCTCTTCCACCGTAACCAGTTCGTCACCGCTCGGCGACCAACTCAAACGCGGTTCATTACATAGCCATACGCCACCCCCGTTCAGCGTCGCTATCTTCCGGCGGCCGTGACCAGTTACGGATATCGTATTGACGCTCTTCTCCCCGCCACTGCCGAGCTGTACATACGCCACCTCTTGTCCGTCCGGCGACCATGCCGGACGGACACTTTCGGCGCTCCCGGTCGTGAGTGGTTTCGCGGATTGGCTGCCGATCGGCTGAACGTAAATTTGACGCGCACCATCTTCAGCGCCGCCCCACGTGTAGGCGATTTGGGTACCGTCGGGCGAAAATGTCGGGAAAGTCTGATACCCGGGAGCGCTTGTGAACGGAACGCTATGCCACGGTACGTTATTCGTCCGCGTCCTGCTTACCAAGAAAATCGACAATAGGACAGCGGCCAAGCTGACAGCCGCAACCACGTAGAAGAGCCTGTGCCGGTGAGCGCGCTGGGCAATCGGAACGGGAGCAGCGATCGTCCCTGCCGCTGCGGCCGGCTGCTGAATGGCGCTGATTTCAAACTCCGGAATGTAAGAACCCTTCGGGAGTTGAATGCGTACCGGGTCGCTGCTGCCTTCAGAAAGGTAATATCCGTCGAGCTTGGAACGAACTCGCCGCGCCGCCGTTCGTACGATGTTGTCGGCCTTAGGGTCGTAATCGTGATCGCGTCCGAAAACCGCCACCCCGATTACGGTCTCTTTGAGAGAAGCCGATCTGCCCGCCAGGTACTCGTTGACGATAAAGCGCAGGAACTCTTGCAGCCGCTCAGCGTGCGCAAAGGATGCGCTATGCAGCACCTTTTCGAGACAAGCAGAAACCTCTGCTTCGGATAACCCGCCGGGCGCCACTCAGTCCAGTTTAATTTGCCGCAAATGCAGGTTCACGCCTTTTCGGATGTCACCAAGAGCTTGTTGCGCAGGGGTGACACCGGGGTGACACCTGCTCTATACACCCCGTGTCACTTCCATAACGTTCCGCACAGCCGTACAGTCGCTTCAAAGGAACCGTTCAGAACATGGTTAGACGTTTCTACAGTACCCAGATCCGCATATACGGATTCGAGGGCGAAAAATTGAGCCAAGGGCAAGCGTTGGGGATGGAACGTGGCAGGCAATTTGTGGACTTCATCACTCGCTGCCTCGACAAACTCCAAACGTTGGGCAAGGGGCGGCAGCTCATTAGCGAAATCGACGCGAGCGGAAAAACGTTAACCATATTCAAATGTCCGAATGCTGCCGAAGGCAGCTCGGTTGGGGCAACCAAACTGACCGCCACTTCCCCGGAAGAGGAGGGCGTCTACGCTTTGGTGAACAGTCAGATCAAGCCCTTCCGCGCCGTCCAATTGAATGTTCCCGATGGCGCTACGCCGGACATGGTGCAGACCAGAAAGAATTTCTTCGCCGGCAGCGGGCAGCCGCTGACTGGCGCGGACGCAGCTCCGGAATTGCTTCGCATTCTCATGCGAGCCAAGCGGAAGTATCCGAAGCCGGGCGCGTTTCTTTCTCAGATCGTCGGCAAAACGCAGCCTGAGCTGATGGACATGGTGTCGGGCAAAACCGCGATGGACAGCGACACCTATTTCAAAATTTGTCTCCATTTTTATGAGTTTCTTAGCCCCGGCGTGGGTGTGAATACGCAGATCCGGATGGAGTGGAAGGAAGAATTCCAGGGGAGCGACGGGAAATACAATCCCAAAAAGGATCACAACGATGTGCCCGGATTTCTGGTGCTGGGCCACGAGCTTATTCACGCCTGGCGCATGATGCTGGGCAAGCGCATTGTGGACGGCGGCTGGGAAGAAGAGGCCATGACTACCGGCGTGGGAGCTTTCGCCGGCTGGCCTATGACGGAAAATGCCCTGCGATCGGAACTCGGCCTTCCCGCTCGGCCTTACTATGCCGGTTGTCCCACTGTGGGAAGCAACACCAGCGGCCGCATGAAAGAGGTGACCAATCAAATCGGGGTCCGCGCGCAAGCGAAGAAAGGATGCGACACGAGCCAGAAGAGTTTGTTGGAAAAGGTAAAGGGATGGGGTGATGAGCCCGGCTGGAGTCAGCACGGATCGCAACCAATTCCCGCCTGGGGAGCTCCCAAAGACTCCCATATGGAAACGCCCGACCAACTCCTGCGCCGGCTTTGGGGCTGATTTAGGTATCGGCAACGGCCGCCGCAACTCAACGATCAGCCGGGATGGAGATATTTCTGAAGATTTTCCAACTGCCGTCCGGCTGTTTCTGCCAGACCGTCAGGTACAGGCCTTCGATCTTATGGTCTCCCGCGAATGAGGCCTTCGCTGAACCCCACTCGTAAACGAAATCGCCCTGCTGAACGGATCCGGTAGTCGTGACGGATGCCGATGCGGCCCGGCCGAGCTTCGCAACCCGCCCTTTCAAGTGGGCGTAGATAGCTGTTCGGCCTTTCTCGCATTGGCCGCCCACGCCACAGTCGAGAGCCTCGTCCGTGTAAGTAGCGGCGATCACTCCGGCATCGCCGCTCTTCATCCCCGTGACCCACGCCTGATTACCCGCATTGATCGAAGCGCGCGCCGTGGGCTCAATGGCGCTTGACTGTGCGAACGCGCAGCCGGCGACTAACCCCAAAATTATGATTGCTCTGAAAGGGAACGTCCGTTTGCCACAGGCCATGCTCTCCTCGCTGTGCTTCTAATCTCGCACGTGTACGCCGTGACAAACGTCGATATTGTTAAGACGGCTATTGAAAAACTCACACCCGTTTCTAGCAGTGCTACTGGACGTTGCCTGCCGACATCCGCCGCGCTGCCGATAAACAGTTCGCCCTGCTCAAAAACAACCCGCACCACAGCTCTCTCAAGCTCAAGAAAATCGGAACTCGCTCGGGCAAGGAAGTCTGGTCGGCCCGCATCTCCATCAAGTACCGCGCTTTGGCATTCAAAGACCGACAGGAGTATGTCTGGTTCTGGATCGGGGAACACAACGTTTACAGCCTGCTCATCAAGTGACGGCTCTTCGCTATCGTGCGACAGGTTGCTTGATCGGTCGATAGAACCTTCCGACCGACAGCCTTTTTCCACTTCGGGTCGTTTGCATCCTGGAGCGGAATGTCGGAGAAGTTCACATCCGACATCTTCTTCAGGGCCGCTATCTCGCGTTAAACCTTTGCGGTTTGTCCAGTAGATTTGTTCTTCATAGTGCACTGTCTTTCGTGCGCTGATGATCCAGGGACGCTCTTCCGCTACTCGGCGAGCGCGTATCCTCACGCGTTTTTGCTCACCCTCAGACAGCGACCACAGCCACGTCGCGACCAGAAGCTCTGACAAGACGTTTTATGTCGTCCGGGTCGCTTGTCAGAATCATCGCTTTCTGGCGAAGGGCTATTGTCACCACAACGGCGTCAACCACATCCGCGGTTCTGCTCTTGCCTAGCAACCGTCCTGCTTCGTGTGCCTCGCTTTCGCCAAGAGGAACCACCACGCATCCCGTCAAGAAGCGCCGGAGTTGGGCTTGTTGTGGCGACCGGCTAACTTGGGCGACCACCGGCGCAGGAATCGAAGGAACAACGCCAAATTCCAAACGCGCCTTGTGTTCTGCCCATACTCGTCGATCGTTCCTATACGCCGCCACCAGAACGGCAGCGTCGTAGACAACGGTGCTCACGCCGGACGCCGGACCGTTCGCGCCGTTCGCAGCTGCGCCCGCACGCTGCGGCGAGCTTCGTCCATCTCTTCGGCGCTGAAAAGTCCGTGCTGCTTTTCCCACTCGGCGATAGCCGCCAAACCAGCCCGCTGCCGCAGTGCTTCACGGGCCGCGCTGGTCATCCAGGCCGAGACGCTCACCCCCTCGCGGGCGGCCGCCGCAAGAACCCTTTCGTGAACTTTAGGGTCTATCGTAATCGCTAGCTTCGGTGACGGGTTACCGCGAGGCATACAAAGTATCCTACTCCAATATGATACCGGGCGCAGACAAGCGCCCAGAGCCAAATGCTCCCGTCCTCGCAGCGCGGCCAGGCACGCCCGTGGGACGTGGCTATACGCATGCGACGCAAGGTTATCAGCCCAGTGTGCAACTGACGAACGTGGACGCTTACTTAGCAGCCCGAGCTACCCCGCTACCCAAGTCCTCTACGGCGGCCATGGCCCGTGGGGTACTCGGAAGTATTCGACAAGCAGCCAAACTTCACATGCAATTAGGCACAACCGTCACGTTCTTGTCGAGACCCTCCTTGGCTGGACTCGTCTTCGGTGCCGCATGGTGCTGGCAAACTTCGCCACCACCCCTGCCACCCCCCGGCGAAGCCGTCGGATATCTCATCTCCTGCCGGGTGGATGCCGCCATGCGCATCGCCACAATCCTTATGAAAAAGGCGGCGGACAGCAAACGCGCCTCATTTAGCTCGCCTGCGAGAAGAACTCTCATGTCTACTTCACGCGGACGCAAAGCAGGCACTGGCTTCGCGACTACACGAGATTTGTCCCCAGTGGCTCGACTGGATCTGACATCGTTCAGGTACGCGTTGGCGGTTTTGCGGAAGCTGCGGGAGAATGGACGGCCTCTAAGGCAGTTCCACTGCCGCGAGCTTGCGGAGCACGAACGGATTGTTAGAGAGCCGGCGGTCCCAGCCGCGCCAGATCTCCCGGTTGCCGGCCTCCAGAGCGGCCGCCTGGTCCACGGCACCGGCGCGGCGGAGCAGCACTGCCAAAGACGCGTCGAGCGTCGTGAGAGAAATCGCATCCAGCAAATCGCTCCGCACGTCGGGGTTCGATGCCAACAGCCCGCTGCGCAACTCCTGATACTTCCGAATCGCCTCGTCCAGTTGGCCCGTTTCGGCATCATGGTCGGCGAGAGCGCGCAGAGTGATGGCCGCCTCGCTCCCAGGCTTGAGGACTGCGGCGGGATAATCTCCGATGTCGCGCAGCCGCCGAAAGGCCGCTTCAATCCTCGCGGATGCATCGCTCTCGCGATGCATCCGGCGGGCGGCATAGGAGGAACCGGCGAGGAGGAGTACTTCCAGACGGCGTGCGGCCACATCGTCGGGAACCTCCCGAACCCTCATCAGCGAGTGATCGTAGACTTCGAGTGCTCGCTGCGGATTTCTGCGCCGCAAGAGATCGCCTAAGTAATGCCCGGCGGTCGCGATCGCAGTTCGGATTTCGTACATATTGCGATCCATCTGGGCGAATTTTTCGAGCGCATCGAAGGCCTCCCGCAGCCGGGCGGCGGCCTCCTCAGGCCGGTTCAGATTGATGCCGCCGTCTTCCCCCAGAAGGAGTCCTTCGCGGCAGCGGGTCTGGCACAGGATCAACCGGGTGTAATAAGTGTCCCCCTCGTCGCGGAGGAGTTGTTCCCACAGCTGACGCGCCTGGCGGACGGCTCCCTGCGCACCCTCCAAGTCGCCCAGACCGGTCAATGCGCCGGCAAGCATGTTGAACGCCTGCGCCCGCGGCCCCGGCACGGTCGAGGTGTTTCGGGAGTAATCAATACCCAGCCGGGCGTAACGGACGGCTTCCTGGAACCGATGGAGGCCCATGTGGACTTCGGCCAAATCTCCGTAGATATAGGTCGCTCCGTTAATCTCGCGGCGTGTCAGACTGCCAAGCCGCGCCAAATGGTCGAAGCCCTCCTCAGCCTTCGGGGACCAGGCGATAACTTGCTCCGGGCGGTGTTCGGCATACGCGACCACCGCGAGGTCATGCGCCACATTAGCCATCTGCCAAAGCGCTTCCCGGTTGGTTGGATCGGCCACCAGAACAGTGTTGGCGATCTCTCCCGCCTTCCTGAGGCTTTTTTCAGCCTCTGTATACTGGCCCAGTTGGTTCCACTCCGGAACTCCCTGAAGACGCGCGATGCGCAGATAGCCGGCGCCGATTTCGAGCGCCAGTTGCTTATCGCGGCGAGCGTCCGGACGCAGGCTTTCCAGATATTGAATGGAGGTGGCCACGAACTTCCTGTGGAACCGCAGGTCGCTGCTGGCGTTCGGTGTATTAAGTTGTGATTCGAAATCCAGCAGTTGCCGGGAGAGCCAGCGTAACTGTATCACGCGGGCTTCCGCGATCGCGCGCTGGCGCTCGGCGGTGTACAGCCCCGCCGCGAGACTCAAGATCACCACCGCAGCGGCGCTCACCGGGATCCAGTAACGCCGAACAAACCTTCCCGAGCGATACCAGAAGTTAGCCGAGCGGGCCCGCACCGGCCGCGATTCGAGAAAGGCCTTGAGATCGTCTGCCAACTGCTCGACGGTGGCGTAGCGCGCCTCCGGTTCCTTGCGCAGAGCTTTGAGCAGAATGTAATCGAGATCCGCGGGAATGTCGGGATTCAGGCGGCGGACCGGAGCGGGATCGGTGGCGCAGATCGCGGCGTCGATGGCTTGCGCGGTGCGATCGGGAAAGGCATGTGGCGATTGCCCGGTAAGGAGGCGATAGAGGACGGCACCCAGAGAATAGACATCCGTTGCGGTACTCTGGGCCGCCCCGCGGACCTGCTCGGGGCTGGCATAGTCCGGCGTCAGCAGGCGCTCCTGAGTGCGGGTCCGATCGGTCCCGGCATCGAGAATCTTAGCAATTCCGAAATCCAGCAGCTTCGCTTGGCCGGCCGCGTCGACCAGGATGTTGGAAGGCTTGATGTCGCGGTGGATGATCAGGTTGCGGTGGGCATAAGCGACCGCATCGCACACTTCGAGAAACAGGCGGAGTTTGCCGCGCAGGTCAAGCTTCCGCGCGTACACGTCGATGGGAACGCCATCGATATATTCCAGCACTAAGTAGGGGCGGCCGTCGCCAGTCTCGCCGACGTCGAGAAAGCGGGCAATTCCGGGATGCTGCAGCCTGGCCATAATCTGGCGCTCCCGCAAAAACCGGGACCGCAACGAAGCACCCGGAACGCTACGGCAGAGCAGCTTGATGGCGACGTGTTGCTCGACTTGGCCATCGGCGCGCTTGGCCAGAAAAACCTCGCCCACGCCGCCACGGCCGAGAAGGTGCTCCAGTCGGTACGGTCCGCAATGAAGTCCTGGTGCGGGAAACTCTTCCAAAGACTCCAGGAAAGCTTGAGCCGCTCCTGAAACCATCTCCGCCATTGGTGTATCAGGCGAGTCGAACTGGAGGAGGGATTCCAATTCTGCCTGCAAGTCCCCCGGAAGCTGGCGCCGCTCGAAGTAAAGCTCGCGTTGAGCGGGAGTGAGATCATCCACCTCGCGGAATAGTCGGAGGACCTCGTCTCGCATAACTCAAAACATGATGCCACGGCTTAGCGCTTCCCGGAAATTGACGGCGTAACCGGCGCCGCAAGGCTCACCCCTCACTCTCCTGCTAGGCTGGCGGTTTGAGTGCCCCTGACTGATATAGCGAGGAATCTCCAGAGAATTAGCGAAGCGTATAATTATTCCCATTCACGCTGAATCACACCCGCCTATAACCGAGTTGCTGCATCAAATGCGCGCCGGCAACGAACTGGCACGGGGCGAACTGATGAGCGTGGTCTACCAGACCCTGCACCGGATCGCCGATTCGCAGCTTCGCAAGGAACGGCCGAACCATACTCTGCAACCCACCGCTCTCGTCAACGAGGCATATCTAAGGCTGTTCGGCCATTCTGAAATCCAATTCGCGGACCGGGCGCACTTTTTCGCGGTCGTATCTCGGGTGATGCGGCGGATACTAGTGGACCATGCCAGGGCGCGAACGGCGGCAAGTCGCAAGGAGGAGCAAGTCCAGTTAGATACGTCCATCGACTTCGAAGCTGGAGGCAGCTCCGAGCCTATGAAACTTCTGGATCTGGACCTCGCTATGGAAGCGCTCGCCCGGGAGCGGAGTTCGCTGGCCGAACTTATCGAGATGCGCTACTTCGGAGGCATGACCGCAGAAGAGACGGCCGAAGTAGTCGGCCGCTCCGTGCACGTAGTCCGTCATGAGCTTCGTCTGGCGCATGCATGGCTGCGGCGCGAGTTGGCGGGGCCGCATTGAACGCCGCCCTCCGTGAACCTTAAACTTCAAAGCAACGCGGCAAGTCCGTGCCTGCCATTTTTTCTTGCTCGTAACCTGCTAAATTTCGCCTCGAATCTCGCTTACCCAAACAGAGGGCAGTCTGGGATCAGAACGTAGAGACTGACGGAGGGCTAAGTTATGGGGCGCCTTTTTCGTAAAGGCACGAGCACGGCAACGGCTTCTCTGCTATTTGTCGTGGGAGCAATCTTCATTTCGAGAACGGTGGAGGGGCAACTTCCGCCGTCATCGAACCGGACGTTCATCCCCAATGGGACCTTGTTCTTCAACCCGGGCGGCGCTTCTCAGACCTACAGCACGGTTGGTGGAGGAATCGACCAGACAGGCCCATTCTTCCAAAGCCTGGGCACCAACGGCCGAAGTTGCGGGTCGTGCCATCAGCCGAGCGACGGCATGTCGGTATCCGCCCTGAACATCCAATTGCGCTTCGATCAGACCGCCGGCCTGGACCCGATCTTTCGTACGGCCGACGGCTCGAACTGCGATCATGACGTCGATATCTCGACGCTTCGAGGACGTTACTTCGCCTATAGCCTGCTGCGCACGCGGGGCTTGATCCGCATCTTCCTGGCGGTCCCCGCAGGCGCGGATTACGCGGTCACCGCCGTCAGCAATCCATACGGCTGCAGCGAGACCAATGTAATCTCGCAGTACCGCCGGCCATTGCCGGCCACGAATCTTCAATTCCTAAGCGCTGTGATGTTCGATGGCCGGGAGTCCACTCCGCTCACGGGTACAACCAAAATCCTTTATGCGAACTATCCCGGGTCGCTCGAAAGCGACTTGATCCACCAGTCGCTTGATGCGACCATTACCCACGCACAGGGCGACGGTACGAGGCCGACACCCGCGGAGCAGCAGGAAATCGTCAATTTCGAGATGGCGTTATTCACAGCGCAATCCGTCGGGTTCTTCACCGGACCTCTGAACTCCGCTGGCGGCAATGGGGGGCCGGTACCCTTGGCCACACTGCCGTTCTTCATTAGCATGAACTCGAGCATCCACGCTTTAATCCCTAACGGTCCGGAACAGCCGGGCGGGTTGGTGACGCCGGGCGACGGTCAGTTCACTTCCAACCTCTTCAATCTCTACGACGCCTGGTCAGGACTGCCTTCATATGATTTCAGAGCGTCGGTGGCCCGAGGGCAGGCCATCTTCAACACCAGACCCGTCACCATCACCGGGGTAGCTGGCATCAACGACGATGTTTCCGATGGCGGACTGGTCGCTGGGGGCATCCCATCGCTTACCGGAACTTGCGGCACCTGCCACGACACGCCCAACGTAGGCAACCACTCTTTCCCCACGCCCTTGAACATCGGCACCGGCGACCCGAGCGCTTCAAATGTATCTGTCAATATGGGCGGGATCGATATCAGCTATCTGCCGCAAATCACCGTATGCCAATTAGTGAACGGCCAGCCGAGCGACAACTGCAAAACCACTAGCGATCTCGGCCAAGCCTTGATCGACGGCAAGTTCGCTCATGTCGGCAAGATCAAGGGACCCATCCTGCGCGGCCTCTCCGCGCGCGCCCCATACTTCCATAACGGCTCCGCTAAGGGCCTGCTGGATGTCGTACATTTCTATGAGAACCGGTTCGGACTTGTCCTGAGCCCACGGGACGAGCTAGACCTGGTCAACTTCCTGAGTGTGCTCTGAGTGATTCATTCCATGAAAAAGGAGAACTAAAAGCGATGGCAACTCAACCTCAACCATCGGCAAGACCGATCGATCAGGAGAAACTAAACGCTCTGCTTGGCCAGGCCGTACAGGACATGGGCGCGTCACTGCACGCTGCGCTGATTGTCATCGGCGACAAGCTTGGCCTGTACAAGGCTATGGCTGACGGAAAGCAGGTCACGCCCGCCGATCTAGCCGCACGCACCGGAACGTCTGAACGGTATGTGCGCGAGTGGCTGAACGCGAACGCGGCCGGCAATTACGTGCAATATCACCCCGACTCGGCGAGCTATTCACTTTCGCCCGAACAGGCTTTCGCGCTTGCGCTCGATAACACGCCCGTCCATTTGCCCGGTTTTTACCATATGCTCGCATCCTGCATGAAGGACGAAGAGAAGCTCACCGAGGTCTTCCGAACCGGCAAGGGGTTCGGCTGGCACGAACACGAAAAAGGCCTGTTCGAAGGCTGCGAGCGATTCTTCCGTCCGGGTTATCTGGCCAATTTGACCACCAGCTGGATTCCGGCGCTCGAAGGCGTTGAGGCGAAGCTGCGCGCCGGCGCCAAAGTGGCTGATGTCGGTTGCGGTCATGGGGCATCCACCATACTGATGGCTCAGGCTTACCCCGAGTCCCGGTTCTTTGGTTTCGATTATCACGATGCATCCATTGAGCAGGCCCGTCGCAAGGCCGAAACGGCCGGAGTTGCCGATCGCGTCACCTTCGACGTGGCGCCCGCCAAGTCATATCCGGGCACGGGCTACGATTTCGTGGCTTTCTTTCGACTGCTTGCATGACATGGGCGATCCGGCCGGGGCTGCCGCTCATGTGCGCGCGTCGTTGCTGCCTGACGGCACGTGGATGGTGGTGGAACCATTCGCCGGCGATGACGTGTCCGCCAACCTGAATCCTGTCGGACGGATTTATTACTCTGCGTCCGCGATGATTTGTGTACCAGCGTCGCTGTCGCAGGAAGTCGGGCTGGGGCTCGGCGCTCAGGCAGGAGAAGCGCGGTTGCGCGATGTGATCGCGGCCGGTGGGTTCACGCGCTTCCGCCGCGCCACCGAGACGCCGTTCAACATGGTGTTCGAAGCGCGTCCGTAGAGTCCTTTTACCATCGCGTCGACCAAAAGTCGTTTTTTGAGTGCTCAACGGTCTACCCGCCGGTCAAAGTTTAGGCTAGTGTGCGTCTTCATCTCTCTTTCCGCCGCCCCCGCTGTTGCGGTGACACCGTGTCGGCTGCGTTTTTTCAGCTAACCAATCCAGCATCTTTTCATTGATCCACCATGCCGCATTCATGGCAGTCATGATTACGCCAAGACTTTGCGATTCAGATAGGCTCTTCCTCGATTTCTCAATGTCTTCGAGGATAAAGTCGAAGAGAACCGGTCCTGATTTCGTTTGGATGTCCTGTCTTAACTCATCAATCGATGCTTGACTGCTCCCGATCAAATCGGAAACGATTTGGGGATCGTAATCGTTTAGTGTTTGAAAAAAAGCGGGCGACAAACCCTGGTTGCTTTTACCGGGAAGCGGCTCTTTTGTGTCATCCGTTAGCGAATTTATAAAACCTCCGCGCTCCAAGATGATCGTCAGAGCGTCTTTGATGAGCGGATCGGATTTTCCTAGGACATTCACGATGATGTTCCTTTTGGCAGGCGAGGCCAGCTCTTGCGTAACGTCAACGAACAACCTTCCACCCGCTTCAGCATTGGTCGAGCGGCTGTTAACTGGAAGAACGACAATCCCAAGGGTTTCAAGGGGTCGGTCATCATCTGCCGATTCTCCGCTCCGGCTCAATCTCCCGCTCTTGCGTGCCTCCCTTGAATGTCTGCGGGGATGGCTATGCCTTCGATGAGCCTGCGAATCTCGCCGCTGAGCTCACTGATTTTCTTCCGGTCTCCTAGTTTAAGAAGCGATAACCGATCAAGCCGTTCGTCGATGGACCGCCCTGCCCCAATGATCCTCTGAAAGGCTTCGGTGGAAATACAAAAGCCATCTGGAACGAGTATTCCTTCCATCTTGGAAAGCTCCCCCAGGTTCGCACCCTTGCCACCAACGAGCGTGATTTTTGCTTTGTCGATGTCCTGAAAACCGAGCACAGAGGAATTCGTACGCTTACCCCCTCACCATGACCGAGCCTCAACAGGGTCCTGCCAAGTAAGTTTCATCCTTGGTGGCGATATTGCCTGGCACGCCACAAAACCGCGGGTTTCGCTCACGTTTTCCGCCATCGTTATCGGTCAGGAAGCCGCCTGGGTCCAGCGGTATTTCGTGGTCGGGTACCGCTACCTCGAAATGCACGTGCTGGAGCATGGCACATCCCACGGCCCCCTCGTCGCCGAGGTACTGACCGGCCTTCACCCAATCGCCGACCTTGAGCTTAGCCTTTTTCGTCACTGTGTTGTGTGCGATATGTGAATAGTTTGTCCACTCGCCATTGCGATGAGCGATCCATATATAGTTATTGCGGCAGTCCTTTGCCGCGCGTCCGGACTGCTGCTCGCTGTATGCGTCCTGGATAGCGACAATACGCCCCGGCGCCGCCGCGACGACGCTGTAAGGGGGTACACCCTCGATCGCAAACAGATCCACACGGCCGATGGGGCGGTGAGTGAGAAAATCGTCGAACACTTTCACCCGCGTTCCATCCGCAAACGGCAGCCGATAGGACCCCTGGCTCGTGTTGACGGCAGGTGTGGTCGCCTTCGCCGTCAGCAATGCGCCAACTACAGAGCAGCATAGAATCGGCCGAGCACGCATGCTTGTTGTATCCATCGTTTGCGGCTTGCTCTCTCCCGTCAGCCCTCGCGTAAGGCCACTAATGGATCGACGCGGCTCGCCCAGCGGGCCGGGAGATAACAGGCCAACAGGGCGACGGCCAACAGCACCACTGCGGCTCCCGCTACGCTGATGGGATCGCCTGCGCTTACGCCATACAGCATCCGGCTCACCAAGCGCCCGACCAGGAGCGCCGCCGCAAACCCAATCAGCACGCCTGTCATAACCAGCGACATACCTTGCTTCAAGATCAGACGAAGCACGCTTGTCTGGGCCGCGCCTAATGCCATGCGCAATCCGATCTCTCGTTTGCGCTGATTGACGGAATACGCCAGGATGCCGTATAAGCCGATATTTGCCAGCCCCAGCGCCAGCAGCCCGAACACGCTCAGCAACGCGACGCCCATTCTGGGCCCAAACAAACCTCCGTCGATGATTTGGCGCCCGGTTCGCGGGTTGCTGACCACAATTTGTGGCGCCTCGGCATGTATTTCGCGTTGAACGGGGAGCATGATCTGTTGCGGATCTCCCTTGCTACGCACATACAAGGCCATCACGCCGCCATAGTTCTGTTCCAGAGGCACGTAGACGCAAAGTTGGGGCGGCTCCCCCCAATTGGTATAACTGGCGTTGCGCGCTACGCCTACAATTTGCCGCATCTGTTGTTCGCCCGGAAGCTGAATGCGCTTCCCTAATGCGTTTCCGCGCGGCCAATAATCGTGCGCCATCTTCTCATTGACAATGACTACCGGCATAGAGTTCTCCTGGTCCAAGTTCGTGAACTCGCGCCCGCTTTCGAGCGCCACGCCGGCGGTCTCGAAATAATTCGTGTCTACTGTATCGACAATCGCCGGGATTTTGTCTGCTTGCGATCGTGCTTGATGGCCTTCCACCTGCAATCCACTCACGCTGCGCGCCCAGAGCGGCAAGTTCGACGCCCAGGACACGGACTTGACGCCAGGAATTCTGGCCACGCGCTCGCGGACGTCCTTGCCGAATGCTTTGATCTGCGGTTTTCCGTACCCGGCCTGCTGCGGATTTGTAAAGAAGACCGCAAGATGGGCGGTCTGGAAGCCGGGATCTATATCGTAGGCCCGCGCGATGCTTCGCAAGAACAGCGCGGCAGTCACCAGCAACAGAAATGAAAATGCCACCTGGCCCACCAGCAGAACGTTTGCAAGCGTAACCCTTTTTCGGCTTCCGCTCGTTGTGCGAGCTTCTTCCTTAAGCGTTTCCGCCACTCCCGTACGTGAAGCCTTGAAAGCGGGGATGGTCCCGAACAGAAAGCCTGTGGCGAGGGAGACGGTCAGCGCAAAAGCGAAGACGGTGGTATCGAGCTTGGGCGTCACGAAATTGGCGGATGAGGGCAGAGCCCCGAATAAGAGATGCAGTCCCGCATAAGCGATGAAGATGCCAGCGACGCCGCTGAGCAATCCGAGCAGCACGCTCTCCGTGAGGAGCTGACGCACCAGCCTGTGGCGGCTTGCTCCTATGGCGAGGCGGACGGCCATCTCCTGTTGCCTTGCCGCTGAGCGTGCAAGCAGCAGATTCGCGACGTTCGAGCACGCGATCAACAAAACGATTCCCACCACGATCAATAATCCGGCGCCGGCGACGAAGATCTGCGTGGAGCTGCTGCCGGTATTGGCCAACAGAACATCGCGGACGGGTAGTATCATGACCCCGCGGCCCTCATCGATGGCCGGGTATTCGCGCGCCAGATCCGCCGCTACGGTCGTCATATCGGCTTGCGCCTGGGCCCGCCCGATACCTGGGTTGAGCCGCCCCACTCCCTGAAAAAGCGCCTTGCCGCGATCGCTGAACGCACCCTGCATCTCATTCGGCAATAACTGTTCGGCCATCGTGGCCGGTACCCACAAATCAGGACCGAAAATTCCATTCACTCCAATGAAATGGGGCGGCGCGACACCGATGACCGTAAAGACAACGTGATTGAGGCGCAGGGTTCTGCCGATGATGTCGGCCGCGCCGCCGAAGCGCGATTGCCAAGTCCCGTAGTTCATGACCGCCACGGCGTGCGCGCCGGGGGTGGTGTCCTCTTCGGGCAAAAAAAAGCGGCCGATGGCGGGCTTGAGGCCTAAAGTCGAGAAATAGTTGCCTGTTACTAACTCGCTGAACATCCCCTCCGATGCGCCGGCCGCCTGCCAGGTGACGGGCCGTGAGGATGTGTAACCGGCCAGCGAGCGGAAGACTCGGTTCCGAGCTTGATAGTCCTTCAGATCCGCGTAGGAGAGCGGCAGCGGCGCGCTCGATGTTGACGTACTCCGCGCTCTCATCAAGCCAACCGCCGCCAATCCGGAAGAGTCCGGAACCGGCAGAGGATTCAAAATCAGGGTGTTGATGACGGTGAAGACGGTGGTGTTCGCTCCAATCCCGATACCCAGCGTCAGAACCACGAACAGAACGAACACGGGGCTTTTCCGCATAGTGCGGCCGGCATAGCGCAGGTCTCTCCACAGGACCTCCAGGAAGTTACTGAGCCCTAAGCTGCCTGGTCTTGCTTCGCCGATCGGCACCGGGTCGTATTTCGCCATGCGTTGCGCCCTGCCCGACTCTGTCCGCAGCGGATAGGTGTCATCCAGCTCCGAGATGGTGTTCCGGTACGCTTCCTCGTCGCTTGCTCCGCCGCTTCGCAATTCGCGATAGCGATCTTCGAGATGCTGCGAAAATTCCTCGATGAGGTCCGACTCGGCGGTCGGATCGAGGCGCAACGTCGCGATCCGATCCTGAACGATACGCTTCCAATCAGGCATTTTCGACTCCTGTAGCCAGACTCATGGCCGTGACGAATTCCTTCCAGCTCTTTCGTTGAGAGCGAAGCACTTTTCGGCCTTCCGGGGTCAGCCTGTAATAACGCCTTCTTCGCTGCTCCGCCTTTTCTACCCAACGGCTTGCGATCCAGCCCCGATCCTCCAGCCGGTACAGCAGCGGATAGAGGGAGGTGACGTGAAATCGCAAAACGCCGCCCGATCGGATCTGGATCAGCTTTGAAATGTCATAGCCGTGGCGCGGCTGATCCTCGAGCAACGACAAGACCAGAAGCTCGGCGCTTCCTTTTTTCCATTCCCGATCCGGTGAAGTTGTGGTCATATTTGTTGGTCCCTAATATAGGACTCACAAATAGACGACGGGTTCCGGCGATTTGTTCCGTCGAACTGAAGAAGATCGGACCGGCTTTAACCGATGAAATGCCATCAGGTTTATTGACGTTTCGGCAAGACTTGGAAAAATGCCGGATGCGTCACGTCTCTGATGAGGAGCGTCGTGCCCGGCTGGCCGTGCGGCATGCGCTGATTCCGTCCTCTCGCGTTGACTCCCCGGAGGCAGTTACACAAGCGATGACGGTGCTCCACGCCACCGAACCGGCCACCGTTTATCTCGCCTACTTCGCGCGTAGCCGATCGCCTGAGAAGGCTCAACTGGAACGGGCGCTCTACGCCGAGCGAAGTTTGGTCAAACAGCTCGCCATGCGCCGAACTCTCTTTGTGTTTCCGCGCGATCTGCTGCCTGCCGCCTTGGGCAGCGCATCGGCAAGGGTTGCAAGCACCGAACGAAGCCGCATAGCAACGCTGCCGATTTTCGAATGAATGATCCAAATTGTCGTAGCGATCCGTGGGCGCCTATTTAGCCGGCACGCCAGCGCCGTAGGCGTCTGAGTCTTTACCACGCTGTCACTGGTAATGAGTCATAAAGAGGATTTCACCTGTTTTTTTTGAAATCTTCACTTGAGCGGTTCCCCCTGGACACGGCGACCCGGGGGGCTCATCAATCAGTGTCCATTTACATCCCACACCCACCTGAAAGCTCGGCCTTGAATGGCCGTTCAGAAGCAATTTGCTGCCTTCCGTATACAGGAATAAGCACCGCTTCTGCTATGGCAACCGCTACCGTTGCAGTGGGTACAAATCCATCCTTGGGAACAACTGATTTCGGTACTCCAAGGCCCGGGGATTGCGCGACAGAAAGAGATGCCGCAAGAGCTAAGACGATACTTAAAACGAAGACCCTGAACGATGTCATGTTCTAATCCTCCGAATGGTCATAGACTAAGGAACTTGGCAGGTCCCACTCCCAACGTCGGTGGTTGCGGAAAGCCCTTAGGATCTATCGCCAGCTTTAGAATCCGACCGTCGGAGTCGCCAAGTAGCTTGGCCCCGTCTTACGCGTGTCCTGAAGGTCGTAGCCCGAAAACATGTCGCTGTTGTAGTCAGGCAATAGAGGATGCGAGTGGAACCAGCCCACGACTCCGGAGACCAACGCTTGAGGGCTACTAAAAAGCGTCGGTATGTGGTCGGAGTACCGGCCACCGGATTCGAATATGAGTAGCGACCATTGCTGTTTTTGTAAAGGAAGCCGCCAAATTCTGTAGCTTGTTTTGTGGTTTGTGGAAGGACGCTTCTCGCAGCGCGGTAGCCATCACAATCCAAACTCGGGAATTCCCGATATGGATCACCTTCTTTGGGAGAATTATGCGCTGAAGTACAGGTACCAATCACCCCTTATTGGCCTGAAGGCCATGTCCTTTTCGCCCGATTCGGCTGCGGTGTCCAGCGTTTTCGGAAGCAATGGTGAGCGAACAGCATAGGCGTAGCCCCTCGCATGAGCATGCATCGCCAGCAAGGCAGATTCCTCCACAGACGGAAACAGGATGCAGTTACGATCCCACTGTGGCGAACGGGCAAACACGTGCGCTGCTCGCAAGAGGCTTTGGTACATGGCCAATTTGGGCGGCGGAACGCAATCCACTTTACCTGATGCCGGAATCGGGCAACTGAGATGGTCACTGACCGTCATCTTCGCGAGTCGTTCAAGAGTGTCCTTGTGCTGGTCGAAGCTCCGCAATATCGTGTCGTCCGGCACAGAACGGCAGGAACACAGCGTTAGGACAACAGCCATCAATGTCGCGGATCGTACCCTCAACATTTGCCCGCCGCATGCATCTGGGCCCACCGATAGCCGGCCTGGATCTCTTGCTGTTCCTGCGGGTTGTCCCCGTATGGAGTTCCTGTAACTCGCGTTCCCCAACTCTGCTTGGGGATTTTGCCGTGAAACAGCATATTGGTGTAGGAGGCCACGCCGGCACCCCACTTGATGTACGTGGAAGAGAACCCAAGAGAGTAGCCGAACACCCCGAACGCAAAGTTACCGTAAGCTCGATACTGGGGGTTGGCACCAGGACTCGGTTGGTTCTTGAAGTCGAAGGGTTGATTAGGCGCGACCAACCCCGCATACGCCAATGTCTTCGCTAAATCTGGGCTGAGGTTGTCAGAAAGCGAGTTTGACGAGTTTACACCGAAGTCGTACAAGACCTGAGGTGGATAATTTGCCGGGTGCGCTGGAACCGACGGACAGCTTTTTGCCGGCTGCTGCTCTTGCCCCGCCGGCGTTGGCGCGGATTTACCGGCCGAGTAGCCGCTCAGCGGGTCTGTTCCGAGTAGCCGGAAGCGGTTCGGATTGAGAGGACCGTCGCCGAATAGCCAATCAAGACTGTACGTCGAGCCGATGTTGAAACAGGGTAGACCACAGATTGTTGTGATGGAGAAGGGCGTAACAGAGTCCATCCCGCTCGGGTCCGTCGCGTTCATCGGGTTATTCCGCACATAACTGTACGCATTCCACGTCTGCGGGTCATTCAGACTCGCGGCCGCGTTCATCGGGTCCGGACTCGTAAACCTTCCCAACGCCACTCAAAATACCGAGCATTAAAAGTCATTGCCCGTCTCCGCATCCCGGTTCTGGCCCGTAAAGCGCTGGCTGACTCCGTCGGTGTAGCCAAACTGCAAGCTGCCGGGCCGATCCGCCCAGCCGGAATACTCTTCGCCGAACGGCAGATAGTCGTGACGCGCCACCATGTTGTGGTTCTGATCCGTCACCAGCCGCACGCTGCCTAAGTGGTCAAAACTGAGGTAACACGTCGCACAGGGACTGCCACTTGCGTTCACCACCGCCGCCGTCTGCCCATTGAAGGGAATGTATTCTTTCAAAACCGTCGATCCCGAATACTCCGCCGCCAAGCCGCCAAAAACGTCATAGACGTATGTCGTGTTGCCGCCCGGCGTCGTCTTCAGAACGCGCTCTCCACGCCGTCATAAGCCAGCGTTTCCGTCCCGCCGCCAAACGAGGCTGCTCCGCAATCGACATCACCCGGCCCATCGCATCGTAAATCTGCCGTGTTCCCGTTCAGCGAAGTTTGATTGCCGGAGGCGTCGTAACTCTGCCCGTTCATCTGGTTATTCGCGGAATTGAAGATGTTCGGCTTCGGCGTGTTTCCCGCCAGCGGCACGCCACTGTTACTCGATACCCACATGTCGCCCCGTGGATCGTATCCGAATCCGCGCTCCCAGCACCAGCCTCCGCACGCGCTGGTCGAATCCGTCGCTTGCGTCAGCCGATTCACCGCGTCGTAGCTGAAATTATCGTTGTCTTGCGGCATCGAGCTATACGTAACAAAGTTCCCCTGTAATTCGTACATCCCCAACAGATTCATTTTTTATTCGAAGATCCCCAGTTATACGCAAAGTATTGCAGCCAGGTGCTGTCATAACCGTCGTTATTCAGCGTAAATAAAACTGATAAGGTTGCAAGCGGCTGTTATACGTATAACAGGGCGCGATGCTGTTCGCGTACCATTCGCGATTCGGCGCGCCGTGCGGCAAATAATTCACGTTTGATACATAATTCGTGGAATTCCCGCCATATGCGCCGGTCACGGTAGTGGGCCGATCTGCCCGTCGTAAGTGATCTGCAGGTTCCTTCCGCTCGGGTAAGTCTCGCCCGTCAGCGCGCCGGCCAGGTTATAGCTGTAACTGAAGTTGTAATTCACGTTGTTGATCGACTGCGCACTTTGCAGAACGTTGCCTACGGGATCGGCATTCTCGTAAGTGGTCACGGTACCCGGATTATGCCCGCCTAATTCGGCAATCTGCGTCAAGCGCCCTAGTGCGTTGCTGAATTGTGTCTGGTCATACGAATACCAACTGCTTATGCTCGAATCCGTCGAACTCCTGCGTATCATCCGATTCAGCGCGTCATAATGATAAACCGTTGTGATGCCCCGGTTATCGAGTTTATTGATCAGATTACTCGCGGCGTCGTAGTTGTAAGTGACCAATCCGCTCTCCGGATTCGTCGCCTGCGTCAACCGCCCCAAAGAGTCGTACGCGAAGTTGCGGTACTGGCCGCCATTATTCACACTCACCAAATCGCCCAACGCGTCATAGTAATACCAGGTCTGATACCCCAGTCCGCCGGGATTTTGACTCACCTTTACCGTGCGCCCCAGCCCGTCCATCCAGTACTCTATACTGTTTCCCGCCTGGTCGGTTTTGTACCCACGACGCCGTACTAGCCAGGTGTAGCTAACTTGCCTTCCGCGGAGCCACTTACTTGCCAGCCCCCGACGAGAGCAGTTCGTATGCAATCCACCCAGCAGTCGCAATGATTATCATGCCCAGGATGCGTACCTGCAACCCTCCCCACCCTGAGCCGTAATGCTCTGTTGTCAGGACGCCTGGAAGGCCCAACCACCTTAGGCAGTCCGAACCAGGCCCTCGGTGAGATCACCATGTAAAACGCATTCACGAGCATTACCGCTACGGTAATGCCAAACGCAACCCACAGGCCTATATGAACGAGTCGGTCTAGCATCCGCAGTGCCAAAGACAAAAATTATGGGAAGCGCTGAACGAGACAGCAGAGCGGGTACCAACTTGATACCCTGCCAACGGAGGCCCGCTACCTAGCGATTTTGTAACAACGGGATCCCCAGCAATGGCGATGGCTGTAACGCCACACCGTAGCTCGTTCCATCCGCAATCGAATTGGCGTTCTGAGTGGCTGGAATCTGCGTGTAGCTGAAGCTGAGGCCTCCGCCTCCGCCAATCTGCCCGGGCGCGACGAGAACGATCGGTCCGACGTAAACACGATGCGTTGAATTCACATACGAAATATTTCCGCCAGCACCAAACTGACTCCTAATCACGGCCCCGAGCATCGTCCCGTCAGGTCCGAAGACGCTGCCCATGAACGCACTCGCCTCCGTTAGTGCCTTCGTAGTCGTAAGAGTAACTATCGATGACGACCCGCTGGACTGATAGTAGCCCGGTTTTGTCGTCCCGTTCTTTGCCGGTACGGGGGGATCGGGCACCGTGAACCAGACGTCAGTGATGTCGCAGAACATCGACCACGATCGCAATGATCCAAACAATCAAAGCAGTTAGCCACAAGCGGCCTGTTCGCCAGCGCCTTTGGAACACAATCAGAAATCCCCAAACAAGATTCAAGATGAAGAAAGCAGCAAAAAGAGGCAGGGCGAATGCACCCCAAACCAGGGCATCGCCAGGAGCGGTGGTGTTCATTCCCTTTTCTTGCGGTGCGACCCATGTTTGCGATGCCCATAGTAGGTAGGCTATGACGCCTAGCACGTTCAAAGCGAGAACCGCGAGGCTCAGCCGCTCTGCCGCACTCGGCCTGTCTCCTGCTATCAATTCGGAGAACAATGAGCATCTCCCTTCGCAGCAGCGTCATAGCCTAGATGCCTGTAGAGAGCTTGCTTGAGATCTCCAGCATTTGAAGAGAACAATGTTGCGTATAGATTCGAAAGGAAGTCCCCCTGTCCCCTGGTAAAACCCGATCCAAATTCATAAGCCCCTACTGCAAAGTTCGAAACGGGCGTGTAACTGCTATAGAACTGAATGTTGCCAGCCGAGTCGGTGACACGTTGAAAATCGAAGGTGCCACCTTGCCCAACTGCCCGGCGTAAGGCAAATAGGTTTCGACCTGCAGCCTGTCCCGCTCCCACGATAGCCCTTAAGCTGAAATTTGGTGGGGCCACGTATGAAGTGCCTAGGCTAGAGCAGTTCAAATGGCTAGTTGGTAGAGGCATGCGCGTAAACGTCCCATTCCTTGCCGGTTGCGGTTGACTCTGCTGAGCCGGCGGATTGCTTGCCGTCTGACTAGCTGTAGGGGGAGAGAGAATTCCGTTGAGTCATTTGAATCCCTCTAGCCAAGTCAACGACCCGGTTATAAAGCTGCATCCCAGCAAACTAGTGTCGTAGTTGACAGCAGAGCCGATGCCAACGAAATTGACCGTCTCAGAGCTAGTTTCGTTGAACCAGCAGCCGCCCTGCTGGTAGATCCTCATCCCGCTCGGGTCCGTCGCATTCATCGGGTTATTCCGCACATAGCTGTACGGATTCCAGGTCTGCGGGTCATTCATCTTCGCGCCCGCATTCGCCGGATCGGGACTTGTAAACCGCCCCAGCGCCGCCCCGAAATACCGCGCATTGAAGTAGTCGTTTCCCGTTTCCGAGTCCCGATACTGCCCCGTAAAGCGCGGGCTCACGCCATCGGCATAGCCGAACTGCAAGCTCCCCGTCCGATCCGCCGAGCCGGCATACTCTTCGCCGAACGGGAGTTATCGTGACGCGCAACCACGTTGTGGTTCTGATCGGTCACCAGCCGCACGCTGCCTAAATGATCGTAATTTGAGGTAACACGTCGCGCACGGACTGCCGCTTGCGTTCACAATCGCCACCGTCTGACCATTGAACGGAATGTACTCTTTCGAAACCGTCGGATCCCGTATACTCCGCCGCCAAACCGCCGAATACGTCATAGACGTAGGTCGTGTTCCCGCCCGGAGTCGTTTTCAACACCCGCTCGTCTAATCCGTCGTAAGCCAGAGTTTCCGTCCCACCGCCGAACGCGGGCTGCTCCGCTATCGACATCATCCGGCCCAGCGCATCGTAAATTGCCGTGTTCCCGTTCAGCGAAGTTTGATTTCCGGAGGCTTCGTAGTACTGGCCGTTCATCTGATTGTTACCGGAGTTGAATATGTTCGAACGTCGGCGTGTTGCCCGCCAGCGGCACCCCACTGTTTACTCGACACCCACATGTTGCCCCACTGATCGTACCCGAATCCGCGCGACCAGCATGTACCCCCGCACGCGCTGTTCGAATCCGTCGCTCCTGTCAGGCGATTCACCGCATCGTAGCCGAAACTATCGTAGTACTCCGTCATCGAGCTCCAGATCACGAAGTTCCCCGTCAACTCGAACATCCCCAACAGATTCCCGTTGTTATTCGACGAGCCCCAGTCAAACGCGAAGTATTGCACCCAGGTGCTGTCATACCCGTCGTTATTCAGTGTCGAATAGATCTGGTCCGGCTGCAAGCGGCTGTTATACGTGTAACACGGCACGATGCTGTTGTCATTAGGCCCATTTTTCCCATACCACTCGCAGTTCGGCGCGCCGTGCGGAAAGTAATTCACGTTCGATACATAGTTCGTCGAATTCCCGCCGTATGCGCCGGTCACGGCGGTGGGCCGATCCACCCCGTCGTAACTGATCTGCAGATTCCTTCCGCTCGGGTAAGTCTCGCCTGTCAGCGCACCGCCCAGGTTATAGCTGTAGCTGAAGTTGTAATTGACGTTGTTGATGGATTGCGTGCTTTGTTTCACGTTGCCAATCGAATCGGCATTCCCATAAGTAGTCAGCGTACCCGGATCATTGACCACCGATTCGGCAACCTGTGTCAGCCGCCCGACCGGATTCTGATACGAATTCTGGTCGTAGTAATACCAGCCGCTTAGGCTCGAATCCGTCGAACTCCTGCGTATCATCCGATTTAGCGCGTCATAACTGTAACCTGTCGTGATTCCGCGGTTGTCTTGTCTTCGAAGTAAGATTGCTGGCCGCATCATAATTGTAAGTGACCAATCCGCTCTCTGGATTCGTCGCCTGCGTCAGTCGCCCTAAAGAATCGTACCAGAAGTTCCGGTACTGGCCTCCGTTAATCGCACTTACTAATCTCCTAACGCATCGTATCCATACCAGGTCTGATATCCCAACCCGCCGGATTCTGATTCACGGCGTACCGTTCGCCCCAGCCCGTCCACCCAGTACTCAATACTGTTTCCTGCCTGGTCGGTTGCCGTATAGTTGTTGCCGTAGTAGCTGGTCGAAGCCGTGGCGTTATCCGACGTTTGCACCTGCGTATTCCGGCTCAGCCCGTCGTAGGCTATAGGTTGTTAAGTAACCCAGCCCGTCGGACGTCCAGGATGATGTGGTGGTGTTGATGCGGGTTGGATTGGTCTGGGAAGACACGCGTCCCATGCGCCGTAGTAGGTGTTTGCCGCTATGAAACTCGCGGTGTTCTCGATGGTGTCGCTTCTCCGTGAAGCCGTCCGAAGCCGTCGTAGACAACTTGGGTTTGCAGTCCGCAGTCGTTGGTCGTTTTTTGGTCGGTGCAGAAGATCGTCCAGGCCGGGTTTTCGTAAGTCACGCTGTTCGCGCCGCCATTCGGACGTTGGGTGTTCGTCAGACGTCCCAGGGGGTCATTGTACGTGTACGTCATCGTGTTGCCATTCAGGTCCGTCGTTGACGTGGGCTTGCCGATGTTGTAGTTGTAACTGGCTGCGCGTCATCTGGTTCAGCGCGATTCGACATCGAAGTGGGAAACGCATACTTGTTTTGCCCGTCGTCGTTGTATAGGATATTGTCACGTTGGAAAGCGGGTCGCTCGCAATGACCACGTTTCCCGCGATGTCGTATTGCACGGCGTTGTTGACGTATACGCAATTGCGCGGTGATTCAGGCACTGCGCCGGGTTGGTCAAATTCCCGCGCACCGTGTTGCCGGTTCCATAGTTCCCGTCGTGTTGAACAATGCCCGGATCGTCCATCAGCGACTGTCTCGTCATAAGCGAAATGCGTTTGGCCCACCACGGTCGCCTGAGCCATTCAACACCTGCGTCAACTGCGGCAAGCCCACCATATTCAGGCCGATGTAACTGGGGTTTGTCACGTAGGAGGTTTGTATCTCGCGTAGCAGCGATCCCGGCCCGCCGTTGCCCCAATCGTAGTCCTTTTCATCGGTAACGTTGTTGTACTGATCGTAGCTATAGCTCGCCTGTTTCACCGCCCCGTTCATGTTAGCTGCTGACGGTCTGTACAGTCGCGCAGTTCACCTGGCAGTTATTCTGTACAAACCCGGTAGTTACCGACTCAAGCAGCGTCGATCCGTCCTTGTCGTAGTAATTCGTGCTCGTTTGCTGCCCATACTGCGGTGGGTTGTAATTCGTCCCTGAGCTGGGAAGGGTCCCGCCGCCGATTGTGTACGTTTGTTTCGAAAGCCGGTTTCCCGACGGATCGTAATTATCTATCTCGCTGGTTCCAAAATAATCGGTTTTGCCCACGTAATTGCCGCCGGTATACTGCCGCCGCTCGCTCAACTGGCGCGTGAGCGCGTACATCGTTGGACCCGCCACCGAATTATCCGGACTCCCGAGATTGACGCTATAGTACCCAGTCGGAGCGGAATAACCCATGGCGGCGTAGTCGTATTGGATGGAACCGCCGGTGGGCAACGTGATCTGCGCCACGTCGCCATAAGCGTGATACGTGAACGTGTACGTTGAGCCGTCGGGAAAATCGATCTCCGAGACCAGATCGTTCGGGTCGAACTGCTGATTTGCGTTGTGAGACGTATTGCGTCAAGCGACCACAGTTGACCATACGTCTCGATCGACTCGCCCGAAGCGAGTACCGCATCAAGCGAACTGTGCTTGATTTTGATGGGACCCGAGTACCCCACGAATTGGATCTGATCCACGCCGCTTGAGGAAGAGATCTGATAAGTGCGCCCAATCGAGTCCGTAATCGTGCTGCCCCAGGTGGTCAGGTTTCCGTTGCTGTCCTCAATCTGTGTCACCGCCCCGTTCGCGATCGTGTACCTGGTGCCGTCGCGCAGGACCATGGTCCCCGACGGATACGTGGTCTGCAGCCGCACACGCGGTCGTGTCGAAAATCGGGCTGCTGGCGGTGAAGCTTAGTCATGTACCCGTTATCGGCGATGAAGGACGTTCCGCGATTGTACCCTTGGTTGCCGGGTTTCGGAGTGCCGTTGCTGTTGGTATCGATGAATTCGGTTTCCGTACCGTCCGGAGCGGTAAAGGTTGCGCGTGTCAGCACGCTGTCCCATTGCTGCCCGTTATCGATGCAATAATCGCCCGACGAGCGGAACACCATCTGGCCCGCCCCATAAAGTTCGGCGCCAGCCAGCCGCTTGTGCCCGCCGCATAGCTCCACTGATATCCCTGGCAGCCCATGCGGACCGCAATCCATCGGCGTTGCCGTTCGCGGTCATGTCCCAGATCGGCGGAGTCAGTTGCACCATGAGCGGCACGCTGACGGGCCCGCGTCCCTTGACGGTCAGCACCGGAATATTGAGCGACAACTGCCCGTTGGCCGGATTGTAACTTTCAAATCCGCTCAAGGCATACGTTCCAGCGGGCGAACCGGGCATGGACTGGCCGGGCGTGTAGCCGTCGAGCGGCGATACTTCGATAGCCCTGGCTGTAACCAAGAGAAGCGAGCCAGCGCCCAACAGAGCCGCCGCACTAAACAAGTTCCGCTTTCGAGTTTCATCGGATTCATCCCTCAGTTCGCCGTAATGTTGAACGTCACCGACCAGCCCGGATGAGACTGGAAAATCATGCGGTACGTTCCTGGCAGCGGAAAGATCACTGCATGATCGCGCTGCTTCGCGGCCGTCGAGTGAAGATCGAGCAAGGAAACCGCGGCTACGCCCACGGGACCCTGCACCAGTGAAAACGTGTCGTCAAGAACTCCCGAGCGGTTTACAAGGCAAAGCACGAAGGGTTTGAGCCCGCTGTGGCTTATCGTCGCCGGATACGGGCCGAAGCGCGTCACGGTAATCAGCACCGCGTCCGGCTTGTCGGACGGCTGCAAGTTAGGCGGTTGAAGCTGCGCCGGCAAGCTGGCCGCGAGGCTTAAAAAAGCGGCCACCAACGCCGTCGCTCTGCATGCGGGCTTGCGCCGTGCAACGCGCCGCATAATAGGACAAAACGAACACACGAATCCTTGCATAACCGCAGATCTCCCTCGGCTCGCCGGCGCGGAAGAAGATCAGGTCATCTGCGGCAGCGCGTCTAAATTTTCACTAACAGTTTCAGATAATAAGGCAAATTCGAAGGGAGTTCAAGATAATTCGTACTCACTGCGGGGTAGGATTTTTCCTAACCCAGCCAGCAAAACCGCGGGTGACAACCCCACCCCGAAAATTATCTCCCTCCCCTACATCGCTTTACCCGCTTTTTTGCTCTCGCCCCGCACGCCCATATTTCATGCTCGTGTGCGAGAAGACTCTCATGTTTACTTCACTTCGAAAGCTTCAAGCCAATCGCGCGAACGCGCAAAAATCCTGCGGTCCCGTCACGGAAGAGGGCCGCGCAAAATCCGCTCAGAACCGCACCACCCACGGCCTGCTGGGCCAGTTTCGTGTGCTCGCGGGCGAACACCAAGACCGCTTCGACGCTCTGCTCGACCAACTCATGGACGACGAAAATCCCGTCGGCATCGCCGAAATCGAACTGGTCAAGAAAATGGCCGAAAGCATGTGGCTTGCGCAACGCGCGCGCCGCTATCAGGAAGCTTGCTTCGTCGTGAAGCCGCAAACCGGCGACCAGCTCGCCGGCAATCAGGCTGAAATCGCCGTGCGCCCCGAACTCGAACGCTATCTCCGCTACCAAGCCCACCACGATCGCGCCTACGCGCGCGCTTCCGCAGAGCTTCTAAAACGAAGAAAGCAAAGGCTGGACGCCGAAATTGGGTTCGAATCGCAAAAGCGCGCTGAGGCTCAGGAACAACGCCGCGAAAACAATGAAAATCGCAAGTCGCAACAGCACAAATACGCCGTTGCAATGGCGGAAACCAGGCTCGAACGTGAACTCGTCCGCACCAGTCGGGTGAAAGCGGCCGCTGCCAACGCTTCTCAGCCCGCCGAAGCACCTGAAAAAGAACAAATAGCCGCTTAAGTTTAGGTTGAAAGCGGCGCTTATCGTCCACTTGCAACCGTGGTATGTTTACAGATGGGTGTGCCACAGGATGGGTGTGTCTTCACCCTTCTAGCCTCCTTCTTTCCAGACGGACAGAAGAATCCAAAATATCTAGAAAATTGTTTTTGAGAACGACACATGGCGAAAGAGAAATTTGACCGCAGCAAGCCGCACGTAAACATCGGGACGATCGGGCACATCGATCACGGCAAGACGACCTTGACGGCGGCGATCACCAAGACGCTCGCAAAGCACAATCCGAAGGTGAAGTTCCGCAGCTTCGATTCCATCGACAATGCGCCCGAAGAGAAGGCGCGCGGCATCACGATCGCGGTGGCGCACGTCGAGTACGAGACGGCGAACCGTCACTACGCGCACGTCGACTGCCCCGGTCACGCCGACTACATCAAGAACATGATCACGGGCGCGGCCCAGATGGACGGCGCAATTCTGGTGGTCGCCGCCACCGACGGCCCCATGCCGCAGACGCGGGAACACATTCTGCTGGCGCGCCAGGTGGGTGTGCCGTACATCGTTGTCGCTCTGAACAAAGTCGACATGGTGGACGATGCCGAACTGCTGGAGCTGGTTGAACTCGAAGTGCGTGAGCTGCTGTCGAGCTATCAGTTTCCGGGCGACACGCTGCCGGTGGTGCGCGTGAGCGCGCTCGGCGCATTGAACGGCGAAGCGAAGTGGGAAGCCAGCGTCGACGAGCTGATGGCGAAGGTGGATGCGTACATTCCGCTGCCGGAGCGTGTGATCGACAAGCCGTTTCTGATGCCGATTGAAGACATTTTCTCGATTCAGGGGCGCGGCACGGTGGTGACGGGCCGCATCGAAAAGGGCATCTGCAAGGTCGGCGAGGAAATGGAGATCGTCGGTTTTCAGGACACGCGCAAGACGGTTGTGACGGGCGTCGAGATGTTCAAGAAGCTGCTCGACGAAGGCCGGGCCGGGCGACAACGTGGGCTTGCTGCTGCGCGGTATTGAAAAGAACGATGTCGAGCGCGGCCAGGTGATTGCGAAGCCGGGCACCATCAAGCCGCATAAGCGGTTCAAGGGTGAAGTGTACGTGCTGTCGAAGGAAGAAGGCGGACGCCACACGCCGTTCTTCAACGGGTATCGGCCGCAGTTTTATTTCCGCACCACGGACGTGACGGGTGTAGCCAAGTTGCCGGAAGGCATGGAGATGGTGATGCCGGGCGACAACGTATCGATGGAGATCGAGTTGATCACGCCGGTTGCGATGGACAAAGGCCTGCGTTTTGCGATTCGTGAAGGCGGGCGCACCGTCGGCGCCGGAACGGTTACGGAGATTTTGGAATAGCGCTCTTCCTGGGCGTATTTAGGAATGTATTATGCCGCGTGAAATTATTCAGTTCCAGTGCAACGAATGCAAGAACCGGAACTACAGCAAAACAAAGAATAAGAAGACAACCACAGAACGATTGGAGATGAAGAAGTTCTGCCCCTTTTGCCGCAAGCACCAGCCGCATCGGGAAACGAAGTAATCGCCGAATTCTGCTAGGCTAGGAAACTAGGTAGATTCAACTCGCTCAAGCCGCGAGTCGGTAGCAGCACCGTAGGGGCATAGGTTTAACGGCAGACCAGCGGTCTCCAAAACCGCGAGTGGGGGTTCGAATCCCTCTGCCCCTGCCAGATTACAACTCTTGCCGTCATCGTATGCTGCGGGCGGCAGTGGTTTGGCAGGTCTATTTTCACAAGTTATATCTATGGACACGAGCAAGGCCCTGGGTTGGCCTCAACAGACGAAATCGTACATCGAAGAGGTGAAGGCGGAGATGCGCCGCGTCACGTGGCCGAGCCGCAAACAGGTGCTCGCGACAACGTGGGTTGTAATCGCCGCTACGTTCATGTTCGCGGCCTACTTCTTCGTCGTCGACAACATCGTGAACACAATCGTGACCAAGATCATCAACTACTTCATGCACCGGTAGAACGTGCCAGACAGAAAATGGGTAATGACAATGTCCGACGGGAAAATCGACGGCGATCGCGCTGAGTACGAGTCCGAAGAAGAGCACCAGCGCGAATCGGATGGGCACGACTCCTTGGAAGAGGACGAGGGCTTCGAACCCCAGGAAATCCACGAAGACGCGGAACAGGAAGACAATCATGCCGAGGACACCGGCGCTGACGATGGTGTCCACAATGTCGCGCACGATCACGAGGTAGAAACGCCTGAGGCGGAAGCCGAGCCGCAGCATGCGGCCGCGCCGGATGAACCAACTCAGCCTCTCAAGAATTGGTACATCGTTCACGCCTATTCGGGATTCGAACAGAAAGTCGCGGATTCGCTGCGTACGCGTGCACAGGCCTTCGGCTTCGCCGATCGTCTCGGACAAATTCTAATCCCCACCGAAGAAGTGGTGGAGTTGAAGAACGGGAAGAAAGTCACCAGCAAGCGTATGCTTTATCCCGGCTATGTGCTAGTCGAAATGGAAATGGACGATCAGCTTTGGCATGAGGTGAAAGCTACCCCTCGTGTGACAGGTTTTGTCGGCGGCGGCACAAAGCCGGTACCGCTCACTGCCGACGAAGTGAACTCAGTGTTATATCGTCAAGCTTCGAGCTCCGACCGCCCGCGCCCGAAGATGACCTTCGAAAAGCACGAGACGGTCAAGATCGTGGACGGCCCGTTCACAAACTTTTCGGGCAAGGTCGACGAGATCAACAGCGAGCGCAATACGCTGCGCGTCATGGTCACCATTTTCGGCCGCTCCACTCCAGTCGAATTGGACTTCTTGCAAGTCGAAAAAATCTAATAAGCAGGATCATTTAGGAAAGAAATAATGGCCAAGAAAATTACCGCAGAAGTAAAGTTGCAAATCCCAGCCGGTAAGGCGACTCCTGCTCCGCCCGTCGGCACCGCTCTCGGTCCACAAGGCGTGAACATCATGGAGTTCTGCAAAGCCTTCAACGCGAAGACATCGGCAAAGGATCAGGAAGGTCTGATTATTCCGGTCGTCGTCACCATCTTTTCCGATCGCTCCTTCACCTTCATCACCAAGACTCCGCCGGTCGCCATTCTTGTGAAGCGCGCAATGAACCTTGCAAAAGGCTCGGCCGAACCCAACAAGAACAAGGTCGGGAAAATCAGTCAGCAGCAGTTGGAAGAGATCGCCAAAATCAAGATGCCTGACTTGAACTGCTTCTCGCTCGAAGCCGCTGTCGAACAGGTCAAGGGCGCGTGCCGAAGCATGGGCGTTGACGTCATCTAAACCTAACGAAGTCGAACGAAGCGCAGCGTCTTTGCGTCGCAAAGAACTTGCCGACATGCGTTATACTCCTCGCATATGGCTTTAGCGGAGCGGTCCAGTGTGTCCTACGCTCCGGCGCGAATTGGCGATCGGGCTGCCGATAATCTGCGGTTCATCCGCGACACCATGGAACGCGCCGCGTCGTTTACCGCGGTTCCTGGTATCGGCGGCGTACTCATTGGAGCGACCGCAATCGTCGCCGGGTATGTTTCGGCGGGGCGCACACCGCGGGAGCAGTTCGAAATCTGGTGTGCCGAAGCGATGCTCGCTGCTGTCATCGCGTTATCGCTGTTCGGCGCAAATCGAAAACGTTATCGATGTCGCTGACTGCGCGTCCTGCGCGTCGCGCTCTTCTGAGTTTCGTGCCGCCGCTGCTCGCGGGAGCGGTTCTAACCGGCGCACTGGTGCATATAGCGGCGTTCAGTGTTCTGCCTCCGCTATGGCTGTTGCTGTATGGCGCGGCGGTTGTGACGGGCGGAGCGTTCTCAGTGCGCATCGTTCCAGTGATGGGCATTTGTTTTATGCTGACTGGCGCCGTGGCGGCATTCCTTCCTGCATCATGGGGCAACGTCGTTCTGACGTTTGGGTTCGGCGGTTTGCACACCATCTTCGGCGCCGTAATCGCAAGGAGGCATGGTGGCTAGAACCGCAATCGCGCCGCTGCCCGAACCGTCCGAGCCGAATAACGGCCCGGTCAAAGTCTCCAAGCCGGGTCATCAGCAGGAAACAGTCGAGCATGCCCTGCCGAACCTCGACCGCGTCATTCACGAGCGTATGCGGTTAGGCATCGTGAGTGCGCTCGCCGTTAACGAATCGCTCACCTTTAACGAGCTCAAGAAACTCCTTCAGACAACCGACGGCAACCTGAGTGTTCACGCGCGTCGCCTCGAAGAAGCGGAATACGTTGAATGCACAAAGTCTTTCGAAGGCCGCATGCCGAAGACCGAGTACAAGCTGACAGCCGCGGGCCGAAAAGCTTTCGAACGCTATCTCAATCACATGGAAGCACTGATTCAGGCCATGCGCGAACCCTCTGGCGCATAGGCACGAACCCAGTTGATACGCTCATGGAATGCATCGACGAGAAGCACTCGCAGGCCTCGCTGCCTCAGTCCTAGCCGGAGCGCGATATGGCCGCGGCACCCCGAGCAGCAGAGCACCGCAAACACATATCTCGAACTGCAGACCTGGCGCTTGCATAATAGCGAGGAGAACCAGGCCGCTCGCCTCTCCGATTATTTGCAGTCTGGACTCGGTCCGGCGCTCACCCGAGCGGGCGCAAAGCTCGCCGGCGTATTCTCGAATGTCATCGGCCAGGACGGCCCCTATTTCGTCAGTCTCACTGAATACTCCTCGCTGAAGGTCTTCGGTGACGTTTTGGCAGCGGTTCGCTCCGACCCGGATCATGAGCGCGAACTGGAGAAGCTATCCGCTGGTGGCGCCATGCCGTTTGTTCGCGTCGAAAGCAGCCTGCTCCGAAGCTTCGATCGCATGCCGGCCATTCAATACGGCGAGTCCGCCCAGAAACGCCCGCCACGCATATTCGAATTGCGCACCTATGAGTCGCAATCGTTCGTGACCCTGCGGCGGAAAGTGGCGATGTTCAACAACGGCGAGGCTGAGATCTTCGAGCGCCTCGGCATGCGTCCCGTCTTCTTCGCCGAGACGATCGTTGGACCCAAGCAGCCCAATCTGCATTACATGCTGTCGTACGACGATCTCGCCGCGCGCGATAAGTTATGGGGTGCCTTTGCCAGCGACCCCGACTGGAAGAAGCTGAGCAGCCAACCGCAGTTGAAGGACGCAGAGATCGTGGCCAATATCAGCAACGTAATACTTAAGGCCGTTGACGTTCTCGGCAATTCGTTAGGAACGCTACCGCTTAGCCCGTCGGCAACCGATTAGTCTTGGGATGAAGCCAACGTTAAGGCATGCTGGCGCGTCGTATCATGTGAATCGTATGATCGAACGTCTTCGGAGGCGTAGCCTCGCGCGGGCAAGCCGCACCCGCGAAACGGGGTTCTCGCTTATCGAACTCCTGATAGTAATCGCGATCATTCTCATCATCCTGTCGATCGCGCTCCCGCAGATGAGCAAGTCTCGTATGAACGCTCAGGAAATGGCTGCAGTCAAAGAGATGCAGACCATCAACACCGCTGAGGTCCAGTACTACTCTCAGTACAACCAATACGCGACGGCGCTGCCACAACTCGGCCCCCCGGCAACGGCCGGTGCAGTGGAAGGCCCCAACGCGTCGGGCCTGATTCCGGGCAGTCTCGCCAGCGGCGCCGCAGGCGGCTATAACTTCACCATCGCTCAAACGCCTACGGGCTATGCGATCAGTGCGGTCCCGAAATCGTTCGGCAGCACGGGCAGGCGCACGTTCTACAGCGATCAAACCGGCGTGCTCCGGCAAAACTGGACGTCCGAGCCTGCCACCGACAAGAGCGACGAACTAAAGTAGGAACTTGCCGGACATCTCTGCGAGTTTGTTGTCTTGCGCTCGCGCTAGTGGTTGTCTCCAGCGCTGCTGGACCGCCTACTGCCGCTTCCGTTAGCGACCAACTCGGTAAGATGTCGGTCGATCCGAACCTGACATTCCGGGTTCGCGATGTGCAGCTCGTTCGCGGCGACATCAAGGTCTACTTGACGGAAGGCGTTCTCTCGTTCCTGACTCCTGTCGAGGGCAAAACGGTCGGCGCCATTTACTCGAGCAGACGGTGTGGAGGCCGGCGATGCCGAAGTGATCGTCTTGCCGCCTCAGCGCAATGAACGCGCCTCGCTGGCATCGTTCATCAAAACACCCTAATCTCGATGAACACTTCGATGCCGCGCTCTTCCTCTTCTCCGACGAGACAGCAAGAGAGTTGATGTCGGACATCCAGCAAGCTCCGGTTCACAAGCTGCCGGACATCGCAGCGCGGTTAAGCCTCGTCGCCCGCAATCTCGTTGAAGCCATGGGAAACGAAACTCGTGGCCAGTTGACTGCGGGCATACTCGACCAGCACGAACCCGAAAAAGGCTTTTTCTACGCCCTGATCGGCGGGCGATCTCTAGGCCGTTTCGACGTTCTGTACGATCCCACAAACTTCGAGCAGGTGAGCATCGGACGAGGAGGAGCGATCGTTAACGGTGCGTCCCCCTCCCAGCTATGGACTTCGTTCCGGACGAGGCGTAGCGCGCCGTACAAGCTGCCGGCTCCGGCAATCTCGGATTATCGTATCGATAGCGATATCCGGCCGGACCTGACGCTTACCGCCCAGGCGACGTTCAAGTGGCAGGCAAGCCAAGGGAACGGGCGTGTCATTCCTCTCCTGATCAGCAACAAGATGAAAATCGAGTCTGCTGAGGTAGACGGACAAGCGGCCGAAGTCCTTCAGCCCTCGGCTACTGGCGTCAATAAGCTCGACAGCTCGATCGGATTTTATGTCGTAGCGGAAACGGCGCTCCTGCCCGGCAGCAACCACCAGATCACGATTCGCTATCAGGGATCGGTGATTCGTCGAACCGATGAAGGCAGCTACTTTGTGGATGATCGGAACGCCTGGTATCCGCTGACGCGGCCAACGCTCGCTACTTTCGATCTCACGTTCCGCTGCCCTGGTAATCTCCGCCTCGTGTCGACGGGAGAATTGGTTTCGGACACTGTCGCCGGCGGCATCCGCACGGTTCATCGCGTGACGCGAGTTCCGGAAGCGCTCGCCGGTTTCAATCTGGGCGATTATGACCTGACAGCCGAGGATCACGGCGCTTACCGTATCGAATGCTTCTCAAACAAAACCACCGGTCCGCTTCTAGCCGATATCCCGAAGCAACTTGGCGAACTTCTGGACTATTACAGCCAGCGCTGGCAGCAGCCTTTGCCCATCCATAGTGTGGCGGTTTCCCCTGTCCCGGCGTCCTTCGGACAGGGATTCCCAGGACTGATCTACCTTTCGGAGGTCACTTACGTTCGGCCCGAAGACAGGCCGGTGAATCTGCGAACGGAAGCGATGGACCAGTTCTTTACGGAACTGCTGTTACCGCATGAGGTGGCGCACCAATGGTGGGGCAACATGGTCACGGCTGCGGAATACCGTTCGACATGGCTGATGGAAGCATTGGCCAACTACTCTGCCCTGCAATTTATTGAACGCCGTCGTGGGAGCGCCGAGGTCAACGCAGTGCTGGATCGCTACCGAACTAACCTGACGCACGAGATTGCCGGCAAGCAAATCGACTCGTACGGTCCTCTGGAATTTGGCACACGGCTCGCGGACGCCGGCGGGATGAGCGTCTGGCACACAATTACATATGAAAAGGGTACGTGGGTGATGCACATGCTGCGGCAAAGACTGGGAGACGAGGGGTTTCTGAACATGCAACGACGGCTGTTGCGCGATTACGCCGGCCACCCGATCTCGAACGAGGATTTCCGCAAAACGGCCGCCGATTTCCTGCCCGCCACAAACCAGCCCGACAAGAGTTTGTCGCTGTTCTTTGACACCTGGGTCTACGGCACAGGCATTCCGAAGCTGCAGATGGAAGGCGATGACATCGAAGTTTCTGGCGTTGACGATGATTTCAGCCTGGATGTACCACTGCGCTGCACGGCCAAGGGTGGAGCGCCTCTTCACCCACTGGGTACGCCTAAGCTCCGGTAGCAATCCGCTATCGCTGCCCGCCGGCATGGCTTGCCGGCTTCCCTCTCCGGCCGATTTCCTCTACCGGTAAACCTCAACCGGCCCGAACTCGTCTATACAAGCAGATAGCCGCTTATGATAAGCGCGATGGCGGACCAACTGGGAATACAAGTCCAGGTTGGAGCAGATCTACGGGATTTTGGGAGCTGGATGACCTCTGAACAGAGGCGTATCTATCTTTTGTGCCGTAGAATGCTGCAAGACCCCGACGAAGCGGACTCTGCCACCCAGGACGTGTTCTTGAAGGCTTATCGAGCTTTGAGGAAAACGCCGGCAGAGGGAAGCGAGTTGGATAACCCAAGCAAGTGGGTAACCCGGATCGCCGTGAATACGTGTTTAGATCGTCTTCGTTCGAAGAGCTGGAAACTTTGGCAACGCAGGCCATCGGCCGAAGACGAGGAATTCATTCTGCGCGCAACGGCGGGCGCAGACCCGGATGCGGTAAGCCAAGTTTTCGCCGTACAGATCCAGCAAAGACTGGAAAAAGCGCTTGCGAAGTTGTCCGATCGGCAACGTGCCGTGTTTTCGCTGCGCCACTATGATGGGATGCCGCTCGATGAAATCGCCGAGGCACTGCAACTGGACGTTGGTACCGTCAAGGCGCACCTTTTTCGAGCGATTGCGAAGTTAAGGGAAGAATTGAAAGATCTCTACCAACCGAGGGAAGGAGATTCCCGGAGGACAGCATGAACATCGAGTCCAACCTGTCAGGACATTGGACGGATGAGCAACTGATTGAACACCTGTACGGTATCGGACCGGCAGGCAAGCACATTGAAGAATTGTGCGGACTGCGGTGAACGGCTATCCAAGATGGTTGCGGCTCGCCGCGCCGTGGAATCGCAGGGTTCGGAACTGGAGCAACCACCGTTTGAGCTGCTTGCGGCGCAGCGGCGGCGAGTGTATGTGGCCATCGAACGTCCCTCGTTCGCCTGGTACGACTTTCCGGTTCGTAAATGGGCGGCGGCCGGCGCAATGGTGCTGCTGTTGGGCGGCGGGGCAGCTCTTTATGAGCAAGGGCGGCACGCCGACGTGGATAACCGGAGCAAAGTATCCGATGCCCAGTTGGCGCAGGAAGTTAGCCAAGTTGCCGGTAATTCCGAGCCCTCTTCCACCGCGCCGCTCGAGGGGTTATTTGACGAATGATCGCAAGAACGCGGCGCTCTCTCCTGCTTTTGCTGGCAACGGCCGCTCTGGCCGCAGCGCAGAATCGCGTGAGCTTTCCGTGGTGGAACAGTCCGCTCGTCAACGATCCGCAGTTGGGATTGACTCCCGCACAGAAACAGCGAATACACGAGATTGTTCGCAGTTATCGAGGCCGGTTAATGGATGCCAGGAACAATGCTTCCAAAGCAGAGCAAGACCTCGAAGATTTGCTGAACGAACAAGATGTTTCGCCGCAAGCTGCGCAGCCCGCCATTGAGCGCGCGGCGGAAGCTCGAGCGGGTGCAAGCCGCGTTTTTCTTGCAATGAGCTTCCAATTGCGGAGTGTGGTGACGCTCGATCAGTGGCGTCAACTTGTCCGGCGGTGGGATGAAGTGCAGCGTAAGCACCCCCCGGACACGCAGGTACCGCCGGAGTAGGAGACCCGCAAGACCTGTAAGCGACGCAAAATCTGAGGCTTACAACTCTATTTCGACGGTTAGAGTAGCCGATAAGTCAAACAGCGGCGCAATTGTGCCGGGAATGTGGGTCAACGATGAACGAAGGAGACGGTACGCCTAATTCGAGCGTTTCGATGCCAGACGAAAGCGTATTCTTGCACGTCACGGCAGGATTGTCGAAGCTAAGCTCCGTTTTGAATGGACTCGAAGGCGGGGCGCAGATCATACAACGTCATGCCGTACAGACACAACTTGGCGATCAAGACCGGCACCTATCTCGTAGATCCGGTAAAACTCAGCAGGAGAATCGTGCGCGAAGCTCTACGAACGCTTTGACGTTCAAATGCTGGTCTTCGCCGTCCCGAACACATCGCTGATCTGGAAGGCAAGCTTATCTCCGGCGAGCCCAATACTGCCAGACCATAAATCTTTGCCATTGAGCGCTGCAACCAGTAGCTTGTGTTCCGGAAAGTCGAGCATCAGGACATCACCGGGCTTAAGGACGGCGAGATCGCGTGCCTCGATTTTGTCCGCATCCATTCGAACCTCAATGGTCACGGTGGCGGAGCCGAGCAAGCCTGCAATGTGCATCTGATCGATTTCCCGCGGCTCGGCCCTGCGGACCTGCTGTAACAGCTCAAAATTCGTTCGCAGACGTTTGGTGAAGATGGACGGGATAGCCAGATTCATGAGGCCTGACTTCCCTTCGACCTTTATCTCGATCGCAATCACTACGACAGCCTCCGCAGGCGCAATTACGTGGAGCAGTTGCGGCTCGCTGGCGAGCGACTGCAGTTGGAAAGAGACCTCGGCGACATCTCTCCAGGCCTCGGTAAGGTCTGTTAAAACAACCTTGAGTAGCGTTTGAACGAGGCTCTTCTCGATATCCGTGATATCGCGGCGGGGCGCCGTCGACGACTCGACTTTGCCGCCCAGAAGCAGTTCCAAAAGAGCGAACATCAATTCGAGATTGAGGTCCATAACGGCCGTGCTCTCGTAGGGCCGCAGGTCGATGTAGGCAAAACAAGTCGGTAAAACGAGCGTACTCAGGAATTCCGAGTACGAGATATGTTCCAGGCTTACCAGGTTGACGGAGACAAAAGACCGCAGGTACGCAGAGAGACTGAACGCAGCGCTGCGCGCGAAATTTTCATGTACGAGGTGAACCGCGCGAAGCTGAGACTTGGGTATCCCATTCAGCCGGGCAAAATCGAACGGCTGCGCATTCGATTGGTGATCTTGTGCGGCCTCAGCCGGGCCTTGAAAAACGGCGTCGATTTCCTGTTGTGAAAGCTCTGTTTTCATGAAACCGGGCATCCAGGCAGTATCTCGGTTATGCGAACTCCGTAGTTGCCGTTCACGGATACTACTTCGCCTCGCGCAACGAGTTTGCCTTGCACGGTCACTTCCACGCTGTCGGATGCTGTGCTGTCCAACTCGACGACAGAACCAGAGGTCAACTTAAGAACATCCTGGATCTGCATTACGCAGCGGCCAAGGACGACGGATAGCGGCAGCTCGAGATCAAGAAGCTGGTCCATGCCCGATACATGTGCCCGGCCGCCGCTGCCGTTAGCGCGTTCGAGTGCGTTCGAAGGCTGCTCGGCATTTCCATTGATCTCTTCCATGATTGCTCAAAGACGGAGTGGCGCTCATAGGCCGCTTATCTCAAGGATGTAGTCTCTGAACCGCTTCGGCTGCCGTTTGCTGTTCAGGCGGTTTGTCCTTCAATTCGGCAATGCGAACAGCCAACGACGAATCGATGACCAGTACTTCGCCGGATCCGAGCAGAATGTCGGCGGCATAAAGATCGATGTTCTCGCCTGCCGGCCTGGTCAAGGAAACAATGCTGCCGACGTTAAGTTCGAGCACTTCGCGCAGCGAGATCTGACGTCTATCCAATTCCGCGCACAGTGTTAGCGGCACGTTCGCAATGGGCGCGAAACTATCCAGCCTTGTCTCGGAAGACGAGCCCAGCTTTGTCTTCATTGATTGTTCAAACACAATTAAAGGCGTTTGCTTGCGCCGCAGTATAAGGTCTAAGTGGCGCTGCAGCTAAGTTGCTCTCGCCAAATGACGATATTTTTCGTGGCCGGCGTTTAAGGTAACCGGCTTGGCTGCCGGACTAGCTGGTCCATTCGCCGTTGCGCATGAGCGGTTCGCTGGCGCCGTCAGCAGCCAGCCGTCCACGTCCATCTTGCCGGAGCCGATCATCCAATCCACATGGATGAGGCTGCTATTCGCACCTCTTCCGGTGAGCTGTTCCGCGCTCATGTGATCACCGTTTTTGAGGCACGTGCTATAGGATTGGCCGAGCGCAATGTGACTCGCGGCATTCTCGTCGAAAAGCGTGTTCCAGAAGAGCAAGCCGCTGGCCGCGATTGGCGATGAGTGCGGCACGAGCGCTACTTCGCCCAGGCGCCGCGCGCCCTCATCGGTGTCAATCAGCCGCTGAAGCACAGTCTCGCCCGTCGTTGCGGATGCCTGTGCGATGCGGCCCTTCTCGAAACGAACGCTGATATTTTCGATCAACGAACCCTGATGCGATAGCGGCTTCGTGCTGGTGACGAAGCCTTCCGTGTGATCCTTGTGCGGCGTCGTGAAGACCTCTTCGGTGGGCATGTTGGGGAAACCGAAGATGCCGTTGTTTGCTGTGGAGCCGCCGCCCTGCCAGAGATGATCGTCCGCCAAACCGACTTGCAGATCCGTACCGGGACCGCGAAAATGAAGCGTCGGCAAAGCGCCGCTCATTCAGAAACTCCACGCGGTGCTGCAGGGTTGCGCTGTGCTTGCGCCAGGCGGCCACCGGATCGGGCGTATCCACGCGCGTAGCCGCGAAGATCGCATCCCAGAGCTGTTCGACTGCCGCATCTTCGGATGTCTGCGGAAAGACGGTGCGCGCCCATGCGGGCGTTGCGCACGGAACGATGGTCCAGTTGATATCGTGCCGCGTGATCAATTCGAGAGCGGGCCGATAAACCTTGGACAAGGCGACGTTAGCACGGGACACCTTTTCGGGATCTTCCTTTGCCAGTAGGAGCGGGTCCCCACCCGTAATCGCGAGCCGCGCAGCGCCGCTGCGAAATGCGGCGGCGACGCCATCGTACAGCCAAGTGGGAGCGTAGTCGAAGCTGTCATCCGGCGCGTAGCGGAAGCGCATCAGTGTGCAGGGTTCGTCGCTAAAGATAGTGGTTACCAGCTTCGCGCCGGCTTTGTAGGCGTGCGCCGTTATGGCGCGGACCAGCGGTAGCGCGTCGATGGGCGCGGTCATGTACAACTCCTGTCCGCGCGCCAGCCCGAGACCGATATTCACCGCAACATCGGCAAGGCGGTCGATGCGGGTCTCATGCGAAAGAGTTCTGTCAGTTGCGCCTTCGGCGGCGCGGTCGGCTACTGCTACGTTCTCCACAATTCAAGTCTGGCACGATCAGGAAGGCTGTCATTATTGGGCAGCAATCGATTCGATTTGGCGCAGATGGTTCAGATCGTGACCGGCCATGATTTCGATCAAGAGTTCGGAAGGTCATCTCACCGCGTTGCGGATGACTGACACAGGCCGCGACTGCGTTTCCGGCGCGAGCGACTCCAGAAACACCACATTCCAGCCACGCAGAGCGGCGAACACCTGGAGAGCCGTTTGCGCGTGGAAAGCCGGATTGCTGTATGGAGCGGCCCAAGCATCCTGATCGAAGGGTTGTATGAGGTGGTTTTCTTCCGCAATAGCTTGCCGCAGGCGAAACGCGAAGGCGATTTCGGTATCGGCTAAGTGAGACAGGATCATGCGAGCCGTCCATTTGCCGGGAGCATAGGAGCGCTCAAATCCGCCCGCGCCCAGCCCATCTGCCAAGTGAATCAGGGTGTGCGGAGTCGCCCTGATTACCTCGAGGGGGTCAAAGTTGCCGAGTTGGGAGGCATACGGATTGGGAGCGGCCATTGCCTTCAGTATGCAGCAACAGCATGCGGCAACCTTGTTACGATAGGGGTTCCGAAGACATCTCGATGCCCGCCCGAACCTCATCCGGCATTCTGGCCGAGATCGTCCAGCAGAAGCAGCAGGAAGTTGCCTCGCTGCAGGAGCATGCAGTCGTTTTGGAGCAGGCTGCGTATGAGCGGAAGCAGCCCGCACGTCCGTTTCTTTCGGCGCTGAGCCAAGCCGAAGTGGCGATTATCGCCGAGATCAAGAAAGCGTCTCCGAGCAAAGGAATGCTGGCGGAGGAGTTTCATCCGGCACGGCTGGCGCAAACGTATGAAGCGGGCGGCGCTGCCTGCCTTTCCGTACTGACCGACCATACGTACTTCCAGGGTTCGCTGCACGATCTGGAAGTGGCGCGCGCGGCTGCCGGGCTTCCCGTGCTCCGCAAAGATTTCACCATCGATCGCGTGCAGATCTTTCAAGCCGCCGCGCACGGAGCGGACGCGATTCTGCTGATCGCCGCCATTCTCACGACAGAGGAACTGCAGCGGTTTCGCGTATTAGCTGAATCACTGCGGATGGCTGCGCTGGTTGAGGTACACGGGCAGGAAGAACTCGAGAAGGCGGTTGATTCCGGGGCGGATCTCATTGGCGTGAACAACCGTGACCTGGAGACCTTTGAGGTGTCTCTCGATACATCGTTGCGCTTGAGTTACCTGATGCCGGCGAACGCAATCCGCGTCAGTGAAAGCGGCATTCGCAGCAAGGCCGATATCGATCTTTTGCGTAACGCGGGTTTCAATGCGTTTCCTGATTGGCGAGTCGCTGATGAAGTCGCATGATCCCGCACACTCATTGCGCGAGCTCACAGGCCGGACACATGCGGTTACGCACTGAACTGCCGTTTGTTATCAAAATTTGCGGCATCACGAACGAAGAGGATGCGCGGGTTGCCGTTGACGCAGGGGCGAACGCGCTGGGGTTCAATTTCTACGAACGGAGCCCGAGGTATGTCAATGCTCAGCGCGCCCGTGAAATCGTCGAGGCGATTGAGGGTGAGTATCTGAAGGTGGGAATCTTCGTGAATCCATCGGCGGATGAGGTCTCGACAGCGTCACAGGCCGTGCGGCTTGATGTTGCGCAGCTGCACGGCGAATCGTGCCCTCAACTACTGCGGGCTAACCGTTTGGAAAGCCGTTGCGGCCGGCCAGCGGAACGTTTTCTGCCGCCGACGCTTATCTTTATGACACGCCTTCAGACGCCTTCGGGGGATCGGGCAGGGTGTTTGACTGGACGCTTACAAAGACACATGTTGGACCTCGGTTTCTGATCGCAGGCGGTCTCGATGCGTTCAAATGTCGGGGACGCAATAGCCACTGCCCTTCCCTGGGGCGTGGATGCTTGCTCGCGGTTGGAGTCGCATCCGGGCAAGAAGGATGCAGCGAAGGTGCGCGAATTTGTGGCAGCCGCGCGGCAGGCATACGGCGCGCACATGCAACAGGAAATTTCTCTATGAGTTCGATTTCAGTACCGGACGCGCTGGGGCATTTCGGCCCTTACGGCGGCCGATACGTTCCCGAAGTGCTGATGTCCCCGCTTGAAGAATTGGAGCACGCTTATCGCGAGGCGCGGGAAGATCCGGATTTTCAGACGGAACTGAGCGGCCTGCTTCGGCATTACGCAGGACGGCCCACGCCGCTATATTTCGCGAAACGCCTGAGCGCTCAACTGAACGGCGCGCAGATCTGGCTGAAGCGCGAGGATCTGCTGCACACCGGCGCGCACAAGATCAACAACTGCCTGGGCCAGATTCTGCTGGCGCGGCGCATGGGCAAGCAGCGAATCATCGCCGAGACTGGAGCCGGGCAACATGGCGTAGCGACGGCGACCGTATGCGCGCTGTTCGGCATGGAGTGCGTGGTCTACATGGGCGAGGAAGACATGCGGCGGCAGCGCCTGAATGTCTTTCGCATGCGACTGTTGGGCGCGAAACGTTGTCGGCGTGGCAAACGGCAGCCGCACTTTGAAAGATGCCATCAGCGAAGCCATGCGCGATTGGGTCACCAACATCGCGACAACACACTACCTGCTTGGCTCCGCTTTGGGCGCTCATCCGTATCCCGTTGATGGTGCGCGATTTTCACAAGATCATCGGCGAAGAAGCGCGCGCGCAATCGATGGAACAGATAGGCCGATTGCCCGACACAATAATTGCTTGTGTCGGCGGCGGCAGCAACGCGATTGGCATTTTCTATCCGTTTGTCTCGGATAAGCAGGTTCAATTGATCGGGGTGGAAGCGGGCGGACGCGGACACAAATTAGGCGATCACGCGGCACGCTTCAGCGGCGGCTCGCCGGGCGTACTGCATGGCGCATTCAGCTATTTGCTGCAAGACGAAGAAGGGCAAGTGGGCCTGACGCACTCCGTTTCGGCCGGCCTGGATTATGCGCTAATCGGGCCTGAGCACGCCTGGCTGCACGATGAACAGCGGGCGGAGTATGTGTCCGTGTCGGATGCCGATGCGCTTGACGCGGCGAAGACGCTGGCCCGTATGGAAGGCATCATTCCGGCGCTGGAATCCTCTCACGCCATCGCAGAGGGTATGCGCCGGGCGCCGTCCGAACCGGGTTCCGTGTACCTGATCAATGTTTCCGGGCGCGGCGATAAAGATGTCGATATCTATCGCGAGAACATGCCGGACCTGGATGCCGCATGAGCGTGCAGACGGCGACTCGCATCAGCGAGTTGTTTGAGCGCTGCCGGCACGAGCGGCGCAAAGCATTCATCGCTTATCTCACTGCCGGCGATCCGAACCCCGATCAGACCGCATCTCTTGTTCTGGCGCTTGAGCGCGGCGGCGCCGACTTGATCGAGCTCGGCGTGCCTTTCTCCGATCCGATTGCAGACGGCCCTGTCATCCAGCGTGCGTCCGACCGCGCCCTGCGCGCGCGTACGACGCTGCGGCGCATATTGGAGATTGTCCGCGAGATTCGCAAGCATTCGCAGATACCGTTATTGCTGTTCAGTTATCTCAATCCTCTGCTGCGATATGGGTTCGAGAAGCTGGCGAGAGATGCCGCGCACGAAGGCATCGACGGAGTATTGCTGACCGATCTTTGCATCGAAGAAGCCGAGGATTCCGTTCGCAAACTTCGTGCAGAGAACCTCGACACCGTATTCTTAGCGGCTCCGACGAGCACAGAGCGGCGGCTGCGGCTTGTTGCCGAACAGTCTTCGGGCTTTATTTACCTGGTATCGCGGACAGGTGTTACGGGCGAGCAAGCGTCTCTATCCAACGCGGCGACGCCGCTTGTGAAGAGGATGCGTGAGTTCACCGATCTACCGCTGGCGGTTGGTTTCGGGATTAGCACGCCACAGCAGGTGGCCGAAGTAGCAGGCATCGCAGATGGCGTCGTGGTCGGAAGTGCAATCGTCAGACACATCGAAGAGCACTCCACCGACCCGGACCTTGCCTCAAGGCTAGAATCCTTCACTAGACACCTGACGGCGCCGCTCCGCTCCCAATGAGCCAGTTCTCACTCGAAGACCTTGTTCGATGCCGGGAGCAAATCGATGAGACTCGATCTTGAGCTGCTGCGAATTCTGAACTCAAGAACGGCGATCGTCGAGAGAATCGGGCGCATAAAACAAGAGCTGAAGCTCGGCATTTATGAGCCAAAGCGGGAAGATCAGGTTTTTGAAAACGTTATCGGGCACAACGGGGGTCCGCTGCCGCACGAAGCAGTGAAACGGATTTTCGAGCGCATCATAGACGAAATGAGAAGAGTACAGCAGTTGAAGATGGTGGAGGAAAGCAGGCAATGAGCGAATGCTAGTCGTCATGCAGGAAGGCGCGACGGAAGCGCAAACTGAGAACGTCATCCAGCGACTTGTCGAAATGGGCTTTACCGTCCATCGATCTACAGGCGTTCGGCACACAGTGCTGGGTGGCGTTGGCCCGATTGACGATTTCGATCCAGCCACGCTCGAGGTAATAGACGGCGTGAAGGAATGCCATCGCATCGTCTCTCCCTACAAGCTTGCGAGCCGTCACTTCAAGCCTGCCGGCACAGTCCTGAAGATCGGTTCGGTTGAAATCGGCGGCGAAGCCGTGGTCGTCATGGCGGGCCCGTGCAGTGTAGAATCGCCGGATCGAATGGAAGAAACGGCACGCATCGTAGCGCAAGCCGGCGCGAAAGTTCTACGCGGAGGAGCCTTCAAACCGCGCAGTTCGCCTTACAGCTTCCAAGGGATGGGCGAGGAAGGCCTTCGCATTATGAGAAGGGCCGCCGACCGCAATAATCTACTGGTGGTGAGCGAGGTCATGGACCAAACCCAGATTTCGTCTGCTGGTAGAGTATTCCGACATTCTGCAAGTGGGCGCGCGTAACATGCAGAACTTCAATTTGCTTCGCGAGTTGGGCAAAGTACGCAAACCCATTCTGCTGAAGCGGGGTATCGCCGGAACGATTGAGGAGCTTCTTCTTTCCGCGGAGTACATCATGTCGGGCGGGAACTATGAGGTGATGCTGTGCGAACGCGGGATACGCACTTTCGAAACAAGCACTCGGAACACGATGGACATCTCCGCAATTCCCGTACTGAAGCGGCTGACTCATCTGCCGGTAATCGCAGATCCCTCACATGGCACCGGGAAGCGCGACTATGTTGTTCCTATGGCTCGGGCGGCGGTTGCGGCCGGCGCGGATGGCCTGCTGGTCGAAGTTCATCCCGACCCCGATCACGCGATTAGCGATGGAGCACAAACGCTCCGGCCTGACCAATTTCAGGAGCTGATGAAACAAACCAGCGCTATCGCGAGCGTAATCCGCCGAAGCATTTAGCTCGCCGATAGTATGAAGACCGTTGCCGTGTGGGCGTCGGGCTGATCGGCGCCTCGTTTGGACTCGCGCTTCGCCGTGCCGGTTTCGACGGCCGCATTCTGGGTGTCAGTTCACCCGAAGCGCTATTGCGGCTGGTTTGAAGAATGGGCGCGATTGATCAAGAGGCAACTCTCGAAAACGCAGCGCAGGCGGCCGATTTGATCTATCTTGCCCAACCGATAGATCGCATCCTCCAAACCCTCGAAGTGGTTGGCCAGTTTGCGCGGCCCAATTGCCTCATTACGGATGCAGGCAGTACGAAGACTGCAATCGTGGACAAAGCGGCGGAGCATCTTCCAAAAGCCGTGTTTCTCGGCGGCCATCCCATGGCAGGAAAAGAACAGAGTGGAGCAGAAGCGGCTGATCCCAAATTGTTCTGCGACCGCCCTTACATCCTTACTCCATTCGGACCTCTAAGTGATGCTGCGCTTCAGTTCAAAGACTGGCTCACGCGCATGCAAGTGCGAATACTAGAGATGTCGCCGCACGAGCACGATAGTGTTGTTGCGCTTACTTCTCATTTGCCCCAGCTTGTATCCACGGCGATTTCACTTACACTTTCGCAGCAGGGCAAGCCCGAAATCCTTGAGGCATTCGGCCCTGGATTGATCGATATGACGCGCCTGGCGATAAGTTCCCACGCTGTGTGGAAGAGCATACTCGAAACGAATCGTGGCGAAATCGTAAAGGCTTTAGATCAAGTGTTTGGCGACATTGGCAGAGCTAAGGAATGCTGCGGAGCAGGGTTCAACTCTTTCTAAGGAGTTTGCGAGTGCTAAAGATTTCGCGGGACGGCATTGCGTAAGGTAAATTACTAATTCAGTCTTTATTTGTAAGTTTTCATGGTTTCGCCGTAGAACTTTTCCGCACCATTCGGCGTAAGAAGTCCATATAATCAAATACGGTAGATAAACAAGAGCACTTTGTGAACCCCCTCGCCACGATCAGTCCGAAGTACGCTACTAGCAGCTCCGGAAGTTACGCGTCTCTCCCATTTGAGGCGCTCCACTGGATTGTTCTCACAAGGACAAATGGCGGATGCGATTTTCTTCATTGAAGACGGGTTGGTCAAACTGACTCGCAATAGCGATAGCGGCGGACGGATCATTTTGACGGTCCGGGGTGCGGGTCACCTAGTCGGAGAAGAAGCGCTCATCGACGATTCGTTTCAGTACTACACCGAAGCGGAAGTCCTAACTACAGCGACTATTTACCGGATTCCGCGCGAATCCGTATCGCGCAGCTACAGCACTCACCCTGAGTTCACTGCGGACCTAGTGAGTTATTTGCTCAAGCGCCGTCTTGCGCTTGCGGAAAAAGTTGAGCTTCTTTGTTTGAGGGATGTCGAATACCGCATCCTGCATTACCTTGCCGAACTAGCGGAAATGGTGAAGCCGGCCGATGACGGCGATGGCTATCAATTGCCACTCACCCAATTAGAACTGGCGGACTTGATCGGCGCTACTCGCGAGACAACTTCGACGACTCTGAACCAACTCGAGCGCCGCGGCCTGATAAAGCTATCACGGCGCATGCTCACCATTCCCTCTCCACCGATGCTGATGTCCGCGGCCGCCGCGCGAGGCGCGAACGGCAAAGTTCATTCGACTGCTACAGACGCCTGTGTAGCTAGGCGTCAGAGCCGCTTTCCACCACGAACTCTCACGGAAGCCCTGTGCTTCGAACAAATACGTGCGCTATCTTCAATCGAATGACATCTTACTTTTCTGCGCGACGGATCGCAGCCCTGTTTTGCTGCGCCGCGCTTAGTACTGGACTTGCTATTTGCCAGGAGCATCCGTCTCAAGAGCATCAGCAGCCTTCCGCATCATCGAAGCCGGCCTCGCCAACTGCCGATTGGCACCCAGAGGCTTTACCGCCGCTACCGCCCGATGCGTCCGTCCCGCAGACGATCAATGTCAGCGGCGACACGTTGCACTACACCGCGATGGTCGGAACGATTCCTGTTTACAACATCACCGATCCGGCCAAGCCAGAAGCAAAACCGGCGAGGTCGTGTTCACGGCCTACACTTTAGACGGCGTAAAGAATGCAGCCGACCGCCCAGTCACTTTCGCTTTCAATGGCGGTCCGGGCGCAGCATCGGTCTATCTGAACTTGGGCGCGATTGGCCCTAAACATATCGAGTTCGCGGTGCAGGGCGCAAGCCCTTCCGATCCGCCACGCCTTACCGATAATCCTGGAACGTGGCTGCCGTTTTCCGATCTGGTATTTATCGATCCAATCGGCACGGGCTTCTCGCGCCCACTGGTTTCTGAAGCCGACACAAAGAAGTTTTTCTATGCGCCAACTCCGGATATTGAGTACCTGTCGCGCGTTATCTACGATTGGCTAGTCAAGAATGGCCGGCTCCAATCGCGCAAGTACCTGATCGGCGAAAGCTACGGCGGTTACCGCGGCCCGCGCATCACCCACTTCCTGCAGTCGCAACTTGGAGTTGCTATGAACGGAGTGGTTTTGGTGTCGCCATACCTCAATCCATGGATTGAGGGCAATGGCGAAATTTCTCCACTGCCCTGGATGATGACGTTGCCCGCCATCGCGGCGGCCCATCTTGAGCGAGAGGATCAACTGACGGCGCAGCGTATGGCAGACGTAATCGCTTACACGCGCGGCCAGTACGTGACCGACCTGCTGGCCGGGCGCTCCGATGCTGAGGCAACACCGCGGCTGGTGAAGAAAGTCACGGAACTGACTGGACTAGATGCCCAGTTCGTTAAGAATCTTGGTGGACGCATTGACACCGAAGCTTATCTCCGCGAAGTGCACCGTCAAAAACGCGAGATCGGCTCCGTCTACGATTCGAACGTCACTGCTCCAGATCCATTTCCCTATTCGCCTTACGGCCGCTCTGGCGATCCGATTCTCGAAGAGGCGATCGCGCCAACCACAATGGCCATGGTTGACTGGGTGACGCGTGTCGTGGGCTGGAAAACGATGGCACGCTACAACGCGCTCTCCTATACTGTCGCGCGCGATTGGAATCGCGACCGGGCGCTCGACGCGGGATCGACAGCAGATCTGCGCCAAGCGGTTGCGGCCGACCCGAAAATGCGTGTGCTTATTGCGCACGGCTGGGATGACCTGAGCTGCCCATTCATGGGCTCCGTTCTGACGGTCGACGAGATGCCAATCATGGGCGACCCTAAGCGCGTGAGTGTTCACGAGTATCCCGGCGGCCACATGTTCTATACGCGCCCAACAAGCCAGGCCGCGTTCGTGAAGGACGTTCAGGCCATGATGGCCGCGCATTAAGCGAAGCTCTGGAGAGAGCCGCTCTGCGCATGGGCGTTATCATTGCTTCACGTACCCATGTTCAGATCGGTTCTCAGCGTTTTGCTGGCAGCTACAACTGCGTTTGCACCCCTCGTTGCGGGCGCCAAACCCGCTTCGGAAAGAAAATCGAGCCTGACCATCGAACAGATCATGCGCGGCCCGAACCTGGTGGGTACGGAGCCGGCACAGGTTCGTTGGTCGGGCGACAGCACAAAAATCTACTTCCAATGGAAAAAGGCGACCGACCCGGAGAACGCGCCGCCGGACACCTATGTCGTCAACCGTGACGGGTCCGAACTGCGCAAGCTTTCTCATGAAGAGGCGCGGCTTGCTCCTCCATACGTAGCGGAGACCAACAGGGATCGCAGTCTGAGTGTTTTCACGCAGGACGGCGACATCATCGTAATGGACAACGCGACGGGCAAGCGACGCCAGGTTACGAAGACAGCGGAACCGGAAATGAATCCGCGTTTTACGCCAGACGGCCATCACATCACGTTTCAGCGGGGCACAAATTTGTTTTTGATGTCGCTTGATGACGGCGATTTGGAGCAACTGACGGACATCCATCCTTTCGCACCGACGCCCGTCGTGCCAACCGAGGCGCGCGGCCAAGGCGGTTCACGAGAGTCGTCCCAAGCAGAGGCCAGCAAAAGCGCTGAATCCGACAAAGAAAAAAAGAGCGGTAGCCAAGAGTACCTGGACAAAGAACAAGCCGAACTGTTTGAAACTGTACGCGACCGCGAAGCGCAAAAGAAAGAGCATGACGCCGAGCAGAAGAAATTGAATCCGCGCAAGCCGTATACGCTTCATGAGCGTCAAACGCTCAACGGATTGCAGCTATCTCCAGATGGCAAGTACGTGCTGGGCGTGCTCACGCAGGCTGACCCGGATGCGAAGACATCCAATGTTCCCAACTGGATTACCGATTCGAGCTATCCCGAAGACATCACTGGACGCACGCGCGTCGGAGACGATCTGCAGCGACGGCATTTGTTAATAATCAACGTCGCCACTGGAGAGGCTAAGGAAGTAGATCACGACCAACTCAAATTGCCCGTTTCAGACATTGTAGATGGCGGTGGTTGCGGTGGCCGGCCTGCAATCGGGGGCGGCGGCTGGCGGTTTCCCCGGGTTTCAGACCGTAAGCTTTTCCGAAGATGGGACAAAGGCCGTGTTTACCGCGCGCGCCCAGGACAACAAGACGTGCTGGATCTTTGGGCTGGATGTGCCGGCTGCGAAAGCGCGCGTTCTCTTTCAAGACCAGGACAAGGCCTGGCTAGGCGGCCCCGGCGGCGGACAAGGATGGTTGGGCGATAACGATCACTACTACTTCAGCTCAGAACGCGACGGATTCAATCATCTGTACGAAGTGAGTTACGAAGGCGGTGCACCCAAGCAACTTACTTCAGGCAAATACGAAGTTACTCGCATCGAGTTGTCGCACGATAAATCACGGTTCTACCTCACAAGCAGTGAAGGCGACTTAGCCGAGCAGAACTTGTGGTCATTGCCGGTTGAGGGTGGCGAACCGGTTCGCGTCACCAAAGACGTGGGGATGCATCTGGCAACGCTGTCGCCCGATGAAAAGTGGATTGCAGACGTTTACTCGTATGTGAACAGGCCGCCTGAAATCTACGTTCAGCCAAACGAACCGGGTGGGCAACCGAAACGCCTCACCGACTCGCCTGCCGCTGAGTTCAGCGAGTACAGATGGCTGGATACGCCGATCATCCAGGTGCCGGCACGCGACGGAGCGCAGATTCCGGCTCAACTGTACAAGCCGTCGAACTATCGAAAAGGCGGACCCGCCGTTATCTTCGTTCACGGCGCTGGTTATCTCCAGAACGTCACGAAAGGGTGGTCAAGCAGTTATTACCACGAATACCTTTTCAACCAGTTCCTGATGCAGCACGGTTACCTGGTGCTTGCGCTGGATTACCGCGGCTCAAAGGGCTATGGGCGCGATTGGAGAACAGCGATCTATCGGCACATGGGCGGTATGGACCTGACCGACCACGTGGACGCGGCCAAGTGGCTGGTTGAGACGCAAGGGGTAGATCCGAAACGCATTGGCATCTATGGCGGAAGCTATGGCGGATTCATGACGCTGATGGCGATGTTTACGCAACCCGATGTGTTCGCAGCAGGCGCCGCGCTGCGCCCCGTTAGCGATTGGGCACTTTACAACCAGGGCTACACGGGCAACATTCTCAACCAGCCGCAAAACGATCCCGAAGCTTATAAGCAGTCATCGCCGATTCTATTTGCCAACGGACTGAAGGGCGCGCTGCTGATCTGTCATGGAATGATCGACACGAACGTGCATTTCGTGGATACCGTTCGGCTTGTTGAACGCCTGATTGAACTGCACAAAGATAACTGGCAACTCGCGGTCTACCCGGTTGAGGATCACGGCTTCAAAGAAGCTGCAAGCTGGACGGACGAATACAAGCGGATCTTCGCACTGTTCGAGACGAATTTGAAGAAGAACGGAACAGGATCTATTTAGGGTAAGGCGCATTTTTAAATACCCGGACGACCAATTCTGGTCTACCATAAAAGTATGGCGATTCCTGCCAGTACCCGCCCGTCGCTGTTCGGCTCAGATTAACCTCGCATTTCCTGCGACCTTCCCTGTCTGTTTGCAACTTCCTAAATTGAGGTGTCTGATCCATGTCCACGCTCGCAGTGCATCCTCTGCTGCCGAACTTAGTAACGGAGCTGCCCGGCCCGAATGCGCGCCGAATCATTGAACGCGACCAAGCTGTACTATCGCCTTCGTACACACGGTGCTATCCCCTGGTGATGCAGCGCGGGGAAGGCGCAGTGGTCGAAGATGTCGACGGGAATCGTTTTCTCGATTTCAATGCCGGAATCGCCGTGGTGGCAACGGGCCACGCGCATCCGGATGTCGTAACAGCCATACAGGAACAGGCCGCCCGGTTTCTGCACATGTCGGGAACGGATTTCTATTACGAGGGCATGGTAGCGCTGGCTGAGAAACTTGCCGCCCTGACTCCAGGCGATGTTCCGCGGCGCGTTTATTTCGGGAACTCCGGGGCGGAAGCTGTCGAAGCGGCTGTTAAGATGGCGCGCTATCACACGGGACGCGACAAGTTCATCGCGTTCTTTGGCGGCTTCCATGGCCGCACTATGGGCGCACTATCGCTGACAGGCAGTAAAGTGGTGCAGCGGCGTGGATTCCATCCGTCACTTCCGGTTACGCACATTCCGTACGCTTACTGCTATCGCTGCCCCTGCGACAAGCATCCCGCGACGTGCAACGTGGAGTGCATCTCGGAATTAGAGAACCGTCTTTTCAAAACCACTGTCCCGGCGGAAGAAGTAGCGGCGATTATTGTCGAACCAGTTCAGGGCGAAGGCGGGTACCTAGTGCCGCCCGCCAAGTTTCACGAACGATTGCGGGAGATTGCCGACCGGCATGGCATTTTGCTGATCCACGATGAGATTCAATCCGGAATGGGACGTACAGGGCGCATGTTCGCGTCCGAGCACTTCGGCGTAACGCCCGATATTGTCACGCTGGCGAAAGGGATTGCGAGCGGAATGCCGCTAGCGGCTACCGTGGCGCGAACTGAAGTGATGAACTGGCCCCCCGGCGCACATGCATCCACGTTCGGCGGAAATCCAGTGTCGATCGCCGCGGCCCTGACGACTATTGAGCTTCTGGAAGACAGCTTGATCGAGAACGCAGCAAAAATGGGCGAGCACATGATGAACCGCATGTCCGATTGGCCCAAGCGGTTCCGGTATGTGGGCGATGTGCGCGGACTCGGACTCATGATTGGATTCGAAATGGTGCTCGACAAGGAGACCAAAGAGCGCGCCCCGCAACTTCGGGACCGGCTCGAGATGCTGGCATTCGATCGCGGCCTACTCATTTTGGGCTGCGGACCGAACAGCATAAGGCTATGTCCCCCGCTTGTAATCACGAAGGATCAAGCAGACTTCGCAATCGATACACTCGAAATGTGTCTTCGAGTTCTGGAACATTAGCCGTTCCTGAAACTGCAAGCGTCGCAGCCGCGAACGGACAAGTCTGCCCGTTCTAGATGTCGGCTGCGGCATTAAGAAGTACGCCGGCGCGATTGGGCTCGATCGCAATCTGAATACAAACGCGGACGTGATCGCAGATTTAGATCACTTTCCGTTTCCGTTCCCTGATAACAGCTTCCGTGAGATTCGCGCCATTCATGTCATCGAGCATGTTTCCGATGTCGTGGGCACAATGGAAGAGTTTTATCGTCTGCTTGCCCCGGGCGGACGCGCCGTCATTGTGACGCCGCACTATACCGATTTCAGTTCCTTCTGCGATCCGACACACCGCTGGCATCTGAACAGCTTTTCGTTGCGCTACTTCGGGGACGATCACGGCGGATTCGGCTACTATTCGAAGGCGCGATTTCGTGAGATTTCCACGCACGTTCGGCTACTTGCTCTGTGGAGATATCTGGGTTTCGAACTCCTGGTAAACGCTTCTCGGCGTTTCCGCAAGTTTTGGGAGTTCTACCTTTGCTACTCCATACGAGGCAAAGTCATCGAATGGCAGTTGGAAGCGATCAAGAACCAATCCGGACCGTCACGCCGCGCCAGCTCTTCTGGAAGCTGAGTGACGGGGCACGACAGTTCCGTGAGCGCCAAACCCTTTCACCGGAAGCGGCTTTGGGCAGACGCGGTGAAGATCTGGCCCATCGCTATCTGCGCAGTTCAGGCTATACAGTGGTAGCGCGGAATTATCGCCCCGCAGGTGGCGAAGTGGAAGCGGATATAGTCGCCCGGCAAGGCGAGACTCTTGTTTTCGTCGAAGTAAAGACGCGTGCCTCGGAAGATTTCGGCTCACCGGATCGCGCGATAGGAGCCGAAAAGCAGAAAAACATCATCCGCGCGGCGCGAGCCTACGTGACACGTGCCGGAATCGATTGGAGCCACGTGCGCTTCGACACCATCTCCGTGGTTATGACCGATCCGCCTTCGCTAACGCACGAGAAAGACGCATTTTCGCCCGGGCCGCTAACGCTGGCTCAATCCGCCGTCAACAGCAAGTATCTGCCCTGTGATGAACTGCGGTGCTGTGAGGAAGTATCGAACCGCGTTCGCAACTTCCCCGGCGCTGCCGGGACGCTGCATCGGCGTGGCTTTGATCATGCTTTGAGCCTGTGCGTCGTCATCCGCCGAACGAGATCACACCCGGCGCTACGGAGTTCACGCTGATCTTAGGAGCAAGCGCCTTAGCCAAGGCCTTGGTCAACATGACGACGCCCGCTTTCGACGCGCAGTAATGAACGTGATCGGCCCAGGGCCTGATGCCGCCGAGTGAGCTGATGTTCACGATGCGCCCCGCACCCTGCTCCAGCATCTGCTTAGCGCCTTCCTGACAACAGAAAAAGACACCTTTCAGATTCACGTCGTGTATGAAGTCCCAATCGGCTTCGGTGATGGCGAGCGGATCAATGCGTGTGAACCGGGCGGCGTTGTTTACTAAACAATCCAGGGGGCCGAATTGCTCTCTTACTTCGCGGAACAGCCGCTGAATTTCAGCAACGCTGGCCAAGTCCGCCTGAAACATAGGTGCGCTGCCGCATTCGCGCGAGACTTCCTCGGCCTCTTTGCGCGACTTCCCGTAATGGATGGCTACTTCGAATCCTGCGCGGGAGAGTTCGATAGCGATCGCGCGGCCGATTCGCTTGGCAGCGCCGGTCACGAGGACTCGCGAACTCATACCTTTGAGGCGGCTAACGCTTCCGCGATGGCGGTTCGGGTGAATGCTGAATCTTCCGGGCTGTGCGCCGCGGATACAAACGCCGCTTCGAACTGCGACGGCGGGAAATACACACCGCGTTCGAGAAGTTGGTGGAAGAAGCGGCCGAAGCGCGCGGTATCCGATTGCTTTGCATCTTCGTAGTTTTCCACCGGCCCATTTTGGAAGAAAATTGTGAACATTGAGCCAAGTCCGGTTTACGCAGACGTCGTTCGGGCAGGCCCGCTACGATCCCCGCAGTCGTGCGATCCAGCACGTCGTAGATTTCGGGATGTTGCTCAATGTACCGGAGCATAGCAATGCCCGCCGTGACTGCGACTGGATTCCCGGATAGAGTGCCCGCCTGATACACGGGTCCGGTTGGCGCAACACACCTCATCACATCGGCTCTGCCGCCATAGGCTGCGATGGGCAGGCCGCCTCCGATGATTTTGCCGAGCGTGGTGATATCGGGCGTAACGCCGTAGAGTGCCTGAGCGCCGCCGCGGCCAAGCCGGAAGCCGGTCATCACCTCATCGAAAATGAGCAATGCCCCGTATTTGTGGGTGATGCGCCGCAATTCCTGGAGAAATCCCGGTTTCGGGAGGACACAACCCATGTTCCCGGCGACCGGCTCAACGATGACAGCCGCTATACGATCACCTTGTTCGTCAAAAGCATCTTCGATGCGATCGGGATCGTTATAAGGGAGCGTGATGGTTGTCTCGGAAAAACTGCGCGGCACCCCGGCTGTGTCCGGCAGGCTAAGAGTTGCAATACCGGAACCAGCTTTAACCAGCAATGAGTCGACGTGGCCGTGGTAACAGCCTTCGAACTTTACCGTGAGTTCCCTGCCCGTTGCGCCACGCGCAAGCCGCAACGCGCTCATGCATGCCTCGGTTCCCGAATTGACCAGCCGAACCATTTCGACGGAGGGAACGGCGTCGACGATCAGCTCGGCAAGCTCAATCTCGCGGCCGGTAGGCGCACCGAAACTAGTTCCGATATCCAGGACCGATGTGATGGCATCGAATCACGGGTCGGGGGCGATGACCGAAGAGAAGCGGTCCCCAGGAGCAGATGTAATCGATATACTCGTTCCCGTCGACGTCAAAGATGCGAGACCCTTCGCCGCGCGCGATGAACCGGGGAGTGCCGCCGACCGCGCGAAATGCGCGCACGGGCGAGTTGACGCCTCCGGGAATGTACTGCTGCGCCCGAGTGAACAGCGCCTCCGACTGTGTGGTTTTCATACCCGGTTCGGGCCGAGAACCACCTTGCGGAACAGAAAACTCATGCAAATTTCGTGTATGGTCGTGTTCACGTTCTTCAGCAGCCGGCTCTTCAGTTCCAGGTAGGGCTGCGTGCCCGCAAACAGATCCTGCATGATCTCGCAGAATTTAGGGCTGCGCCGCATGAAGTCGATCATACGGGCAGGAACCGCCCCGAATAGGACCGCGCCGCAGAACAAGCGCTTTGCGAGCCCTGCCCCATAAGACAGGTCATAGCCGAAGTCGCGTTGGATGAGCTGGCAATAGCTTTCCGCCTTATTGTCCGCAGCGATATCGTTCAGCAACACCTGGCTTGCGAGATCTCCCGACCGAACCGCGTAATATAGACCTTCGCCCGTAACGGGATCTACCAGTCCGCCGGCGTCGCCGACCGCGATCCATCCGTCCCCCGCCAGGCGATTGTTGCGCCAAGCCGGTGCGTCCAGGTTCGGCAGCATGTGCCCGTAGAAGGTGGCATCTTTGCGTGAAATACCGTGCTCATCCATGTAGCGTTCCAGGCGCGCGCGCAATGACTGTGCCGATTCGCCTTTACCGCCAATGCCAACCGAAAGATGCCCTTGACGCGGGAAGACCCAGATGTAACCTTCGAGGTTGGGCAAAAATTGTATGTCGATGTGCGCCTGAGTACTCGGGACAAAATAACCGAGGGCGTACATGGTGTCGTGGGCGGTGTATTGCGTGCCGACGTCACGCAGGGGATTACGCGCACCCGTGGCAACAACGCAGTAGTCGGCTTCGATGCGGCCATCGCGGGTGCGAATGTTCCAACCAGGACCGCTTCGATCCAGCCCCAGGCACACGCGTCTTTTCGATCTGCGCGCCCGCCGCTTCGGCTCGGCGCAATAACATCCCGTTTAGGTCGTAACGGGAATAGATGACGAGCGGTCGATTCAGTGCTATGCAGACACGGCCAGCATTCAGGCGCAGACAAGTGAGTGTCGGTCACGAGCTTCTTGGGAGTGTCGTTTTCGAGCAGATAAGAGTACTGACTGTAGGCCTTGTAGGTAAGACCTCCGCCGCACGGCTTTTCCCAAGCGAGCTTTTCATCTATGACGATGGTGCGCAAGCCGGCACGCGCCAGCCGTTCAGCCGCAGTCGACCCAGCCGGTCCGCCGCCTAAGACCGCAACTGTCTTCATTGTTTTGGCCGGGTTCCTGCCGGCACATCGCCGATTGCTGGATGTCCCTGGCGGCAAGGCCTGATCTGCTGCCGACGAATGGCCGGACATGCCGTGTCCCTGCGAGTCGGCTACGTTCACAACCACCCACTTGCCATCGCGATCCTCAAGTGTGTATTTCATGACCATGCTCTCGATACTCGGATCGCTCTTAGGATGTATGGAAACGGTAGCATAGGCCATATTCTTCTGAAACGACACGGCCGTCGTGTTCACGTCTAATGCGTTGACGTCCAGCCCGCTTTTGGTTTGCATGCGGCTGATGATCGCTTGTTGGACCTTTTCCTTGGTATGAATGCCGGGACCGCATGCCACCAAAAGCGCTAATGCGAGCACACCAGTACCAGGACGTAACACGCCTAAATTATAGCTATATGTGTTACTTTCACTGGCAGATCATAAATGCAAGCAACGGATGAGACGCAAACGAATCGGTGCGCTACTGCGCAGCGATGCGCGATACAAGTACCTGGACACTTTCGTCACGCTATTTGTTGTTGTTCTGCTGATCTCAAACGTCGTTGCTGCGAAGTTTACGGCGATTGACCTGCGGCCGTGGATACCCCTGGATCTTCGTGTCAGTTGCGCTCAGGTGCTGTTCCCAATTACCTACATCTTTGGCGACATTTTCACGGAAGTGTACGGGTATGCCGCGTCGCGGCGCGCTATCTGGTACGGTTTTTTTGCGAACTTTATCCTGGTGGCGATCACATTTATCGCAACCATCATTCCGCCTGCGCCGGAGTATCACGATCAAGCAGCGTTTGCGACGATTTTCAAACCAGTCGGGCGGTTTGTGCTCGCGAGTTTAGTTGCTTACTGGTGCGGCGAATTTGCCAACTCCTTCACGCTTGCCAAGATGAAGCTAATTACAAAAGGGCGGTTTCTGTGGATGCGAACAATTGGGAGTACGGTCGTCGGTCAGGCAGTCGATACGGCAGTGGTGATTTTCATCGGCTTCTACGGCACGCGTCCGATGAGCGTGCTGGTTCAACTGATCATCTCGGGGTACCTGTTTAAGGTGATCTACGAAACAGTGATGACGCCGTTGACGTATCGAATTGTCAATTTCCTAAAGCGAGCGGAAGGCGTGGATTATTTCGATTACTCGACCAACTTCAGTCCCTTCGCCACGACCGAATGACTAACCTAAATCCGCCGGCGCACGCTGCAGTTTCACGGGCACGTTCAAGGTTTTGCCGTTCCGATAGACGGTCAGTGTGACAGTATCGCCAACGCGCTTATTTGCGATCGCTCGGACCAAAGAATCCTCCTTCGCCGCAGGCTGACCGTCGATTGCGATGATCAAGTCGCCCCCGACACCTAGTTCGACGTTGCCGATATCGACGATTTCGCGCGCTCCGCGAATACCTGCGACATCTTCCGATGAGCCGCGGGCGACTCGTTGAACCAGCAACCCGCCGCTGCGTGGAAAACCGAGAGCCTCAGCCAAGTCGCCGCCTACAAATTCGGCAGTCAGACCCACGCGCGGCCGCTCTGTGACACGGCCGGCACGATAATCGTTCAAGCAGAACCTTTGCGCGATTGATTGGCAAGGCAAAGCCAATGCCGATATTGGTCTGGCCGAGAATGGCGGTGTTGATGCCAATGACGTTGCCACGGGAATCGAGCAGCGGACCTCCGCTGTTGCCGCCGTTGATGGCCGCGTCGGTCTGAATCATGCCTTCGAGGCGCTGATTCGTTTCGCTGTCGATAGCGCGGCCGATGGAACTGACGACGCCTACGGTCAGCGTTCCTTCCAGCCCAAAGGGATTGCCGATTGCGAGCACCTTCTGACCCACTTGGAGATGATCGGAATCGCCCAAGTGAAGAGACTCAAGCTTGCGCTTCGGAGCGATTCGGATGAGGGCAAGATCGTCCGAACGATCCGTATCGAGAGCGTGCGCATAGTACTGCGTTTGATCCTGTAAGGTGACCTGGATGCGGCTACTGCCGGAGATCACATGGAAGTTGGTCAGGATGAAACCTTCCTCGTTGATGAGAAAGCCGGAGCCCAAACTTTGCTGAGCGACAGGTTGGAAGAAGAAATCACGGCGTACAGCCGTGCTGGTGATGTAAACCGTAGCGAGGCGGGCGGACTTATAGATATCGATGTTGTTCTGCTCTTCGGGCGTTAGACCGGAACCATGAACGGGGACGGCATCGGACCAACTCGAAGCGGTTCGCAGCAGAGGCGCGGCGATCTGGTGTAAGCTCCAGTTCGCGCTTGACGTGACCCAAACGAAAAACAATGTGAGGGCGAGTGCAAACAGGAACGGTCTCGACTTCATACGGCACTCTCCTTGGCTAATCGGTTCCAGGTCGCGATACACGAATCTCAACCTGCCGCACCGTGTCTTCTTTAGATCCGCTTGTATCTATGACGTAGTCGGCGTGCTTGCGCTTTTCCGAAAGCGGCATCTGATTGGCCAGTCGCGCGAGAACCTGCGCGCGAGTCGCATTGTCGCGCTTCATGCCGCGAGCAACTTGTATTTCTTCATCGCAGGCGGTGAGAATCATTCGGTGGAACGAATTGCCACGCTGCTTTTCTATCAGGATAGCCGCCTCTACGACCACAACGCCTTGCGGGTCAGCGGCTGCGAACTCACGCTCCAGTCTGTCTTCGAGGTGGAATACGGCTGGATGAACATAGCTGCTCAGCTTTTCGAGCCGGACCGCATCGCCAAACACCATAGCGGCGAGCTTCTTGCGATCGATGAAGCCGCCTTCTTCGAGGATGCCAGTTCCAAACTCGGCGACAACGGGCGCGTATGCTTCGCCGGAAGGCAAGAGCACCTCATGACCGAGCTTATCGGCGTAGATGAGGTAGCAACCTAAGCGCTCCAGTTCGTGCGCGACGAACGATTTACCTGTAGCGTAGCCACCCGTTAAGCCGACCTTTAACATGCGGCGCCACTACCGAGCTAAGTGGCTTTCAGCGAGTTGCACGGTGTTCGCCATGAGCATGGCTATCGTTAATGGACCGACACCGCCCGGCACCGGAGTGTAATAGGACGACAGCTCTCTCATTGCCTTCGGCTCAACGTCGCCGACGAGTGACACTGCCGTTCTTTTGCAAAGGCAGACAAACGCGCGGGATCATCGGCGAAGAGCCGGTCGACCTCGGCACGGTCCGTCAGTCGATTCATGCCGACGTCGACGACCACCGCCCCTGGTTTGATGTAATCTGCGGTCAACATGGCAGGTCCTGCCGATGGCGGCAACCAGAATGTCCGCGCGGCGGCATTCGTCAGCCAGATTGGCCGTGCGCGAGTGACAGATGGTTACGGTCGCGTTTTCATGAAGCAGCAGCAAGGCCATGGGCTTTCCAACAATGTCACTGCGCCCCACGACAACGGCGTGTTTACCTGCAATCGGAATCTGGTAACGCTTTAGCATTTCCATAATTCCCGCGGGCGTGCAAGCGCGCGGAGCGGGCGATTCAGGACCAGGGCGCCGAGGCTATGCAGGCCGAAACCGTCGACATCGAGCGAGAACGTCGACATGGCTCATGACACGTTCCGCATCGATCTGTTTGGGCAGCGGCATCTGCACCAGAATGCCGTCGACTTGTGGGTCCCGCGTCAGAGGCGCGATCTGCTCGATGAGATGCTCAGTCGAAATGTCTTCTGGCGGCGTAAGTTCAATGCTGCCAATTCCGAGTTCGTGGCAGGTTCTTGACCTTATTGCGAACGTATATTTGGGATGCGGGATTGTTTCCGACCAATACGACGGCAAGAGTGGGAGCGCGATGTTTTGCCTTGAGTGCGGCAATGCGGGGCTGCAGTTCGCTCAAGATTTCTTGATTGATTTTCTTCCCATCGAGAACCACCCCGCTCATGCACTCGTGAGGATAGCAAGGGTACTGCTAATCAATTCTGCTCGTTCAGGGCAGCGTCAGACCAGTCTCTCGCTCCGTCAGTGAGGCTAGGCGCATAACCGAATGAATGCCGCGCCGTTTGAGGAGCACGGCCAGGACACCGGGAAATGAAATTAGCCGCGCATCGCTTGCAGGCGGGCGATGCGTTCCTGGGTAGATGGGTGAGTTGAGAACAACCGCATCAGGCTTTCTCCCGTGAACGGCTTGATGATGAACATGTGCGCGGTAGAAGGCGTGGCCTCAAGCGGCATTCGCTGTGAATAGGATTCAAGCTTTTGCAGAGCGGAGATTAATTCGTAAGGACGCCCGGTGTACTTGGCAGATGCGGCATCGGCGTCGAACTCCCGGCTTCGGGAGATTGCCATTTGGATGAGAATTGCCGCAAATGGCGCCAATATCATCATCAGCAGCGCGCTGAATCCCAAGCAGCAGAACTGTTTTGATGGCCTTCATACCTTTGTTAGATGACGGAACCCAACAGTCACGACACCTGATAGAACGAGTCCGGGCGTGCTGATGGAACAGGACGATTCAGGTTCGCATCGTTAAAGTAAGAGGGCTGCGCTGCCGAACACAACGTGAACGATGATGTTTATAGCATGAAGGACAGGGTGTGTTTGAAGAAACAAGCGGGCGCTCTGTTTCAACTGTCACTTGATTGTTGAACGCCAGGAAGTGTGAAGGAAAAAATACATCCTTGGCCCCTACCAGCCGATTCGAGCCAAATTCGACCGCCGTATCGCTCGACAATCTTACGGCAAAGGGCCAAACCAATGCCGGTTCCAGAGTACTTGCTGGAAGGATGCAGACGTTTGAACAGCCCGAACGTCTGCTCCGCGTACTCCGGTTCGATACCGATGCCGTTTCTTCAACGGAGAGAATCCAGTTCTCACCGTCTCGGCGTGAGTTGACTCGAATGGTGGGTTGAGTTTCGTCCCGGTATTTCAACGCATTGCTAATCAAATTCTGGAACAACTGCACTAGGTGGACGTTTTGCACTCGCAGCGCCGGCAACGAGCCAGTTTCGATAGTCGCTCCGGCTTCGCATATAGCGCCTTCTAAAGCTGCCAGCGCTTGATTCAGTGCTTCATTTGCAGCAACGGGGTTGACCGACTCCTCCGTTATGTGGGCTGCCTGCGCATAGGCAAGTAGATCGTCGAGCAGTGCCTGCACCCGATGTGCTCCGTCTACGGCGAATTTCAGGAACTCCCGTTCCTCCGGATCCAGCTTGTGCTGGCATCGGTGTTTCAACAGCTCCGCGTAGATGCTGACCATCCGGAGTGGCTCCTTGAGGTCATGACTTGCCGAGTAGGCAAACTGCTCGAGATCGCCATGCGCGCGCCGCAGTTCCGTATTCGTATTCACTAAATCCGCTGCAACCTGCTCCGCGCGCCGTCTTGCTACCAGAAGTTCTCGTTCGTAACGCCGCCGCTCAGTGGCGTCGAAGATTGTCATCCTGTTGAGTAAGGGCACGCCACCGATCGCTTTCTTCTGCACGGCGCTTAGCAGCACTGGGCGTAGCTGTCCATCCTTGCACACCAGATCGAGCGCAATCTCGCTCGCGCAGCCGCTCATTCGAAGGAGCACCGTCAGATGCGTGTCGTAATAGATCTTCCCTGCATTCGTCAGCAAGGTCGTGAAACGGGTAGCAGTAACCAGTTCTTCGCGGGAATAGCCCGTCCATCGCAGAAGCGTGCCATTAGCTTTGACTATGAGCCCGTCGGGGTCTGTGGACAGGTAACCGCACGGCGCATTCTCGTAAAGGTCTTCCATGCTCTCTTCAAGCAAGGCGCGATCGATCACAACGTGCGGCGGTGGCGGCACAGCTTAACTCTCCGCAAGATATTGCCGAATGGCGGCGATAGTTTCCTGCGGTGCACTCAGATTGGGGCAGTGTCCGGTCGCGTTCAGCAATGCCAAGCGGCTTTGAGGAATGTTCTTATGCACATACTCGCCTACGACAGTGGACGCAATCGCATCTTCTGAGCACTGCAGAATCAGAGCGGGTGTGCGCAGCAGCGTTAAGTCGAGCGCGATTATCCGACAAGAACTCACGCGGGCGAACCGGCGGGCGATCTCGGGATCCATTCGGCAGAAACTGGCCGCAAGCTCCTCGCCGAGCTCCGGTCGGTCCGGATTTCCCATGATTACTGGAGCCATGGTGCTGGACCAGCCGAGAAAATTCTATCGAGCACCTCAAGCAAACCTTCGATATCTTGCCGGCCGTTCCCTCCGACATACTCTCCCCCTTGATGTAGCTAGGAGACATACCGATCAGGATGAGACACCTGAACCTGTGGGCGCGTTTGATAGCGGCGAGGATTCCTATCTTGGCGCTAACGGAATGAACAACGAAGATTATCGGCGGCAGCGAGAGTTCCTCACATATTGCAAGTACATCATCGGCATAACCGTGCAGGCGTGAGTACTTCTCACGAACGTAAATACTCACGTCTGATTTGCCTGCACCCACGTGGTCGAACAGCACAGTTTGATAGTCCGCCCGGAACGCAGGCTCGACGAAGCGCCACATGTTCTGGTCACAGCCAAAACCATGCGCAAACATTATCGGAATGCTGCCGCACCCCCCGACTGTTACGTTGTGACGTGCTCGTACGGACATTCGTTCTGCATGGTTTGACATCAGGTATTCAGTCAACTCAGCGTGAATCCATTAGTCTCGCATTAGAATATCTACCCTCACGAGCCGTTAACAGACAACAATACATTGGATCGGTTGCGATACCAGGCCCGACGTGTGCTTATCTTCGGGGGCATCACACCGATTTTTGGCATATTTGCTCTCGTGATTGGAAAGCTCGGCAGTCACAACGTCGAAGCCTACATAAGATCGTCAGCAAAATCGATGCAGGGCCGGAACCTGGCGGGTTCGCATGGTCTGGGCCACAATAGGCCCTGCGCCGAACTACCTCGAGGTTGATGACGACGTGGATGAAGTAGCCGTGCCTGAGCCGGTTCCGTTGCGGCGCTTGCGGGACTTTTTCGGGGGCGTTCCCGTCCCGCCCGGGGCGCCGTGATGTTCCGGGGCCATGTCGGGATTATTCGGTGCCGGGCGATTGATGCGGCACGTCCGGGTTGTTGCGTGTGGGATTGCTAGGCGTCGGGCCGGTTTGGGTTGAGCTTTGCTGTTGTGCCGCTAACGGGGCTGGGCTGAATCAACAGCGCGGCGGCGACCAGCAGCCACTCAGTGTGAAGTTTGCGCATGTTTTACTCCTTGCTGTATGGATTGTGGATGGCGGCGTGAGTTTCCTATTGGGTGAGCCAGCCGTTGCTCTTCAGGTAAGCGCGAAAACGCTGGGCTGTTCAACGAGACGACAGGGAAATATTCGCCGGCAAGACTCCGTTTCCACCAATTTCCGGTTTGTTTACGCTCAGCGGCGTGGTGAAGTGATATTCATACACGAGCGCCCTGACATACCGTGGAGCGTGGCCGGGAAACGGATTGGTTCGGATGAGACTCAGGACGGCCTGATCGTTTTCGAAGGAGCTTGGCAAGAAAATTGATGAACCAGGGCTGGTCCTGAGCACTGGACAAAGCCGCGAACCACATAAGCCAATCGAGCCGCAGATGGTATGGAGCGATTTGAGGCGGACGGAAGCTCAGTTGGCCGGGCTTACCCTTGAATTCATACTCACGCCACTGGGTCGAGGGAGTGATGACCACTTCATCGGTGCCTTCCACTATGACCTCATAGCGGGGCCTCGTGATGCTCCCGAAGGCGCCGTAGGTTCCCACCAGATGCAGTGAATTGAAATTCGTGTTCATAATCTGGCGCGCGGAGAGCATGTTAATGACTACCGGGACGCTGAGGCCGCCCACGATGATGCCGAGCGCGATATTCGTGTAGTGGGCCGCCAATGTGGGAGGGCTCATTGAGGGCCAATGGAGATGACCCACAAAGCCGAGAAATTTCGCGTCCAGCGTGGAAAATGCGAGGAAAAGAGTCAACCAATTCAACCAGGACAGATTGCCGCTCACGATTATGAACAGCTGAAACAGAATAGTAATGACACCCGCGATGCCGGCGATCGGCTGCGGCAGGAAATAGAAGAACGGGACGATCAGTTCAGCGAAGTGGTTGAAGAGAACACCCCCTTTATTCACCCAGCGCAGGAGCCCAATGAAAGTACCAGCTCAAGGGATTTGGCATGGGCTGCGTCTCGTAGTAATAGTTCAGGCACGTCAAGTCGCGCCAGCATGGATCACCCCGCAGCTTGATCAGTCCCGCCCCGAACATAATGCGGAACAAGAGCCAGCGAAACAGCCAAATTGGAATTTGCTGCGGAATCGACCCGCGACCCTCCGAGAAAGATTGCAAAGAAGCAAGCTTCCAGCAAAATGGATTCCCAGCCGAATCCGTAGAAGGTCTGGCCAACATTCACAAACGAAAGATAAATGAGATAGATGGCGACCCAAACCGCGACATTGAGCCATGTGTAGCGGGAGGCGATGCCAGCGATGACGAGGCACGATAGCGCTATGCCGATCCACGCGCCCAGCGCGAACGCGACGTTGCGAGGCCAAAGGTAAAACAGGCTGGGGGACTCCGCGAACGGTACCTGCTTGACCCACAGAGGAACAGGCAGAAGCCCGTTTTCGCCGAGCAATGGCTTGAATTGATTCAGAGCGACAACGAACGCGACAAGGCAAATTACACCAATTCCGCGTTCGAGAAGCAGTCGCGTGAGCCAGTAGCCGCGAACGTCCTCCATGCTCATCAACTCAGCCATGTGACTACGTTAGTCGCCGCCGCGGCTACGCAGTTACTTAAGTGTTTCTTCTACGGCTACTTTTCGGTCCTTGCGTGTTCGGCGGGTCGGCATCCACAGATGAAGAACACGCTCTCTTGCCCGCTCCTCCTCCAGATTCCGTGTGCGTGCGCGCAGAAGATCGTCTAAAGAAACGATCCCCAGAACCCGGCTGGGGTCATCTCGATCGACTACCGGCATTTCCGTAAACCCGCTTTCGGCCATTCGATTCACCACCACTCGCAGGGGCTCGTCAGAGTACGCAAAGATAGCACCCTCCGGCTCGAAGATCGGAATCGGCGCTTCGCCGGGTCCGGAACCGCATCACCTCTCGGACAAACAGAATCTCGAGCGGATCCAGGGCATATTCGCGGCTGAGGTGAAAGCCGCGCCGCGCGATCTTTTCCGTGAGAATAGAGCGCTTCAGCAGCAGCACCGTGAAAGCATGCGCGAGAAAGCAGGCGACCAACAAAGGCAGCAGCATGTTCAAGTCGTGAGTCAACTCGACGGCGAACACAATTCCCGTGAATGGTGAACGCATCGTTCCGCCGAGGATAGCGCCCATGCTGACCAGCGGCCAAAAGCCGATGCCATAGTGCGGCAGAAACATACCTTCGAGGCCGCCCAATGCAGCGCCCATCATCAGCAATGGCGCCAGCACTCCGCCTGAAGTGCCGGAGCCGAGGGAAATCATCCAGATCAAAGACTTGACAATCAGCACGCCCAGCAAGAAGGTAAGTGCGGTGTTGCCCCTTGAGAAGGAGCGCGATGTTGTCGTAACCGACGCCCAATGCCGGAGGGAAAATGAAGCCACCGATGCCTACAAAGAGGCCGCCAATGGCCGGCCACCACATCCAGTGAATAGGCAGCTTCTGAAACAAGTCTTCCGCCGCATAGACACCGACGGTCAGCAGAGCGGATAAAGCGCCTGCAAGGATACCCGTCAGAACGCAGCCGAAGAGACCTTCAGGGCCGATAAAAACAGGATGCGAAGCAGTTGGGAACAACGGTCCCAGACCCAAAATGTAGCGCCTGGTGGCTCCCGCAGCGGCGCAGGCGAGAGCGACCGGTATAGCGCTTCTGGGTTTCCATTCGAATAGCAGGAGTTCGACCGCGAGCAGGACTGCCGCAAGCGGCGTAGCGAACGTGGCCGACATTCCCGCTGCAGCGCCGGCGACAAGCAGCGTCTTGCGTTCCGCGCTAGTCAGATGGAAAAACTGTGCTATCAGAGAACCGAACGCGCCGCCGGTCATAATGATGGGGCCTTCGGCGCCGAACGGACCACCGGAACCGATGGAGATAGCCGACGGAAATCGGTTTGAGCAACGCAAGGCGTGGGCTAACTCGGCTGCCGTTCATCAATATGGACTCGATAGCTTCCGGTATGCCGTGGCCCCGGATTCGTTCCGAGCCGTATCGTGCCATTAATCCGACGATCAGCGAACCGATGATTGGGATTGCGATCGCTATGGCGCCGAGATGGTTGGCCGCCGGCGACATCATCGTGGCATCGAAGCGCTGATAATAGAAAAGATTTGTGAAGAATCCAATCAGCTTGAGCAAGAACCAAGCGACATAGGATGCCAGATTCCGATAAAAATTGCCAGAAGCGAAATTGGAATGACCTGCGCAGTAGCCGTGAAGTCGCCCAATTCAGATTGATGTTTTCGAGCTGCGCGTGTGGTCTTCACACGTATCTCCTGGCGGCATCGCCGGCGTGCTGCAGTACATCGCTAATAGCGGATGAAAGCGCTCGACCGGCCACCTGCAATTCATCCCAATGCAACGTCGACAGGCTGCCGAGAAGCTGTTCACCTCGCGCCGTGAGTTCGATCAAGACTTCCCGGCGGTCCTCGAGACAAGGCCGGCGGACAATTGCGCCGCGTTCTGCCAATCGATTAATCAATTCGACAGTGCTGTGATGGCGCAGCACGAGGCGCTCAGAGAGCGTACGTACCGTCGGGCGCGCATCCCGCGGCAGTCCTTTGATCGCCAGCAGCAATTGATGCTGTTGAGGTTCCAGGCCGTGCTCTCGTGCGGCCTGTTCAGAGAAGTGCAAAAACTGGCGTATGCGGTAGCGGAATTCAGCTAGTTGGCGGTAGGCGTCCGATGAAATTCCATCGGCATTGTTCCCATTCACGTTTATATCGTATCACGACATAAACTGACTCAGCCAAACTGATTACTTCAGAAGAGTGACGCCCGCCAGGCCCGATGCGCTCAACGAGTCACGCATCTATACCGTCGCGAGGCCGGTGAGTGGAGGCTCGTTCAGCATCATGCCCATTTTTTAAGCCGAAAGACTCGTGACCGCGACATCGCTGATCGCCGGAACGGGCCCTGTTTAATCGATTCGTGACTTCCATTCCCAGACCCAATCGCGCCACAACCGGCTCAACGAGGTCAACACCACCGATTCGCATCCCGCTGCACGAATAAATGAATGAACGGTGAAGGAGTCGGACCGGGGCGAACACTCAGGACATGAACTATGTAGTTCTCCGGAGAGTTCATAGTACAAGAAGTCAGACTGGCTTAGAGTTCATGTGGTGACTGCCAACCCCAATCGAGCAAGACACACCTCATACCGCGGATCGACTCTCAGAGGATCAAACGACGGCATAGGCAATTCGGTCAAGCGCATTACTCGTTGTGCATTTGCCAAATCGAGGTACTCAAAAGCAGCATCTAACTCGCCTAGGCCGGTGTAGATGATCGCTATATCGACGGGCGAGACGTAGCGCTCTCGGGCTCGTTCGCGCAATACGGCAAGAATTTCGCAGGCGCGTGTCGATTCTCCACTCGCGGCGCAGACGTAAGCCAACGCCGCCGAATACATGCTGGCGCCCTTCGACTGCTCCACCGCCGTAGAGAGAACCGCTCCCGCTTCCTTGAAGCGACTTGTCGCCGCTAGGATTTGCCCCAGAAACCAGTTCGCAATCGGAGAATTCGGCTCCATCGTAAGCGCGCTTTCTGCCTCGCGGAGAGCCTCGCGATATAACCGCGCCCGAAGATAGGTAAACGCCACAAACCCGGCAGGTCCCACAGCCAGCGGTTCTAAGTTGCGCGCTTCCATAGCGTGCTGAACTGCTTCAACATGACGGCCGGTAATCGACAAAAGATTTGCATACCATTGGTGGGCCAAGGCGGATCTCGGGTCCAGTTCCAGCGCGCGTAAATAGTAACTCTCCGCACGAGCCCAGTCCCAGTCATAGCCTTTGGCGATGTCGGCCAGAGCGGTGTAGGCTTCGGTCGATTGGGAATCCAATTCCAGCGATTTAGTAACTGCCGCTCTGGCGCGCGGGTACACGTCGTGCGCCGGTTGGAGCCCATGAATGCCCAGCAGAATCCAGGTCTTCGCCAGACCTACGTAGGGAGCCGGATAGTCGGGATCCAAATCGATGGCCGCCTGAAACAACTTGGTGGCCTCCAGATAGGCGGAAGGCGTCTTCCGATTCCAAAAGTGGAGCCCCTTCGAGTAAAGCGCCTTCGCATCCGCAGCTCTGCGCCCGTTAGAAGGCAAACTCAAGAATTTGTATCCTTTGCCGGGAACAGTTTCAATGAACATGGGGCGCTTCGGGTCGTCGTCGAGAACACGGCGAAGCTTTCGAATAGCTGTGTTGATGGCGCTGTCGCTATCGAAAAAGTTGTCTTTACCCCAGATCGCTTCAACAACTTCGCTTCGCTCGATTAGCCGGCCCGCATTACAGGCGAGCAAGATGAGCAACTCCATGGGAATGCGTTCCAGCTTAATCCGCGTGCGGCCGCGACGCAGCTCATACGTTGTGGGATCTAGCTCGAAATCGCTGAAGCAGATGGGATCTGCCGCCATGTTCCAACAGTTTAGCTTCTGACAGCGAAATCTTCACAAGTTCTTCAGAAGTTCTCTATGGAGTCCTGACACCAGGTTCCTTAAGATGCAACCGAGAAGCATTTCTCAGGAGAAACCAATGAAATTCAAATGGATGATAAAGATGTTTGCAGCGGCATCGCTGGCACTCTCGTTTTGCTACGGCAACGATGCCTGCTCAAACGCGACGCTGCACGGAAACTATGCGTTCACAATAACGGGCCAGATCACTGCCCCGGCCCCTGCGGTAGGCCCTGTTTCGGGAGTGGCAAAGACCTATTTCGACGGGCGAGGCAACTTGCAGCAGATCGATCACGTCGTTCACAACGGTATTCCACCACAGGAAGATTGGAGACCGGGCGTCGGGACGTATTCCATCAACCCGGATTGCACAGGCTGGATGACTGTACTTCCCGAACCAACTGTTGCCGCGGATAATGGGCCGGAATTGAAGCTGTATATCGTGGTGACTGACGACGGTCGTAAAATTCAGACAGTCGTCTCGAATTCACCCAATACTCCTCCGTTTGCCGCAAACATTACGAGTTCGGCGGTACGCATCGAATCATTCCCGAATAGGTGGTAAGTTCGGAACTGTCTAGCCGGCCGGGCACTCATCCTGGGTGCCCACGCGTAAATTCGCGTACTGAGGAGGGGCGTCTTCAACGGAGTAATGATGGCCCTGCGGGCCGCGGAATCGCATGCAGACGAGCCTTCGGCTGCATATCGTCTATCCCGGTCCTCGCGCGATGCGCGCATCTGGGTACTCGGCGGGTCGTGGCGACTCGGAAGTTGGCCCAACGACTCTAAATGCCAAGCGCAGATCAGCGTTTTTCAATCATCGGAAACTAATACACGGCCTACGAAAGCACTCCTCAGTCGCCGCGGAGCGCCTCGATTGGATTCAAGAATGCGGCTCTTCGCGCTGGTATGAAACTAGCAATCAGCGCGGTGGCTGAAACAACCGCACCTGAAACACTATAGATTAATGGGTCGAATGGCTTAACGCCAAATAGTAAGGGAGCCATCCAGGGAGATAGTCCTCGCGCAGACACGAATCCAATCGCTCCCCCAATGCACACCAGTATGAGGCCCTGCCGCAAAAAGAGCGCTTTGATCATTCGGGGTTCGGCGCCCATTGCGACGCGGATGCTGATCTCTTTGCGACGCTGCGCAAGAGCATAAGCAAGGATGCCGTAGACTCCGATCATCGAAAGCGTCATGGCCATTGCCGCGGCGATTCCTAGCAGGACGAGCGCAAAGGACCTGCGCGCCATGGTGAGTCGATAAAGGTCGCTTAGCGTTCGAACTTGGGCCAGGGGCAAGCTGGGGTCCACGGCGTGGATCTTCGCTGTAATTTCTTTGAGCAGCCCCTCCGTGCCGGCGCGGCTGCTTCGTATCACGAAGGCGACGCCGCGGCGAACACCTGGAAAGTAGACCAACGCAGGGGGCTGTCGATCGACACCGTCTTCGTAGACATTTTCCACAACGCCCACAATGGCGCTCCACACCCCGTCTCCGTTGATTCGGATGCGTTTTCCAAGCGCATCCCGCGGCTCGCCCCAATTTTCGCGAGCCATGTTCTCCGAAACGATCGCCACGCGGCGCCCGCTGAAGAGATCGTTCCAGGTGAAGTCGCGCCCAGCAATCAGCCGTGTACCGAGCGCCGCAAAAAGCCCTGGCGAAATGGACTTGATGGTTCGATTTGGAGGGATTTCGCCAGCTGGCGTTTTGCCTTCCACAGAGACGGGATTGCCGTTATGGTGTTCCAGTTCGAGCGGCAACGCCGTAGCAAACCCAGCCGCCGTAACACCGGGAATAGCGGCAAGCTTGTGGAGAATATCAGCTTCTACTTGGGACACCCGCTGGGCTCCCGTATCTGAGCTTCGGGAATAAATAGTCGGACCGTCTGAATCTGCTCCGGCCTGAGTAAAGCCCGGTCTCACGGCGCTCAACGCGAGGAAACTGCGAACCAGTAACCCCGCCCCGATTAACAGCACCAAAGCGAGCGCCACTTGCGCGACCACGAAAGTATTTTGCGCGCGCAACTGCTCCGCACTCTGGCTGGCGCCTCGCGCCGGTTGCAGTCTCCTGTTCAGGCCTGATTTGAGAACCGCTAGCCAATCCAAACAAAATGCCCGATAGCAAAGAGCAGGCCAGCGCGAACAAGATGCTCGTTACGTCAATCGATATCTCTGCCACTCTAGGTAGCGCTTCCGGTCCATGAGTTGTCAGCACCCGAAGTCCGCGCATACGCAAGGCCCACACCGGCAGCGCCGCCGAGAGTAGCTAGCGTGAGGCACTCTACTATCAACTGACCCGCGATTCGCCCCCAGCCGGCCCCCAGCGCAGCCCGAGTCGCAAACTCCTCACGCCGGGCTTGGGCCCTCGCCTGTACCAGGTTTGCGACGTTGGCGCAAACCAGCAACAGCACCAATGCCAGCGCTCCCATCAGAATATTGAGAACGGCGCCAACGTCTCCAATAACATCCTGCTTCAGCGGATGGATGTTGGGTTTCACTCGAAGCTGCTCAAGTGTCTGCTCTAGACCAGCCTTGAGCGCCCCAAATACGTAATACGCGCGCGATGTCTTGATTGGCTTGTACAAGGCTAACGCCGGGTTTAAGCTTGGCGACCCCAGCGCAGTCGGCGTCTTCCGATCCCGGCGCTCCGGTGACAATACTTTTTGCAAGGAACACGTCGGGAGCGCCATTGAGAAATTCAAAGCCCCGAGGCATTACTCCGATCACCTGATAAGGGACGAAATCGATGAGGACCAACCGCCCCAGTACATGCTCGTCGCCGCCAAACCTTCGCTGCCAATATTTATAAGAGAGGATCACAGTTTTCTGCGCGCCCCGCAACTCATCGGCGCTTGAAAACCACCGGCCCAAGTAGGGCCTCACGCCGAGCGCACGGAGGACTCCGTGCGTCATGGCTACCGTCGCAACCTCTTCGGGTTCTCCCGCGCCGGTAACCGCTGCTGCGCCGGGAGTCCAAACGCCGAACTCCTCAAAACTCCGTGCATACTCCTGGTAGGCGGCGTACATGTCGACTGTGAGTGGCCAGTCCTTTATGGCCAGCCCTTGAAACGCTGCAGAGTTGAAAACGCCTACCAGTTTCTCCGGCTCAGGATAAGGCAACGGCCGGATGAGCACCGCATTGACAACGCTGAAGATCGTAATATTCGCGCCGATCCCTAGTGCCAGCGAAAGCAATGCAGGCACGCTAAACCCCGGCTTTGTTCGAATCATCCGCAACGCGTATCGCACGTCGCGCAGAAAATCGTCGATGAGGTTTACCCGGCGCGCATCGCGGCACTCCTCCTTGCGTTGCTGCATACCCTCCATCGCGCGCAGGGCGGCATAGCGGGCTTCGTCCGGCGTTTTGCCCGTCGCTATCTCTTGCCGGATTCGCTGTTCCAGATGGAGCTGAAGTTCTTCGTCCAGCTCCCGATCCATCTCGGGACCGCGAAAAATTGAGCGCAATCGAAGGGGAATTGTGTAGAACCAATGCTCCAGGCGCATGCTCAAGCCTTCTTTAGACGCACCACGGAAGTGATGGCGCCGGAGAGCCGTTCCCAGTTCGCCGACTCTTGTTGGAGTTGGCGGCGTCCCAGGCGGGTGAGGGAATAGAACTTCGCGCGGCGACCCAGCTCGCTTGTCTTCCACTCAGCCGTGATCCACCCCTCCTGCTCCAGCTTGTGAAGCGCGGGATAGAGCGAGCCGTCACTGACTCGCAGCACGTCGCCCGAGACTTGGTTCAAACGTTGGCTAATTGCCCAACCGTGCATCGGCTCCAAGGCCAATATTTTGAGGAGAAGAAGATCCAAAGTTCCTTGGACAAGATCGGAAGGCTTGCTCATTGTCCTCGCTTACCGAGAACAATATAACATTTCTATAGCCTCGGTAAGCAAGGGCAATGTAGGCATGCGCTGCGTAAAGCCGGATTACCGCGATAACAGAACTGATCTTGCGCTCTGAGCTCGTGTTGGGTAGCCGGATACTTAGAATGTCGTGCCCGAAGCCAATAGGCAAAAGAATCTACTGGTGACCTGGGCTTTCATCCTGTTTGGAGGTCCGGGCATTCTGGCCGTATACGTGCCAGCCTGGATCACCCGTTGGCAGGTCCCGCCCACTCCCGTGGAATCACGTTTAGTAGCCTTTGCACTGATCGCAATCGGGCTGGTCCTGCTTGCCGATTCTATTTCCCGGTCTGCCATCGAAAAATGAGGTATCCACAGCCGCCGCTTGCGGCTTAGTTCACCGTCCTTTATGTTGGACTATCGTGGAATCGTTCAGCTACCGCCGGCAAGCGGACGAACACGCGCTACAAAGGTCCAAGTGCGCTAAAGGGACCGCCGACTGCATCAGCTTATGCACTGAGCCCTGAACCGACAAGCTTCTGGAAGAGTCGCTGCGTTTCCTCCGCAGTTATCTCACCTCCGCTGTTCAAAGTGTGTGCGGCTACTCCGAGCAGCGCGGAAACAACGAAGCGCTTCACCAGTAGCTCGGGGATGGTGGCGTCGATGCCCTGCGAGGTTGTGGTCAGTACGCCCTCTAGGTGCTGTTCGAAGACTTCGCGTATCACACGGGCGCCGTTGCGCTCGCGACCGCCCATGAGTGCTTTGTAGATGTGCGGCGCGGTACGGATGTGCTCGAAAAAGGCGCGGCAATCCAGCACGAAAGGCTCCTTCGGCTGCACTCGCAGCATAGGCAGCACCACGCGCTGAAGCTGCGACCGGAGGAGGTCGTCCTTTGAGGTAAAGTGCGCGTAGAACGTGGCGCGTCCTACCCCGGCTTTCTTGGTGATGTCGCTGACGCGCATGTTGTCGTAGGAGCGGCAATGAAGCAGCATAACGAAGGCGCTATCGATCTGTGCACGTGTGCGCACGGTGCGGCTGTCGGCTGGTTTCGCAGCACCGCAGCGGTCAGCTACCGCTTTCGATACATTTATCGATTTATGTTTCGCAGCGCTCAGAGATGTCTCTGTTCAATTGCAATCATAATGCCCTTCCTGTCACCATCAGCAGCATGAGCTCCGGTTCTCCAGCCTATGGCCGCAATACGAGCGCCGTCGCGATGTTCCTGTTCCCACTGTTGTTCATCGCAGTCTTCGTGATGCACTTTCAACATCCCAGCGACTTCTTTCACTTCAGGCTGCACTATGCGCCACGCGATCCGGTGAGGGTGGTTACCACCCTGCTGCGTGCGCAGAACCGTCGGCCCCTATTTGCCGATCCACATATGCTCGGGTATATAGGATTACCGCTGCTCCCACTGTGTGCCTATGCTCTATACATGCTGGGCCGCACGAGGCGTCCTCTGCTCAGCGGTATTGCGTTGTTCGTCACGGTCTCTGGCACGATCTTTTTGGGAGGGATCTTGGGGATGTGGACCGCGTTTTATCGCGGACTGGGCAACGTCGATCCGCAATATACCGCGGGTGCCATAGCCACCTTTCGAGGCATGACTGCGCCGCACGGAGCATTTCTGGTGACCACAACCCTGGGAAAGCTTGCGATCGTGGGTCTAGCATTGCAGGCGCTCACACTCCTGGGGGTGCGCGGCATGCCGAAGTGGGCGGTGGCATGCGTGGTCGCGGGCTGCGCCACATTCGTGTTCTTCTGGGACCTCGACAACTGGATGTTGATCGGCATCGCGCTGATGATGACGGGATTCTCTCCAGCTTTTCGAATGCTGCGCAGTTCCGCAAAGCCGGAAGCGCAACCGGCTCTTTCCGCCCATGAGCCACAGAAGGCGCACGATCAGTCCCGCTAAGTGGGATTTTCGTGACCTATCCGGTTCCAACAGTGACGGGCAAGCCCAAACGAGCCTCCCTGCGAAAACGAAGGATGCTGTTGAAAAACTCTGGCCCCGCGCGCTGCAGACTGTCCGTTCCTTTCGCCTTGTTCTGTACTCAAAGTGTTGATGAGGTAAGCTGCTGGGATATCCATCGACCACCAACTTGTCGAAGTAAGGTCCGAGCGCGATTGGCATGAATATCACTCGATCCGCCGAAGGGTTCTCTGGGAACGAAGAGGACTCAGTAACTACGATGAGGATCACGCAGACGAATATAGTCCGGTCAATCACCCCTTGCTACTGAAGTTGAATGGCCGAGCGATTGGAACGGTTCGACTTGACGATTTTGGCAATGGAACCGGTGCCGTAAGGCTTGTAGCAATAGAGCCTGAGTTCCAGGGGCAAGGTCATGGTCGCGTGCTCTCGAATTTCTTTGAGAACTACGCGCGACGCTCGGGAATCCTGACGCTTTTAGTTAACGCAGCTCCGGAAGCCGCTGGATATTACAGAAAGCTCGGCTGGATGCCGGAGCTCTGGGACGAGACTGAACTTGTCGGCATCGCCTCAGAGTGCTTGCAAATGAGTAAGCAATTAGTCTAGCGATGCACTCATACGGGAACGCCGGCTAATCGCGCGATCGCAAGAGCGCTGGATTCTCGAGTTACGCCCGGTCTGAGTCTGTAGTCGAATTGCAGAGGATCGGAATGGTCTCGCGAACCCAAATGCATGTTTATTCCGGGAAACTCCTCAAGCATCGGCAGTTCGGTCAGCGCTAAGTCGTGTGTGGAAAGCATTCCGATTGCTCCTCTGCGCAAGAGCTCTCTTAGAATTACTTCCGCTGCGATCCTTCTATCGGTAGAGTTGGTTCCACTCAGAATTTCGTCGACGACAAATAGGACCGGGCCGCCTTCACTAGAAGCCGACAAAGCCGACTTCAGACGGCCGACTTCTGCGAAGAACTTTGAAACTCCGTCGAGCAAGGAATCCTGGACCGCCAATGACGCGTGTATCTGGAGGCGCGAAAGGCGCATTGTACGCGCACAGACCGGTGCGCCGGCATATGCCAGAACAGCATTCAACCCAACCGTCCGAAGGAACGTACTCTTGCCCGACATGTTGGAGCCGCTGATCACGCAAAAGCGTGTATTGCGATTAAACGCAAAGTCGTTAGGGACGCACTCTTCAAGCAACGGATGCTTTGCGCCTTCGGCTTCCAGCACCACTTCAGAATCCGACAAGCTCGGATAAGTGTTCTCTGGGTGCTCGTGCGCATAGTTCGCTAGCGCGTTGAGCGCCTCGAATTCACCCCACAAAGTCAACCAGGTCCTCAAGGAGTTGCCATGCACCAGCCGCCATCTCTCAATCGCGAGATAGACCTGAGTGCCAATGAGCAAAGCGCGGGAACAGAGATAAAACCACTCCTTATCTCGCTGAACGAACGCTTCTGTAAGCCGCCCTAATTTACGCAACTGCGCCACTGGATCGCCCTGCTTAGAGGCCTCAACTAAGTCGGCAAGCAGCGGCGACTCGAACCGCTCACTTTGCAGTAACGCCAGCCCTTGCCGGAGAACACCGAGTTGAGATCCAATTGAACGAATCGCGCCGGATGAAGCCATAAGCCGACGTCTAAAAATCAGCCCGACACACGCATGGCTTAGCAGAAGGCCTGTCATGTACGGAATGGCGGTTTTCCAGGTTATATCTCCATCCCAGCCCAGATAGGTAATTGCTCCGAAAAGCGTCGAGGTCATCAGAATTAAGATCCGAAGTGACCGCTTAATGGAATGAATGGGCGTGTCTAGCCAATTCGTGATGGTTTCCCAGCTAGACTGCTGAAACGAATATTCGCCTAATGCCTCAATCTCTTCGCGAAGCCGCGCTTTATCTTGCAGCTCCGCGATGGCCTGCTGACGTCTGTTCACCTCACCAACGGTTGATGGCTTAAGCAGGTAATCGGCAAGTCGGTGTCGACCAACTTGTGTCCGGCAGGTGCAAAGCAGTTCAAAAAGAGATCCCTTGCCGAAAAGATGTAGGTCCTTTGCATAGCTGTGATCGACAGGAACGAATTCTTCGCCATCGATTCCAGAGCCGGCCCAATGGCCACTGAGCCGATCAAGTCCTCGTTCGTAATAGGACGTCACTCTTAGTTTCCTGAGAAGGGAGGAATTCCGTCGCTTGCTGATGATTCCCGAGTAAAACGCCACTGGAACAGGAACGAAGACCCAGGGGAGATGTACTCTACGCCTCGCAATTGAAAAGAATGCGAGAACAATGATGGCCAACACGGCCAAGATCATGACGCCAAATGCAATCACCTGGCCGAGACGCAACTGGCTGGCTGCGGCGTGCAACTCGACCAGCCGGGCTTGGTAGCTAAGCGGTATTGGGTTGACGCTCATAACGGCATGATAGGCGGTCCGCGGCTAGCACCACGACGCCGGCAGGTCGAATGACGATGCAGATGATCGGATCGTTGGCAGAGTTCGAGCGAGCCAGTCGCTGCCTCGCGGCGGCGCCCAGTGAAGAGATCGTTCCAAATCTGCTACACCAGCGAGAATTTCGTCAGCCGGTGACCTCGAACAGAAACTTGTAAGCATACAGTAGGCAGTTGACAGAAACCCGCCAAATCTCTACCTTTGAGGCATGGAAGTGCATTTCACCCCCGAGCAACTGCAGCAGCTTTCCCAAGTCGCCGCCCATGCCGGCACGGACACCGAGCACCTGGTGAAGGATGCCGCGTTGCGTCTGGTAGAGGAGGATGCGAAGTTTCGCGCCGCCGTGCGCGAAGGCCTTGGACCGGCCGACCGAGGAGAGCTTATCGACCATGACGAAGTCGTGGCGCGCATCGAGCAGCGCTTCCAGTCCCAGTCTCGATGAAAATCCGGTGGACGACGCGAGCCGCCGCAGACCTGGAACGCATTAGCGACTATATCGCCGCCTACTGTATTCGTTAACGGCCAGCGCATACAGGGCATCAAGGATGCCGCTGAGCTAAGGCAGCGCATTGCCGAAGCAAGGGAAGCATCCGGCCAAGCAGGCACTTCTGATGACACATCATCTAAGAAGTAAAGTTATTTCCGTTGTGAAGAGGGGTTCCGTCGCCCGGATGCTCACAATGTCGGTGATTGGCGTTTTGACCGTCCATGCTTGCCTGGCGCAGCAACAACCCGGCGCGCAAGAGCTTTCGAGGCAGCTTGAAGACGCTTACGCGCAGCACGCGGTTAAGATACGCAAATTATTGCCCCAATATTCCGGGACGCCGTTGTTGCTGGATCTGTCACACATGCACTTGGAAGACGGCATGTGCAATCCCGAGCAGCACGTGGCTTGGGAAGGCCATTTTAACGGAATTATGGGTGGTCGAGCCAGGGTCGCCGATCTTGGGATTTCCAAGGTAGATGGGGCGACTGCCACGACATTGACGACAATAGACACGTTCGAAGCTGTTTATTCTCTTCCCGCGAAAGGATCTTTCACCGTGGTCATCGCAAAACCAATTGCCGGGAGAGTTTGCATCCCCCAGAGTCGAGCGTACGTATATACCAAGTTCACTCTGGACGTAGTGAAAGAATTTAAGGCGAGTAATAGTAAGGAGTGGGAGTCTCGGAAAGCGGGGCAGATTATGGCTGCTCAGTTTGGCGGGAGCGTTCGCTTTCCGTCGGGATACCTGGAGACTTTCCTCTTGAGTCAGGAGGGATTCGTTGAGGTCGGAAAGCGGTATGTTTTTTTCATGTGGAAACCAATTCCGTCCGACGACACGCTAGTGATCTCACAGGCGTATCTGATTCAGGATGGGATGGTATTTCCTGTTTCGGCTAACGGCGACGCACAGACGGTTTACACAGACATGCCGTTTCCAGAGTTCGAAGCGAAGGTCAAGGCTGCCGTAGCGATGAACGCGGATATCGATGTGCTCCCGCACGTGCACGCCTCGAAGGCTTCGCGTTAGCAGCGGCGCTGGGTGCTGCTGCGCGATTCTCAACCACCGCGGCGATCACAGAACGGCCATTTTTTTTCACGGCTCTAACTTGCTGATCTGTAACGCTCCGACCCGTCCTGCCCTCGCCGCCGCATAGTCGCCGCGCTCGCAGCCGTTCTATTCTCCAATCGGGCGCGCAAACCAAACGCCCGTCCAGGAGAACTCACCTATGCTTTGGAAAAAGCTCAGCAACGGCCAGCTCGCCGCCAACCGCGAGAACGCGAAAAAATCGACCGGCCCGACTAGCGCCGCAGGCAAGGAAAAGGTATCGCAGAACCGAACCCTGCACGGCCTGACTGGCCGCTTCCAAGTCCTGCCCAACGAAAAGCAGGAGCGCTTCGAAGAACTCTTCAACCAATTCATGCTCGACGAGAATCCTGTCGGCAGCGTTGAAATCGAACTCGTCCGCAAAATGGCCGAGCATACCTGGTGCGCGCGCCGCGCCTCCTGCCTCCTTGAAGCCTGTTTTCTCGTCATCGCGCAAAGCCCGGAGCAACTTGCGAACAACGAAGCCGAAATGCGTGTTCGCCCCGAGCTCGAACGCTACGAACGCTATCAGGCCCACCATGACCGCGCTTACGCCCGTGCTTCCGCCGAACTGATAAAGCGCAGAAATGAAAGACGAAAAGACGAGATTGGCTTTGAATCGCAGAAGCGAGCCGAAGCTCAGGAGAAGCGTCGCGACGCGAAAGAAAATCGCCAGGTCGAACAGCACAAAGTCGCCTTTGCAAGCGCTCAAAAGACCCTCGAACTTAAAGAAATGAGACTCTTCAACGAAGCAGCCGCCACTGCTAAGCGCATGAACGGCTTTGAAGCGCCGTTGAAGGAGGAAATCGCTGCCTGAAAACGCTTTCGAAAATCTGACTGGCTTATGCACTCACTCGATCCCTATCCAAGGCCCTACTCCCACCTTGCCTTGGCGTGGGGACTTGACACGAAACACGCTCAGTCTAGAATAGGTGTTATTTCGCTATGCAGGGATGTCAGCACGAGCGAACCGAGTTCCTCTACCGGCGGGACGGTGTCGATTACATACGGTGCCTCGACTGCGGACACGTCTTTGAGTCTGAGGACCTCGACTCGGTTCCCGTTTACGAAGAAGAGGAAGAAGAGAAGCCTCGCAAGCGCCGTTAGCGTTGCGGCCGCACTAAATCCTGGCGCAACGTTAGCCGAATTCAGCATCGCCTGCGCATGAGATCCTTAGCGGTGGGGAATTCCGTTCTGAGCCGTGTCTTGCCCGCTGAACGCCAGGCCTTCCAAAGTCCGCTCCGTATAGTTTCGATTGGGGGTGGCACTGGCCTCTCGACCCTCTTATCGGGTTTGAAGAAACACGCGCGCGGTGGCCAGGAGTCCCGGCCCGTTGAGAAGCCGGTCATTGAGATCGCGGCCATCGTCACGGTCAGCGACGATGGCGGCAGTTCCGGCCGTCTCCGGCGCGACTTCGACATCTTGCCGCCCGGCGATATCCGAAACTGCATGACCGCGTTGTCGGAAGACGAAGCGCTCTTGTCGCATCTCTTTCGCTACCGCTTCGCGAGCGGCCGCGGCCTCAAAGGTCACAGCTTCGGCAATCTTTTCCTCACCGCCATGCACCAGATCACAGGCGACTTCGCGCAAGCCGTTAGGCTTTCGTCTGAAATCCTCGCCATTCGCGGCCGAATCTTCCCGGCTACATCGGCGAATGTTGGGTTGGAAGCCACACTGACGGACGGCACGGTCGTACGCGGCGAGAGCAAAATCGGCAAAAGCCGGCGAGAGATTGGAACTATCCGTCTGCGGCCGGAAAACTGCTCGCCTCTGCCGGAAGCGCTCGAAGCAATCGACCGCGCCGACCTTATTACGTTTGGCCCCGGTTCGCTCTATACCAGTGTCATCCCCAACGTTCTCGTCAACGGCATCCCCGAAGCTATCCAGAGATCAAATGCGCTCAAAGTCTACTTCGTTAATTTGATGTGGCAACCGGGCGAGACCATCGACTTCACTGCTTCCCAGCACGTCAAAGCGATACAAACGCATGCGCGGCAAACGCTCATCGATTGCGTCGTGCTCAACACGGCGCCCATCCCAACCGATCTTAAACGGCGCTACGCCAAGGTGAAGGTGCAACCGGTCGAGAACGACTTCGACAATCTCTCGCGGCTCGGCGTCAAGGTCGTCACTGCCGATCTGATCGGAGACTCGATCGGCGAATCCCGGAAAGTGCGCCACAATCCGCACGCGATCGCGCAAATCGTCATTGACCTCGCCAGCCGTTCACGCGCGCACCAGGTGCGCAGTCGGGCATTGAACGAACGAAAACGGAGCAGATGAACCAACAATTGACAGCCGTGATTCTGGCCGCTGGTCTGGGAACACGGATGAAATCCCAACGCGCTAAGGTGCTGCACCAAGCCGGCGGGGACACTCTCTTGAATCATGTTATTCGTGCTGCCATGGCCGTCATGCCGCCGGATCGAATTGTAGTGGTGGTCGGCCATCAGGCGCCGCAGGTGCGGCAAAGCGTTCGCGTACCGGGTGTCCGTTTCGCGGAACAATCGGAGCAAAAAGGAACCGGCGACGCGGCTCGTTGTGCGCGCCAGGCCATCGAGTCGGAAGAAGGGTTCCTGCTGATTCTGAATGGCGACGGACCGCTGCTGAAAGCCGAAACCGTACAGCGCCTCGTGGAAGCCGCGCGGGCAAATGGTCATGGCGGCGCGCTCATCACAACGCAATTGGACGATCCCACGGGCTACGGCCGCATCCTGCGCGACAAAGCCGGGATGATCTCCGCGATTGTCGAGCAGAAATGCTGCACCGCCGAGCAACTGGCCATTCGCGAAGTCAACCCGGGAGCGTATTGCTTTTCAGCGCAACCATTTTGGGCGCATATCTCTGAGTTGCAACCGTCCGTGCCCGCGCAAGAGTTTTACCTCACGGATATGGCGGAAATTCTGGCGAAGCACGGCCACCCCGTAGCGCCCGTTCCAGTCGAGGACAATACCGAGCTTCTCGGCATCAACACCCGCGCCGAACTTGCCATCGCGGACCGCATCCTCCGGGATCGCAAAACTCTATCGCTGATGCTGTCGGGCGTGACCATCGAGTTTCCCGAAACGGTTACGGTCGACACGGATGTACAGATCGCGCCTGACACCGTCATCGAGGCCAACGTTCAACTCCGTGGAACAACCAGCGTCGGTGCGAACTGCCGAATCGGAACCGGATCGGTGCTGCGCAACTGTATCGTCGCCGATGGCGCAACCGTTTTCCCGTACGTCATCGCGGACGATTCCTCGATTGGCTCGGAAGCCTGCGTTGGCCCTTTCTCGCGCATGCGCATGAACGCTCAAGCCGAGCCTCGCGCCCACATCGGCAACTTCGTGGAACTCAAGAAAACCAAACTCGGCTCGGGAGCGAAAGCCAATCATCTGGCCTACTTGGGTGATGCCAGTCGTCGGTCCCGACGTAAACATCGGCGCCGGTACGATTACATGCAACTACGATGGCGAGCGGAAGCACCCGACCACCATCGGCGATGGCGCGTTCGTGGGCAGCAACTCCACCCTTGTCGCGCCGCTCGAGATTGGAGAGAAAGCGTACATCGCCGCCGGGTCCACCATCACAAAGAACGTGGAAGCTGAGTCGCTGGCGCTCGGACGTGCCCGCCAGGTGGACAAACCCGAATGGGCTCGGAAACGGCGTCACAGATCGAAACCGGAAAACGGCTCGAAGCCTGAAAACGGCTAAGGGCGTTTCGCCGCAGCCTTAGCCGGGTGCATCAGAATCTGTAAAGCCACATCTCCCTCAGGCCGGTGTTGGTAACGCACCGTAACCTTTGTATTTGGCTTGCAATTAGCTTTGTTCATTTTCGTCTTCGGCGTTAACTGAAAAGTTCGCGTATCTGGTTGATGTCCCACCAGCGTGCGCGTGACAGTAATCTGCTGATCGGTAAGCGCGGCAACCGTTCCCGCAAAGAACTGAGATCGCGGAACTGGTGGGTTGGTAGGCGTTGCAGGCGTTGTACTCGTAGCCGTCGTTTGCGCGCTGCAGATCATGCCCAGCATGAGCACGCAAACGAGAAAAGCCAACCTGCACTGCGCGGCCGCGCTTCGGTTTATCAACGAATACCTGTGTAGCACAGAGTCGGCGCCGCTCCATGGCGTTTCATAAAACTGTGCTGGGGTGATACACATTGGGGATTCTGAGTTCCCCAATGGCCACCAGTTCGTCGCCGTACGACAAAGCTTTCACCAGCGGAGTGCCGGGCGGCACCACAAACGGTGATGTTCGGAAGTCGCGCCCTTGCCGGATCTGTGTTTCCGTCGCGGCGTCCACATATTGGCCCGGTATGTGGGGAAGCAAGGTACCGGACGGGATAATCGCCTCGGCGAGCCGCCCTTCGGCCGCGAGCATCGTCAGGCTATCGAGCGTATGAGAGTTGTCGATACTGAAACCGCCGACCCGCGTTCGTCGTAGATTGCTCAGCAGAGCGCCGCAACCAAGCCGTTGCCCTAGATCGTGCGCAATGCTTCGGATGTAAGTGCCTGAGGAACAGGTCACCTCGAGCGAGACGGAGCCTGCTTCGAAGCTCAAGAGCCTGAGATCGCTGATCGTGACCTCTACCGGTTTCAGTTCGAAAGAAACGTTGTTCCGAGCCAGCTTGTAGGCGCGCTCGCCGGCCACTTTCTTTGCCGAAACGCGCGGAGGAGCCTGCCGAAACGTCCCTCTAAACTCGACCAGCGTTCGCAACACGATATCGGGCTCGGTAGGCGGCGGGATGCCGGTTTTCTGGATGTCGCCGTCCGCGTCGTAACTGTCGGAAGATGAGGCCGAACTGCACTTCGGCGACGTAGGTCTTATCGTCTTTTCCGAAAAACTGGGCCAACCTGGTAGCCGTCCCGGTGACCAGAACCAGCAGGCCGGTGGCCAGCGGATCGAGCGTGCCAAGATGTCCCGCACGCTTGGTCGCGGCCAGGCGCCGCCAGCGGTTCACAACATCGTGACTCGTGCAACCACTTGGTTTATCAATGAGAACCGCGCCGTTCATCGAGACCCCATCGCTAGGTTAGGCTGATATTGGACCCGGAAGGCGAATAAAGGTTTGGAAGAAGAGGTACTCGGTAAAGCATACGATTCGCGGTTGATGCGGCGATTGCTGGTCTACATGCGGCCCTATAAGTTGGTGGTCGCTGCGTCGCTGGTGTTGCTGGTGGTGGATTCCCTACTCCAGATTATCGGACCGTTGATCACCAAAATGGCTGTGGACCGTTACTTGGTCCCCACAACTCACGCGCAGACATTTCCGTTTCTCGATCGATGGCTTTCGCTTAATCCATGGACCGGATTTCGCAACTTGCTCTGGTGTACCTGATCGTCGTCGTACTCGGGTTTCTGTTCGATTTCGGCCAGACGTACCTGATGCAGTGGACGGGTCAAAAGGCGATGTTCGATCTGCGGCGTCAGTTGATGGCCCACTTGCAGACGCTCGACATCGCGTACTTCGACAGGAACCCGGTCGGCCGATTAGTCACTCGCGTGACCACCGATGTGGATGTGCTCAACGATCTCTTCGCATCCGGGCTGGTGACCATCGTAGGCGACATCCTGATGCTCTCGTTCGTGGTCATCGCGATGTTCAAGCTCAGTCCCGGCATGACCGGGCTCATGCTTGCGGTGATGCCGGTCGTCGTCTTAGTCACGGTGCAGTTCCGGCGCACGGCATCGCAAAGCTATCGCCGGATACGTGTCGCCATCGCGAAGATCAATGCTTATCTTCAGGAACACATCGCCGGCATGGCTGTCCTTCAGTTGTTCAATCGCGAGCAACGAAGCAAAGACGAATTTACGAACATAAACCGCGACCACATGCTCGCGTTTAAAGATTCCATCACGGCGTATGGATGGTTTTATCCGGTCGTCGAGTTCCTGGGGATGCTTGCTCTCGGGCTGATTCTCGCGTACGGCGGATTCCGGATCAGGAAAGGCGCTCTCACGCTCGGCGTTTTGGTCGCATTCTTCCAATATGGGCTTCGATTCTTCAGACCCATCCAGGACTTGAGCGAAAAGTACAACATCTTGCAAGGCGCGATGGCAGCGTCCGAGCGCATATTCAAGCTGCTCGATACTCAACCGGATATCGTGTCGCCTGCCAAGACGGTCGGCTTCCCCGAAGGCGCGGTTGGCATCGAGTTCGATCATGTCTGGTTCGCTTATAACGATGAAGACTGGGTATTGCGCGACGTCAGCTTCCGGGTTGAACCGGCCGAGACAGTCGCTATCGTCGGCCACACGGGCGCGGGCAAAACAACTCTGACGAACCTGCTGATGCGCTTCTATGACGTACAACGCGGTACGGTTCGAATCGGCGGCATTGATGTCCGCGACTTTGATCTCATCGAATTGCGCCGCCATTTCGGCGTGGTTCTGCAGGACGCGTACCTGTTCTCCGGCACGCTTGAAACGAACATCAGGCTCGGCACGGCGCGCATTACGAAAGCCCAGGTTCGTGAGGCTGCCGAACGGGTGAATCTGCTCGACTTCGTGGAAGAACTGCCCGAGCGCTTTGACACGCCCGTGAAAGAGCGCGGCACGGTTTCTCAACGGGGCAAAAGCAGCTCATCAGTTTCGCTCGCGCACTCGCTCACGATCCACAGATTCTGATTCTCGATGAGGCAACGTCGAGTGTGGATACAGAGACGGAACTCCGTGTCCGCGAAGCTCTGAACAGGCTGGTTTCAGATCGCACTTCCGTGGTCATCGCGCACCGGTTATCGACCATTCAGCGCGCCGACCGCATCATCGTGATGCACAAAGCGCAGTTGCGCGAAATGGGAACGCATCAGGAGTTGCTGGCGCGCCGCGGTATCTATTGGAAGCTTTACCAACTGCAGTACAAGGAGCAGGAGATTGAACGTCGAGAGGAACTTGCGCCGCGGTAACCCGTGCCCCACGAACCCTCCGCACCACGTCTTCCGGGCTTTCGGAGGACTGAAGGTACGCCAGAAGCTTGCCATCCTTCACAACATCTTCTTCTTTGTTCTGGCGGTCGCGGTATATGTGTCGCTGATTCCGCTCTTCGCCAGCCACTTGGACCAAGCGCAAGATCGCGAATTTCGTATGGTCTCCCAGGTCTTCGCGTCCGAGCTCGCCCAAACCGGTGCCGGAGCTGTGGGCGACCTCAGTGCCTACGGTTTCCGTGAAGGATCGGCGATTGAACTTGGATTGCCTGCGCAGGGCCGGCAATTTCTCGCGGAGCATCCCGGCTCTTCCTGGCGGGACAGCCACGATAATCTGTTCCGGCTCGCGAAGCGCCCCGCCGGCTATCGGCGCGTAACGCTTCCAGTAGAGTTTTACAATGCCGCCTTGCGGCGTGCGCGCTTCAGCCTGTTCGGCGCGCTTGGCACTTTGTACGTCCTTTCAATCGTCGTGCTCGAGTTCATCATCATGCCGCAGTACGTTTATCAGCCGCTGACGCTAATGCTGAACGCCGACGCGGCAACTCTGCGCGACGATCGCACAAACGAGATGATCGACCGCCGCTTCATCCTGAACGACGAGATCGGTCAGATAATGAGCTCGCGCAATGCGACCGTCGCGCAGCTACGGCAGCATGAGGATGATCTCGCCGGCGCCTTACAGCGGATCGAGGAGCAGGATCGTTTGGTCAGTCTCGGTCTTCTCAGCACCAGCGTGGCCCATGAGTTGAACACGCCCTTAGCTGTTCTGCAGGGGTCGATCGAGAAGCTGCAGGAGACAACGAGCGACGGGCAAACGTTGCAGCGCCTTGCGCGCATGCTCCGCGTCACCCAACGGCTTCGTAAGATCAGCGAGGGTCTGGTGGACTTCGCCCGAGTGCGCAAGCGCGAGACGGAAGCAGTCGCGCTGCGGCCAATCGTCGAGGAGAGTTGGAATCTCGTTGCCATTGATGAAAAGGCGGCCGCGGTGTGCTTTAGCAATAACGTGCGTGAGGCCGAGACGGTGGTCGGCAATGCCGATCGGCTTGTACAGGTCTTTGTCAATCTTCTCCGCAACGCGCTGATGGCCGTATCGAGCGGCGGCGAAATCCGCGTCGAGAGTAAACACGTACAGCGCGGCGGCCATGACTGGATCTGCTGCATGGTTCTCGACAACGGCCCCGGTATCCCGGCCGATATCTTGCCTAATCTGTTTGAGGCATTCGTCACGACCAGACTGGATGCAAAAGGAACCGGACTCGGTTTGACTGTTGCAGAAGGAATCGTCACCCAACACGGCGGGATGATCTCGGCTGCCAATCGCCCTGGCGGGGGAGCCCGCCTGGAAGTCACGCTTCCCGCGGCGTAGCGGTGTTCATATGGCTGAACCAGAGCTCCTGACGGAAGCAGTCGATGTCGCGGTACTCGATGACGACAACGATTTCCTGAACTACGTCGAGGATCTTCTGCGAGATGAGGGGATGTATACTGTCAGAACCTTCGCTCATCCGGATGAGCTTTTCGCTTCAGCCGATGTCAAGTTGCCCGACATCGTTTTGCTTGATATGAAAATGGGCGAAGCGAGCGGCGCCGATGTTTTGGAGGAACTGCTCGCGCGCTGGCCGAACCTTTGCATCATTGTTGTCACCGGGTATCCGTCGCTTGAAAACATGCGGGCGACGTTCAAGCTCAGGGTTTTTGACTACCTCGCGAAACCCTTTTCTCTTTCACAGTTTCGGCAGGTGCTCGATAACGCAATCGAGCAGTTCGGTTTAGGCCAAAGCCCTCATGATCGGCTGCGGAACCGGCTCGGCCATCGCATCAAGCTCCTGCGGGTTGAACGCGGCTGGTCGCTCAAGGACATGGCTGCAGCCACCAAGCTGAGCGTGTCGCAGATCAGCTCCATCGAGCGCGGAGCGAACCTGCCTAGCATCGAAAGTCTACTCTCGATTTGCCGGTCGTTTGAGAAGAAAGCCTTCGGAGCTTCTAGCCTCTATAGACTTTTGAGTAGTTGAAAACAGGTAACTTGCCCGTGATTGCAACGTCTGCGAAACTATAGGCAAGCCTCGACAGATCTGCTCCTTCCACACCATCTGAATACGCATGCTTGGAAATCGCCTGCTGCAGGGAGCGCTTGCAGTGCTTACCTCTCTTCTCTGCTTTAGCTGGATAGGGCCGGCGCAACAACCGCAAACCGCGCCAAACGTCACTTTCCCCTATCCAGAGAAGCTGTCTTATCGTGTCGAATGGCACGGCATCACGGCCGGATTGGCAACGGTCAGCATGTCCAAAGCGAAGTCAAACAATTGGCAGACGACGCTGGATCTCGAAAGCGCCGGAATGGTGTCGCGGCTGTATCGAGTACTCGACAAATACAACATTGTTACTAGTTCCAAATTTTGCAGCTCGAGTTCGGAAATGGACGCGCAGGAAGGAAAGCACCACAAATACGAGAAGCTGTATTTCGATCCGGGCCGGCGGAAGGTCGACTATTACGAGCATGACCTGATAAAGAACCAGGAGACGCGAAAAGAAATTGAGGTCCCTCCCTGCACGTTCGAAATCGTCAGCGCGCTGGCGGCCCTGCGCACCATTAATGTGGAACCAGGCAAAACGATCAGCATGCCGGTCACGGACGGGAAGAAGTTGGTAAACGTGCGTATCGAATCTCAGGCAAAGGAAAGCGTGCATGGCAGGCGGCAAGACGTATCCTGCGATCCGCTACGAGGCATTCGTTTTCGATGACGTTCTGTACAAGCGCAAGGGCAGGCTGCAGGTCTGGATCACCGACGATGCGGATCGCCTCCCGGTGATGTTCCGCTGCAGATGGGTTTCCCTTTGGGCAACATCAACGTCGAGCTGGAAAAGCAGGAAAAAGCAATGAGCATGACGGCAACCAGCGGGTTGCCGGATGCGTCATCATAGGAACGTATGAGGTGGATTTTCAGCAGCTTGGCTGTTTTGGCTGTGGCCTCAGTCCTCTGGGCTCAGGACGAGATGAACGTTGACCAATTGGTACAGTTCATCCGCTCCGAGATGGCATTGAATCACCACACGGACAAGCAGATCGCCACATACGTAAAGAAGCTTCATCTGACGGAGAAGCTGACCGACAAGACGATCCTGGACCTGGAAGCACAAGGCGCAGGTCCGAAGACGGTGCAGGCGCTGCAGGAACTTCGCGATGAAACGGCGAGCCTCAAAACTCCGACGAAAGACGTAACCTATTCGCCGGCTACCGCTCCCGACAATACCTTGACGACGACGCCCGCAACAGCCACTCTCGGTTCGAAGGCACCGCCCATTCCGCCGCCGGATTCCGTCACTCAACAGAAGATTCTCGGCATGATGAGGGAATACGCGATGCAGTACACGCAGAACCTTCCCAACTTTATCTGCACCGAAGCAACTCGCCAGTATGTGGACCCGAACGGCGGCGACGCGTACAGAAGCTTAGGCCTGCTTCTCTCGCGAATCAGCTATCACGAGGGTGAGGAACAGAACAAGATTTACTCGATCAACGGCAAGCTGCAGGACATGGACATGCGCAGCGCGAAGATCACCGGCGGCGCAATCTCGACCGGCGAGTTTGGCAGCATGATGCGCGCGATCTTCGAGCCGGGCAGCGAGGCCGAGTTCGGCTGGGACCACTGGGCTAAGCTACGTGGGCGCATCATGGCCGTGTTCAACTACTTCATCGACAGCGGGCATTCGCAGTACTCCATCACCTACGGTTCGAGCGAAAGCGATGGACAACGAATCATAACCGCATATTCGGGGCTCGTTTACGCGGACCCCAACACGGGCGAGATCGATCGCATCAAGTTCGTCGCTCGCGACATCCCGAAGAGCTTTCCAGTGAATTCGGCCGAAGAGATTCTCGACTATGACCAAGTCGATATCAGCGGCAATCCGTACATCGTGCCGCTGGTAGCGACGCTTTACATGGCTGCCGGGCGCGAGAAGAGCAAGAACGAGATTCAGTTTGCCAACTATCGCAAGTTCGAAACCGGATCGACGATCATCTACGGAGCAGCCAATCAGCAAGCGCCGCCGCCGCTACCTGCGAGCAAGACGGAAGAGCGTCCAGCCAACGAGTCAAAGGCGGCAACATCGTCGAATCCGTTCGCGCTGCCAACGCCGCCACCACCGCCGCCAGGACTTAAGCCTCCGCAATAGCAGCAAGCGTCCGGATCAGGGCTGTCGACCGGTTTTGCTCATTCACTCTGACGACGTGCGCTGTGGCGCCGGTTGGACGCCAGCGCTCGAACATGCGTCCGCACGTATAGCCCGCGAACACGGACACGAGCGGAACGCCCGCCGCGCTTGCGACGTGTTGGCCCGCGGAGTCGTACCCGACGTAGAGCTTGCTGTGCAAGATGTGGCTGGCGAAACGACGCGTAGCTTCCGTTGTGAACGTGCAAATTCGCGGGGTTCTCCAGTCGGCCGGCGAGAGTATCGATCCGTGCGGCTTCTTCACCGCCGGGACCGCGGTCAAGCAGAACAGATCGACCTTCCTTCAACAACGCTGAAAGAACTTCAAACTCGAAATCGTCATCTATGCGCTTGGTCGGGTTATCGCCGACTCCCCAACTCACGGTCACGTCGGCGATGCGTGGCTGCGGTTCGGGTGCAACGTAAGGCCGCGTAGCGGGATAATCGAACACCTCCGACAACCACTGTCCTGCCAAATCAGAGAGCGTGTCTGAGCCGGGATAGCCGTAAGCGCGGCTCTCAAAGAAGTAGTAACGTGAATCGTCACAAACGGGAATGAGACCGAGTTGGGTCAATCGCGAATCCGGATCGATCACGACCGAGCTGAGCTCGTCGACAGCGACGCGTAATTCAGCGGCAGCGAGCAGGCGGTCTCGAAGCAAGCCAGAGCGGCTGTATCTGATCGCAATGGGCGTGATCCGCTTGTCGGCGAAATAAAGCTCCGCATTTTTTTCGGGTGCAACCAGACAGATCTCGGCGTTTGGGAATCGTTCTTTTGCGGCGGCTAATGCGACGCTTGTGACGGCAACGTCCGCCCCGAGCGTCACGCGAGAGAGGACAAAAACCCGGTTTACTTCCCCGCCCGCGAACTTACGTACCTGCCGGACGCGGCGATATCGCACATACAGATCTTCAGCCGAGATATTCCGGCAGCACGCGAGAGATTACATGAGAGAAGAGCCGCGCGTAAACCTCACAAAGCGAAGGATCAAAAAGATCGGCGAAACGTTCAATGACGATTGAAAAGAGCGCCCGCGTCGCGTTTCTGGCCGCAAATTCATCGTCTTCGTCGAGCGTCCGCTCGATCAACGCGTCAAGCGCTCGCGAGGGCCAAGTGCCGTAAGCGAGACAATCCTCAACGATCTCCTGCGCGAGTTCAGACGCCGGTGTACTTGCCAATCAACAGCCTCAATTCGTCTCTTAGTTGATTGCGGTATCAGAGCGGGATCGGTCATGATGGCGTGCTTCAAAGCCGACCCGCATCTGCAGGTTCGCATTGCGGGCATGTCGCGCACGACTTCAGCGACCAGCTTGCAGGCGTTCGCGGCATTTTGCGTCAGTGTCTGAATGATCTGGTCAACGGAGACGGCGTCATGCTCTTCGTGCCAGCAGTCGTAATCAGTGACCATGGCGATGGTGACGTAGCAGATTTCCGCTTCGCGGGCGAGCTTGGCTTCCTGCAGATTGGTCATGCCGATGACGTCCATGCCCCAGCTTCGATACAAGTTCGATTCAGCACGCGTCGAGAAGGCTGGCCCTTCCATGCAGAGGTAAGTGCCGCGACTCTTGCTATTAATGCCGAGTTGGCCGGCCGAGCGGTGCACGAGAGCTGACAGTTGTGGACAGACGGGATCGGCAAAGCTGATGTGCGCGACGACGCCGCGCCCGAAGAAGGTGGAGATGCGTCCGCGTGTACGATCGACGAACTGATCTGGTATGACGAAATCGAGCGGGTGGTGCTCTTCCTTAAGCGACCCGACGGCGGACAGGGAGAGAATTCGTTCGACGCCGAGCATTTTCATCCCGTAGATGTTGGCGCGGAAGTTCAGCTCAGATGGCGAGATGCGATGACCTTTACCGTGACGCGCCAGGAATGCAACCTTCTCGCCGGCTAACGTGCCGACTACATAAGGGTCTGAAGGATCGCCGAACGGAGTCTCCAGACGAACTTCCTCCTGCGCTTCGAAACCCGGCATAGCGTATAGACCGCTGCCGCCAATGATGCCAATCGTGGCTCTTTGTTCCAATTACCTTGCTCTCTTCCTTCATTTTTGAATCAGCTCGAGCAACACGCCGCCCGCCGAAGCCGGATGCACGAAGACATAAGTATGACCTCCAGCGCCTTTCGCGGGCTCATTCAGCAGTCGAGCGCCTCCAGCTTTCAGACGTTCGACGGAAGCGGCCAGATCATCGACACGCAATGCGATGTGATGCAGGCCCGGGCCGCGCTTATTCAGGAATTTGGCGATGGTGGATTCAGGATCACTTGGTTCGAGCAATTCGATACGGGAATCGCCCGACGGCAACATTGCTACGTTCACCCGCTCATGCAGACACAGTCTCACGGCTTGAGACTTCCATCCCCAGTGCGCCTTCGTAGAATCGTAGCGCCTCATCAATACTGGCGACCGCGATCCCGAGATGGTCAATTTCGATGCTCATCTGCAAGTCCCCGCGTTGTGTAGGATTGCAGTTCGGAGAGACTCAACGGCAGTGTAAGGATCTTCGCGTTTGCTCGCAACTTTCTCGGCATGTTGCTGAATTTCCTGTTCGGAGGCGACGTTCAGAAGACTGTCTCGCAACAGTTCGCGAAGGCGAACTGCCCAGGTTTCGGCTCGCGCACTCTTTCGTTGCTTCTGCGCGAAAATATTTTCGACTAACGTCAACAGATCTTCGAGGCCTTTTCCAGTTGCCGCTACGACGCGGCGCACAGGCGCAGCGTTTGCCCGGTCCAATTCGCTGCCGAAGCTTTGCATTGCACGAATCTCCTGTTCCAGCCGCTCGGCGCCGGGTAAGTCGGATTTATTGATGGCGAAGACATCAGCGATCTCCATGATGCCCGCCTTGATCGCCTGGACGTCGTCGCCGAGTCCGGGAACGAGCACAACGAGTGTGACGTCGGCAAGCGACGCGACCTCCACTTCATCCTGTCCAACACCGACGGTTTCGACAAGCACGACATCGCGCCCGGCAGCATCGAGCAGCAGCGCCATATCGAGCGTGGTCTGCGCGAGGCCGCCGAGACGGCCTCGCGTCGCCATGGATCGGATAAAGACACCCGGATCGTCGTGATGATCCAGCATCCGAATGCGGTCACCGAGGATCGCTCCGTGGGTGTAGGGGCTGCTTGGGTCGACTGCAATGATGCCGACCGAGCGGCGCTGAAGTCGGAGAATCTTGGCGAATTGGTCGACGAATGTGCTTTTGCCTGCCCCGGGTGGACCAGTAATTCCGAGGATGATAGCGTGACCGGTGCGCGGGAAGATCTTCGCTATCAGTTCGCGCGCTGCCCGGGACTGACTTTCAACGACGGTCGCGGCGCGGGCAAGAGCCCGCAAGTCACCTGCAATGACTCGATCGGCAAGATCGGAATGTGCAGTAGCGAAGGCCAAACTATTCTTTTAGCAGTTGACGGGCGATGACGAGGCGCTGAATCTCACTGGTGCCTTCGCCGATGGTGCAGAGCTTGACATCCCGATAAAACTTCTCGACGGGATAGTCTTTGATGAATCCGTAACCGCCGTGAATCTGCAGCGCCTGATCGGCAGCATTGACAGCCATCTCCGAGGCGAACAGCTTCGCCATGGCCGACTCTTTCGTCACGCGCTTGCCAGCATCTTTTCGTGCGCCGGCACAGTACGTGAGCCAGCGCGCGGCTTCGATGTTCGTTGCCATGTTGGACAGCTTGTCCTGAATGGCCTGAAATTCAGAGATGAAACGGCCGAACTGTTTACGGTGCTTCGAATACTTCAAGGCCGCGTCAAAGGCGCCCTGGGCAAGCCCGATCGAGAGCGCAGCAATCGAGATGCGGCCACCATCGAGGATGCGAAGACTGTCGACAAACCCTTCGCCCTGTTTGCCCAGCAGCTGCGATTCGGGGAGCCGGCAATCGGTGAAGAGTACTTCGCCGGTTGCGCTGGAGCGCATGCCGAGCTTGTTTTCTTTCTTTCCGACGCGAAAGCCGGGCGTGCCCTTTTCCAGAATGAATGCCGAGATGCCGTGTGAAGAAGCCGAACGCTCGGTAACAGCCATGGCTACGCAGACGTCGGCATAGTGCGCATTTGTGGTGAATGTTTTGCCGCCGTTCAAAATCCACTCGCCATCTTTGAGCGCGGCGACGGAACGCGTACCGGCGGCATCGGAACCGGCTTCGGGTTCGGTTAGAGACCAGCAACCGATCCACTCGCCGGTAGCGAGTTTGGGGATGTACTTCTTTCGCTGGTCGTCACTGCCGGCGAGAAAGATGTGATTGGTGCAGAGGGAATTATGCGCAGCGACAATGAGGGCGAAGCTGGGATCGACACGCGCAAGTTCCTCAATGATGATGGCGTATTCGATGTAGCCATAGCCCGCGCCGCCGAGTTCTTCAGGAAAGATGGCGCCGAGCAACCCAAGTTCGCCGGCTTTCTTTACCGCTTGGAGGGGGAACACCTGGTTTTCGTCCCATTCAGAGACGTGAGGCGCGATTTCGGCTTGCGCGAACTCACGGACCGAACGACGCAGGTGGATCTGCTCCTCAGTAAACTCAAAATTCATACGAAGACATTCGATGGTATTGGAACGATGAGTCGAGGCAAGGAGCGCGCCGAGACCCCAGGTTTATGAGCCCAGCGTAGCATCCGAGCAAAGATGCGCCGCGCTGTACAAGGGCAACAGCAAGTGTGCTGGCCGTAGCAGTACTAACTCGCATCATGGCCGATCCAGCAGTACCAGAGAACTCTGTAAGGCATTGATTCCATGATTTTTTTTATTGCTCGGCCAGAAATCATCTGTTAAACTTCAATGCAGATTTTCCGATGCAAGCTGGTTGTGATCCTTCAGGTCTCCGCTGATGCGCGGGGAGGAAGCTCCCGGTTTATCCGCATGGCCGACGGGCATACATCTCGCATCTGACACAGGAGATTAGTAGTGAGAGAAAAAGGTGTAGTTAAGTGGTTTAACGCCGCAAAGGGCTATGGATTCATCCAGCGGTCAAACGGCGATGATGTATTCGTGCACTTCTCGGCTATCCAGATGAATGGATACCGGACGCTCGAGGAGGGTGCGGAGGTGGAGTTCGAGGTCAAGCGAGGCCCTAAGGGCCTTCAGGCCGAGAACGTCAATCGTCCGTAGCAGTAACAACCAGCATCCATCCGTTTAGGCCGCCATTGCGAAAAACGCAGGGCGGCCTTTCTGTTTTTGGACGCCTGCAATCGCGTAAGATCACTGAATGCTCTCCATCCCCGACCAGCTGCCGCTTACTGCCCTACGCGATTTTCTTTTGCAAGCCGGATATTACTCGGATCACCTGGGCAGCGAGTTAGGGCTGAAACGTACTCTGTACGCAAACCTGGGGAACTTGCCTGCTCTTTTGGCGCGGACCAGCGGTGACGCGGTATTGCCCGTGCTGGCGCGGCTGTTTTTCGTAGGTTGGCCGGTATCCGACGAACTCTGCCGGAAACACATTCCGGAGCCCATCCTTCAGCTTTGCTTTGATGCCAATCTGCTGAGCGTTGAGGACGGCAATCATATTTCCTGCGCTGTCATCATCCCTTATGGGAATGAGCTTCTTTTCGCGGCGGATGCGCCGCGACTGAGCGGCACAAGTCCCAACCTAGTCATCGGGCCGAGCGGAACAACAAACATCATGGCCAAATCTTTGTTTCGCACGCCCTGCCCTACCACGCTCGATCTAGGAACCGGAAGCGGTGTGCTGGCCATCATTGCTGCCAGCTTCAGCGAGCACGTCATTGGAACAGATATCAACGAGCGCGCCATGGAGTTTGCGCGGTTTAACGCGGCGTTGAATGGAGTCAACAACATCGAATTCGGAGCGGGCGACGCATTCTCCCCAGTTAAAGGCAAACGCTTCTCGCGAATCGTTGCAAACCCTCCGTTTTTCCTGTCCGCAAAAAAGAAGTTCACGTTTAGCGACAGCCCGCTCGAGTTGGACGGATTCACACGCAAACTCGCGATGGAAGCGCCGGATTACTTGGAAGATGGGGGCGTCTTTCAGATGATTTGTGAATGGGTTGAACTGGAAGACGAGCCTTGGGATCGGCGTATGCGGTCATGGACGGCAAACTCCGGCTGTGATGTTCTTGTTTTCCGGGGCCCGGCAAGCACTCCTCTCGACTACTCAGAACAGCGATATCACGAAGCCAGCACTCTCCATACGGGAGACACGACGAATCTGATCTCCGAACGACTGAACTACCTGCGCGAGCACGGAGTGCAGAAGGTCTGGAGTGGTGTGATCACAATGCGCAAGCGAAAAGCAGCC
>CAWJUL010000009.1:0-298390 GCA_963846045.1 Terriglobia bacterium | reverse complement strand
TATCTTCGGTTCTGGCCTAAAAGGGGTCGCTGATATGCGCCGTCGCCGGCCACTGTGTGGCCGATTGGATTTGCTTTTCACCTCCATCGATTACGAATAGATAGCGGCGATGTTGGCAGTCCTGGACCGCGCGACAGATTTTTAACCGCGGCCGCATTTTCGGTCGCCCCGGGCTCGATGCCCAGGATGTGCTTGTGGCCTCGCCGTCCACGCCCACTGTGCTAATGACGTGGTGCTCGCCGAAACGCTGCCCATCGACGTAGATGGCCAATAGCTCCACCTTGTCCCAGCGCCGCTCCGCCAGTTGCCGCAACTGCTCGGCGCTGCCCTCGATGACCTCCGGCTGACCGCGCTATGCGACACGCCGACACTGCCGGCCATCGCGGGTAACACTTCTGCATATTGAGGTTTCGACACACCGCGCAACAGCGCTGGCATTCTGCGTTCGGCGGTCGTGGGATTCTGTTGTAACGCTTCATAAGCCGGCACTTTCACTTCGCCCTCTTGCTTATGCCGTAGACGCGGCCGTTTCACTTGCAATTGCCGATCGGCCAGTTGCACACGGTCCTGTTGTGCGCAGTGCCAGCGGACGTCCCCGCTCGGCTTGCCGGTGTTCGCGGCCCGGCTATCTCTTGTGCGCTCAGTTCCGATCAGTTCCACGGTCTGGCGTCCGATCTGCTGCAGCACCTCGTCGACGGCGGTGCGCGAGTGCGTGATCAGTTCCACCAGCGGCAGCATCAGTTGCCCGTTGCTCTGTGCAAATCTTTCCAGGGTCGCGGCTGCGTTCTGCTCATCCCGACTCACCATCTGATACGGTTTGTTCACGGCGGTGGGTGTCCTTTCTAGCGGTGGGTGTCCTTTCTAACGGTTGTTTTTGCCGAACGATTCTATCGAAACGGCCGCCACCCGCCGCCCTCAACCTTCAACTAAACTGTGGACACCCTCGACCGAGGCGGTTCAGACCATCCATTCTGCCCCGAAATCAGCCCGCGTTCAAAGTTGATGGTCAATTCGGCTGCGCGGAACGGTGGAGCAACACAATTCTTGAGAACCACTGCCTTTACCCCAAAGCCAACTACTTTTTCACCGTCCTTGTGGGCCATCGTTCGGCGGAGCTCTAATCGGATTGAGGAATAGTGATCGACTATATCTCCTCCCGCCGATATCTTGTCCCGCCCGAATAGGGCATCATTCGTCCGAAGCTGGTTCAGCAACAGAACACACGTGTTTGTTTTGGCTGCGGCCGCGGCAATCCGAGGCAGCGCTTGAGCGAGTAGTTGGTCGACTTCGGCGCGATAACTACGCGGGCCGAAATCGTCATGATTATCCTCATCAGGCACCAATGCCGACAGGCTATCCACAACCACGAGAGCAAATCGACCCGACCGAGTTAGCTCGAACACTGAGCTTATAACGGCCTGTGCGTTTGTTCCTTGTAGGAATAAGCCCTGAGTCCCGTTTAGGCCATTAGCTTGCCCCAACCCAGGTCAAGCTTGTGCTCGGCGTCTATATACGCGACAGCGCCCCCGCACTGTTGCGCGCAGCCGGCTGCTGCTAACGCCAACGTGGTTTTACCAGTGCTTGCACCACCAAAGATTTCGATAATTCTCCCACATGGCAATCCCCCGACTCCGAGGGCCTCATTAAGGGCGAGTGAACCGGTATTAATTACCGTTTTTCTGGCGGTGTTTGCGACCGTCATGCCGGACTTTTCCAACTTGGAGCTTATATCCGAATAGCTCGGCAGATTGTCCGACCCCGCGGCCCGGGACATCCTGCAAAATCGCCGGAATGCTTTCGAATCGCAGATGTATTCCTTCGGGCGCATTCCCATTCGCAACCGAACAGTTTGCAGCCGCAGGGAAAGTCGCAACTTCCACACTATGAGTCCTTCCCAAATATGAGAAGGTAATGCGCTCCAATCACGACTCAGGGCCATGCTCGCCAGCTTCTGCTTTCGGGATAAGCAAAGATCAACGTCAAGGAAGTGAATGGCCTGAAGCAGAAGTCGCCCTCCTTCGAGGTTTATTTTTTTGGCTGTTAGAAAACCCGATCGTGTCCGTAGTTGTAAATCAAGTTCCTCAAGTGATCGGCGGAAGGCCCAATATTCATCGAGATCATGAAAAGGAAACGAGCCCGCCGGAAAAACCTCCGAAAGTGCCCGCAATGTCCTCAACAGTAATTCCTCACGCCTGCGCGTGACACCATCGAGGGCGCAAGGATTGTCAACAGCGCCAATCGAGAGTTTAGATCGCGTGCACGATTCGTCGTGAGTCAATGCGTCCTCTTCGAGAAAAGAGGCCTTTTATCTTCTGTACTTTCTTGAGCGTTCATCTGAAAGCACGCCGCTAATTTCTGGCTGCGCCTGATCGCATCTTCACCCTGTCGATTAATCAACAGCGCGAGTTCGCGGTCCAGCATAGGCCAGGGGACAGATGTCTCGCCCGAAGGAGTGAGGAGAAATGCCCAAAGTGCATAAGTGCAACACAGACTCGCCATCATGAAGACGTTGATTATAGTTATGGTTGCCTCGCCTGCCCCAAGCAGGTTAGTTAACGAATAGCTGAGACAATAAACACCGAAATACGCTACCAAAATCCAAACGTGTACCCGGGCATTTCTTGCCGGTCGTTTTTCGGGCTTTGGAAGTCGCCAGAAAACCAGGCGACAAAGGACTAAAAGTCCTGCTAATACGAAGGCGATATAGCGGTAGGTGAAAAGAATGGCCTGAAGCGCTGACTCCGTAAACGTATGGAAAGAATACGCGGCAGAAGCGCAGCTAATCACAACCAGAAGTGCTATAGATCCACGCAGTAAGTACGAAGCAAACGTTTCGATGCCCTGGTATCTCTCAGTGAACCTTTTGTGGGCCTCCGTGACAGCCGCAACTTGCACGAACATCACACCAGGAAGTGTCAACACCCAAAGTTTCGGATAGCTCTCGCTTGCGACATCTGACATCAAGGTTAGGAACAGATCTCTGGCCGTGTTGACGAGCGTCAAAGCAAATAAGCAGGGATAGCGGCCAGCCAGTTTACGTCTATAAAGGGTGATAGCGAGCGCGACTTCGAAGCCGATACACAATATCCATAGCTTAGATTCAAGATAGGCACCCATGCGCTACGCCCACACAGTCTAGGTGCGAAGGCGAGGGTGTTCCTCTCATGTGCGCAGGTGTTGCGGACGTTGGTTGAAAGAATCTCCGATACCGTCATTTCCGAATTGGTTTATGTGGAATCGGCGCATCGCTGGCCTTTATGCGTCGGCTCACTTTCATGCGGAAAATTCTGACAACGAACTCGACCGATTTTTTTGTTGCTAGCTTGAAAGACATGTCATTCCCTCCTCTTCGTGCAGCTTTGCTGCTACTCGGAGTTGAGCACGATGTCAACTTCGATGTGTGCCATTGCTCAGTCCACAGCAATGGCCGAGAAGTAACAAGTGCCGCACTTTCAATTACTTACGAGGCATAATAAGGTTTCGATATATTTTCCTCAATGATGTGACCGAAGACCCATGAAACACGGCTATGCGTGAGTATCCACTATCGATCAACTTAAATAGCCGCGCGAAAGCCGCTTCCGAGCGGTCGAGCTGGTTCGCCATAATATATGCGTAACCGAGCATGTAATTGGCTTCGTTCACGGCGGGCACCTTCTCAAGCCACGGAATGGCCTTGGCAGCCTGCGACAGCATGAAATAACTCTGCCGATCAGCAGCGCCGATTCCTTATATTCAACGGATTTGGGGTCTTCTGTTCTCGCTGCCTCTTGCAGCGCCTGCGCCGCTTTGGCGTATTTCTGCTGCTTGTAGAGAGCCACGCCGCGTTGATACACCCGGCTTGGTGTCCCAGCGATTACCAGCAGTACAAAGAACAGCCAGAACATACTCTGGAAAGTATAATGAGCGTTGCGGTGGATGTGTCGCGCTTCGGTAGTTGCTTTTGTTATCGGCGCCGCGGTCATCGCTTTCGCTCAGCAAGCCGGCCAGCCGTGCCTGCGCTGCCATCCTTCTGAAGTCCGCCGCTTCAGCGAGACTGCCATGGGGCAATCGCTCTCGACGCAAATCGATGTGCCTCCCGGTTCCTTCATCCACAAGGCGTCTGGATCGGTCATCACGGCATATTTCGATGGCAATGGAACGATGCGCCACAAGGTGCAAGAGCACGGACTGATAGCCGACTACCCGGTTGCCTATTCGGTCGGTCATGGGATTGTCGGCCGCAGCTTCATCATCAATCTGAACGGGCATTTGTTCCAATCGCCGGCTTCCTTCTATAACGCCAAGAACGGCTGGGATGTCTCCCCGGGCTATCAAAACGAGCCCTTACTCGACTTCACGCGCCCCATTCGAACCGAGTGCATGACCTGCCACGCCGGCTCGTTCGAACAGCGGCCCACATCGGTAGCGCTCACTCCCATTTCCTGCGAGCGGTGTCACGGCCCGCCGGAAAAGCATCTCAAAAATCCGGTACCGGGCTCTATCGTGAATCCCGCCAAGCTAGCCATTCGCGAACGCAATAGCGTGTGTGAGCAGTGCCATCTGGAAGGCGCAACGGCAGTTCTCAACCCCGGGAGCGCGTGGAACGATTTCAAGCCCGGTACATCGTTGGAATCGGTCGAGAGCCACTACGTCTTCCGGGCGCCCAACGGCAGTCTGTCTTCGCTGGCAGCGGTCAGCCATGCGGAGCAACTCGCCGTCAGCGCCTGTGCGCGGCTCAGCGCGGGCAAACTGTGGTGCGGCACCTGCCATGATCCGCATGGAGAAGTAACCGACCGTAAGGCGCAGATGAAACAGATCTGTAGCAGGTGTCATGCCGCGGGGCAGATTGCATCTGTCCATCCCTCCGGCACGGACGACTGCGTCGGCTGCCACATGCCGCGCCTCTCCGCCACCGATGTCGCTCATGCCGCAGTCACCGACCACCGCATTCTGAAAAGGCCTGAGCCGGTGACCCGTGCTGCCGCCGGACGTCTGCTGGCCGCCTGGCAGCCGGTTCCAGCCGAGATCGCGCAACGGAATCTTGGGCTCGCCTATTTTCATATAGCCCGCCAAGACAAATCCGGGCCTGAGTTTCATCAGGCGTTCAATATCCTCTCGAAAGAGCCCCAAGCTCCAGATGCCGAGGTCTCAGCGGCGCTCGGATATATGTTGCTCGGCACGAATCGCGGCAAGCAGGCCATTGCGTTCTTTCAGGCTGCAACGGAAGCGAAGCCCGGCGATTCCGAGTATTGGCTCGACTTGGGTGTTGCGCAGCAAGCCGCCGCAGATTATTCGTCAGCCATCTCGGATTTCTCCCGCGCCATCCAACTCGATGCGTTCAACTATCGACCCTATAAAGCGCTCTCTGACCTGTATGAGACTCTCGGAAGGCATGAGCAAAGCGTCCACGTGATTCGGGAGTACCTGACGTTGGTGCCTCAAAGCCTGACGCTTCGGTTGCCGAAGTAGCGCCAAGTTGGCGAAAAAGGGAGTGTGATTGCGCTTGCTGACGCGCGCGGTTCTGTTGGGATTCTACAGCCATCGGGCCGCGCTCGGACGTTTCGATTTTCAGATATTAGCGCCACTAAGCTTCTAAAAATCATATACTTTGCGTGTCAGTGAACTTTTCTCACGTCGGGATAACACCATTGCACCCCTTCGGGCAGCAATCGTACTAAAATCTACATTTTTGTGGCACAACTTCGCTGCATTTGCATTACACTACTCGAAGGTGTGAGTTGTGGGTATAAGCCGGTTGCGGCCAAGCGCCTAATTGAATGCAAATGTTTAGCTTCCAAGGAGAAAGCATGGTCAACGTAAGACGGGGGCTCCTCTACTCCCTTTGTCTTTCAGCCTCTCTGCTCGTTACGACGGCAGTCGGCTTGAACGCTCAGCAGATTTTCGGCAGTATTCAAGGAACAGTCACCGACCCCTCTGGGTCTGCCGTTAATAACGCAAAAGTGACAATCACCGATACCGCGAAGGGAACGTCTTTCGCCGTAACGACAAACGATTCAGGTCTGTACTCGAAAGGTCAGTTGATTCCCGATCCGTACAAGGTCACGATTGAGGCTCCTGGTTTCCAGAAAGCCGTCTCGAACGACCTGACGGTTCAGGTTGACCAATCAACCCAGTTCAATGCCACGCTGCAGGTCGGCAACGCAAGCACAGAGGTTGAAGTCACAGCGGCTGCTCCACTGCTGCAAACGGATCGCGCCGATGTTGCGCAAACGTTCACCGCGCAACAGATTTCGCAGTTGCCGAGCATCGGTCGCAACCTGCAGGCTTTCGAGCTGCTCAATCCCGGCACGAATCAACTTGGATGGAGCCACGCTTCGGACGAAGATCCGCAAGGCAGTATTCAGACCGAGGTCAACGGCCAGCTCTTTGATAGCACCGGCTACTATCTCGACGGAACCATCAACCAGGATCCCATCCTAGGCATCATTGTTATTAATCCAACATTCGACTCCGTCAACGAAGTCAAGCAAGCCAATCAGGACTACGACGCCGAGTACGGCTATACGTCGGCCGGTGTTTACACTTACTCCACGAAGTCCGGAACCAATCAGTTCCACGGTGACGTGTTCGAATACCTTCAGATCAATACGCCGGGATTTCAGGATTTCGGCCGTAACCCGTTCAATCAGAATACGCTGCTTTCTCCGGGCGCCTACACGCCCACCACGCGTGTCAATCAGTTCGGTGGTTCGCTGGGCGGCAAAATTATCAAAGACAAGCTGTTCTACTTTGGCGACGCGCAGCTGACCCGCAAGTCTGTCGGTGGCTCGCTACTGACGTCGGTACCCACCGCGCAAGATCGCACCGGCAATTTCAGTGACTGGCTGGCTGTGGGATCGCAGTATCAGCTCTATGATCCGAATACCGGCAACGCAAACGGCACGGGCCGCACCCCGTTTGCAGGTAACATCATCCCGTCGAACCGGCTGAGTCCGCAAGCGCAGGCCCTGTTGCAGTACTTCCCATTGCCGAACACCGCCGGCAGCATTGTTAACGGCATCGTCGCTCCGTACAACAACTACGAAAATAGCGGCAACCTGACCGTGAATGGTAACCAGTGGAACACTCGCTTTGACTACTACGCCAACGAAAGGAACACGTTCTTCGGCCGCTATAGTTATGCCCAGTTCACGGAACAGGCCCCCGGCGTTTTCGGAGAGGAAGCGGGCGGTCAGTCCTTCAGTAACGCCAACTACGCCGGCAGTTCGTACGCCAGAAATCAAAGCGCTGCCGCCGGCTGGACGCACACCGCTAGCGCTACGCTCATCAACGAGTTCCGCTTCGGCTACATGCGTTATTTCGTAAATGACGTTCCCAATGGATACGGCAGTGCACCGGCCACGGCGGCCGGCATCCCAGGGCTGAATCTCGATAGCACATACACGTCCGCCTTGCCCTACTTTGAAATTGACGATCCGAATGGCACTACGAGCCTGGGATACGCGCTCGGTAACAACACGCACTGCAACTGCCCGCTGACGCAGTTGGAACGTCAGTATCAATTTGTGGATAACATTACAAAGATCAGGGGCAACCATAACTTCAAATTCGGCGCCGACATTCGTTATGCCGAGAACCTGCGCGTTCCTAGCGATAATCACCGCGCCGGGCAGTTAATTTTCAACGACAGCTATACCGGTAATGTGCTAAGCCCGGGCGGCAGCCCTCAGGATGGATTGGCGATGGCCGACTTCCTGCTAGGCGCTGTAACCAGTTTCCAGCGTTACGTGAGCAGCAGCACCGATGCCGAGGAACGTCAGAAGCGCTTGTTCTGGTACGGCCAAGACGAATGGCACGTTACTCCAAAGTTGACCTTTACCTTAGGCGTTCGCTGGGAGATGGTCTTTCCTGAGACCGTCAACGGTCCCAAGAACGGCGCTGAGTTGAACGTCAACACGGCACAGATGGATGTCTTCGGCTACGGACTCATCTCGAGTCACGGTTATCAAAGCATGAACTGGCATGAGTTTGCTCCGCGTACGAGCATCGCTTACCAGTTATCGCCAAAAACTGTGGTCCGCGCCGGCTACGGCTGGAGTTACAGTCTCGGAGTTTTCGGGAACAATTTCGGTCACAACGTTACGCAGAATCCCCCGGTTCTTCTGAACCAAACGTTGAGTCAAAGCACTCCTAACGCGAGCGGTGGATGCCCCACAAACTTCTGTGAGGTCTTCAACCTGGCGCAAGGGCCTCCCTCAGGGACGGCAGCCTTAGCCGCTTACCAGCCCGGTCCCAATGGAACGTTTAACTGGCCCGGTACCGGCGTCAGTGCGTTCACTCGGCCTGGAATTCTGACCATGCCGACCGTGTATGCCTACAATTTTACGGTTCAGCAGCAAGTCGGTACGAAGATTTCAATATCTGGCGGTTACGTTGGCAACTCCGGTCGTCACGAGTTGCTAGGGACTGACCAGAACTTCAACATCAACCAGCAGTACTTTATACCCGGTGCGTCGTCCGCGGTGCAGAATACCGCTTACCCGTTTGATGGCGTGCTTGGTCCTCGCTACAACTACGGCTGGACGGCAGGTGTCGGTGATTTCTGTAACTGTGCTAGCAGCCAATACAATTCCTTCCAGGCGATCTTCTCGGTCAAAAATCTCGCCGGATACACCCTCCAGGGCAACTATACCTATCAGGTTGTTCAGGGCGACGGCTGGGGCGGTAACGAAGCTTATACCTTCCTCTATGACCGACCGCTTGGCTACGGCAATGACCCGCTTCAGCCACATAATCAGGTGGTGTTGGCGCAAAACTATGACATCCCGTTCGGACGCGGGCGAAAGTATGGCGCAAACGTCAACAAGTTCGTCGATGCAGTCTTCGGCGGTTGGAACATAAGCGGCATTACCACGTACTACTCGGGCCTTCCGTTCATGCCTACTATCGAAAACTATGGCACTGGCGTCCAGCCGTACACCGGACCAAACAATCGGCCCAATGTCGGTACCGGCAGCCCGTATACCTCGACTCAGAACCGCAATCAGTGGATCGTCGGCCTTTCGAGCGGAGCCTATACGCTTCCCGCATCGAATACCTTCGGTAACTACCCAATCAACACCTTGATCGGGCCGAAGTTCATCAACCAGGACACCTCCTTGATGAAGAACTTCACGATAACGGAACGGCTGAAATTTCAGCTCCGCGTCGATTCGACCAATACGTTCAATCATGCGAATCTCGGTGGGCCTAACGCCGACATTCAGAGTGGTAGCGTCGGACAGATCACAGGCATAGCCGGTAATTACAATATGCGCCAGTTGCAGTACTCGGGCACAGTCAACTTCTAACTCGCTAGACCAAATAGCAAACAGCGAAACGGTGGGAGGCAACTCCCGCCGTTTTGTTGTTAAAACGCTTCGGAGACCGCTTGCTCACGCGCGCGGCTCAGAATCGGTTGCCTTCCAGAACGGTAACAACACGGTTGGCAGCGACACCCGTCAGTTTGTCCACTTGCCCGCTCGGCCAACGAACCTCGATGTCGGCTTTCGCGGCTGTGGCTAACCCGAAGTGAACGCGCCGGTCGCTCTGCGAGAAATAACTTCCGCCGCTTCGCACTTCATCCATTTGCTGGTGTTCGCCATCGGGCTTGCAGTAGATACGCGCTCCGATTCCAGATCGATTTGACTTAGTCCCGATTGTCTTAACTTTGATCCAGTTATTCTTCAGCGTACTGTCGCATCGAAGCAGTTGCGGTACTTCATTAACACAGTTCACGACAATGTCTAAGTAGCCATCGTTGTCGAAATCTCCGATGGCGCAGCCGCGCCCGGCAACCGGCTCCAATATCCCAGGTCCCGCATCAAGCGAAACGTCCTCAAATTTTCCGTTGCCCAAGTTGCGATAAAGAACCTTCCGCTCTCGATATCCCGATTCGCTTGCTTTCTCCCGCACTTCCGGATACACGTGACCGTTGCAAGTTAGTATGTCGGGCCAGCCGTCGTTGTCGAAGTCAAGAAACATCGCACCCCAGCCGAGAAACCGCGTATTTCGCCCTAACCCCGCTTGGTACGTTACATCTTCGAAATTGCCTTTACCCAGGTTCTTATAAAGGCTCGATGTATCTCCGGCAAAGTTTGTCTTCACAATCGACAAATTTCCATTTCCGAATGCATCGGCCGCGGACACGCCCATGCCGGCCTGCGTCTTGCCGTCGGCGCCATAGGCCACGCCCCAATCGAGGCCAACGTCAGTGAACGTCCCGTCGTGATTGTTCCGAAAGAGGGCCGAAGGCGCCGAGTCGTCGGCAACATAGATGTCCGGCCAGCCATCGTTGTCGAAATCGCCGACCAGAACGCCGAGCCCATATGTCCCTTGCTTCTTGTGAATACCCGCCCGCTCCGAAACGTCGGTGAACGTCCCATTCCCGTTGTTGTGGAACAGAATGTCTTTGCCGCCCTGAAGCCCAGGCGGCCCACAGGCGACAATCAGCCCCTCATACAAGCACGGGCCGCTCTCCGGGAGTGGCGCTGTCTTAGGATCGAAATCGATGTAGTTCGCGACATACAGATCGAGATGCCCGTCGCGGTCGTAATCGAGGAACGCACATCCGGTATTCCAACGTTTAAGACCGGTCGTCGTTCGCGTTGTTACGCCGGCTTTCCCCGCCACATCGGTGAACGTACCGTCGCCATTGTTGTGCCACAGCGCGCAATCGCCCCAGTAGCTCACAAACAAATCTTCGTGCCCGTCGTTATCGTAATCGCCGCTGCAAACTCCCTGTCCCCAGCCCGTTCGCGCCACGCCCGCTTTAAGAGTGACATCAGTGAACGTGCCATCCCGATTGTTCTTGTACAAACGGCTGACTGGCTCCTGCCCTTTAGGAAACGTCGTATCGAAGCGGAGTCCGTTGACGAAGAAGATATCGAGCCATCCGTCGTTGTCGTAGTCGATGAACGCCACGCCGCAACCCGTCGTCTCCAGCAGATAGCGGTTCTTTTGCTCCGCCCCGAAGATAGTCTTCGCGTTTAGGCCCGCTTCCCTCGCGACGTTGACGAACTGTATGCCGAGCGGCGTGCCTGCCAGAAGTTGATCGAGCGAAAACACCGGCAGCGTTGCACACAACGACTTCACGAAGGATCTGCGCGAAGCCATCGGTTAGTGCGCCGTTACTCCCGCGAGCGGCTTAGGCGCGATTCCACCGCGCATCCCTTGCTCCAGCGAATTCGCAAGCTGCGCGTTCTTTTCCGCATTCAGTCTTGCGCCTGTGGCGAAGGCCTGTTTGCTGCCCTCGATGTCGCCCTTTTGCCGCAAAATCTGACCCATTGTGTTGAACGGCCCCGGCGTGGATGGGTCCAGCCGAATCGCCTCCTTCAACTCCGCCATCGACGCATCGACATCACCGTTGTCCTTCAGCGCCACGCCGAGCATGTAATGAGCTTCCGCATAATTCGGCCGGACCTTGATGGCTGCGCGCATCTCATCCGCCATCGCCGTCAGGTTGCCCGCTTGCCACGCAAGAATGCCCAAGGTGTAGTGCGCCTCGGCAATGCTTGGGTCCAGCCTGATCGCTTCCTGCAATTCCTTTTGCGCCGCGTCGAGCTGATCCTGCATCTTGAGCGCAATTGCCAAATCGTAGTGTCCCGCCGGAGAATTTGGGTCCGTCTGAATGGCTGCACGATACGCCTGCTCTGCTTGGGCGAAGTCCCCGGTTTTAAGATTTGCGTAGCCGATGTTCATCTCAGCCGAGGTATCTGCCGGATTGTGCTCCAACACTTTCTTTGCCTCTGCGATCGCTTTATCGGCCTGCCGCGTCTCGATCAGCATCCATGCATACGTGTTGCGCAATGCGTCATCGTTAGGCGTTAAATCGACCGCGTGGCCGTAGGCATCTACGGCTGTCATCAGATCTTTCGAGCTTTGCGCCGCTTGTCCCAGCGCCCCCCAAACGCGCGCATTGGAGGGGTCCAGATTGGCTGCCGCTTTGAGTTGTTCGACTGCCTTTTCGCTCTCTCCCGAATCCAGGTACGCCGACCCCAATCGGAACCGGTACTCGGCAGATTTGGGATCAAGCCCCACTGCTGCACCTAGATCTTTCAGGCCGCTCTGCCTGTCGTTCGCCAACCACTCGGCAACGCCCAAATGAAAGTGAGCCGGCGCATACTGCGCGTCCAGGGTGATCGACTTCTGAAAATGCTGTGTTGCCTCCGGAGTCTGCCCCAAGGCCGCGTAGAGGAACCCGATCTTGTCTTCCGATTCTGCGGACGGCGGCTGCGCTTGGGCGGCCTTGCTCAATTCGTCTAATGCGCCTTGCTTGTCTCCGCTCCGCGCCAGCGCTTCAGCTTGAGATATATACTCGGCGGGTGCGGTCGTTGTCTGCGCTTCTGCCGGCGGCAGCAACAGGACAAAGCAAAACAGCGCCTTCAACAATCACCGTCATTATACGAGGAACGTTGCGCATCAAACCGGCCGCACCATGTGGTGCGGGCAACTCAACTGCACGTATTCATAGAGCGTTTTGGGGAAGTCCCATCCGTGCTGCGCCAGGAACGGAACAATCGAATAGAACCGTTCCTGCAAATGCTTGTGCGGATACACCATGTTAATCAGGTAATCCGCCTGAACGGCAGCCCGCTCATCGCGCCTCAATGTCTCCCGCGCCGTCTTCCCCGCCAGCTTCTCAAGTTGGTAAGCGATCTTTGCCGAACTCTTGTTTGCCGCACTTTCGAGCGTGGGGTCGAAGCCGCTCAGGTCGCGTTCCAAGCTCTCCAACTGCTCTCGAACGCCCGACTGCACTTGTCTGAATCGCTCCCTCAAGTCCTGAGGTACAAGCTTCGCCGCAATTCGGCTCTTCACATGCTCCACGTGACCCAGCAGGTCCGGCAAGGTTAGACCGAAGCGTTCCATTGCCTTCACAGCCTTCGCGTCCAGCAGCGTAAAACTGTTCCGCGGGTATATAACCGGCATGCGGCCCAGCAACTCGGTATACAGCACCTCGCCTTGCGCCATGTACGCGATTTCACTCGGTCCGGCCACATAGCTCACGGTCGGCAGCAGATAATCCTGCATCACCGGCCGCAATAGCGCATTCGGCGAGAGCTGATCCGCGCGCGCCGCGAGTTCAGCCGGAGAGTAGCTATGGTCCTTCCCTACAAACCGGCCATCTTTCCAGCGCAGCGCTGTCCGCCGGTTCGCTTCCAGCAGGAACAACATCGAGGCATCCTCGTCGACAAGCACTTGCGTGTGATATCCCGCCGCCGTCAGCTCTTTGTTTCTGCTCCGCAGTCCTGAAATCAGTTCGGGAACTCGCAAAGCGGTTTCCTTCAGAAAAGGAGCGGTAATTTCGCGTATCTCCGGATCGAGCGGGTCTACAAATAGAATTCCGAAGTCTTTCAGCAGTTCTTGCAGAAACCCCAGAAATGCGCCCGCAAAGGTGTTGCCCGGACGATACCAGTTCGTCAATCTGTCGACAATATCGCTCGCGAACGGCAACCCCCCAAGTGCGCTGCGCAACTCGGGCAATGGAAAGTCGTTGAACACCACTCGTCCGACTGGACCGCCGTTTGAAGCCGTGTTAGCAACAGAAATCTTGCCCGGAGTTCCGCTTTGGTCGAACACCCAGGCATGATCCACTTCCGCAAGGTCGTGATCTTCGCTCGCCGCCCAGAATACCGGAACTGCCGGTACGCCGCTCTCGTTCAGATCCGCTGCAATCCGAACGGCCGTCAGGGCTTTAAAGATCGTAAACTCGGGTCCGGAAAGGAGACCCACTTGCTGGCCAGTCACGACGGCTACGGTGTCAGGCTCGGCCAGCTTGGCCAGTGCCGGCGAATCCCCATTCTGCTTGCGTAACGCCGAGATTAGCTTGGCTCTGCGTTCTTCGGGGTATTCGACCGACTTCGCAGATTCTCGGAAAGCCCCCGGATCGTCGAACGCCCACCTATAGAATCCGCGTACTCTATCGAAATTATAGAGATAGTCGAGGAATAACTTGCTTGTCCCTGGGATCTCAGTCTGGCGGATACACGACGGCTGCATGGTCGAGGCGGGCAGTTACGAGATGATCTCCCGTGCGCCAAAGTTACCCAAACTTTGCCCCTTACGGCGGCAATAGCGAGAATGTATATAGAATGATGGACGAACAAGAGTTCAAGAACCGCGCCGACGCCGCGCTTGAATCCCTGTATAAGAAACTCACCTCAGCTTCCGAGGAATTCGACTTCGAGCCCGACTTCAACTCGGGCGCGCTGGCGGTTGAGTTCGAAGAACCGAAAGCGAAGTTCGTTGTCAGTCCGAACGCTCCCGTGCGCCAGATCTGGGTCTCCGCGCACTCGAAGAGCTTCAAACTCGATTGGAACGATGCGCGCAACGCATTCGTTCTGCCCGAGACGAAACAATCTCTCGCTGAACTCATGGCCGCAGTCATCGGCCTGCAAATCGGCGAATCGGTGTCACTCTAGAACTGCACGTGGCCGGCGTCTACATCTCGTATCCGTTCTGCTCGCAAAAGTGCAGCTTCTGCAACTTCGCGTCGGATGTCTCTTCGCCTGATGCAAGCGCGCGATATGGGGCCGAACTCCTGCGTGACATTCGCACCCACAAGTGGACGTGGCCTCCTGAAACGCTCTACTTCGGCGGCGGCACGCCGAGCCTCATGGATCCCGCGTTGCTGTCGTCACTTATTTCAGCTATCCCGCACCAAGAGCTTAGAGAAGTAACGCTCGAATGCGCGCCTGGCACCGTCACGCCCGAACGTCTCCGGCTCTGGTCCCGGCTCGGCATCAATCGCGTCAGCCTCGGCGTCCAGTCATTCGTCACTGCAGAGCTTCGCCAAACCGGTCGCCGTCACACGGCTGAGACCGTCTGCGACGATATCGCGGCTCTGCGCACTGCCGGAGTCTCGAACGTGAATGTCGATTTGATCGCCGGCCTTCCCGGTCAGACAGCGGCATCTTGGGAACAATCGCTCGACTGGATTGAGCGTTTCGCGCCCCCGCATGTCTCTGTCTACATTTTTGAAATCGACGAAGACAGCCGTCTTGGCAAGGAAGCCCTCCTCGGTGGTGTGCGCTACGGCGCAGCACTACTGCCCGGCGACGATCTCACAGCCGACCTGTACGAGCGAGCCGTTTGCCGCCTCGCCGAACTCGGCATCGAACGCTATGAAATTTCGAACTTTGCCAGACCGGGTATGGAGTCGCGCCACAATTTGAAATATTGGCTACTCGAGCCCTATGTTGGCTTCGGTCTCGATGCGCACTCTTTCGATGGCCGACGGCGCTGGTCGAATCCGGACACCTTGGGCGCCTATCTTGCGCATCCCTCCCCGGAGAGCACGCTGACGGACCGCGACGAAGAACATTTTTACGTAGGCCTCCGCCTATCGCGCGGCATTGAGCCCACGCCAAATCAGTGGCTCAAGTTTTCCCATCCAATCGAAAAGTTCCATGCTGCCGGTATGCTGGAACGCGAGGGCAATCGCTTGCGCCTCTCTGACCGCGGCATTCTTATTTCTAACGAAATTTTCCAGGAATTCGTCAGTGCCTGAAATCGAATACATCGACCTTCGAAGCGACACGGTCACCAAGCCGGATGCAAAAATGCGTGCTGCCATGGCGGCCGCTGAAGTCGGCGATGACGTCTACGGGGAGGACCCCACGGTCAATCTCCTCGAACAACGAGCCGCGGAGGTTTTCGGCAAGGAAGCGGCGCTCTTCGTCCCCACGGGAACAATGGGCAACACCATTGCTGTCAAGATGCACACCCGGCACGGCGAAGAGATCGTCTGTGAAGCGCGTTGTCACCTCATGGATTGGGAGCTCTCAATGCTCGCCTGGTTCTCCGGTTGCCTCGCCCGAACGGTATCGGCCGACCGCGGCATTCTCACGTGGCCGCAAATTCATGCAGCACTTCGTCCCAAAGGTCCCCACAACGCGCCCACTACGCTCATCGCTCTCGAAAACACGAACAACATGTGGGGCGGCACGGTATATCCCATCGAAACAGTCGATGAGATCTGCACCGAAGCGCATGCGTGTGGTCTCAAAGTTCACATCGATGGAGCGCGCGTATTCAACGCCTCCGCCGCGCTCGGCATCCCGGTATCACGCATCGCACGCGACGCCGACTCGGTCATGTTCTGCTTATCGAAAGCACTCGGCGCGCCCGTTGGCTCACTCGTCGTGGGCACCGAAGAAGCCGTTGCGGAAGGCCGTCTTTATCGCAAGCGCCTCGGCGGAGGTATGCGGCAAGCCGGCATCCTCGCCGCTGCCGGACTCATTGCGCTCGAAGACGGTCCCGCGCGCCTCCGGCACGATCACGAGAACGCGCGCTATCTGGCGGATCGGCTCTCGCAAATGCCGGGAATCCGCATCCATCCCGTACAAGTGGAAACCAACATCCTGATATTCGACATCTCCGGCACCGGCCTCGCTCCGCGCGTTTTTAGCGCTGAACTGAAATCTCGCGGTATCCTCGCCAACGGCGTGGGGGCAGACTCTATCCGCATGGTCACGCATCGCGATGTGTCTCGCTCTCAATGCGAAAGAGCCGTTGAGGTCCTATTGGAAGTCACAAACCAGTTCGTAGGCGCACCTTCGGCAGTTTGATAGCATCTTCAAGTGCTCCTTCTTGCAGCAGTCTTGGCCATTCTGATGTATGGCCTCATTTCGCCGATGCTCGGCGCTCTGTTACCCACTTATCTGCTGACGCCCACGCAAGAGGGTATGCTCGCCACCACGCAAGCAATCGGCCTCATCATCTCATCTCTATCCGCGGGCCCGGTCATAGATCTAAAGGGCAGTAAGACCGCTCTCGTTTCAGGCCTTGCGCTCATCTGCATCTCTTTGTTGGCGCTTCCGAACGCGGGTGGCTACGCCGGCCTGCTGGTCGTCTATCTCGTTCTGTTTCTAGGAGGCGGCATCGTCGTCACGGCTGCGAACGCGCTGGTTGGCGCAGTTGATCCTAGCCGGCGTGGCTCCGCCCTCAACTTCCTGAATATCTTCTTTGGACTCGGCGGCATCATCACCACCTGGGCTGCGAGTTATGTGTTGGGTCCTGTTGTGCTCTGCTACTCGATCGCGGCGGTAGCGTTCGTGGCGCTCATCGTTAACGTCATGACGAAAATGCCCGCGCCGGCCGGCAAAGCCAGTTTTCGTCTCAACGAAGTTCCCGCGCTTCTTTCCCGCCCGGTTCTCATCCTGCTTTCGTTCTTCCTGTTTCTCTATGTTGCCTGCGAGCTCGGCATGTGGAACTGGCTCAAGAAGTATCTCATCACCATCAACTTCGATCCAAAAACAGCCGGCGGCGTCGTCAGCTACGGCTTCGCCTTCGGGCTGCTCGTGGGACGTGTCATCGTTTCGCGGCTTCTCGTTCGCGTGTCCGCAATGACCGTCACCCTTGTTGCTTCCATCTGTATGGCCATCGCGACTTATGCAACATTCAACCTACATACCCAGGCGGCAGTCACAATCGCCGTATTCTGTACCGGACTGGCTATGGCGCCTGTGTTCCCAACCACTCTCGCCATCGCGCAAGACGCGTTCCCGCGCGGCACCGCTACCGCTCTCGGCATTGTCATTACGTTTGGCTGGGTCGGTCTCGTGGTCAGCTCTCCGATTATCGGCAGCGTCAGCGCCGGCAGCACGCTGCATAGAGCGCTCCTGCTCTTGCCGTTCTTCTCGCTGGTGATGATCGTCACTAACTTGGTACTACGCGCTCTATTACGCCGTCCCACTCATGATGTGGCACTGGCCTCCAATTTGAGATAAACTCTGTCGAGGATGCATTCCCGTTAGCGGATATGCACTAGGAGCTTTAATGTCGTTCTGTCCGAATTGCGGCGCGCAGGTCACAGGCGCCTTTTGTCCTAACTGTGGTGCGAACGTCGCCGCTGCCGGCGCCGCCGCAAGTGCAGGCGCAGCGGGGCCCAGCCCTGGTGCGGCAAGCTATGCCACTACTCCACCCATCGCAACCGCTGCGTCCGGCGGCTTAAGCGACAACGTGGCAAGCTGCCTTTGTTACGCGCCGTTCTTGGTGGGCTTGGTCTGTTCCATCGTCTTTCTTGTTGCCGCGCCCTACAACCGCAACAGGCTGGTCCGTTTCAACGCCTTCCAATCTTTGTTTCTGCATGCGGCGCTCTTTGTGCTGGGAATCCTGCTCGACATCGTGATCTTCTCGTTGGGTATGTTGACCCATGGCCTCGGGTTCCTCTTTGGCGCGCTGTTCCCGCTCCTCTGGTTGGCCGTGCTGATTCTGATCATCTACCTGATGGTCAAGGCCTATCAAAACGTGAAGGTGAAGCTGCCCTTCATCGGCGATCTCGCCGATAAGCAGGCGTAACGCCTCTTCTGGCCGGCGCGTTTACCATATAGGTTGGTAAAGAAGTACTGCTGTCTACTCGCGCTTGCCGCGTCGGCATTTGCGTCGGATCTGACCCCCACAGTCGGGCTGATCGAAATTTATGGCGCCCACAAAGTCTCTGCCGAGAGAATCAAGAAGGCGCTCGGAACGGACGAAGGTGGTCCGCTCCCGTCTCGTCAAGACGCCGAAGAGCGAATAGATAAGCTCTCCGGCGTTGTCGCATCCCGCATCGAAGCCACCTGTTGCGAAAACAACCGCACAATCCTGTACATCGGCGTTCAGGAAAAAGATGCGCCTCACTTCGAATTTCACGCTGCGCCCGCCGGCGACGCGACACTTCCCGCCGCACTAGCCGACCAGTATCTCCAATTTCTCGACACGGTTTCTGAAAGTATTCACGGCGGCGCTGCGGATGAAGATCTGACGAACGGTTATTCTTTGATGGCCGACTCCGCCTGCCGCGAACTGCAACTCGCCTTCATTCCCGAAGTAGCGCAGAATCTTGTTCAACTCGACCGCGTCATTCGTAATTCCGCCGACCCCGACCAGCGCATCGTGGCCGCCTATCTCCTGCAATACGCGCCGCGCACGCCGCACCCTGCGAAAATTATGCTCGACGCGCTTCAATACGGTATGCAGGATCAGGAAGATTCGGTGCGTCAGAACGCGATGCGCTCTTTGAATGCCATCGCCGTGGGCGCGAAGCTTCACCCCGAACAACAGATTCACGTCTCGCCAACGTGGTTCGTCGAACTGATGAACTCAGTCGTCTGGTCGGACCGTCACAATGCTTCGCTCGCCTTGGTGGACCTGACTGAAACTCGCGATCCGGACATGCTGGCGCTTCTTCGCGATCGCGCCCTTGCTTCCGTCATTGAAATGGCCCGCTGGCGAGATCTGCAGCACGCGCTGCCTGGATTCATCCTTGCCGGCCGTCTTGCCGGAGTGGACGAAAAGCAGATCCAGAGTTACTGGGTATCGGGCAATCGCGATCCTGTTCTCGACAAGGCTCTCCACCCCAACAAAAAGCTCAAGCTCAGCGACTAGGCTCCCTCTTCGCCGGCGCCGATATTCTCCTCAGCGTGAACGGACTCATGCTGCCCAGCCGATTCTTCGCGCGCGGCCACATCTTCGTTGCCGCCGACATACTCGCTCGCCGGATCCTCCGGTACTAGCTCTTCCGGTAACGTCCGTTCCGGCGTTTCCTTTAGAACGGGAGTCTCGCACACGCAGCAATCGCTGCATCGGCGGCATTTCTGACACATGTGGTTCTCGCACGTATCTTTCGTGCAGTACACGCAAATGTCTTGCGACGCCTCGCCGCAAATGGAACAGGTAAATGTTAGGACAGCCGTCATTTTTTCTTCCTTGTGGGCTGCGCGTTCAGAGCCGCCCGGCACCGCTGCGCCTCTTGGTCCGCGATCTTGAAATTCTGCTCGGTGCTCGCGGCCAAGTCCTTGATATAGTCACGAAACCGTTCGCGGCTGGTGAAGTTCGCCGCAATCAACTGCGTTAGCTGATCTGCTGTCGCCCGGTCCGCATAATGCTGCGCGCCTTCATCCAGGCTTCTCGCTGTTACTTCCAGCGCTTCCATCCGGAAATATACATCTAACGCGGCACTCAGGCTATCGATCTTCTGTTCCAGCACTCGCGTCGTGTACGCCACGTCGTTTAGTTGCTGCTGCGCAGTCTGCAACTGAAGTATGTAGCCCGACGGGGCGCCTTTCTTATCGGTCCACTGCTGCGGATTTATTCTTTCGAGCAGCGGCTTCAGTTTCTCGTCGTTCTGTTCCACCTGCGAGACAATCTGCCGCGCATCCCATGGAGTTTCGAGCCCGGTGATCGATGGCGCTTGCGTTTGCGGAGCAGTCTTCGCCGCCTGCGCGCAGAGACTTGCCGTTAGGGCAACCAACAAGAAAAGACCGCGCATCACCACCATTCTATCGGCGGGTTCCCGAAAGCTCTTGCTAGCAGCGGCTTGCCTTCAATCGGATCGTTGCTCCTGTGGCCGGGCATTAACGCATCCAGAATCTTCGCCGTCAGCCGGTACAAACTCCCCCGCTCGACGCGCCTCGATATCGGCTCGTCCGGCCTGATCAGGATTGCATCCACGCTCTTCACCACCACCGGTTCGCTCCTCGGGATCAGCGTATGCTGAACGCGAATTTCGCCCTCGGTCACATCCACTCGCACCTCGCCGTCTTCAGCCACCGCCACCGCCAGCGACGCCGGTTGGCTCGCCGTCACGATTGCATCGGGACAAAAGATTCTCAGTCGCCACTGGCCCGGTCCCGGCTGTAAATGAACCCGCACTCGCCCTGCAATCACGTCCAGCAAATCTCCCGCGCTCGCGGTGTTCCCACGAAAGATAACTTTTGAGTTGCTCAGGAGTTCAAAAGTGGTTCCGCCCTGCACTGCGAACTTAGCGTATCCGTCGGAACCGGTAGTAATCGTCTGTCGCACGGGTACACGCTCGCCGGGAGCTACCGCCCAGGGAATCTCGTCGCGCACCCGATCCACCGTGCCGCTTGCCGCCGTGACCTGCGCTTCATAGCGCCTCATCACCGCAGGATCCACCGGAGCCGTCTGCCCCCAAACCAGCGCCGCACCATTTACTATCCAAACCGTCCAGGCGATCTTTCGCAAGCAAGCCTCCCATGGCCGCCCCTGCGAACATCCCCACCGCGCTTGCTTACTGACGCTTTCCATACCCTCGCTCGTTTCTGCGAAAACGATTTCACGTTCATCCCTGGTGAAGCACCCTCCACCTCGCGCTTACCGACTCCAGCCGCTGAAGGCCGCTACCGCAGTTATGGTACTGTAAAATTTTTCACGTAATATCGGAAGCGTTTGTAGTTCGGAAATCGGCGCAAGGAGAGCGTATCCGGGCATACCGGCCCCGCTATGAACTCGAAGTTTGCCGGGAAGTTCACAACTTTGCACCTGGCGCCCTTGGCGGTCGCCGCCACAGTTGCGTGTATCGTCGCTGCTTGGTCATTCTACAATTGGCAGGCTTACGAGGCAGCTCGGCGGGAAGCCGTCCTCTACGCGCGCCAAGTCGAAAACGCCAACGATCTTCTCTCCACTATGAAAGATGCCGAGACAGGCCAACGTGGGTTTCTGCTCACCGGCAAAGATCTCTACCTCGCGCCCTATCGCGAAGCTCTAACAACTGTTTGGAAAGAATACGTCGCTCTTCAGTCTCGCGACGATCGTAGCCGCGCCCGCTTGCTCCGACTAAGGAACCTCATCCAGTGGAAATTAGCGGAACTGAATCAGACCGTCATTACTCGGCGAACCCAGGGTTTCGCTGCCTCGCTCGATATCGTTCAGACCGACCGTGGAAGAGAGTGGATGAATGAAATACGCACTTCTGTGTCGGAGATCGTGCAGGAGGCGCAGGCGTTCAGAGACCAGCAGGACCGCAGGGTTCAAGCCAGCGCTACCGGTCTTCGCTGGGTCAGTGTATTAGGGTCGCTCCTGTTGGTCGCGCTGCTTGTTGCCGCACACTTCACAATACGCGGAACCAACGTCAAACGCCTGCAGCTCATCGCCGATCTGAAGCGCAGCCACGAAGAAATCACCGCGGCGCGCGACCTGTTTGAAACCACGCTCACCAGCATCGGAGATGCCGTCATCTCCACTGACGGAGAAGGCCGTATCACGTTCATCAACCCGGTCGCGCAGCATCTCACAAGCTGGACACAGCAATCGGCCATCGCAGTCCCTTTGCATCGTGTCTTCCGCATTCTAAATGAGAGCACGCGCGAATCGGTTGAAAGTCCGGTCGAAATAGTGATGCGGACGGGCCGCATCGCAGGCCTCGCCAATCACACCGTCCTCGTGTCGGTCGACGGCCGCGAGATCCCGATCGACGACAGCGCCGCGCCCATCCGCAACCCGCGGGGTGAAATCGTTGGGATCGTCCTGGTCTTTCGCGACGTAACCGAGCGCCGCCGAGCCGAGCGGGAATTGCATAAAGGCCGCCTGGAGCTTGAACGCTCGAATGCCGCCCTGCAACAGCTCAACGCCGACCTTGAATTGTTCTCGTACGCTGCCGGCCATGACCTGCAGGAGCCGCTGCGGACCATCTCCGCGTTCAGCCAATTGGCCGTTCGCAGGATGCAAGGAAATGCGGAAGTAGCCAAGCACCTCGGCTTCATCCAGGATGCAAGCGTTCGCATGCAGTCCCTGATCGAGAGTCTGCTCAGCTATTCGCGTCTTCTGCGCAGCGGTGACATCGATAAAAGCGCGGTGCCGCTAGAGGAAATCGTCGGCGAGGTACTGATGAACTGCGATGCCGCGATAGCGGATAGTCACGCCGTTATCGAAGCGGAATCGTTGCCCGTCGTTTCGGCCAATCGCCAGCAGATCCTTCAGCTCTTTCAAAACTTAATTTCGAACGCCGTGAAATATCGCGATTCCAGGGCGCCTCATGTGAAGATTTCATGCACCCAATCCGATGCGGGCGAGTGGCTGATTACCATCCAGGACAACGGCATCGGATTCGCCATGGATTACGCCCAGACTGTCTTTGACGCATTCAAACGCCTGCACTCGAACGATAGATACCCCGGCACAGGTCTTGGATTAGCAATGTGCAAGCGCATCGTCGAAGCGCACGGCGGCCGCATTTGGGCCGAATCGGAACCGGGTAGCGGCTCCGCTTTCCGTTTCACTCTGCCGGCGGAGCCGTAGGCTTGGCCAGCGCAGTAGCCGGCAACCTCAGCCGTCCGACCCACGTATGCTGTGCTGAGGGGACTTGTCGACTTCCTGTAAGACAATCTTTGTGGTCTGTGCCGCACTGATCGCCGTATTGAGTGGTTCCGTCGCCCTTGCACAGAATGCACCGACACAGGAACAAATCCCCACCTTCCAGAGCGGGGTCAATCTCGTCCTGGTGCCGGTGATCGTTCGCAACAAACAGGGGCAGCTTGTAAATGGTCTTATTAAAGATGATTTCGAGATCTTCGACAAGGGAAAACGCCAGGAAATAGTCAGCTTCTCCGCGGTGCAGCATCCGAGCTCTGCGGCGCGGTCCCAACCTGCACCCGGTCGCCAACGCAGTGTCCAGGAAGGCGCTGTTCTCACTGCTAACATCGCAAGTCCGGCGACGCCGGAATCCGGCCGCACCGACGCGACTCCGCAACGCAACATCGTTTATCTGTTCGATGACCTCGATGCTACCTTCGCCGACTTTGCCGCGGTTCGGTCGGCAATGGTCAGCCACATCCGAGCCGGCGCTGCTACAGACCACGCTGCCATCTACACCTTCTCCGGCCATCCGCAGCTTGATTTCACTACCGATCGCGGGAAGCTCGGGGATACGGCTGCCAAACTCCGCATGAGTCTTTCGGATTTGACGGCCGACAAGGCCAAGGAATGCCCTGACATCAATTACTATCTGGCCGATCTGATCGTCAATAAGGACGATCGGAATGCGCGCAAAGCGGCCACTCACCACACCGCTATATGTGAACACGTTCCGGAACCCTTTCCTGCTGAAAGCATCATGGAAGCGGCCGCTCAGCAGCAGCTGGCCTTCGTCCCGCAGGACAGCAGAATCGCATTGCGAACACTGCGCTTAGCCATCAAGCGACTGGCTGAGATGCCCGGCGAACGCATCGTTATATTGATCTCGCCCGGCTTCTTTCAAACATTCGAGAACATCGGCGACATGCAGCAGATTCTCAAGCTAGCCGCTCAAGCGAACGTGACAATAAACGCGCTCAATGCTCGCGGGCTTTACTCCAATCAGCCCGACGCTAGCGAGCGTGACGACAACTATGCGCCTTGGTGGCGCTATCGGCTTGAGAGCTTTCAGGCTGCCGAGGAAGTCATGCGGGACCTCACCCAAGCCACCGGCGGCGTGTTTATAAACAACAACGATGGGTTTCGTCAGGCCTTTGACCGGCTGGCCGCCCCGCCCGAGTTTTCCTACGTTCTCGGCTTCGTCCCGAGTGCTTCCAAACCCGACGGCACTTTTCACCCCATCAAGATTCGATTGGCAAACCAGAAAGGGCTCACCATACAGGCGCGGCGTGGCTACTATGCGCTGTCACAGGACCCGGCGAAACAGACAGCGCGCCTGGAGGTGGATGATGCGGTGTTTTCGCGTGACGAGAGAAATGAATTGCCGGTGGCCTTTCAAACAGGTTACTTGGAGCCGAATAATAGCGACCCAACCCTCACGGCGGTCGTGAAGGTGGATGTGAAATCACTCCATTTTCGTTTTGCCAATCAACGGAATTTGGACTCTCTCACGGTCGTCGCAGCGGTTTTCGATGAGGACGGAAGCTATCTGACGGGCACCTCAACGACAGTGAACCTGCAGCTTCGAAGCGAAACACTAAAGAACGATCGGTCCGTAACACTGCATCTTGCCTTTCACGTCAAGCGCGGAGCATACCTTCTTCGATTAGTCATCCGGGATATGCAGAGCGGTGCGATGACGACAGTCACTCGACCGGAAACGATCACCTGATCTGTTTTCAAGACTTTTCTGCTTCACAGCCGCTTAGCGGTGCGCCGCCTGGCGATCGCGCACCCAAATAACAATGCTGCGCCTGTGGGTAGAAGAGAGAGCGTCGCCGGCTCCGGAACCGCCTGAGAATTCGCCGCCGCTATGGCCAGCAGACCTGGGGGGAAGTCATCGACAATCCCGACAAGTTGGCTTGCACCGCTCCGAAGGTTGACGGTGTACAGGAACTGATCCTCCGATCCGTTGCTGGACTTTCTAAAATCCACATAAGCAGTCCCGGTCAGAGTGGAGTAGGTGAACGAGGCTCCCGAGCCCGACCCCGCGAACGCTGGAATAGCGCCGATCGTGCTCTCGAGAGCAGTGAAAGGATCGACGGTGACGAGACCTGCGCTCGTATCTATTCCGTACAACGCAGGCGCGGCGTCGCCTGCAGCTTTGCCCCAAGTAAGTGCTTCATCTAACGCATCCTTGCCGGAATTGACGTCTGTGGGCGCGAAGGCAAGTTGCCCGTGATTGGTGATAGCGCCCGTGTCCACGTTCACCTCCAGCAAGTCCCTGGAATCGAAGGAGGTGACGAACAGATTGGCGGTTCCGGGTTCGAAAGACGCGCCGGTCACTTCGTCGAATTGCAATGTCAGCGGCGAGGGTGAAACCAAGGTCTTGTTGCCGGTGTTTGGATCGATGACGTAGACGCCGGTGCCGCTTACTCCATACAATTGGCCGTTATCCGGACGGACGGCCAGGCCAAGGATTACGTCAGATATCGTGGACGGAGGAGGGCCGGACAAAGGGTGGTCGGTTAGAATTGTGCCCACATTTGCAGTGTCGAAGCTCAGCACGTTGTTGCCGTTATTGAAACTGCCGTAGATAACCTCTCCCCAAGCGGGCAGCGCCAATGAAGCGGCAGCAGCAAAAATGGAGAGGAGTTTCAAACGAGGGTGAAGCATGGACTTCTTGTCCTCCGTGCAGCCGAGTATATCTTGTCAGCTCAGCAGTCAGCCGACTGCCGGGTAGGACCGGGGCAGCAACATTAAACTCAAGCTCCATTTACCCGATATGTAGCAGGTGGGTAGCGTCTGTCAGCACTATGTTACTGACCCAAAGTCCTTTCAGCAAGAATCAGGGCCCTTGCGTGTGGCGGAAGTGGTATCTGCTCTCTCGCAAGCCCTCGACCTCGGATCCGGCGCAACCCGCTGGCACTCCGTGCGCACCTGCATCCTGGGCATGCGCATTGCCGGCGAACTTCGACTGCCGGAAGAGGTACAAGCGGCTTTGTATTACGCCCTGCTCCTCAAAGATGCCGGCTGCAGCAGCAATGCCTCTCAGATTTACAACGCATTCGGTTCCGACGACATCGCCGCGAAGCGCGATGTCAAGAAGACAGATTGGACTCGACTGAGCTGGGAAACACTCCAATACGCCCTCACTCACGTCGCCCCGGGCAAGCCACTCATCGAGCGTGTGCGTACCATCCTGCGCGTTGCTTCGCGGCAGAAACAGCATACGCGCGAGGTCACGGCGATTCGTTGTGAACGAGGCGGTACCATGGCGAGACTCATGGGGCTGCCGGAGAGTACGGCGGAGGCCATCGGCGGGCTCGATGAACATTGGAACGGCGGCGGAAACCCGGCTGGTCTGCAAGGCGCCGCAATCCCCCTAACGTCGCGTATTATGTTGCTGGCACAGACTCTCGACGTGTACTGCACAAGTACGGGTCGGCGGCAGGCGCTCGAAGTAATTCGGCAGCGTAGCGGCACGTGGTTTGACCCTGACGTGGTTCGCGCAGCGCGGTCCCTAGCCAAACGCGGCAGCCTGTGGAGCTGTCTGGAATCCGAGTCACCCCAATCCCTAGCTCTCGCCTTGGAACCGGCTCAACGGGTGCTATCGGAAGGCGATACCAGCCTGGATGCTGTGTGCCAGGCGTTCGCCCAAATCGTCGACGCTAAATCGCCGTTTACCTACTACCATTCCAACGGTGTGTCAAATGCCGCCGTCGCGATTGCGAAACAGCTCGATTTCACTCCCGCTCGCATCCTGTTTGTTCGCCACACGGCGCTTCTGCACGACCTGGGCAAGATGGCTGTTTCGAATGCCATTCTGGAAAAGCCTGGTAAACCGGATGAGGCGGAATGGCAGGCGTTGCGGGCCCACCCCGCCCACACCTGGAATATTCTCCACTGCATCGGCGGCTTTCAGGAATTCAGCGAAATTGCCGCTTCTCACCACGAAAAGCTGGATGGTACTGGCTACCATCGCGGCCTCACGGCAAATGAGCTACCGCTGGAAGCACGCATCTTAGTGATCGCCGACATCTTCGATGCCCTATCCGCCAAACGGCCTTACCGGGATGCCTTGCCTCTAGAAAAAGTTTTCGCGATTATGCACAAGGATGCGCCACATGCTTTGGACGCCGGCTGTCTTGAGGCTCTGGAGCAGTCCGGCGTCGGATGCGATCAATCTTTCGTTGACCTTCACACGCTTCAGAAGTCGCTAGCGCAAACCGACCTCCAATCACGCTCGTTGCCGCAGGATGCTCTTTGGACATTGGAAACGACGTACCGATCTTGAACGTCAATCGCGCCCAACTCTTTTGTCCTATACTTCTCGTGAGGTCACATGAGTTTTTTTTCTAAGCAGTTCATCGACGTCATTCAGTGGACTGAAAGCGGCGATGGCACGCTCGCCTACCGGTATCCCATGGAAGACATGGAAATACAGAATGGCGGCAAGCTAACAGTCCGTGATTCCCAGATGGCCGTGTTCGTCAACGAAGGGCGTATCGCCGATGTGTTCGGGCCGGGCCTGTACACGCTAAGCACAAATACTCTTCCCATTCTCACGTACCTGATGAACTGGGACAAAGCTTTCAAGTCGCCGTTCAAATCGGATGTCTACTTCTTTTCGACCCGGCTGCAGATCGATCAAAAGTGGGGCACTCCCACGCCCATAACGATTCGCGACAAGGAGTTCGGAGCGATTCGCATCCGCGCCTACGGAATCTACTCCTACCACGTGACCAATCCTAAGATCTTCTACGAGAAGGTGAGCGGAACACGAGCTATCTATCACGTCGCCGACTTAGACGGGCAGTTGCGGAATACCATCATCGGGCGTATGACAACTGCATTCGCCGGAAGTACTTTGGACTTTCTCGACATGGCCGCCAACCAGTCCAAGTTGGCTGAGCTCATGAAGAGCGAACTGGCGCCGGTGTTTAACGACTTGGGTGTAACGCTTGACAGTTTCGTTGTCGAGAATGTATCGCTGCCGGAGGAATTGCAGAAATTGCTGGATCAGCGCATTGGGATGAACATGCTCGGCGATATGTCCCGGTACACGCAGTTTCAAGCGGCACAAAGTTTACCCATCGCGGCCGCTAATCCAGGTGGTCTGGCAGGTATGGGCGTGGGACTCGGCGCCGGCCTCGCAATGGGGCAGCAGATGACGAACGCGATGAATCCTGCTCAGCCGCCGGCTGCCGGAGCCGCCAACTCTAACCCAGCATCGCCGGTTGCATCCGCTGGGGACAAGAAATTCTGCACCAACTGCGGGCAGTCTATCGCGAAAGCCGCAAAGTTCTGCGCCGAGTGCGGCACTCCGCAGTAAACCATTACCACTGCCACGTTGTGGCGTAGGAGTGCCCAACGATACTGCTGCCTTCGCCCTCCGCACGTTCAAAGACGGATTGAATTGCCACACGCCCTGGACCTGTCAACCGCAACCAGATCGAACGATTGGTCCATGAGGAGAACCATTGAATACCAGTGGGCGCGGGATGCTCAAAGTGCAGCTCCATCTCAACGCCCGGGTCTTTGAATACAAGAGCGCTGGGCTTGACCAGCACCGTTTGTCCCGGCGCAAGTTCGCGCACGAAAACGCTTCCACCGGCATGCAGCAACAACAATCCGGGCGCCGCGGGCGATGCGAACCGGTCCATGAACATGCCGATCGGATAGTGAGTTGCTGTGTCGTTTCCTTCTTGCACCCGGTACCATACCTGGGTATGGAACCAGTCGTACTCCACGTTTGAAGTTGCCGTGAGGAACATGTGTTCGCGCACATCGACAGATTGGCCGGGATGCAGCGGTAACGCGATTAGTTCTCCCGGCAAGTCTTTGGAAAACGCGATATGGCCCGGTCCTTGCGCCTGTGTCATTATCAGCGGCATCCCCGCGAAAAGGCGTTTCCATCCGCCTTTCATCGGCATTGCCGTTATGTGGACTTGGGAGTCCATCCAAAGCAAAACATGGTGAGTGAAGTAGACGCTGTCCTCCGACGCCAGATTCATTTCGGCGACTGGTACGTAAAGCCCTTCAATCTGGCAAGACGAGTTGCCGAACTGCAGCTTCGCCATGTCCCGCCTTGGCGGCAATTCCATCCAGCCTGAGGCGGAGGTAACCGAACCCGCGCGAATTATGGCCCCGCATTGTGGGCAACTGCTTCCGGCTGCAAGCGAAACAGCAGCTCCGCATGAGGGGCATTTCCCGGTGGCGATCGGAGCCGCCGTGCTCACCGTGGCCGGCGCGGTCGACGGCAGGAAAGACTGAGTATGTTTCTTGACTTCCGGAACAGAGGCAACCGGAGAAGGCGTTTCTGAGTTTACCTTCTGCCCGCACTGGACGCAGAAGCTTGTTCCTGTCTGAAGCTGTGACCCACAGTTTGTGCAAAACATGCGTCTCTACTCGTTATGGTGATGCACATACATGGACTGAATGCCGATGCGGCCGGGTCCCGTCATTTTCGCGAGACTCATGTTCACTCCACCGAATAGCCCCGTACCGAGCTTCTGGAACTCGATCTCCATCGTGACCGATGAGTCTTTATAGAGGAACGCGCCCGGTTCCACCATGATGCTCTCGCCGCTCGCAAGCCTCCGTTCAAATACGTTGCCGTACCCATGAAGGATGACTAGGCCGGATCCGCCCGCGGTTATAAATCGATCCATGTACATCCCTTGCCCTCCGAACAAGATGTTCGTCAGGCCTTTGACACGGACAAATGAGTAATTAACGTTGTGCGAGCACAATAGGAAAGCATGCTCCCGAACGTCTAATTCCATTCCGGAGTGGAGCGGTAGAACGACAAGCTCTCCCGCCTGGTCGCGCGAAAAGGCAATCCGCCCGGGCCCTGAAGCCAGGCTGATGATGAATGGCATGCCCGCGAAGACTCGCTTGAATCCTCCCGAAAGCGGCATCACGCCCAGGGGAACCTTCTCCTCTTTCCAAAGCATCACGTGGTGTTCGAAAAAAATAGAGTCGCCATAGCCCAGGTTGATTTCAGCCGTGGGCACGATCTCGCCTTCGATCTGGCACGTGCTCGCGTTGAAATGGATCTCCGTCATGTCGCGGATTCGCGGCGCTTCTCGCCACCCTGAATCGCTGACGAGATTACGGATGTCCAGAGGAGCGCCACAAGTCGCACAGGAAGTGCTGGCTTTGTCGTTCATGCTCTGACACCATTGACACTGAATCCGCTCGAACTGCCCGGCTTCAACTGGAGGCGCGGCTTCGTTGATCAAAAGAATCCTTAGCTATGCGGGATTTAACGGCAACGTGCGAACTAATTATAACGGCAAGGAAACTGGGATTGATCGCGCGAATCTACTGCTCGTGAAGCTAGATGTGCTTCGCCAATTCAACCAGCCCGATCGCGGGCAGTGCAATACTTGCCATCACAAGCACGATCGTGGCGATAAGAAATAGCCAATCGTAGGCGCTCTGTCGCTTCGGCTGCGCGACATGAGCTTTCAGTATCTGGTAATTCCGGCGGTTTGCCTTAAATGCCACATCGAAGAGATCGCCAATAAGTGGAACCGCTCCCGCAATACCCTCGATTCCAATGTTCACCAGCATGCGGGCAATGGCCACGCGAGAAATGCCTAGCTGTACGGCGCGGACCACGATATAAACGGAAACCGCCGCATCGATGATGTCGCCAATCCCCGGAATGATTCCGATAATGCCGGCGATTCCAAACCGGAACCCTCCTGGAAGCGCAAACGCGTAATCGAACCAACGCGCGAGCGCCTCCACATCCGCGATCCTCGGATCGACTATTTCGGGCGTTAATGCGTCTGCTCGATAGCTTGGAACATACGATGTGATGGCCTTCGGCACGTTTCCGCTCCTGTGCTAGTGATAGCAGACGGCCGCCGCCATTCGCGCAAGGTCCAAAACACTGTCGTGCTTGACCATTCCCACTTATGGCCTGCTTACGTGTGAGTAAGAGGTTGCCGTACACCTTAGTCCGTCCCTAGCAATTCCGCCGGGCAGCCACTTCGGGATATCGTCCGAATAGATCGATTTCACAACTCGGAGGAAATATGAAACTTCAACTTATCTCTCGTCTCTCTCTCACCGGCCTGCTGCTTGCGGGCGCCTGTGCTTTTGCCGACAATGTCGTCGTCCCCTCGTACTCAGGTTCGATGTGGCAAAACTGGTCCGCCTCGCAGATCAGCAATCAGTCATGGCAGACCTCCCAACAAGTGGCGAACCAACCTTACTGGAACAACTCTTCCTGGGATGGAAACAACGACAATGTTGGCGCTTGCCTCGCTCTCGCGAGCGCCGGCTGCGCAGTGCCACATCAACCGGGCAACATCCCCTACCTGGCGCAATCGAACGGAAAAGCGTTCAGCAATTTCTACTTCAACAGCACCGGCGGGGGAACCACTTCAATGCAAGCACAGGTGTCGGCAGACGTCGCAAATGAGGTGTTTGGCTGGTACAGCATTAACGATCCCGGTCAGTATAAGGTCTTGTTCGACGGCAGCACTGCGGTTGGGACAACGGTCAACTTTACGCCGACGTCCGAGTACGGCCTGTTTTTCTACAACGGCACGACGGATGGTCTTTTCTTTACGCAATCTTCTCTCAATACGGTTGACGCAAACGTTCAGCATTTCGCGCTCTTTCAGCAATCTGCCGGCAACTATTATGTCGGCGTTGAAGACCTCGCGTCCAGCAACACCGATTTCGATTACAACGACATGGTGGTAAAACTCTCGACGGTTGCGACGCCGGAGCCATCGAGTCTGCTTCTGCTTGGCTGCGGCTTGGTGGGCTTCGCCGCAATCAAAGTTCGCCGGAGGAACGCTATCGAAACCAAGTAGAACAGGCGAGTCGATCCCCTCGGGAGGGACGCTGACGGCGTCCCTTCATAGAGAAAACCCTACAATATCCAAGCAAGACAAAGCGGCGATTTGTTCGGAAGAACGGCTCTGGGAAGCACTCAGGGCCGCCGAACAGGACGCCGCTGAAGTATTTCAGGCTGATAGCGCGCCGGCGATGGTGCCTTCTTGCCGTTGTACTCTGACGAAATGCCCGTGTTTGTGAGATTGCCAAGCGGCTTGACAGTGAATCTTATGCTTATCGGCAGAGTTGTGCCGGCCGAAGCTCAGGACGGCTTCGAGGTTACCGTATATTTCGGCCACGATGATTCAATGAGGCTGGATGCTGCCGATGGGAAAGCCCTGATGAGACGCCTCGGATCAAGTTCGGTCATGACCACGAACGTCAAGGTGATCGTGTTTTGGCTTGTAATCTTTGTCGCCGTGATTCTTGTCTGGTTAACCGTTCGTACATCGCACGGCTAAGCGCGATTTACTATTGCCCCCGGAAGCAACGAGGCGATACGTCGCCTTTCGCAAATCAGCTGGAGAAGTGCTCTTTTGTACGTTGGACGGCTACTGTTTGTCGACGTAATCGATAACGATTCGTTCGGTCTCCACGCTCCGAAGGCGACGTTGATGAGGCGAACTCTTGGCGTACATCACCGGATGCTTTCCTCAAGGCGCTGCAACCGGGTGAAATCTTCCTATTCGCGCTTTAATCCTTTGATTTAATGAGACTCCGGTAGACGCAATCGGTTTTCAGCGAACGCTACCCTACGAAGCGGTAAGTCCCGCTGCGAGTGCGTTACGCACGGCATAGTTGCCGAAGATCGCCAAAGCAACGCTGGGTGCCGTCCCAGTCATACCGAAGTACAAATATGCCGAGACGTTCAAGTCTTGCCGATGTGTCGGGCGTCACATCGCCGGGCAGCATGATAAACCGGTCTGGGGCACTGTGTTCCAAACTGCTGTGCAACATGACCTGCCCCACAGCTTGGTAGAGGCTGGTCGTGCTTTGATCTGTTTTGACCTCGATTACGTGCGTGATCCGAGATCTCTCATTTGCGATGTAGAGGTCGATCTTTCTAGTCGTATACGAAGCGACGCTCATCTCTTCTAACGCTTCATGCAAGGCGTTGACGACAAGCCCGTGGTCACAGTCGCTCTCGATAGCACTCGTGATGCTGTATCGCCGCCGGCCGCCAATATATTCCGGCGTAAAGCGAAGGTCAGGATTTCGCTCTTCAATTTTATTGGGAACTGGCGTTTTCGATTTGCTTTTGAACTCTCCTACGGCGCGGAGATAATGACCAATGTTTGAGAGCAGCGATCCGCCGCCGACCTTTCCAAGAAGTACAACTTCGGACGAAAATCCGTTGGGCCACTCAATTTCTCGAGTGGCGTGGGGATAGTACTCAAGAAACGCACTTCTGCCGACTCCCTTTCTCCCGCCACCAACTTTTTTCCACTGTGCGACAGGTAGGCAGCGGCCGCCGAATCCTTAAGAAACAATCCACCGCACCCGCGATTGATGCCGCTCAAAGGCGGATTTATCTCGCACGTGATTGGTAAAGAACGGCGCGAATCGGTAGGGTTCGCCGTTCCGTATGCGCACCAGTACCGGGAGAGCGATTCAAATCCGAAAACAACCCAAAACGCTTGTTTCTCGTGCCAATAGAGGGTGAACTCGTCGTCACCGCTGGGCCAACCAACATTCCGCCTAAGTCTCGTCGCATTCTGCGTCAATGACGATTTGAGCAATCGAAATGCGGCCCTCACTTCCGAGCGGCTTGTTATGGGAGTGAGATTCATGTTGGCCTGCGAACGGCAGGATGAGCAATCGTATCGTCAGTTCCCTATTGTAGCGACCACAAAGACATGCTGCGATGGCCGGAGGCGCTTATGGTCGGACCCTGTACGCCCACTTTCCGCCTATGTTAGTGCGCTCGAATCGGTCGGCGTACCTTGGTTTCCCTTCGGTCCACTCCTTGCTGTAGAACGCGACATAATCGCTGGCAAACCAAGACGGATCCTTAGCGTCATGGGCGCTGCGGTACGCGATCAGTGGGCCAGCGTATGAATGTGTAGTGAGAGCCTCTGCGAGATCGCCGTGCCGAATGTACTCTGTTGTTGACTTCGATTTCTGCTCAATGATCTCGGCGATACACCAATACATCTCTTCGAGAATGCCAGCCCTTTTGGGCCTGGGACCTATTTCACTTCTGGCTCCGTTGCTCTGCACGCGAACACTCTTCAAGTCGGCGAGGATGCTGCGATGAATGTTGGCTTTGGTTCGACCGTCCTGTTTTAGTCTCTTGCCATTTGGCCGCTGTATCTCTATGTCGTTGCCGAATATATCCGTCACAAGGTACTCGCCGTCACGGTCAAGGTATGTCTCGCCCACGATGAATGGAGGCGGAAGCTTACTCATACGGTCAACATCTTCCTTTTGGCTTGTCCGCGTTCCGGTTAGGAATCATGGACCGAGCACGGCAGGTGCAGACTGGGCGAGTAGCGCCTCATTTCTGAGCAAAGCATTATTCAATCCTTGGGCACCGCAACTGCCGCAGCGAATTCTTCAGAAGTCGGGTGGGTTTTCCAAATCTCTAACCTATAGCCGTTTTGCATTGCGCTCGGGACTTTCATCAACATAGCGGTCACGTCTTCTGCTCAGTACCTGTCCATCACGTGGTCAAGAAGCGCGTGCACGATCAGTCCAACCCGTCGGCTTTGCTCAGCTTGAATCTCTTCAAACATCATGTCCTGATCTGTTTTGTAGTCTGGCGGGTGTCTCTGCATTGGCAGAGGCTATCACGCTTTGGAGGCGATGGGAACACCCGAACGTACTACTCATACCCGCCCCGGTCCTAGCGCCATCAATGGCACAGATAAAATGCTAAGCCGTATACCTTGCTGCACTCGGCTACATACTTTGTGAATCAGTTGGCACTTAAATTAGAAAATTGCTCCAAAGGGAACCATGCCGGCCGACACACCGAGCTTGAGAAGCGTCTCTGAGGCGCAGCGGACGAACTCGCTGCCAACTCGAAGATCTGTTCGAATATCTACCTCAGTCTCGGGCTGACTTTCCTGCGATGCGCCGCCACAAACTCCAACTGGCCCAAAGGGACCTGGCGCATCCGGATCGGACGACGCAAAATTGGCAAAGCGGATTATCAAGCTCAGGGTGTCCTGTACCTGCCGGACGAGGCACGATTTTTACGACTCAAGGACCCGCCATAAGCCGCAGACATCGGCAAAGTCATAAATGGCGCGAGGGGAGCCGTGTTGAAGGAGAACGAGGCCTCTCTTTGCGTACGTCCGAAAGCCTATAACCGCCTCGACAAGCAACTATTCACTAACTTCGAGAAAACTTTTCGGCTATCCCGATGACGTAGTAGGCGATGTCTTTGGAAGAACATACGGGCAAATTTCGCCATGTTGGAGGACCGTTCAGCCGTAAACCATTTAAAGCATGGAGCGGGAGACGAGAATCGAACTCGCAACCAACAGCTTGGAAGGCTGTGACTCTACCATTGAGTTACTCCCGCAACCGTAGTCAACCCGATCTAACCTAAACTACAGCTTTGATTGTAACCTCGATGGTGCGGGCACAAGCCGATGCGATGGTCTCGAGGGGTTTGGCACACCACGGCTATTCGTATGTGGACATAGACAACGGCTGAAATAGTAAGCCGACAGCGCCCGGGCGCGCAAGGCGGAGAAGCGGCGGGCGATGCAAACGGAAATCTAAAACCCAATCCCTCGATGAAGCGATCGCGGTGAATCAAGACAGGTTGGGAAAGGAAGCCGCTCCTGTTTACCGGACCGGCGATGTTGAGATCTGGGCCAGGGACCTCGAAGACGGGAGCAAAGCGGCCGGGCTATTTAATCGCGGTGAACGCGAAGCGGTTGTGACCGCGAGTTGGTCTGACCTCGGCATCGGCGGAAAGCGAATCGTTCGCGATCTGTGGAGGAAAAACCATATCGGCGAGTTTCACGCGTCCGTAGGCGAGCACGGCATTGAACTTATTTCTTTACGGACGGAAAGGTGAGCCCACGCTACCGCTCATATAAGCTTGCAAATCGCGCGTTGAGTATCGAAGTTGTACCGGAACTCGGGGCTAAGATTGTCAGTCTTCGGAGCATCGTAACCGGCCGCGAGTGGATGTGGCGGCCGCGGCCGGATGCGGAACTTTTTCGAAATGAGCTAACGGACTTATTTGACGCAAGCCCGCTTATTGGCGCCGACGAATGTCTGCCGACGATCGCCCCCTGCCGATGGAATGACCGCGATCTGCTAGACCACGGAGAAGTGTGGGCAAGATCCTGGGAGATTGACGAAGCGGCCCTCAAGGAAAATCGAATCGGGACAGTCGTCCGGCTGCACGTTTGTCCACTCGAACTGGAGCGCAGCATCTCACTTCAAGGAAACCAAGACGTTTTCGAATATACTCTGACCAGCCACTCGAGCAAGCCGGAACCGTTTTTGTGGGCATTTCACCCTTTAACGGCGATCAAAGATGGGGATGAGATTGAGTTGCCGGTTGACATACGATCCGTAAGAGTTGGATCGCTCCAAGGTTTCGCTATGCCGGAGGACGGCATTTGGGCTTGGCCCACGCCGTTTCCGGGAGTTCACCTGGATCGGATCGATTTCGGGTCCCATCTTCCGGCATACGCGAAAGTGTTTGCGGACTTCCGGGATGCGCCCGACGGATTCGCTGCGATCAGGCGAGGCAGGGAGAAGCTTTGCTTCCGGTTCGATCCCGCCCAAATTCCCGTTATTGGATTGTGGCTCAATCGTGGAGCCTGGCATGGGTACTCGCACATGGCAATCGAGCCGACTAATGCGACTACGGACTCGCTTTGCGCGGCCGTTCCGAACAGCCGTAGCGTCGTTCAGCCATTTCAGAGTGTACGCTGAGGTTTTCATATTATTTTAGAAACGGCGTTCAGTGGTGGCAACAGCTAATCGGTCACGTCGCCGCCGCTCCCCTCAAACGCGCGGTTCTGTTCGGTCGGCGCGATTGTCGTCACCAAACGTTGCACACCCTGGTAGAGAATTATATTGACAACCGCCGGTCCTCTCGTGTAGAAAAGAGTAGCACCGTGTACGTCCACGGTAAGGGGAAGAGGAGTCATGCCACTCAGAGACGCCAGGAAAGTTTTCTTCCGTCACATTCTTTCGTTCTTGCCGGCGGTTGTCATTTTCGCCAATCCACTTTGGGCGCAGATCGATCAAGGCGCGATTCGCGGGACCATCCACGACCCGAGCGGCGCGGTTGTTCCAGGCGCAAAGGTAACGCTAACCAACGAAGGCACGGGGTTGGTACTGGAGACAAACACGTCGAACGATGGAAGCTACAGTTTCAGTCCGATCAAAATTGGGACATACACGGTCGCAGTAACGAAGCCGGGCTTTCAGACGGTCTCGCAAGCGCAGATCGCGGTGCATGTCAATGAGCAGGTGAAAGCGGATTTCAATCTGACTCCCGGACAAGTTACCCAAACTGTCGAAGTGACTTCCGCGTTACCGGTTCTGCAAACTCAATCATCCACAGTCGGCCAGGACATTACTCAGCAGCAGGTGAACGATTTACCGCTAAACGGCCGCAACTATACCTTCCTTGCTCAGATCTCGGCAGGGGTCACGGATATGCAAAGCGGACGGGTCTCAGGAACGGGTGGTTTCACGGCCAACGGTCTGGCTTGGTCGCACAACAGCTATATCCTGGACGGCATCGATAACAACAATGACACCGTAGATTACCTGAATGGCGCGGCATTCGTAATTCTAACGCCGCCCGACGCTGTCCAGGAAGTGAACGTCCAGACCAGCGATTTCAATGCCGAATACGGGAGAGCCGGTTCGGCGGTGATCAATGCGACCACGAAATCCGGCACCAACCAATTGCAGGGAGATCTGTGGGAGTATCTGCGTAACGACAAGCTGGACGCAAATACCTGGAGCGCCAATCGCGCGGGAACGGCAAAACCCGAGTTGCGGCAGAATCAATTCGGTTTTACAGTGGGTGGTCCCGTTTACATTCCTCACGTCTATAACGGGCATAACAAGACCTTTTTCTTTGGCGATTATCAGGGTACCCGGATCGCGCAAACGTCACTACACAACCCGAGCGTGCCCACGGCGGCCGAGCGGAACAGCGGCTTCACTAATTTTCAGGATTTGATTTACACGCAAACCGGCACCCTCAGCGACGACTTAGGCCGCAAGCTCCCGCAGGGCGCGATATTGGATCCGGCTACTACCCGTGCCGTCACAGCCGGGCAAGTGGACCCAGTCACCGGCTTGGTAGCCACAAAAAGCGGATATGTTCGCGATCCGTTCTTTTCCGGACAGAGCGTCGGCGGCATAACGAATTTCGCCACGCCCGGCGACGAGGCTCTGATGAATCTCCTGCCGGCCAATCGTCTCGATCCGAATTCGATCAAGCTTTTGAATGCGTACCCAGCTCCCAACACCGCTGGATTTAATGGCGGCCGTACTAGTAATTTCGCGGAACTGCTGCCACTTCCGGACCGCACCAATCAATTCGATGTTCGAATGGATCGGAACTTCAGCGAAAAAGACCAGATGTTCGTCCGCGCGGGTTACGCGGGACGAACCCGTTTCGTTCCGGGTGACTTTACCGGACCGATAGATAACTCGGGTTTTGGCAGCGGAAATTTCATCGATCACAGTATTAACGCGACGTTGAGCGAAACGCACCTCTTTTCGCCCACTATGATCAACGAAGCGCGCTTAGGCTATAGCCGGCTAACCGATTCCGCAGAACCGCCGGTCGCGAACATCACCGGCATTCCTGCGCAATTTGGTATTCAAGGCTCTCCACAGGGGCCCGGCCTTGGAGGTTTGCCCTTCTTGAATATCAGCGGCGTTACGGCGGTTGGACCAGGCGAGTTCGCCAGCCCCAACACTCGTGTCAGCGACACGCGGCAGATAACGGAGAACTTAACCAAAATTCGAGGTCCCCATACGTTCAAAGGAGGCTTTGAAGCTCAATTCATACGCTTCGCCTTTGACGATCCGCGCGACCCGCGAGGCCGCATGGATTTCGGAACGAATTACACAGACATACCGGGCGTCGGCCTTGGATCCGGGGTGGCCGACTTGCTGCTCACACCTACTGCCTCTACCGTCCCGAACGGAGTCAATTACCTGGGTGGGCCGAACTTCATTCTGGCGAACAGCCTGACCGCGCCCGATAATATCCGCCATTATTACGGGACATATTTCCAAGACGACTGGAAGGTCACTCCAAAGCTGACCTTAAATCTCGGCGTGCGCTATGAATTTTTCGGAGTCCTGCGGAACAGATATGGCAATGAGGCCAATTTTCAGCCGGCGCCGTATGGAGGAACCGGGGCCGCCTACGTAATCAGTTCTTCAGCGAAGAATATTCCCCTATCGCCGGTGTTTCTTTCGCAACTCGCCAAAGACGGCATCGCGCTTCAATACAGCAGCGTGCCCGGCTTAATCAACACACCGAAAAATAATTTCGCGCCTCGGGTTGGTTTCGCGTATCAACTGATGCAAAAGCTGGTGATGCGTGCCGCTTACGGAATCTTCTATGCGGGTTTTGAGAACCTGGGCGGAGCTCCGGATCCTGGAACTAACTATCCCTTTGCGGTCCAACCTAGTGTCACTGACAACAGTGGTGGAACGCAAACTCTGGCAACTCAGTATCCAAGCGTGTTCAATGGCCAAGCTCCCACATTTGAAAATGGCTTGACGTTTGTTACTCCGAGCCCCACGAGCCCGGCTTTCAATCCCAAGGGATCGAGCTTTGAAGCGTTTGCGGTGCCCTGGAAGACAGGTTCCACGCAGGAATGGAATTTCTCGCTGCAATACGCGTTGACACACAACGACAGCATCCAGGTCGCTTACGTGGGCAATCACAGCTTGCACCAGATCAATGGCTTCAGAACTAATAGCCCCGGCCTGATCCTTCCGCCCGGCCAAGGAATCAATACAAGCAACTATGTTCCATACCCGGATTTTGCGCAGGGCGACGACTATATTGCCCCCAACGGGGACGCTTACTACTACGGCTTTCAAGTAACGTACCAGAGGAGATTCGCCGACGGCTTGCAAATACTCGCCAACTACACGCATTCAAGATGCATGACCGACTATCGAAACATCCTGGGCGATGACAATCCGGGTGGGCAGCAGCGGGCTCCCTATCTACCTGGTTTCGGCATCAAAGGGGATTACGCGCTCTGCAACGACGATTCGCCGAACGTGCTGCATCTCAGCGGCACCGGGGAAATTCCTTACGGAAGAGGGCGGCGTTTTGGCGCTCACGCGAATGGATTTGCGGATGCTGTTTTGGGCGGATGGTCCGCGAACTGGATCCTGACGGCGCAGAACGGCTTTCCCGGAACAGTTGGCTGCATTTCCTCCACCACGGCCGATTTCGGTTGCGTGGCGTTCTTGGTTCCTGGACAGCCACTTTATTTGAACTCCGGCCCACACGGCATCAATGAATTTCTGAATCCCGCCGCATTTTCTCAACCGCCCGCGGCAACCACAATCGGGCAGACGGATTATGCGCCTTTAGGCGGCAAAGCTGCACAGTTCCATGGTCCCAGTTTTAACAACCTGGACTTCTCCGCTTTCAAACAGTTCCACGTTTCGGAGAAAAGGTACTTCGAGTTGCGGGGTGAGTTTTTCAACGTCTTCAACCACCCCAATTTCGGCAATAGCTTCAGTACCTTGAACTTTACCAACGCGAACTTTTCTCAGATCACGGGGCTCGTCAGCAATTTTGTGCCGCGAGAGGCCCAAGTGGCTTTGAAGTTCTACTGGTGACGCGGCGTTCGCTACTCGCAGCGTCGTTCGCCGCGAGTGCGCATCTGAGGTCGCGTGGCGATCCGGGGCGGCCCCAGTCTCCGTCGCGTCAGATTGCCATCGACGATAGCTCGGATAAGCTGACTATCTCGAACGGCATCGTAACAGTGGTCTACGACAAGCGTTCGGGGCTTGCCGATTATCATTGGGGCGCCAATCGAAAGGTCAGGAACGTCTATAGCAGCACCGAACTGAGCGCAACCTTAAAGAACACCGACTACCCGCGCCACATATACAACAGCAATCCGATGGCGCTTCAGGACGGAATTGGCAAGGGGCGAAGGATCACCATCGTCAATAAAGCCGCCAATCGGCCCGATCTCCTTCAGCATTACAGCTTCTACGAAGGGAAGCCGTTCTTCTTTGTTCAGGTGGAGATTCGCAGCTCGGAACCAGTCACTACGAATCACATTGGCGCGGTTGTGGTCGACTCGCCGGGTGGCGTCGATATTGGAATCGTCAATCAGAATCGCGTGCTTCGTGTGCCCTTCGATAACGACATGTGGTTCCGCTATAACGCTATCGATATCAACAGCTCTGAAATGAGTTCGGAAGTGACGGCCGTCTACGATAACGTTAGCCGGAATGGGCTGATCTTCGGCTCGCTGACGCACGATCTCTGGAAGACCGGTGTCCGTTTCAGCGGTTCAAATGGCCGCTTGGATAAGCTCGACATTTTCAGCGGAATGGCGACTGAGGGCGTGAACTCCGCCACTCACGACTCCTTGCCGCACGGCAAGGTGAGCGGCCGCAGCATTGCCTCGGCCACGATCTTCGTGGGTTATTACGAAGACTGGCGCGACGGTCTCGAAGAGTATGGGCGGGCAAATAGCGTATTCAAGGCTCCTATTTCTTGGAAGGAGGGAATTCCGTTCGGCTGGAACAGTTGGGCTGCCTATACCGGCCACATCAATTATTCAAAATATTTGGGCGCTGTCGATTTTATTAGCCGGAGACTAGCGCCCAATGGCTTTAATAGCGACAAGGTCGTTTATCACAATTTCGACGCGTTTTGGTCGCGGTTGGACGAAGGCCAGCTCGCGGATGCCCTGCGGTACCTGAAGATTCTTAGCCAACGATCGGGTATCGAGTATCGTCCCGGGATTTACATGGCGCCGTTCGCGGAATGGGACGCGAATCTCGACGATTTCGTTGAGGGAACGGATCTTCAGTACCGCTATCGGGACATTCTGCTGAGAAAGCCTGACGGAACGCCGTTGCCCAAAATAGCAAGCGGCATTCCGCTCGATCCCACGCACCCAGGCACTAAGGCACGCATTCGCACTTACATCAGGACATTCAAGGAACTCGGCTTTCGATACATCAAACTTGATTTCCTGAGCCACGCCACACTCGAAGGAGTGCATTGGGACAAATCCGTCGAAACGGGTATCCAGGCTTATAACCACGGCATGAAATTTCTAGTCGAAGAGACCGCCTGTCAGATGTTCATCAGCTTGTCCATCGCTCCATTATTCCCGGGCGGTTACGGGCATGCCCGCCGTATTTCATGCGATACGATGGGCCACATAAGCGGCCGCAACGAATCCACTGAGTACATGCTGAACTCACTAACCTATGGTTGGTGGACGAACCGGTCGGTCTATATAGCCGATCCCGACGAAATACCGATCGGCCCTCTTGCTACTCAGGGTGCCCGGAACGAAAGCGAGGCGCGCAGCCGGTTCCTCTCGGCTATCATCTCGGGCGGTATGATTCTCGACAGCAGCGCCTACCTGGAAGACCCAACGGCTCGGGCGCTGGCTGAAAAAGTGTACACCAACCCGCGGATCAACACGCTCGCGGGAGGTAGAGCATTCCGGCCCTTGGAAGGCGATACGGGCGACCAATCCGCCGACGCGTTTGTTCGTGAGGATAACGGGAGTTACTATCTCGCTGTGTTCAATTTCAACGGCGCTGCGAACGATTCGAAGCGCATCCAATTGCCACGTGTTGCCAAGACGTTAGCAGACGCCGGTGGTGTGGACGTAACCGATGTTTGGACCGGTACTTCGCTGGGCCGCAGCATCGGCACACTGAACGTCTCCCTGGAGCCTGCCGAGTCCAAGCTGCTCAAGCTGGTTCCGTAGGAGCCAGTCCGGAAATGGTGGCGGCACGGCTTGATCTTTCGAAGCGCTTGTTACTCGTTTTTGCGTCGTCGGTTCTTCTAGCCGCAGCGGGGCAAATGGATGGACTTGAGGCAAAGCTGAAGGAAGCGGTGAAACTCGACCCAAGTAGTTTTGAGGCAAACTACAATCTCGGAGAGCTTTACCTGCATGCGGACAAGCTGTCTCAAGGAATTCCTTACATGGAAAAGGCGCAGAGCCTTAAGCCATCCGATTATGTGAGCGGCTATGATCTTGCGCTGGCGTATTTCGAAACCCGCGACTACGTGAAAGCGCGCCGTCAGGTTCAACTCATGTTGGATCGGCGAGACTCTGCCGAGTTGCACAGCTTGTCGGCAGATATTGAAGAAGCCGCCGGAGACTACGTAAGAGCAGCCGATGAGTACCAGCGCGCCGCCAGGATGGAGCCGACCGAAGAACACATTTTCGATTGGGGAAGCGAACTGCTCAGTCATAAGGCCTGGGAAGCTGCTACCGAGGTCTTCTCGAAGGGGATCGAACTACACCCGAAATCGGCAAAGCTGAATGTAGGTTTAGGAATTGCCCTCTACTCACGCGGCAATTATGAATCTGCCATCAAGGCGCTGTGCGCGGCGACCGACTTGGATCCGTCGGAGTCGTGGCCGTACTTGTTTCTCGGAAAGATGTACAACATCTCGAGCAGCAGCGTGGACGAGGTTGGTAAACGCTTAGCGCGCTTCGTCCAACTGCAACCCAATAATCCTCAGGCACAATATTATTACGCTCTGAGCTTGTGGAACCGCGGGCAGAACTCCGAGGCGAAGCCGGCGGAAGTGGAAGCGCTTTTGAAGAAAGCGGTAGCTCTCGACGGCAGATTTAGCGACGCGCATCTGCAACTGGGAATTCTCTATGAAGACCAGCGCAAATATCCTGAAGCAATTTACGAACTGGAACGCGCTATCGCGCTTCAACCGGCTTTGACCACAGCGCATTATCATCTCGCTCAAGCGTACACGCGAACCGGCGAAAAGTCGCGCGCCGAGGACGAGTTCCATACCTTCGAGCGCCTGCGCGAGCAAGACCAGGCGCAAACGGAAAAGGAGCGCAACGAAATAAGGCAGTTTATCGTGACCATGAAAGAGCAGCCGCCAAGCTCTTCGTCAAAGTAATGCGTAACCAAGCTTTAGGATGGTTTCCGGTTTGGCTGTTCGTTCTCTCTTCTTCGTTGATGGGTGCTCCGTCCTCCGTTCGCTACGAGCCGGGCGTCAAGACGTGGCTCCTGGACGCAGGCGATTCAACCTACGTCATGGGAGTGAACGAACGCGGTGAGCTGCAATCCGTTTACTGGGGTCCTTCGATCAAAAGAGTTGACGATTTTGCACCGGTCCAAAGCGAGCGGGCTCATGCTTCTTTCGATCTGTCGACCACAACCACTCCGCAAGAGTATCCAGGCTGGGGCGCCGGACTCTTTTCCGAACCGGCTCTCAAGGCTACTTTCGGAAATGGAAATCGGGAAGTAATTCTCCATTATGTCAAGCATGAGATCCATGGAAACACGCTGATTATCCAGTTGAAGGATGTGGGTTCCGCTCTTACCGTCTCATTGAATTACGAAGTCTATCCTGATCTCCCGGTAATCAGACGTTCCGCTCACATCGAAAACGCTACGAATGAGCCGATCGTAATCGAGAGCGCGCAATCGGCGGCATGGACACTGCCGGCCGCGGACGATTACGAGATGCACTATCTCACCGGCGCCTGGGGCCGAGAATGGCAGTACCGTTCAGAGCCCCTTAAGATTGGCACGCGCGTGTTGGAAAGCCGGCGGGGCAGCACGGGCGATGAAGTGAATCCGTGGTTCGCTATTTCTCAAAACGCCGGCAAAGAGGAGAACGGCTCGGTTTGGTTCGGTGCTCTGGGCTGGAGTGGCAGTTGGAAAATAACAGTCGAGCACTTATCCGTATCGAATCTGGTTCGCATTACCGGCGGATACAATACATTCGATTTCGAATACTCGCTGGCGGCGGGCGAATCGCTTGACACCCCGGATTTCTATGGCGGTTACACCGGTAAGGGAATCGGATCGGCATCCAGATACCTCCACACTTTCGAGCGAAATTACATCCTGCCCAGAGGCGCCCACCGGCGAGTGCGCCCGGTACTTTACAACTCCTGGGAAGCGACACAATTCAACGTGAATGAAGCCGGTCAACTGGCATTGGCCGAGCGGGCCGCCAAGCTGGGTGTAGAACGATTTGTCATCGACGACGGCTGGTTTGGCGAAAGAAATAACGACAAGGCCGGTCTCGGGGATTGGTGGGTGAATAAACAAAAGTTCCCGCATGGCCTGAAACCAGTGATCGATCGCGTACACAGCCTCGGAATGGATTTTGGGATCTGGGTAGAGCCGGAAATGGTTAATCCCGACAGCGAGCTTTATCGCAAACATCCCGATTGGGTGATGAACTTCCCCGGCCGCGAGCGCGTCCAGGCCAGGAATCAGCTTGTGTTGAATCTTGCGCGCGAAGACGTGAAGAATTACGTGTTCGCGACGCTCGATAAACTCGTTAGCGAAAACGATATCGCCTTTCTGAAATGGGATTACAATCGCAACTGGTCGGAGCCTGGGTGGCCTGAGGCGCCGCTGGCCGATCAAAAGAAGATTTGGGTCAAGTATGTTTGGAATCTGTACGACATTATCGACCAACTCCGCGCCAAGCATCCGAATCTGGAAATTGAATCCTGTTCAGGCGGCGGCGGACGGGTAGATCTTGGGATTCTGCGCAGAACGGAGGAAGTCTGGCCGTCCGACAACACCGATGCCTTCGATCGTTTATCGATTCAGTATGGGTTTACTCACGCATACACGCCGGACGTGATGATGGATTGGGTTACCGACAGTCCGAACGGGTTCGACCGTCGGGCGATACCGCTTAAGTTTCGTTTTCTGGTTGCGATGAATGGAGCGCTTGGTATCGGCGGCGATCTCAATCGCTGGACCGATCAGGATAATGCGCTGGCAACCAAGCTGACCGCCTATTACAAACAGATCAGGAATACCGTACAGCAAGGAGAACTCTATCGGCTTTTCTTTTCCGGCGACGATAACCAGGTTGCAAACGAGTACATATCACAAGACGGCCGGGAGATTGCGCTCTTTGCATTTTTGGGCGCGCAGCATCTCGGATTGGATTATCCGGTAGTTCATCTTCGCGGTTTGGATGAGCAAGCCTTGTATCGCCTGGTCCCCCTCGACCAGGACCACCTGACTACCAAAGCGGAAATCCTGAGCGGAGCTTACCTCATGAATCATGGGGTCTCGTTACGATTGCAAGGCGACTACGACAGCACGGCCATTGTGTTCAAAAAGATAACTGCTAAGTAATTTCTTTGAGCAATTGGGCAATGGTAATGGAACTGCCGCTTTCCGTGCCACGAGGCATTGAAGGTCCGACTGCTAATGCCTCATTGTGATCTTCGAACCAAACGAGAAACGAAGACTGCTCCGCGCCCGATAGTCGCCGTTGGTTGATCCAGGTATAGTAAGCTCCCATGTCTGCGTCGATGAGCGACTTCTGCGGATCAAGTTCCGGCTTTGTGTCCGCGCGCGCCAGCAATTCGTTCATGGGCCGCTCACGTTGTCTGGGTGCAAAACGCACCAGCAACGTCAAAGGCTGCGCCCGCCGCAGTGCTTCGCGCGCCGACCACTGCACAAAGGTTGTACTGAACAACTGAGTTCCAGAGCCTTCTGTCAGCGTGCTGAGCTGGAAGCGGTTCAGAATCGCATTCGTTCCTGTGCCGTTCAGTCCGACGTCTTCAGGAAGCAATTCAGCGAGATGCGTGCGGAGCGCTTCCGGTCCGGTTCCGGATTCGACAGCCTTGCGCATCGTGGCCACCACGGCGGCGCGCACCGTATCGAGCGAACCGTACGAGACACACGCAAGTTCCCCGGAAGAAATTGCCTCGCTAGCGCCACCATCGATGTACCAGTGCCCGAAGGGAACTGGATGCGCTGTGGCTCGCGACGCCACCGCCTCCAGAAGTATTCTGTTGCCGTCATCGGGTTTTACCTGGTTGAAGTAAACGCCCCATCGACGAAGCTTCCGGAACAGCGGGTATTTGTTGTCGCCAACTCCCCGCCCGATTACAGCGATTCCCAGCCGCGGTATGGGAAGCGGCTCCGATGGCGTAATCGCGTCCATCGTCTGCCCGTACTCAAGCGCGTCGCCGCGAAAACTGTCAATCTGATGCGTAGCCCAGAGGTGCGCCGTGAGTTGCTCGGAGAACTGCCGTGGCCTATTTACCCAGTCCATGTGTTCGAGTTCCGGCGAAAGGTGCAACTGTGCAAAGCGCGCCATTAGCGCCTGGATCTCCTCGTGACGCAGACTGCCCATATAGGAGAGCTGACGATCTAATTCCCTTTGTTCCGCGGGAAACTTCCAGTCATACACGATTAACTCGCGCAGTAGGAGCGGCAGAAAACTCAGCGGAAGTTGCCGGAATAAGTCAATTCGAGCCGCAACGGCTTGGCGCGCCTGTGGCGGATAGGAGTTGAACTGTTCGATCTTGAGCTGGCTGGGAACCATGCTGTCAGGTGACTTCTTGGAGGGGCTTGCCTGTCGCTAATTCCGGCGAAAATCCCAAGAGCGAGCCGAGCGTCGGAACCAGGTCGGTCGACTCCACTCGCCGGTCGACGACGATGTTTTCGCGAACACCCGGGCCCATCGCCATCATCCAGGTTGTGCGCGATAACGGGTCGCCCGTCCGGTGATGTTGGAACCCATTCCCACCGGCGTCCGCATCCGAATCCCGGCCGAAATCCGGCAGTATGAACATGGTCGTCTTATGCGCGTATTCAGGCTCGTTCTGAATTGAGTTCCATATCTCCGCGCACAGACGATCGGATCGTTGAATCGCGTCTATATACAGTGAATACGTTCCGGAGTGCGCGATATCGATGTCGTGCAGGGTGATCCACAACAGGCTTGGTGCGAGCTGCCGCATCAATTGCCGCGCGATATATACGGAAAGCTCGTCGGGACTCGCCAAGCTGCGCGCGTGAGAGGTGAACTCTCCGACAGACAACTTCAGGAGCTGTGCCATCTGATGCAGTTCCACCTCGCTGCCACGGACTTCCGGCGTATACAGAGGTGTTTCATAGTTGTCGCGCAGAAGATGTTCGTATTGGATTCCCTCGCTGGAAGAAAGCGCCGCAGCCAGCAAGCGTTTTGGGAGAATCACACCCGCGCCCGACCCGGATCCATAAGAACGGTGCCCGCTCTCGCCAATGCGATTGAAACCATTGCTGGGTGCAACTACCCAGGCATCGGAAGCCGGCCGCTTCAAATCCCTGCGGAAATATTCGAACACGGTCGGATGTTCCGGCGGCACTTCCGCAAAGTTGTTGAAGGTCTCGTACGCCCCGGTGGCCAAGCTCGCCGTCGCTACATAGTGTCCCAATATACCCCGGTTGATGACCTGGCTGAAGAACGTCGCTTGCGGAATCAGTTCCCTTAGGAGATGCGGGATGTTCTCCTGTCCTTCCGGCATGAATGTTTCGTCATCGCGCGCGCCGCCGCCGAACGTGACCACAACTATCTTCTTGGTACGCGTCGAAGGCATGGCCTGTAGCGGCCTAAACCCGAATAAAGCCGCCGCGGCGCCCGCACCTGTTGCTGTACGAAGGAAATCGCGCCGGCTGCGGGAAATTGCTTGCGCGATCTCCCGGGGGTTAGCGAGATCTAGAGCTGGATGAGGAGAAATGTGTCACCTCCTAGGATCGGTCGATACGAGCGGGCTTTCTTTGATCGTTAGAATTTGGTCTGCATCTACGTTTGTGACATGCTGAACGATCCCGCTTGGCCAACGGACCTCGATGTCTGCAATTTTCATCTCCGCTCCAAGTCCGAAATGGGTACGAACGTCGCTCGATGAGCAGTAACTCCCTCCGGTGCTAACCGTTTGGTACTGAATTCCAGAAGGAGTCATCATCTTCACAACCGCTCCTATTCCATCGCGATTACTCTTGGATCCAATCAGCTTAACGGTCAGCCAGTGATTGCTAGTCGAGGTCTCGTTCCGCAGGATGTAAGCCGGGCCGTTGTTCGTCGTGATGACTGCGTCCAGTCTGCCGTCGTTATTAATATCTCCGATAGCCAGTCCCCGCCCGGCCCAGCGGTCTGAAAAGATTGGGCCCGATTCCTTCGAGACGTCAACGAAGCCGCGTCCGGCGTTCCGAAGCAGCGCCGGCGGCTCCTTATAATGCAGCGCCGGATTAGTGAGCGCGATCGTGTCAAGCACATGACCCTGCGCGATCAGGAGATCCTTCCAGCCGTCATTATCGTAATCTACAAACCGAACACCCCAACCGGAATGGAGCAGAGAAATGCTCGCTACCCCAGACGTATAGCTGGAATACGTGAACGTTCCCTCTCGGGAACCTGTATACAAAGCGTATTTGTCGTTTCCGAGATTGGTCACAATCAAGTCCGGCCATCCGTCATTGTTGTAGTCGGAGAAATCGACGCCCATTCCAGCGTACGTCCTGCCGTCTCCATCGACAGCAACTTCGCTTTCAAGAGCTACCTCTTCAAACGTTCCATTCCGCTTGTTGTGAAAAAGGAATTCCGGGACCGAATCGTTGGCGACGTAAATATCCGGGTAACCGTCATGATCGTAGTCGGCAATTGCCACACCCAATCCCTTCCCCGGCATGGTCAGGCCGGCCTGCTTTGACACCTCACGGAAGTGCTTTCCATCTTCATTGTGAAAAAGAAGCAGGGTAGTTGGCTTAAAGGTATCTGGATGGCAGTATGCGCGATGTCCCTCCTGTCGCTCGCCACACCAGATATCCGAGAAGTCCCACGTGAGATAGCGCGCGACCACCAGATCTAGTCTCCCGTCGTTGTCGTAATCGACCCAGGCCGCGCTGGTTGACCACCCGCCGCCGGCAACACCGGCTTCAGCGGTGACGTCGGTAAATGTTCCGTCGCCGTTGTTGCGATAGAGAATATTGTGGCCGTACTGCGTCACATAGAGGTCTTCGTATCCATCGTTGTCGTAGTCGCCTACGGCGACGCCCATGCCGTACCCATCGCCCTGAACGCCCGCTTTTTCAGTGACATCCTCGAACGTGCCGTCCTTCCTCTGGTGATACAAGCGATTCCAGTACTGGGGAGCATCTTTTTTGGGTATTGTTCCCGCGGGTGTCGGGTCGTCGATTCGCGCCCCATTGACAAAGTACACATCAAGAAGGCCGTCGTTATCGTAATCGAACAGCGCCACGCCGGAGCCCATTGTCTCCGGGAGATACTTCTTGGACGTGGGTGAGGCGCGATGCAAAAACCGGATCCCCGCGGCCTGGCTGATATCCATGAACTTCCCAGGCGGCCCGGATGGGCGTTCCGCGCTCCTGGATTCATCTTGAATTGCCGAGGCCACCGTTAGAAGCAACGCCGCTGCAGCTATTTCCCTGAACGCCCTCACTCGTTAAAATCTTTCCACCTGCACGCGCACCCAGGTGGGTGTCCTGAAATTCAATCCTCGGTCGGTCTGATCGCCGTTCCACCATCGCAACGGTTCCCACTTCTCCCCCTCAAACCGCCCTTCTTCCGCTTCTAAAATCTGCATCCGCAATCCCGGCAATTTTCCAGGCCGATGAAACGCAACGCTTGCGTCGAATCCGGTGACGAGAAACTCATCGGGTGCTAATTGCGCTATCATCGCTCGACCACTCTGGTCCCTTGTTCCTGGGGGTGGCATGCCGTCATGCTGCGGAAACCCAAACGAAACTGTTGCCTGCCACTCGCCAAAATCGATCTCTTGCCGCGCTTCCCCTAGCTGCTCTACCGCAGTTTTGATCTTGCCTTCAAAGAGAAGTTGCGCCACTTCCCGCATCGCCGGCCCAAACAGCGCATAGTTTTCCGCGTGCCGCTTCGGACCCTCCCCGGTATTCGCCCCTCCAACTCGATCGACTCCAAAAGGCGAAAACCCAATCATTCCCGCTCCGAGCGCGTCAAAAAAGTAGCGCGCATAGCTGTCGCCCGAACCTGTCTCCGGAATAAACAACGGGTTGTCCGCCCGGCGATAGGTGCGGATGATCTCGCGATAGAGCGCCCCGTTATCGCTATAAATATCAGGGCCGATCAGGTCTATGGCCGGCGCATTCTTCTTCCAAAAATTAATCATCTTTTGCACTGCGCCGCCACTTGGATAACTCTGTCCGGGGATCGAATACCTTCGTTCCGGAAGCTGCGCCACCGGATACGCCAGCCAAACATTGATATACATCGGCAATGGGAATTCAGCCTTTCCGGCTTCCGCGACGGCATTGACATAGAGCGCCTGATAATAGGCCTGAAAATACTCGCCCGCCTCTCCCCCGAACACCTGACGCCACGTCCCCGGCGATTTGCCCACTTTCTTCAATAACTCAGTCGGTACTGTGCCAGCGAACTGCTTCTCCGCCATGGGTGAAAAGTCGCGTACCGTCCCAATCGCACCGGACTCATTCTCGACTTGCATCAGCAGAACCGTGTGTTGCTCGCCATCTGCTTCCCGCAAGTGCCGCATGAGGGCGGAAAAGGCCTTTTTATCCGCTTCCCGATTCGTGGGTGAATTTGCCGACAGCACGTCCAGCGGCTCCCCCGCAGAGTTGATCATGCGTGGGTAATGCTGCCAGTCCGTCTTGATCCACTTCGGCACGTAATGCATGTTGCCGTTCTTCCAAGTACCGAACCAAAGCAGCACCAGATGCAGGTTGTGCGCGCGTGCCCCCTGAAGAAGAGCGTCCACATTCGAAAAATCATAGTGGCCCGGCTGTGGTTCCATCTGCTCCCAATACACAGGAGCTTCAACCGTGTTTGCATGCATCGTTTCGAGGGCAGGCCACACCTGCGGCAGCATGTTCGGCCAGGCACTCGAGTTTCCAATCTGCCCTCCCAGGATGAGGTACGGGCGTCCCTCGACAAGCAAGGAAAAGCGCCCGTCCTTCTGGATTAGCTTCGGCATCTCGCTCGAGATGACAGAACCAGCAGAGGCGAACATCGCCAGCACGAATAAGGTAGTTACTCTTCGGATCGGCACGGATGCCCTTCATACGATCTCACATTGGAGCTCGCGAGCATCCCCTATATCTTGCGCGTGTGCCGGGAATCTTGTTATCGCAAACGGGTAATCAGCAGCCGTGTTTCAAGCGGTGGTGTGACAGCTCGGCCTTAATGCTTTCGATCTCGTTTCGCAAGCTTTCCACTTCGGCCTTAGCTTTGAGAAACGTTTCGCTTTCGCTCACGCCGGTTGCGCGAGCCATCTGGACCGCGGCAATGGAGACGCGTACGGCCGCGTCGACCAGGGACTCGGCAATTTCGTTACGCCGTTCGCAATACTGCCTTGGCTCCGCCATCCCACCCCGCTCCTGTTGTGAAGGTAGCGTCGGGATGTTCCCGGGCGCTAGGGGATACACCGTGCTGGGCGTAACGGAACCAAACCAGTAGCGGAGCATTACGCAACTTTGACGCCGCGTTTGCGAGATCTCTTGCTAGTCTTCGCTGTACTTGTTGAATGCGGCCTTGCGCCGGCCGTTTTCGCGAGGCTCTGCTGCAGCGCCTGCATGAGATCCAACACGGGTGCCGTCTTCGGCTGACGTATGGGCGTCACTTTCTGGCCTTTACGTTTTGCTTCTATCAGTTTCTCGACGTTGGCTTTGTATTCGTTGTGATAGTGCCCGGGCTCGAACGGGCTGGCAAGGGTGTCGATCAGCGCCTTGGCTAGATCGAGTTCTTTCTTGTCGAATTTAGCGGGTTTCGGCACCGGGGCTTCGTTGGCTTTGTGCAACTCATCGACGAAGAACATCGTATGCAGAACAATGCCCTTTTCGGCTGGACGCAAGATGACAATGTGTTCACGCCCGTGCATGGCGACTTTCGCAAGCGCGTCATACTTGGTCTCCTTCATCGCCTCTAGAAGAAGAGAATACGGGCGGCTGACCGCCTCCTCAGGGCCGACATAATAGGACTTGTCGAAGAAGATCGGATCGATGTCGTCCATCTTCACGAACTGCAGAATCTCCATTGCGCGCGCAGTGGGGGGCGCCATCTTTTCCAATTCTTCCTGATCCACTACCACATAGCGATTCTTCTCGTACTCATAGCCTTTTACGATGTCCGAGCGTTCGATCGGCTTATCTTCGGCCGCACAATAGAAGACCTCTTTAACACGCGACAGATCCTTCTTGTGCAGCATGTGGAAGTGCACAGGCTCGGGTCGCGCCGCTGCGAACAGGCGTATGGGGAACGAAACGAGGCCGAATGTCAGGTAACCTTTCCAGACCGTTGCGGGCATAGACAAACATTGGACGCCCCTGCCCGGCGAATTACGACGGACATCGTTGTAGACTGCGGTTGCGAGGTACCGGTTGAGGACGATTGCGCAAGAGAGTGCCGACATATTAGGATCGTTCGGGGCTGAGATCGCGGACTTGCCTGACGCCGATCTATTTGCCAGGACACCTATCACTGGTGAAGTAATCAGGCCGTTGCGGTCCATCGGCGCCGAGGATGCACGCCGGCAGATTGAGCTGGCACACCGAGCGTTTCTTTCCTGGCGCAATGTGCCGCCGCCACGCCGAGGCGAGCTAATTCTAAAATTCGGCGACGTATTACGCAGCAATAAGGAAAAACTTGGCCGGCTTGTGACTCTCGAAGCAGGCAAAATTCTATCCGAAGGATTAGGCGAAGTACAGGAGATGATCGACATCTGTGTCTTCGCGGCCGGTCTCTCGCGACAGCTCTGCGGGTTAACAATTGCGACCGAACGGCCGAATCACCGAATGATGGAGACATGGCACCCGCTCGGGGTGATAGGCGTGATTTCGGCTTTCAACTTTCCGGTCGCGGTTTGGGCATGGAATGCGGCGCTCGCTTTGGTATGCGGTAACTCCGTCGTATGGAAGCCATCCGAGAAAACGCCGCTTACCGCATTGGCTACCCAAGCGTTGTTTCAGCGAGCCGCAGCGGAGTTCGACGGCGTGCCGGAAGGACTGTCTTCTGTGCTTATTGGCCGCCGCGAGACAGGTGAAGCGCTGGTTGATCATCCGCTGGTGCCGCTTGTCTCTGCGACGGGGTCGACGGCCATGGGGCGGCAGGTTGCACCCAGGCTGGCGGCCCGGTTTGCGCGGTCGATTCTGGAGTTAGGCGGCAACAATGCCGCGATTGTCTGTACGTCGGCGGATATCGAGTTGACGGCGCGTGCCGTTGCTTTTGCAGCGATGGGAACAGCCGGGCAGCGATGCACGACGCTGCGCCGTTTGATCGTTCACGAAGACATCTATAACCGGTTGGTGCCGCGGCTGAAGCATATTTTTGCTTCCGTTACGGTGGGAGATCCACGCGAGCAAGGAACGCTGGTAGGCCCCTTGATCGACGGGCAGGCGTACGAAGGTATGCAGAATACCCTCGACGAATTGCGCAATGCCGGTGCATCCGTGGGAGGTGGCGAGCGAGTTGCAGTATCCGGCGCCAGGGACGGATTCTATGTGCGTCCCGCTTTGGTGGAAGTGGCGGAACAGAACGCGACGGTGAAGCGCGAAACGTTTGCCCCCATTCTGTACGTTCTGAGATATCGCGATTTCGCCGAAGCCATTCGCATGCAGAATGACGTGCCCCAGGGCCTGGCGTCTTCTATCTTCACCACCGACCTGCGCGAAGCCGAGCGGTTCGTGTCTGCCGAAGGCTCGGACTGTGGGATTGCAAATGTGAATATAGGGCCGTCCGGTGCGGAGATTGGTGGGGCCTTTGGCGGTGAGAAGGAAACCGGCGGAGGAAGAGAATCGGGATCCGATGTTTGGAAGAGCTACATGCGCCGCGCAACAAACACGGTTAACTATGGTTCCGAACTGCCGCTGGCGCAAGGCGTTCAGTTCGAGATCGCACCTTGAAGACCAACGCAGTGCGCGTGCTCGATGACGCAAACATAAAGTACGAACTGCGTGAATACGAGGTGGATCCAAATGATTTGGCGGCCGAAAGCGTGGCAGCAAAGATAGGGCTTCCGCCGGAGCAGGTTTTCAAGACACTGGTTGCGCGTGGCGATCGGAGTGGGGTCATGCTTGCAACTGTGCCCGGAAACGGGGAGCTGAATTTCAGAGCGTTGGCCAAATTGACGGGCGATCGCAAAGTCGAGATGGTGCAACTGAAAGAGGTGCAGCCGCTGACGGGTTATATTCGCGGCGGCGTTACCGCGCTCGCGTGCAGAAAAGACTATCCAGTTTACTTGGACGAAACGGCGATGTTGTTCGACCCAATCTCGATATCGGCAGGTGTTCGCGGCACACAAATATTGTTGAATCCGGAAGACTACGCCAGAATCACGAAAGCACAATTGGGCGATATCGCGAACGCGAAACCAACCTAATGAGCTGCGAAGATGGATTTCACCTGCGAAAGCAATTCGATTGCGGCGATATAAATGTTCAGCAGTCCGATGCCTGTCAGCGCAGCGCGAAAGTAGGAACTCGCCCAGATCCCTGCGAGCCGTGGAGAGTGAACGGGAACCCAACTCTGATCCCAGTTGCTGACCCATGGAAACACGCTGAGGAAGACGCCGATCTCCAGCGCGAATATGACCATGCAAAAGCCAAGAACGCGCTTGTGCCAGCGTGCGAACCGGCCGGCTTGCCTGCCTTGGTGAGACGGCGAGGGCGCATGTACGGGCGTGCTCATGCGAGGGCTACCTGCGTCAGCTCCGCCGATTCGTTTTCTTGTACGTTTTCGAACAATTCACCCTGGACCGATTCGCCGGTTAGATAACCGGTCCAATGCACGTGCGGCGTATTGTCGCGAACCGGCCAGAAGCTGTAACGATGCAGCAGCGTGGGACCGTGCTGCCGAAGAGCCCGCTTATGGTCAGGCGTGGAATAGCCTTTGTTTGAGGCCAGATTGTATTCGGGAAAAACTTCGTGCCAGCGAATGAGGCAGGCGTCGCGGTGCACTTTCGCGACGATCGACGCAGCAGCGATTGCGCGGCAACGAGCATCTCCATCAATCAACGGAAGCTGCTCAATGGGAAGATCGATCTTGACCGCGTCGACCAGCAAGTAATCGGGACAAACAGCCAAAGCTTCAATGGCGCGTTTCATCGCCAGGCGCGAAGCCTGATAAATGTTGATCTGATCGATCTCATAGACATCGGCGCCGCCGATTGCCCAGGCGATACAGCGAGTCTTGATCTGAGCGGCTAATTTCTCGCGATCGACGGCATCGAGGATCTTGCTGTCGTGCAGCCCGCGAATGGGGCGTAGCGGGTCGAGAATCACTGCAGCCGCGAATACGGGACCGAAGAGGCAGCCACGCCCTACTTCATCGACGCCTGCAATCTGACGGAACCCGCGCTCACGAGCTTCCCGTTCGTAGGTGCTGACGCAACGAATGGACCTCTCGCGTGGAGCTTCTTCCACTGCCGCCTTGCGGCCTTTGACGCCGGAATTCCCGCGACGAGCTTTCGCCACGCTCGGTGCCTCAGCGTTATTCGCGTTCGCGGAGACGAGCTGCTTTTCCTTTGAGGCCGCGCAGATAATAAAGCTTTGCGCGGCGCACGCGACCGGTTCTGACTAGGTCAATGTGATCGATTACAGGTGCGTGCACCGGGAAAATGCGCTCTACGCCCTGGCCGAAGCTCACCTTTCGGACGGTAATTGTCTCCCCCATCCCGGTGTTCTTGCGGGCGATCACTGTTCCCTCAAAGGCCTGAAGACGCTCCTTGTCCCCTTCCTTGATGCGAACGTGCACGCGGATGGTGTCGCCGGGGCGAAACTCCGGGTGCGGCTTCTGGCGCAGGTTCTTGCTGATGAACTTGCTGACAAGTGCGTTTTGCATATTAGTTCTGCCTCATCTCGCGGCCGCGGAGTAAATCCGGTCGAAGCCGCTCAGTTTTTTCGCGCGACGCCGTCCGGCGCCATCGCTTAATCTCTTCATGATTGCCGCCCAAAAGCACCTCAGGCACTTTCCATCCGCGGAATTCCGCCGGCCGCGTGTACTGCGGACAATCCAACAATCCCTCATTTTCAGCACTGAAACTTTCATTCCGCGCCGAATGTTCATTGCCTAGCACGCCCGGCAATAACCGGGCTACTGTATCGACAATTACAGCCGCAGCCAACTCGCCCCCGCTCAAAACGAAATCGCCGACTGAAATCTCTTCGTCCGCCAAGTGTTCGGCCACCCGCTCATCCACCCCCTCGTACCGCCCGCAGAGGACCATCAGATCATCCAAACCGGCAAACTCCTGGGCGATCGACTGCGTGAACCGCCTTCCCTGTGCCGAGAGCAAGACTACTTTCTGCGAACGGGTCCGATCCGGCAAGATCGTCTCCACGGCTTCGAACAGGGGCTGCGCTTTCAGCAACATGCCCTCACCGCCGCCAAACGGCCGGTCATCTACAGTACGGTGACGATCGCAAGTCCAGTTTCGCAGATCATGCACCTGGATTTCCAACAGTTTGTCTGCTTGTGCCCGGGCCACGACGCCGTGGTCGAAAGGGCCATGGAAAAACTCCGGGAAAATCGTGACAACATGAAAAACCATCTGCTGCGGCTCGTCAGACCTATAACTCCAATAACCCTTCGGGCAAATCCACGACAATCCTGCGCCCGAGTACATCCACCTCTTGGCATATGGAGGGTACGAACGGTATCAGCACGTCGCGTCCGTCCATACGCAGTTCAATCAGCGGCGGTCCGCCAAACTGCTGCCATCCCTTCACTTCGCCCAACGGCTTGCCACCGGTTCTTTCAACGACTGTGCATCCGATCAAATCAGATTGAAAATACTCGCCTTCGGCTAATTTGCCGCGTTGCGACATTGGAATCCGCAACTCAGCTCCGCGAAACCGTTCTGCTGCGCCGATAGAATCGATTCCGGCAAATTTTAGGACCCATAGCTCTCCGTGCCGCCACGACTCCTCAACCGCCATCGACACTTCAGAGCCGTTCGACAGACGGGCGATTGCGTCTCTCAGGCTCTCCAGCCGGCCCGGCACGTCTGTTTGCGAGACCGCCAGCAACTCACCGCGGTTGCCGCGCGGCCGCAGGATCTCGGCGACCAGGACGGATTCCGCTTCCACCGAAGCCTACTCCAAAATCTCCAACGAAAACCGTCGGTTCAACTTCGTGCCCACGGCGCCGAGCAGCGTCCGTATGGACCGCGCAGTACGGCCCTGCTTGCCGATCACCTTTCCTAGATCGTTCTGTGCCACACGCAATTCGAAGACAGTCGCGTGCTCGCCCGAAATCTCTTTGACTTCGACATCGTTCGGCGTATCGACCAGCGCCTTAGCGATCTCTTCCACAAGCGTCTTCACGCCATTGCCATCGGTTTCGTTCATGGTTTGTTTCCTGTTCCAGCCGCCCCGGGAGCAAGCAGGATGCTTTTGTGACTGAGCGTCCGGACGCTAGCGCCTTCTATGCGACTGCAGGTGTTTCGGCCGCCGGATTCGCTTTCAGCAGCCGGCTGACCGTATCCGAAGGCTGCGCACCGTTCTTCATCCAGTACTGAATGCGCTCATGATCCAGATGGACCTGAGCCGGCTTGGCAACCGGATTGTAATGTCCAACGGTTTCAACCGACCGGCTGTTGCGTGCGCGGTCTCTCTCAATAACCACCACGCGATAGGTGGGTTTCTTCTTGGCGCCAAAACGCGCCAGGCGAATAGCTAACATCGTGACCTTTTCTTTACTTTCTTATTGTTACAAACTTTTTCAGTACCCGATTTAGAAAGGCATTCCGGGTATCTTCATCTTCATGAGCTTTTTCCCCAGCATTCCGCCCGGCCCAGTGAAGCTCTTCATCATCTTACGGGCTTGTGCGTATTGCTTGAGAAGGTTATTGACGTCCTGCACGCTGGTCCCGCTGCCCTTGGCGATCCGGCGGCGACGCGAGCCGTTGATCAACATGTGATTGTGCCGCTCTTTCGGCGTCATCGAATCTATGATGGCGACTACCCGGTTGATCTCGCCTTCGTCGATCTTGGTGTCTTTCAATTCTTTGAGCGGGCCGATCTTAGGCATCATGTCCAGCAGACCTCCCAGTGAGCCGAGTTTGCGTATCTGCTTGATTTGATCGCGGAAATCCTCAAGCGTGAACTCGTCGCCGAGAAGCTTCTCTTGCATCTTCTCAGCGGTCGCCTGATCGATATTTTCCTGAACCTTATCGATGAGCGATAAAACGTCGCCCATGCCGAGAATGCGGGATGCAATGCGATCGGGGTAAAAAGCCTCCAGCGCGTCCGTTTTCTCGCCGACACCCACGAACTTGAGCGGCTGACCCGTGGCGGAGCGGATAGAGAGCGCTGCGCCGCCGCGAGCGTCGCCGTCCATCTTCGTGAGAATGACGCCCGTTATCCCCAGGCGCTTGTGAAATTCGTCCGCCGATTTGACTGCATCCTGACCGGTCATTGCATCGGCTACGAACAGAATTTCGGTCGGGTTCAGCGCGTTTTTGAGTTCGGAGAGCTCCTGCATTAGTTGCTCGTCGATGTGCTGCCGCCCGGCTGTGTCGACCAGCAGAATGTCGCGGCCGGTTTGCACGGCGTCACGGCGAGCGGAACGTGCAAGATCCAGCGGCTTCGTTTCCTCGGGCGCTCCCTCGTATATGGGAGTGGCAACATTTTTGGCAAGAATGCTGAGCTGATGACGAGCGGCGGGCCGGTAAACGTCGACTGAGACCAGTTCCGGCTTGCTACCCTCCTTGCTCAATAAGCGGGCGAGTTTGGCGGCGCTGGTGGTCTTACCTGAACCCTGCAGACCGACTATCAGAATCACCGTAGGCGGCTCATTGGCAAACCGAAGCCGTGCCTGGTGGCCGCCTAGCATTTTGGTCAACTCATCGCGAACAATTTTGATGACCTGTTGACCGGGCGAAAGCGCGGTAAGCACGTCTTCACCCATTGCTTTGCTTTTCACTTCCTCAATAAACTGCTTAACGACCTTGAAGTGAACGTCGGCTTCGAGCAGAGCGACCCGGATCTCCCGGAGAGCCTCCTCCATATTGGCCGCAGTGAGTTTCCCCTCGCCGCGCAGATTCTTGAAGATCCGCTGTAGCTTATCGGATAGATTGTCGAACATGGTCCACGTGTACGCACACCGCAAGCGTGTCTCGGGGAAACGCAGGTTGCGAGCCGGGCAGGTTTAAGCGCAATTCGGCTCTAATGCGGTAGCAGTACCCATCAAGTATAGCGGATCAAAGGTGGGCTGCTGATCGTTGGAGGCGACGAATCGGCTCACTCGGGCAACGTATACCGCATGCCAAAACGGCCGATATGAATGATTGCTTTGTCGCTCGGCGGGGATATCCGAAACGATTCGATGGGCCCGATGCGATTCTGACGGTGCGCGTCTACCTCGCCGAGAAACTTGCCGGAATCGGCGATGTAAAACTTAACGCTCAGCGTGTCATCGTCTTTGCGCCGCCAACCGAATACGTACTCGCCGGGCGTGAGCGCTAGATCGTCAACGCGAAGAGGCACTTGGGTGACGAAGTAGTTCGAGTATTTGCCTTCGGCCGCATAACCCGCAGTAATGAGAACCACGCCTGCAACGTATTTTCCATTCCCATTTGTGATGGCTGAAGCGGTACGGAACTCCGTTTCGATGCGCTCGTTTTCAACGGGCGCGCGTGTAGGAATAATTTGCTTCAACTCGACCTGACTAGCGGGACGCCAGGCAGCGTTATTCGGAACGGGGAGCGCCGGCCGCAACGTGAAAGCGGCAAGTAGCAGATGCGCCGGCACGCGGGTCATCGTTGCTCCAGGTGTACTAAACCGCGCTGGATCGCCGTTGTTGCGGCTTGCGTGCGATCGGAAACGCTCAGCTTGCTCAAGATATTGTTCATGTGAGTCTTCACGGTCGCCTCACCGATTCCCAGTTCCGCACCGATCTCTTTATTCGATCTGCCGCCGACGATCAATCTGAGGACTTCCATCTCTCTTTGAGTAAGATCCTGGCCTCCGACACGCGCGGCGAGCCGCTCAGCGACGGCGGGTGGGATGCGTGTCTTACCGGCATGTACGGAACGAATCGCGTCCATTAACTCGTCGCCGAGCATTCCTTTCAAGAGATACCCGCGCGCACCTGCCTGAAGGGCGCGATAGATGTCTTCATCTCCGTCGAAGGTAGTCAATACGATCACGCGTGCTGCATCATTCTGCCGGCGGATTCGCTCGAGCGCTTCGACGCCGCCAAGTACCGGCAAGCGCAGATCCATCAAGGTGACGTCTGGACGATGCAGGTTATACGAATCGACTGCGTCCTGACCGTTCGAAGCTTCTGCAACCACATTCATGTCCGGCACCGTGTTGAGCAAAGCCACCAGACCTTGGCGTACGATGTGGTGATCGTCGACGACCATAATGCGGATCTTGTCTGTCATGCAATCGCCGCCTGCACCAGAATCTGAGCGCCCTGTCCCGGCGCGCTCTTTATCTTCAGGTCCGCACGGATTTCTTGTGCTCTTTCCCGCATCCCTTTCAGTCCGAAGTGCCCGCTGGGACCAGAACCGTCCGGGCTCACGCAGAAACCCCGTCCGTCATCGGTGATCGCCAACACCAATCTTTCGGGTTCGAAACTCAAGTCGATTCTAACGTTCGATGCGTCGGCATGGCGCACCGCGTTCCTGACGGCCTCTCGCCCGATTTTCACCAACTCGTCCTCGAAATTCCGGGGCAATGGTCTGCGTGTGCCGAAGACTTGGAACTGCGCCTTGACGGAAGTTCGGGAGTTCACCTCGGTCGCGATCTTGGATAACTTCGAAGGCAAGTCCTCTGTTTCCGAACCTTGCGATCGAAGCTCCCATATCGATCGGCGCGCCTCAGCCAAACTGCTTTGTACCGAGGCCTGAGCCTGCGTAAGAAGATCTTGGGCCGCCTCTTTCGAGTTGGATAGCGCTCGCGCGATCAGGTCAAGCTGAATGGAGAGTCCTACGAACCCTTGAGCTAGCGTGTCGTGAATTTCCCGAGCGATTCGATTGCGCTCCGCCAGAACTGCATCGAACCTCTGTTGCACGGCCGTCACTCGCCGGCGGTACGCTTGCCATGCAAGAAGCGCTAACGCACAGATCAGTAACAGATTGAACCAGTACGTTTGATAGAAGCGCGGCAATAGCCGGAACGCGAATGTCTCGCCCGATTCGTTCCAGGCGCCGTCGTTCGTGCGGCCGAGTACTCGAAATCGATACTTTGCCGGCGGCAGATTTGTGTAATAAGCTACCCTTCGCGTTCCGGCGTCGATCCAATTGTTGTCAAACCCTTCCAATTTATATTTGAAGCGGACGGTTTGGGGAGCGATGAAACTCAGCCCCGCATATTCAAATGCGATTCGAGAATGACCAGGCCCGATTTCGCTTGCCTGTGCCGGGCTTATAGGTTGGCCGTCAACCGAAACCGATTCGATTGCGATCGGCAGCGTTGGCTGCGCCTCCGCCTCGGCCGATAAAGGCTGCACGGTTGCAAGTCCTTTCACGGTTGCGAACCAAAGGGCTCCGTCCTGTGCCTTCCATGCTCCTGGATGTCCGGATCCACTGCACTCGCTTACCGTCAGTCCGTCGAGAGTTCCGAAGGCGGCTACGGAGACCTTCGTTGCGCGGCCGAGTGCCAAGCTATCGAGCTCTTTTGTATCGACTCGGAAGATACCCGTTTTCGATGCGAGCCACAAACGTCCCCGGCTGTCTTCCAGCATGCTGTAAATAGAACGCGGAAGCGCTGTCGTCTGTGGATAATGGAAGAACTTGCCGCTTTCAAAGCGGTTCAGGCCACCGTCCTGCGTTCCGATCCACAGAACGCCATTCGCGCCTTCCAGCAGCGAAGTAACGATGCCGCCGGACAGCCCATCGCGTTGTGAGTAAGTAAGTAATTCCCCGTTCCGCATCCGAGTGACGCCGTGTAAAGTCCCGGCCCATAGATTGCCGCTACCGTCCCGCAGAACAGAACCGACTAAGTCGCTGCCCAGGCCGTCTTGTTTCGTGTAGGTGGTGTATGTGCCTGCGGTCGAATGCGCGAGGCCGCGGCGAGTACCGATCCAGAGTGAGCCATCGACATCCGTGTAGATCGATCGAACGAAGTCGTCCGGTAATCCGTCGGAAGACGTGATAACCCGGACTTGGCGGCCATCGAAGATATTCAGTCCGTCCGGTGTGCCCACCAGAAGATTGCCCCGCGCGTCTTGCGCGAGTGAAATCACGGCATTGCTGGATAAGCCGTCCTGCGTCGTTATGACGGAAAAACGGCCCGCTTTGAAACGGCCCAGGCCTGCGTCCGTTCCAATCCAAACGGTGCCGCTCCTGTCCTGCAATATGCAGCGCACCAGATCCGCGGGCAGGCCGTCTTTGGCTGTATAGGACGTGAACTTACGATCCCGTAGAATAGTCACTCCGTCCGAGTCGGTTCCGACCCATATGCTCCCCTCGCGATCCTCGAAGAGAGAGAGCACGATGCTGGATGATAGGGAATCGTCGGCAGGAAATCGCTCGAACTTATTATTTCGGATGCGCACCAAGCCGGTATCGGTGCCGACCCAGGTAACGCCTTCGCGATCCTGATAGCGGCAGATGACCCGTCCTGAACCGAACGCGCCAACCCGGTGAGAATTAAACACCGGCGTACCTGCTGGAGGCGGAACGGTTTCAAAACGGCTGTGGCTGAATTTGACGTATCCTTCGGCAGTCTCGATCCAAAGAGCATGTTGGCCGTCCTCAAACAGGCGGCGGATGTTGTCGCTCTTCAACTGCGGCGTATTATGCGAATCGTAGATAGAGAATTTCAAGCCATCGAATCGCACCAGGCCGCCTTCGGTGGCTAGCCAAATATACCCGTTCTGAGTCTGCAGAATGGAGTGAATCGTGTTTTGCGGCAAGCCGCTATCTGTACGCCACGTCTGTTGCCCGTAAGCAGTCAAAGCTCTGATCGAGTCCAGCGCGAGCAGCGGGCCGGCACACATGCATAATGCGCAGAAAGCGAGACATCCGCTCAGGCCGGCGGTTCGAAGCTTCCCAACAAAGCGCATTCTAAGGGCTTTTCCTCAGTGTTTCATATGCTAATTTGTCAACTGAAATGCGAAGTTTTTCCGGAGCTGTAATTGCGTTTGCCGTGGCTCTTCCGTATCTGCATGCTCAAAACGCCACAGCCGCCAAGCCGGCTCATCCAGATCTTGTCACTGGAATGCCGCCGCGTGCCGCGGCAACCGAGTATCCATCGCACGCGCAAGTAGGCAACGTGATCATCGCGGGCGAGTTCGCCGGCCACTCTGTACCCAGGCCGGACGACCCTTTGTCGACGGAAGACTACGTGGTGGTTGAAGCGGGCGTGTTCGGCGCGGCGGGGGCGAAACTTTTCCTCTCGACTGGTGACTGGTCACTTCGCATCAACGGAAAAAAAGCGACTCTCCCGAGCCAGCCGTTCGGTTTCGTGGCGAGTTCTTTGAGAGATCCCGAATGGGTAAACCCTGAGCAGGTGAAAACAAAACAGTCGAAGACCAGTTTAGGAGGTGGCGGCGGACAGAGCGATGCCACACCGATTATCGTGCATATACCGATCGAACTGCAGCGGTCTATGACGCAGTACATCGAGAAGAATTCCCTGCCTGAGGGCGAGCGTTCCTTGCCGCAGGCCGGACTGCTTTTCTTTCCGTATAGAGGGAAAGCCAAGGGTATTCATTCGCTTGAGCTGATCTATTCAGGACCGGCGGGTACGGGCCGCCTGGAATTACAACCATAATCGCTGAAGCAAGCAACTTGAAAAACTTTTTGGTGATGAAATTCGGTGGCACCAGCATGGGCAGTGCTGAACGGATGCGAGTGGCTGCCGGAATTATTGCTAACGAGCGGAAGACGCGGCCTGTGGTTGCGGTGGTGTCGGCAATGTCCAAGGTCACCGACGTGCTGCTTGAAACATTGCGGCGTGCTGAAGCGGGCGACCTTGCGTCTGTCGAACACAGTATTGCCAACTTGATGCGGCGGCACCGGGATACTTGCTCGGAGTTGCTGTCGGGCGGCGGCGAGGAGCACAAAACCAGGACAACAGAGGCAATCGAATCGTTGCTGGCGGAGTTCCAGCGCATCGCTAGTGGCGTATCGATGCTGGGCGAAAGGCCGCCGCGATCGGTAGATGAAGCGGTGGCGCTTGGTGAGCGGCTTTCATCGGTTTTGCTGGCCGAATATCTCACTTTCCTGGGAATCCCGGCGCGTGCTGTGAATGGCAGCGACGTCATTGTGACGGACGCCGTCTTCGGCAACGCATCGCCGCAGATGGAACTCACACGAGCGAAATGCAGCGCCGTGCTCACGCCATTATTGAAGGGCGGCATCGTTCCTGTCGTGACTGGCTTTAACGGTGCAACTGCGGACGGCCGCCCGACTACTCTCGGCCGTGGCGGGTCGGACTTCTCGGCGTCCATTCTCGCCGCCGCGCTCGACGCGCAAGAACTATGGATCTGGACTGACGTCGACGGGATTATGACGGCGGACCCCAGACTAGTAGCGGATGCCGCCGTGCTTGATCAAGTGACCTACGCCGAGGCGGCTGAGCTTGCCTACAACGGTGCAAAAGTTCTGCATCCAAGAACGCTTGCGCCGCTCGTCGAAAAGCAGATACCCGTTTGGAGCAAGAACAGTTTCGCGATCGAGAAGCCGGGTACGAAGATCGTCGGCAGCTTCGAAGAGCCGCGCGGTGCGCGAGCAGTTACCTCAATGTCGGACGTGGCGTTGATTTCGATGGAGCCGGTTAACTCGATCCTGAGCGGTACGCGGTTGATGGCGCGCGCGCTGGATGCGTTAGCGATGGCAAACGTTGAGATTCTGGTATTCACCAGTTCCAGTTACCGGCAAAGCTTCTGCTTGCTGGTACGAAGTTCCGATTTAAGCACCGCTCTGGAAGCGCTCGAATCAAACCTGTCGATTGAATTGGCGCATGGCTATCTGAAGCCGATCGAGGTGGATGAAAACGTTGGTCTGCTCGCGGTGGTGGGCGAAGGTATGCGCGGTACTCCCGGTCTTGCAGGACGTGTGTTCACAGCTATCTCCAGCGAGCGGATCAACATCATAGCCATTGCCCAAGGTTCGAGCGAGATAACAATTGGGATCGTCGTCCGGCTAGATGGACTGGAGAGAGCGGTGCGAGCAGTGCACCAGGAATGCCAGTTGGGCAAGCCTCACCTTGCAGCGACTTTGCGTTAGCTCTGTTAGGTGCTCTCGCAGACCTGCAAGCGCCGAATGCAACACTGCGACCCCACGCCGTAGTAGCTCTCGCGCAATAGAGAGCCGATCTCATCGAAATTTCTTGTGGCGAGAGCCACAATCGACGGTCCCGCGCCGCTCAGGCATACGCCTAGCAAGTCCGGATGCTGGACCGCCAACGCGCGTTCGAGTCCCGGCACCAGAGCCTGACGAAACGGCTGGTGCAAGCGGTCATTCAGAGCTTCGCGCAAGAGCGAGAAATCGCCGCGCTGCAGACTGGTGAGCAGCAAGGCGAGCCTTTGCAGGTTGAAAACGGCGTCTTCTCGCGGCACCCACTCCGGCAGAACTTTGCGGCTCTCAATGGTCGAAAGCGCGGCGTGCGGCGTAAGTACAATGAACTCGAGGCCGGCAGGCCATTGCATTCGCACTGCTGAAACCGAACGATCGGGCAACTGGCAGCTTGCCGTCAGGCCGCCCAGCAGCGCCGCGGCCACATTGTCGGGATGATGTTCCAAAGCGCACGCGGCATTCAGCAGTCCCTGCGTTGGCAGTGGGCCGGCTATCGCTTCGTATAACCGCAACCCGGCGACGGTGGCCGCGGCGCTGCTGCCCAGGCCCGATTTCGTGGGAATCTCGGTTTCTACTTCGATATTCAATGACGGAAAGTCGGCCCGGCGCTGCTGAGCGAGAAACAAGAACGCGCGTTCGATGTAGTTCTCGCCATCTATGTGCGCGTTTAAGAATCGAAACTGAAGTTGATTGTGTCCGGGAACCACTTCAGCGCGAACTCGAAGGTAGAGCCGTACGGCAACGGCCAGGGTGTCGAAGCCGGGCCCAAGATTTGCGATGGACGCCGGAACGCTGATTTCAAACCGATCCCGCATGAGAGTGGATGATGTACTCGGTGTCTTTCAAAGCATGACCGGTGAGCACGGCCACTATCTGCGCATCGGGATTCATTTTGCCATCCGCGGCCAGCTTGCGAATGCCGGCCAGCGTCGTCGCCGAAGCAGGTTCGCAGCCGATGCCGTCTTTTCCAATCATCGCCTTAGCTTCCCCAATCTCTTCGTCCGTGACGTCCATCACAAGTCCGTTGGTGTAGTGGACTGCCTGAAGCGCTTTTCTCCAGGAGCGCGGATTACCAATACGAATAGCGGTAGCTACCGTTTCGGGTGAGCGGACCGGCTGCAGCCGATTAGTCCCCAAGCTCCACATCTGCGACAAAGGGTTCGCGCCTGCGGCTTGCACAATTACCATACGCGGCACATTTTTGATGAACCCAAATCGCTGCATCTCCATGAAGGCTTTGCCGAACGAAGACGAGTTGCCAAGATTCCCGCCCGGCACGACCAAGTAATCCGGAGGACGCCATTCGAGTTGCTCGAGAAGTTCATACATCGCTGTCTTCTGACCTTCGATGCGAAAAGGATTGATCGAATTTAGAAACTGCAGATCATCCTGCGCATTGGCAAGCAATGTATCCAGCGCGTCGTCAAAGCTGCCTTCGATCTGCACGACTTCGGCGCCGAAATCAAGCGCTTGCGCCAACTTGTTCGCGGATGCTTGACCGGTTGGGAGATAGACGCGCGCTGTCACCCCGGCTCGCGCTGCGTAGGCGGCGAGCGAGGCCGCCGTGTTGCCGGTCGACGCACAGGCGACCGTCTTCGCCCCGCTGAACTTCGCCTCTGTCATTGCCGCCGTCATCCCCAGGTCTTTGAACGAGCCAGTCGGATTCCAACCTAGGTGCTTAAACGACAGATCCTTCACACCCGCCCAGGTGGCTGTGTGTGCGCCGCGCACAAGAGGGACATTTCCCTCGAACAGTGTGACCACGTTTGCCGGATCGTAATCGAAGGGAAGCACTTCGCGGAAGCGCCAGACCCCACTCTGGTCGAGAGCGTTGAAAGAAGCTCGACGCTCTCTCCATATCTTGCGGCTACGGTAGGGATCGAGATCTGAGTCGACAACTACCTCAAGCAGGTCGCCACATCTTGGACACGCCAATGCACGCGCATGCAGGTCGAGTGTGCTGCCGCACTCAGGGGAGTTACAGCGCAGATGCATCACGCCGCATAAGCCACGGGGAATGTCTTACCGTAACATTCAGCAGCGGATCAAAATGCGGGCTATCAATGCGCGCCCGAGGCGGCCTTTTCGAGCTTGGTCCACTCATCATCGCTTAGCTTCAACCCGGCTGCCGCGACGTTCTCTTCTAGATGCTTGATTGACGACGTTCCCGGAATGGGGAGCATCACTTTCGACCGATGCAGCAACCACGCGAGCGAAAGTTGCGCCACGGTAGCACCATGCTGCTTCGCGGCACTGTCGAGCGGTCCGCCCGTTTGGGCTAATTTCCCGGCGGCCACTGGATACCACGGAATAAATGCAAGATGGTGCGCCTGGCAATACTGCAGCGTATCGTCGTGGCCGCGGTCGCTGAGGTTGTACTTGTTCTGCACGCTCACGATCTCAACTGTCTTGCGCGCGCGATCGATGTCGGCCGGTTTTACTTCTGAGAGCCCGATGTGCCGAATCTTTCCGGATTTCTGCAAGTCCTTCAGCTTGCCCAAGCTTTCTTCGACCGGCACTTCACGATCGATGCGGTGCAATTGGTATAAGTCGATGCGATCGAGACGTAAACGCCGCAAGCTCATTTCGACCTGTTGGTGAAGATATTCAGGCCGGCCCAGCGGGTGCCACGCATTCGGGCCCATTCGGACAAACCCGCCCTTCGTGGCAATCACCACCCCACCCTTGTAGGGCGCAAGGGCTTCGCCAATGAGGCGTTCGCTTACTTCGGGTCCGTAGGAGTCTGCTGTGTCGATGAAGTTCACACCGAGTTCAACGGCTTGCCGCAGAACTTTCTTTGCTTCTTCCTGGCTCTTCGGTTCGCCCCAGACTCCATCGCCCGTGATTCTCATTGCGCCGAAGCCCATTCGATTCACCGTAAGATCTTCACCGATGCTGAGTGTACCGGCGGCCGCCGCGTTTGCCGTTAACGTTGACATCACTTGGTTGATTCGGCCAGCAAGGTCTCAGTTGCGCTTTCCGGCGGATTTTCGAGGTTGGGCAGCTTTCCGGCGAGCAGCCTTAGTTGTAGTTCGGCTTCAGCGATGCTGTGAACCAAGTACTCCGCGCAGTCGCTGCCTAGGCGATCCTGAATGTTTTGCCGGTCCGTTGCTGCTCCCCACAAGGCGACTACTACCGTTGCGCGCTCGCATCGCTGTTTTGCTTTGCGGCACAACGACCGCGCATGCGTTACCGCAAACGGCGGCAGCGCAGAAATGAATAGTACATCGGGTTGAGCCTGTTCAGCCTTATCCAACATCTCGTCGACAAACCCGATACGAATCGATTGTGCGTCGTAGCCTGCTTCACGCAAGCTCTGACTCAGCATTGACGCAACGAGTTCGTCCGCTTCATCGCGCGCGGGAACGCATAACACTTTTCTTTTGGGGGCTACAAGCGCGTCAGCCGTTGGAGCCGTCTGCCGATTCTTATCGTTAAAGTCGTCAATCAGTTCACGTGTGCTCTGATAAATGAACTTCTCCCGTTGCTCGTCAAGTTCATTGTCGTGGCGGTCGGCTTCCGCTAGCGCCAGAGCGGGAATCAGAAGCGAGTCGTACAGTTCAACAATCGGTTTATCTTTTGCAAACGTCTCGGCTACTTCGTGAGCCTCATCGTCGTCAAATGCGAGCAGTCGCTGATAATAATGGGCTTCCGGCGCCAGGACAGGTTCGTCGCCCAGGAGCACGTCTAAGAATTCAAATTGCGGAACGTGACGCCCAAGCACCACCAGGAGGACGGTTAGCGGCGTGGACATGACGAGCCCGATAGGACCCCACACCAACGTCCAGAATGTTGCTGAAATGAGGATGGCGAGGGACGAAATACCCGTTTTGGTTGAATAAAGCCAAGGCTCGACCAGGCCTGAAATGATGCCTTCAACCAGTACGAACAAGGCAAGAGTCATGGCGGGTCGCCTCCAGCCGTCGAATACCGCCAGCGAAAGTACGAACGGCGCCATGCCCGCGATGAAAGTTCCCAAATAGGGAATGAACCGCAGGAAAACGGCTACAAACCCCCAGAAGGCCGCGTATGGAACGCCAATGAGGTAGAGCCCCAGGCCCAGAAGAAGACCATAACCGGCATTCACCATGCCCTGCGTGAGCAGGTAGCGGCTCACTCTCTTGGCGGCATCGTCCAGGGCCGTTGTCATCAAGTTGATTCGTCCGCTGCCGAACAAACGGAATAAACGATTACGCAGCTTGTCGCGATTCAACAGGATGAACAGCGTGAGGATAATGACGGCCGCTGCTTCAAGCAGGATGTGCGCGACCGATGCGCCCACGTCGCCTATCACGCCGTAAACCCCCGCAGACTCTTTCACGATGCGCACGGGAACAGGAGCAGTGCCCGGTTCTTGTGATGCGGGCGTCCCCGGCTGGGCCAGCGGTTTCGGCTGAGAGAAATTGTGAGTGAGTGTGGTGATGCTTTGGAACGCCTGCCCGAATATGGAACTGCCGGCGCCGCCCCCACCGAAGTGCTGAAGTCCCTCGATCTTGGCCTGAATGTTCTGCTGGTACTGCGGCAGACGTATGATGATCTGCGCAAGCTGCCCGGCCGCGATCCAGATCATAAACCCGCCAAGTGAAAAGGTGATCACCATGACGGCGAGGACAGACGCGCCGTTGCCGAGTTTTAGCCGCTCCAACAGATTTACGGGATGAGTGAGCAAGAAACTGATGAGCACCGCGAGCGCAAGGGGCACAATCAGGTCTTGGCCGTAGTAGAGCGCGGCAATAACGGCTGCTGCGTACACGACCATCGTCAGCGGTGATTTTTGAGGCCGTTTTGGGGAAGCGATGTTTCAGTTCCTCTGAACTATAAGACTGTTCTTTCAGCGATTTCTAACAGCCCAATACTCGCATGAGTACTTAGTACACGCCGGGCATGCGCCTTATCGCGCGATCAAAGAAACCGGCCCCAACATGCCCGCGGTAACAGGCAGAAGGTTCTCAAACCCTTGCGGCCGGAAACGCTCGCCATAGCGGTCTATCAGGAGCTTGTATGTAGGCCGCGCCCGCCCAGCCATTTCATTGATTGCGAGATTCGCGACGACTACGCGAATTTCATTCCGCCCGGCCCGCAGACGCTTACTCACGTCCACTGCATACGGAGGATGCCAGATGGAGCCGGCTAGTTGTCCATTCACAAACACCAGTGCGGATTCACGAACGGGACTCTCCAGCAAAGCTCGCATTCCAAATGCGGCGTGAGTGGCTGGTAACGCCTGCCCCTTTCCAAAATCGAGCTGGACGCTCCTTGCACCCTGAAGAAAAGAATCAGGCAAGTCCACTGTTTTTTCGTAAACCGCCTGGCCGGAATAGTACTCGGTTTCCGGATTGTCGGTCCATGATCTTAAATCGTTCATGTCCTCCTTTCGCGCCAAGCCCTTGAAGGTTACTAGCCAATTCGTACTGATATCGCGCACCCTGCGGCTCGGTTCCTCCAGCGCCTCAGGTTGCCGAGGCTTGCCAGGACTAAACACGATGATCTCCGATTGGTACGGCTCTAGATCCAACGCGACCTGAGTATTCTGTCCATCGGATGTCGCCCGCAATAATCTTCTCTGTCCGTTGAACGGATCCCACGATTCCGGAGCCTCGCCGAAGAGTCGTATCTTAGCTTCCGTATGGACGGGGTCGTTCGATGTGTTGGCTACGAAATAGATGTCGTAGCGTTGTTCGTGCGCCGCTCCCTGGTCCGATGCGGTCGACGCGGATTTGCGATGGATGAAGCCGATCGAGGCATTCGCGCTCTCAACCTCGAAATCCGGCTTTAATGCTTCATGCAGCGCGATTCCGAGAGTTTGCTCATCTTCAACGAAACGCGCATGGTTGGTAGAAGCCGAAAATAACTCCCTCGCCATCTTCTCCACCACCGGTGTGTCTTTCTCATCCATCAGGCCAGGCGCGAGCGCGGGCAATCTTCGGGTGGCGAGAACTACGCCGCCCGCTTGCGAAAATTCGCTCACTCGCCTCAGCGTCTGCGGCGACATTCGTTCAACTCCCGGGAGAATCAGAATGCGATGGCGTATGCCCGCTCTCGCGATGGCAGCGTCATCGATGAAATCGAAGTTATATCCCGAGTTCAATACCTGAGGGATTAGATTCGGTCCCAATAAGGTGTCCATCTGCTCGTCAATCGACAGAACTGTTTTTTGAAAACCGTCCTCGCCCTTGTCCGGGAATCCACCGTCGAAGTGCGCCCAGGCATCATCCGTGGGCAGATAAATAGCAACGTCGTTTGCGGGCTCGCCTTGCCTGGTCAGAAAACTCACCCGCTGCAAGTACCTCGCGAGCTCGGGCATAACCATAAACCAGGGATTATGGTCATTGAGAGCGCCCGAGGCGTAGAAGTGCCAGCCGGGCTCGCCCGCGGAAGGCGGCGAATAAGGCCACCCATGCCCAATTAGCTGATTGATGCCTTCGAGGAAATGCAAATCCGCTTCCGCCTTCATGTCGAGCGGCGTGGCCCGGAAAGAAGGCGCGTGAAGCCAAGTCCATGTCTCGGTGGAAGTGACAGGCCGCCCAAAGAGATGGCAAGCGGAAGATGCCCAGCGCGCTGCACTGAAGGCGCGCCACTCCGGCCCGTGCTCGCCTTCAGGAAGATCAACCAGGTCGTTGGCCGACATCTCGACTGGCGGCTCACCGTAGGTCTGCGAACGGAAGAGCGTGTGATGTGCATGGGCCCACTCGCGAATTGGGATCAGATAGTTTTCATCGGCCAGCTCCGTGAGAGTTTCGCCCCAGTCATGGCGGATAGCGGCGGTCTTCGGTCCTATATTCTCCACCAGAGCGGGAAGGTATGGGATCAGATCGTAACCACGGCGCTTCTGAAATTCAGTCAGGAAATTGTCGGTCCAATCGGACCCAAACACTTCCAAACTGTCGCTGAAAACGGCGTGAGGTAAATTGTTCGCGAAGGCTTGCATCAGCGGATCGGCAACAGCCCGCAGGTGGTGCTCAACCGCGGGGCGGCTGTAATGATCCAGCACAAATCCCTCGGCGCCCACCCCGGGACGCTTGACCTGCTGGCCGGTACGGCTGGCTGCAAAGAATACAAGGTCCAGTGACCCACGCGCGTTCGCCGGCAGAATGGCACGTCCGTGTTCAAATTCCTTTAGCTGAACCCCGTCCGCGAAGGCAGCGATCAGTCTTTCACCGTTTTGCAGGGCAGGGATGGGCCATGAACGCTCGCCCGCACCCACACTAAATCGCTCAACTCGCAACCGCCCGGCCGCCTCTGTGACCGGTGTATCCGGACCGCCATATGGCCAGCCACTGCCGAGCGTAATATCAACCCGCAGCCCGAGTTCCTTCGCTTTCGCCGAAACGAATCGAACATCGTCAAGAAACTCTTCAGATAGATAGGGCGTGTTACGAAACCCTTTCGTCGGATCGTCCAGCTCCAACGGATATACCGGTTGGATCTCTACTCCCCCGATGCCGGCCTGCTTCATGACAAGAAGCTCACGTTCTAACTCGCCTTTCTCCACCGCGGGTCCGAACCACCACCAGCGCATCATGATTCGCGCGTCACCGGGTGGAGTGACGAAGTCACGGTACATGGATTCGACGGACGCGCCACTGCGTAACACCGCCGGACTACTTAGAACGAGCAACGCGGCTACGGCGGAACGGAAAGAGAATTGCTTTGAAATTCGCAGTGCGTACAGCATTATATAGAGGTTGGAAAGAGTATTGGATGAGATTTTGCGCTTGTGTTTTCGGCGTCTGCTTCATTGCCACCGTGACAGGCCGCGCCGCCGATCTGAATGCCGCGGACGTCCTGCGACACGTTTCAGACCGATATAAGCAGCTGCATACTTACGACATCAAAGCGGAAGAGCGAGTCAGCATGACCCAGGGTGGTCTTACCAACAGCAGTCAACGGATCACGCGTTTGGCTGTTGGGATTAACGGTGCATTCCGCGTCGAAACCAGCGGCGAGGGCGAGACCGAAATCAGCGTCAGCGAGGGCAGAATCACATGGAAGGCGCTTCCCAACAGCAAAGTGTGGTGCAAGCAGGACGTCGCTCAAATTACCGATGTGGATGATGAGGACTCTGACGATCAACAACAATCTCTTGGCGGCCAGGATCTCTTCGGCCAGACGCAACGCAATTTTGTTAGCCGTTATGTCGGCCTGAATAGGTATGCGAACACGGCAGTGCTCGAGAAATCGGAAAAGGTGAAGATCAACGGCGGCAAAGTGGAATGCTATGTCGTTCGGCTGGGCATAAGAAGCTCAAGCCACAAACTCTTTGTCACGATGAACGATTTCATAGTGGCCAAGCATATCGAGCTTCTTTCACAACCTGGCAGACAGGTTGAGTTTTCAACCGACTACAAATCCTTCAACCCGAGCACTCCGCCGCCTGATGTCTTCGAATTCGAGCCGCCGTCCGGGAGCAAGGAAGTGAGCAGCCTGCTGCTGCCGAGTGAACGGAATATGTCTCTCGTTGGCAAGAAAGCCGTGGATTTTAGCTTGAAGAGCCTGGACGGTACACCTGTGCGGCTTTTCGATCTGCGCGGCAAAGTGGTACTGCTTGATTTCTGGGCGACATGGTGTCCGCCCTGCCGGCATGAGTTGCCTACCATCGAGGCCATCAGCAGGAAGTATTCTGAGCACAACGTTGCGGTTTTCGGTGTAAACGACGAAGAGGCTGCAACCGCGAAGAGGTTTCTCGAAAAGAATCATCCCGATCTCCAGACACTGCACGATGGTGGGGGGAAGGTGCATCACATCTACGGATGCAACTCAATCCCGACGGTCCTGGTGATCAATCCCTCAGGCACCATCGTGGCGCATTTCGTCGGTGAGCGGGCTGAATCGGAGTTAATCGGTGCCCTCAAGCAGGCTGGTATGAATTAGGCGGGGCAGGTGACGCCTTGGAGCGTCTCGAGAAATGATCGGGCTTCCCGATAGTCGGGGCGCAGCTCCAGCGCTTTCAGAAAGTCCGCGCGCGCACGTTCGTGTTCCTGTGTAAAGAGCAGGTGATAAACACCCGCATTCAGGTGGGCAAGCGGGTCAAGCGGCCGGACCGTCGCAATCCTCTCTGCAATTTCCGCTGCTTCATCGAACATCCCAAGCTGATGATATTCAGCTGCAAGGAAGTCAAGACGCGAAAAATCATTCGGATCGGCGGCTATTTCTTGCTTCAGAATCTCGAGGTAGCGATGATTTTTCAAACGCCGCGATTCAGTATCAATAGCGAATTCATGGTCAATGCGGATCCCGGTTTGAACCACCCGGCCGCCGCCAGACAAAATAGACGCATGGATCGTTTCATGCACGCGTCCACGGTAGCGATAACCCGGCCGGTTGGGGAATAAGCGAACGGAGTAGTCCGTTGCGGGAGCGTCGGCATCGGCGCTGTAATTTAGGCGTTCGAAGTAGTAACCGGCATTTTCGCCGCGCACCATTAGCTGCCGGAGCGTAGCGATGCTTTCACGCTGAAGACACTCGTCGGCATCCAGCACCAGAATCCATTCGCCGCGCGCTTGTTCCAAGGTGTAGTTGCGCGCCGCCGCAAAATCGACGTGTTTGAAATCAAAATCCATCACCTTAGCGCCGTAACTTCGGGCGATATCCGGCGTGCTATCCTGCGACCCCGTGTCCGCGATGATGATCTCCGGCCGCAAACTGCCGACCGATTCGAGACAGCGGCCGAGCCTGCCAGCCTCATCTTTCACGATCATGCAAAGGCTCAGGGCTTGAACGCTCATGATACTGGCTGTGTCGGCAGAAACGAGATCAGGACAGCTCTACGCTGTCCTCCTAATGCGTTTGTGCGCCGCTGAAACTAAATTTCTCAGCCGGGCTCTAGCAGCTTACTGAGCAAAATCCCGGATACTCTGAACCGTGCTCGCGTCGAGTGTTTGTAACATCGTTACCACAAGTTCAACTGCTTGGTCGAAATCGCGACGGTTCATAATTCCGTTGTGCGCGTGAGTGTAACGGACTGGAACCACAAGGCAGATAGTCGGAACGCCACCATTGCTCTTCTGAATTTCGGCTGAATCGTCGCCGTATCCGTTTACCAAGTCAGCCTGTAGCGTTATCTGCTTATTGGCCGCCGCTTTTCTTGCAAATTCGACCAACTTCCGATTTGGCAGTTCCGAGCTATTAAAAGCGAAGTATCCTGGCCCGGCCCCGAGCCGCGATTGGGTCTCCTCCGGGTGACCGGGGAAAACATCACCGGTGATGCCCGCTTCGATTGCGATACCTAGGTCGGCTTTGATTGTGTCGGCTGCCGCGTGTGCACCACGTAAACCAACCTCTTCCTGCGTCGTAATCGCATAAAACACATGGTTTGGATGCGCGGCGTTGGCGAGCCGCCGCATCGCTTCGACAACCACCGCGCACCCGACGCGATCGTCCCAAGCCTTCCCCAGATAGTTCTGCGTTCCGTTCATGACCCGAAAGGGCGCGTCAGGTACAACGGGATCACCGGGCTCAATACCCAACTGTCGAGCCTCTTCGGCGTTCTTTGCGCCAATATCCAGCAGCATCGAATCGCGCGGAAACACGCGCGTGCGCTCTTCAGCGGGAACGACGTGTATGTCGCGGATGCCGGTCACGGCATACACAGGTCCTTTCGAGCCCAAAATTATCCAGCGCTGATCCACTAGCGCCTGATCTAGCCAACCGCCCAACATTTGCATAGTGACGAAGCCGTTCGATGTGATGCGCCGAGTTACGCCGCCCAACTCGTCCATATGAGCGTCCACCATGATTCGCGGCCCACTGTTACCCTGCTCGGCGATCAGCGACCCCATTCCGTCATAGCTCACTTTCGTGGCATACGGCTTTACTTCGGCAGCAATTATTTTTCGCACGGGATCTTCGAACCCGGGCGGTCCAAATGCGTTCGACAAGCGCTCAAGCAGATTGGCCGTTGAGTCGGCAGATTGGCCGAACGCGATCGACGCTATTAAGAAAGCCGAACCAAGTACTCGCATCAGGTGCTCGCAGTGAAGCAATGAGTCGCTACGTCTTGGGACGTCCGATTGCCAGCACAAAGTACTGTGAAGGTGTGTCCCCGACGTTCTTCCATTCGTGCTCCTCGTTCGAGTAGACATACACGACAGAGCCGGGGCCAACTCTCGACTTTTTACCCGCAATGGTCACTTCCAGCGTGCCCGTCTGCATCATCGTTACTTCTTCCCACTCGTGATGGTGCGCCGGGTGCGGCATCTGGCCCGGCATCAACGTCGTGATGTGCATGTCGATGTGCGTGCCATCGTGCGTCAGCCCGTCGAACACTTGGCGGCTCTCGTTGTGAGTCTCAGGATTCGTCTTCTCCGGCAGACTGCCGAATTCGTAACATTTCGACGGAAGCGTTTGCAGTGCCGCTCTTGCAGGCCCCGCCGCGGCAGCCGCCAGGGCTGGCAACAAAGTAGCCAAGTCTCTTCGTGAATAGTTCATAGCTCTCTTCTTCTCGCTGAAGTCTGAAATGGTATCAACCCGGTCTAACCAATATGGAGGCGAAACTGATAATTTTGAGTTACTCATGAATCGATCTCTTCGGTGGGCTGGACTCTGTCTTCTATTCGCAACTGCGGCGGTTACCGGCCAGGCGCAAGCGCGCCGAATGGACGAATTGCTGCAGCAACTCGATCGTACAGTTTCCCTTTCCGATCCCTCCATCTCGCCTGACGGGCAATGGATCACTTGGACGCAAGAAGATCCCGGCGGAAAGAAAGATACTTACCTTCTGAACAGAGCCGATGCGAATGCCGGCCCCATTCGCGTCGAGCCACCTGGAGGTTGCGCAAACTGCCGCGGTTTCGCCTGGTCGAAAGACAGCGCACGTGTAGCATTTCTCGCAGGAGATAAAGTCATGGTCCTGGCCGCCGGCCAACATACGTATCGCACGCTCGCCACTATCAAAGGCTATGCGCGCGACCTGCACTGGTCTCCCGATGGCGGCCAGATCGCGCTTCTGTATGCCGAAGGAGGCGGAGGCGGCGGCCCGCTCGAAGCTGAACCCGCAGCTATCGGCGAAATCGGCTCCGAAACGCACAATCAGCGGATCACGTTATTGGCCGCTAACGGTGGTTCCATGCGGCCCGTCAGCCCTGCGGATCTGAATGTGTACGAGTACGACTGGTCTCCGAATGGCAAGCAATTCGTTGCCAGCGCCGCTCCGGGACCTGCGGACAACAACTGGTGGATCGCAAAGCTATACAGAGTCGATGCGGCGTCTGGTGAAGTGAGCGTAATCTTTACGCCGGGCAAGGAGCAGCAGATCGCCGTACCCCAATGGTCGCCGGACGGCGGTAAGGTCGCGTTCATCGCCGGGCTGATGAGCGATGAAGGATTTACCGGCGGAGATGTGTTCGTCATGACGCAGAGCGGTGGCGAGCCCCACGACGTCACATCCGGCGCCAAGATGTCGGCGTCATCTCTGAGATGGCAGAACGGCCACGAGTTGGTGATATCTGAAGATGTCGACGGCGGCAGCGCAATCGCAGCTCTGGACATCTCAAGTGGCCACACCACCGACCTCTGGCATGGCCCCAATCTGCTGCATGCCGTAGGCAATTATCCGAATCTCGCCATCGCTGCGGATTGCCGCACTGCTGTCGCGATCCAGTCGAGTTGGGAGCAAGCGCCCGAGGTTTGGGCCGGCAGCATCGGGCAGTGGCGTCAGATTACACATGCAAATACCGGACAACAACCGCAAGGGGGCAAAGCGGAAAACGTCCACTGGCGAAGCGGCGATTACCAGGTGCAAGGCTGGTTGCTGTATCCGGAGCATTTCGATCCGAACCGAAGCTATCCCATGGTGGTCGAAGTGCACGGCGGTCCCGCAAGCGAACGGGCGCCGTCCTGGCCCAGCTCATCATTCGACATGTCCGTGCTTGCTGGAATGGGCTACTTCGTCTTCTTTCCTAATCCGCGCGGCAGCTATGGCCAAGGGGAAGAGTTCACCCGTGCAAACGTCAAGGACTTTGGCGGCGGCGACTTGCAGGACATCGTTGCGGGCGTCGATGCCGTCACGGCCAAGGTGCCGGTCGACAAAGATCGCGTGGGCATTACCGGATGGAGCTACGGCGGGTTCATGACTATGTGGACAGTCACGCAGACGCACCGATTTCGGGCTGCTGTTGCGGGAGCCGGCATTGCCGATTGGTTGAGCTACTACGGTGAGAACTCGATTGATGAGTGGATGATCCCGTACTTTGGCGCCTCCGTTTACGATGATCCGCGTGTATACGCGAAGAGTTCACCCATCGATTACATCAAGAACGTAAACACCCCGACTCTGGTTCTTGTCGGCGAACGCGACGGCGAATGTCCGGCGCCCCAATCGTTTGAATTCTGGCACGCGCTGACCACACTTCGTGTTCCCACCAAGCTGGTCGTCTATGCGGGTGAAGGTCACGGATTTCACGATCAGAAAGATCGGCTGGATCGTATGCGTCGTACACTGGCGTGGTTCAACGAATTCCTGGGAAGCCCAAGAAGTAAGTAGTCGTGACAAAGTGCTCGATGATATCCACCCAAACGGAGAAAATACACAGCGCGCTCGAATCGTTCCGCATTGAGCTGCCTTCATGGGGATTCGCGAATACAGGTACGCGCTTCGGCAAGTTTCTGCAAGCCGCGGCCGCAACAACGATTGAAGAAAAATTTAGCGATGCCGGGCAGGTCCACCAATTAACCGGTTCCTGTCCGACTCTGGCATTGCACGTCCTTTGGGACTTTCCGAACGGCGCGCAGAGTTGCGGCGAAGTGGAAAGAATCGCTGCCAGGTATGGGGTCAAGCCTGGTGCAATCAATCCCAACTACTTCCAGGACCAGATTTACAAGCACGGCTCGTTCGGCAATCCAGAGAATGATGCGCGCCAAGCCGCGCTACAGCACACGAAGGACAGCATCGAAATCGCAAAGCAACTCGGCTGCCGCGACATTTCTCTCTGGTTCGCCGACGGCTCTAACTACCCGGGGACCGCCAACATCCGTCAGCGCAAGGCTTGGTTTACCGAGTTGCTGAAGCAGAGTCACCAGATGCTATCACCCGATCAGCGTCTTCTCATTGAGTACAAGCCGTTTGAGCCGGCTTTTTATCACACCGATATCGCCGATTGGGGCATGGCAACGCTGCTCGCTCGTGCAGCGGGTCGGCAAGCGAAGGTGCTTGTCGATACCGGCCATCACTATCAGGCTCAGAACATCGAACAGATCGTTGCGTGGCTGCTCTCCGAGAACATGCTCGGCGGCTTCCATTTCAATGACCGCCGCTACGCCGACGACGACCTCACCATGGGCTCTATCGATCCCTACCAGGTATTTCGAATTTTTCACGAAATTCTTTTCTTTGAGTGGGAGACCGGTGCTCGCGCCGACATCGCCTATATGGTCGATCAGAGCCACAATTTGAAGGGCAAAATCGAAGCAATGATTCAGACCGTGACGTTTGCCCAGGAGCTGTTTGCAAAAGCGTCGCTGGTGAACTATGAAGGCCTCGTCGCCGCTCAGAAACAGTCGGATCTTGTGCGCGCCGAGTCCTATCTGCAGGATGCTTTCTCTACGGATGTGAGGGCCGCCGCAATCGAGTGGCGCGCATCGAAACGTCTGCCGCGGGACCCAATGGATGCGTTTCGCTCCAGCGGTTATCTTGAGCGGATCGCAAGAGAGCGCCACGCGAAAAACATGGCCGGCATCACGTCTTACGCTTAAGCCCTATGCCGACGAGCACCGAAAGCGTCCATCTTCTAAAAGATCTTTGGGACCCACGGCGTCGCCGCGCAATTAGAGAGCGACCCACTCGCGCTTCTGCGGTACCGGTCCAACTTACTTGGGGCGGACCTTCGCATCACGAACTTCGGCGGAGGGAATACAAGCTCGAAGATACAACTACCCGACCCGTTCACGAGTAAGCCTGTTCCTGTCCTCGCCGTAAAGGGCAGCGGCGGCGATCTCGGGCTCCATCAAAGAAACGGGTTTTGCGCTGCTCTATCTAGATCGCCTGGAACAACTCAAGCAGCTTTATCGCGGCGAACCGTACGAAGACGAGATGGTCCGCTACTATCCACTCTCGGCTTTTGGGCAGAACCGAGTGGCTGCTTCCATTGACACGCCGCTGCACGCATTTCTGCCCTACGATCATGTCGACCACCTTCATCCGGATTGGGCGATCGCCATCGCGGCCGCAGCCAACGGCAAGGAAAAGCTGGAAGAGTTCAATCGTGAGTTTGGGCGCAAGATTGTGTGGCTGCACTGGCAACGTCCCGGCTTTGAACTGGCGCTTCAACTGGCGAAGGCCGTCGAAGAGAATGCCGGTTGTGAGGGAGTTCTGCTCGGCAGCCACGGTCTTTTCACCTGGGGCGACACGCAGCGCGCATGCTATCTGAACAGTATCCAAACCATCGATCAGATGGGCGAGTTCATCCTGGCGCACCAGAAAACGCTCAAAGCACCGGCATTTGGTGGCCGAAAGCATGCGCCGTTGCCGAACCGCCGAGAGATCGCAGCGGCAGTTCTTCCCACGTTGCGAGGCATCATGTCCTCGAATCACCGCGTCATCGCTCACTACAGCGACGATGAGGATGCGCTCAAATTCGCCGGTTCAGAATGGGCCGCGGAACTTGGCACGCTCGGCACCAGTTGCCCCGATCATTTCCTTAGAACGCGCATCTGCCCGATGTTGGTCGATTGGCATCCCAGCGAAGAAGGTCTCGAGACATTGAAAGCGCTCGTAGCGGAGCGCGCCCAAACGTATCGCAACGAGTATGCGGCCTACTACAAAGACTGGGCCACGGCCGACTCGCCCAAGCTGCGCGATTCCAATCCATCGATCGTTCTCATCCCTGGCGTCGGTATCTTCGGGTTCGCCAAGAACAAAAAGGAAGCGCGTATCGGCACGGAGTTTTTCATCAACGCCATTCATGTCATGGCCGGAGCGAACGCATTGGATTCAGGTCCCGCTTCGCATCCGCTGCCGCAAGCGCGCCACCCAGAGCAATCGGAACAGTTCGTAAGCCGCCATAATTACGTGGCGCTGCCGCGTTCAGAAGCATTTCGAATCGAGTACTGGGCGCTGGAAGAAGCCAAGCTGCAGCGCATGCCTGCCGAATCGGAGTTCAGCCGCAAAATTGCTCTCGTTGTCGGTGGCGGCAGCGGCATCGGCCGGGAAGTAACGCTCCTGCTTGCCCGCAAGGGTGCGCACGTCGTAGTTGCGGACCAGAATGCGGACGCGGCGAAACAAGTAGCGTCAGAGATCGCCGGCGCGAGCTCGGCAGAGATTGTGGCCCACACCGCGGCCGACCTCGGGTCTGCGGAAAGCATCGCGGACGCTGCGCGTTTCTCAGTTCTCGAGTTCGGTGGAATCGACATCATAATCAACACTGCGGCCATTTTCCCCGTAGCGCAAAAGGACGGACAGCTCTCTGCCGACCAGTGGAGCAAGACCTTTCTCGTGAACGTCACAGGGAACTACCTATTAGCTCGCGAATCCGGCTGGATTCTTCGAGACCAGAAACTGCCCGCTTCGCTCGTGCTCACAACATCCGCCAACGCCATCGTGCCCAAGCAGGGAACGGAAGCCTACGACGTCAGCAAGAGCGCGTTGAACCACCTCATCCGTGAGCTAGCCATATGCTTGGCGCCGCTGGTCAGAGTGAATGGAGTTGCGCCGGCCACGGTGGTTGCGGGCTCAACCATGTTCCCGAGAAATCGTGTGTTGCAGTCGCTTCAGAAATATAAGGTCGAGTTCGCGGAATCGGAGACCACGGAGGAATTGCGGGAAAAGCTCGCCGCGTTTTACGCACAACGCACTCTGACTCGCCGCGCGATCTTACCCCAGGATTGCGCGAACGCCATCGTTTGGCTGGCCGGCGAGGAAAGCGCGAAGACAACCGGACACGTCATTCCGGTGGACGGCGGCCTTTCGGAAGCATTCCTCCAAACACAGACGCATGACACCGAATCCGGCTCTCGGCGTATTGTTTCACTGGCTCGGTGGGCTGGCGTCCGGCAGCTTCTACGTCCCGTATCGCGGCGTCAAGGGCTGGTCATGGGAGACGTATTGGCTTGTCGGCGGCTTCTTTAGCTGGATTATTGCACCCTGGATTCTCGCTGGCCTTCTTACCAACGATTTGCCCACCGTCCTCCGTGCCACGCCTGCATCGAACCTGTTCTGGTGCTATTTTTTCGGTCTGCTTTGGGGAATCGGTGGCCTCACGTTTGGCCTTACAATGCGTTTCCTCGGGCTCTCGCTGGGTATGGCTGTCGTGATGGGGCTATGCGCTGCGTTCGGCACTCTCATGCCGCCCATCTTTCGCGGTGTATTCTTCACGGAGGTGACGGGCACCGTCTCTGGACGCGTCATTCTTTTAGGAATCGCGATCTGTCTCATCGGCATAGCCATCGCAGGCTTGGCTGGCGTCTACAAAGATCGCTCAATGCCGCTAGAAGAGCAGCAAGCCGCAATCAAAGAGTTCGATCTCAAGAAAGGCTTCGCCGTCGCCGTGCTCTCTGGAGTTATGAGCGCCTGTTTTGCTTATGGTCTCGCCGCAGGCGACCCAATCAAGAACCTCACCATCCGGCACGGAACCGCTCCGCTCTGGCAAGGCTTGCCCGTTCTCGTGGTTGTGCTTCTCGGCGGTTTCACGACGAACTTTATCTGGACCGTGTTCCTGAACATTCGCAACAAGACGGGACGCGAATACGTTGCCTCCGAACTACCCGTCGACTTAATTCCACCGCGAAGTGTGCCAACGGAAGAAATTGCACTCGCCGGACCGACTGCCAGTGTTCTCACGCACGTTCCCACGGAAGTCCTTCGTCAAGCCGCGCGCGTTCCGCTGCTTTCGAACTACTTATTCTGTGCGCTTGCCGGAGTTACGTGGTACTTCCAGTTTTTCTTCTACACCATGGGCGAAACGAAAATGGGTGCTTATCGTTTCTCGAGCTGGACTCTTCACATGGCCAGCATCGTGATATTCAGCACCTTGTGGGGAGTGGGGCTGCATGAGTGGAGGGGCGCCAGTGCGAAGTCGAAGCGTGTTCTCGGATTAGGACTGGCCGTACTTCTGCTCTCGACAATCGTGATCGGCTACGGCAATTACCTCGCGACATTGCGTTAAGATGTCCGCATGCCGCGAACGAGTGCGAAAGCCGGTCAATCAACCCGCAAACAACTGGTGGTAAGCAAGCGCGGAGTTTACCTGATCAGTCACCGCGGCAAGTTGCGCTCATTTCAATTGGTGACCTGGAAACAGATGCTCGCGCAGCTTGAGTTCCCGCGGTAGAGCATGCCCGAGAATACGACCCGTCGGAGCGTGTTGCAGGCGCTCGGAGCCACGCTCGCCACGGTTACATCCGTCGATGCGCGCAATGCGCCAGAACCCCAGGCGAGCCGCTCGCAATCCACTACCGTCATCGGAATGGCGTTTGAGCCGCGTGAAAAGATTCGGATGGGTCTCATCGGCGCCGGTCTGCGCGGCAATTCGATGCTCAAGACTTTTTTGGCGACTGATGGGGTTCAGTTCACTGCAATCTGCGATCCCGTCCGTGATCACGCGCTCGAAGCGCAGCGAACCACCACGTCAAAAGGATTCGCTGAACCCGCTCTCTATACCGATGGCGATCACGCGTTCGAAGATCTCGTCAAGCGCGATGACATCGACGTTGTCTACATTGCGACGCCCTGGACTTGGCACGTACCTGCCGCACTGGCCGCAATGAAGAACGGCAAACATGCCTTGGTTGAGGTGCCCGCCGCCACAACCATCAATGATTGCTGGTCGCTGGTCAACACCTCCGAACGTACTCGCCGGCACTGCATTATGTGCGAGAACTGCTGTTACGGCGAGAACGAACTTATGGTGTTGAGCATGGTCCGCGGTGGTCTCCTCGGAGACTTGTTGCATGGCGAGGGCGGCTATATTCATGACCTCCGCCGCATCCTGTTTGAAGATCGCAGTGAGGGTCTCTGGCGCCGGCTCCCGCACACTGAAAAAAACGGCAACCTGTACCCTACCCACGGATTGGGACCGGTCGCCAACTACATGGCCATTCAGCGCGGTGACCGTTTCGAATACATGGTCTCCATGAGTTCACGCGAGATCGGTCTAGATGCATGGCGTGCGGCCAACGTCCCTAAGGACAGTCCCAAGTGGAAAGAAAAGTACATCTGCGGAGACATGAATCTCAGCCTCATCAAAACGGCCAATGGTCTCACTATCCTGCTGCAACACGATGTGGTCAACCCGCGGCCATACGATCGCATCAACCTGATCTCCGGCAGCAAGGGCGTGTTCCGCGATTACCCTCCGCGCATCTACGTTGACAACCCGGAAAAGGAAGCCTTTACTCCGCTCGACGCATATGTCTCGCAGTACACGCATCCGTTTTGGCGCACCCACGGGGAGCAAGCAAAAACGGAGGGCGACCATGGCGGGATGGATTTCGTGATGGCCGCGCGTCTTGTCGAGTCCATGCGCCACGGACTTGTGCCCGACATGGACGTCTACGATGCTGCCGCGTGGAGCGCGCCTGGACCGCTCAGTGTGTCTTCTGTCGCGCAAGGCAGTGCGCCCCAATCTTTTCCGGATTTCACGCGCGGGTTATGGAAAAAACCGCGCACCAACATGGCCTGACAGCCGGCCTCCTAGGCTGAGGCCCTGGGTGTCTGAGTGTCGGGTGGGTCTCCTGCACGTCTGGAACTCCTTTCCAGTTGCAGGGACGCCCATTTTCGTACGGGCTCCTCTGGATCTTCGGCAGCCATTCTTTCCAGGGCGCGATTTGCTTCCGCGTCCTTGATCTCACCCAAACCCCACGCAGCCGAACGCCTCACAGCGGGAGACCGGTGGCCGGACATTGCGACTAACGTCTCGCGGGCTCCTCCCACATTCCTGCCTTGCAGACCCACCAGTGCATTCACAACCACGCGATAAGAGCTGTCGAGCAGCGCCTTCCGAAACAGTTCAATAGCGCTGTCGTTATCCAGACTCCAGAGCGCCTCCACCGCATTGGCTCGAACTCGCGCATCGCTTGACTTGAATAGCCGCTCGACGGTCGTGAGATTAGGCGTTTTCGCGGTCGTCTCCTTCGCCGCTTTAGACCGGATTTCCTTTACTGGATGATGAACAAAGCTACGCAGCCAAGAGGCAAGTACCTGAGGTAGCGCAACCGCCTGCATGATGCTAAGGGCGTGCAGGAAATGCGGATAGCTCAGTGTTGCGTCTTCAGACAGAGCTGCGAATTTTGTGAAGAACCGTTTATCGGCATTTCTCATCACTTGGGCAGATTGGATAGCCTCATCCTCTTCCAGAGCTGCGGGATCGATGAGCACCTGCGCGTACTCGAACCCGTACGCCAGCCAAGGCACGATGACGCGTCCCGTTTCGTCTTGCCCGTGCTCAGACAAGTGCCGCAGTCCGAATTGTGCAGCTTCCCGCGCTGATTTCTTTCGAAGCTCTTCAAACGCAGACCGGGCTTTCTGAAAGTCGGCCGTGCCGCAATCTACCTTTGCGCCAGTCTCCTCGTCCACTTTGCCTCTTCGGACCTGAGCCGTCGGCGCGTCTTGTATCGCACCGGCCGCGTTATCCCTATCTTGCTGATCGACCGCAAAGACGCCAACTTTCAGAAGAACAGCTCAAAATCTTCATCCTTCAAACCCGTCGCGCAACGTATCCGTTACTACCGAAGTAACCTCGGGCTACGTGTATGAGCCATTACAATGAGTCGAAACTCGCTCCCACAATCTATGCGTCGAATCATCCCTGCGGCCTTCTCTGCCGTCGTGCTCCTTTCGCTGTCTGTTGTCCAAACCAACAGTTACGCCGCCCCCAAGTCCAAGCCTTTAAAGCCCAAACCCGGAGCCGCCGCCTCCATCGGCAACTCCGACGCGATAAGTGAAGAAGAGCTAAAGATATACGACTACTTCCTCGCTTCAGATCAGTTGGAAGGAAGAAACCTGCCGTCGCGCGGTTACGATACTGCCGCTCTCTACGTCGCCAGTAATCTCGCGCAATGGGGTCTTAAGCCGGGCGGCAGCACCACTGGCACGAATGGCCCCTTGCAGCAGTATTTGATGCCATTTGAACTTGTCAGCAAGCAAATTCTGGCCGATGAGAGTCGCGTCACCGTAACTGGCTTGGTCCCCCGCGGTGCGCGCAACGGCCCAGGCGCCGCTGCCGGTCCAAGCCCCGCAGCCGGTCAAGGTCCCGCTGCCGGCACACCGGCCACGGGCAGCGCGCAAAGCTCTCCGGCTTCGACGCCCGCCGCTGAGAATAACTCGGCATCCCGGCTCCACACCAGTACATTCGAGTACGGAAAAGATTGGAGCCTTAACGGCGGACGCGGCGGCCCGGGTCTTCAACCACTGGATGTGTCGGGAAATTTGGCTTTCGCCGGCAACGGGTATGTGGTCACCAAGACGCACATCGACCCTTTCAGCGGATTAGACGTCAAAGGCAAGATCGTCGTAGTTGCTGGGCTGCCGCCCGAAATAGCTGCCCAGATGGCGGCAAACAATGGCCGCCCCGGCCAAGGCCCGAACCCCTTGGGTGAGGAATGTACCGATTTCCTTACTCCTGAACAGGCTGCCGCTAAGAACGGCGCGCTCGCGGTTGTGAGAGTTGCCACTTACCAGCAGCTAATTGCCACAAGTGAGTCGAACGGAAGCGGCAATTTCTTTGGGCCTACCATCGCCGGCCGTCCCACAGGCCCCAACGGCCCGAACTACCAAGTCGCCAAATTTCAGCCTCAATTAGCCTGCCCGGCCGTTCCGTCCATTACCGCCGAACTGGCGATGACGAACAGCATATTCACAGGCGAGAAGAAAACCGCTGAACAGATCCTCGCGTCATCCTTCAGCAATGCCAAGGAGGAACCATTCACATTCAGCTCGCAGAAAACTCTTAGCCTGAAGCTCGCATTGAAAAACGTACCCGGCCATGCGGAAAACGTGGTCGGCATAATCGAAGGCTGCGACCCGGTTAAGAAAGGCGAGTATGTAGTCCTAAGCGCCCACCTGGATCACATCGGGATCGCTGCCAATGCGGCTCCGGGCGCCCACAACATCAATAATGGCGCAGACGACGATGGTTCCGGGTCCACGGCTCTCCTCGGCATTGCGCACGCGTATGCAGAGGGTGCGGCCCGGGGTGTACGGCCCGATCGCACTATCATCTTCTTATGGAACGGAGGCGAGGAAAAAGGCCTTTGGGGTTCGCAGTATTTCGTCGAGTTTCCGCCCATCGATCTCAGCAAGGTTGTTGCCGACCTCAACATCGATATGATCGGCCGAACCAAGGGGCCTGGGTTCCAGGATTCGGACCGCACTCACGTCTTGGTCAACCCCGGCGAGATTCTTGTCGTCGGCCCGAATGTCAGCAGCAACGATCTCGAAAACAAGATTGAAAGTGTCAACAACGGGTATCAGAAGTTAACGTTGAATCACTTCTACGACGCGACTGTTCCGGACAAAACGCACGATAATCTTGGGCCGACAGCGCGCGGTCAGCGAATCTTCTATCGCAGCGACCATTACAACTTCGCCAAAGTGGGGATTCCGATCGCGTTCTTCACCACGGGACTGCATCCGGATTATCACCGTCCGGGCGATACGCCTGACAAGATCGATTTTCACGAGATGCTGATCGTGTCGAAGACGATATCGGCCATCGGTTGGCAGCTTGCACAGGAACCGGGCCGTCCGAAGTTAAACGAGACACTTCCCGAACAACTCCGCAAAGACATGAAAGCCGCCCAGGAGCAAGGCTGGGGAAAGATCACCCCTGTGATTGCGCCGTTGCCCGGAGAACCGTTCTAGCCGCTGGAATCCAGCCGAGCCGATTCCGCTACGCCAACGCGAGATTTACGTTTTCGATAGCTTCGTCGATTTCCGCTTTATTTTTATAACCGATGGTGACGCTATCGACACCGGCATTTCGAAACGCAAATTTGAGTGCTGTCTGCCGGTCCGATCGTTGGGTGAATGCACCCTCGCCGACCAGCTTCATGCTGATAACGCCCATGCCGTCGGCACGGACCTGCTTCACGTGCTGCACTACCTCGGGTACGTTTCCCAGCCCGTTGGTTTCGTAATCCTCGGCGTCCATACGAACGCCTTTGTGATTCATGCGAATCATGGCAACTTGCAGGAACTGATTACTCGGGAACTGCCGTAAAGCGGGCAGCCCGTGGACGGATGCGCCGCGGCCGACAATCTGCTTTTTCTGCTGCGCTTCCAAAATCGCTTCCTGCCAACGTTCAGAGTCGGTCGGCCAGGTTGGCTCGTGCTGCCAGTGCAGCAACATCACGTCGAAATAGTCGGTGTTGGCCAGCCTGCGCAGCTCGTCCAGCTTCATCTTCGGATCGGAGTCCCCGTGCGTCGTTATCTTCGACATCAGCGCATAGCTGTCGCGCGGAATACCTTTCAGGGCAATTCCCAACATGCGATGCATGTCACCGTAGGACTCGGCAGTTTCGAAGAATCGAATTCCATGGTCGTATGCATAGCGAACCAGGTAATTGAATTGATCTTGCCCCAGATCGCGCTGTACCTGCCCGCTCATTGAGCCGGTTCCGAACGCCAGCCGCGTTACTTTCGCATCGGACTTTCCAAGCGTGACCCAATCGCTCGCCTTGCCGCCGGAAGCAGCCTCAGCCGGCAGCAAACCCGTTGAGGCTAGCGCGCCCGCCGCCAGGCCTGCTCGCAGGAAACCACGTCTAGAGCAGTTCGCCATCCGTTATTACCTCCAACGCCCGAATCTTACCATTGAACGGACATCCCGGTGCTGCACAATTACAGGGAATACAATGGCACTGATGACGCGGGTCTGCGCACTTCTGTTGCTTTACGCGCTCAACTCGCTGTTATTCTTGCCGGCGCTTTCCAACGCGCATAGTGTAAACGTACCCAAGTGCTGCCGCCGCACGGGCGTTCATAAATGCACGATGCCATTGGCAGGCAACCTTCCCGAAGGACCGACGCTTGCGGGTAGATGTCCCTATTCGGTCGCCGGACAGCCGGAGGGGCTGATATCCGGGTGCACTTTAGCTGCTCCATCCCGAACAACATTTGCAGAGTTGCGTCCCGCATCTGTTGTGCGCGCCCGCACAGAAGCACGCCTCCAAGTTTTGTCCCAGCACGCGTGGCAAAAACGCGGGCCACCCTCGTTCGTTTCATAGACACTCGTTTCACCCAATTTGCTGCCTGTTACAGGCAGCGAATTCTCTGTGTGTTCTTGAAGAGGAATGACGATGGTTCAATCTCGCGCGCTTGCGTTGCTGGCGGCCGTAATCGGACTCTGCTGTTTCATCGCGCCGGCCGAAGCCGCCCCGGGGCCGGAAGCATTGCGCGGCGTTATCCACGATCCACAGCATCGCCCTGTACAGGGCGCTCAGGTGGTTGTGTCAGGATCTTCTCTAACCACGCCCCTTACGCTGACCTCCGACGCGAACGGCCAGTTCGAATACGATGCCGTTTCGCCCGGGACCTACACCTTAACGGTCTCCGCAAAAGGATTCCAACCAGGCCGCCAGACTGTCGAACTACAGGCGGGAAAGGAGCAGGTGGTTCACCTGCAACTCGAGCTCGCAGGCCTCAACCAAACTGTTGAAGTAGCCAGCGAGGCAAGCCACCTCAAAACGGAAACTTCAACCGTTCAGACCTACGTGTCGTCGCAAGAGATCCAGCAAACGCCCGGCGCCGATCAAACGAATAGCCTTGCCATGATTACGGACTTCACGCCAGGCGCCTACATGGTGCACGACATGCTCCACATGCGGGGCGGCCATCAGGTGAATTGGTTCTTCGATGGAATCCCCGTGATAAACACAAATATCGCGGCGAACATCGCGCCTCTGATCAATCCGAAGGACGTTGCGGAGCTGCAAACAGAGCGCGGCGGCTACTCGAGCGAATACGGCGATCGCACTTACGGCTTTTTCAACGTCGTCACTCCATCCGGCTTTGATCGCAACAATGAAGCGGATCTTATTATGTCCGCGGGCAATTTCTACTCGACAGACGACCAGTTCAACATCGGCAGCCACACCCAGCGCTTCGCCTATTACGCGAGCGTCGACGCAAATCGTTCACAGTTGGGATTGAATACTCCAGTCCCTCAAGTCATCCATGACAGCGATCTCGGTACCGGGGGGTTTGTCTCGCTGCTATTCAACCCTGACGCAAGCGACCAATTACGTTTGATCGCTTCGCTGCGTGGAACTCGTTATGAAATACCAAACACGCCCGATCAGCAGGCGTCCGGTATTGCCGATCGTGAGCTTGAGCGAGATTACCTCCTGGGCTTCAACTGGGCTCACACCTTTTCCGAAGGCGTGCTCGTCATGGTCACGCCCTACTTTCATTTCAATCGCGCCGATTACGCGGGCGGCCCGAATGACACGCCATTCATCCTTGACGACAACAATCGGTCAGATTATGTTGGCGTCCGATCGGCCCTTCAGGTTCAAGAAGAAAAGCACAATGCGTCTGTTGGTATCGAAGCCTGGGCGCAGCGAGGCAACACATTTTTCGCTCTGGCTGAGAACCCAGGCGGCCAGGATCTAAACCAGCGGCAATCCCGCTGGGCGAATTCCGATTCCGCCTTCGCCGAAGATCAATACAAAGTCACACGTTGGCTCACTCTCGATTTAGGTCTACGCCTTACTCATTACTCTGGGCTGGTTAACGAGAACGCGGCCACCCCGAGGCTCGGAGCAGCAATTCGCATTCCTCGCCTGAATTGGATTTTGCGGGGGTATTATGCATACTACTTTCAACCGCCGCCGCTCGATAGCTTACAGGGCCCGTCGTTGCAATTCGCCGTGGCGCAGGGTTATGGGTTTGTGCCGCTCCGTGGGGAGCGCGATATTCAGCACGATTTTGGCATCACCATCCCATTACGTGGATGGGCTCTTGAAGCCGATGACTTTCATACCAGCGCACGCAACTTTCTCGATCACGACGTGATTGGAAATTCGGGCATATTCATTCCGTTGACCGATCTGGGCGCGATCGTTGGCGGTACGGAAGTAACCGTTCGTTCACCGCAAATGTTTCGCGTTGCCCAGCTACGTATGGCGTACTCGAACCAAATTGCGCGGGGTATCGGGCCGATAACCGGCGGACTGATCGAAGATGCACCAACGGGAAACTTCCTGGTCGATCACGACCAGCGCAATACCGCAACTGCGGTCCTCGCATTGAACCTGCCTCACCGAATGTGGGCAACGCCGGCGTATCAATTCGGTTCCGGCTTTCTCAATGGCAACGGCCCGGAGCACCTTCCGCCGCATTCCACTTTTGACCTATCGCTGGGCAAGAGGTTCGGCGAGAACTGGTCCCTCTCAGCGAGCGTAACAAACATCGGCAACTCGCGTTACCTTCTCGATACAAGCAATACCTTCGGCGGAACGCATTGGACCAATCCGCGACAGATCTACGGCGAAGTGCGCTACCGCTTTCACTTCTAACCCGGGAGACATCGTTCAACGCGAAGAAAGGATGATTTGGTTGCCTTCCGAATCCTTAAGCATCAGGAACGTGCCCCAGGGCTGCTTCTCTGGCGGTCCTTTAAACTCGACATCCTTACTTTGCAGTTCTGAATAGGTCTTATCGATGTCATCTACCTCCCACGACGTGTTGACGAAGGTGCCAACGAGATTTTCGTGCCCTTTGGGTGTGAACAGGACAACACCGGTTTCGGCGCCCGGAATGGACAACTCAATCCAACGCTGTTCATCCGAGAAGGCCTGATCTGTGAGCACTCGAAATCCTAGTTTCTCTGTGTAAAACGCGAGTGCTCTGTCCTGATTGCTGACAGGGATGCCGAGGAATTTGATCCGCTTGATCATGTACCCACAGAATGCCAGCGGAGCCGGTAGAAATCAATAGGTTGTTTCCGGAAATAATGCGGTGGTTGCTATAGTAATCTCTGCGCTAGCGATGAAGGTCGATCCTTACGTAATCGATGTTTTGATGCGTGATTTAGTCGCGCACAGTAGATCAAGTGCGGCGTTTCTGGTATACCTGCAACTTTACCGCTTGACTCACGGTTCGGGACGAGACACGGTAGCTATCAGCCACAGCGTTCTTGCGGATATTAGCGGCATCTCCAAGCGGTCTGTGCAAACCGCGGTCGCTCACCTTGCTGAACGCCGCCTTATCCGCAGCCGCAAAGCCCGAACTACCGCGGTTCCCGTGTATAGCGTTCTAACTCCATGGATCAGAAAAGCGAGCCTGTGAAAGCGGTCCCAAACGTCGAAAGTTACCAGATGGCGACCATCCGTCAAGCGTTTTTCTCAGAGAAAAAGTTCGTTGAGATCCGCTGCGAAAGGCCAATTGATGCGATCGGCGGACACTTCTGCAGCTTCCCTGTCTGATCGGTATAGAATGACCAGCCGCTTCGTGTCATCGACTTCTACGACTGCGCCTGCTCCGGCTTCAAGGTACAGGCCAACCTTTTGCATACGGCGCGATTTGCGTTCCGAAGGTGAGATCACTTCGACTACGAAGTACGGCTTACCTTCGAAGTATCCGTTGCTCTGTTCCGCTTGCTGGTAGTCTTCAGGCCGAATGACCATCAGATCTGGGCCGGGAACGCTTTCAAGACCCTAACTAGACTCGAAGCGCCAGGCAGTCTCGCGTACTACTCGCGCCTCGTGAAACTGCTCGATCAATAACTTATGCAGTCGATCAAGCAAAGCGAAGTGCTGGAACTTCGCCATAGGCGCCAATACGCGTTCTCCTTCTAGCAACTCATCTTTGTAACCAGGGATCTCCGGCAGCTTGCTGTAATCGTCCGCGGACAATTTCGAACGAACGTGCAGAGCGGTGCTCATACCGTTTCAGTTTACTGATCTGGGGCGGCTGGTGGCGTATGGAAACATGCCCTTCCGCCTTCGCAATATTGAGAGAATGAGTGAAGCGCTATGACGGTCACGATTGAACAGCGCCCCATATTGAGGCTGGCCTGCTTGCGCAGCACAAGCCGGAATCTATGTATCACGTAACACGCCATTACACGTGAAAGGGATGTTATCGATGTAAGTGGCTGAAAGAAATTGGGGCGGCTGGTGGGATTCGAACCCACGACATCCAGAACCACAATCTGGCGCTACTACCGACTGAGCTACAACCGCCGCACTGACCCGAGTTTAACACCCGATCACAGGATGCTAATTGGGTCTACATCAATCGTTAGTGTGGTCGCAGACCACTTTTCGCGCTCCGCAAAACCGCGCAAATCGTTGACGATCTGCCTCAGCGTACTCCGCTTGGCGGCTTTCACCAGAATCTGGTAGCGGAACTCGTTTTTGAGACGCAGCATGGGCGCTTCCGCCGGTCCCATCACGCGTACGCCTTCCGGCGGAGGCATCAGCACATGCCCAAGTTGTGTTGCCAGTCGCAGCGCCTCCTCCTGTTTCTCGGCTCTCACCAGCACGTTTGCGAGAGCGGCAAACGGTGGGTACCGCATCCATTTCCGAAATTCAATCTCTTTGCGGTAGAAGCCTTCGTAGTCTTGCTCCGCTGCAAAACGAATCGCATAGTGTTCCGGATTCAACGTCTGTACGATCACTCGCCCCGGCACGTCGCCGCGGCCCGCACGGCCGGCCGCCTGCGTCAATAACTGAAAGCTGCGCTCGGCACTGCGGAAATCCGGCATGCTCAATCCGATATCCGCCAGCACCACGCCCACAAGCGTCACATTCGGAATGTCGTGGCCCTTCGCAATCATCTGCGTCCCCACTAGAATGTCGATCTCACCGCCGCGAAACGCATTCAGTATCTGTTCGAATGCGCCCTTCGCGCTGGCGGTATCTCGGTCGAGCCGTGCAATCCGCGCGGTCGGCAAATGCCGATGCAACTCGTCCTCCACGCGCTCAGAGCCGGTCCCCAGAAATTGGATGTAGTCGCTGCCGCACTTGGGACACTCGACCGGCACTTTTTCTGCGCATCCGCAGTAGTGGCACAGCATGCGCCGGTCGCGCCGATGATGTGTCAGCGCAACCGAACAGTTCTCGCACTGCATTCGTTCTCCGCACGCGCGGCACGCCATGAAACTTGAGAACCCACGCCGATTCATCAGAAGTATGCACTGCTCGCCCTGCTCTAGTCGCTGCCGCATCTCCTCGAGCAGCTTGCGCGAGAACGTCGACTGTTTCTTCGTCTCCAGAAACTCAGTGCGCATGTCTATAATCTGCACCTTCGGCATGGGTCTCTGAGCGATCCGCTCAGGCAGATATAGCAGCCTGGACTTCCCGTTCTCGGCATTGAACCGCGTCTCGATGCTCGGTGTCGCTGAACCAAGCACTGCAACACCGGCTGCCTCCTTCGCGCGAATAACTGCCACATCGCGTGCGTGATACCTCGGAGTCTCCTGCTGTTTATAGCCTCCATCGTGTTCTTCGTCGACAATCACCAGCCCCAGATTCTGAACGGGCGCGAATACCGCCGATCTTGTTCCTACCACCACGCGAGCTTGCCCGTTACGCACGCGGCGCCACTGCTCCGCGCGTTCTGCATCGCCAAACGCCGAATGCAGAATCGCAACTTGCTTTCCAAAGCGGTGGAAGAATTGCCCCGCCACTGCGGGCGTGAGCGCAATCTCAGGCACCAGCAACAAAGCATTCTTGCCCCTCCCCAACGCCGCCTCAATCGCGCGCATGTACACTTCCGTCTTGCCGGAACCGGTCACTCCTTGCAATAGAAACGACTGGAACGCGTTTGCCTCAAGTGCGGAGCGAATAGCATCGAACGCGGCCTGCTGATACGAATTGAGCTGCGGCTTAGGCCGTTCGAAGCCGCTTGCAATCGCGGCCGTTTGAATTTCCAAGCTCACCAGTTCCCGCTTCGCCAAAGCCCGCGCGTCCTCACTCGCCTTTCTCAGCGTCTTTGCAAGCTCCGCTAGCGAATGTTCTCCCGGATGCAGCTCCAGAAAAGCCAGCAGCTCTCGTTGACTCTTCTTTAACTTGGTTTCCGGATCGGCTCGTCGCACAAACCCAACTTCCAAGCGCTCGGCTGATGCGCGCAACGGATCACGCTCCTGCCGCTGTTCTTCGGCAACTACCCAACCGCGCTTTACCAAAGATCGAAGCGTCGCGCGCGCGCCTTCGACTTTAGCGGCCAGATATTCAGTCGATCTCGGACGTTCGTCCAAGAGAGTTAGAACCGTCGTTGCGGCATCTTTCAGCGGAGCAATACTAAGCTGCCGCGCCAAATCGTGCCCTTTTGTTGTAAGCGAATACTGTGTGCTGCGCCGGATCTCGCCACTCAACGGCAGCATGCCTTTCAGTACTTCGCCCAGCGGCGCGCAGTAATACTCGGCAATCCAATGCGCCAGTTTCAGCAGCCCGGAATCGAGTACCGGCTCCTCGTCAATCAGGCTCAAAATCTCACGCGTGTCTTGTTCAGGTGCCACGTCGTGCAAGCGCAACACGACCCCCGTCAATCGGCGCGCGCCGAAAGGCGCCCACACGCGCGATCCAACCTGTACACGATGCTGCAAGATAAGCGGCAGCTCGTACGTGAAAGCGCGATCTACCGGCACCGGCAGCGCGATATCGCAGTAGCGAAAGCCGCCGCCATCAGGCATTCAAGTTATCGATGGATTGAAAGCTCGCTCTCAAAGCCGGGTACAACGATCTGTAAACCTTATAAGCGTTGCGATAGAAATCCGCCGCAGCGCTCTCCGGACGCTTAACGGCGATCTCTTTCACCGCCTTCGAGCAGACCTCTTCGGCGCTCGCGTACTCGCCCGTACCAATCAAAGCCAGCAACGCTGCCCCATAAGCCGAGCCTTCCTGGCTCTCCAGGATCGCAACCGGTGTGTCGAACACATCGGCAAAAAGCTGATGCCACAACGCGCTCTTGGCGCCTCCGCCTGAGAGCCTCACCTGTGACGGCGCCGCGCCAAGCTGACGGATGATCTCCAGCCCATCGTTTTGGCTATAACAAACCCCTTCGAGGACAGACCGAATCAGATCGGCGCGCCGGTGCTTGGCCGTTATTCCAATCCAAGCCGCCCGCGCGTTTGCATCCAGGTGTGGCGTGCGCTCGCCCATCAGATAAGGCAGCCAGAATAGCCCATTGCCCCGCGAGGCGAGGACTCGGCCTCGCCCGTAAGATCGTCATACGTGGATTCGAAAGCCAACTGATTGCGTAGCCATTGCAAGCTCAGCCCCGCGCCTTGCGTCACGCCCATCACGTGCCACGCGCCGGGAATTGCGTGACAGAAAGTATGGACGCGTCCTTCGGCGTCATACGCCGGTTCTTGCAGAAAAGCAAACACAACGCCCGAAGTTCCAATCGTGCAAGAAACCTCGCCCGGCTTCACGATTCCATTCCCGATCGCGCTCGCTGCCTGGTCCCCGGCGCCCGCCATCACCGGCGTTCCTTCCGCCAGCCCTGTCACTTCGGCCGCCGTCTGCGTGAAACTACGCCGGTCACCTCGCTCGATTCGTATGCCTTTGGGCAGAATGCTCGCATCCAGCCCTAAGCCGCTCATCATCTCCTCAGACCACGCTCGCTTCACCACGTCCAACAGCGCAGTGCCGCTCGCATCTGAGACGTCGGTGGCCAGTTCACCCGTCAACTTGAACCGGAGAAAGTCTTTCGGCAATAGAATCTGCCGGACTCTCTCAAACGTCTGCGGCTCGTTATCGCGAATCCACAGTAGCTTCGGCAGCGTAAATCCGGTCAGTACCGGATTCGCAGTCCAGCGCACTACATTCTGCGCGCCCAGCTTTTGATTGATGAAATCGACCTGTCTCTGGCTACGTTGATCGCACCAGATCAGCGCCGGCCGGATCACGTTCTTGTCGTCATCCAGCAGCACCAAACCGTGCATCTGCCCCGAAAGGCCAATCCCACGGATCGCGCTCCCATCTACGCCGGCGCTGTTCAGAACGCCGGAAATAGCCGCCTTTGAAGCCTTCCACCAGTCCTCTGGTTCCTGTTCAGCCCAGAGCGGGCGCTGCATCCACATTTCCTCGTGAGCGCGCAGTGAACGAAAATCGTACCCGGCCATCCGCATCCACCAGAAGCGCGCGCGAACCTCCCGTTCCAATGTCGAGCCCCAGCCAATACATATGGGTCGATGAGCGGTTCGTTAACCGGCGACTGCCGCGGCCTCACGTTCGCCGCGGTGTTGAAAAGGGAGGTAGGCAGCTCCGAACAAGCCCGCATCTGCTCCCAGAAGCGCCCGTTCCACCCGCGTGCCGTTTCGCACAAAGGTGAATGAGCGAGTCTTGATCTCTTCGAACATAGCCGGAGCGAACATGTCCCACGCGGGCAGCGGGCCGCCCGTCAGCAAATAAAGAGGAAAATTGAACAGATTAATAAGGTTCGCAATCGCAATCCCAAGCGCCCGCCCCATCGACTTGAATATGAGTTGCGCCCTCTCGTTTCCCTCAAGCGCCAGCTCGTACACACGCTCGGATGTCACGTCGGTTCCGAAGTGCATCATGCGTCCCATCGCCGCAATGGCCGTTGCCGACGCGTGTTTCTCAAGGCACCCGCAATTCCCGCAGCCGCACGGATTTCCATCCGGAATAGACAGTCATGTGCCCGATCTCACCGGCCATGCCGAGATGGCCGTGCAGCACTTGGCCATCTATCACAATGCCGCCGCCGATCCCCGTGCCCAGAGTGATCAGGATGAGATCTTTGACGTCTCGGCCCGCTCCAATCCACATCTCACCCAATGCAGCCGCGTTAGCGTCGTTCTCCAGCACGATGCGTGTCCCCAGAATCCGCTGTATCGCATCGCGCACCGGAAACCCTTGGAAGCCAGGCAGATTTGCCGATCCCACCACCACGCCCCTCTCCATATCTATGAAACCGGGTACGCCGATTCCCACGCCTTGCAGACTCGCGCCACTACATATGCGATCGAATGCTGGCGATCGTTGTAACGATGTCTGAAACTACGTGCTCCGGGCCGGCTTTGTAAACGGCGGGGATAGAAACTCGGTCCAAAACCGTGCCATCGGCGCTGATGGCAGCCACCCGGAGATTAGTGCCCCCAAGATCGACTCCTATGGAGTACTTGGCCATGCGCACTGATCATAACAGATCGGCCCGATCTCGCGCGTCCGCCCTAAGATTGGCTAGAGTATAGGCCACATCAAGCCAGAAATGAGCTGCGGAACGGACCGTATGGAAGAATCCGTCCAGATCGACCGGCTTCCGCAAATAGCAGTTCGCATACAGTTCATACGCGTCCCGGATGTCTCGGTCCGCATCCGACGTTGTTAATACAGCGATTGGGATCGATCCGCAACTGTTCGTCGTTCTTAATCTCCCTCAACACATCGCGCGAGTTTGATTTGGGCAGATTGTAGTCAAGAAAAACCAGCCCAGGCGGCGGAGCGTCGGCGTACTCTTCTTCCCGCCGGAGAAATCGCAGCGCTTGGTCGCCATCGCTGGCAACGTGAATCGTTACCGGGGGCTTCAACTCGCGCAAGGCTTCTCTCATCAGGCGGACGTCACCCGGGTTGTCCTCAACGATCAGTATGTGCCGTTGTGCGAACAAAGTTTGTCTTTCGACTGATAAGCGGTTAGTGGAGCAATTTTAGCTTATCGACGTATATTGCCGGTTGGAAACATACCGGTGGAACTGCGACAATGGCAATCCTGTGAAGAAAATTTTTCTTGCACTCTTGCTTGCTTCGTCTCTCGCCTTCGCGCGTCAGCGCGCAGCCACATCCGAGCCCCAGAGTTTTACCGCCCGCACAGCGGGCCTGCGGAAAATCGACGGCTTCTTGCCTCTGTATTGGGATGAGCACAGCGGCAAAATGTGGCTCGAAATCAGCCGCTTCAATCGGGAGTTCCTCTACATCACCGCTCTCTCCGCCGGCGTGGGATCAATGAATTGGGACTCGACCGCGGGAACATGAGCGAGCCCGTCATTGTTCAATTTGAACGCTCCGGCCCGCGCGTTCTGCTGATCGAATCGAACTACCGCTTCCGCGCCACCGGCGACAATCCCTGCCGAAAAGCATGCCGAGCAGGATTCGTTCGCGCGTTCCACATCTGTGGGGTTTTGATGTTGCGGCGGAAGAGAATGGCCGCGTGCTTGTCGACGCCACTAATTTTTTTCTGCGAGATGCCGCCCATGTAGCCGAAAATCTCCAGCGTCAAAATCAAGGCCAGTACCACGTCGATCCCACCCGTTCCGATTTCTATCTCGCTTACACGAAGGCCTTTCCGCGCAACACCGAAATCGAGACCACCATTACCGTCACCGGCGAACCTGCCGGCAACCTCGTTGCCGAAGTCACTCCGTCTCCCGAAGCCGTCACCGTTCGTGAGCACCAGTCCTTTGTCGCTCTTCCTGAGCCGGGCTACAAGCCTCGTTTGCAAGATCCTCGCGCCGGCTACTTCGCAACCGGATTCATGGATTTCTCGGCACCCATCGACAAGCCCGTCATGAAGCGCTACATCGCCCGCCATCGGCTTGAGAAGAAGGATCCAAACGCCGCCGTCAGCGATCCCGTCGAGCCGATCGTTTACTACGTCGATCCCGGCGCTCCTGCCGACATCCGCGCCGCGCTGATCGAAGGCGCAAGCTGGTGGAATCAGGCATTCGAAGCCGCTGGTTTCCGCAATGCTTTTCAGGTGAAAGTGCTGCCCGCCGATGCCGATCCCATGGACGTTCGCTACAACGTCATCCAGTGGGTTCATCGCTCCACGCGCGGTTGGTCCTACGGCAACTCACTCACCGATCCGCGTACCGGCGAAATCATCAAAGGCATCGTCTCGCTCGGCTCTCTGCGCGAGCATCAGGATTACCTCATCTTCGAAGGTCTGCTCGCACCGCACGTTCCCGGCGACAACAAAACCAAGAGTCTCACCGATGCTGTGTACGCGCGTCTGCGGCAGCTTGCCGCGCACGAAGTCGGCCACACGCTCGGCCTCGAGCACAACTACATTGCGAGCACCGCGCACCGCGCATCCGTCATGGATTACCCGGGGCCGTGGATCGATCTTCGTCCCGATAACACGTTCGACCTCTCGAATGCATATGCGGCCGGCATCGGCGAATGGGACAAAATCGCCATCACCTGGGGCTATTCGCAATTCCCTGCGGGAACGGATGAAAAACAGGCGCTCGACAAAATCATGATGGACGCCGCCCATCGCGGCATCATCTTCATCACCGACGCCGACAGCCGTCCTCCGGGGAGCGCGCATCCGAAGTCGCACCTATGGGACAACGGCGGCAACGCAGTCGACGAATTGAGCGCGTTTACTCAAAATCCGCGCGATCGCGCTCTCCCGCTTCGGCGAGAACAACATCCAAATCGGCGCTCCCATGGCGACGCTCGACGAAGTTCTCGTACCGCTGTATTTCCTTCATCGCTATCAGACTGAAGCGGCTAGCAAAGTGCTCGGCGGTAACGAGTACACCTATGCGCTTCGCGGCGACGGACAGCTCGACAACGCAAATCGTTGCGCCGCCTGAGCAGCGCCGCGCGTTGAACCAGCTTCTTGCAAACCATCGATCCGTCAACGCTCACCATCTCCGGAACGAATACTGAAGTTGATTCCGCCGCGGCCGCCCGGCTATCCGCGCACTCACGAAACATTTCCCGCGCACACCGGCTTGACATTCGATCCTCTGGCCGGCGCCGAAGCGGCCGCCGATCTCACCGTCAGCCTCATCCTGAATCCGCAACGCGCCGCGCGCCTCGTTCAATATCATTCCGAAAACCCGGCCAACCCCGGTCTCGATGAAGTGATTCAAACATTGGTGAACGCAACCTGGCGCGCCAAACCTCGTGCCGGCTTAGAAGCCGAAGTCGCCAAGACCGTGAACTATGTTGTTCTCACGCGGCTGATCGGGCTGGCGGTTGACGAATCCGCGCCGCCCCAAGTACGCAGCACTGCAATCTCTGCAATCGAGCACCTGAAGCCGTCCACAAACGACGCATTCGCCACTTCCTTGATCGACAAATTTGAAAAGAACCCCAAGGATCTCGTGTTGCCGAAGCTCGCCGAACCGCCCCCGGGCCAACCGATCGGTGACGGCGACTACCGCTCCTGGATCTGGTAAACGGAAACGGCGGACTTCGATCTCAGTTGTTTACGTGAGCATCCATTCGCCGGTTTTCTTAATCTCGGCATACATCGCATCCGGCGCCAAGTCAAGCTCGCCTGGCCAAGTGACGGCCCCGCCATCCACGAATACCTGATTAAACAGCACCTCGTCGGCAAGCGGCGCGAAGACGCCGGCGCGAGGCGACCGAATCAGCGCAGACAAATTCACGGTGCCTTCCAATCCATCGACAAATTGGACACGCAAGCGAAAGTCTTCCAATGGCTCAACTTTGACCACGCGCCACGGCACTCGCGAGCGAATTTCGGGAGCTATGGTAACGGGTTGATTTTGTTTGCTGGTTGATTGTTCGAACACAATTCCCAATCCTTCATGAGTTCGGTCCGGTGCTCTTGTGCCCATTCCAATACTAACGACAGAGCACGTCTCGGCAACCATCCCTCGATCGCCTCCAAGGTACGGATGTCGATTTTTGCTTCGTCTTCCGCGTAAACGGCGTGGAAGTGCGGCGGCGGGTGATCGTTCCAGTACATCTGGATGACAATGCCGTAAAACCTGCTGATGATCGGCATTGAATGACTATTAAAACACCCTCCTGAGTACCCTGAATAAGGAACGTGAAATTTAGCAATGTGAAGGGCCCACTGGTTGCATTGTTTCTAGCTGCCCTGTTGGCAAGCTGCACCGTCGGCCCAAAATACACGAAACCTACGACGCCCGTGGCCCCGGCCTACAGCGAGCAGCCTCCGGACAGCTTCAAGGAAGCGAATGGATGGGCTCCCGCGAACCCGGCTGATTCTGAGATCAAAGGCAATTGGTGGGAGCTCTTCAAAGATGCTCAGTTGAACGCGCTCGAAGAGCAAGTCGCACCGGCGAACCAAACGCTAAAATCTGCCGAAGCAAGTTTTCGGCAAGCGCGCACCCTCATCGCGATCAATCGGTCAAATCTTTATCCCACCGTCGGAGCTAGCCCCGAGATCACCACGAACCGCGTCTCCGGCCACAATCCCACCGGCGACCAGGGATTTCAATACGGACTCTTCTCTCTACCCGTGAATGTCTCCTGGGATGCCGACTTCTGGGGCCGCATACGCCGCACCATTAACGCCGCGCGCGAACAGTCTCAGGCCTCGGCTGCCGATCTTGAAAATACAAAGCTGCAGCTTCAAACCGAACTTGCGGTCGACTACTTCGAAGCCCGCAGCGCCGACGCTCAGGCCGAGTTGCTCAACAACACTGTAGCCGCTTATCAGAAGGCTCTTCAACTTACCCAAAACCGTTACGCCGGGGGTATCGCGTCCAAGGTGGAAGTGGAACAGGCCCAGACCCAGCTAAATCAAACCCAGGCGCAGTACATGGATATCGCGGCCGCCCGAGCCGCCTTCGAACATGCCATTGCCGTTCTCATCGGAAGGCCCCCCGAAGGATTCAGATTGCCCGTTCTGCCGCTCCATGCCGAACCACCGCCGGTTCCAGTCGGAATCCCGTCGCAGCTATTAGAGCGCCGTCCCGACATCGCTGCGTATGAGCGCCAGATCGCCGCTGCGAACCAGCAAATCGGCATCGCTAAAGCCGCCTTCTATCCCGATCTCGTCATCAGCGCGTCGGGTGGTCTTCAGGCGGGAAGCATCGTCAATTGGTTCACCTGGCCCAGCCGCTTCTGGTCCGTTGGCCCGCAACTGGTTCAAACCCTCTATGATGCGGGACGCCGCCGCGCTCAGCTTGCCAATGTCCTTGCTGGATACGACATCTCGGTAGCCAACTATCGCCAGTCCGCTTTGACGGCTTTCCAGGAGGTGGAAGATAACTTGGCTACTTTGCGCATCCTGTCCGACGAATCCGCCAAGCAGCACGAAGCGAGCCTCGCTGCCGCAAGCTCGTTGCAACTCTCGTTGAACCGCTACAAAGGGGGCTTGATCACCTACCTCGAAGTGATTACCGCCCAAAGCATCGCCCTCAGCAACGAACGTACCGAGGTGGACATCCAACGCCGTCGTATGGATGCCACGGTAGAGCTCATCAAAGCACTGGGCGGTGGTTGGAATGTCGGCAAACTTCCAAAGGGGTAGCTTGCGGCGATCTGCTCATCTCATCTCTCGCCGCGGCCTGCTCGCCGCCACGGGCGCAGCTCTCGCGGGGGGTCGGCACTTAATATCGGCGCCGCAAACTCCCACGTTCTCCACCGAAGTGAAGGTGGTGAATGTATTAGCCACCGTTCGCGACAAGCAGGGGGAGATCGTTCGCGATCTGTCGAAAGACGATTTCGAAATTCGCGAAGACGGCAAACCGCAAGTCATTCGTTACTTCGCGCGCGAATCCGACCTTCCGCTCACCGTTGCTCTGCTCGTCGATTCCAGCCTCAGCCAGGGGCGTGTGCTTCAGGACGAGCTCACAGCCAGCTATCGCTTCCTCGACAGCGTTCTGCGCGAGAAGAAAGACCAGGCCGCGGTAGTCCAATTCGATCAGGCGGTTGTCGTCCGCCAGAACCTCACTTCATCCCATAAAGATCTGCAGGACGTGCTTGGGCTTATCGACCTGCCAAACATGAAACTACCCGGCTCTGGGGGCGGCACTCTGCTCTACGATGCTGTCCGTCAGGCATCCGTCCAGCTCATGCGCACCCAGCAAGGCCGCAAGGCTTTTATTGTGCTCACGGACGGCAACGACGTCGGCAGCAACATAAGCCTCAACGAAGCCATTGAATCGGCCCAACGCGCCGACACCCTGGTTTACTGCATTCTGTTCTCTGACGAGTCCTATTACGGTGGTTTCGGCGGGGGCGCTGGAAAGGGCGTTCTTCAGAAACTCGCGCGCGAGACCGGCGGCGGCTTCTTCGCTGTAACGAAACAGCAGACCATCGACGCCATCTACAAAATCATCGAAGACGAACTGCGCAGCGAGTACAGCATCGGCTTCGTCTCCAATCAGCCAGTCGTCCATTCCGGCTTTCGGTCCCTGAAACTCGCCACCCGGCGCAAGGCCCTCCTCGTCCAGGCCACCAATCGTTACTACGCCGAGACTTAGCCGATGTCGGCCGTCTTTGCGGGCGTGGATACATCGCTCGGAATGCGTCTCAGCTTTGTCACACACCAAATCGTAATAGCAATCCCGTAGATTACGAAGCAGACGTTTACGATATCCAAAGCCCGCGCATTCAGAAATGCCGCGGCCACCTGCCCGAAGCACGCTAACACCTCTGCCGCCAGCACCAACTGGTAAAACGTCATCCAAACGAACGTGTTGTGTGCCGGCGTCATCTTTTGCGTTTTCAGCCCGCGCCGCAGTGACCATAAAAACGCCAGCGTTGCCGCGCACGAACCGGCCCAAAGAATCAGTGCTAATACGCCGGTTGTTTCCCCCTGTTGGTCTGTGCTCACAAACAGCGTCATGATAAACCCAAAAAGCGCGGCAAAGAACAATCCCGAAACCAGCCGTGCAATCCCCAGCCGCCGCAGCTTGGAGACTTGGTTCTTCATCTCCTCGAAAACATCCCACGCCACCAGTGGATACACGATTGCATATAGGAAACGGGAATACAGGAACACTCGCCGGTTCTCTTCGGAGTTCGCGCCCAGCCATAGCTCTACACCGTCAAACAGGACGGCAAGCACGCATGCCAGCGTCACCCACAGGTAGACCCGCTGCAGCCGTAGTTGCAAGATACGGGCCACCAACAAGGCATCTATTGCGGTTGCGCTTACGTCCAGCCAATGCGTTATTTGAGTCAACACTTCCAACCACCATTTGAACCCACTCGCGAATGATGTAAGAATCCATCTCGTTCCCCCACGCGTCTAAGCATTAGGAAAGAACTTGAAAGAGGCAATCATGTTCAAGAAATTCAGTTTTCTGGCGGTTGCGCTGGCAGCTTTGCTGCTATTTATGGCTCCCGCGCCGGCCAAGGCTGGGGTTGTCGGGTTCGGTGTGGGAGTCGGACCCTACTACGGTTATGGCGCCTACGCGGCTCCTTACTACGGCTCTCCCTATGCGTGCGATCCCTATTGGAACCCTTACTGCTCCGGCTATGGCTACGGTTATGGGTACGGCTATCCTTACGTTGGGTATTGGGGCGGCTGGGGCTGGGGCCGTGGCTATTATCCCTATCGGGGCTATGGATACGGCTATCGCGGCGGCTACGGATATCGCGGCTACGCCGGTTACGGACGCGGCTACGCCGGTTATAGAGGTGGCTACGCGGGTTACGCAGGCCGCGGCTATGCTGGCGGCTATGCCGGACGCGGCTTCTCTGGAGGCGCTCGCGCAGGAGGCTTCTCGGGGCACGCGGGTGGCTTCAGCGGCGGTCACGGCGGCGGCGGACGGCGCTAACCCTTAGCTGAGCCGGTAGCGTGAGCGACCGGTGGGCAAACCTCACGCCACCTCTCCCACTAAAACGCCATGGGAAGAGCGTAAAATCGAAGTCACAGGGCCGAGAACCAGCACCTACATGCCAACACCAGACATTACCGGCGGGACCGATTGTGAGGAATCGCCGCAGAGCAAAGCGGTTGCAGAAAGCTTGCAGAAGCTGGTGCATAAAGCCTTCGCTAGCGCCGGTCCCCAAGGTCAATCGATCAAAAACTTCCTGAACGGAACTTGGCTGGGGGAACCCTTGCACGTGGTTCTCACAGATGTTCCCATCGGAGCCTGGACCACGGCTGTGGTGTTCGACGTCATGGGCTTGATCAGTGATCGCAACGCCTTCGCCACAGCAGCCGATACCTCCGTGGCAATCGGTATAGTGGGCGCGCTCGGTGCCGCTGTAACGGGCCTCACCGACTGGCAGGATGCGGATGCTCCAGGTCGGCGTCTTGGCATGATTCACGGCATCTTGAACCTGAGTGGAACAGCGCTCTTCGCGAGTTCACTAATTGCGCGCAGACGCAAGTCACGGAATGCCGGCCGGATATTAGGCGCGCTAGGATATGGCGTGATGTCCTTCGCAGCCCATCTTGGTGGAAAGATGGTTTACGAGTACCGCGTGGGCGTTGATCGTACCGCCGGTCAAACGTTTCCTGACGACTTCGTGTCCGTGCTGGCAGACTCCGATCTGGCGGAGGCGCAGCCGAAGCGCGCTGAACACGATGGTGTTCCGATCCTGTTGGTGCGCCGCGGGACTCGGATCTTTGCACTCGCCGAGACGTGCTCGCATTTCAACGGCCCGCTCTCGGAAGGCACGCTTGTGGGTGACAGCATTGTGTGTCCCTGGCACAAGTCTCGCTTCGCGCTCGAAGACGGTCGGGTGCTCGACGGACCGGCTGTGCACCCGCAACCATGTCTCGAAACCCGCATACGCGGCGGCCAGATCGAAGTTCGTAAGCCGCTCTGCAAAACGCTCCCATCGACTCCGCCAGTGGAAGTCCCGGCCTAATCGAAGCCGTCACGAAAGAGCGAAAAGGGCGATGACACATGACTTCAAGGTGGGCGACCACGTGGAGTGGAACTCGGAAGCGGGGCGGGTCCGAGGAACGATCCAGAAGAAGCATACCTCCGAAATCACGTTCAAGGGATACACGGTCCACGCTTCGAACGACGAGCCGCAGTACGAAATCAAGAGCGATAGGACCGACCACGTGGCTATGCACAAAGGCTCGGCTCTCACGAAAATCTGAGCTGACCAGTGGAGATCCTGCTCAAAAGGGCCTATGAAAAACCGGACGTGAAGGACGGGTTTCGCGTACTGGTAGACCGGCTGTGGCCGCGGGGTGTAAAGAAAACCGAACTGCATCTCAATGCGTGGGCAAAGGACATCGCTCCCAGCACACAGCTACGGAAATGGTTCGGTCATGATCCGAAGCGTTGGATCGAGTTCTGCAAGCGCTACCAATTGGAGTTGAAGAATCCAGAGGCGCAAGCAACCATCACCGGCACAATTCAGGCGGCATGGCGCCGGTCCGTGATGACGCTGATCTACGGAGCGAAGGACACGGAACACAACGAAGCAGTCGTCCTGCTGCCAGTCTTCAGGCGTATGGCGTCCAAATCGGGCGCTTCACATATCCAAAGCCGCGGTAAAGCGCCGCGAACGGTATGACCGTCACCTCGTAGATCTGAGATCCCAATGACGCGATCCGCTGTGGCATCCGTTGATGCTTCAGAAGCACGATATGAAATAGACGTAGCGATGCCGTACCGGCTCGACCTTACTGTGAGTGCGCTGCGGAGGTTATCGACAAATGTCGTGGACGTGCTCACACGTGAAGGCCAATATCTCCGCGTACTCAACGGGTTCGGTAGACCGGTTATCGTGCGCGTTGCACAAACACAACCAGCCACGCTCACGGTTGCGCTTCACGGTTGCGGCGGCTCCGGCGAGCAAGCACGGGCTCTTGCAATAGTACGCCGGATTCTTGGAGTCGACCGTACACTTTCACATTTCAATCGAGCAGCGGAGGGTTTTCCATGGCTATGGCCGTTAGCCGTCCGTATGCGCGGCATAAAGCCTCCCCGCTATCCCACGCTGTGGGAAGCATGCGTGAACGCAATCGTCTTTCAGCAGGTGAGTCTCGTCGCGGCGAGCTCGATTTCAAAGCGGCTTATTCTGGCGCTCGGTTCGAGCTTTACATACAAGGGCATGACGCTCCATGCGTTCCCGGATGCGGAGAGTTTGCGGGCTGCGAACGACGGCATTCTGCTGGCTGCGGGCTTGAGTATGAACAAGCTGTCGACCCTCAGGCGGGTGGCGGACGCGCTTGTATCCGGCAGCCTGAACGAAACAATGCTGGAAGATCGTTCGAGCCCGGAGGCTATGTGCTTGCTAGGCGCTATCAAGGGAATCGGGCCGTGGACAGCTACAGTAATTCTGCTGCGTGGGTTAGGCCGCCTCGACGTCTTTCCCATGAACGATACCAGCGTCGCTCGCAATTTGGCCTTCATCGCAGGCGCCGCTCGGCTCGATATCGGCGGGGTTCTCGCCGCACTTGGCCCCCAGCGCGGAATGCTCTATTACCACTTGCTACTTGCGCGGCTGGATGCGCGTGGCGAAATAGGCCGTGCTTCGTATGGTTTCGAAGGCTTACAGATTGACATTGACCGTGACTAACGCCCGCGCTCGAATCGGACACACCGAAAAGTCGATCCAACACACCGATGAATGTGTCTCAGGAGTCGCCCGATGATCAAGTTCGATGCCGCACATAAGGCAGTCCATTATCCCGCGGATCGCAAATTCCGCATCTGGATCAAGCCGTCGTTCGTAATTGTTCCCCTTTGCCTGGCGCTGATTGTGCTCGGGATCGCGTGGGGACAGGCAGCGGCTTTCGGACTGCCATATCTCGCACCGGTAACTCAATTCAACGCGGCCACTTTCACCGGGGTGCATGGCTTTCCCTGGTGGCTTCGCTGGGCACATTTCTTCAATTTCGTTTTTCTAATGATGCTGGTACGCAGCGGCTTGTCCATCCTGGTGGACCATCCACGCCTGTATTTCAATAACGGTTGCACGCCGGGCACCGAATGGATTCGCTTTACGCCGTTGAAGGTCCCTAAAGATCGCGTGTGGAGAGCAAGCGACGATGACCGTTATATTTCGCCCTTGGTTGCGTTGCCCGGCTATCGCCACAGCGTAGGGGTGGCACGCTCCTGGCATTTCATCGACGTGTATGGGTTCCTTCTTACGGGCCTGATCTTTATTCCATTGCTGTTTGTGTCGGGACAATGGGAGAGACTGGTGCCCAGTTCCTCGTCGATCCTGCCGCAGGCATGGGCGACCTTCGTTCATTATGCAAATTTCCATTTCCCGCCCGAACCGGACGGATTCTATGCCTATAATGCCCTGCAACAGATCGCCTATTTCTTCGTCGTCTTCGTGTTCGCTCCCATCTCGATTGTCGCGGGCGCCGCGATGTCGCCCGCCATGGTCAACCACTTCCCATGGTTTCCCCGCATCTTTGGTGGAAGGCAAGGCGCGCGCTCTATCCATTTCCTGATGATGCTCACGTGGGTAGGGTTCCTTATCGTCCACGTTGCCCTGGTCGTCTTGACCGGGTTTGAACGGAACATGAACCACATCGTTCTGGGAACGGACAATTACCGGCCGCTGGGAATGATTCTCGGCTTTGTGGGCCTCGCCGCAGTGATTGCTTCGTGGATCGCGGCCCATTACATTTCCTGGAAGGCGCCACGCCTGTTGCAGCATGTCCAGAAATTTCTCTCGATGCCGATACGTTTGATCACTCTCAATCGACTCCCTCCCAAGGAGCGATATACGAAGGAACAAATCTCGCCCTACTTCTGGTCGAACGGCATGCCGCCGACTCGTGAAGACTGGAAGCTGCTGGAGCGTGACAATTTCCGCCAGTACAAGCTGAAGGTAGGCGGCCTCGTCGACAATCCGGTGGAGCTGTCGCTGTCCGAGATTCAGGCGCTCGGTGAGGACGAACATATCGCCATGCACCATTGCATCCAGGGCTGGTCCGGCATCGCGCAATGGAGTGGCCTGTCCATGAAGAAGCTGATTGAGCTAGTCAAGCCGAAGCCGTCGGCCCGCACCGTCGCCTTTTTTTCCTTCGGCCAGGACCAGTATGGCGCAGTCTACTACGATACGCAGCGCTTGGAGAACGTTCTGAATCCGGAGTGCTTGCTCGCCTATAAGCTGAATGGCGAGGTGCTGCCAAGTGAGCATGGCGCGCCGCTTCGGCTGCGCGTGGAGAACCAACTCGGATACAAAATGGTCAAGTGGATCGAGCGGATTGAGTTCGTCGAATCGGAAAAGGAGTTGGGCAAAGGCGAGGGCGGAGTGAACGAAGACGACGAATACTTCGATCTGCTCCCCAATATCTGATAGCCACCTCAAATAATTGCGTTCCAAAATAGCCCAACATGGCGTTATGTTTGATTAACTAACTACCCTATTCGACGGAGCAGAGGAAAGGCAGATGGCTATCAAGGCCACTACCCGCGAGTTCCCGCAAGTCGGTGACAAAACCGCTGAAATTTCTTTGAACCCACCTAAGCTCTTTTAATTCATCGCGCTTCCGTCCGAAGCCCCTTCCGCCGCGTCCCAGCCGTCCCGCCAATCGGCGCCCTATCTTTGTGAAGGGCTTGCCAGAGCCCCGTCCACTTACCTGAGCCATGAAAAAGAATCTTGAACAATCCTTTCTGATCGACAGCCTTGTCGATGACGATGACGATTTGACAGCGGGTCTCGTCATCCCAATCTCCACCTCGCGCGTGAACGCCAATCGTGAAAACGCCAAAAAATCAACTGGCGCGATCACCCCTGAAGGCAAGGCGAAGGTGGCTCAGAATAGCACCACTCACGGCCTGACCGGCAAATTCCGCGTCCTCGCAGCCGAGGTCCAGTCGGATTTCGACAACCTCCTGGAAAGCCTGCTCTCCAGCTACACTCCGGCCGATGCCGCCGAATCGGAACTCGTGGCCAGTATGGCCCAGGCGCTTTGGCTCTCTCGCCGCGCCATCCGTCTCCAGGACCATTGCCTGGAACTGGTCGATTCGGACCAGCAGGAACAGACGAAAACCGCCCGTCAGGATCTCTCGCTTTACATGCGCTACCAGACTACGCATGAGCGCAGCTATCAGCGTCACGCTGCCGACCTACGTAAACTGCAGAGCGACAGGCAGAAAGCCGAGAATGGCTTTGTTTCGCAAAAACACCGCGAGGCCGACCAACAACGCAAGCAGGAGAAGCACGAACAGGGCGCAGCGCTCACAAAAAGCCGTCTCGATCATCAGGAACTTCGTAATCGGATGCTCTATTGCAAGGTCCGAGTCGAAGAGCAGTCGAAAAAGGCCGCGTTCGCGACCGTTTCTACGATCGCTAACGCCTAGCGGAACCGCGACCCGTGAGGGAGCGGTCTATTCGGATAAGCCCAGCGGAGCCGCGACGCGTAAAGGGCGCGGTTATCGTACGCTTCTTTCGCAACTTGTACTCGTTTTGTTTTTTGGGCGAAGCATGATCAAATAAAGTGATCAGGCCCTTCTGATCGGCCGCACTTCCGCTGCAGCATCCCACACGCATTTAGGAGCCTATTTAGTTGGATCAAGCAGTTCTCGCCCTGGAGGATGGCAGCATCTTCGAGGGCACGAGCTTTGGTGCGCCCGTCACAGCGCATCGGTGAAGTTGTTTTCAATACGGCCATCACCGGCTATCAGGAGATCTTCACCGATCCGTCGTATTGCGGCCAGATCGTCGTCCTCACGAACCCGCAGATCGGGAACTACGGCGCAAATCAAGCCGACTGGAAGCGGCCGCGCCTTACATCGAGGGCCTTGTGGTCCGCGAAATCTCGCCCGTTGCCAGTAACTGGCGTTCGAGCGACAAAGCCGAACACTTCCTGCGCAGTACGGCATCCCGGTCATCGGCGACGTCGATACGCGCAGACTCGTTCGCCTGCTGCGCGATCGGGGCGCCCTGCGCGGTGTTATCGCCACCGGCGAACACGACCTTCAGACCTGGTCGAAGCGCCCGCAACTCGCCCACGATGGCCGGACAAAATCTTGTCTAGCGCGTGTCAACCGCCCAGTCCTACTCCTGGACGCAAGGCATCGAGCCTGTGTCATCTTCCGACAGCGCCTGCACTCCGCAAGGTACAGCTTTCACGTTGTCGCCTACGATTACGGCATCAAGCGCAACATCCTTCGCCATTTGGTTCAGATCGGCTCACCGCTTGACCGTCGTCCCGGCGGATACGCAGCGCGGAAGAAGTGCTTGCGCTGAATCCCGACGGAGTCTTCCTTTCGAACGGTCCTGGCGATCCCGAACCGCTTGAGCGGCAATCCGCGCAGGTCCGCAAGCTGATCGGCAAGGTTCCCGTATTCGGCATCTGCCTGGGCCATCAGATTCTCGGTCTCGCATTCGGCGGCAAAACGTACAAGCTGAAGTTCGGTCATCATGGCGCAAACCACCCTGTGCTGAACCGCCAAACCGGCAAAGTCGAGATCACGTCTCAAAATCATGGCTTCTGTGTCGACCCGACTCTCTGCGCGACTAGCGAAGTCGAGATCACGCACATGAACCTCAACGACAACACCGTTGAAGGCATGCGCCATCGCAATGAACCTGTATTCTGCGTGCAGTACCATCCTGAAGCGGCGCCCGGCCCGCACGATTCGCACTACCTGTTCCAGGATTTCGCGGCAGCTGATGAAGGACACCAGGCGCTAATCGATGCCGAAACGAACCGACCTCAAAAAGATCCTGATCATCGGCTCCGGCCCCATCGTTATCGGCCAAGCCTGCGAGTTCGACTACTCGGGCGCCCAGGCTTGCAAAGCGCTGCGCAAGGAAGGCTACGAAGTCGTCCTGATCAATTCCAATCCGGCCACGATCATGACCGACCCGGATCTCGCCGATCGCACCTATGTCGAGCCGCTCAGCCTTGCCTATGCAGCGGAAGTCATCCGCAGAGAGCGGCCCGATGCCGTGCTTTCCACCGTCGGCGGCCAGACCGCGTTGAATCTCGCCGTCGAATTAGCTGAATCCGGAGTGCTCGAACAATACGGCGTCGAACTGATCGGCGCCAACATCGACGCCATCAAGAAAGCCGAAGACCGCCTGCTCTTCAAAGACGCCATGCGTAAAATCGGCCTCGACATGACGCAATCGCAATTGGTCAACAACGTCGAAGACGGGCTCGAGTTCGCAGATCGTATCGGTTATCCCGATCATTCTGCGCCCCAGCTTCACATTGGGCGGAACAGGCGGCGGCATCGCGTACAACCGTGAAGATCTGGTGGAAATTCTCGAGCGCGGGATCGATCTTTCGCCGGTGCACGAAGTGCTGGTCGAAGAGAGCGTGCTTGGCTGGAAAGAATACGAGCTGGAGGTCATGCGTGACCTCGCCGGGAACGGCATCATCGTCTGCTCCATTGAAAACTTCGATCCCATGGGCGTGCACACGGGCGATTCCATCACCGTCGCTCCCGCCCAAACGCTCACCGACCGCGAGTACCAGATGATGCGCGATGCCGCTCTGCGCTGCCTGAACGAGATCGGCGTCGATACCGGCGGCTCCAACGTCCAGTTCGCCATCAATCCCGAAAACGGCCGCATGGTCATTGTGGAAATGAACCCGCGCGTTTCCCGCAGTTCCGCTCTCGCTTCAAAAGCAACCGGCTTTCCCGATCGCGAAGATCGCCGCGAAACTCGCCGTCGGCTATCGCCTGGACGAAATTCAAAACGACATCACCCGCGCCACGCCGGCCTGCTTCGAGCCCACGCATCGATTACGTCGTCGTAAAGATCCCGCGCTGGCAATTCGAAAAGTTCCCGGGCGCGGAGCCGGTCCTCGGTACGCAAATGAAGTCCGTCGGCGAAGTCATGGCCATCGGGCGCACCTTCAAGCAAGCGCTCGGCAAAGGTTTGCGCAGCCTGGAAACGGGCAAGTCTTCGGCGGCGCAAGTCTCTCGATCCCGAACTGATCGCCAAGCGCCTCATCACGCCGAACCCCGAACGTCTCGACTACATCCGCTTCGCGTTCGAGCGCGGCTATACGGTCGAACAAGTCCACGAGATGACCAGCATCGATCCGTGGTTCCTTAATCAGATCTCCGAACTTGTCGACCTGGAGCAGTCGCTCCGCCATCGCTGCGCTCGACTCCATCACAGCCAAAGAGTTTCGCAGGCTGAAGCGCGACGGCTTAGGTGATCGCCAGATTGCGGAAATCGATCGGCGTGCATCCGCTGGACGTTCGCGCCGCGCGCAAGAAGCTCGGTGTTCAGGCAGTTTTCAATCGTGTCGACACCTGCGCCGCGGAGTTTGAAAGCTTCACTCCTTACCTCTACTCGAGCTACGAATCGGAAGATGAAGCCGACCCCACGCAGCGCAAGAAAGTCATGATTCTGGGCAGCGGCCCGAATCGCATCGGGCAGGGAATTGAGTTTGATTACTGCTGCTGCCACGCCTCGTTCGCGCTTGCAGGATTTCGGCTACGAGTCGATCATGGTCAACTGCAATCCTGAGACCGTCTCAACCGATTACGACACCAGCGACCGGCTTTACTTCGAACCTCTGACGCAGGAAGAAGTGCTCAACATCTACGATGTCGAGCAAGCCGGACGGCATCATCGTGCAGTTCGGCGGTCAGACGCCGCTGAATCTCGCCATGCCGCTGAAGGAACTCGGCCTTCCCATCATCGGCACCGATCCCAGCAACATCGACCTTGCCGAAGATCGCAAGCTGTTCGGAAAATTGCTGACGATCTCAACATTCCGTCGCCTCCGCACGGCTCCGCAACCAGCGTCGAAGAAGCCTGTGATGTTGCCGCGGAAGCTTGGCTTTCCCGTTCTCGTTCGCCCCAGCTATGTTCTCGGCGGACGCGCCATGGTGATCGCTTACAACGAAGACAACGGTGCGCCGCTACATGCAAGAAGCGACCAACCTATCGGTGAAACGGCCCGTGCTGATCGACCGCTTTCTTGAAGACGCCACCGAAGTCGATGTAGACGCCTTTGCGACGGCGAAAACGTTCTCATCGCCGGCATTATGGAGCACATCGAAGAAGCCGGCGTTCACTCCGGCGACAGTTCCTGCGTACTGCCGGCGATCTCGCTGAAGTCCGAAGTGCGTCGCGCACCATCGAAGAATACACGGCGAAACTGGCTCGCTCCCTGAATGTCATCGGTCTGATGAATGTGCAGTACGCGATCAAAGACGGCCATGTCTACGTGCTGGAGGTCAACCCGCGAGCGTCCCGCACCGTCCCTTTCGTCAGTAAAGCGACGGGCGTCCCGCTGCCGAAGATTGCGGTTGGTCTGATGCTCGGGAAAAAGCTCACCGACTTCACGCATCTAACCGGCGGAATCGTGAATGGCCGTCTGCCGGTCTCAAACTACTTCGTCAAGAGCCCTGTTTTTCCCTTTGCGAAATTCCCGGGAGTGGATCCTGCCCTTGGGCCGGAGATGCGCTCGACCGGCGAAGTCATGGGCGTCGGCGCAACCTTCGGCGAGGCATTCGCGAAGGCGCAACTCGCAGCCGGAACGCCCATCCCCGATCACGGCGCACTGTTCATCAGCGTGAATGACCGCGATAAACCAGCCGCGGTCGCGGTCGCCGCCAAGTTCCGCGAATTCGGCTTTGATCTGTTTGCCACTCGCGGCACAGCCGCAGCCCTGAAGCGGCGCCGGCCTTCCGTGCAAGACAGTCTTCAAAGTCAACGAAGGGCGGCCGAACGCTGTCGATTGGATAAAAGGCGGCAAGCTCAACCTGGTCATCTACACGACTACCGGCAGTCACTCGTTCCCCGACGAACAGACCATTCGGCGCAACGCCGTCACCTACCGCACGCCTTGCATCACGACGATGAGCGGGGCGAAAGCCGCCGCCGAAGCCGTGGCCTCAGCGACGGCGAGATCCGATTCGCATCTGGAGCTTGCAGGAACTTCACGCGCCCGAAGCCGTTCAGGCCTCCGGCGCCTGATCAAAGCTCCGGTTCTTGAAACAGGCGGATGCCCGCAATGCCGGTCGCTCCCGCTTGCATGCAATCCGCCGCATTCTCCCAATTGACGCCGCCCAACGCATACACGGGCTTGCCCAGTTGGCAAGCGATGCGCAATTGCTGAAGGCCGACCGGCATGCCTTTGCCGGGACTGTCGAACACCGGACCAAAGGTCAGAAAATCCGCGTTCGCGGCCATAACTTCGTCGAGCGTGTGGCATGACCGCGCCACAATCAGGCCAGGCAAAGTCTCAGCCGGCGCGTCAGCGGGGAGATGAACTCCATCCGCGCCTGTGACCGCCGCGATGTCGGCCCGGGAGTTCACCAGAATCTTGGTCGGAAGGTGGTTGCCATCCTCCGCCCGGCATTCCAGAACGGCGAGCGTAAACTCGAACAGTTCGCGCGCTGTGATGTCCTTCTCCCGTATCTGGATGTAGTCGACGCCAAGGTGCATCTGGTCGCGAATGACTTCAAGCAGCGGCTGAAAGCCGCCGACAGCCTTACGATCGGTAATGTAGTAGCGCTTCATCCTATCCGATGAAGTGTATCGCCATAGCCGGAATTTTCACCCATAGCCGTTCGGTTCCGCGTAATCGCTGCCACTCCGATTCGGTCACAGTAGCACAGATCTCATGCTCGAACTCGAGCCGCACTCCCATAGCAACCGGGCTGGTCTTACGCACTCGCAGCGCGAAATTGTTTTCCTGCGTGTCTCTCACCGGCATCACCTTCATTTCGCGTTCGCGGAAGCATGCCCAGCCGCGGTCGCCGATCAGGTGTGCCGGGAAATAGGGTCCGTTTAGAACCTGATCTGCTACCGCCAACTTGCTCGTCTTGTGCTCTGGATCGAGCGCGGCGATCTCGGCCGGAACAAGATTGTAAATGCCGAGCATTCTCGCTACGTCCACGCTCGCCGGCTTCTCCAAGACCGTCTCCGGCGAACCGGTTTGCAGAAAGCGTCCATGGTCCATCAGATAAACCGAATCGGCCAACTCGAAACACTCTTCCAGATCGTGCGTGACCAGTATCGCCGGTACGCTCAGCCGTTCTCGCGTCTTTCGCAGCACATCATAGAACCCCGTGCGCAAGCGTGCATCCAGACCGCGCGTTGGCTCGTCGAGCAGCAACAGCCGCGGCTCGCTCGCCAGAACGCGGGCCAGCGCCGCACGCTGCTTCTGCCCACCCGAGAGTTGAGCCGGCATTCGCGCCGCCAGCGCGCCTAGCTCGAACAACTCCAGCAACTCCTGAATGCGCCGATAGCGATGCAGCCGCGCGCTTCCATTCTTCGGAGCCGAGGCCGCCGCAAAACCTAAGTTTTCCCTCACCGTCATGTGAGGGAACAGCGCATGGTCTTGAAAAATGTATCCACAGCGGCGTCGCTCCGGCGGTACATGCACTTTTGTCTCGGCGTCGAAATAAAGCTGATCGCCGATTAGAATGCGCCCTGCATCCGGTCTTGCAAATCCACCCAGACAGTTCAGCGTCAGGCTCTTGCCCGCGCCGCTGCTCCCAAACAGGACCGTCACACCCGGGCCGCAACGCAAATGGACATCGAGTTCGAAGCCGGCCGAATCGCGCTCGGCTCGGAAGTGCTTGACGAGCTTAGCGTCAACAACGGCTTCGCTGCTCATCCTGCTGAAGTACTCAGCCGGGCGCCGCGCGAAAAGTAATTCGCTGCCCACAACAGGCAGAGCGCACCGGCGGAGATGGCCAGCACAAACACACGCGCTACCCTTCCGTCTCCCGATTCGACTGCGTCATAAATCGCCACTGAAAGTGTCTGCGTGCGTCCTGGGATATTCCCCGCCACCATGATCGTCACCCCAAAGTCGCCAAGTGATCGCGCGAATGTCAGGACTCCCAGCGAACTCAATCCCCGTCGCGCCAATGGCAGCGTCACCCGCCAGAGCGTCTTCCATTCGGACGCACCCAGGCTGCGCGCCGCCCACTCGAAACGGTAGTCCACCGATTCCAGGGTTGCGCGCGCCGCCTTAATGTAAATCGGAGCCGAGTGGAGCACCGCCGCAACCAAGGCTGCCTGCCACGTGAAAACTAGCGGGGCGCCGGTGATCAATTCGTAAAGCTTGCCCAGCGGCGAAGCCCTCCCGATCACGACGAGCAAGTAGTACCCGAGCACGGTCGGAGGCAGAACTAGCGGCAGCGTGATCAGTGAATCGAGCAGATTCTTGCCTCGAAACTCCTTATGCGAAAGCAGGTAGGCACAAGCTGTCCCGAGAGTGACGACCACGATGGTTGCAAGTGCCGCAACCCGCAGGCTGAGCCATAAAGGAAACCAGTCGATCTGATTCTGTGCAGCCATGCCGCTGATGCGAACCACGATTATAGGCGACTAGACTGGATAGGTGCCGATCCCGCTACGCGCATTGGGCGCTTGCCTCCTGTTTGCACTTGGTGTCTCCTCTTCCGCGGCTCAGACCGGGCCATGGCGGTTCGCGGTATCGGGTGACTCGCGCAATTGCGGCGACATCGTGATGCCTGCCATCGCAAACGGAGTCCGCGCCGAGAACGCCGCATTCTACTGGCACCTCGGTGACTTCCGCGCGATCTACCGCTTTGATCAGGACTACTGGCAGACTCATCTGACTCCCGATCCGCGAGCAATGCTCATTAGCAACTACATTCAAAACGCTTGGCAGGACTTCATCGACAATCAACTCAAGGCATTCGGGAACACGCCCGTCTATCTCGCGCCGGGCAATCACGAAGTAATACCGCCCAAGACCCACGAAGACTACATCGTGCAGTTTGCCGATTGGTTGGACATGCCCACTATTCGCGAGCAGCGTCTGCGTGACAACGCGCAGGACTCTACCGTGCACCCCTACTATCACTGGATCAAGGACGGCATCGATTTCGTGACGCTGGATAACTCATCAAATAGTTTTGACAAGCCGCAGCTCAAATGGCTCAAGCTGTTGATCAACCGTGATACAAGCGATGCCGCAGTCCGCGCCCTGGTTGTAGGAATGCATGAAGCGTTGCCCCAGAGCATCTCTGCCGATCACAGCATGGATCAATCGGCGGAAGGCGAGGATACCGGGCTACAAGCTTATCAAGCGCTGTTGACGTTCAAGGCGCAATCGCACAAACCCGTCTACGTGCTATCGAGTCATTCCCATTACTTCATGGAAGACATTTTCAACACCGGCTACTGGCGTACGCATGGCGGAATACTTCCGGGTTGGATCATCGGAACCGCAGGCGCGGAACGCTATAAGTTGCCGCCAAATTGGCACGATGCCAAACAGGCGAAAACATATGTCTACGGCTACTTGCTGGCCACAGTCACAGACTCGAGAGACGATCCGATCCACTTCGAATTTCGCCAACTCTCCGAATCCGATGTTCCGCCCGACGTCTCCGCTCGATATACGCCGTCGCTCGTCCACGAGTGCTGGGTGGAAAATCCCAAACACTAAACGCTTTTGTTAAGCGGCCGCTAGTTGCCTGCGTGCGTGCATCTCATGCAGCCGTTGGTAGATCACTTTGACGATTGCCATGAGAGGGACTGAGAAGAACATTCCGGGGATGCCGCCGATCTTCTCTCCGGCAAGCACGCCGAACAGAATGAGCAGCGGGTGCATCTCGACTCCGGAACTCATCAAGTAGGGGTTTAGAACATAGTCCTGAAAAAGCCGGAAAGCGGCCCAGAAGACCACAATCCAAATCAGTCCTCCGCCTCCGGTTATCAGAATCACGACCGCCATGATGACCAAAGCCGCCGCCGGACCGACAACCGGTATGAACTCCAACATCGCGGCGAGAGCTGCCAGAAGAAGTTCGTAAGGATAGCCCATAACCGTCAGGAACACGCCCCATGCAATGAAGGCCGCGATGGCCAGCATCACGAGAGCACGCATGTAACTCTTCAATACTTGGTGGACATCGTCGAGAATCAGAGCGAGCGTGTGTCTGTCGTGTCCATCGTCCGTCGTCGCCAGTAGTGAATCACGAATTGTCCGGGCGTCCTTCAGAAAGAAAAACGCGAGGATCGGAACCAATATCACGGGCAGCAATGCGCTTATTCCGGAAAGAACCTTTGTGCTTGCCTCTCGTAGGAACGGGACAGCTTTCGTCTGCAGACTCGTCGCTTCCTGATTCATGGCAGTAATCACTTGCGCGCGCATGGGCTCCAGCCAGTGGGGAAGCGTGATCTTGCTTAGGTAACCTCCGTTAACCAGCGATGGGAGATGGGCAAAGAGATTTTCCGCTTCGGATAGAGCCTTTGGTATCAACTGGAATCCAAGCAGCACCAGCAAGCCGATCAGTATGACGTAAACGATGGCTAATGCGATGGCTCGCCGCTTCGGAATGAACCGTTCAACGAGGCTGACGATCGGCGACAGCATGTACGCCAGGAAGATTGCACCCGCGAAGATGAGCAGCGTATCGCGGATGTAATACGCCAGCGCGAGCAGAAGGCCGAATAGAAATACCGTCCATACGACGCGCATGGCGCGGTCGTCGATCCCCAACATGACTGTTAGACTAACAGCCCTGAGAGGTTGCGCGCCGGCTCAAACACTAAACTGACAGTAGGATGCAGCGTTTTGCGCGTGACATGCGGCGCCTCACAGGCGAACTCCAGGAACTGGAAGAGAAGCTTCGCGGCGGCGGCGGCCCACGTAAAGCCGAGAAACAGCACAATGACGGAAAGCTCACGGCGCGTGAGCGAATTCAGCGCCTCATCGATCCGGGAACGATGTTTCTCGAAGTCGGGCTGCTCATCGCTTACGACCGCTACGAAGGGCAGGCGCCCGCCGCCGGCGTCGTAACTGGATTGGCCAAGATCGAAGGCCGTCCTGCCGTGATCGTCGCCAACGATGCCACCGTCAAGGCCGGGTCATGGTGGCCGGAGACTATCACGAAGATCCTGCGCGCCCAGGAGATCGCGATGCGAAATCGTGTCCCGATCGTGTATCTAGTGGATTCCGCGGGAGTCAATCTGCCTTTGCAGGACGGCATCTTCCCGGGGCAGTACGGCGCCGCCCGAATCTTCTATTACAACTCCCTGATGCGGCGGCGGCTGCACATCCCGCAGATCGCGGCGGTGATGGGCCCTTGCATCGCAGGCGGAGCTTACCTGCCGGCGCTCAGCGACGTGATTCTGATGGTCGACAAGACCAGCTTCATGGGGCTTGGCGGTCCTAACCTCGTTAAAGGCGCGGTGGGACAGGTTACGGATTCGGAGACGCTTGGGGGCGCCAAGATGCACACTACCGTCAGCGGCGTGGCACATTACCGTGCTGCGAATGACGAAGAGTGCCTGTCGATGATTCGGCAGCAATTCACTAAATGCCGGCGCCTCAGCCTGAGCTGCATGGAACCGATCCGCGTAAGGATTCGGAAGGCCTGTACGACATTCTGCCGCCCGATCATCGGCTGCCGTATCACATGGAAGACCTGCTTGATCGCATTCTGGACGGAGAAGGCCTTGTCGAGTTCCAGCCCGAGCATGCGCCGGAATTCCTCTGCGCTACGGCACGCCTGAACGGACGCAACATCGGAGTGATCGCGAACCGCCGGGGGTTCCTGAAATCGCCCTCCGGGCCGCGCGTTGGCGGAATTGTGTACGCGGAGTCGGCACGTAAAGTGGCGTTTTTGTCGATAACGCGGAACGCCATCGACTGCCCTTGCTTTACGTGCAGGATGTCTCGGGTTTCATGGTCGGCGTCGAAGCCGAAACAGCAGGCATTATCCGGGCCGGCGCCGAAATGGTGGAGACCATGGCTTGCGCTACTGTTCCGAAGATTGTCCTGACAGTAAATCACGCGAGCGGAGCCGGCTATTACGCGATGGCCGGGCAGGGCTTCGACCCAAACTTCACTTTTAGCTGGCCGACGGCGCGCATAGGAGTGATGGAGGGTGATTCGGCAGTTCAAGCCGTGTATGGACCCGAGATCGAAAAGCTGAAGGCGGCCGGCAAGCCGCTTCCGGCCGAGTTGGAAGCGAAGATCGCCCAAACGCGCTCGGATTACGACCAATGGCTGGATGCGAAATACGCCGCGGCGCGCGGCCACTGCGATGCTCTTATCGATCCGAGAATGTCGCGAGAGATCCTGGATTTCGCTTTCACGGTTGCATGTGCGAACGACCGAACGGAACACGTTCCGTTACAGCTACTCGGATTGCAGTAGAATGCGGGCGAGTGACTTCAATGACCTTGATCGTCGAACGAAAGCACCGCGTGTTGCATTTGACGTTGAACCGGCCCGAAAAGAGGAACGCGCTCACATCGGGCATGTGCGTTGAGATTGTCCAGGCAGTTCGGTCGGCGCATGACGATCGCCAGATTGGATCTATCCACTTCAGTGCTGCCGGACCCGTGTTTTGCGCCGGCATGGATGTCGAGGAGGCAATCGAGATGAGCCATTCGCAGCTCAACGATCTCCACGACGACTTGTTTTCCCTCGGCCTTACCTCTAAGAAGCCAATCATTATGTCGGTGGAGGCGCCGCACTCGGCGGCGGCGTCGGTTTGGTGGCACAGGGACACGTCGTTTTTGCCTCCGATAACGCTGTTTTCGGGTTGAGCGAAGTGCGCATTGGACTCTGGCCGTTCATGGTCTATCGTGCGGTAGAAGCGGCTATTGGGCCGCGGCGCACCCTGGAGTTGAGCCTCACAGGCCGGACTATTAGCGCGAACCTCGCCCAGGAATGGGGCTTGGTTCAGCACGTCTGCCCGCATCCCGAGACTTGCGACCGCGCGAGAGGAGTGGCGCGTGAACTGGCCAAAGCGAGCCCGGCCGCCATCGAGAGTGGCCTTGAGTATCACTACCGTTCTCGCGGCAAGTCCTGGGAAGAGGCGGGCCAGATTGCGTCGGAACTACGCATGAAAGTCATGGAAAGTGAGGATCCGAAAGAGGGCTTCGATGCGTTCAAACAGAAGCGCGAGCCGCGCTGGCCCAGCATGCCGCAAGAGTTCTATCACAAAAGCCCCGCGCCGGTCGGATCGGGAAGTAAGTCGAGAAAGGCGATCCACCGTTCTTGCTGTTCCTAGCGCTACTGGCCCTGATTACTCCTGCACAGGCCGGTGGCCAAGCAAGTTTCTATAAAGACGTTTTGCCGATCCTGCAGTCCCGGTGTCAGGGATGCCATCGCCCAGGCGAGATGGCGCCTATGCCGCTCGACACTTATCGCCAGACGAAGCTCTACGCCGAGGCCATGAGGCAAGCTGTCGAGAAACGAACGATGCCCCCCTGGTTCGCCGATCCCTGCTGCGGCCATTTCTCGAATGACCCGTCGCTGAACCGGGAACAGATCGACACGATCTCAAAGTGGGTTGCCGCCCATTGCCCAGAAGGAAATCCAGCCGACGCTCCGCCAGCCGTACACTGGACCACCGGTTGGAACATCGACAAACCGGATGTCGTTTTAGAAATGCCGGTGGCGAAAAAGCTTCCGGCAAGCGGCGATGTGCCGTATCAATACATCATCATCCCCACACAGTTCAAGGAAGACCGCTGGGTTCGAATGTCCGAAATTCGACCCAGCAATCGCATGGTTGTTCACCACGCGGTCGCTTATATACGCGATCCAAGATCGAGTTGGCTGCGGGGCGCGCCTGTCGGAGTTCCATTCAGTGCCGACGATCTCCCTAATCCCGAACAGCGCCGCGACGCTATGTGGACCACGGCCGACATTTTGCTTGTGTACGCGCCGGGCAGTCTGCCGGATTCGTGGCAGCCCGGCTTCGCGAAGTTAGTACCGGCGGGATCGGATATCGTTCTGCAGATGCACTACACGACGCACAGCCATCCGGCTGAGGACCGCACCAGCGTCGGCCTCGTGTTTTCGAAGGAGCCGCCGACCAAACGCGTGCTCACACTGCAACTGACGAACGATCGCTTTTTGATTCCGCCCGGCGTGCCCGATTATCGGGCTGAAGTGCGAGGTACACTGCCGAACGACGCCTTGCTGCTGAGCTTCTTTCCGCACATGCATCTGCGCGGCAAGAGCTTTGAGTACAACCTTCTGGAGCCGGACGGCCATTCGCGCACTCTGCTGCGGATTCCGCACTATGACTTTTATTGGCAACTCAGCTACCGCTTGGCCGAGCCGATTCCGCTGAAAGCTGGAACAATTTTGCAGGCGGTCGCGACCTTCGACAATTCCAAAGACAATCCGCACAACCCGGATCCCGATTCCGCCGTCACATGGGGAGAGCAGACATGGGCCGAAATGATGGTCGGGTTTTTCGATGTGGCAGTCGATCCCTCAATCGATAAGCAGCAGTTCTTTATCCGCGATGCCCGGCAGCGCGCAAGGATGAAGTCCGCCTCCGGTTTTGGCCATTGAGCCAGCGGAGCGCCATCTGCGCGGCATTGTACCCGCACATACCGTGCACACCTCCGCCCGGCGGTGTTGCGGACGAGCAAAGATAAACACCTTTCAGCGGTGTACCGTACTGCCGCCAGGTGGGACGAAAAACGAATTGATTGAGATTGGGCGTCCCGCAGTTGACGTCACCGCCCACGAGATTGGCGTCACGGCGCTCAAGATCAGCCGGAGTTGTGATGGAGCGAGCGAGAATGCAATCCCGGAACCCGGGAGCGAAACGCTCAACCTGATCTTCAATTTGTTGCTGCGCGGAACCGGTCCAGCCATTCGGTACATGGCAATAGGCCCATGCAGTTTGCCGACCGGCGGGAGCGCGGGTCGGATCGAAAAGACTCTGCTGAGCAAGCAGAATGAAAGGCTTGGTAGGCGGCCTGCCATCCACGGCGGCGCGCTCGGATGCTGCGATCTCTTCAAGAGTGCCTCCCACGTGAACCGTTCCAGCACGGAGGCATTCCTTCGCGCGCCAGGGAATCGGTTCGCTTAAGGCCCAATCCATTTTGAACGCGCCCGGGCCGTACTTATACTGCCGCATTAGATCCGCAAAGGGACGGCGTCGGAGTTGCTCGGCCCCCAACCTGAGAAACTGTTTTGGACTGACATCGCACAACGTCACGTCGGGCCTGTCGAGTTCTTCAAGCGAGTTGACCCGTGCGTCGGTAGTGACTCGGCCACCGAGCCCTGTAAGGATGCCGATCAGCGCGTCCGTGATTCGTTGCGCACCACCGCGCGGGAACGGCCAACCGACCGCGTGCGCTGCGGCTCCAAGCATAATGCCGAAGGCTGAACTGAGCGGACGCTCCAGCTTCAGAAAGGAGTGCGCCGCCATGCCGGCGAACAGAGCGCGAGCACGGGTGCTTCTGAAAATAGTTTCGGCCAGCAGCGTTGCGGGCTGGAACCCGCGAAAGCCGAAGCCGGCCATCTTGAACGGATGCTTGGGCCAGTGAAGGATGGGCCGAAGAGCGTCGCTCATGATCGCGTCCCAGTTCTCCACAACGGGAAGAAAGAGTTCGCGGTAAGCGGCCGCGTCGATTCCCAGTCCGGCCGCAGTCGCGAAGACATCGCGTTCCACAACAATCGCCGTGCCGTCGTCCAGCGGGTGGGCTAGCGGCGCGGGGGGTTGAATCCATTCGAGGCCGTGCCGCTCCAGGTTCAGGCTGCGAAAGAATGGCGATGCCAAGGCCATCGGATGAATGGCAGAGCAGAGATCGTGAACGAAGCCGGGCAGCGTGAGTTCGCCCGAGCGCGCGCCGCCGCCCGGCAACGCATTGGCTTCCCGCACATCCACGTTCAGCCCAGTTTGCGCGAGTACAATCGCCGCTGCGAGCCCATTTGGACCGCTGCCGACGACAACCGAACGCCCCCGCATATGACCATTCTCGCGTGCGGCTCCACGCGTGTTAGATTCGGCTTGTGCGGGACCAGCAAATTGTAGAGCAAGAACTGGTAGAGATCGGGGCGATTCAGGACGACATCACTAAAGCGGAGCGGATCATCGCCTGGTCGGCGTCGCATCCGGACGAGATACCCTTTGCCGTGCGATTTATGCGCGGGCGCACTTCCGGCCTGGACACCTGGTTTGAGAAGCACGGGCATCACGGACAGGAAGTCTAAGCGGGGAACTCGCCCCGCAGAATCTGCTTGCGCTGTTCTGCCGGAAAACGCTCGATGGAGTAGCGCAGAGCCGTACGCGGGATAGCGTCGTAATGCTTACGCAGAAAGCGGAGCAGCGCCGGACTCGATACTTTGCCCGCTTCGCGCAGCGCCCAGCCGCTTGCTTTGTGGATCAGATCGTGTCGATCGTTCAAGAGGCGCTCCACGATTCGAAACGTATCGTCGATGTGGCTACGCCTGATGAACGCGAAGGTAGAAACGACGGCGATTCGCCGTTCCCATATGTTTTCCGATTCGGCGAGTTGGTCGAGGATGCCGCGCGGGCGCGTTACCAAATACTCGCCCAGTATGTATGGCGCGGACGCGTCGACAAGATCCCAGTTATTGATGCGAGCGGTGTGTTCGAGGTAAAAACGGACGATCTTCTCACGCTGAACACTGTCTGCCTTTTCAAACTGAGCGACCAGAAGCTCGAGCGATGCCAGGCGGAACTCGTGAAACGGGGAAGCGAGGAGAACGGCTATGTCTTTCAGCGGAAGATGGCGATATCGAAGAGCGATCCGCCTGGTGTTTGGGACTTTCAGGCCTAAGAACCGATCGCCTTCGCCGTATTGACCTTTGCCCGTTTTGAAGAACCAAGCGAGATTGTTTGCCCGTACCGGGTCCGCTTCCGCGCGGAGTTCCTTTCAAGATCCTTGAGACTGCCGCTGGGCATCAGAATAGAACTTCGAAATCGAACCGATAGCGGCGATGATAGTTGCCGAAGAAAAGGCCGTACTGCGGGTCGGCAATATCGGAGTGGACTAACAGCGGATTGAAGTGATTCGTGATGTTGAAGGCCGTGACCGATAACCGCACCGAATATTTTGCGTTTACTTTGAATACGCGTGAGATACGCGCATCGGCGGAGAAGAAATTCCGGAATCGCTGCAGGTCGGGGGTGCCCACGTAGTTCTGATACATGTCGTAGGTGGCGTATGGGAAACCATTGCGGTACTCGACAATAGGGGCGACGGTCAGGTTCCAGATTCCGGGGTTGAAGCTACCCCACAGCAGGAAACGATTCGGAATGTCTCCGGGAAGAACAGAATAGACGTCGGGGCGAACTATGGGCATGATGAAGTTACCCAAAAAATTGTCGTAAGTGCTCAAGCTGCCCTGTGCGCGACTGTGTACATAAGAGAAGACCATCTGCTGGCCTTCTTTGATTGCGTATCTGCCGGTCAGCTCGAGTCGCCGATAAGTAGAACTGCCGTCTCCGTTGAGAACCAACTCAGGAGTATCACCTAGCAACTGTGGGTCGAGCACTATCAATCCAACAGACCGGTTATCAAGGTAGACCGCCCGTACGTTAACGGAGTGAGAGAAGGCATGCTCCAATTGCAAGTTCACTGTTGTGCCACGCGGCGAGAAAGCGCCGGCAATGCGCTGCCCATGGACGAGAAATGACTTTGGTCCAGTTACACTGCCGACCGCGTCTGTATAAGTTACCGGCGGACCAAGGGGAAGGCCGGTGTTGGGGTCGTAGTAAGTGATGGTGCGGACAGGGTAGCGGCCGAACGTGTAGATGTCGAGGGGAATGTGATCGTAGAACTGGCCGTAGCCCGCGCGAAAGACAGTCCGGCCGTCCGAGAAGGGGGTCCACGCAAATCCGACGCGAGGCGCAATACGGAGACTGTCCGCGAGTTTCTGATGTTCAAAGCGAATTCCGTAATCGAGCGCCAGTCTTGGCGTTGCCGACCAGTGATCCTGGACGTACGCAGTCACTTCAGTGTCGTAACGCGCAAACGGTTCCGGGGGCGTCGAAACTTAGATGTTCGAGTAGTTGTCCGGCTGAGTTGTCGATCTCAACCGGACGGAACTTATACTGGCCCTCGTCGCTCGAGTAAGTCAGAGAGGTACCGACCTTAAACTGGTGGACGCCTATGAAATTGACTGGCGCCGGCGAGTAAATCTCAAGCCATTCGGTTCTATGAGAAGCCCGGGTTTGGGTGGCAAAGTAGTTTCCTGCATTACCCTGCGGTTCAAGGATCATGTCTTCAGTCCCTTGCGGTCCGACATAGGCATTGAACTGCTGAAAGGAAACCGAACTGTCGAGCGTGCCGCCCCGGATTCCGTAGTGATCCGCAACCGTACCGATGTAGTTATGCTGGGCGTAAGTGGGAGTGACAGGCTGGGGCGTGAAGTAATTGGGATTTATGAAGTTTGTGTGCTCGGGGCTGAAGTGAAGTGTCGCGTTGACGATTTGCCGGTCGGACAAGATGTAGTCGAGCTGTGAAAACGAGTTGATGGATTCGACTTTCGACTCGTTCCGCGGAAACCCGAGCGTCCGGCTGGGTACTTTGTCGAGGATGTAGACGAGAGCTGTGTTGAAGTAAAGGCGATTCTGAATCAGTGGTCCCCTACGGTAAACCGAGGCGTTTCGTTTCGAATACCAACGACGTGGTAGCTTCGAACACGAAAATCGGGAAAAGGATCGTTCAAATCGGCATGCCACTTCTCGCCGCCACGCTTGGTATCAATGGCAACGACAGTTTGCGTGAAGCGGCCATATTGAGCAAGAAATGGCGTGTTGAGAACGTTGACCGTGTCTATAGCATCGACTGGAACGGTCTGGCCGAAAGCGCCGGTGGCAGGGTCTGTTTGATCGCTCTGGTTGACCACCAGGCTGCTGCGCTGTTCGCCGGAACCGTCGATGATCAGTCCGCCTTCGGGCGATCTGACAATGCCGGGCACCAACGGTAGCGTCTCTCCTACCGTGGCGGGATTGGTTGGAAGCGTCCTCACCTCAGACGGGTGAACCTCGGTCTGTACGTTCGCGGTCTGCGCGACAGGCGGCGCTTTCTCTTCCACGCTGACGCTCGACCGCAAAATCTGAGGACTCAGGACAATCGTGACTTCAGTATTTTTCGAGGATTGCGACCTTGCCCAGGCGCGGTGTTGTCCTCGAAGCCTGTCTTGGAAGCTGTAGCGGTCCAAGTGCCACACGGGACGGCCTTGAAATCCGCGATGCCTTCCGTAGTGGTCGACAATCGGGCCGATTTTCTCAGCACCCGATGCGATCTGCACTTGCACCTCAAAAACAGGTGCTTCCTGCGTGTCTTTTACAAGCACGCGCAGTGTGCCGGGAGTACACGTTTGAGCGCGGAAGCGGCACGACAGACCCCGAGTATGGCAAGAGCGACGAGCACTTGCCCCAGCAACGATCCCCATCGCATCCGAGTTAATTCATTATGCACGGAAAGCAGTGAAACGATACCGCCGGCCTTACACTGGCGATGTGCGCGCAGTATTATGACCGAGCAAGACGACGAGCGCCGACGCGGCGCCTGAGACGGCATGGAGTCCTTTAAAGCAACCGTTGTTTCGCAACCGGCTGATTGCTTCATTACTGTCGAATATCGGCGGCTGGATGCAGGACACAGGCGCAACGTGGCTGATGACCGTCGCTGACGCGCTCGCCGCTTTTGATCGCTCTGATGCAGACCGCGGCCAGCTTGCCGGTTCTGCTGGTGGGATTGCCCGGCGGGTGCAACAGCCGACATTCTCGACCGGCGCCGTCTGCTGATCTTTTGGCAAACTGGATGCTGGCGATTGCGGGCGTGTTAAGCGTGCTGGCATTTCTGGGGATCATCGGACCGTGGATGCTGTTGTTCCTCACGCTAATGCTGAATATCGGCGCGGCGATGAACAACCCGGCGTGGCAGGCGATTGTGCCGGAACTTGTGCCGCGGTCGGAGCTGCCGCAAGCTATATCGCTGAATTCCGCCGGCTATAACCTGGCGCGGGCGGTAGGCCCGGCGCTGGGCGGGTTGGCGATGGCGATTCTTTGCGAATGCGATGTTGGGCGGCGGCCTGGTGTTTGCGATCAATGCGGCCTCGTTCCTGTGCGTCATTTTTGTCCTGTATGTCTGGAAGCGGAAGCCGCTGCACACGAGCGATCTGCCTACCGAACGGATGGTTGGTTCCATCCGCGCGGGAATTCGGTATGTGATGCACGCGCCCGAGATAATGCAGATTCTGATTCGGGCATTTATGATGACGAGTTGCGTAGCGGCTATGTGGGCCCTGCTGGCGGTGGTGGCGCAACAAGATTTGAAATCGGGAGCGCTTGGCTACGGGATGCTGAACGGATGCATCGGGTTGGGCGCGGTTGCGGGAGCGATTCTGTTGCCGAGAGTGCGAGCCCGCTTCAGTTCGAATCTCATTTGCATCCTCTCGTCGGTAGCTTTTGCACTCGTGCTATCTGTGATGGCGTTCGCGCATCAAACGAAGTTTATCGTTCCCGCTTTGCTGCTGGGCGGGTTCGCCTGGACGAGTACGACATCGACATTCAACATAGCGGTCCAACTAGCCGCGCCCGCATGGGTGCAAGCGCGATTACTGGGTAGCTATCAGATGGTCTTCCAAGCCGGAATGGCAATAGGAAGCGCGGTCTGGGGATTGGTCGCCGAACGCTTCGGCACATCGACCGCGCTTGCGGCTGCGGCAGTAGGCCTTATCATCGGATTGCCCGCCGCGAAGCGCTTTCGCATTCCGTCGGGGCGTGTGGCAGACCTGTCGTCCGCGCGCGCATTGAATCGTTCAGATCCAACAGTGTTGATCGAACTGCGTCCGGAAGACGGGCCCGTGTTGATATCGGTCGAGTACCGTATCGATCCGGCGGACGTTCATGAGTTCGTCACGGCGATCAACGCTCTACGGCCGGTTCGCCTGCGCGACGGTGCGATGCGATGGGCGCTGTTCCACGATGCCGGCCGCCCCGATCGCTACGTTGAAAATTTCCTGGTGGAATCATGGGCCGAGTATCTTCGGCAGCGCGAGCGGCTGACGATAGATGATTCGGCGGTGCTGGAGAGAGTGCGCTCTTTTCAGAAGGGTGACAATCCACCTGCGGTCAGCCGGATGATCTACACGCCGCTATTGACGAACCCGCGCAAAACGGTCGCGGTATCAAGCGCGCCGCCTAAGATCGGGCGAGTTCGTTGACTGCCTGGCGGCGCGCAGCCGTGCCCTTTGCGCTGTTGAGGAACTCGCGCAAAACGGTCGCGGTATCAAGCGCGCCGCCCTAAGATCGGGCGAGTTCGTTGACTGCCTGGCGGCGCGCAGCCGCGCCCTTTGCGCTTCCAAGTAAACGCCCGGCAACGCACGCGCGATAACTTTTTGCGCTAGAGCGAGCGGCGATTTCCTCTCTGTATTGACCAAGCATCGCTTGGCTGCCGGGCTAGCAACTAAACATTCAGCCCAACAGCGCGCATAAGTTCGAGCGCGTTGCTGTGGGTTACGATTCCTTCCTTCAACTTGTAATCAAACTCGATCTGTCCGTTCAGGACAACGTCATCGAAATGTACGTTGCGGGCGCGGGACCCGAGAGTGCGATCCAACTCGGCCAAGGCCAGATCATGCGTGGTAATAAGTCCGATTGCTCCGGCCTCGACCAGATTCGTTACGATTCCGGTGGCGCCGAGAAGGCGATCATGCGAGTTTGTTCCGCTCAGAAGTTCATCCAAAAGGAACAGCACCGGATGCACGCCGTTCAACAGATCGAATATCTGCCGGATACGGGTGATCTCGGCGTAAAAGCGCGAACGATTGTCCTGCAAGGAATCGACCACCCGCATCGACGTGGCCACTTGAACAGACGCGAGGCTGAGAGCGCGCGCAGCAACGGGAGCGCCGGCGGATGCGAGGACGGTGTTCAAACCAATAGAACGCAGCAGGGTGCTCTTCCCCGACATGTTGGATCCACTGACAATGAGGAGTTGAAGGCCATCGCCAAAATCGACATCATTCGGCACGCACGCCGCTGGCGAGAGCAGTGGATGCTGCAAATGCTGCGCGCGCCAATGAAAGCCTGTCGACGCCAGCGCGGGAAAACACCATTCAGGCCGTTCGAATGCCAATGATGCGAGCGAGGAGAGCGCTTCAAATTCGGCAATAGCTTGCATCCAGCGCACTGCGAGTGCTCCGTTCCGCTGACGCCATGACTCTACAGCCATGACGATCTGTTCACGCCAAAGCAGGACAGGGCGAAGGATGCGTACGAAGATATGGTCGCTTGAATCGAGCCAATCCATCCAGTGTTCGAGCCGCGCAATGCGCTTCGACGCCGGCGTACCCTGTGCGTGAAGATCGGCGGCGATGCGCTGTAGCTTGGGCGATCTGAAATCTTCGCGCTCAAGACGTTCGAGCAGAAGCGAGACTATACGCAGGCTTTGGGCTGAGGTATCGAGCAGCGCCGAGACTCTGCCGACCTTCTCACGGATGCTGAAAATGATGGAGAAATCGATTGCGAGAATGGCCAAGATGGGCCACAGCGGCACGATGTGAGCGAAGAAGAGCACAATACACAATGCGCCCGCGATTGAAAGAAGCAAAGCGCTGGCGCGCAACAGAGGATGGAATTGTACTGGCTGTGCGGTTGCCCATTTTTCTGTAGCTTGCTCATCCAGTTCCGCTCGCGCATCTTCGCCAAGTAGCGCTATGTCCTCTCTGAGATCGAGACGTGAACGCAGTTCCGCGACAGACTGCTTGGCGCGCGTTCACCTCTTCGCATCAGCGGGCGACAGCAGCCAAGCAGCTAGCCTGTCTTCGCCGGCGCGGGTGCGCGCGGAAGCGACTAATTCGAACAGCGATCCTTTGCCGAAGAGATCCAGATCTTCGGCGTAGGGGTGCGCAGCATCACGAAAACGGTCACCGCCGTTGCCGGTTCCTTGCCATCGATCTTCCAAGCGCGCAACGCCGCGCTCGTAATATTGAATCGCGCGCTCGGCAAAGGTGCGACGCCGGATGACGCGACATGCCAGACGACGAGGACGATGAACGCGGCGAGCGGAATGAGCAACAGCCCAGCCGGTAACGATGTGCGCCCCAAATGCGAGCCACGCCAGGACTGCTTCCGCAATTCCGAGGACCAGACGCCAATTGCCGATCTGAATGAATTGGCGTTGCAGAGGGCGTGCTGCGACCGCCAATCATTCAGCCTGGACTGATATTCGTCGAGCGGGCCATGCAGTCACAGCATAAACGTTCAAGCGGGACCGCAGCCTGTCACACTGAGGTTAGGGATATGAAACGCTCCGGTTTCGCCGATTTGCCGTTGCATGGCGGACAGGTGCCGCCGTGGCTTGGCGGAGCGTATGGAGAAGCTTGGGCACGGCGATTGGCGAAAGCATCATCGCGCACTACGGCGCGGCTGAGTTTCTGTCGCGGCTGAGCGATCCGTTCTGGTTTCAAGCGCTGGGGGCGGTGATGGGCATGGACTGGCACTCGTCCGGCGTTACGACGTCGGTGCTGGGCGCGCTGAAACGCGGAATGAACCCGAAAGCGCACGAACTTGGGATTTATTTCTGCGGCGGGCGTGGCAAACAGTCGCGGAGAACACCTGCCGAACTGCTGTCGATTGCCGATCGGAAAGGGCTGGACGGTGACGCGCTTGTGACGAACCAGCCGGTTGACGGCGAAGATCGATAACAATGCCATTGCGGACGGATTCCAGATTTATCTTGCACGGCTTTGTCGTTTCTGCGGACGGGTGATTGGGCAGTGGTTCAGCAAGGATTGAACGACGCCAGACCGGGCTGGCGCGCCGTTATCACTGGCACTCCGCGTCGGTGCGCGATTTTACGAGCGAACCGCATACGGCGCATTGTCGGCGACGAACGAAGGAACCATTCTGAATTTGGTGGACCGTCGCGCGCGCCCGGCGCAGGAGGCGCTACTCGAAATTGCAGCGACCGATCCAGAGCAAACGCTTGATACAGTCAGAAAGCTTGCGATGCCGACGCCATCACGATGTGCGCGTCGAGGATGTGGATCTGAAACGGCTGGGTGCGGTGCTGGCGGTCAGTTACGACCGGCAGTTACGAGATTTCGCTTCTTGCTCTGACGGAGAACCTGGGTCCGCGTACGCTTGCAAACGCTGGCGCTGGTGGCGGAAGTGGTGCACGGGACGCCGAGCCGGTTTTCCGACCCGGCGCGATTTTCATTTGCGCTCGGCGGGAAAGACCGACATCCGTTTCCTGTACCGCTGAAGACGTACGACGAATCTCTCGCGGTGCTACGGCGAGCACTCGATTCCGCGAAATTGGGACACACGGAAAAGCTCGACGGCTTCAAGCGGCTGGATCAACTGGTGCGCAGAGTGGAGGAGCAGTACGAGCCAGCGGCCGACTTTAACAAGGTAATGGCACATGAGCGGGCCATATCACGGACCTTGGCGGACGATCCGTTTTCGACGACAAAACGCCCGGGTGGCCGCCGCCACGACGGCCCGGGCGAAAGGCAACGCCGCCCAAGAAGCAGCAGCAACTGTCCTTGTGCGTCCCAAACTGACGGTGTTCATCCCAAAGTGACGGCTTAAGGCACTTACATATACTCTAACAATGCTTGCAGGGATCGAAGCCGGCGGCACCAAGTTTGTGTGCGGTGTTGGCAGCGGCCCAGACGATTTGAAAACCGCTCAGTTTCCGACCTCGGCGCCGGAATTGACGCTGCCGAACGTGATCCAATTCTTCAAGGAAGAGGCAGGCGGCAAGATCTCGAGGCGGTGGGCATTGGCTCTTTCGGGCCGGTCGATCTGGATCCGTCATCGCCGACGTACGGCTATATCACGTCCACGCCGAAACCTGGTTGGGCCAATTTCGATTTGCGGGCGCGTGCGGAGAGCGCTTGGCGTGCCGGTTGGATTCGATACAGATGTGAACGGCGCGGTTTTGGGCGAAGCGCGCTGGGGCGCGGCGCGAGGGCTTTCGGACGCGGTGTATCTGACTATCGGAACGGGCATTGGCGGCGGCGCGATTGTTCATGGGCGAGGTCGTGCATGGCATGGTGCATCCCGGAGATCGGGCATTTGCGCATTCCGCATGATTTCAGCGAGATCCGTTTCCGGGTGCGTGTCCTTTACCACGGCGATTGTCTGGAAGGGCTGGCTGCGGGCCGGCCATGCAGGCGAGATGGGGAGCGCCGGCCGCGGACTTTACCGCCCGACCACCCAGCGTGGGCGCTGGAAGCGCATTACCTGGCGCTGGCCTTGGCTAAACTTGACGGTCACGCTGTCGACGCAACGCTTTTTGCTGGGAGGAGGAGTGATGCAGCAGCCGCATCTTGTTTCCGATGATCCGCGAAGAATTCGCGCGCTTGCTGAACGGGTACGTGCAGGCACGCAGCGTATATTGACCGGGTTGGACGACTACATCGGGCCGCCCCAGTTGGGCAGCCAGGCCGGCATTCTGGGCGCACTGGTGCTGGCGGAGAAGCGCTCGCAATGCAGCTGACCGGAACGCTTATCAAGAGCACTATTGTCGCCGCATCTAGGCGGACTGCTATTCGGGTTCGACACGGCCGTGATTGCGGGAACGACGGCGCGACCTGACACATACCTTCGGCCTGTCCAACGCAGAGTCTGGGGTTGACGGTCGCCGTTGCGCTGGTCGGGACAGTATTGGGCGATGTTCGGCGAGCATTCCGGGAGACCGCTATGGCAGGCGCGACAGCCTGCGGGTGCTTGGCCATTCTGTATCTGCTTTCCGCGTTGGGGTGCGGGATTCGCGTGGGACTGGCCCTCGCTGCTGGTTTTCCGTTTCATCGGCGGGTTAGGCATTGGCGGATCTTCGGTGCTGGGGCCGATGTATATCGCGGAGATCGCGCCGGCGAAATGGCGAGGCCGGCTGGTGGGATTATTTCAGTTCAACATCGTCGCGCGGTATTCTGTTGGCTTATTTGTCGAATTACCTGATTGGGCAAGCGGGCTTCGGCGAGCAGGACTGGCGCTGGATGTTGGGAGTGTCGGGAATTCCGGCGCTGTTCTTTCTTCGTGATGCTGTTTACGATTCCGCGCAGTCCGCGGTGGCTGGTGAGCAGAGCACGGCCGGCCGAAGCGCGGACGTTCTGGTGCAGATTGGTGAAGAGAATGTCGATGCGGAACTGGAAGACATCAAGACTTCCGATCGATGCCGAGCATGGGCACGCAAAAGAACCGCTGTTCATGCGCAAATACCGGCTGCCGATTTTTCTTGCTATTACGATCGGGATGTTTAATCAGCTTTCCGGAATCAACGCCATTCTTTATTACCTGAACGACATCTTTGCGAAAGCCGGATTCAGCAAAGTATCGGGCGATTTACAGGCTGTGCTGATCGGGTTCACGAATCTGGTTTTTACGATGCTCGCTATGTCGATCATCGATAAGGTGGGGCGGAAGACGCTGTTGCTTATCGGCGCGGTCGGTTGTGCTTTTGCCTGGGCGGCGTGGCGGCATTTTTTTCATGACGGGCAGTCACGAGGGGCTGGCTGGTCTGGCTGCTGGTCGGCTTCATCGCTTCTTTCGCTTTCTCGCAAGGCGCGGTGATTTGGGTCTATATCAGCGAGGTGTTTCCGCACTCGCGTGCGAGCGAAAGGGCAGAGCCTGGGAAGCTTCACGCACTGGATCATGAATTTCGCGATCTCGTTTTTGTTTCCGATCGTTGCGGGCCACTCGCGCAGTGCGCCGTTTGTCTTCTTCGCAGCGATGATGGTGGTGCAGTTCTTCGTCGTGCTGTCTACTTATCCCGGAGACGAAGGGATATTCGCTCGAAGAGATGCAACGTAAGCTGGGCATCGCCTAAAGTCTGAATGGCGATTCAGGCAATCATCGGCTACGCCTGGATGGCGTTCGGAGCCTATTGGCTCGTGTCAGCATTTCTTATCAAACGCGCAGTGCGGAGACAGTCCATCGGCTCGCGCGCGATCCAAACCATTGGGACGATTGCCGGATTTGTTTTCATCTTCGACGATCACCTGAATTTGGGCCCCTTAGGGCAGCGCATTGTTCCGGCTTCCGCGGCTGCGGGCTATGCCGGTCTGGCGTTCACGGTTGCCGGAATAGCTTTTGCCGTTTGGGCACGCGTTCATCTCGGCGGTAATTGGAGCGGTTCCGTCACAGTCAAGAAGGATCACACGCTCATTCGCACGGGCCCATATTCGCTCGTGAGGCATCCGATTTACACCGGCATCTTGTTTGCGGCCTGTGGGGGTGCGATCGCAATTGGCAGAATACGCTGCTTTATCGGTCTCGGTGTGCTGTTGGCGACGCTTCGTGTGAAGTCGCTGCTCGAGGAACGATTTATGGGGGAGCAGTTTGGAACCCAGTATTCCAGCTATCAACGCGAGGTGAAGGCGCTGGTTCCGTTTATTTGGTGACTGCGCCGTTCGGCGCCCTTCGCCAAGGCCACTCGTGTGAACGATGGGCGCGCAAGAGAAACGCCACGACTCCGAGAACGACTAACGCGAATCCGCTGAGCACGTAAACACGGCCGCTGGTCGAGAGGATGAAAATCCATCCCAGCAAAGCGACGATCGCGGGTAGAGGAAACAGGGGCATGCAAAAAGGCCGGCGGATGTTAGGCCGAAGCTTGCGTATCAGCACGACCGCGATGCATTGCGCCGCGAACTGAGTCACGATCTGGATTACCAGAAGAGCCTTGATGAGCGATTCCAAGCTCAGCAGACAAGCGGCGGACGAGAGCACGCCCATGTAGACAACCGAGAAGGAAGGGAAGCGGCGAGTGGGATGCACGCGTGCGAAGACAGAGAAGAAGCGCCCTTCGGCAGCGGCTGCGAACGGTACTCGCGTATAGCCGAGTAGCACGCAAAACACGGAGGCAAACGCGACCCAGAGAATGAGAACCGTCATCCACGATGCGGCATGAATACCGTAGAGGCGATTGGTGAAATCGGACACGATGGATTGCGATTTCATCGCTTCGCGCCAAGGCAAGACGCCGATGATGGACAGGTTCATAGCCAGGTAAAGAATTGCGAGTATCCCGATGGAGCCCAGCACGCAGCGAGGAATGGTGCGCGCCGGGTTCTTGACTTCTCCGCCGATCAGGCAGACGTTGAAATAGCCACTGAAATCGTACATGCTGATGAGCGTGGCTGCGCCGAGGCCGCCGAAAAATGCGGGCGAAAGGTGAAATGCGCCCCGCGGGAATGAGAACGCAAGAGCGGAGTGAAAGTGGGTGAACCCGCTGATTATGATGGCGGCCATAGCTGCGATCAGGCCGATCCAAAGGGCCACCGACAATTTGCCGATAGAACGAATGTCGCGGTACAGAAGAATCGTCGCGAGCGCACAGACGGCCATTGCGAGCAGTAGGTGTGCCGCGGCGCTGAGATGCGGGAAGAGAAAGCGCGCGTAATCGGCGAACCCGACCGCACCGGATGCGGCAGTGAGCGGCGCCGCCAGCATGACCTGCCAGAGGAAAAGAAAACCCATCAACCGGCCGAGCGAATGAGGTCCGAACGCTTGTTGCAGGTATTCGTAGGAGCCGCCCGAATCGGGCATCGCCGCGCCGAGTTCGGACCAGACCAGGCCGTCACAGGCCGCGATAATTGCCCCAAGAACCCATCCAAGCAGCGACTGCGGGCCGCCCATCGCCGAAATCATCAGCGGCATGGTGATGAATGGCCCAACACCCACCATGTTGAGCATGTTGGATGCGAGCGCCGGCCACAGTCCTAAGCCACGTTCAAGCCGAGCTTCAGTTTGCGCCAGAGGCCCTCAGGCGTTTGACTGCTACTTCCTTGAAGAAGACGATGTCGTGGTCGCTGTGATTCTGAAGACCGATGTATCCGTAGTTCGGACGCGGGCCTCGCTCCGGCTCGAAGCTCAATTTCTTAGGCGGGGTTGGGTCGCCTTCGGTATAATCGGTGACCTTCTCTCCATTAACGGTGACTATGGTGCGGGGTCCGTCGAGAGTGATCTCCATGGTGTTCCATTCGGGACCGGGCTTGCCGGGACGGGCCAGCGGCTTGGTTAATGAGTAAAGGGTTCCGGTGACGTGGTACTCGTCTTCGCCGCTTGCTTCGGGGTGGTTGTCGATCTGAACTTCATAACCGTAGTTGACGGGCATCCAGGGTTCGGTGGGCGCAATTGGAATCCGAACGAACACGCCTGAGTTGTCGTTTTCGTCGCGCATTTTGTAGACGATCCGAATGACGCAATCGCCGAGCTTGCTGTCGGTCCAATAGAGGAGGCCCATCCCGCCATGCGTCTGAATAAGGCCGTGCTCGACAGTCATATCTCCGGGGCCGACGTGCTTCCAGCCGGTGAGGTCTTTGCCGTTGAAGATCTGCTTCCATTCGGATGCGCACTGCGCAGGGAGAACTAGCGCTACCGTGAAGCAGAGCAAGCCCAAGATTCGCTTCATATTGGAAGACTATAACAGCGGAGTTGGAAGACAATGCATAAAAGCAAAAAGCCGGAGAAGCAAGCTGGCTGCTCCCCCGGCGGTTCGTACGACTAGACTTCGCTTAGAACGCGAATCGGAGTTGAATATCGATTCGGCGTTGGTTGCTGGCGGTGGCTTCCGCGCCGTAACCGCCGCTGATCCCTGTAGATTCGAGGAAGTACGGCGATGTGATAGCGCCTACCGGTGCGCTCAGGTTCTCATGGTTGAGAATGTTGCGAGCGTTTACTGAGAGCGTCACATTGTAGCGGTGTTCGGTGGATTCGCCGCCCGGGCCGCCGCGCGGTCCGCCTCCAAAGCCGCCACCACCACCTCCGTGTCCCCCGCCGAAACCGCCGCCGCCAGCACGCGAACCACCCGAAGGACCTGCAAATTTCGTGGTTCCAAAGCCCCAGGTCTTGCTGACACGCAGATTGAAGCCGAGGAACCCTGGACCGATACCGTCGTTACGCGGGATCATGTCAACAGCGTTCATGAGGGGGCCGCTGGTGACGAGGAAGTTACCAGGATTACCAGGACCGACTGACGGAACACCGTAGTAGTAATTGACGGGTCCTGCATTCGTATTCAAAGCGGGCCGAGCGCTGGGATTCGTCTGGCCCTGCAGGTACAAATCAGTTCCAGCGGTTACGTTGAACGGTGTCCCACTGTGAGCGACCAGGAACGGCGAGAAGCGCAAACCCCAGGGACCGTTTACGGACCCGCCAATGAATACGTTGTTCTGGATATCCAGAATGGAGCGTCCCCAATCGGCTGCGAAGTCATACGGGTCCGCGGGGAACGTGTTGAGCCCGTCTGTATCGCTGTGAGCATTCGTGTATGAGTACCGCGCGAAGATGGTGGCCCGTTTTCCAACCTGCGAGTTGACGTTGAACAGAAACTGCGTCTGCTTGAAGATTCCGTCCGACTGGTAATCGTAGATGTCGCCTACATTTCCGAACGGGCGGACACCGACCGTGTTGGAATTACCTATCAGGCGGGGCGGCGGCGCATTCGCAGGTACATACGGCGCATTGATATTGACAGTTCGAAGCTCATGCGTGCCGCGCGAGTTGGTGAAGTTGAAAGAGAGAGTGGTATGGCCGAACAATTGACGTTCTATGCCGGCGGCCAACTGGTCGACTCGAGGCGCTTTCAAATTGTTGTCGATTTGATAAATCTGGGCGGCGCTATTTGACGTGCCATTCGTCGTCAGAGCTGTCAGATAACTCAAAGGAATCTGAGTCGAAAAAGAGGGGTTGAAGGTGGGTCCGCTGACCGTGAAAGGATTGTCGAGAGTATAGGTCTGAAAGACGTTGCCCTGTTCGTAGCGCCGCGCCGTTTCTACGTTGGTAATCGCGAAGCGATCATAGAAGATACCCCAGCCGCCGCGGATGACGGTTTTTGCGCGGCCTGAACTTTTCTTCGAATCCGGAGACCACGCGAAGCCGAAACGCGGCGCGAAGTTCGTGTAATCGTGAATGTTCGTCTGGTCCTCCCAGCGGAGGCCGAAACTGAGCGTGAGGTTCGGAAGCGCGCGCCAGTCATCCTGCACGAATGGACCGTAGTCCCACTGACGCAGATAAATGTACGGGTTGCCGGCGTCAACGGTGTACTTGGACGGCCCATAGCCGGCATTCGCGATGGAAGTCGGTGTGTCTCCGGCTTGCAGCATTTGGACAGTGGTGAGGTACTGCTGTATGGAGGAAACATTCTGCCCGTTTATGGTTGTACCGAGGAACGAATATTGGCCATTGAAGTTTTGGAGCGAGACATTGTCGAGCCAGCTTGTACGCGTGCGAGCGCCGAACTTGGTGACGTGCGTTCCCCACGTAATCGACGTGTAGTTCTGAATCTCCATGTAGTGCTGGAGGGCGTAGCTCTTGGGGACACCGGGCGCGCTGTAGCCGGAGCCGCCAGATACGAAAGCTTGACTCACATCCAGCAACGGCGAGTTGCTTTGGCTGGCGTAGTTGGTAGTGGTGCCGTCGAGCTGAACGTGCGTTTCGTTGACGACCTTCGTGCTCAACACGGCTGTTTCGACCAACTGCAGGGTGTTTTCCGTCTCACTGCTGGTGTACCCCGTGCTGGGGAACGTGACGCCGCCGATGGTATTTGAGGGAAGATAGAAACCTGCGATGCCGGTCAAAATGTGATCGTTCGATAAATAGCTATAGCGCAGGCTCAACGTGTTGTTCGCACCTATTTGATAGTCAACGCGCGGGCTGAACGTGGTGCGGCGCTGGGGGGTCGAATAGTAGATCTGATAAGGACTGGTGTTTAAGAAATTCGAAGCGGGGATGGTTGCGGTCACGATACCGTTGTCGTCGATCATGCGACGCTCAAAATCGACGAAGAAGCTGGCGTGCTTAGTGATGGGACCGCTGACGTTGCCACCGAATTGCTGAGTGCGGAAGGGAGGATCTTCGAATCCAGGAGTGATGAGGAACGGATTGCGCGAGTTCCAAATGCCGTCGCTGATGTTGTAGGAAGCCTGGCCATGGAATTTATCGGAACCGGGCTTGGTGAAGATCTGGATGCGGCCATAGCCGAGCTTGTCGAATTCGGCAGAAAACGGATTTGAATTGATGCGGATTTCGCGGATGGACTCCTTCGGAGGCAGACGTCCCCCGCTGAAGCCGTCTACGAATATCTGATTTCCGCCGGGACCTGCCGCTGGGCCCGCAAGAGCGGTGAGATCGGCTTCGAGATCGTCGGGATCATCGGGAAGAGCATCGAGATCGTCGCCCTTCAGAACCAATGCCGTTGCGTTGTTTGCGGGTTCAGTGCTGACCTGATTCGTGCTAGTGTCCGTGACGGTGACTTCCTGACGCTGCGCCTGAACGCTCATGACGATGTTGGCCGCGGAAGATTGCCCAGCAGTTATTGTCACGAGCGATGCGCCCTCCTGCTGGAGCCCGGAGTACGTGGCCGAGACGGTGTATGTGCCTGCCGGAACATTGCGAAACGTATAAGTGCCGTCGCTCCCGGTTTGCACCGTTTGAACAGTGCCGTTTTGAGTTGCCAACGTGACCGTCGCGCCCGGGATGATGCCACCCGTGTCGTCCTTAACGCTGCCCGAAACAGCCCCGCCTCGTGTCGTCCGCCGGGCCGTTGACTGCGCAGGTGCTTGAGCCGATGCGGGCGGCGTAGGAGTCTGCGTGCCTGGCGCGGTGCCAGGACTTTGCGCGCACAACATCGCCGTGAATGATAGAGCGACGAGGAGTACACGTACAGTAGTTGTTTTCATGAGACCTTTCTTGAGACCGGAACTACTGGTCCGAATATTGGTTTATTGCGGGGGTCCGCCTGCACCAGGCATCCCCGCTTCGCCACCGCCGCCCAACGCCGCACCCCAATCGCTCAACGATTGCGACTGGCGGCGAGAGGCCGATTGGAAAATGGGTTCTACTCCTGCAATGACGTTGGTTGCGAGCAGGTGAGACTTGTCGCCGTTCACCGGCGAACCAGAGACGATCACGGCGTCTCCACTCTTGAGGTCCGCAGTGGCGATCTTCGGCAGACGATCAAGCATTTGCGAAAGATCGCCCCCGGCCGCACCGCGCGTACCCCCGCCTGCGCCACCAGGTCCGCCGGGTCTCTGACCCTGACCGGTAGCGCCGTTTCCGCCTTGCTGGCCTTGGCGGCCTTGCCAACCTTGACCTTGAGTTTGCGAAGGCGCACCGGCTATATTTTGTCCACCAGGCCCTTGCGCGCCTGGACCCTCGGGGCCGGAACCCTGCGGCATCTTAAAATCCGGATTGAAGCGCCTGGCGAGAGCATAGGCCATCGGGGGCGGCAGCTTGCGGACCGAGGAGTCATCGTTCAGAGTCACGGTAACCGGCTGTTTGGTTTGCAGATCCTTAACTGTGATCTGCTTTCCGTCCGCAGCAACCGAGGCAATAGTCCCTACAACATTGCGGAAGGCACTCGAGTAGATCTGGCTCGCGGCCAGCGTGGTTCCGTCCGGCGCGAGTTGCCCGATGACGCGAACCTGATCGCCCGGTTGCACATCCGCAAATTGCGAGGCAGCGGGGACCTTGGGATCTTCGGGTGAGTAGCGTGTGAAGACAGCAGATGCCGCGTTAACGGTGAGCGTTTTCGGCCCGTCCGGGGTGCGCGCGCTGACTGTGATGGTATGGGCAGATGGGTCCACGGCGCTCACCACACCGGGCGTGCTGTGCTGCCAGGCAGCAAGCTGCTCCTGATGAGCTTTTTGCAGATCGCGCGCCGACATGAGAATGACGCTGCGAGCGACCACGGTGTTGGGGTCGGCGTCCGATTTAAGCGCGCCCACCTCAACGCGGTCGCCGACCGCGAGATCGTCCGTGGTGATGCGAGTGGCCGTTTTCAGATCTTTAGCCCCCGGTTCGACTTTGAGCAGCGTCTTTGTGCTGCCCACCTGGACGGTGTAGGCGGTCCCGGTCTTGTCCTGTTTGATGGAAACCGTATGGGCATTCGAATCGAGTGCCGTGATGGTCCCGATAATGGGAGTGGGTTTCGCTCCAGCCGCCGCAGGCGAGTTCTGGGACGACGCCGACACTGAAGATGTCAGCAGTAAGGCTGCGACAAATATGGAAGTGAGCTTCAACATAGGTATTAGTAGAGCTACAAGGATCGTGCCAGGCCTAAATGTATTTAGGAGGCGCTTCGCTGCGCCGATACGTTACGCGTTGAATTCACTCGGGATGGAGAACTGCTGGCTGAGGGGAATTGGCTGGGCGGAAGGGGACTAGATAGTCGAAAGGCGCGATCGCACCCAAAACGATCGCGCCTTCGGAAACCGTACCAAGTTTGTATTACGCCGCATTGACGAGCATGTCGTCAAACATCTCGTTACCGTCGTCGTGATTACGGTCCGCTTGCTCCTGGCATTGGATGCAGAAAGGAGCCCACGGCACCGCGTTCAGACGCTTTGGGCTGATCTCCTCTTCACAGTGAAGACAGGTTCCAAAGGACCCATCTTCGATCCGGCGAAGGGCCGACCGCACGTTGCGCAGCAAATTCGATTCACGATCAAGATTTCGAATTGCCAGCTCGCGCTCTGCGGCGTGTTGCACTTCATCTAAGGCGTCGGCGCTTTTCTCAATCGTGATTGCGTCACGATTGCGAACGACTCGCTCCAGCTCGTCCTGTTTGTTCTCCAGGATCTTTTTGAACTTGTTGAGTTCGGTCTTTGTCATTGTTATTCTTCTCCTTCTTAACGACTAGCGTTGCTCACTAAAAATACTTCGAAGCTGCCAAGTCTCACGTTTAGACGCAGGCATTTCCAAAAAGGGTGCACCAAGGTACCACGGTTTATCGGCGACCGAACAGACTTATTGGTACTTGGTACGCGATCGAGAACCCGAATCGTCGAGTCAGCGTTTAAGAGTGCTGGCTGGTTGTAGCTATCCGGGAGAGGCGTCTGTCTTCCCAGCGCCATCACTCCGAGTAAGCTACGCTTTTCGGATCTCCGAATCATACCACAACCCCTGAGCAATTCAACCACCAAATTTCCGGCCAATCCCAACCGTGCGGGTAAGCGCCAGAGTTGAGCCACTGCCTTCTGCACTTCTTCCTTCCCGGATACACAACCTAATCGGTCGATTTCCTAAAAACCTTATACGTCATTCAGATGCCAGTAAGTTTCATCGGGTAAAAAAAGTTGCTGGTTGCAGCACGTCAATCTCCCGATGAGTTTGAGTTCTTCCACCGGGAAGAATCTCTCATCCCAGGTGGAAAGAAAGTAAGCAGCAAGGTAAAGTCGCAACGGCGAGCTTTCGCGGGAGGGGACGCAAGCTCGGGGATGGCAGCTAGGTTCTTTACCAGAACCAGAAGGTGGAGGGCTCAGCGCCCCGTGCCGGCGTTTGCTGTGACGGGCAGTACTTCCACGAGACAGCTATAGAACGTTGGGCCACCGCCGATGTCTGTCAGACGATCGGAAGTGAGTTGATTCACTCCGTTGCGAGCGATGGACTGCTTGCTCCATCGAGTGCTGTGCGCGCGCACAACGCCAGTGGGTACGTCATCGACAACGCGGGCCTTGAACTGCGACCAGCCGCGATCGTTATGAGCGCGTACAGGCATTCCGTCCAGGATTCCACGTTTCACTGCGTCGTCTGGATGGATGACCAGCAGGGAGGTTTGCTCATCCACTTCGGCCCGATGACCGAAGGTGGAATTCATACTGTCGTCGTTCTTCGCAGATACCAATTCGAGGGGATAGCGCGCCGCGATAGCCGGATCGCCAAATCGCGATTCAACGGGCGCCGTGTATGCCAGACAATCCGCTCCGAATTCGAACTTGTTCGAGGGCGTGTTGAAGTCGCCGTGCGCGAACGGCAGGAAAGGCTCGCCTTCCGGACCGATGTTCAGCCGGACGGAACCGGCGGCAAGCAATTCCTCAAAGGCGATACCGCGGAAATAGCGGGAACCCGACTGCAAGCATGCGCGCATCATGTCTTCTTCCGTGTCGTCGAAGCAGGAATCCGCGAAGCCCATGCGTTTCGCCAACGCACGAAAGATCTCGACGTTCGACTTTACCTGCCCCGGGCGGCTGAGGGCGGCCTGCGCCAACTGCAAATAGTAGTGCCCGTAAGCACGATAGAGATCGGCGTGCTCTAAGAATGTGGTGACCGGCAAAAGTATGTCGGCGTAATCGGCTGTATCGGTCTGGAGCTGTTCCAGAACGACTGTGAACAGATCATCGCGCCGCAGACCTTCTACAACTGTGCTTTGATGCGGCGCCACGGCGGCAGGATTCGAGTTATAAACGCAGAGTGCTTTCACGGGCGGATCGGAGAGCGTGTTCAATGCATTCCCAAGCTGCGACATATTGACGATGCGCGCCTCGCGGCCCAGCGGCGAATTCCGTTGCAGGTCGGGCCGCTCCAGCGCGTTCATATTGAACTCGAATGCGCCGGATGTGCTTAGCTGAAGGCCGCCCCCAGCGGTTCGCCAAGCTCCAGTCAGCACCGGCAGAGCAGCTATCGCCCGCACAGCGGCACCGCCCCTGTCGCTTCGCTGCACGCCGTAGTTGACTCGAATAGCAGCGGGCGGCAGAGTTGCGTATTCGTGCGCGAGTTCTTCGATTTGTGCCGCTGGGATGCCGGTCCAGTGCGCGGTTTTATCCGGCGTATACTCGGCAGCTAAACACTGGTATTCCGTAAACCCCGCAGTGTAGTTCGCGAGATATTCGGAATCCTGCAAACCGTCGCGCAGGATCACATGCGCCATGCCTAAAGCGAGCGCCAGATCAGAACCGGGATTGATAGCGAAGTGCCGGTCGGCCAGTTTGCCGGTTCGATTCCTGACGGGATCGATGACGTAGAACCTGGCGCCTTTACGGCGAGCCTCTACGATGAAGGGCCACAGGTGTACATTCGTTCCGAGGATATTGGCGCCCCAGGCAATAATGAGCTTCGAGTTCACGAATTGCTCGGGCTCCATGCCAAGACGTGCACCTTGCGAAAGCATGAGCGCACTTCCGCCGGCGGAGGAGCAGATAGTCCGGTCGAGCCGCGAAGCGCCCAAGCGATGAAAGAAGCGCCGATCCATGCCCGAGCCGTTTAGCATACCCATGGTTCCGGCGTAGCTGTAGGGCAGGATCGCTTCGGGACCAACCGTAGCGGCGATGTCTGAAAAACGGGATGCGATTTCGTTCAGCGCTTCATCCCACGTGATGCGCTCGAAACGGCCCTCGCCTTTCGCGCCGATGCGCCGCTGCGGATAGAGAAGGCGTTCCGGGTGATACTCGCGATCGAGATATCTGGTGACCTTTGCGCACAGAAAACCGCGCGTAATGGGGTGCTTGGGATTGCCTCGTAGACGGGTTGCACGGCCGGAGTCGTCGATGTCTACCAGGACCGAACAGGCGTCGGGGCAATCCAGGGCGCAAACAGAAGTGCGGGTTTCAGGCACGAGTTCTTATTGTCGCCGAAGTTAGAGCTGGATGGTTCCTCTGAGGAAAGGCGCAGCGCGGCCTGCTATTTCGACGCGGTCGCCGTTTAACTTGCAAAAGAGTTCACCGCCGCGGCGGCCTACCTGACGCGCGTGGAACTCCGTCTTTCCTAGCTGATTTGCCCAGTACGGAATGAGCGTGCAGTGGGCGGAGCCAGTGACCGGATCTTCCGGAACGCCCTTGGCCGGCGCGAAAAAGCGAGATACAAAATCGCAATCCGTCCCTGGAGCAGTGACAATCACGGCAAAGCGGTCAATTTTGGCGAGCGCCTGCATGTCGGGAGTGAGGGCGCGCACCTGGTCGGCGGTTTCGTAGCGGACGAGGTAATCGCGCGCTGCTAGAAGATTCTGCGGCGTCCCACCAAGCGCTGCTAGCAGGGCTGGATTCGGGCCGACCGGCGCGGGCGGCCGAGCCGGGAAATCGAGTGCGAACAAGTCGCCGTCGCGCCTGACCAGCAACTCGCCAGATAGCGTGTGGAACCGAAGAGCGTCACCACGTTCGCCGAGCTCATTGAAGAGCACGTATGCCGATGCGAGAGTCGCATGCCCGCAGAGGTCTACTTCGCATCCAGGAGTGAACCAGCGCAGATGAAAGCCGTTGCCGTTTCGTACGAAGTAGGCGGTTTCCGACAAGTTGTTTTCAGTTGCAATGGCCTGAAGCTGATCGTCAGGCAGCCATGTTTCGAGCGGGCAGACTGCGGCCGGGTTGCCGGAGAAAACGGCGCTTGTAAATGCATCGACTTGATAAATCGGGATCTCGCCCATGAGTGTCTAACCATTTTACGTTTGCGAAGGACGGTGTACGCAAAGGGCTGTAGGCCGAAAACCACCAGCGCGGCTGAAAACAACCGTAACTCACACATACTAAAGGCCATTTCTTTTCTCCGCTGCACCGTAAGAGCAACCTCGCACGTCCAACACGCAGGGAGAAAACGAAATGAAAGCACAAGTGAAAAACGGCGCGATTTTCACGGCCGCGTTGCTTGTGACGGCAACATTGGGTTTAGCCCAAGTAAACATGTCCACACCGGGTGCATATGGCCCGGGGACGAACACTGTTAATTATGGTCCGGCCCCCGCGCGTAAGCAGGGAACGCCCGGCACAGTCAATTATGTTGAAGGCCACGCTGCGCTAAACGGCCAGCCACTAGGGCCTGGCTCAGCCGGTTCTGCGATTGTGGGACAAAATCAAGCCATCGATACGCAGGCCGGCTATGTAGAAGTGTTGCTGACACCCGGCGCTTTCTTGCGTGTTGGCCATGATAGCGAGGTTGTCGTGCAGTCTGCGGGATTGGCCAACGTCCAACTGCAAGTTGTTCGTGGCGAGGCCATGATCGAGGCCACCGAGCTGGTCAAGGGCACCTTGATGCAAGTCAACATGAACGGATCGAGCACGCAGATTACGGAGCGCGGACTGTATGACTTCGATGCGACCCAGCAGGTTGTGAAGGTGCTTGATGGTAAGGCGAAGGTGGACGAAGCGTCTCGCGTCAAGACTATAGGCAAGGGCCACGAGGTCATGTTGTCCAACGCCAATTTGAAGTCACGCGACTTCGACAAGCAGGTTGCTGAAGCGGATCCGCTGTATGTCTGGAGTAAAGCGCGCAGCGAGGTTGAGGCGGAGACAAACGTTCACATTGCAAACCAGGTCGCTTCTTACGGCGGCTGGTACGGCCCTGGCTGGTACTGGGATCCACTGTGGGCGGACTATGCGTTTCTGCCCGGAGCCGGATTGCTTTACAGCCCGTTTGGTTTTGGCTTCTTCTCGCCGGGATATGTGTGGGCTGCGCCTGCATATGGCTTTTACGGGCGTGGTTTCTACGGCCGCGGCTTCTACGGCCATGGCTTCTACGGACACGGCGGCGTGGTAGCCGGCGTACGCGCAGGCGGGTTCGCGGGAGCCGGATTCCATGCCAGCGGTTTCCATGGCGGGGGGCGCCGGTAACAAACCAAGAGCGGAACAAACTAGATCAATCAAACTCAGGGCCGTGATTTCTGATCACGGCCCTTTCTTTCAGGACGAGGGCCGCGGGCGGCCGCAAACAGGCTAATTGCGAAGCCCGCAATGACATCGGCGGAGTGATACCTACCCGTAGCGCGTCTTCCTCAGCACCCACGTCTCATCAGCGCGTGGCTGCAGGCAAAGAGTTCTTCAACTGCATCCGTTCGTTTCCGCAAAAAGGTGCCGATCCCGATACCCTATCATTCCGGTGCATACTTCACTCCTGTCACCAGACCTGTCACAGCAAACGCCCCGGTCACCACCGCGAAAATGATGTGCGCGGGCATGGAACTCGCGATCTGCGAGATCAGACCAATACCGACAACTGGCACTGAGTTGCCGATATAACAAGCAATGAGGTAGCTCGATACCATTTCACTTCGCTTGTCGGCGGGCGAGATTTGGTTGACCACCTGCAAACTCCCGCAATAGCCAAGCGCCGCCGAAACGCCGCTCAACGCAGTCGCGAGAATCAGCAACAGCACGGCATCGACCGGATCGCCTCCGCGATGACGAGCAGTGCGAGACTCGGCAACAATGCGGCAAGCCCGCTCAACATAGCCGTGCGGCTCTTCAGTTTGCGCATTGCCACTGTCGAAACCGCCCCAATAATGAACAACTCAAAGACAATACTGCCGCTTACTGCGGCGGAGCTTTGGTGCAAGCTCTTGGTAAGCAGGCTGGGTATAAGAGCTGAGTAAAGGCCAATCAGTGAGAAGATCCCGAAGGCAGTGACAGCCGGAGAGAGGAATTTAGGCCGGATCTCGTGGGGTACACCAAACCGTAGCCGAAACGAAATATCGTTCAGACGGCGGACTGGGTTCTCAACTGTCTCGCGCGCAGACGACCAGATGGCAACGCCAGTCGCGGCAAGCATGGCCAAATAAACGATATATGCAAGACGCAATGGCCAAATTGCGTATTGGGCTAACAATCCCGCCATCAACGGCCCGAGGGCCAGTCCAGCCAAATTGGCAGCGGCTGCTATTACAGCGGCTGCAGCCTTGTCTCCCCGTGGATGTAATTCTGCTATCCAGGCCGTAGCCGTTCCTGCCGCCAGTCCAGTTGCGAACCCACTCAGCACACGCGCAGCAAAGAGCCAGGAAGTGCTTCCCGCGAAAACAAAAGACGGCAGTGCTGACGGCTGCAACGCCAATCGCAGGCAAGGTTGCTTTGCAGCGGCCAATCTGATCGGACAAGCGTCCGAAGATAAACAGGGCAACCACGTTGCCAACGACATACACCGCGTAGATGAGCGTCAGCGTGATTTCGGAAAATCCAAAGGTGTGGCGGTAGAGAAGGTAAAGCGGGGTCGGCAGCGTCGAACCGGCAAATACAATTGCCAGCTCGATGGCGACGATCCACATCGCGATCGCGTGGCTCGACTCAGACCTTTTGTTGGTGTTCGCCACTACCGCTCAAGGGAAAGTGCGAAATTCGTTCGCGCCTTCGGAAGGAAATAACCGAGGAGCTTGCCGCAGCAGCGAGCAATGATCGGCAGCCAGCGCAGCGCGTAGTCCTCGAAGTCCGGCAGATGATGCGGATCAAAAGTATATCGGATGCAAAAGAGTGATCGTGTGTTCCTCTCCTCGTTGCGATTACCATTCGTTGGGCGCCAGTTTGGTGTTGGTGTATGGCTCGGTCCAGAGCGCAATCTGCAAGAGAAGCGACTTACACCACGCTTCTTGCATTTTGTCGACGGCCGCCGAGCCGTCTCCTTTCGCCGCCAGAAATGGCTTGAGGATATTCGGGTCATTGATGACAGCCGTAAAGGCGACCAAATACCGCAGAGGGATGGAAGGAGCAGACTCAACGTCGTCGGTCTGGTTCTTCTTGAGGCTGGTGTGGCGCAAAGCTATCTCCTGCTGATAATTAAGCCAGTCCTGGTCATAGGGCCGCAAGCAAGTATCAAGAATCCACTGCTGGAATCGCAATCCGCTAGCCTCGGAATAGTGTGGGTCCTTTTGCCCATCAGGGCGCAGGGCGTATTTTGCGAGATGAGGATGTGCAGAGATGACGGCGCGCCATTTCTCTACCACGGCCTGCGTTTGGTCTGCCAGGATTTCGCCGGCGCGCCGTAGCCACTGCTCGTCGTCCTCAGTGAGTCCGGTACTCTGTTTCAATTGCTCCAGTTCCCGCGGGTTGATTGGAGACTTCGCTACATCGGCTGAGCCGTAGTTGTACCCGGGTATTTCGGCCGCCACGAATTTCGTTCCGCTCATTTGGGTGCTCGTTTCTCGTGAGCGTTCCCACCCCGAACCAACCCCAATACATCCGGTGTCTCTGGATCAAGCCGCTGTCGTTCAATTCCATTGCCCCTGTTCTCCTGCTTGGCATTCTGCAACGACCCTCAGGCTCAATGATTCGGTCTACATCGAAGTGTTCGCGGAAAACTCGATTCCCAGCAACTTTCCGAGCTGCTCCTGCCCCTTGTGGGTCACGCGCACCGCACGCGTTTTGTCAACACGTGCAATCCACTTCAGATCAAATAATCGCTGCAATAGAGCGGTTCCAAGAGCGCCCGCTAAATGATGCCGGCGCTCAGTCCAATCCAGACACTCGCGAGCAAAGCCATTGCGGCTGCATTTGAGTTGGCCGACGTCTATTCCAAACTTTTCGAACCACAGCCGTCCCTCTTTGGTTACCTGATATTGACCGATGTGCTCCGTTACAAGAAAGCCGCGCTGGTGCAATGCTTCGTTGATCTTCACTGCCACTGTGCCGGCGAGATGGTTGTAGCAGGTCCGCGCAAACCGGAGTGGATTATTTCGATGGGATTCGCGCTGTACAGAGAAACTTGGCACCGTGGTTATGGTTGCAAGGGACTCAATCGCCGATCCGACTTCTGGACTGGCCAGGCGGTAATATCGGTGTCTCCCGCGAACCTCGGCACTGAGTAGCGCCGCGTCCAGAAGTTTCGACAAATGCGAACTGGCAGTTTGAGGGGACACATTTGCGCGCATCGCCAGGTCGCCCGCCGGAAGTGACAAGCCGCCCATCAAGGCGAGCAGTATGTTGGCTCGCGTGGGATCCCCAATCAAAGCTGCGATGGTAACAATATCCGCATCCACGTGGACGATGCTAACAAGAACATGGATCGGAACGTTTCCACGCAGGTGGAAGCACATTTGTCTTAGCGTGGCGGCCGCTGGCGCTGAACCCTCGTCAGCTCTAGCGCTACGGCAGCCGCAAACAGGCTAATTGCGAAGCCCGCGATCGCATCGGCCGTGTAGTGATACCGGCCGTAGATAGTTGCGGCGGAAACGCACAGGGCATAGAGCAGGAACATCCATCCGAGCGATTTGCGTTCCGGCACAAAGAGAAACATGGCCCATGCGCAGGCGAAAGCGGATGAGACATGGGCGCTGGGAAACACGCTGAGATGAATTGTGCCGGCGTTCAGAATCGTAAGGTTCAGGCGGCGAGCCCAGGTGATCACGTGCGGGCTTGCGATGGACGGGTAGACAATGCGGGGCGGCCGCGAGGGAAAGAACGGCAATAAGGCGTATGCGGCAAGTGTGCCTGCCCAGTAAACGGTCCAGAAGTTTGCTACGAGCTTGCGCTTGCGGAGCAAGTAAAATACGCCGACACAAACCCCGCCCAAGCTATATACAAACAGGTAACAAGCCTCCAAAAAAAGCGGAACGATGGGTCCAAAGTATTCAATGGCAGAGCGTACATGCCACTGCACCAGTAGTTGCTTGTCGAGCGCGATCCAGCCGGTTTCTAAGTGGCCGGTAGCGGTGAGAGGGACGAACAGCTCCATCTCTCGGAAGGCCAAAAGGGTGTACAAGACGGGCAACCAATCGCGCAATTTGCCGACGGAATTTGCGCGGCGGCCGTTTTCGAGAGCACTGACAACGACGAGAGTGGCAACAGCCACGATCAGAATCGCGGGCGGTCCGATGCCGCAGCCGCGATGCGTCTCCAAAGAAGAGAGCAAGGACGGCGACGTACGCGAAATAGGCGACCAGCACCCAATCGGAACTGCGGAAGTGAGCGATTGCGCGGCCGATGTTCAAGCCGCGGCAGCGACCACGCCGGGAGTCGAACGCGGCGCAACAAAGAGAGCCGCTCCGGCTAGCACCCCCGCCCAGATTGCCCAAGCAAGCAGAAAGTGCTGATTATGATATCGGTCGTCGGCATTGATCAGAAGACCAGAGATGATGGGAGCGCTAATTTGGGCGATTGACATGAGCGATTGGGTAAGTCCGATGACAACCCCCACCTCGCGCTTGTTCGCCCGCCGTGTGATCGCGCTTGTCAGTGCGGGGCGAAGGCCTGCGCCGCCCACATTGGACAAACCAATGACCCAGAGCAACTGTCCGATAGTCTGGGTAAAGCCGACAGCCGCGTACCCGAGGCAGGAGGAAAAGAACCCGAGTTGCACGACTTTGCGTTCACCAAATCTGTGTACCAGCCGTCCGACGACGCCCCCTTGCATGATCATTCCGATGAATCCGGTGAACGCGAAGATGTAGCCGACCTCGCGTACGCCAACGGCATGACCGTGCCATAAATACCGCCGTTCCGCGAAAAGCGCAAAGCCCGAAATAAAGGTTGAGAACGCGAAAGAGAACAGAAGCCACTGAAACAAAAGCCGCGCAAGCTCCGGATCGCGGAAGTACTTCCGATATTCGCCCCAAGAGAGCAGCGACAAACGCTTACCTCCGGGCCCTGTGGCATCGGCTTCCTCGTTGCGCTCGTGAACGGGTTCGCGTTTCGGGAGCAGAAAGAATGTGCAGAGAATCGTCGTGAACGAAAGCGCGCTTGCCGCTAAGATAGGCGCTTCATACCCGTAGTAATGCGCGAGAAACCCGGAGATCGCCGGTCCTACAAGGAAACCGAAACCAAACGCGATGCCAATCAGCGCGAAGGATTTCGCCCGGTTCTCCGGTTTAGTCACATCGCTTATATAGGCTTGAGCGATGGTGAGGTTTCCAGCCGTTGCGCCGTCGATGGCCCGGGCCAGGAAAATGATCCAAACTTGTCGCGCGAAAGCCAACAGCAGAAATCCCGCCAGCGTTCCCGCCTGGCTAATAAGAAGCATTGGACGCCGGCCATGACGGTCGGATAACTGGCCGAGAATTGGCCCCGAGATTAGCTGACAAAACGCGTATATGGACACCAACCCGCCCACGACAGTCGGCGATGCCCCGAGCCGCTCCGAATAGAACGGAAGCAACGGAAGGATGATGGTGAAGCCCAGCACGTCCACCAACACGATGAGGAAAATCGGCAGTAGCGGCGAAGAAAAACGCGGGAGTACAGTCGCCTGGGGACTCTGGATTGGCGAACTCAAACTATGATTCTAGCGGTCGCGCGCGCTAACGGTTATCGGCGAGGGGCACGCGTTACCAGGGCAGCCTTTTGCCCTTATGAAAGTAGCCGCCAGTGGGACCGTCATCTTCAAGGAGCGCGAGAGCGACGCCGGTCTGTGCGCCCTCCGGGATTTCCATTGGAGCGGCATCTGTGCCCATTTCCGTCTTAACCCAACCTGGATGCGCCGAATTCACTTTGATCTTTGTGTCCTTCAGTTCCTGAGCCAAATGGATTGTGAAAGAATTCAAAGCCGCTTTTGAGGCGTCATAGGCTAGCGACTTGGAATTGTAAATGGGACTGTTGGGGTCGGCATGGAGAGTTTGTGAGCCCAAAATACTGGACATATTGACGATCCGGCCCGATTCACTCTTCTTCAAAGACGGCAGAAGCGTTTGGGTCAGCGCGACAGGCGCGAAGAAGTTAGTTTCAAAGGTGCGATGAAGCGAATCTTCGGTGGTTGCAGTTGTTCCGGCATTGATGCCGTCAACCGAGATGCCCGCGTTGTTGATGAGGATATCCAAGCGGCCGAACTTCTCCTCAATGAATTTCGCCGCCGCTTCGCGATCTTGTTTGCTCGTCACGTCCAGCTTGAGCGGATGTACATCCAGACTTTCCTTTTGCAGACGGGCTGCCGCGGCTTCGCCGTTCTCTCGATCGCGCGAGGCAAGAACAACGGTGACGCCGGCTTGCGCCAACTGCCGCGACATTTCCAGGCCAAGACCTTTATTCGCTCCGGTGATCAAGGCCACTTTCTTCGTGATTGCCATAAGCGTTTAGATCGGCGAAGTGGCCAGCAAGATTCAGTGCTTTGCGGATCGTCCCGTAATCTGCTTTATGAATTCTGTTTCTTTGGGGTCGTACGGCTGGCCGGTGGGATAAAAGACATCATGGAACCAGAGTTTAACGCCGTTCGTGTAGGGATGTTGCCAGGAGTCCCACGGGTAATTAGTCTGACTCTTGCCTTGGACAAATCCCCAGTTGATGGCGCCCACCTTGTTGTCCTTCGCGATGGGCAGAATTGTCTCGAAGGTGCTTTTCAAGGGTCTCGCCATATACTCGGTGCAGATAATCGGCCGGCCATATTGCTGTAACGACTGAACGCGCTTGGCGAACTCGGACGCGTCTTCGTAACTGTGGAACGATGTGATGTCGGATAGTTCAAGCTGCTCCTTGGACATGGAGTCAAGTTTCGCAGGATCCGACCAGGTGCCATGCCATACACCGCTCGTAAGCGGTTGCGCGGGGCGGGCGGCATGAGCCCACGCGAACGCCTGCGGCAGCAATCTCAGCACCAGCTCAGTTTTGTTTGGCGGTTCCATTTTCTGGTAGTTGCCCCCGCCCTCGTTATCCGGTTCGTTCCAAATGTCCCATCCAAGGATGCGGGGGTCGTTGCGAAATGCGCCGACGACACCTTTCACGTATGCTTCCAGTCGAGGGTACTCGCTAGGACTTTCGAGTGCCTTAGCACCCGGACTCTGCACCCAGCGAGAGTTATGTACGCCCGGTACAGGCGCCGCTTGTTTGCCTGAATGCGGCATCGGATCCCAAACTGAATCGAAGAGAACCAACAGTGGCTTGATGTGGTGTTTGTTGCAGATGTCCAAAAATGTGTCGATGCGAGACTTGAACCCATTGGCGTCCTGCTTCCATACAAGATCGTGCAGGAACACTCGCATGGTATTCATGCCCAGCGATTCGGCCCAACCCAGTTCCTTGTCGATCTCCTGGGGGTCAAATGTGTCTGCCTGCCACATTTCGAGCTGGTTCACCGCATTTGCCGGAACGTAATTCGAGCCGACCAGCCAAGGCTCTCCGGCATACCATCGATCTGCCTTCTCTCGCGTCCAGCGCTGGTCTCCGGCGGTTCGTTCCTGGGAAAACACAGGGGGATGCCGAAAGCAGGCAAGCGGTGAGAAGCACCCATAATGAACGCCGCATGATTTACTGGATCTCCTAAGCTTAATGGTGCCGCGGGGCGGCCGTTATCTAAATCCCGACCGCCTGGTCGAGAGGAGTCGGCTGGCCGTTGGACTCGGCCCGAGCACAATAGCCGCGTAAAGCGTCCAGGTACTGGGTCACTAATCCCTCATCCGCATACTTGAGCGCTATTTCTTCTATGAGGCGCCGCGCTTCCTCGATCTTATTCAAAGAGGCAAGAAAAAGGGCCTTGCCCAGGGCCAAGATTCCTAGCCTCCATCCCTCAAAGCGGCCGATGAAACTGTCATAAATCTGGAGCGCGGCTGGTAACGGTATGTTGCGAGGGTCTTCGATGTCACTTTCTCGAACGTTCTTCACAACATCAAACACAACGGACGAGTATGGAACATTGTAAGCAAACGCGAAGAACTCGGTAAGTTGTCCCATGCTGAGGATGACCCAAGGATAGAAGGGATAGACAAAATCCTGATGAATTAAGAGCGATCGGCCTCGCTCCAGTTGCGGATAGAAACGGCGGCTGACAAAGAGCGTGCAATCCCAGGACCACAGGATGTCGAGAAAAAGAACGGCAATAGGCTTCTGCGGCGTCTGCGCGTCTCGAATGTCGCCGGCTTGCAAATGTATGTAGCCGGAGTACTCGCTTGACGTTCTTTTCGAATAATGGTTGAAAGCTGTCGCCGGCGTTCAGGCCCGAGCCCTTTAGATAATGCTGGCTCATGGCGGGCGTAGTTCGGAAGAGATCGTAAGACCAAATCCGAGATTTGCCGTCGCGTTCCGATAGTTTCGATTGCCGCAAGCCCTCTGCTAAGGCTACGGTCGAAGCTCCGAGATAGCAACCGGCGTCGACAATGACGGAGTTGGGTCGTGCACCGTGAGACCAGATGTTTTTCGCGAAGCAGGCGAGCGCATGCTGCTCCTCGTCCGTGATCATGCCCGCGACAGACGGAACCGCGATCCTAGGCTCTTTCTTCGGGTCGATCGCCTCTGAGAGACGTTGACTGCGGCGTGTAAAGAGTCCCATCGCCCTCCGATTGTCGCAAGTTCTGTCTCCGAGATGCGACAACCGAATCCATCATTGACTCCACGTGCGGTACACGCCATCGACTCTATCTGCACTTCTTCGTGGTTGCAAATTCGAAACATCGAAAGTTTCTAGTTAATCAGGCAGGCTTCCTGGCGCGGGGAGCGTCAGCAAGCTACCAACGACACGTTTCCTTCGATATGCCGGAACGCCTACCTCTGGTTTCGATGGATTTTGAACTGATGACACATATATTCATCAATCTTTTGAACAATGCTTTCTAGCCAATCCCGGAATCGTGGACACGATTTAAAATGAGAGAGGGGCTGCACGGAATCGTTTCTTCCTCGCCTACATCCGGAACCGCTATCTCTACCAACGTCTCGCCGCGTCGGCGTTTCAGGAGTTTCGGAATACGCCCCGGAAACACTCACGATTGCCCGGAGAGCTTGTGAGCGGCGGCTGCGGATAGCATTGTGTTCCGCGCCCTTACGTCTTGCCGGCACCACTCAAGGTAAAGCATAAGAAGGCTGTGCCCGCTGGATTCACGGGCTTGGGGAAACCGAGTTCAACACGTCGGTTTCGTCCCTCGCCTCACACTCTCATCTCCGTGCCCTGAAGCTTATCGAAGGTGACGGGTAGCGCTGTTAGACCACGCAGACCCAGATTGCTGCGCCACGTCTGCGATGGCGAGGCGAGACGAAGACTCGGGAGCCGAATGAGCTTCCGGAACGCAATCTGGCCCTCCAACCGGGCAAGCGGCGCACCAAAGCAAAAATGACTGCCCCAGCCGAATGCCAGATGTCGATTGTCGGTTCGCGATAGATTCAGACAATCAGGATCGGAAAAGCGCTCGGGGTCACGATTGGCCGCGGCCATAACGGCGATCACAGCCTGACCCTTACGGATCTGCTTGCCGCCGATCTCGACATCCGCAGGCGCAATGCGAGCTGTGTGCTGGCTGGGGCAGTCATAACGAAGAAGTTCTTCGACTGCCGAAGCCAACAGCGAGGTGTCGGCTCGAAGCCGCTCCAGCTCTTGAGGATTCCGCAGCAAGGCCAGCATTCCATTGCCAATTAAATTCGTCGTGGTCTCTTGGCCTCCGATCATTGTGATAATCGAATTGGCGATGATCTCTTCTTCAGTTAGTTTGTCTCCATCGATCTCGGACGTCATCAGTGAGTGAACCAATCCCTCTCTGGGACAACGGCTCTGTTGCCGAATTTGATCACGAAAGTAACTGGTCATCAGATCGACAGTCTTGAGAATGTGAGGCGTGCGCTCCGGATTATTCTGGAAATTCCCGAGCATTTCCGCAAAATCCGCAGACCATATTTTGAGCAGCTCGTGATCTTCTTTGGGGACGCCTAACATGGTGGCAGTAACAATTGCGGGCAGGGGGCTCGCGAAGTCTGCTATAACATCCATTCTTCCGCAGTCGAGCACTCTAACCAAGAGGCTTCTCGCGACACTCTCAATTTGCTCGCGAAGTACCGACACGCGCGCCGGAGTAAAGGCAAAAGCCGCTAAACTCCGGATTCGAGTGTGGGTTGGCGGATCCAAAAAAAGCATTTGCTTGATCATCAAGGCTGCGATCGGGCTCATATCCGAAAGGCCCAGCGCGCTCAATTGCTCCGGACTAGGAGTGCGCTGAGCAGAGAACGTCTTAAAAATGCGGACTATATCTTCATACCGGGTAGCGACCCAGGAGTGCAGAAAAATATCCCAGTGCACTGGATCAGTAGACCGAATGCGGTGAAACAAAGGATAAGGGTTGGCGAGAACCTCTGGATCGAGTAACTGATAAAGGCTCAGAGCAGCGTCCCCACTTAAGCGAGAATCTATTCCAGGTGACACATGGTCCCTATGCTATAACGGATCTCGACCGATAAGTTCACCGCTCGGCGCCGCAAGTAACCTCGCCATTATTTCCTTCTCAATTTGATTTGAGAGAGCAGCAACGGAGGGTGACTCGAAAATTGAGCGGAGCGCCAACTCGATTCCAAAGGTACTGTGGATTCGGGCAATAACCTGGGCCGCCAATAACGAGTGACCGCCCATGCGGAAGAAATTGTCATGAGGACGGAGTTCTCGGCCTAACAGATTTGAAATAATGGAACCAACTTCCACCTGGATTTCTGTTGTAAGTTCCGAAGTGCAGTCCGTTTCCTCGAGTGAATTCGAACCGTCGGGCAGCGGTAACGCGGTGCGATTGATTTTGCCGTGAGAAGTCATTGGCAGGGCATCGAGGCGCACGAAGTACGCTGGGATCATATATTCAGGAATCCGACTCAACAGATGGCCACGGAGTTCGGCCGCGCTGACATCCTTGCTGAGGACCAGATATCCAGCGAGTTGCTGGTTCGCGCCGCTGTCCACACGAACGACGGCGGCCGCGCTGACTGACGAGTGACTGCGGAGTGCGCCTTCTATTTCACCAGGCTCAATACGGTATCCTCGCAGATTGATTTGGTCATCTAAGCGGCCGCGGAATTCGAATTCTCCGGACGCAAGCTTTCGGCCCAAATCGCCGGTGAGATACAGGCGCGAACTGCCGCCCCAAGGAACATTTATAAAGCGTTCTGCAGTAAGATCTGGCCGTCCGATGTAACCTCGAGCAACCCCTGGCCCTTCGATACAAATCTGCCCGCATGCACCATCCGGTACAAGCCTCAGGTCGGGGCCGAGCAAGTGCACACGTGTCCCGGAGATGGGCTTTCCAATCGTGGGCACACCCTGCTCCGATCGTTCAACAGGTACTACGCCTGAGGTTGCGAGTACCGTGCACTCTGTAGGCCCGTAGTTATTTACAACTTGGAACGGGAGACCCATGCGAGGAAAGGTATATAACGCTTCGGCGCCAGTAAGCAAAAAGCGCAGTCGTAGCTCACTGGGCCATTCGAGCGGGAGTAGTCGTTCAGCAACGGCCGTCGGAGCGAAGCAGAGAGTGATGTTTTGCGCCACAAGATAGTCGCGGAGCCGCTCCGGGGCAAGCGAGATCGATCGATCCGGCACGAAGAGCGTAGCTCCTGCAGCCATGAGAGGCCATATCTCCAAAACAGCGGCGTCGAAAGTGAGTGCAGCAAATTGCGTGCCCCTATCTTCTGGGGTGACATCAAAAGCGCTGTGGTACCAACTCACAAAATGACGTAAATTCCCCTGAGTGACTGCAACTCCTTTGGGTTTACCTGTCGACCCGGACGTATAGATTACGTAAGCGAGATCAGCCGGCCGGAGCTTCCAGTCTTCACCGAAAGGGTTGTTACTTGGGAATGCATTTTCATGGTTGTCCAGCAAGTCGTCTATGTAAACATGCCGCCACGGCCCAGGGGGAACTTCACAGGCACCGACTGAATCGGTGACGATTACCTGGGCCTCCGATTCGGTAAGCATGTGGCGTGAGCGCTCCTGGGGAGCCCCCGGATCAATCGGCAAATACGCGCATCCAGCCCTCCACGCGGCAAGCGCTGCCGGAATCAGATTCAATGAGTCAAGCGTCGCCACCGCAATGACGCCTCTTCTCTGGTGAAGAAGGCTGCGAAAGCGAGAGAACAAACTCGCAGCTCGTGCAATCACATCACAAAAACATAGGCTCGCGCGGGGGCAAACGATTGCGGTGGCGTTCTGTTGATGATTAGCAACATGGCAGATCTGTTCCGCCACGGACAAGAATTTGGAATCGGAGGCGTCGGTCCCAAGGGCGGCTCCGACAGCAGATCTTATTGCGGAAATTCGGCGAGTAAATGGAGATACCACGGATTTCTCTGAGCGGTGCCCCCTACACTTTCGTCGCGAGTAAAGATATCTTCTAACATTATGCTCGCTATTTATAAACGCGCATACTCATGTCTTGGATTAAGTAGCGGTTTTAGTACCAGTACGACATCGACTGGGGTTCCTCTGAAGCATTCACCGACGTGAATTCCAGTCGTGATTTTGACAGGCTCGCTCATCGGAAACAATAATGGGGCTAACAAAATGGAAAGCGTCGGACATTTCGGATCGAAGGACCTTCCAGCGGAAGTATCCGAACGCTTTACGTCGAAAGTGGAGAATGGTGTTTTGGATGGATCGCCTCCGTCAATTGTCGTCCGATGGATTTCGGAAATCAGCAGCTGTTTTCGGGAGAGACTTACCCGCAGTCGAACAAATTGCCTCACTTTTGTCAGAGGACAGTCGGTTCAAACATCGTCGAAATTGCTAATGACGGGCTGATTGCACCTCGCACCAGACAATCACATGGCCACGATAGAGCTGCCGAATTTATGCGTTCCAGACCTAGCACGATCCGCTCAGGAGCGCGCCGGCATGCGCTTCCAGAAATAGCTGCACCAGCAGTTCGTCCACCGCCTCGGTCCCGGCACTCGATCTTTTTTATCCGGCTTTTCTGTGCTCAGCTCCAACCGGTTCAGCGTGCTCTTGCCGGCCAGCGCCTACACGCGCCTTCCCGCTTACTACCTTCGGCAATGGATCCCGCAGTTGGTCGTGATCGCTCAGATCCTCTTAGCCCAATGCCAGCCCGTACACGCGCTGCGCAACCAACTCCTGACGCCGTGCGAAATATAGACCGGATTGCGCCGGTCGCTAAAACACTCGGCCAGGCACGCCAACAGGTTCAACGCCGATCTGTGTGCCGCAACAGTAGCGCCCCACCGTCCGAGGTCATGTTTCCGCCGTTAAACCGCACCACTGCCGAACGCGAAAAGTGCGCTTCAAACTCGAATCCCGATTGGGTACACTCTGTGTCAAGAAAACGCCGCTCCTCTCTTGGCTTCAAACAATTGCATCCACGAATGTTTATCCCAGACTAGGCGACGCTTTGTACCCCTTTATGAGAAATCGCGGCTAATTGTTCTATAATCAGCGAATCCACTTACAATCCAATCGCACCGTGGTTGCGACACCGTGCTTTAGAAACGTTGGCGGACGGGGGTCTTCATGTTCAATCTGCGAACCACATTCATCGTTTTCAGCTTTTCGCTTTTTATAGGGAGCGTGGCTTGCGCCCAGACAAACCGCGGTTCCATCACGGGCAGTGTTACGGATCCGTCCGGAGCGGGTATAGCCGGAGCAACCGTAAGTGCTACGGAAGTAAGTACGAATACGACGTACAACACGACCAGCTCACAAGCGGGCGATTACAGCATCGCCCAAGCCGTAGTTGGGACGTACAACATCAGCATCACCGCGCCGAATTTTCAGACCGCGCAGCGCACGGGCGTGGTGGTGCAAATCAATACGCCTACCGTCCTGAATGTGCAGTTGAGCCTGGGCGAACAAGCTCAAACCGTGACCGTCTCTGCGAGTACGCCGACTGTCGAGAGTACGAGTTCGGATATCGGGGCAGTTGTGTCGCCGAGGCAGGTGGAGCAACTTCCGCTCTCGTTGGGAGGCGTGGGTGCGTTCCGTTCGCCAGAAGCATTTGAATTTCTGCTGCCCGGTGTTGTGGGACCAGGCACGGCGAACAACGCCAATGGGATCTACATCCAGAAAACGAGTGGCGGCCAGAACTTCGGCGATGATGTGGAACTGGACGGTTCCAGCGCTGTCAGGCCCGACAACAACTCGACGTTCGATGAAACAGCGCCGTCTGTCGACGCACTTTCGGAATTCAGAGTGGAAACAGCGACTCCACCCGCGCAGTTCGGACGAACGACCGGAGGAGTACGCAGTTTCACGACGCACTCAGGCACGAACGCATTCCACGGTTCCGCGTACGACATTTTTCGCAATACAGATCTGGACGCTAATACTTACTTCAACGGTCTAGGGCTGGACACGTGCGCCGCGGGCGATAGCAGTTGCCGCAGTACTTACGCAATTCCCAAAGACATCAAGAACGATTACGGGGTGACACTCGCCGGACCTATTTTCAAGAACAAGACTTTCTTTTTCTTCGGCTGGGAGCAGCTTCAGTGGCCGCGCAGTTCCACCGCGACGAGCACGTTGCCAACGGCTGCTGAGCGTACGGGCGACTTTTCCGCGATCTTGACCAACAATGTCATCGGCACCAACCCCTGCACGGGTGGCGCTGTTTACGCGGGCGAGATCTGGGATCCGGCAACAACATCCAGCAACGCCGGCGGCACACCATGCCGCACTGCGCCTTTCCAATCGAGCGGCCGCTTGAATGTCATTCCAACCACTGACCTGAATCCCATCGCACAGAAGGTACTCAGCTACCTGCCCGAACCCAATTTGCCCGGCCTGCAGAATAACTTCAGCTACCGGGCCAGCTTTCCGACCACGAACACCACCTATACAGTTCGTGTCGACCAGAACTTAGGTACCAACGACAAGATCTTCGCGTTTTACGATGCGCGAGAGAACAGCCTTCTCACCGGCGGGAATCCGATTCTTCCCGCGCCGCTGGATCCAGGCACCTGGAACCAGGACTTTATTACGCATTACGGGCGATTCGGTTGGGACCACACCTTCAGCCCGGCCGTTCTCAATCACGTCAATCTTGGGTTCAGCCGGTTCAACAGCAGGAACTTCAGTGTCGCCGCAACGGAAGGCGTGAATTGGCCTGCGCAATTGGGGATTGCAAACGTGAATGGGCTCCCATTTCCACAGTTCAATCTCAACAGCGGCTTCCCGGCCCTCGGCCAGCAACGCGCAGATGACACGATCAGCAACGTAGGCGAGGTGACCGATGCATTGACGCTGGTGCGAGGCCGCCACACTCTCACGGTTGGTGGCGACTATCGTTGGATGCAGTTGAACAGCCTCACGCAGGATTCAAATAGCGGTTACTTCAACTTCTCGAACGTGGAGACTGCCGCTGGGCCGGGCGTTCTGGCAAGCCAAGGCGGGTACAGCTTTGCCAGCTTCTTGCTTGGACAGGTCGATAGCGCTGGACTGACTGTATTCGCCCACTATCCGCGATACACACAGAACTATTACGCGCTGTTCCTGCAAGACGACTTCAGAGTGAATGCGCACCTCACGTTGAACTTAGGCATTCGCTGGTCCGTCGATCAGCCGCGAAAAGAAGCTGATAATTACACCTCTAACTTCAGTCCGACAACGCCGAATCCAGGTGCGGGCGGTTTACCCGGCGCCCTGATTTTTGCTTCCAACTGCGAGGGTTGTAATGTGCGCTGGGCCCATACTTACCTGGATGATGTCGGCCCGCGATTTGGGTTTGCATACTCGCCGGGGAACAGCGGGAAGACAGCTATTCGAGGAGCCTACAGCATCTTCTACGGTCCGCTGTACTATGCCGATTTCGGAAATAGCGTGAACGCAGGCTACACTGCATCGCCGAATCCCGTTTCTCTCAATGGCTTTACGCCGGCATTCAGCCTGTCGAACGGATTCCCGGCATATCAGGCGCCTCCGATTCTGAACTCCACGCTTCGGAACGGGCAGTCGGTCGACTACATTTCACCGGGATTCGGTAAGCCTCCAATGGTCCAAAGCTGGAGCTTCCAAATCCAGCAGCAGCTAGCGCCCGACTTGATTTTCAGCATCGCTTATGTCGGCAATAAGTCACAGAATCTCCGTTCCGCCGCAGCGGACGGCATGTACAACAACATGCCCGTTCAGGATTTGGCTCTGGGTCAGAACCTGATCTTCGCGCCGGTCGGATCTTCGGCGGCGAATGCAGCCGGTGTTTATGCGCCGTATGCCGGATTCACGGGCGCGGTGGGGAACGCTTTGCGCCATTTTCCGCAATACACACGGATCAACACGGATTGCTGCCTGGAAAACGACGGCATGTCGACGTTCAACGCCCTGGAAATCATGCTGCAGCGGCGTTTCCACAACGGCCTGAACCTGCAGCTTTCTTATACGTGGTCCAAGACGATCACCGATGCAGACAGCATGCAGCCGTGCTGCAATGCCGGTGGAGGTCTATATCAAGACCCGTATAACTTGTACCTGGAGAAGTCAATCAGCAGCCAGGACATCCCGCAGATGGTGGTCCTGAGTTACATTTACGAGCTGCCGTTTGGTAGAGGACGCAAGTACCTGAACCATGGTGTTGCAAGTGCGGTTCTTGGGGGTTGGCAGATAGGCGGGATACAACGTTACCAGAGCGGGCAGCCGTTGCCTTTCTACTGCGCTTCAGGCAGTTTTATGCCCGGTTGGGATGATTGCTTCCGATTCAATCCCGTGGCAGGGCAGTCCGTCTTTAACGGCGCGGCCAGTCAAACAGGCTACAACCCTTTGAACACGCCGTTCCTGAACAACAACTATTTCGCAGATCCTAACCCGAATCCAAATGCGCCGCAAGTGTTCGGGCAACTATCGCGTGTGACAGCCTTTCGCATGCATCCCTTTTATAACGAGGACGTGAACGTGGCAAAGCGCTTCAGTTTCACCGAGTCCATTTACCTGGAGCTTCGCGCCGACGCGTTCAACATTTCGAACAGGCACATTTACGCTCAGCCATATAACTTGAACCCAAACCCTGGGAATACGGCCACGACGAACTTCGGTTTTGTCAACGGCACCGTGGAGGCGCCGCGAACGGTCCAGCTTGAAATGCGTTTGCGATTCTAGAAATTGTGAGTCTTAGCCGCATTGGGCCGACGCTGCTGCTGGCTGTCACAGCCCTAGCCAGCGGCGTATTCGGCGCAGACACTTTTACAAATCCTCTATTGCCCGTCGGCCCCGACCCGTGGGTGGTTTATGACAACGGGTATTACTACTTCACAAGCACGACGGCGGTAAATCTCACGCTGTGGCGAACGCATGACATTACCGACCTGAAGGATGCCGAAAAGAAGGTCATTTGGGTTCCCCCATCGGGCGAACCTTATTCGGCCCAGATTTGGGCTCCCGAGCTTCATAAACTGGCTGGCAAATGGTACATATACTTCGCCGCCGACGGAGGCATCGATGCCACGCACCGCCTCTGGGTGCTGCAGGATCAGACTGAGGATCCATTCACTACCGACTGGAAATTGAAGGGCGAAGTTCGCGGATTAGACGAACACTGGGCGATAGACGCCACGGTGTTTGAAAACAACGGCAAAAGCTATATCGTTTGGTCGGGCAAGGTCGACGCCCAACCGAATAGCCAATATTTGTACATTGCGCGTTTGAAGAGCCCGTGGCAGATAGCAGGGGAGCCGGTGCTGATTTCAAAGCCGCAATACGATTGGGAACGGGTGGGCGCCGACGTAAATGAAGGGCCTGAGATCCTGAAGCACGACCAGAAGATCTTTCTCGTCTTCTCCGGCAGTGGCTGCTGGACGGATCGCTACACCTTGGGCATGCTTGTTGCGGCTGCGAGCAGCGATCTGCTGAAAGCAAGTTCGTGGACGAAGATAGATCATCCGGTGCTCTCCAGCTCACCGGAGGCGCATGCGTTTGGAACGGGGCATAACACTTTCTTCGAGTCTCCCGATGGAAAGCAGGATTGGATTCTGTATCATGCCAATCCGGAAGCGAACGAGGGTTGCGGACGCCATCGATCCCCACGCGCCCAGCCGTTTACGTGGGATGCGAAAGGCTACCCGGATTTCGGCACTCCTATACCACTTGGGACGCCTATCCCGAAGCCCTCTGGAACTCCGAATGCACCCGGCGGCTAAGCTTGCCCGTTCAGCAGCATAGATAAACTAAACAGCAATGAAACGCTTCGTGTTGGCAACGATTGTCACGCTGATGCCATGTTTACTGTTCGCAGCGAGTCTCACCGGGCATTGGGTTTATACAGCTCAACTCGCGGGCGGCCAGACTCGCGAAACTTCGTTGTGGTTGAAAGCCGATGGTGATCTACTGACCGGCTACTTGACGAACGGAGAAGGCACACTACCCTTGGTTCACGCACGGATTACCGGCAACGAAATTTCATTCGAGACCGTCAGAGACGATTTCGGCGAAGAGCGTAAGACTGAGTATCGCGGCGCCATTAATGGCGACGAGCTTGTGCTTCGTGTTGCCGGTTCGCAGAACCGCAGCATGACGTTGAAGCGACTCTCTAGCGACACGCCGCCGCCGATGCCGCCAGCTCCGAAGAAGATCTCGCTGCCGGCAGCAAACGATGTACCCTACAACGAGCTTGCCAAGACGCCTCCCATGGGCTGGAATAGTTGGAACAAGTTTCAGGGCAAGGTCTCCGACAAACTCGTCCGTGAGGTTGCCGATGCGATGGTGAGCAGCGGGATGAAGGATGCCGGCTATGTGTACGTCAATATCGACGACACTTGGGAAGGCTCGCGCGACGGGTCGGGGAACATCAAGCCGAATGACAAGTTTCCCGATATGAAAGCACTTGCCGATTATGTTCACAGCAAGGGGCTCAAGCTAGGGATTTATTCGTCACCAGGCCCGAAAACGTGCGCCGGTTATGAAGGCAGCTTTCAACATGAGGAGCAAGACGCGAAGACGTACGCCGACTGGGGTTTCGATTATCTGAAATACGATTGGTGCAGCGCGACTCAGGTGTATGACTATCGCTCCATGCCCGCCGTGTACGCGAAAATGGGCGAAGCGCTGCTACATTCCGGCAGGCCCATCCTCTTCAGCCTTTGTCAATACGGTGTATTGAAAGGCTGGACGTGGGCAGCCAAAACAGGCGGAAATGCCTGGCGCACCACAGGCGATATTAGCGATAACTGGAATTCAATGTCGCACATTGGATTCGACCTGCAGGCGGATCTCTATCCTTATGCTGGCCCTGGACACTGGAATGATCCGGACATGCTCGAGATTGGCAACGGGGGCATGACCGACACCGAATATCGCACGCACATGAGCCTCTGGTGCCTGCTGGCTGCTCCATTGCTTTCCGGTAACGATTTGCGCAGCATGACGCCGGAGATCAAGGCCATCCTGTTGAACAAAGAAGCCATCGCAGTCGATCAGGACAGGTTGGGAAAACAGGCAAGGCGAGTGTTTAAGGACGGCGATCTGGAAGTCTGGGCACGGCCGCTGGCTGGAGGTGACTACGCGGTCGGCTTGTTCAATCGTGGCGCGACGGCGGTAAAGGCAACTGCCCGTTGGAGCGATATTGGCATCGCCGGGAGTGTCCGAGTGCGGGATTTGTGGGCGCACGTGGATGGAGGAAACGCTGCAGAGCAGTTCTCAGCCGATGTGCCATCGCACGGCGTTGTGTTGGTGCGTTTGCAGCACTAGGGCACGGGCGCGCTAATGAATGATGCCCTTCCTTACCGCATATAGAATCAGCTCGGGAACACTGTGGAGATTCAATTTCTGTAGTATGTGCGAACGGTGAGTATCTACCGTGTACATGCTCAAATTGAGAATGTTGGCGATTTCTTTGTTACTCTTGCCCTCGGCCGCAAGTTGCAGGATCTCGCGTTCACGAGTTGTTAGCAACTCGAAACTATCGTCTTTTTGCTTGTCTGCCATTTCCCGGAAATAGTCTTCCTGCAAGAGTTGGCTGACTTTAGGGCTGAAGTGCGAATGGCCTTGCACGACGGCTCGAACGGCAGCAAGCAGATCGGACTTCAACGAGTCCTTCAATAGGTACCCGCGCGCCCCGGCCCTAAGAGCACGCACGATGTAGCTCTCGTCGTGATGCATGCTCAGTATGATGACCGATGTTCCTTCACAGGTCTCCTTGATGCAACGCGTCGCTTCGATCCCGTTCAGGCCGGGCATCGCGATATCGATGATGGCCACGTCAGGGCAACATTCCCGCGCCAGACGAACGGCTTCCCGTCCATCGGCCGCCTCTGCCACCACTTCGAACCCACTTTGGCGTTCTAACAGGAGCCGCAGCCCGTCGCGAAGAATGTGGTGGTCGTCCGCCAGAAGAATCCGGATTGGCTTCATACAGGCGCGTGACCATTCTTGTTTAAGTCGGCAAGAGGCAGATGGATTTTCAGCACTGTGCCACGTCCGGCCTGTGAGTCGATAGCGAACGTACCGCCCAGATGCCGTGTGCGCTCCTCCATCCCTAGAAGGCCCAGCCCACGGACGCGCTGCGCGTCGAATCCGGTTCCATCATCCTGGATGCTGAGCTGAAGTTCTCCTGGATCTTGTTGTAGCGAGACCTGAACAGTCCTTGCCTGGGCATGCCGCGCCACGTTGTTGAGCGCCTCCTGCACCACACGATAGATACACGTCTTGTGCTCTTCCGGCAATTCCTCCTGGAGATCCGGCGCCACTAGCTGCACCCGCAGTCCCGTGCGTTTCGCAGTCTCTTTGACTTGCCAATTCAGAGCCGGAACAAGTCCAAAGTCGTCCAGCATGGAAGGCCGCAGCAGCAGGGCCATATTCCGCGTTTCCGTCACACCCCGTTCCGCTATCTTGCGAATGGATTCGAGACGAGGCACCAGGGACGAGTTGATGGTCATATCGAGTAGATTCTCGGCCTCCAATATGATGGCCGAAAATGCCTGTCCCGCTTCGTCGTGCAGCTCTCGCGACAATGCGCGCCGTTCCTCTTCCTGAGCCCGGACAAGCTTTGCCGAAAGATCACGCAAGCTTGCACGCGCCTCTATGCTTTCGGCGAGCCGCAAGCGCGCTTCGCCCTGTAGCCGGATTATCAAATAGCTGGTATACACCGCGAGTGCCGTTCCGCCTAATAGCGTCACAGCCGTCATGGTGATCAATCCGAGCTGGAGGCGCCCGATGAGACCCGCAAGCCGCTGATCGCCTCTCTGCAGAGTCTGCTCGTTCAATTGGCCAACCCGGTCGGCGATCTGGAGCATGGAGGTCCGGCGGGGAATGAGTTCCGCGTAAAAGAATTGGTAGCGGTATTTGTCACGCTCTTGCGTGCTCCACGCGAATATCCCGCCCAGAACGCGCCAGTATGCTTCAATCTCCGATCTCAAAGAAGCAAATGCCTTGCCTTCCTCGGGTTCGAGCGATCTCCCGTACTGAATCAACGCAGTCGATGTCTTGCTGCGCAGAGCGTTCAGATCGGCTAACTGGGCGTGCGCGCCTCCTTCCGGCGCAAGCAAGGAATCCCTCGCCACCGTGCCGGACAGGTAAATGGACGAGCGTATCTCTTCGAGGGTTCGGCTACGCTCCAGAAAGCGCTGCTGAAGTTGGGCCTCGCTGTCGCGGAGGCGATTGACGACGAGCAGTCCTCCGATTTCGGCTACCGCCATCAGCAGCAATAAGCCGCCGAATCCGCTGACTAGTGCCAGCCAGGGCTGCCGCTGCATGACTCACGCCTCCCTGTAGCCGCCATCTACAGACTGTAGAACTTTCCGAAACCGAAGCATATCCCGTCAATCCAGTATTTCTTGTTGCCGGAAATACCGTGGCGCCGGGATTTAGCTTTGGGTGGTTTTAGACTATTTTTGTTTTAGGGAGTCACGTGGGCATATGATGCGCAGAATACAGGAACGCGGAGGCATGTGATGAACTGTGTACTCACAATCTTGGCTTTGGCAGTGGCATTTGCTCCGATGTCTTTTAGCCAAGCTGCCGGCGCGTCGGACCCCGATATGTCGGGTACGTGGCTCGACACCGGAAACAGTGCCTCGCGGCTGGTCCTGAACGAGAAAGGCGACACGATACAGTTCCGCCAAACCGATGGCGACAGGGTGATCACGGACTTCAATTGCAGCTTGAGCGGAACGCAATGCGAGATCAAAGAAGAGGGACATCCCGCCAAGGTGATGTTCTACTACAACGGAAATAAGCTGATCGAAATCACGGAACGTGGCAGCGAGGTGGAAAAACGCCGGTTCACGTTGGGCCAGGATGGCAAGACAATGCAGATGGAGATCATTCCGCTCTCGGGCAACGTGAAGTCCAGCACACGTACGTTCCAAAAGCAAGAGACTCAAGCATCGAAGAGCACGGACTGAGATCCGCGATCTAGGCCCATTACCTTGGGTAGGCCAATCGCGCGCCAAGTTAGTCAGGCGGTCGGCGGCAGGAACACGGTGGTTTCTGCCGCCAATTTTTATTGTTTGGTCAGCGTGAGGCCGGTCACCGTGGCGTCGGTGTTATGCGCGAAGCGGAAACCGTAGGCTCCGTCAGTGGACTTCAGCTTGCCGGCCGCGACCAGGGCGGACTTATCGTAGCTGCCAACGACGGTGCCGTTGATCGCGCAATCGACTTTGTCACCGTGAACCGACATCGCAATCTCTTGCGAGACCGGCTGACCGGGTCCAGCCGCTTTATGAACCGCATCGTTCGTTTCACCGCGGCGTCCGTTCACTTGAAACGGATCAGGCCCGAAACCGCGCACGATAAATCTGCCGTCCCCATATGCTGCGCAGTAGAGATACGTCTGCCCTGGTGTTCCCATGTCGTTCCCGGCGATCACAATCCCGTAAGGGTGCGGATGCGTGTTGAGGTTCATGAACTTGGGTTCGGTGAAAGTAGCCTTCACCGTGTAATTGCCCGTGGCCGTGTCGTTTGGATTCCAATAGGTGATAGCAGGTCCGGTAGTGACGTGGAACGCGTCTCCATCCTTCGTGAGTTTTGCCTGATCGACCGTCATGCCCGATTTTTGTTCATTGGGGTCGACAACGCCCTTCCATCCTGGAACTGAGATACCGCCGCCTGCAACCGATCTCGACGTCTCTTCTTGAGAAGTCAACAGGACAGGCAAAGTAAAGCTCAGAAAAGCGAGCGCGAGAGTTTGTCGGCTGAGATGATGCACGGTTATAGTCCTCGGGCCAATTATATGTCCAACGCGCGCGCAGCGAACTCTCGCCGTGCTACATGTGTACGGGCGGCCCTTCTGTGGTTGCAGGCACGGCGCCGGCCGGTATGGTGATTTCGAACTTGGAGCCTTGGCCCACCTGACTGTCCACGTGGATTTCACCAACGTGAGCGCGGACGATCGCTGCCACGAAGCTTAGGCCGAGGCCGAGGCCCTTTTCCGGGTTGGGATCGGGGACGCGGTAGAAGCGGTCGAAGATATGGGGCAGATGGCTGGTGGGTATGCCTACGCCTGAATCCTCGACAATCAAACGCACGTTGGATCCGGCGGCCTCCGCCTGCGCACGCACCCACCCTCCCGGAGGCGTGTACTTTATTGCGTTCGACAGCAGGTTTGTTATAACGCGCTCTATCTGTGTACGGTCGGCTTCGCAGAGGACCGGCTCGACATGCGTCTGAATGAGCTGAACGTTGTGCGCCTCCGCCGGAATCTGAAATTGGTCGACAAGCTCCTCCACCAAAGCACCCAAATCCAATGCCGACTTGTTCATCGGAATTTGACCGGATTCCGACTGTGACAGCAGGAGCAGCGCGCGAACGAGGTTGGCCAGGCGTTCGACATCCTGCAATGCATTTTCGATCGCCTCCTGCAATTGCTCTTTTCGCGTCGCGGTGAACAGGGCAACCTCAAGTTGGCCCTGTATAGCCGTAAGCGGCGTCCGAAGTTCGTGAGAGACATCAGTTGAGAACTGCCGCATCTGATCGAAAGAGGCCTTCAAACGTCCACTCATCGCATTGAACGAATCGATTAAACGATCGAGTTCGTCGTCCGCTGCGCGTTTTGGTATTTGCAGACCCAAACTGGAACCGGTGATCTCCTGAGCCGCTTTTTCCACCGACTGCAAAGAGCTGAGCGCGCTGCCGGCCGAGTACCAGATCACAACCGCACAAAGGAAAATCGCGATGGGCAAAAAGATAAGGAAGTTGCGTCGGAAATGACGCATGAGGAGGCGGTCTTCCCTAAGGCTGCGGCCTTCAGCGAAGTACCATTTGACGTCGCGCTTGGGATCTGTTTTCAGACTGCTAAGCACCTGGTAGAACGTTCCGTCGGTACCCCGGACGGTCTTCAGAACCGGCTCATGGGTCCGCTGTAGAACCTGATATTCGGAACGGATCGTTTTGGGATCGCAAATCGGCTTCTGGCCTGCGTTACAAGACCCCCAGGCAACATGGCCTTGTTCATCCGCAATAACGTAAACAGCTTGTAGGCGCGCCACTTCAGCGCGCTCCTGCGGATCGGTTACATCGGCAAACCAATACGGCATGCCGCTGTCGTCGTAGAACTGAATGGGCCAATCTTTGAGCGTTCCGAGAAGCTCATTCAATTCGTCTTCACTCTGATTTTCGAGTACGGTCCGAAGCGTAGCTGTGCCGAAAATACCCACGACTAGCAATACGGCAGCCAGCACACAAAGAAATATCGCAGCTAACCGGAACCGCAGTGTGCGGAAGAGCTTCAGGCCAAAAAGCTTCCTCCAGACGGCAAACATCTTAAAATTACGCGCTGGCGGGTTCAGAACCAGCTATGGGCGTGGCTTCCGGCACGTCCAACATGTAGCCAATTCCACGCACCGTGTGGATCATTTTGGCGGAGAATTTGTCATCGATCTTGCTGCGCAGATGACGAATATAAACGTCGACAATATTCGTGAGGCCATCGTAATCCATGTCCCAGACATGCTCAACAATCATGGTGCGGCTGAGCGGGCGGCCGCGATTCCGCATCATGTACTCGAGGATGCTGAATTCTTTGGGAGCAAGCTCGATATTCTCGTTGCTGCGGGTTACCTTGCGGCGGATGCAATCGAGTGTCAAATCGCCCACCAGCAACTTCTCCGGCGTCGGCTGTCCACGCCGCAGCAGCACGCGCGCGCGGGCGAGCAGTTCGACGAAGGCAAACGGCTTCACAAGGTAATCGTCGGCGCCCTGCTCAAGCCCTTTGACGCGATCGTCCACAGAATCGCGTGCGCTCAAAATCAGCACCGGCGGAATAGTCTTCCGATTCCTTATCTTCTGCAGGACCTGCAAGCCGTCGACGTCGGGGAGACCAAGGTCGAGTATCACCAGGTCGTATTCGGTCGAGTGAACTCTCTCAATAGCGTCCCCACCCGAGTGAACGACATCTACTGCGTAACCGGCGCTCTGGAGACCGCGCGACAAGAAATCCGCGATCCGCTTTTCATCTTCCACCACGAGTACTCGCATCGTTAATCAGGACAATACTGACACAAGTTTAATTGAGTGAGCATGGCTGGTTCAGTCGCCGGATACTCCTCGCGGCTGCGGAACGGGCGGCGATTTGATCATGGCCCACATGCCCTTCGCCCTTGTTTGGCCTATAGAGACGAAAAGCATCAGAACGAGCAGCAGAGCTGTGAATGTGACAACTTGCCGAACCGATAGACCTTCTTTCCACACTCCGAACCAACGACCGTACACCAGTTCAATGTGAACCCAATAGACGATCAGGGATGTGGTGCCTAGCTGACGGAAAAAACTCCAACGCTGCGGCACCGCTAAAGCGACCCAAAGCCATGCGACGGCCAGCATCCCCAACACGACTCCAAGTTTGATCACGATTAAAGCCGGGCTATTGAGCCAGAATTCGCTTTTCTGGTAAATGGAGTAGGGCATGTTACCCAACTCGTGAGCCAAAAACGCAGCGCCGACGCCGACGCACAGGAACCACATCATTGCGCGGCCGAGGTCCTCATGTTTGACAACACGGATAATGCTGCCGGCCGCCATGCCGAAAGCGAGGAACGCAGCCCAAGGGAAGAAGCCGAAATAATTGTAGCTTGGGAAGAAGTAGGAACGAACCAACCACGGTATCGAATTCGCGTCCATCATGCTGATGGCAGGTGCGAGCCCCGCAATCACCAACCCCAGCACTGTGCAGAGCCGAATGCGTTCTTTCGTCGTAAATACAGCCATGGGCGCAAAAAGCAGCATGGCTAGTCCCATGCAGTTCAGGATGTCGACCCTAAGCAGTTCGTTGGCTGGGCTGGTCGGGTATCCGAAGACAAACAGTTGAATCCGAAACAAAAACGCAATCAGAAACAAGTAGCGGGAACGCTTAAGAGCTGCAATCACTCGCTGCCAAGCCGGCGCGCCACGCCGATCCTGTCCGTCCATCAGGAACGCAAAGGTCATCCCCGTCAGAAACAGGAAGATGGCTGGGGGCATACCCCCGAAGAACTGTGATAGAACAAAGGGCCCTTTGGTCCGCAGATCCGTCCGCGTGAACGAATCGAACGTATGCCCCTGGATCATCATCACGGCCGCCAAACCGCGTGTCCAGTCGATAAAGGCTAGCCGTCCAGCGTTGTTATTGGTATCCGCCATCGTGAGCCGAAGAGTTGGACACTACTTCTTCACTCCCGCAGGCAACTTCATCTCCAAATTGCCCGTTAGCGGCGGGTTGAGCACAATGTTCGAGTATTTAACTTGGCGCCAGTTCCCGGAAGGCTCGAAAAACTGCTGCTGTATAGGATTCGCCCCATCTACAGGAATCCAGACGTCGATCTTGCTTAGTCGCTCTTGGATCTTGGCGTCTTTGGGTTCAAGCGTAAGCCTCGTGGTATCGTGCTCGGCAATTTTTTCAGTGCCGTCGACAGTGATGGTATAGCTCTGCGCTAACTCCTTGCCCGACGAACCAAACCCAAGCAGCAGGAACTGGTTCAACACGTTGCTGTTCTTCGTCGCATAGCTCTGAACGGTATTGGCGTTGGGAAAGTAAATCTGGACCAGGTTGCCAAGGAAACCAATCACACGGTCCGGGAAGGTTAAAATAGCGCGAACGTTTTTTCCTTTACGTTGCATCTCGAGCTTGCCTTCGTCGGTTGTCTTGTCCTGGAGAATGGCTTGAAATTCCACCATTTCGACGTTGGCAGAAAGGGAGTGAAAGCCCGGGGCCGCCTCATCCATGCGCGTGAGTATGGCACTTAAGCTTTGATCGGCGTGGGCCGCTGAGGCGTTCGCCACTGCCGCAAGACACAGCCCGGCTAAGACAATTTTCATTTTCTCACTATTCAAGACGCTCGATTTTAGCGCGCGGTATACGCGATGTAGCCTTTGATTTCCTGTTCGGCGGCATCGCGGATCGGCTCGACTCGCACAATGTGCCAGTGCTTCCCCGTGCGCTCCCGAAGTAGTCCCGTAGCCCGGTTCAGGCGCTGGCTTTCGGGAACTCCCGCCAGCAAGTCCGGCGCAATGAACATCCGGCTAGACGTCGGCGTGGAAGACATGAGAAACACGCTCGAAGGCCTCGGCTGGTCACGGAACCACTCACGAGGAGTGGCAAAGATGAACACCAAGATCAGCCCGACTACGACATCGTACTGCCACGACGCTCTCGGAAAATCCCAAAAAACAAGCCGCTGGCCCAGGGTTCGCGCGCTCCCAGTATCGACGTGCCCCATTAGCCTACTTTAACATTTTCTAGTACTTACGCATGATGGCGAGCACTTTACCCTGAACCTGTAAGGCGGTCGACTCCACTATGATTGGCCGCATGCTGGAATTTGCCGGCTGAAGGCGAATGCGACCGTCCGGCTCGGCGTAATAGCGCTTCAGCGTCGCTTCCGTTCCATCAACCAGCGCTACCACTATGTCGCCGTTCTTTACGGAAGTTGTTTGTTCAACCAGCACGAAGTCGCCGCTGCAAATATGGTCCTCGATCATAGATTCGCCTCTCACTTGCAACGCGAATACGTTCGGACTTCCTGCAAAGTCGGAAAACTGCAAAGTTTCCGGGTTCGCAATTGCCTCGACTGGTGAGCCTGCAGCGATTCGACCAAGCAGCGGAACGGTGGGCAAGCCAGGTTGTGAACCACGCCGAGCCCGTTCTTCCGCGAAATAGCGATCCCCGATCTCAAGCGATCGGCTGTGATTGTAGGTGCGATGCAGGTATTGTTTTGATTCGAGAGCTTGCACGTGCTTATGCACTGTTGCAAGGGATGCCAGGCCCAAGCCGGAGGCAACCTCCTCATAGCTGGGGCTGTACCCGTGTTCATCAATGAACTTCGAAAGGAAGTCCATTACCTCTTTTTGCCTACGTGTCAGCGCCAACCTGTGTTCTCCTACCTAAATTGTTGGCGAATAAAGATCGAAAGTCAACATGATACTTTGACAGATGGCTCTTGCAGCAACTCTAGTGTCGTGTCCAGCAGATAACTCATCTAAAGTTCGCCGAGCGTTCCTTGTGATAGGCTCTTCCTTGTTCTGCGTCTCGGGATCAAGTCTAGTCGCAATGTCGCGACATTTCTCCTTTTTCTGGCCTGCTCGGCTTTTTGCGTGCAGCGCGGCCCGTATCGCGCGATCCGCTACTCGAAGGCTTATGACTTCTCCACTCTCTACGCTGCTGCACGTTGCTGGACGGTTGGCGCAGATCCATATCGCACGCCGAATCTCAAGAAGCAACTCGTTGCTACAGGCGCTCCCGATAGCTTAGTTCGACAGCAGGACGTAAATCCCTGTCTCTACTTTCTCTCGGCGATGCCCCTTGTCGCCGCGGTCGCAATGCTTCCGTGGCGCATTGCGACGGTTGTGTGGTGCCTGCTCTGCCTGGTCTCTTTCGCCGCGTCCTTGCTGGTGATCTTTCGCCAAACGCCCCTGTCTTTCTGCTCCAAATGGATCTGCTGCAGCCTCGCCCTGCTCTTCTGCCCGGTCTACGTCGGCTTGCTGTACGAAAACCCAAGCGTTCTTGCCTGCAGCTTAGTCGCGCTAATTGTTGTTTCGCCGTGGAACTATCCAGTGCAGGGCATTCTGCTTGCAATTGCGCTGTGCATCAAGCCTCAAGTCGCCCTCTGCGCCTTTTGTGTGCTGGCGATTTGGAAGCTTTGGATGCCTCTCGCGATCGGAACGGGACTATCTGTGCTTTTTGCCGTCATTGGTGTTCTCCGCGCTGCAAGCCTAACGCAGCTTATGATCTGGTGGCATTCACAACAGGCAAACTTCGCGATCAACGCACTGCCGGGCGGCAAAAGCGATCCGAGCCCAAACAGCCCCTGGGCATTCGAACTCTTGAACGGCCAGACTATTACCGCACTATTTGTGCGTGACGCTCATCTGCGCGATTTGCTTCTCTTGGCTCTCGCAGCGGTGCTGCTGGCCCTGTTTCTCATCAACAGGCGGGCCGGGAGATTTGATCGGAATCGAGACATTGTCTTCTTTACCGCCTGGACGATCACGACTACCTATCATCGCTACTACGATGCTCAATTATGCCTTCTGTTGTGGCCGGCTCTTATCGAACTGTGGTTCGGATTTCACCGCAGACTTGCCGTCGGCTTCGCAGGTTGTCTTTGTTTGTTAGCAGTGCCGTCTCAAGGTTTGCTCGAGCGGCTGACTCATTCCCAAGGCGCGGTACATTCGGTTCTCGACGCCTTACTGTTTCGCCACCAACCGGCGGCCGTGCTCCTGATCGCACTCCTTGCAGTGTTTTGCTGGCCCGCCGTTCGCTCAACGGCCAGCCTCTCAATGGCCAGTCTAATGTCCAGCAAATGACTACGTCGCGCCCTCGGTTGTGGACCGCCGGAAGATTGAGGGGGCTGGCAGGAGTGTAGCTCAGTTCATGTTCATGCCGCACATGCCGGACTGGCACATGCCCGAACCGCACATGCCGGCGCCGCAGTTCTCACTCGGGTTCGTGGAAGCCGCCGACCCTGATCTCGCCGCAAATGTGGAATATTGAGTCGTCAGATGGTCCTGTCCGCACGAAGGACACTGGACGGCATTGGCCTCGGGACTGCGACGCACCAGTTTCTCGAACTTTGTTCCACAGTCGTCGCAACAGTACTCAAAGATGGGCATTACTATAACGTTACCAATTTTGGGGAGAAGCTCCCTTACCATAGAGGTATGAAGCGTAGAGAATTCTTGAGATCCAGCTTCCTCGCCGCCGGAGTGTCCGCTTTAACTGCGGGCGGTGCTGCCAAGGCCTTCGGGCGCGGTGGCTACGTGAAAGTGGTTGAGTTCACCAACGGTGGGGAGCGGAAGGGAGTCGTGGAAGTGGAGAAGGTGCAGAAGAGCGATGCCGAGTGGAAAAAGCAGCTCACGGCGGAACAGTACGACGTCACGCGACGCGCGGGCACAGAGCGAGCGTTTACCGGCAAGTATTGGAACAACCACGAACACGGCATCTACCGCTGCATCTGCTGCCAAAACGCGCTCTTTTCTTCCGACACGAAATTCGAATCGGGTACAGGCTGGCCCAGCTTTTGGGCTCCTATCGCCAAGGAAAACGTTAAGGAGACCGGCGATATCTCTATCGGAATGGAGCGGACTGAGGTCCGCTGCTCTAAGTGCGACGCGCACTTGGGTCACGTTTTCGACGACGGCCCAAATCCTACTGGCCTTCGTTTTTGCATGAACTCCGCCGCGCTCGATTTCGAGAAGAGTTGAACGCATCGTACCTTTGCAAAACACGTTAACCGGCAATCTCCGGCTGCACAGAAACCTGAAGTCCCGATTCGCCGAGGAGGGTAGGGACGTTATTGTCTATCTGCCCCCGAAATACAATTGCAGGTCAGATCGGCGTTACCCGGTTTTGTATCTTCACGATGGCCAGAATCTGTTCGACTCGGCAACCGCGTTTGCCGGAAACGAGTGGGGACTCGACGAACTCGCGGAAGAGTTGATCGCACGCGGCGAGATCGAGCCGTTGATCATTGTTGGAATTTACAACGCAGGCATGAAGCGAATGGCGGAATACACGCACGTTCGCGACAGGCGCGGCCGCGGAGGTAGGGCGAAGCAATACGCCAAGCTGGTTCTGCAGGGTGTCAAGCCGTTGATTGACGGCGAATACAGAACGATCGCGGACACCCAACATACCGCGTTGGGCGGTTCTTCGTTGGGGGGACTCATCACGATGTACCTGGGACTGCACTATCCCAACGTGTTCGGGAAGCTCATCGTAATGTCGCCATCCGTGTGGTGGGCAAATCGTGCCATTGTCCGCGAGGTCAGGAGCTTGAAACGGAAGAGCTCACAAAAGATCTGGTTGGACGTAGGTACCTGTGAAGGCGCCAATTGTGAGCACGTAGTTCGTGATGCGCGCATGCTACGAGATGCCTTGCTTGAGAAAGGCTGGTCTCTTGATGAAGACCTGCGGTTTTTGGAGGACGAGGGCGCCGGACACGACGAAAAGGCTTGGGGTTATCGCATGCGCGATGCTTTGAAGTACATGTTTGCGACGCGAACGGACCGGGATTCAGCGTTCTCGGCTGAACCGCATTCAGATGAACTTGTTACGCCTGGTTTCCGTTAGCATAAAGAGACATTTATGGCGTTTTGCACAAACTGCGGAACTCAACTCGGCGACAGCGCAAAATTTTGTCTCAATTGTGGACAGCCTGTCGGCGCTACCGGTGGGGCATCCTACCCACCCGCACCGCCTGTCGAACCGTTGAAATACGACATCGAAGGCCACAATCTTCAGATTGCGCGGGTGCATCTCACGCCTGGACAGGAGATCTATGCCGAAGCCGGCAAGATGATTTACAAGTCGGCGAACGTCGATTGGGTGACGCGCATGACCGGTCAATCCATCGGCGACAAAATTATCGGTGCGATCAAGCGAAAGCTGATGGGCGAATCGTTGTTCTTCACTTACTTCCACGCATCTGCGGGTGCCGGGGAGGTCGGCTTTGCGGGCCACTATCCAGGCAAGATACAGGTATTCGAACTCGCGCCGGGGCAGACCATTATGGTTCAGCGAGACGGGTTTCTTTTCGCGCAGAGCACCGTTGCTCTCGATATTGCGCTTGTCAGGCGGCTCGGCGCGGGCTTGCTTGGCGGTGAAGGTTTCATCTTGCAGAAGCTGACCGGCCCTGGCGCCGTCTTCGTGCATGCAGGCGGCGATCACGTCGACTTCACATTGCAGCCCGGCGAGATGCTTCAGGTCCAGAGCGGCCATCTGGTCGCGTTTGAACCAACCGTCAACTACGACATCCAAATGGTCGGTAGCATCAGAACGGCGATCTTTGGTGGCGAGGGCGTATTCTTGACCACGCTGACAGGACCAGGCCGGGTCATTCTGCAAAGCATGACGTTGGAACGGCTGCGGCACGAACTGGCGCCGGCCGAACATCGCGGCGCCGGCGCGGAAAATAATCCGCTCGGTGCTATTGCGAGCGGCAACTGGGGCAGCTTCTTCTCTTCGGACGAATAGCTGACACTGCCTCCCGGAAAATGAGGCTATCGCTTTCGGATAATTCCCGAGCGGATTCGTGGTCGACCAAACTGCGCCGCCGGCGAGTTGCGCAGTTCATTGAATTATTGCCGAATCAGGGGAGGCCGATTCGAATCCTGGATGTGGGTGGAAGCGAAGGAGCGTGGATCAATTTGTGGGATGAGCGACTCGAACACGCTTCTATCACGTTCCTGAACCTGGAAGAAACGAAAGTCTCGGGCAGATTTCCAATGGAGGCGCTGGTGGGTGATGCTCGGGATCTGTCTCGTTTTGCGGCCGCTGAGTTCGACTTCTGCTTCTCGAATTCTCTGCTTGAGCACGTGGGCAGCTTCTCAGATCAGCAGCTCGCTGCGGACGAGATTCGGCGGGTAGCAAAAGGTTATTTTGTTCAGACGCCGTATCGGTATTTTCCACTGGAACCTCACTTTCAGATTCCGTTCTGGGCGCAGTTGCCAGCCGGCTTGCGAACGAGACTGCACCAGCGATTCCAGCTCGGTTGGATGCCAGCACAGCCTGATTTGGCTATGGCGCGGAACGAGGTAGAGCAGATCAGGCTGTTGACAATCAGTGAAATGAGACGGCTATTCCCCGGGGCCGAGATTCGTAAGGAAAGGATTGGGCCGCTTATTAAATCGTTGATGGCTGTGCGAGCGATGGATTAAGAGTCTCAAGTTCCGCGTTAGGGCCGGCCGCCTTCGATCTGGAGAGCATGACGATGAGATAGGCCAGCGTCAGCCAGATTAGCAACTGAACTATTTGCAGCGGCAGCAGCAGACTCGCTCGATACGGCATCCATAATCCTAAACAGCTCAGTATAAGGCCGGTGTAAGCAGCCCGTGTTTGCGAAACCAATGTTTCACGTGCAAAGAAAACAAGCGCAAAGATGATGACCGCGTCGTCGTAAAACAAGTGATACGACCAGAATCGCGCAACGATAGCGGCGAGCGCGAATTGCGCGAGCAAACTGCCTTCGCGAATAGCCCATAGAGCGCCCGCACCGACCGCCGAAACGACGATCGCGGTTATGACGGTGGCACTTTGGGCGCGCACGCCGGCGGAGATCAAGTACTGCAAGGGTCCAAATCCTACCCCAGTCCATTGTCTGCTCGCCGCGAACATCTGGTTCAGCATCTCTATCGGGCTAGTTGCAGTTAAGTACCACGTCAATAGGCTCGCCAGCGCGACATAGCCGACTGTCGTTGCGAGTGCCATCCAGCGGTGCCGCAACAGTAAAACCAGCAAGAATGGCCCGGCAAGGCTCGGTTTCATTAAAGCCATTCCCAATGCCACGCCCGCGAGTGGCTTTTTCTTATGCTGGAGCGCAACGTAGCACAGCATGAGTAGAGGAATGATCACTAGAGGGTTATTGCCCGCAACGATGCCCGACACCCAGCTCGCCGCCGCCATTACGGCAAGCGGAACCGCAATTCTGGCGATGGACAGTCGGCCGGCGACCTGCGAGCGAGTCCACCAGAACACGAATACGAGCCCGGCCGCCATGACGGCTGCGTAAAAGATCGCCTCTGAATCTCTGGTCGGCTGCGAGAAGAATAGAAGCTCAGTCGGGTAGGCCCAAGGAGGATAAATGACGCCGATCGGGACACCCAGATCGGGATCGGCCTGCGAATCGCGAACGATCAGACTCTGCTTAACAGGCTGCACGGTATGCGCGGCCCCGTCACGTGCAAACGCAACGTCGTACGGATTCTTGCCGCGCATGACGTAATGCAGTTCCTGCCACCGGTAATGTAAGTCCACCTGGCCAGGACCGTTGCGAAACGGGCCCAGATGAAAGTAGATCGCGTACGCACGCGGCAACTGAATTGCAGCAATGAGGCCGGCGATTACCGCAACGGCGATCCAGAACCACTTTCGAGTTGTCACGGCAAGCACAAGTCTCGACAGATTCCAAAATCGTTCTGCAGGAGTTCCAGCCAACGGCGCAGGAATGGCTGCGTGCCGTAGGCTTGTACGTCCTGCTGGGCTTTGCGCCCCATAACTTCGGTCCGCTCAGCCGAACGCGCCGCATCCCGAATCGCGTCTGAGACGGAATCGACCGTCCGTTCGACAAGCCATCCGTTCTCACCGTCTCTCAACAGGTCTTCTACGCCATTCAAGCGAGTAGTTATCAGTGGAAGCGCTGCCGCCGCAGCTTGAAAGCAAGCAAGACTGAACGTCTCATATGCCGATGGAAATACGAAGGTCTGGGATGCCCACAGATAACAGCGAATGTCGCTCTGAACACCAGTGAAATGTACCATGTCGTTTACCTGGGATTGTTTCGCGATTACAGTGAATTCCCGGATTTCTGTTGCGCCCCCTCCAATTACAATAAGGTGAATCAGCGGGTCACCTATCTTTGCCAGGGCCTCAAACACGACTCGAAGCCCCTTACGAGTAAACCCGCCGAGCGCGCAGAAGCTGAGGACAAAAGCGCCGGCCGGGATACCAAGTTGCTCGTGCACTTTGGCTCGGTCGAAATCTGAAGTGCGTTTAAACGCCTTCGTCTCCACAGGGTTCGGGATCACTCGAATTTTTTGCGCAGTGATGCGTGGATACGTCTTTTGCAGTTCTCCTGCCATTCCTCGCGACGGCACCACGATGCACAGTGCACTCCTGAACGCGATTGGCTCAAGCATTGCATACCAAACGTGTGTCAACAATCGAGCAAGACGGCGCACCCAGGTTGTTGCGATTGCATCGCGAAAGTTTGCCAGGAAATAGCGGTGGCAGAACTGCGTATGCGAGATCTGGCAAAAGGGGTATGCTCCCTCAGTGGCGATGCGAATGCCGCCGTGAGCGCTACGCCGGAATGCGAACGCCACTGTGGCAAGCATCGGGAAGAGCACTGTTCGAATTAACACAGGCCCGCTCGGAAGCGGTACTCGTGTCTGCCGCAACATGGGCACAGCCGGCAAATCCGTCCGATCTGCAAACGTATAAACTGTCCACTTCTCCGCGATTGCTTCAATCAATCGCAACAGGCAACTACCGGCCGGGCTAGTGCGCGTAAGCGCAGAATCAAAGACAACCAGAGGTCTGTTACCCGTGTTGAGGTCGCCGCCCAGGCTAATAAGCGCCTTTCGGAAAGAGCAACGTTGCGACCGTCTTCAGCAGGATGTAAATGTCCAGCCAAACTGACCAGTTGCGAATGTAGTAACTATCTTCCGCTTCCTGCACGCCTAAATTCCCATCGCTTCGTTGCGAAACCTGCCAGAAGCCAGTGAGTCCCGGCATCACACTAGCCCGCAAAACTCGAAAAGCTTCGGAGAAGCTTTCCAGGTGGTAATCGGGGAAGGGTCGTGGGCCAACCAGGCTCATGTCACCGCGCAGCACGTTCCACAATTGAGGCAACTCATCCAAGCTATAGCGCCGCAGGAATGAGCCGACGCCCGGGATCACCCTAGGATCTCGCTTCAGCTTGTAATATTCGTACCAAGACCTTTGCTCATCGGGATTGTCGAGTAAGTACTGCTCGAATACTCGACCGGTGTCGGGGTACATCGTCCGAAGCTTGTAGATTGTCAGATGGCGGCCGTTCTGCCCCTCGCGCTGCTGTCTAAATAATGCGGGTCCAGGGCTTTGAATTTTGATCCACACAGCGAAGAGTGCCACAAGGGGCAGAGTAAGCAGAAACAAGGGCACGGCAATCGCGTAGTCGAGGAGCCGTTTCATCAGCCGATTCAAAGGCAAAAGGAGGTTCTTCTTGATCTCCAGACCCAACACACCGTCCAAGTCACGCGATGTAATCCAGAGGCTCTGAATCCCGAACAAGTCCGGAATGATGATAACGCTCGGAAACGATAAGTTCTGGACCAGCTCGGACAATCTCCGCCGCTCCATGCTTGGAATGGCGATAAGAACTACTTTGGCGCTATGACGGAATGTGCCGATCGAGGAAAGCGGACCGACTATGGGCACACCTTCCATCTCTGTGCCCCACTTGTCCGGGTCGTCGTCCAACAGTGCAATGGGAACAAAGCCCAAGTCAAACTCTTTCTTGAGTTTTCGCGCCACGAGTGTTCCAGTGCGCCCAGCACCAAGAATAATCACGGGCTCGCCGCAAATCCCGCGCCGGATAAGCGTTCTTCTACAAAGTGCTTCCATCGCCGGCGGGATGATGAGAGCGAAAACGACGGTGATGAGCAGAACGCCGCGGGACCATTGGCGATCCTCGAAGATATAGTTCCAGGTCAGCAGGGCGCCGAAGATGGTCATCGTTGCGTAAGCGCGTAGCCGGATGCGCTGCACGGCGCCCACGCCGTAGCCCGGGTACAGCCCTATGGCGGAGTACACGATCGGGAGAATCAACACGCCGATTGCGAGTCCTTCGAACTGCGGCCGCGCAAGCGTGATTGGAAACAGAGGCCGTAGTGCCAGACGCGCCATACAGGCAAGCAAGAGCGCAAATTCAAGGCCGAGCACATCGATCAAAATGAGCAGACCCGTTGCCCACGAACGCTGCTTTGGCGGTGCAACAGCGACTTGTGGCAGTGTAGCCGTACTCATACGAGGTGCAACGCCAGATCTGGGGAACTAAACACTACTGAGCAGTATCCGCTAACACTCCCAGCATTAACCACAATCTCAGTACTATACCGGTTTAGTCTCACAAGTTCTCCGGTAAATATCCATCAGTAACGCATAATTCTGCTCAGCGGTGTAGTTCTGCAGGTACGAATCGCGCGCGCTTTGCCGCATACTGGCAAGCAACTCCGGCCGGGTGAACACAGCTTTCAGTTTCGCCGCAAGGTCGTCTGCATCTCCCGTTCGAAAATAAAACCCGTTGTCGCCATTCTTGACGAATTCGTGGAGGGATGCCAAGTCAGACGCAAGCACGGGAGTTCCGCACGCGAAAGCCTCCAGGATTATCATCGGCCCACTCTCATGATTAACAGAGGGAAATACAACCAACTTGGCCCCCTTAATTGCTTCCAGCAAGCCACTGCGGTCTAGTTGGCCGAGCAGTTGAATTGTCGGGAGCCTGGCAGCCTTTTGCTTGCAGAGATCTGCCAGCGCACCTTGTCCGGCTATCTTCAACGGAGTGTGCGGCCCCACCTTTTGCCAGGCGTCTAACAACACGCGAATCCCCTTCTCCTCACAGAGTCGCCCGGCGAAAAGCACATACCCACCATCTCCCGCGCCGAAGCCCGGGTCGCGCGCCAGGAAATTCGGTTTTATAGTTATTCGCTCGTCGCGTAATCCACCTTTGACGAACCTACTTTTTGCAAATGCACTCAATGCGATGTACGTCGTTACCTTCGAAGTCCACGTTCCGGAAAACCGATGAACGGCTAAGGTGGAAGCTGTTACGGCAGTCGCGCCAAAACTGTTGCGGTAACAGCGGTGTAGCAACGCGCTGTAAGGAACTAACGAGCCGACGCAGTCTTCGCAGATATGACCGTCTCGAAATAGGTTTGCATCGGGGCAAATTAATCTATAGTTGTGTAACGTCTGCACCACCGGGACGCGTTCCGCCGCTGCGGCGTAATAGAGGGAAGGCGAGATCATCGGAAACGTATTGTGCGCGTGAACAATCTCGGGCCTTTCGTCGCGAATCATGCGACGAATAGTTTTGTATGTGGAGTTGTTCCAGTGTGCGTTCACCGCAGCGCGCATACCGGAAATCTGCAACAGTTCGTCGTTCCGCGCTTCATATCGAATTACCTGGTGCCCGCGTGTGGTGAGCATCTCATACTCGGCGGCAAAAACCTGATCTTCGCCACCAGGCTGCTGATAGAAGTTGTGGACTTGCAGGATCTTCATTAATCCCAGTTACAGAACAATTGGGCGCAGATGCTCCTGCTGATCAAGTAAACAAATTTCTTCAGCGCCCAGAGACTCCGCGTCGATACGCCGTGTTAATGGCCTGTGCGCTAAGGTTGCCAATCCGAACAACATCAGAAATCCCACGCTGATGGCGTTTCCAGCACCTGCAATGAAATTCTCCCCGGCGAAGCCGATCAGTAAGGCTGGAACATACACCATCAACGGTTTTGCGTAACCATTGCTGTCGCGGCGAACACCTTTCACTGCGTAGACGACGATCGATCCCCACAGAACGCACCAGAAGAGAAATCCAACGACGCCCCACTCGTACAGGACTCGGACCCACTCGTCATGCACCATTCGGTTTGGATCGACGAGCCGTGAGTAGCCGCGGAACAGCGATCCCGTGATCAAGGCGCCATTGCTGGTACCGTGCCCGAATGCGAACTCCGTGATGCTTGATTTTTCGATCTGCGCCAAGCCCGCCCGGTCAATCTCGCGTCTGAACCTAAGCGTGCCCAAGCCTTGGGAATTACTCTCGCCTTCATACGCGGCCAGAACGGCCGCGACAATACGGTTGGAGGGTGCGGTGTCGTGCATAACTTGCGCGATGAGGCCGCGCGCAATAACGAGAAAGCACACGACCAGAGTCATAGCGCCGAGGCTCAGGATTTTCGCCCAGGCTCGCGCGCCGGAAATAACAAACGCAATCACCGTCGCGAGCAGGATTCCAGCGAACCAGATCCTGCTTCCATTGAACACGAGACTAATCGCCAGAGCCGAGCACAGGAGAGCACGCATAATTGTTGCTATGCCCGGTGCACACAATGCCATGCAGTACAGTGCTGCAAGATATGCCGCGAACCCCTGCGCCGAAGTAAACACATTGAACCGCGTTGGCTCTCCAGTCCAGTTGTGGAAATAGAAAAGTTGCAGCAGCGCCAGTAATATGGTGCCTACAGTAACGGGGATAACTACATTGGAAGTCAAATATCCGCCTTTTGCCGCTCGCGCAAATACAAAGGCAATCAGCAGGGTGCCCGTCATGTGACCGACCAGTTTGATGGCCGATGTTGGGAAAAACGACCAACTGCTTGCGATACCTGCGTAAATAATCAAGAGGCTCCACGCGATCGGGGCCAGAATAACGGTGCGATGACCTGCTTGCTTGCGGAGCCGCCAAAGAAGAAAGAGCGGAACAGCAAATCCGCGAAATGCGTTCAGCAGGCCGATTGAATCCCGGTTCCCGGAGAAGTCAAGACAGGCCAGCAGCACATAAGCGGGGATCGCCCAGCGCAAGGGCGCGAACAGCGTTATGCAGATGAACAGGGTGTATAGCGTAACGACAACGATCATTCGATTCCGTTCATCACCTGTTGTACTGCCGACTGGATTCTAGCGGCAACGGCCTGCGGGCTGTGAAGCAGAGCTTTTTCCCTAGCTCTCTGCCGCATGTCGTTCAGGCTTGCCACGGGAGTGTTCATTGCTCTATCGATCGCTGCATAGATGTCCTCGATGCGATCGGGACGGAAACACCATCCGTTCCGCCCGTCTTCGATGAGTTCTTCGACAGCTTGGCTATCGACACTGCCCATGACCGGCAATCCAGATGCCAACGCTTCATTCACAACCAAACCCCACGTGTCCGCGAAAGTTGGGAACGCGAACAACCCGCATTCCTCATAAGCACCGTGCGCGAGATCACTGAAAGCCATATTGCCACGAAATGTTATCGACAGATTGCATGGTACGCGCGCCTGCTCCAGATCTGTGCGTAACGGGCCATCTCCCACAACGACGAACTCGACGCGCCGCTCTTCATGATCGATGCACCACGCCGACAGTGCCGCTACAAACTGTGCGAGTCCCTTTCTTGCGATCAACTGACCTACATACAATAGACGATAAGCGCTGCTACCCGCACGGCTAATTGGCACCTCTAAGAAGCGGCGCAGATCTGTCGCGTATCCCACTCGAAAAATTCTTCTTTCCTGCACTCCGAGGCGCTGCAAATAACGTTTGCCGCTGTTGCCGGAGACTAAAAAACCGTCCGCATGCCTGCGAATCGATCGGCGTAGCCAGGATCGGAGATGTCCGCGTCCGCGCTCTGTCGATCCGGCGACGTCGGCGAAAATCAGCAACCGCGATTGCGGGGCAAGCTTCCGATAAAAGCACGCGACTAGAGTCCGCAAACCCATCTCATTCGAGATAACAAGGTGAGGCCGAAAACGCCGCAGTTGCGAAATGCTGTCAAGCGGAAGGTGTACAAAAATTGGCTCGGCGAAACCTTTAGGGTGCTTCCAGGTTCTTCGGACCGTGATGGTGCGCTGCACAACGACATCGAGACTGCCCCAATCAACGGCCCACGAACGATTGCTCTCCATCGGGATTGACAGAAAGATGCGCAAAGTATAAACGGAAGCAAGCTCTTCGAACGTTGGTTTCCAATACGGCGCCAAGATGTTCGTTAGATAGGCGACCCGCATATTTGCGGCATGCGATTCATTGTCGGCAACGGTGTCGGTGGCATCAGCCGGCCGCTCCATTATCTTTTCAGAATCGCGCTGAACGTACGCGATCTCCAATTGCGCAACTTTGTTGTGATGGCGCGCTTCACCGCAGCCGGCCTGCTCATGACACTACGCGCGCCGAAATCACAGCCAATCTGCTGTTTGCCGAAGTGGGCCGCGGCGCCACGAAACCACTCACCGCGTTCAACTACCTGCCGATAGTGCATGGCCGGCTCACATGTCGCGTAATACCTCACGTCAAAGCTCCTGCTGCGTTTACTTCCGTTCCATTCGAAATCCCAGATCGATTCGCGATCGGCAACGAGTTGTTGCAGGTGCTTCCGGTCCCAAAAAGCAGCTTGCGTAGATACACGATACGCCGCCCGCGGATGGATTATCCCCACGCCAGGTACTCGCTCCAGCTTTTGATCGGGGCCCGGCATCGGAAACAGCCTCAACTGCGCTCCTCCTAATGACCCCAGGGCCGCAAATTTGTCGAGGAGATCTGGTGTCGAAACAGGTGCGTCCAGAAAATAATCTTCCAGCAGAAGCAGCACAAAATCCGAACTTAACCGATCGAGGCAAAGCTGCAGCCGCCCGCTCCACTCCGCGTCGCCAACCGCTAAGGTGACGACACGTTCATCCGAAAAGACAGCGCGATTCGATCCAAGATAAACGGGCCACGGGCAATCCGGCCAATGCTTCCAGAATAGATTGAAGAATGGCCTCCAAAGATCGCTGTATGCATCGCATGACATCACCAGAACCGCACATGAAGGTCGGTTGGAGATCGGCTGCATATCCTGCGCGATCCTCGCAACTGGCTCAGGCATGCGTTGGGGTCGCGCCTGTTCTCAGCGGATTCAGCCGCCGCCTGCGAAGAACGAAATATACGCCCAGAACCAGCGCAGCCTGCGATGCGACCACTGCCCACGCCATGCCCACAAAGGAAAACCTCGGAGCGAGAAGTGCGGCAAGAGAGAAATTGATGATCAGTGCAAGCACAGTTACTCGCTGAAACGGCTTCTCGAGGCCAAGCGCGAGTAACCACTGGAAACCCAGCACGTTCGTCCACGCCATCATCGGAGCACGCAGGCTCAAGATCCTGAAAACGCCTCCCGATGGTTGATAATTAGCGCCCAGCACGATGCTGACGATCGGCACGGACAAAGCCCACATGAACAACATGAGACCGATGCCGACGGCGCCCATGACGTATAGCGAATGTCTCGTGAGGCGCGCGGCCTCCGTAAAAGATTGTTTGATAAGAGCGGCTGAGTGCGGATACAGCGCCGTACTAAGCGGCGATAAGAGCCCGACCGCAGCGCTGTTGATCTTTTCAGCGCCCGCATAATAGCCGACATCGCGCGCGGGCGCAAACAACCCGAGTACGAAAGCATTTCCTAACGAAAAGATGTGGTAGGCGCTGCGAAACAGAAACATGGCGCTACCCTCCCGCAGCATCTGTATGCTCCGTTTGAGAGTTGGCCGGCAAAACCGATAACGCGAGTACATTACGGCGGTTCCGATTGCTAGCGCAGCAAATCCTCCAACCGCTTGCAGGGCGAATACTTTCCAGGCATCTTGCGCGTTCCGTACGAAGAGGAATACGCCGATCGCAGCCGCGAAACGCGAAACAATGTCCAAGGCTGAAGAGAATGCAATGCGTCGAATGCCGAAGAAATAGAAGGCCGGCAGAAATGCGCGCACTACCTCGGAACAGACAGCCACAGACAGCATCAGCGGATGCCGATGAAAAAGCGGGACAAATTGATAAGCCACGAAAGCGCCGATGGCGACTGCCGACGCCAGCATCAATTTCGCGCCTAGAACGCCCGCAATAACTTCCTCAATTTCAAAGTCGTTCGAAGAACCGACAATCTGCCGCGATGCGGAAAAGATGAATCCGTAATCGACAACTAGAGCTCCGTAGAGCGCAAATGCCTGCGCCATCGCCAGCAGTCCCCAAGTAGCCGGACCAAGTGTGCGCGAAAGATAGGGCACCGTGACAAGTGGTACAACGTAGCCCGCCAATTGCGCACTGTAGACCGAGCCGATATCGAAAAACAGGTGCTTTCGACTCAGAATCCACTGGATACGCAGAGAGATTAGCCCTTCGAATCGGCGTAGTATTTTCGATAGTCGGTGTAGTAGTAATAACCTTGGCCGTTGTTCTTATCCACTTCGTTCAATACAAGGCCGATGACGTTTGCTCGTAAACGCCGCAAAGTCGCCAGTGCGCGCGCCACTGCTTTGCGATTTGTCTGCCCAGCGCGCGCCAGCACTACTACTCCGTCTACAGCCGTCGCAACCTGCATCGCCTCGGCAAAGCCCAGCAACGGCGGCGCATCCACCACGATGAGATCGTATTCCTTCGCTGCCTGATCCAGAATGTCGACGATCATTGACCCGACCAGATCGGACGCGCGGCGTGGCGCAGTGCCGGCGGGCACCACATCCAGGTCAGGCCAATGCGCTGTTTTCACAACAGCTTCCTTCCAACCCAAATCGCCCAACAGAACATTCGATAGTCCGACGCCTCCGTCGATGCCCAACTTCTTGTGTACACTCGGGCGCCGCAGGTCGGCATCGATGATCAGCGTCTTTTTGTTTTGCTCAGCGTGCGCAATGGCCAGATAAATCGTTGCTGTGGATTTGCCTTCCCCGGGAGCGGCACTGGTCAACATGAGAGATTTCACGGCCCGATCGAAATCCGGCAAAAAGATGGCATGACGCAATGTCCGAATCGACTCTTCATAAGAAGAGATGCCTTCGTATTCCGCCGCGGCCAGCGCTGCAACAGAAGCGGGTTTCGAGTTCCTCGGATGCTGTCCTTTACCGCTATAGCGGACCAAGCTCACTGCCGATGGGCCAATAATCGGGGCGGGAGGCGAGTTGCCGGCCTCCGGCCGATTGGCCGCAGGCGCAATCAGAAGGCGCATGTCTTTCACGGCCGGCAGCGTTCCGATGACGCTCGTGTCAAGCGCATGCGCCGCCTGTTCCGGATCGCGAATCGTCGTGTCGAGAACATCGCCAAGAATCGCGCCGCAAATCGCCAGCACTGAAGAGATAACGAATGCAAGCAGAAGGTTCAGGCCCTTCTTAGGAAATACCGGCATATCCGGCGGCCGCGCCAGGTCGGCGATACGGATTGCGCTGTTTTGAAAACCGGCATTAATGCCCGCCTCCCGGATGCGGCGTTCCAAGTCCGAATACAACGTCTTGTCGCCTTCCGCGTCTCTCTTGAGTTGCTGGTACTCGAACGATCTCGAATTGAGCTGGTCGTATTCGGCTTTGGTCTGCGCTACCGCTTTTTCGAGCATCTGCTCGCGGTTCTGGGACTCGCGAAAATCGGCGCCAATACGCTGCGCGACGTCGTGTTTCATTTCGTCGAACTGCCGCTGAACCTCCGCCAGGTCGTTGGAGGCCTTGCGATACTCCGCATGGTTCTGTCCATACACGCTGGCGACTTCCGTCATGTGCTGCTTGGCTTGATTCAGCCGTTCCTGCAGCTTGCTAAGATCCTGGCCTTGTATGGAAACCTGGGCTGCCGCGAGTGAGCCGCTTTGCATCTCGTTGAACGCCGCTTCCTTGCGCACCCGATCGGACTGTGCTTCCGTGTAAGCCGCATTCAGTTGCAGCAATCGAGCGGACAAAATGCTGGTCTTATCCTCCGGGTTGATCACGTTCAGTTCCTGCTCGAATTTCGCCAGAGCTGCACCGGACCGCTCCATTTTGGCTCGCAGCTCGTCGAGTTGCTTCTCCATGAATGCCGACAGAGCGGTCGTCGATTTCACCCGGATCTCGAAAGTGTGCTCCAAATACGACTGTGCAATTGCGTTTGCCACATCCGACGCCAGCCGCGGATCGGTCGACCGATAGTTGATCCGGACAATATAGGTGTTCACCGGACGAACAACTTTCAGTTGCCTGAGAATGATGGGCGCGTCCGCTTTGCGCTGAGCTTTATCGGGGCTAAGCTTCTCTAATTGGCTCTCTCGCTCCAACAGATGAAAGCGTTGAGCTACCGGGCGCAGCACAGCGTCGGACTGAATCAGCTCCATCTGCGTGTCCATGAATTGGTCGCCATCGTCGATGGAAGCCGATTGCGCAGCTTCCTGGCCGATGATGCCCGCCGGCACGCGCCGGTCCACGTCAATCCTGGCCGTGGCCTCGTAGATCGGCGTCAGGCGGGACGAAATCAGATAGGTGACCAGTAGGCACGTAAATACGAACGCCAGAATGCGCCACTTCTGCCTGTACAGGACCAGGATGTAATGAGAAGCCGGAATAGCCGCTTGAGGATCAACGTCGGAGTAGCCTGGCGACGGGACCGCTTGAGGTAATCGCCGGATATCCACTGGCTCGGAGGCCGGACGTTGCAGTTGTTTCATTCCTATGAAAGCCTCAATCAGAGCTCGGATTTAATGCCAGATCAACATGCCGGATGCCGTGGAGGAACCGAAGCCCGCCAGCTTTTCCAAAGTCTGGGCAGTAAGGCGTCGTCCCGTATTGTCGGGAATATATAAGATATCGTTCGCCTGCAACTGAACGTCCGGCGCTTTTCTCTTCAGAATCTTCTCCAAGGGCACCGCGATCTCGTCCCGCCCATCCTTTCCGCCTTCGCGGCGGTAAATATAAGCTTGCTTGTCTGAGTAGGGCATCAATCCCTCCGTCAGCGCAATCACCTTCAACACACTCGTGTCGTTTCCGTCTGCAATAGGAAAGGCGCCGGAACGTTTTACGTTTCCAAGCACATAAACCTTTCCCGCGGGGGGAATCCGGATCTCTTCTCCACCCTCGAGCCGGATATTCATCGCTGGATCGGCTTCGTCAATGAGCTTTTTCACCGGAATTCGTTGAACGACGATAGAAGACTTGCCGTCCGCCCCGGTTTCAGGCTTACTAACCAGGATCTCGGGACCCGCATCGGGCGTCAGTCCCTCTGCCTGCGTAAGCGCATCGAGCAAAGTCAGGTTGCCTACGGCCTGAAAGGTCATCGGCCGCTTGACGGCCCCGACTACACTGACCGGTACACTGCGATACTCAGCGACTGAAACAAGCACGACCGGTCGAACTAAGATCTGATCGTTCACTAAAGCCGCTGTGATCAGATTCTCAATGTCTGAGGGATATCTGCCCGCAACATAGATCCGTTGCGCGAGCAACGGCAGAAGCAGCGTGCCATCGGCAGATACTCGGAAATTGCGAGTCAATTCCGGGCAATCCGCCACAGATACCGACAATAAATCGTTTGGACCTATTTTTTGGGCAGGAAGGTTTACGTCGGGACTTACCGGCCCCGGCGGAACGGAAGGGGTTCCCACTTGAGCCTGCATGCCGAGAGAGCAAAGCAGTATGAAAAAAGCCAGAGAGCGCATGGTGAGCCGCAGTTTCCCATTTTACGCCGACCGTAACTCATTGAAAAAAACCCAGTTGGCGAAGGCTTGGCGAAACTCAGTACGCATGTGACAATTAAGGCGCGTGGACCCCAACGGCCTAGTCCAATTAGCACAAGAAAAAATCGGACCGCAGCCGCGTTTACCCGAATGGCTGCGGAAAAGCCAAACACATTTCCAAGCCTTGCATGCCCTTAAAGCGGAATTGCGGAGTCGCCGGCTGCACACTGTTTGCGAATCCGCCCGCTGTCCAAATATCCACGAGTGTTTCCAGCGCGGGGCGGCGACATTCATGATTTTTGGCAACTTATGCACCCGTGGCTGCGGTTTTTGCTCGGTGCCGAAGGGGTCGCCGGCTAAAAAAGAATTTTTTCTCGATCCCGAAGAGCCGTCTCAGGTGGCCGAAATGGCGGCGCAGATGCAGCTCAACTACGTCGTGATTACCTCCGTGAATCGCGACGATCTTCCGGACGGTGGGTCTCGTCACTTCGCAGAAACAGTACGACAGGTGCGGCATAGTACTTCCAGAGCTCGCGAGTCGAAGTGCTCACTCCGGATTTCTGCGGAAACCTGGACGCGGTCGCGCGCGTGCTCGACGCGGGACCCCATGTCTTCAACCACAACATGGAAACAATAGCTCGCCTTTACAAGCGAGTTCGCCCGCAGGCAAACTATCGCCAGTCGCTGAATGTCCTGCGGTTCGCGAATCGTTACCGTCCGGGCGTACTGACGAAATCGGGGCTGATGGTCGGGCTGGCGAATCGCCGGATGAGGTGCAGTCAGCTACTGCGCGACCTCCGTGACGCATCATGTAGACGTGGCAACCATCGGGCAATATCTGCAGCCGACCCGGCGCAATTTGCCGGTGGCCGAGTATGTAAGCCCGCGGCAGTTCGACAGCTATCGCGACTACGGTCTGTCGATCGGCTTGAAGAAGGTATTCAGCCGGGCCTTTCGTCCGCAGTTCCTACATGGCCGACGTGGTTAACGACGAAGCCGGCTCGGGCGTATGCCTAGCGGATTATCGCCTCATCTACCGTACGGTTCTTGCTCAATACGCTGCTCTCGATCGCAACGGCTTTCCTCTGCTCGCGATCTTTCCGAAATTCGATCTGCACTTTCTGGCGCCGATTGCATTCACGCCACTGTTGATTGCGCTAGCGAGCACCCGAGATGCTTGGCAGCGATTCGTCCTCGGCTGGGCGGCCGGCATATTCTACTGGTTTTTCTGTGCACCTGGATCCAATTTGTCCTCGAAGTCGCACGGTGGCATGGGCGTGTTCGGTTCGTGGGGCATCGTTCTTGTCTCTTCAGCGTTCTTAAAGGTCTGCATCTCGCAGTCTTCAGCGTGGCTTGCAGGCCCGCTGATGCGCCGTCCATATGCGGTGCCGGCCGTAGCCGCACTGTGGACCGGGCTTGAACGCACTCACGCCACGTTCGGTTTCGCATGGCTCGACCTCGGGAATGCAGGCATCGACATGTCCGTGCCGCTGCGAGTGGCGCCATACGTGGGCGTTTACGGTGTGTCGTTTATTTTCTGCATGCTGGCGGCTGCCTTGGCTTGTGTGCTCCTGCGTTATCCAAGAACGCGGCTGATTCCGCTGCTTAGCGCTTGCCGGCCTGCCATTGCTGCCCGCGCATGCCAGAAAGCGTTCCGCACACGGAGACCGCGCTGATCGTCCAGCCGAATATCGATCCGGACGTTCAATGGACGCAGCTGCTACAAGACGAAAACAGAGCGCGAGCTGTCATTGCTTTCGAATGCGTTTCCTGCGAAGTTGGTCATCTGGCCCGAACTGCCGGCGCCGCTTTACTACTATGACGACCGTGAATTTCATCAGCCGCCGCCAACGAAATAGCGCAACGCCACGGCTACTTTCTGTTCGGAACTGTCGCATACACTTCGCAGCATCAGCCGCTTAATTCTGCCGTGCTGCTCGGACCCGACGGGATCGAAGTCGGCCGATACGACAAAATCGACCTGGTGCCGTTCGGTGAGTTTGTGCCGCGGGTGTTCTGGTTTGTCAATCGCATCACGCAAGGAGGCTGGGCGATTTCGTGCCGGGGCACGACATCAAGGTTTTGCCCGCTGTGGGACACCGGCTCGGCGTTTTCATTTGCTACGAATCCGCCTTTCCGGATCTCGTGCGGCAGTTCAGCAGAAGACGGCGCAGACATTCTCGTGAATTTATCCAACGATGCCTACTTCGGGCATTCGGAGGCACGCGAACAGCATCTGTTGCTAGCGCGCATGCGCGCGGTCGAAAATCGCCGTTATCTGATTCGCTCCACAAACGATGGAATCACTGCTGTCATTAATCCGGCAGGCGAGATCGTGCAGCGTCTTCCCATGTACCAGGAAGTCGCGGCGCCCATGCGCTACGGAGTCATCGAGAGTACAACGTTCTACTCGCGACATGGGGACTGGTTCGCCTGGAGTTGTCTCGCAGTCGGCGTGGGTCTGGCCCTGTTCCGCCTCCTGCGGCCATCGGTGGCTCAAAGCGCTGATCTCGATCAACATCGCTCTATACTGATGGTCGATGGCAACCAACGATATCGAGCGGCCGCTTGGATTCAACACGCGAGCCTTACACGCGGGCTATGATCCCGACCCCACTACGCACGCCCGGGCCGTTCCGATTTATCAGACCACTTCCTTCACCTTTGAGGACACCGATCAGGCCGCCCGTCTCTTTGCGTTTGCAGGAGTTCGGCAATATCTACACGCGGATCATGAATCCGACAACGGACGTTCTGGAAAAGCGCGTCGCATCGCTGGAAAATGGCGCAGCGGGCTTGGCTCTTGTCGAGCGGCCAGGCGGCACAGTTTCTGACGCTTTCGACTATTGCCGTGCCCGGGCGACCACATCGTTTCCGCGAGCACGCTATACGGTGGAACTTTCACGCCAGTTCGACGTGACGATGCGCAGGATGGGGTACGACTTCAAATTTGTCGAACCCGACGACCCGGAGAATTTCCGGAAAGCGATCACGCCGAAAACAAAAGCTGCTGTATGGCGAGACCATCAGCAATCCGCGCAGTAACGTTCTCGATATCGAGGCCGTTGCGAAGATCGCGCACGATCGCGGTATTCCGCTGGTGATTGACAACACGTTCGCTACTCCCTACGTCACCCGTCCCATCGACCACGGAGCGGATGTCGTTGTGCATTCGCTGACCAAATTCATGGGCGGGCATGGCACCTCGATCGGCGGAATTATTGTCGATTGCGGAAAATTTCCATGGAACAACGGAAAGTTCCCTCACTTTACCGAGCCATCTCCGGCCTATCACGGCATGAAGTTCTGGGATACGTTCGGCAACATTAGCTTCATCATCAAGGCGCGCGTCGAAGGATTGCGCGACATCGGACCTTGTCTAAGCCCGTTCAACGCGTTCTTGTTTTTGCAAGGCATCGAAACGCTTGGGCATGCGCATGGACCGGCATCTCTCGAACACACTGACAGTCGCGAAGCACCTGGAGCAAATCCGAAGGTCGATTGGGTGAAATATGCGTCTTTGCCATCGAACCCGTATCATAAGCTGGCGGAGAAATACACCCCGAAAGGAGCAGGCGCAGTTTTTTCCTTCGGAGTCAAAGGCGGATTAGAAGCCGGCAAGCAGTTCATCAACAAGCTGAAGATCTTTTCGCATCTCGCAAATGTGGGCGACGCGCGCAGCCTAGTCATTCACCCGGCGTCAACCACCCATCAGCAGCTTGGACTAGCTGAACAAGAAGCGGCTGGGGTCACGCCCGAACTGGTTCGCCTCTCAGTGGGTTTAGAAGATATCGAAGATCTGATCTGGGATCTCGATCAAGCCTTGGGTTTCTGAGCCGCGCGCGTCAGCAAGCGGTTCCCGGCGTTTTCATTAAACTAAACGTCAACCCAGCCTTTCTTCGCCGCGCTTTCTGCAACCTTGGACAGCAGGATCATTCCATGCAAGCCGTCCTCAAAGGTCGGGTAATCGATCGGCGCGCTTGGGTCGGCGACTCGGGCATAAAAATGTTTAAACACTTGTTTGTGTGAGTCGTCGTAGCCCTCGCTGTGTCCGCCGGGCAGGTCGGCGAACTTGGCCGCGGCCGGGTAGAACAACGAAGCGTCCTTGATGATGATCTGATTCGGCTCGTTCCGGTGGCCGATCCACAACGTGTCGGGCTGTTCCTGGTTCCAACTGACACCCGCTTTCGTCCCGAAGATGTCGAACGTGAACCGATTCTTAAAGCCCGCCGACATTTGACTAACGGTGAATGCGCCCCTGGCTCGGTCGCCCAAATGCATCATCACCATCCCGAAGTCTTCTGTGTCGATTGGAATCAACTCATAATCGGCGTCCGCAGTTTTCTTCCCGGAAAACGTCTCGACCGACCCCTTGGGCCGCTTCCGTTGCTTATTGAAAATCGCCAGATCGGCGCAAACAGCCGTGATGGACAGCCCGGTCAAGTGCTGAATCATGTCCATCCAGTGGGAACCGATGTCGCCCATCACTCGCAATTTGCCATTCTCTTTCGAATCCAAGCGCCAGTTCCAATCGGTGTCGTAGAGCAGCCAATCTTGCGAATAGGTGCCTTGTACGATCAGGATCTCGCCTAGATCTCCCGCCGCGACCATCTGGCGCATCTGCTGCACAACCGGGTAATAGCGAAGATTATGCTGAACGCAGTTCACGGCGTTCTTTGCTTTAGCGGCGTCGACCAGCTTCTGCGCTTCGGCAACGTCCATCGTCATCGGCTTCTCGCAAAGCACAGCCTTCCCGGCTTCAATGCCCGCGAGCGACATCGGGTAATGGTCCACGTTTGGAGTGCAAACATGAATCGCCTCAATCTCGCGGTCGTCTAACACGTCCTTGAGGTCTGCGGTCGCTTTCGGAATACCGAACGTCTCTGCGAACTGTTGTGCTCTTTCCGGGCGGCTGCCAACTACGGCCGCGATCTCTACATTTCCCAAACGGCGCACGTTCTCGGCGTGCACCTTGCCCATGAACCCTGTTCCGATGATGGCTGTCTTGATCTTGCGCATGGCTTGTCCTTCAACACTCTACAACCAGAGCGAGAGCTTCGCGACTATTCAAGCCATAAACTTTCCCCGGACTCTGATTCGCCTACCGCTTAGCGTACTCGCCGAATTTACGGTAGATCGTAGCTGTCGAGAGCGTTCCATGACCTCTAACTCCGTTAATGGCGGGACATCAAACGCAGTCCTCGCACGCACCGCCGATGACTCGAACGGAATTTAGAATGTCGCTCACGTCGTGGATCTCACATTCCAAGGGCGCCACAGTATTGTCCTTTATACAGGCCTCGATCCATCTGACAGAAGGTTGCGAAAACGACGCGGAGAAAATTGGGCCGCTTGCTTTCGATGCCGACGAGAACAATGCCACCTTAGCAAGTCACGAGGCGCTTCAACTATCTTTTCAACGAGTTCTTTTTCGTCGTGACACCATCCCTTTATTTCTAGTCGCTCATGTCCCAAACGCTCTACGGACTCTCAAGGAGCTGGACAAAGACGTTCCGGACCTCTTCCGCGTTTGGCAATGGTCGCTGATGACTTTGCATCACGATTCTATGTTTGTTGAAACGGGTGGTTCCCCCATTGTCGAGAACGTCTTACTGTTTGCCCAGACTTGTCGTTAGTACCGGGAAGTCCTCATCGCGTCCCTCACTGTCCGGATTGCCCGTTATACGGCCGCAATCAGGGTGTGCTTCGAATTGCGGCGCTTTGATTGACGAAAGCCCGATCAGCCACGTCCCGTCAGACACGTTCTGAGTACTTAAAGACAATCGCCTCGATCTGGGGCACCGTATAAAGCTCGACGGGATCGTCAACGTCACCGTCACCCTTGTGGTGGTATTCGCCTTGATCAAAAGCCAAATAGACCTTCCAGAACAGATCGGGCCAGGTATCCGACCATGATGTGATGAGTCCAAAAATGTCATTTGCGATGCTGTCGCAAAAGTAGAACGTCAACTCCGACCTGTGAAATCCATGAGCCAAATAGAGACCGATCTGATCGCAAAGGTCTTGTCGAGTAATGCCGGTTAGCGAAACCCATTTCTGAATCTCGGCATCTGTGATCCGGGCGTTAATCTCGTTCTCGGCGTCAGGATTTGGCGCGTACATTCGCAACAGATCTGCCTTCACAAGATCCAGTGCCATAAGTGAATTTTGCCAGTTCGGGAACAAAACGGTTCGGTTGAGTGAGAGTCGCGGTTCGGAACAGTGCTACTCCACGAACTCGTCAGTCGCATGCCGATACCCGCGCTGGGCATCGGCAGAAGTAAGGCTGTTTAGAACTGCGAATTTTGCCTGATCCAGATCTGGCAATCGCAAAACTGTCTTTGGCGCGCTCCGGCGTCTTTTCCTCGGGTGCTGCTTTCGCATGGGTTCGCGGTCCTCCCAACCGCGCATCGATCATGACGGATGGCTCGTGACACGACCAGAATCCCGACCGTTTCCTCGGAGTGCGTTGCTATTAGCAGCAACCAACAATGCGCCTCAGAACCAGGTCTTTTGCTTATACTCGCGATACGCGGCGCCGAACTTCTCCGTCAGCACCCGCTCCTCTTTCCGGCTGCGCACCACCTGGAGCGGAACCAGTACCGCAAAAATCAGCAGCAGCCACGGCCGTCCCATCCAGATGATGATTCCCAGAATCAACAACGCGCCAAAGAAGTAAATTGGATTGCGGATGCGCGAGTAGAGGCCCGTCGTTACCAGCGTCGTCGCCTTGGCCTGCACGCTGAATGCGCGTCCCAGCTCAACGCGCGCTGCTACGAACAAAAGAAATGCCGGCGCTGCAATGGCAATTCCCACAATGCGCCATGCAGTCCATGGCAGATGCGCGGCGTGCATGCCGAAGAGCGATAAGCCGATGATTAGCACCACCAGCGTCACCAAATTAAGTTTCACGGCTGTTCTTCAGTCTCGTTGCAATCAGGACCATTTTAGTGGGCCGGCGGCTCCGCACCCACGCCAAAGTCATCCTAAGCCCGCCTGCGGTAGACCGTCATCCCCGAACATGCGATTGACTGCGTATCTCATTCCGAGCGAAAAAGCTCGCCAAGCCCTTAGGTTGTGTGGAAACCCACGTTGATGCAGGCTCTTCCCGGGTTGCCCGTGACTCGTCCGCAAACCGGCACTTGAGCGATTCGCGATGCAGGTTATGCAAAGTCGCTCCTCTGACAAACCGACAAAAGGCGTACCTCCAACCAGGAGCGCAGAATTCGAAAGTCCTATTATGTGTGTGGTCAATAGACATCATTTCCAGTTACCCTGTACCGAATGGGTACGGAGATCGGGAAGCGATTGCGATGGGTACAGTTGGTTGAACAGGGAAAGAGCTGCACACAAGTTTGTCTGCAGTGCGGCATCTCTCGACCAACGCTACGGAAGTGGGTTGAGCGATATCGTGCGGCCGGACCTGATGGCCTACTGAGCAAGAGCAGGCGACCGCATCGTTCGCCGGCCAGCAAAGTGTCCGAGCAGGAACGCGCATGGATAGCGGAGTTCAGGAAGCGCGGTCTCGGCTCTCGCCGGATCCAAAGCGAGTTGAAGCGAAGTTATGACCTAGAGCTATCTCGCCCAACCATCGAGAAAGTTTTTCAAAGCTTGGAACCTCGGCCTCGCCTGGTGAGGACATTTAGCGAGAAAGGGTCGCAAAGCGGTACGCAAAGGAAATCCCTGGCGAGCGGGTGCAAATGGACACCTGCAAGATTGCGCCGGGCCTCTATCAATACACCGCGATTGATGACTGCACCCGGATTCGCGTGCTGGCACTGTACAAACGCCGAAGCGCGGCCAATTCGCTGCTGTTCCTCGAAAAGGTTATCGAGGAATTTCCCTTTCCGATCCAACGAATACAAACCGATCGCGGCCGCGAATTCTTTGCCTACGCTTTTCAGGAGAAGCTCATGGAATATGGCATCAAGTTTCGTCCGTTGAAGCCGGCTTCACCCTCACCTCAACGGCAAGGTAGAGCGGTCGCAACGCACCGATTTAGAGGAGTTCTACGCGACCGTGGATTTATGTGCCGAGGATCTGGCGGAGCGGTTAGATGATTGGCAATCGCATTACAACGAGTTTCGAGTGCATGGCTCTTTGGATGGCCGTACACCTTGGCAAGTCTGGTACGAGCGAGCGCGACTGACTCCGCTGTTTGAAGAGGTCGAAGCTCTTTACGACGAATCGGTCGAGCGGATCCGCCATCCCGATTACCGGATCGACCTGCAGTTGGCCGCTCAAGCAGAAGCTCGGAAAGAACCGTCTTTAGATGGGGACTCCGCCCCCATACCCCCGAGATTTTTCGCTTTGCGCCAGGATGTAGGCCGGCGGAAATCGATCCAATCTCCGCCGCATCCCGGCCCCAAAATCGGCGCTCGAGTTGCGTCTCCGCAGAGCTCTGTCTTCCGTTTTGGTACTCGCCTAGTTTATCGATACACTTGGCTTCGGTGCTGTAACGATGTCTATTTACCGCACAAATTATGAATTCGGGCGCTTGTGTGTGTGCCGAGAACTATGACAGGGCTCAGCGCGGTGAGTTCTTGTGTCGACTTTTTAAACCAAAGTACGCGAGTAGAACTGTTGGAAACGCTATCAGGACAGCAGTGGAGGACTCGGGAGTCGCTGCGATTGCCGCACTCCAGATTCCTGGCTGGCCTTGGTTGAATCTTTCCTCAAAAATCATACTTTGGTCCCACGTCGGGCGGCGTCAATCCCTTCGAATGCATAAACATGTCTGCTTGCCCCAGCATGAAAGTCGTTCGGGCGTAAGCGTCCCAAAAAATATCAAACCTCGTTTCCCGGCGTCCCTTGTAAGCCGCCACCCGCAAAACATCGGCGTCGGTCATAGTTTTTAATCCCCCGATGCAGTAATTGTAAGCTTCAGTAAGATTTTCGATAACTCCAGCTTTGCTGGAATCCATTGGCTTGTCGAACGCGGACTGGAACCTCTCGGGAGCCCGCGTGTGAAGCGCCATCGTGCACCCGAGCACATCAGCAAGCGCGATTCCGTTCAGTTGGCCTGCCAAAGTGAACTCGTGCTCGGAAGGTTTGAATAAGTAAAGATTTTCCGGCACTGTCTGTGCTATTGCCAGCGCCAAATTTTTGGATTTGTCCCAATGCTGAACTAAGTTCTCGACAGCGCTGCGGTCTGAGCCTTGCGCAAACATCGAACAGTTCGCAAAAAGCATTAACGCGAAAACCAAGGAATGCCTGACACGCATGTCGGTGGTGCTCCTCCCCCGTTCGATAATACGCTAAGGTAGGCCCGCGACTTGTGGGTTGTGCACTACTCGGTCCCGTCAATCCCTTGCTCACGCAAAAATCAAACTTGCCGCTTCGCCCTCACCTCCTTCCAACACGGTGACAAAAATCGTATCGCTCGATTTCCCCTATTTTCAACAACCTGCCTACCGTAATTTCTGAAATGCTACGTCCCTCGCGCGATTCTCGCACCAGGAGCACCGTCATGTCCAAACGCAATCGCAACCGCAATCCCTGGGCCCACGCCGCGCCGGCCGCAAAGGAAGTTTCCGCGCCCCAGCTCGCTGCTAACCGAGCCAACGCCCAGTTGTTTCCGGCCCTGTGTCACCCGCCGGTAAGGCGAAATCGTCCCTGAACGCCGTCAAGACCGGGCTCACCGGCCACACCGTTCTTCTGCCCACCGACGACGTCAACGAATACGCCGCCTTCCTCGCGGGTTATCGGCATGATTTCTCTCCCGTCGGTCAGGCCGAATCCGAGCTCGTCCACGCTATAGCCGACGCCGATTGGCGTCTTCGCCGTGTCCGCGCACTCGAATTTGCACTCTATGCCAAGGGTTACGCCGAATTCGAGGAACTCTTCACCGAATACGCCGAAGAAGTCCGCTACAGCCTCATTCAGTTGCATACCCATACCACGTATGAGAAGGATTTTCGCAACCTTCACCTCCAGGAGAATCGGCTGCACCGCCGCCGCGAGAAGGACATGGCCGAACTGCGCCGCCTGCAAAACGACCGCAGCTCAAATCAGTCGGACCCGGAAGATTTCAGCGACCTCGATGGACACTTCGCTGCCACGCCAAGTGCGCCACAAATGCCTGCACCATCGCCGTTTACAGATAATGGCTTCGATTTTTCAACTTCGCTCGAACCGGTTGCTGAATCGGCCTTGATGCACCACGACGCCTGATAATGCATCGCACGAGGCGTACGATACTCGGAACATGCGTCGTTCCAGCGCACTTTCTATCCTCGTCTGTTCAGTTGGCTTGATATCTGCCCATGCCCAAGAAGCGCCGACCCTGAGGCTCCCGGAAGTAGCCGCGCCGAAAAGCTATAAGGCGGACCTGTCTCTTGACCCTACGAAGCCGACTTTCTCCGGGAACATCTCCATCCAACTCACCATCAAGCAATCGGTCGACATGGCGTTCGAGTTCATGAAAGCTCACTTCGATGAGCTTGCGGCCAAGCGGCCGACCGGGGGAGGGTTCGATGCAGGCGCCACCTTCCCGCAAGTAGGTGATGGTTTCTGTTCGGCCGAGCGCAGACAGGCGCTGCAGGACTTTCTCCGGCCTCGCGTTGACAAGTTCACCGGTGCGCCGCGGGCGCTTTCACACGTGCTGGAGAGCATCGACGATTGCATTGCCGTAAAAGCCGCTGAAGAGCCGAGCGTCGTGGAGTTCTTGAAGCAGTATCTACCGGCAAAACTCCGTGCATGACACGGTCTGTTATTGTATTATTATTCATAGTGGTGAATAATAATACAATATAGGAGTTCTAGCCATGGCCGCACCCGCAACCCAGTCGTTTCCGCGCGCGTGTCCGAGTCTGCGTCACGATCTCGACCTCTCGGTCGAACAACTCAACGGCCTGCTCGATCTAACGCAGCAGGTGAAGCAGTCGCGGCAGCGGTATGCGTCGGCATTGAAGGGCCGCTACGTCTGCCTGCTGTTTGAAAAGCCTTCGCTGCGGACGCGGATGACCTTTGAGCTTGCGATGAAGCAGCTTGGCGGAGATTGCGTGACGCAGACCGGGATGATCGCCGAGCGGGAGCCGCTGAAGGACGTAGCGCGGAACCTGGCGCGCTGGACCGATGCGATTGTGGCGCGCACGTTTCAGCAGGAGACGATCGATGAGCTGGCGCGATGGTCCGGGATGCCGGTCGTCAATGCGCTGAGCGATCTGTATCATCCGTGCCAGGCGCTTGCGGACATGTTCACTCTGAAAGAACACTTCGGGCGCCTGCGCGGATTGAAGCTCGGCTTATGTAGGCGACGGCAACAATGTCGCGCACTCGTTGCTGCTGTGCTGCGCGCGCTTGGGTATCCATTGCTCGGTTGCGACGCCTGCGGGTTACGAGCCGAATCGCGGATATTGTCGACGCGAGCGGCGAGCTTCGCCGTGCATCGGGCGCGAACATCGAAGTTATCGAACGATCCGATTGCGGCGGTGCGCGGCGCAGATGCCGTTTACACCGATGTCTGGGCCAGCATGGGGCAGGAATCCGAAGCGGCAGAGCGCAACGCGATCTTCGCGCCGTATCAGGTGAATGAAGCTGCTGATCGGCGGCGACGCAAAGACGCACTTTTCATGCATTGCCTGCCGGCGAAGCGCGGCCTGGAAGTGACCGATGCGGTGATGGAATCGCCTCAATCAGTCGTTTTCGATCAGGCTGAAAATCGGCTGCACGTGCAGAAGGCGCTGCTTCTGACGCTGCTGCAATAACCGAATACTTAACCGCTGCGAACGTAGCAAGGCCGACGCTGCGTGGAGCGTCAACGTATGCTCGGAGATTCGAAGAGATGAACAAAGATGAGCAAAGTAAAAGCAAAGAAAGTGGCGCTCGCCTATTCGGGCGGACTTGATACATCGATCATCATTCCGTGGTTGAAAGAACACTACGGCTGCGAAGTGGTTGCGGTTTGCGGCGACATCGGCCAGGGCGGCGAAGAACTCGACGGCCTGAAAGAGAAGGCGCTGAAAACCGGCGCATCCGAAGTGTATGTCGAGGACATGCGCGAGGAGTTCGTCAGCGACTATCTTTGGAAGCTGGTGCGCTCGGGCGCGGTGTACGAGCACAAATATCTGCTCGGGACGTCCATCGCGCGGCCGCTGCTTGCGAAACGCCAGGCTGAAGTCGCGCTGAAGACCGGCTGCGATGCGCTGGCGCACGGCTGCACCGGCAAAGGAAACGACCAGGTTCGGTTTGAGCTGACCTATAAAGCGATCGCGCCGCATCTGAACGTGATTGCGCCGTGGCGGGAGTGGGACATCGTCTCGCGCGAAGACGCTATTGAATACGCGAGAACGCACAATGTGCCGATCGCGCAATCGACCACGAAGATCTACAGCCGCGACCGCAACATCTGGCACATCTCGCACGAAGGCGGCGAACTGGAAGATCCGGCCAATGCGGCTCCGGAGCATATCTGGATGCTGACAAAGAGCCCGGCGGAGGCGCCGAACAAACCGGCCGAAGTCACGATCGGATTCGAAGCATGGCATGCCTGTTTCGCTCAACGGGCAGCATCAGTTGAGCGGCGTGGCGCTGCTCGAGGAGCTGAACAAGATCGGCGGCGAGAACGGCATCGGCCGCATCGATCTGGTGGAGAACCGGTTCGTCGGCATGAAGTCGCGCGGCTGCTACGAAACGCCCGGCGGAGCGATTCTGATGGCGGCCGCGCGGGAGCTGGAAGCGCTGACGCTTGATCGGACGACCCTGCATTACAAGCAGAAGCTGGCGCTCGATTACGCCGAGATGGTGTACAACGGGCTGTGGTTTACGCCGCTTGCGCGAGTCGCTCGATGCCTTCTTTGCGAAGGTCTGCCGAGCCGGTGACGGGCGAAATGACGCTGCGGCTGTTCAAGGGCAATGTCGAGCCGGTCAGCCGCAAGAGCCCGAATTCGCTGTACAGCCTGGATATCGCGAGCTTCACGATGGGCGCGAGCTACGACCAGAAGGACGCGCTCGGATTCATCAACCTGATCGGGCTGCCGATCAAAGTGCGCGCGCTGCTGAACAAATGAGCGCATGAAGCTCTGGGGCGGCCGATTCGAGAGCGGGCCGTCGGAGGTCTTCGAGCAGTTTCTCCGGCTCGCTTGCACTTCGATCGGCAAGCTGATCTTTGCCGATGTGGAGGGCTCGCAGGCTTTTGCGCGAGCTCTTGCACGCACAAGGCATTCTCACTGCGGACGAATGTGACGAGCTGGTTGCGGCGTTTCGCGGAAATCGGCGAAGAAGCGCGAGACCCGAAGTATTTCGACGGCGCGAACGATGAAGACGTACACACGTTTGTCATCCGCAAACTGAGCGAGAAAGTGGGCGCGCTCTCGCGCGCAAGATTCACACCGGGCGCAGCCGCAACGAGCAGGTTTCGCTGGATGTCCGGCTCTACCTGCGCGCTTGCTGCGACACGCTGCTGCATGACACGGCTGAGTTGATGTCGTCAGCTGCTGCGACTTGGCCGCACGCGTATCCGGACGCGGTGATTCCGGGTTACACGCATCTGCGGCGTGCGCAGGCGGTGCTGTGGCCGCATTACCTGCTGGCCTATTTCGAAATGTTCGCGCGCGACTTCGGAGCGGCTGGAGCAGGCGCGGGCGCGCATCAACGTGCTGCCGCTGGGTTCCGGAGCGCTGGCCGGGAGTGGATTTCCGTTCGACCGCGAGGCGATTGCGCGACGATCTCGGCTTTCGCGGCGATCACGCGGAACAGCATGGATGTTTCCGGCGATCGCGACTTCGCGCTGGATTTTCTTTACTGCCTGCAGCATGCATCATGCTGCATCTGAGCCGGCTGGCCGAAGACTGGATTTTGTATTCGAGCGAAGAGTTCAACTGGATGACGCTGGGCGATGGCGTGACCAGCGGATCCAGCCTGATGCCGCAGAAAAAAAATCCGGATTCGCTGGAGCTGATTCGCGGCAAATCGGGGCGCGTGTTCGGCGATCTGACTTCGCTGTTCGTCACCATGAAAGGCTTGCCGCATGACCTACAATCGCGACATGCAGGAGGACAAAGAGCCGCTGTTCGACGCATTTCATCAGACCTCCGGTTCGCTGGCCATGGCGAAGAGCTGTGGCGGAATCGGTGGTCCTGAATCCGGCGTACCGGGGCGGCAGCGGAAGAGAGCTGGGTGGTGGCGACGGATCTTGGCCGAAGAACTGGCGCGTCAGGGCGTGCCCTTCCATCGGGCGCATCAGCTGGTGGGACAGCTTGTGCTCGAAAGCGTGAAGACGGGCAAGAAGCCGTCCGACTGGACGGCGGAATCAGTTGGCGGCTTCGCGCCGGAGTTCCGGCCGGAGATGGCGCGCCTGCTGAAGCCCTCTGAAGGAATGAAGACGCGCGAGTTGCCGGGCGGAACGGGTCCCGGAGCGTTGCCGCGAGCGCTTGAGAAGCAGGCGGAAGCGCGGCTGGCAGAAATGCGTCGTCAGATCGACGCTGACGACATGAACAAGAGTTTTCGGCAGGGCCAGATTCTGAAGATCATCCGCGAAAAGAAGTCTACACGCAGGAAGAACTGGCGCGCGAACTCGGCCAGCTGGGCATGCAGACCACGCAAGTGACGCTGTCGCGCGACATGCGGGAACTCGGGTTGGTCAAGACGCCGGACGGGTACCGGCAACTTCCAACCGAAGCGTGCACGGGCCGGACCTGCGCGATGTCGCCGAAGAGTATCTGCAGGATATTCGGGTGGCGCAGAACCTGGTGGTGCTGCGGACGTCGCCGGGCAATGCGAACACATCGCGATTGCGCTCGACCGGGAAGAACTGGATGAAGTGGTGGGCACCATGGCGGGGGACGATACCGTTCTGGTGATTACCTCCGACGGATACTGCCGACCGATTCCGAAGGCACCTGCTGAATCTGATATCAGTCTCCTAGCTCTATATTGTGGCCGTGCACGCTCAGACTGCGCTAGTGATCATGGGCGTGCACGTGCGTCGCCGGAGCGTTCACTGGCATCCGCTGTCGGAAACAACGCACGGCACATGTTCGAACTGAATTGTCGTGTGATGAATTCCGAAATCGCACAAGCACGTCGTTGATGCGTTTCAGAATACGTTCGCTCGATGACGGCGGCATGTCTTCGATCAGCACGTGCGAACTGAGCGCGTGAGTGCTGGATCCAAGACTCCAGATATGCAGGTCATGTACATCCAGCACGCCTTCGATGCCGCTCATGGCCGCCGTCACGTCGGTCAACTCGAATGCCGCGCGGCAGCCCTTCGAGCAGAATGTTCAGTGATTCGCGCACGATGTCCCAAGCCGTGTAGATGATCAAGAGGCCGAGCACGATGGAGAGGAGCGGATCGATATACGTCCAGCCGCGTGTAGCGGATCGCGATTGCGCCGATGATGATGGCCACCGCACCCAGCGCGTCGCCCATCATGTGAATGAAAGCGGCACGGATATTGATGTCACCCTTCTGGCCGCTGTGCAGAGCAACATGATGGCGCCGTTCAGAACGAGAGCGGCAACCGCCACCCAGATCATCATCCGCGTCATTGACTGGTTCGGGATGGATGATTCGGACTCCGGCTTCCCAGAATATCAATAGAGAAATAACCATCAGGGTTGCGGCATTCAGAAACGCTGCGATGACGCCAGCTCGCTGGTATCCGAATGTCTTTGTGTGGTCTGCCGGCTTCCCCTGCAGATAGACGCCGATCGCGGCAAGCAGCAGCGCCAGCGCGTCCGTGAAGTTATGGCCGGCATCGGACAGCAGCGCAAGGCTGCCTGAGCCGCAGGCCGGCATATACTTCGAACGCCGTGAACAGCAAATGTCGCGATCAGCGAAAGCCGCAGGACCCAACCGGTCCCAGTGCGCATGGTGATGATGGTGATGGCTGAGCCAAAGGGCTCTCCCTTCAATTTACGACTATCCTCGGACGCCCTCTACGGCTGACTGCGGTGGTGGCGGTCTTTTCTCGCCCGGCCGATACAGCGAGGGAACTTTCTTCTTCTGATCTTGCCGTCTGCGCTTCCGGCCTCTTTCTTACGTTCGCTGCAACTTCCTTCTGCGGCATCATCGCTTCCCGCTCCTTCTTTTCCTTTGCATCCGCGGCAGTAGATCCGCGCCGCGTTTCTGCGAATCTTCCATCGCCAGTTCGTGGCTGTCGGAGGTGGTATCGATCGCTTGCTCCAGAGACGAACTTGTAACGGTCGAGTCCGTTGAGGCTGTGTCCTGGATCTTGTTGAACTCAACCAGGAATTCCTTTTCAGCATTCAGGACGGCCAACGTCCCTTTGTCGATGCGGACATGGCGCTTCAGGGCGTCGTCGGAAACCGAATCGATCGCATCAATGATGTGGTTGTAGTCCTCGAGCGTGTTGTGGATGAACATGGCTTCGTCCCGGCTTGTCCTTTGCCAGGTACTGCTGCAGCAAATCGACGCGCTCCTTGGCGAAATGCACATACAGGGTAAGCCGCTCGTTCGGCTCCTGTGCCAGCCGGATCTGGTCTATTTCGTCGGGAGTCAGAAAATCCCGGTCCTCCGCGCAGCAGCAGCAGCCGCGCGCAAGGCTGGCAGATAGCGACCAGACCAACTTTCATTTTCGCATCACCCCGTTCAGCAGCCTTTCATGTATTTCTTCGAGTTTGCGGTTGGTGTAGTCAGCCCAGCCACGCTCCTGCACTCCGAAGTCCTCCAGCAAGCCCTGCATGCGGCGCTGCAGAAAGGCAGCACCTTCAGTTCCGCCTTCTTGTACTATCTGGCCTTGTGCGCGGTGTCCAGCGATTGGACGCATTCTTTCAGAGCGGCGGTCATGTCATCGAGTTCCGCGTCGCCCTTGTGGATTTCACCTCTGTTGTAGCATGTGCGCGCTTTCGAACGCCTGCGTCCGCAAGATCAGGGCCTTTTCCGCGCGCTTTGCCCGGATTCGCGCTCCGCCTGAATTCCGCAATAAAGGATTGCGCAGAAACGGAACACAAGTAGCAACGATTAGCAAGACTGTACCGCTCGCTGTTGCTCTCATCGGTTGGCCTCCTTTTCGAGAGCTATGCTACGGTGCCGGGCAAGAAATTCCTGGTCGGGAAACTTGCCCTGACTGACTGCAAGAAACTGTCTGGTAATTGGCGAGTGCCGGCTTTACCTGGTGCAACTTATCTAACACGAGCGCGCGCCAGTAAAGATCTGCCGGCTGTTTCTGCGCCCAGGCGCGCAGACTATCCAAAGCCGCCAGTCCTTGGGGATATTCTCCGGCGAGGATCAACATGCTAGCTGCTTTGCTCCAGGTCTCGGTCGAATCGGGCTTTATTTTTGCGGCGGCCAGGAACTCGTTTGCCGGCCGCCACGATAGTTGCGCTTGCCCATTTCGATTTTGGATACGGCACGGCCATTCACATCGAAGTCGTTCGGGTTGGCGCGCAACGCCTCCTGCAGAATGGGTTCGGCCAACTCCGGATGACTGGTCTTCAGATATGCCGAGGCGAGCGCCATTCGATTAGCCGTAGTAGGAGATGACGCCACAGCCGCCTGAAACTCTTGGACGGCTTCGTCCGGCTGTCCTGTATCGAGGTAAATCTGGCCGAGTTCCTCGCGTGCGCCGGGCATCTTCCGGGAACTCCGGTAGCAGCGGAATGGCGGCTTCCGGACGCTTAGCCTTGACGTAATCCCCAGCGCAATTCCAGTTCGTAGGATTGAGTTCTGGGATCGAGCGCGGCCGCTCCCGGTAGTGCGGCAGCGCATCGTCCAACTTGCCTTCTCGGGCGAGGCTCTGGCCCAAACCCAATTCGGCGGCGGCCTTCTTCGGTCCCAATCTTGACGCCGCTGCAAACGCATCGGCGGCTCCCGCGGTATCTCCCGTATCCAGCAACGCTTCGCCGAGGTAGCGCTGCGCGCGCGCCACCGCGGGTTTCTGTTTGACGGCATCTTGAGCAGTGGAACCGCTTCTGCGGCCTGCTGGTCCCGCTCGTAGAGCATCCCGAGGTTTAGTTCCGCCTCGTACAAGCCGGGTTTCAGAACCAGAACCTGCTTAAAATGCGCAGCGGCCTTGTCGTCCTGCTTGAGAGCAGCTTCGGCAAAAGCCAGATTGAAAAGTGCGGAGTAATCTTTTGGGTCGGCGGCCGCGATCTTGCCGAATATCTTCCGCGCATGGGCGTAGTCCTGATGCTCCAGCGCTTGCAGACCCTCTGCCTGCGGATCGGCGGTACCTGTGACGAGAAACCACGCACAGAATAGATCGCGGTCAACGTCGCTCGCTCCCCTTTTGTAGCCCCAGTTTGGATCAATATGCCGCGCGGGTTCTGGGCGGCGGCCGTCGCCTCTTTGTGGAGATGGGTCATGTTCACGCCGGCGATCGCCAGAGCAATCGCTCCGATCACGATCAACGGCATCGTTACGACGGCCCATAGGATCAGGGAGAACCGCTTGGCATGCCCGCCACCAAGCCGAAAATCATGAGAGTTCGGGCAACCACCCATTGAAACGAGCCCAGGTTGCCCGGCGCCTGCGGCACGATGCTGCTCAGGCGAACAGCACCATCATGGTGAAGGAAGCCGTCCAGGTGACGTGCAGGTTGCTCGCCTGCACCAATAGGTAAATCGGCAGCATCTGCGCCAGGAGATAGGCCCCGCTGATAACAAACGAATAGTAAAGGTACCGGGAGTGGCCGATCAGGTGCAGATCCTCGATCAGCGTGTTGAACCATCGCGGCCATGTCATGCCGAAAAAAGATCGATGGATTGCTTTTTGGCGTACATCGCGTACCCGAGGACGGCACAACAAACGACGATCAAGACGCCGAGAACGTAGCCGCCTTTCACCAGGACGCCGGGAAGCTGCCCAAGTGCAGGCAGATGAAAAAGCACGCCATCAGCCAGACGCCATCGAAAATGCGCTCGATCAGGGCGGAGGCGAATGTGACAGAAAGCGGAATCCTGCGTCTGCGACAGCAGAAAACACCGGATCAGTTCGCCCGCTCGAAGCGGCATGGTCTCATTGGCGAACAGTCCGACATAGATCGCTTCCACAGCATACGAGGAAACGGAACACGGCCATCGGCGCAAGCATCATCTTCCAGCGCCAGCCATGCAGCAAATACACGCATATGTCCAGCAACGACGGCTCCCGCCACCCAGCCCCAGCGGCATGTGCGCACTTCGCTCCAGATATGGGGCAGGTCCGCTCCGGTCAAAACCCAGATCATGCAGATGAGCGAATACACGTTCGTGACGATGATGATCGCCCACGACCTGAATCTTCGGCTGACGCTCAGCTGGGTGGCGCCGAGTTGCGTGCTCAAGCAACCCCATCATAGCGCTGGGCAAGACCAGGCCTAGGAGGGAATCGAGCGCCTTAAGCGTATAGACCCATGGCGCGCTTTGTCTTTCGCACGGTATCTTCAGCAATCGGCAGAACGTGTTCGCGGCCGCGCGTCAGGACAGATTCGAGTAGCCGGGATCCGCGGTCACTTCGCGATAACGCTGCTGGATCGGCTCCAAGACGCGCGATCACCGCTTCCGCCGACCAGTTTCTTGAAATCGCCGTAGCGCATTCCGGCAACGCTTTCTTTGGTGATGGACGGGATCGCATGCCTGCGCCGATGGTCAACAGATTGGCGATTCCTGCGCCCATGTTCGCGGGGTCGACCGCAGGTTCAGAATCCGTTGTGGCGCGCATGATTTTTTCTGGATCGCCTTCGGGTCGTCGAGCAAAGCAATTGCGTGCCCGGAGCCCTGCAGCCGACTTGCTCATTTTCTGCGTGGGATCGTCCAGTCCCATGATGCGCGCGCCGACAGTGGGAAGTGAGTCGCGGGCATGACGAAAGTCTCTCCGTAAAGCGAATTGAAACGTTGCGCAATATCGCGGGCGAGTTCGAGGTGCTGCGATTGATCTTCGCCGACGGGAACGATGCCAGCTTGGTAAATGAGGATGTCGGCGGCCATCAAAACGGGGTACTGCAGCACGCCGTCGCCCACGGTTTCCTGCTTTTCCGCTTTCGCTTTGAATTGCGTCATGCGATAGAGCCAGCCGAGCGGCGTGACGCAGGTCAGCAGCCATGCGAGTTCCGCGTGGCCGGGAACGGCCGACTGCACGACTATCGAAGACTGTTCAGGATCTATACCGGCGGCGATGAAGAGCGCCGCTGTTTCGCGAATTTTGTGCGGACAAGTTCCTCCGGCTTCTGGTAAACGGTGATCGCGTGCAGGTCGACGATACAGAAAATACTCTCGTATCGGCACTGGATTTCAGCCCAATTTTTCAGCGCTCCGAGATAATTACCAATATGCAGTTGACCGCTGGGCTGAACGCCCGAAAGAACACGTGCTTTCATTCGTTGGGAATCTTCATGGTAAGGGATGGCTCCAGCAATTTCATAAACGCCAGGTCGAGCGAGCCGTTCGACGTCGCATCGAGAAGCTGGTCTACGGCGGCGAAGGATTGGCGCGCGTGGATGGGCAGGTGGCTCTGGCGCCGTTTGTCTTGCCGGGTGAACTGGTCTCAATCCGAACGGAACGGTGAAGACTGGCCTGCTTCGAGGCTGCGATGCGAACATTCTTGAGCCGGCGCCCGCAGCGAGTGACGCCGGGCTGCGAGTACTTCGGTGCCTGCGGTGGTTGCGATTATCAGCATGCCGATTACGGTACCAGCTTCAACAGAAGCAGTCGATTCTTCGAGAGACGCTGCAGCGGCTCGGCGGATTCGAGTATCAGGATGAGATCAACGTTGTAAGCGGGCCGCCCTGGGAGTATCGAAATCGGATTCAGTTGCATTTCGCTGGACGGCCGCTCGGTTTCAATCGTGCTGGTTCGCATGAGTTATGCGCGATCGATCATTGTCCAATCTCTTCGCCCAAGCTGAATGGGGCGATTCGCGGGCTGGCCGGGCCGTAAAGCGCCGCAGTGGCCGAAGTTCTTGCGATCGCTGGAACTATTCACGAATGAGACCGATATCCAGTTGAACATCGTAGATTCAATCGCCCCGTCGCAGCGCGCTTCTTCGATGGTGCGCGACTTTCTGACGGACTCGCCGAAGGAGCCATCCACTACAAGCCGCCGGGCATGACTTTTCGTATCAGCCGGGGGTCGTTTTTTCAGGTGAATCGGTTTTTGATCGACCAGCTTGTGAATGAAGTTTTAGGCGAAGCGCACGGGCAACGCCGCCATTGACTTATCGCCGGTGTCGGCCTGTTTTCGCTGCCGCTGGCGCGACGATTCGACGAAGTCTATGCCATTGAGCGTGGCGGTCCTGCGTTTCGCGACCTCGAAGCGAATGCGGCTGCGAACAATTCCCCCGTTCACGCCCAGCGCGGCTCCGCGGAAGAGTTCTTGCAAGCGTTGGATTTCGAGCCGGACGTCATTGTGGCCGATCCGCCACGGGCTGGGTTGGGCAACGAAGCGGCCGCCCAATTGCTGCGTATCCGGTCCCACATGCTCGCCATCGTGAGTTGCGATCCGGCTACATTGGCGCGCGATCTCAAGAAGCTGCTTGCCGCATACCGCATCGAGCGGATCACGCTCGTCGACCTCTTTCCGCAGACCTATCACTTTGAAGTAGTCGTCCACTTGCGCCTACTCTAGTCGCCGAAGGCTAGTGAAAGTCTGCGTGCTGCTTGGTAACCTCTTCCCGATTCTTGCGCGCGTCCTCATCGGCCGGATCGATCGCCAGCGCGGCGTCAAACTGCTTAACTGCTTCCTGCGTGCGGCCGCTGCGGGCCAGCAAAACTCCGTATTCGTCAAGCATCCTCGCGGAGTTCGGAAATGCACTGACGACGTGGGCGAACTGTGTTGCGGCCTCGTCGATTTTGCCCTGCCGCAAAAGCGCATGCGCCAGGTCGTAGCGCGCATTGATGTAATCGGGGTCGGCGTCAAGCGCAAGTTGAAACTGCCGCATCGCCTCGATGCCAAATCCAAGGCTCTGCATAGCCGAACCAAGCATGTCGTGCGCTTCGGGCCGCTTGGGTCTTAATCGCACAGCCTCCTTCAACGTTGTGACCGCGCCCTGCATATCCAGCCGGGACATCAGGATCGCACCCAGGTTTAGATGGGCCGAAAAATCGCCTGGATGCTTGGCGAGTTCATGCCGTACAAGCGCTTCCTGAACTAGGCGGCGGCGGTCGCCCGCACCGCGCGGCAGGATCTGCAGCCACAGATGACTCATCTCGTCACCGGCCTGATTGCCGGCGCATATTCGCTTGGGCGGATGGTTCGGGTTGCGCGGATTGCTGCTCGAGTTGTCGTACCAATAGCGCATCGAGATCACTGAGTCTTTTGGCAAAAAGACTGGCTCACGATACCGATAAACAGCCTGCCAGTTCGGGTCCCAATCGGGAATGCGAATCAGCCACTTACGGCTACCGTCGGGCAGTGTCGCGTACGCCTCAAGCAGCTTTCCCAGGTAATGCGCATGCGGATAGATAGCCAGAACGTCTGCGTCTACGGGAAGTTTGAAATCATCGGACACGCGGAAGCCTTTCGCGCCAGGTGGGATAGTGAGCGCATCGTCGTCTTCGAGTTCCATCACTAGCGGAAACCGAGTCGGCGGTCTGTCGGTGAAGTACAGCGCAATCGACGGGCGCACGGATTCCGGCTTGCCTGACGGTTGCAGATGCGTGTTGAGCACCAACAGATTGCCGGGATCGAGCCGCCACGACATGCCATCCGGTTCTGGCTTGGGAATCGTGCCTGCCTTCCAGAACAGCAGGTGACTCGGAGGGTCGAATGGATTGTTGCTTAATTCAACGTCCATGCCCGGAAAACCGTTCACGAGGTCGGCCTTCTGCCGCACAAGGCTTCCCATCCTGTCGATCGCAAGATTTGCGTGATGCACGTTGCGTGCGCCGGCGCTGCCATTGGGCTTGATCTCGATTGCGCTCACGTAACGCGTGTTCTTCAGGTCTGGTTTGAAAACAAAGTTCCAAAAGATGTCCGGACCCGTTGCCGGCACAGAGAACGGATGCGAAGCCTCCAACACCAGGTCTGGCTTGCCTAACTGCCACCCGTCTTCAAAGCGCGCTGGGGCAGGCATGCGCGATTCATCTCCCCCCGGAGCGCCCGCCGCAACCCAGTTCGCGATCGTTCGAATCTGCTGCGCTGTCAGGCGTCGCTCGTCCTGAAACTCGCCGTATCCTTGCTCTGGCTTCCACGGCGGCATGTAGCGCGCCGCCGTAACGGCCGCAATTTGATGCGCGTGCTTTTTGACCTCGTCGTATGTGAGCAGCGGAAACGGTCCCACACCACCGGCGTGATGACACGGCGCGCAATTCTGGTAAACGATCGGCGCAACATCGCGCGCAAAAGTCGGGGCGGCCAACTCGGCGTTCGCACCAGCCATGGAGCTGATTACGAACGAACACAATAACAACCAGCGGATCACTCTATATCCGCGAGTGAGCAGCCGACGGCGCGTGTTTCAGGATGAAGAACCGGCTTTCCGGCCAGAACGTCTTGAATAGCGTCTTCTAAGTCGTGGATTTGCGCAGCCGGTCTGGTCCTGCCGATATCCACATACCGGTCGTCAATGCGGCCGTGATACATCAGTCGGCCCTGCGCATTGAATACCGCAGCTTCCGGCGCCACCGTCGCGTGCGCTTGCTTTACCAACTCATGCTGCGGATCGCGCAGTGGCGTCCCCGGCAGCTCATATTCGCGGACGTGTTGCTCAATCTTCGAAGGCGCTTCATCTCGATCCGGATAAACCATCCAGATCGCTACCGAGCGAGGCTTAAACTCTTGCGCGATCCGCTGCAGTTCCGGCGCGTAGCGATTGGTAATGGGGCAATCCGTGCGAACAAAGATAAGGACTGTGACAGCAGCGTGTTTGCCGAATGGACTTACAGGGCGTCCGGAGAGATCGACAGATCCTTGGGCCGCCACGGCTGTACAAGACAGGGCTATAGAAGCCGCGATCAAAGCAGCTCGATTAGTACTTCCTAACATCGAAGCTAAAAAATGAAGTTCAAACCACCGCGAATGTCTCGCGGGGCCTGCACAATCAGCAGCGAACCCTGGCTGCCGTCCGCAATCGGCAGGTACCCTTGCGCCAACAGATTCCGCAAATGGGCGGTCAGCTCCATTCGGCCCGGCATTCCAAACAACGAAGGAAGCGGTTGTCGAACATCGATGTTCAGTCCGGGCGATACGGAGGCATTCTGCGTCGTAAACACATGGCGAGGAACAATGGTTCCGGCATCCACCCATCCATAGCTCGCGGTAAACATGGTTCCGGCGACCGGCACTTTCCCACTCACGTTCGCTGCGGCTACATTGCGATCGTGTTCGCTCAAAAAGCGCTGTCCACCAGGGCTTTGCGCAATCTGCCCGGGATCTGCCGTGAAGCCGCCCATGCGCCCGTACACCAAAGCAACGTCCAGGCGATCGCCCAGCCTGTCGTTGATGGAACCCACATAGCCCTTCCGGCGATAGTTTCCGATATTGTACGTCGAAGCCGTCGATACACCGTCTGACAGCAGATCCTCGCTGTTAAGAGGCGCAAGGTTGCCGGCAACGTACATCCGCCCATTGCTCACGTCCTCATAGAATCCGCTCACAGCGTAGGTTATGCTGCCCTGGGTCCGCCGATATCCGGCTTCGTAGTTCTGAGTGCGCTGCAGTTCCAGCCGCCTGTTGCGCTCCGAAAGCTGCGGCAGCCGTGAAAGCGCGCCTAACGCATCGGTTGCGTCCTGCGTGTCTGAATCGACATCGCTCGTATCCTGCTTGCTGTGCGCGGTTAATTCATCGGGACGGCCACCGTCGCTATAGGCAACAACCAGTGTGCCGATTGAATCCGTGCCCACGGTCAAACGAGCGAACGGACTGATACGGCTTGTGTGCTGGGCGCCATCAATCGTTTCACCGGTAATGCCATATTCAACGTGGACGTTGTCGATTGGGTCGGCCACCTCATAGAGTCCCAGTGACATGGTTCGGATTGCGGCCATAGTTCCGAAAGCCCCATTGCCTGCCGGTAACTGGGCGGCATTTCCCGCCATTCCAAACGAGCCCAGTTGCGCCATGGTAAATGTGACCTCGGGCGTCGGAGCAAACAAGCTGCTCTGGCTACGGCTATAGATCGCGCAAAGTCCAACCGTTGTCGGACCCACGTTGCCGTTCTGCCCGTATGCGCCGCCAATCTGAATCTGGTTCTTGCCAAGCACGTTAGTAGAAAGCGCAAAGCCCGTACCGAAGTCTCCTCCGGTCGAATCTGCGTCTACCAATCCGCCGTCGCCACCCGAGACCGAGAGCACGGCATGTGTACCCGAAAAGACACGCGCGCGCATTTCTGCCTCGTTAGCGGATGCCAGTTCCGGCAGAAAACGCGTAATCGGGCGTGTCGCCGGCGACGACCGCAGCACCCATTTCCAATCGTCGGTCATGGCTCCGGTCGGAACCGTATAGTTCACTTCAATACTGCTCAGCAGCGTCGCTACGTGGATCCGAAGAAGGCTATCCATGCCCGCCCTGACGGCTATTCTGTCGCGCGAAACAGGAAGGAACGTCGCCATCGTTACTCGGATGGAATAGACGTCGATCGGCAGTGCCGCAAAAGCGAAGCGGCCGTCCGGCGCGGTCAGCGTACTGGCCACCACGCGCTCGTACTTATTAAAAAGTTGAATTGTGGCGCCCATCTGCGGAGTGCCGGACACGTCTGTCACTACCCCGAGCAGATTTCCCGTTACAGGCAAGGATAGATCGACGCCAGCCGCAAGGCCGCAACAGGCGGTAAGCCCCATTGCCAGAGCCCCCGCAACGATATGTTTGCTCGCGAAACCCAGCTTCAAACTTGACCTTTCGCGTCCGTAGATCGAGCGACCAGTTATCCTACGATATTACCGTAAACGCCGCTGTGGGCGTAAGACTCGCGTTCTTCAGCTTGTCTGTCACCTTCAGCCTCAATGTGTACTTGCCCGGCGGCAGGCTCTTCAACGGAAGCTTCTTCTCCACCGTGACCAGGAACGCGGACGAGTTCGGGATATTGGCCAGTTCTTCGGTCTGACTCAACACCACCTTATTCTGCGCATCCACTACGTCGTACTCAACCGTCCCCTCCGGCTTCTTGGTCTTCTGATCCATGCCGAAGTTGTAGAACTCCGTGTAAATGCCCATCGTCTCGTTTTGTTTGAAAATGTCGCCCACCCGCGGCCGAACCTTCGTGCTTCGAATGACAAACGGTCCCGTTCCGATGCTCTTCGTCGGCACGCGCTCAATCTCGTCCGCCAAAATGACGCTGCTCGAACCCAACTGATCTTCGTCGTAGTGCGGTACTGTTAATGCCATCTCGAAGCTGTTCATCGTATTACCGACGGTGTCTTTAGCCACGATATTCAGCCGGTAAGTGCCCGGCGGCAGCGGGATCGTCTTTGAGTAAATCTGGGATCCAGTCATGGATTGCTGCAACATCTCGGCGGGGACTTGCGCGGTCACGGTGTCTTCGAACCAATTGATGGGTTTACGGGTCAACGACGTGATGCGGCCGTAGAGATTGATGGTCGCCTTTGAAACCTTGTCCTTTGTTGCATAGTTCAGGTCGTTGTTTTTGAACAGCAGCGTGATATTTGTCAACACCGTGGCGTCCGTCACGCGGATGTAGTCGGCGCGCACCTGCATGGGCAGCGTGTTGTATCGAATGCTCGAATTAACGGCGGCTTCAAGATCCTTGAACTTGATCACCGGCGCCTTCATCAGGTTGGCGTACTGCTCGAGACGCGTGAACTCATTCATGCTCTCTGGCAGCGGCTGCCCGCCCGTTCCCAAATGCGTGCCATCCGTCCGTTGGAAGCGCTGTGTCTTATCGGCCATCCCCATCTCTTCGGCCTGCGTCAAGCCGGCGCCTGGAACATACAGCAGCGCGTCTTTCTCTTCCGGATCAAGGCTGATGTGGTATTCGCCCGACATTGTGGTGTCGACAAACTCGATGATGACGTTTGTGCCTACGCCCTCGATGTACCGGTAGCGCCAATCTTCAAAAGGATAAGTTGAGGTTTCCCCGCCGCCTTCTTCGATTGGACGCTCGTAGGAACCGCCCGACGGGTGGGAATCGATTTCGTCCGCCGGGCCGTACTCAATGTAAATGCGGCCGCGATCGGTCTTCCAGCCTGGGATACCGGACGCATAATGATCGTTGGCGTAAGCGATACGGCGGTAGTGCTCTTCCTTGTACTCGTTCTCTTCCGTATCCGGAGTGGGGTCGCGCCGGGCCCAGAAGTTCTCGACAAAGGTCTGTCGTTCGTCGTCGGTCCTTAACTGTTTGAACGCCTTTTTCTCTTCGTCCGTGATGATATAAACGACGTCCTCGTTGAGCCACTTCTTCCAGGGGCCGGCAAGCTCCTTCTCTAATTGTTTCTCCTTCTTGGCGATCTGCTTCTTTGTCAGCGGCTTAGCAATCGTTTGAACGTCAGTGTTGCTGGAACTTGCTGGCGATTTTGTGCTGGTGTTTTGCGCACCCAGGGCGCAGGCCAAAATCAAAACGGGAATGCCGATTTTTATTTGCTGCGGAGACGCAGCAGGGAACTTCATAAGGAAAGGACCACCTTCTAGGCTGTGCGGGCTACTACTTCAGTCTAAAGACCTTTGCACCCAGCGTCAACGCCCACGACGTACATTGGAGGTGCCGGGTTACGCCCGGCTTTCCATTCGGCGATACTTAGTGACTATTGGTAATGGATGTTGCTGGAAAACTCGCCAAATCCCTGCAAAGCGCGTAATACCGGATTCGGGAGAAGCGTTTCCAATCCGGGTATATTTCTCTTCGACGCGCTACCCGCAGGGGCAGAACTTCAACGAACGCATCAAGTTACGCGTTGGGTGCAAAATGGTTTGAGACGTGCTACCAGAACTGTCTTCGAAGGTAGTGAGGGCGGGTGAGAGTGGTTTCGGCCACGTGCGCCGGTAGACTGTGAGCGAATTCAAATCCCAGTTCGCAGGAACTTTATTGCTCATTTGCACAGTCGCCGCCATTGTCGCGGCTGTCCTGAGCTTTCAAAACCTGCGTGTCTATCCACTCCACGATGACGGAGTGACTTGGGTTGACCGCCACGACGCGCAAGGTCACGACAAAGTCGTTGCCGGCTATCTGACCCCTGGTGGGCCGGGTGAAAAAGCGGGCATTCGCGTCGGCGACCAGTTGGTACGAATCCAGCCGTTCCCCATTGCCCGCGCGCTGGACGTGCCTCAAGCACTCTGGCAATTCCCCCTGTTCTCGCAGGCCAAATACACGCTTCGCCGCGACGGAATTGAGTTCCAGAAGGACAACATCTTCATCCAGTCCGCGCCACGGGACTCGGCGGTTTTCTACCAATACGCCGTAGGCTTAGCCTATCTGTCCATCGGGCTGTTTGTTTACTACCGCCGCACCAGTGCGGCGAAGTCTCTTCACTTTTACTTTTTGTGCCTCGCCTCTTTCGTCGCTTGTTCGTTCCACTATTCAGGAAAACTGAACACATTTGACGAGACCATGTATTGGGGCAATCTCGTCGGCAACCTGCTCGCCCCGGCGGTATTCCTTCATTTCTGCCTTACCTTCCACCTCTGTCCCAAATTCCTCCAGCGGCGTGGCTCGTGGATCGTTCTCTATCTGCCGTCGGCATTGCTGCTGGCCGTGCTCGCCGCCTCCGCCGAGGGCTTTCTGCATTTTTCGACGCCGCTGTTCGAAGTTCGATGGCTGCTTGATCGCGTCACGCTCGGCTATTCGATGCTGCTGTACTTCGTGGGAGCGCTAACGCTCGGTCTGGACCACTCACGGAGTGAGGACCCGGTGGTACGCCGGCAATTGAAGTATTTGCGAAACGGTGCTTTGGTCGGTCTGTTTCCGTTTGCGGTCTTCTACGCGCTGCCTTACATTGCCGGCTCCATACCGAATCACCTGATGAACCTCAGCGTTCTGTCCATGGGATTGATCCCGGTGACCTGGGCTTACGCTGTGACTCGATATCGGTTGATGGATGTCGACATCGTGTTCCAGCAAGGGTACGTTTACACGTTGTCCACGCTGGCCGTGATCGGTGCCTTTTATGGCGTTTTCTTCCTCATCCTCGGCGTCCACACGATTTCATCGACTGGGTTCGTAGTTCTCATCGCGTTCGCAACGCTGTTGTTCATGCCCATTCGCAGTTGGATACAGGAGCAACTGGACCGGCATCTTTTCTATCGCGACCGTTACGATGCGCGGCTCACACTGATCGAATTTGCCCGCGAGCTGAGCTCTGAAACCGACCGGAACGGAATGCTGGCGAAAGTATCCGATCGGCTATTGCGCACGCTATCCATCCAGCAGATCGCATTCTTCCTCATGGACGAGGCCACCGGCCGCTTCGAGTTGCACTCCATCACGCAGAGGTCGGGCCGTGCCGTAAAGACGTATGCACACCCGCTCGACCTTAGATTCCTGGAGGAGGCCGGCGACAAGCCTTATCTGTTCTTCGAACGCCCCAAGCATATGCGCGACATCCTGTCGCAAGAGCTCCCCGAATCCATTCGTCAAACCATCGCGGAACTCGACTTCACCTACTACGTCGCCTGCAAGACTCGCTCACGAATCATTGCGTTCTTCGGGGTAAGCCGCAGCACCGAAGGTGATTTCTTGTCGAAAGACGACATCGACCTGCTGGTCACGCTGTCAAACTATGTAGCGATTGCAATCGAAAACGCAAGGCTTTACAGTTCGCTGCAGCGCAAGGCGGACGAGTACGAGCGGCTGAAGGAGTTCAGCGAGAACATAGTCGAATCCATCAACGTTGGGATTCTCGCGGCAGCTCTGGACGGCCGTGTGGAAAGCTGGAATTCCCAGATTGAGAAACTCACTGGCATTGCGCGCGAGGAAGCCGTCGGCAAACGCCTTTGCGACCTTTTCCCGGCCGAGCTGTGCCGGATGTTCGACGACGTCGGAGGCGAGGGCGTCCACAACCTTTACAAGGTCGGACTGCGGCCGCGTGTTGCCGAACTGCCTACAGCGCCGACAGCAACAAGAAACGGTCACGGAGGTCTGGAACTTGCTAAGCCCGCCGCCAACCCCGGAATTCGCGAATCGGTTGTGAATGTTGCCATCGCGCCGCTCGTCTCAAAAGAACAGCAACAGATTGGCCGCCTGATAATCTTCGACGACATCACAGATCGGTCGGAATTGGAGCGCCGGCTTGTACAAGCGGACAAACTCAGCTCTATCGGTCTTCTCGCCGCCGGCGTTGCCCATGAAGTGAATACGCCGCTGGCCGTCATTTCAACCTACGCGCAAATGCTGGCAAAGCAGGTGTCGGGCGATGACCAGAAATCGAAGCTGCTCGAGAAGATAGCCAAGCAAACATTTCGAGCGAGCGAGATCGTCAACTCTTTGTTGAACTTTTCTCGCACATCTCCGACAGATTTCGGCGAGGTCGATCTGAACCGTGTCATTCGTGAGACGGCCGGCCTGGTAGACCACCAGTTTCAAAAGTCTGGTGTGGCGAGCCAGTTAACGCTCGTGGAAGACCTTCCGTTCATTCGCGGCAATTCGGGCAAGCTGCAGCAAGTCTTCCTGAATCTCTTTATCAACGCTCGTGACGCAATGTCGGGCGGAGGCACGCTCACCGTCCGCACTTGGACTGAGAGCGGTTTCGCGCACGTCGAAATTGCGGACACCGGGCAGGGCATTCCGCCGGAAAATCTGGCCAGGATCTACGATCCGTTCTTCACGACCAAGGGACCGAAGAAGGGAACCGGACTTGGCCTGTCCATCACGTACGGCATCGTGCAGGAGCACAACGGAATCATCGAGGTGGACAGCGCCATTGGCAGCGGCACGCGTTTCCGGCTCGAATTTCCAGCCGCAAACCTGCGTGCTGCGAAGCTGCCCGATAGCCGCCGCGCGGCGCTTCTCGCCTAGATTGTGTTGTCTGGTACAACCACTGTAGTGGGGTTTCCAAACCAGGAATTGCCGGTCGATCGTGTCGGTGCGCCCGAGCGCCGCCGCATCCTCGTGATTGACGACGAGGCTGACATCCGCGAGAGCTTAGAACTGCTGCTGACTAACGAGAACTACCAGGTCGAGTTGGCCGAAAACGCCACCCTCGGCCTCCAGAAGTTTGAGTCCGGCAACTACGAGCTCGTGCTGCTCGATTTGATGATGCCCGACCGTTCCGGTATGGAAGTTCTGGCCGACATCCGCCAGCGTGATACCGAAACACCCGTTTTCATGCTGACGGCGTACGGGTCCGTCGAAGTTGCCGTGCGCGCGCTGAAGTCCGGTGCTAACGATTACTTCGCCAAGCCCTGGGATAACGAGAAACTGCTGATCGAAATCGACCGGATGATCTCAAAAGGTCATCTCGAGCGCGAGAATACTCAGCTCAAGCGCGCGCTGAAGCAGCGCTACGCTTTTCCGAACATCGTTGGCAAGAGCGATCGGATGCTGCGGCTCCTCGACCAGGTAGCTCAAGTCGCGCCTAGCCGGGCGACCATCCTGATTACCGGCGAAACGGGTACGGGAAAAGAGCTGATCGCCAAAGGCATCCACGCTCATTCTGCGCGCGCAGATCAGATGTTTGTGCCCGTGAACAGCGGATCGTTGCCCACCGACTTACTCGAATCGATTCTGTTCGGGCATGTGAAAGGCTCGTTCACCGGCGCAGTTGCAAACCGCAAGGGATTGTTTGAAACTGCGAACCGCGGCACCATCTTTTTCGACGAGATCGGAACCATCAGCCCGGAGACGCAGGTAAAACTGCTTCGAGTTTTGCAGGATCGCGAGTTCATGCCGCTCGGTTCGAACGAAAGTATGCGCGTCGATGTGCGCATCATTGCGGCCACCAATGCGGATCTGAAGAAGTTGGTTGACGACGGCAAGTTCCGGGAGGATCTCTATTACCGGCTCAACGTCATCAATCTCGTATTGCCGCCTTTGCGCGAGCGTAAGGAAGATATTCCGTTGATGGTGGATCACTTCTTCAACCGCTACTGCCGTGAGAATGATAAATTCATTGTCGACGATCGCGCCACTCTCAGTTTCGAGCCGGACGCCATGCAGATTCTCATGGAACACAATTGGCCCGGCAACGTACGCGAACTGGAAAACGCCGTCGAACGATCGGTTGTGCTCACCACGTCGTCATCTGTGCCTGCGTATGTCTTGCCCGATCACCTGCAACAAGCGACCGGCATGCGCATCTCACGCGATGGAAACGGAATGCTGGCCGCAAATGCGTCGCTGTTCGAGATCGTCGCGGATTTTGAACGCCGAAAGATTATAGAGTCGTTGGAACTGGTGAACTACTCGCAGACGGAAGCGGCGGAAGCACTCAGAATTCCGCTCTCGACGCTGAACCAGAAGATAAAACGGCTCAATATCGATGTGAAGCGCCGAGGCGCGTAGCTTTGCGGGAGAGATCGATCGCTTACTCTACCGGCATCTGCCCCGAATCACTAGTCCAAGTGAAACTCTTCGCCGATCCCTTGCAAACAGACGCGCTCTGGTCTAGATCCCGCAGCAGCAAGCAAACGTTCGATAGGCTCTAACTTCGATTCATGGCCGAGCGCGAATGTCTGGTGATGGACTGGCAGCACATACTCGGCGCCAGCATCGTTAGCCATCTGCCAGGCCTGTTCCGGATTGCAGTGCACCCGGATCCAGGGATCGTAAGCTCCGATAGGCATAATCGCCAGGTCCACCGGTTTCGACGTACGAATCTGTTTGAAGCAGTTGGTGTACGCGGTGTCCCCACCGAAAACGATGCGCCTGCCGCCAATGTCGATCGCATAGCCGTTGAATCCGCGATACACATCGCTCCGCATCCGGGCGCCCCAGTGTGCAACCTCGAATGCAGTCACAGTAGCTGCGCCTGCTTGTGCCGACTCTTTCCAACGAAGTTCGTGGACCTGGGCGTACCGCTTCGGCCGTAGAAGGTCTGACGTCTGCACTGCCGTGATCACCTGCGTGTGTGGATTCTCTAACTGCCTCAAGCTCGGCAGATCGAAATGGTCCATGTGCGCGTGCGACAGAAGAATTAGGTCAATATCGGGCAGTTCGGCAACCGGAGCTGCGACATCGATCAGGCGCTTGATTCCAATCGTCACCGGACCGAAATTCAGCCCGATACGTGTACTGAAAACCGGATCGGTGAGGATCGTGAATCCGTCTACTTTCAACAGAACGGTGCTATGACCTAGCCACGCGGCATGTATACCCCGATCCGGCCACGCCTTGAGCAATGGATGAACCGGAGCCGGAGTAATCTCTCGTGAATAGTCCTTGGAGATCTCGCGGAAGAAAGCCGGTGCGGCACGGCGCAAGAACTTTGCCGTTTCGGGAGCGCGCCGCAGGTGGCCGGAGAATGAGGCGCTGCGTGCGTGATAGTGCCGCCTGCGAGAACCGGTTCGTTCAATCACGCAAGTTAGATGCTCTCACAGCGGAATAGTTCGCCGTAAGTTCGGCGCATCTAAGTTTAACCCCCATTCCGCGCCAGCGCTTACAGCGAACTGAGGAGCGGGTATACTGATGTTCGTTGGCGTTTCGAGACGCCTCCGGACCCGCGGAAAGGGTTGAGCCCACTCGATGCAGCATCTTAGAACGCAAGTCTGCCCCTGCGCAGCCGGATAGCGGGTCTTCGGCAATATCACGCATGGAGGCAAAATGAAATCCCTTCCCGCATTCCCTGACCTCTCTCATCTGAGAAGGCAAGCAAAACAACTTCTGCACCACGCGCGTGCGGCGGAAGTGGAGGCGCTGGAACGCTTCGCGGCCACACTTCCCGCCATACGGGCCATGGGAGTTCCGGCGTTAGCGGCGCAGAAGCTGAAATTGCACGACGCGCAATTCGTCATCGCGCGTGAGTATGGTTTCCCATCCTGGCCGGTACTCAAGCAGTTTGTCGAATGGAAGCAGATCGGCCGAGCGCAGCGCCTGAAGACCTGGCTCGAGTGGGCCTATGAAGGCAACCCACGCGAGCGCAAGCTGGCCATCCGCACGCTGCGTGAGGAGCCGGATCTTTTCACGGGAAATGCCTGGTTTGCATGCGTCGTCGGCGATGAGGCGACCCTCCGAAAGCTGTGCTCTGAAAATCCCGATTGGGCGAATCGACCGGGCGGACCTCTCGCCATGCCTCCGCTGGTGGCAGTCACTCATTCGCTGTTAATTTCAGAAGCAGAATTTGAGACGCCATTGCTCAATTCCGCCAGCTTGCTCTTGCAGCTGGGCGCCGATGTGAATAGTTACTGGACGAATCCGAAGTTTCCCGATTCTCCCTTGTCGGCTTTGTACGGAGCGGCCGGACGGACGCATCACGCGGGTATGTTGAGGCTGCTTCTCGATGCCGGCGCTAATCCGGACGATAATGAGTCGCTGTACCATTCCGTTGAAAGCCGCGAGTCCACTTGCACGCGTATGCTGCTGAACGCGGGCGCGCGGGTGGTGGGAACAAACGCTATCGGGCGCGTGCTCGATTATGGCAAGCTTGACGATTTGCAGCTTATGCTGCAACATGGTGGCGACGTCGGGGAGCGCCCCTGGATCCATCATGCAATCCTGCGGGGGCGGTCGATTGAACACATCCGCGCGCTGGTGGATGCCGGCGCCGATTTGCGCGCGTCCAATTGCGATGGAGTTTCGCTTTATCGCTGGGCGCAGTTGCATGGCCGCGCCGACGTGTTAGAGATACTGCGCAACGCCGGGATCGAACAGCAACTGACTCAGGAAGAGCAGTTTATCGCTGCTTGTGCGCGAGGCGATGCCGCCGCGGCACGTGCGATTCAGGAACGCGTGCCGGACATATTTTCACGCCTTACCGAAAAACAACTGCAAGCGCTGCCCGAGCACGCCGCTGTCGGCGACCTACGCGTGGTTCGCACGATGCTCGAAGCCGGCTGGCCACGCGAGGCGAAAGCGGCATGGAAGGCAACGGCGTTGAATCTGGCGGTCTATCGCGGCGATGCGCGGATGACGGAGCTGCTGTTGCAACATGGCGCCGATTGGCGTACGGAACACGGCTTTGGAGACAACGTTATCGGAACGCTCGCGCACGCGTCGCAGGACGACGTAGAGGATCCTTCAGCGCCGAGAGACTACCTGGGTTGCGCACAGGCCCTCGTTGCGTATAACGTCCCGATTCCGGACGAGCAATACACCTTCTCAACGGAAGTAGAGGAATATTTCGATATCATTCGTTTGGGTGCCGCCGTGCGGCTATGGCCGCCGCCAACCTCTCTGGCATGATCCCGAACGGCACAGGTAAGGGAATAAGGAACTCGCATCCGTAAGATTGCCTAATCTGGTTAAGTAATCATGAGGGTGGATTGATGTCTCGCACCAGCACTACTCCGCTTCTGGTATCTCCAGACAAGCGGTTGCGATCTCTTCTTACGGTCGCAGTTGGGACTCTTCTCTTCCTCGCGATTGTGGGCGTTGTCTCGAAGTGTCTACATTGGCTGTTGCAAGGTCATCTAGAACCGACATTACGAGGCCGAACCGCGCTTACGATTAGCGGCTCCGCGCTGGGCGAGCTAGCAGTTTTTATTCTACTTATTCTGTTCTTACGCGTACGCGGGCGATCGCTTCGTGATCTCGGCTTCCGGCAGAAGTCGCCCTTGCGCGGCTGGATTTTGGCGGCGCTGATCACAGGGCTGTATGTCTGGGTTGTATTCATGTCTGTGTTGCGGAACCAGAGCGGCATGGGCGAGGTGAGTGTCTTCCGGGTCTCCACTTCTCTTGCCGCTGGGCTGAGTGCCGGAATAATCGAGGAGGCCTTTTTTCGCGGCTTCGTTATGAGTCAGTTGAAGTGGTCAGGTTTCGGACGGGCGGTACAGGTGATTGCGTCAGGCATCTGCTTCGGCGTTGCCCATGTGGGGTGGGGGTTGCTTTCCGCTAGACCTCAAATCAACATGGCTGTTGGGGCAATGATCTCAACCAGTTTTCTTGGCGTCCTCTATGCGCTCGTTTACCTGAGCAGCCGTCGGAGTCTGCTTCCAGTCATAGTTGGGCATTCGGTGATAGATATTTTGATTGAGCCGTGGCTGATTATGGCCACCCTTGGTGCTACTACGACTGCTCATTTGCGTTAGAAAAGAGACGAGTGGCCACGCAAACCGTCAGACTCCCCCAAACGAGAGCCTTGCTATAAAATGCAGCTCAACAATGGAAAATGGGCCATAGTTTTGGCGCTTGCGATGGCCTCCTCGCCCAGCGAAAAATACCGACAGTAAGTGCCGAACTAGCACTTCAACATGGCTGCGCAGTACATCCTCTGTCCGTAGCTATTCCTTTGCTTCATGTGCGAGATGCAGACCGGCTTGAAATGCTAATCAAGCTAGGAGCGGACTACGCTATCTGCCTGGGAGTACGAACCGACGGAGAGAAGCGCCTTGTGTCCATCGACGCAAGAAACATAAAGTTGGCAGAAATCCTTCGGCGCTTCTTCCCCGGGTACTATGTCCGCGCACAACCGTCGCTGGTAACTGTGCAGGAGAAGTCTCGTGCAGATTGGCTGAACTATCGCCTGAGAAAGCTCTCTATCAACTCCGCGCCCCTTTCCTTCAACAGCATGCAGGTATTTTTCACTCTGGTGTACCAGCTAAACCCAAAATTAGGAGGTATTGCCGGAAGCGTGCCTTGGAGATCTCGCGGAAGAAAGCCGGTGCGGCACGGCGCAAGAACTTTGCCGTTTCGGGAGCGCCCGCAGGTGCCCTAAGAACGAGGCGCTGCGTGCATGATAGTGCCGCCTGCGAGAACCGGTTCGTTCAATCACGCAAATTAGATGCTCTCACACCGGAATCGTTCGCCGTAAATTAGGCCCATCGAAGACTACGCCCATTCCGCGCCAAGGCCTGCCATCGAGCTAAAGAACGGCTTTACTTCTGTTCGTTGGCGTTTCGAGACGCCTCCGGACCCGCGCAAAGGGTTGAGCCCACTCGATGCAGCATCTTAGAACGTAAGTCTGCCAAGGTTCTTGAATCCCTAAAATCCGCGAATACAGTTCTCGATCCTGCATTCGCGCATTACCCATGCAACCGTTCCACTAAATTGCCGGATGAGACAAACAATCTAGACGATATTTTGCCTTCGCTGTAACATGCACCTATGTAGCCGACGTATCTAATACGAAGGCGCGCCGCGACACAATCGCTGCCGCGCAAAGTGCACCAAAAAGCAAGTTGGTGCATCGAATAAGGAGATTCCATGTTGAACAAATTTCTACTCACTCTTACCACCGTCGGCGTTCTGACTTTGAGTGCCGCTGGTAATACCTATAAAGTTTCCATTCTCGATAACTCGATTGTGGACGGCAAACAAGTGAAAGCTGGCGACTACAAGCTTGAGCTGAAAGACAGCACCACCGCCATCCTAAGCCACGGAAAGACTTCAATCGAAGTTCCCGTCAAGACCGAGACGAGCCCCACCAAGTATGCGTCCACCGAATTTCAATATTCAGCCGACAACCACTTGCAGGAAATTCGCCTGGGCGGAACGAACATGAAGCTGGTGTTCGACAACCCCACTTCAGCCGCCAGCGGAATGTAATAAGCGAGCACATAAATCTCGCCTGTAGCATTCAGTGCCTTGTTAGCATGGAGACGTGCCGCTGTGCCGTCTCCTTTTTCTTGCTTATAGCCTGATTTTTGCGGTCGGCGCGCAGTGTTCCACGCTATTGGTGTTACGGTTCCATAACAATTCTCAATATCCGGATCTCAACTGGGTGGGGGAGAGTGTAGCCGAAACGGTGATGACCGAGTTGCGCGAGTCGGCTCAAATTGTGCTTGATCGCGATGCGCGCGGAGATGGCCTGCGGCGTCTCTCCTTGCGGCCCGATGCGGAGTACACAAAAGCTACGATTATTCGTCTGGGCCAAACGTTAGATGTTGACTTGGTCTGCTACGGTGCTTACGAAATCAACTTACCGTCGCCGGACGCCGAGCTAAAAGACAGTTCCGTCAGAATCTCCGCGCGCTTTCTTGACTTACGAAAAATGTCCGACGGCCCCGAGTTTTCCGAGGCCGGCAAACTGTCGGACCTTACTCGCCTTGAGGAGCACCTGGCGTGGCAAGCGTTGAAATATATCGATCCCGCCTCGAACGTACCGCTCGATCGTTTTTTGTCACCGAACAAATTCGTTCGATTGGACGCGGAGGAAAGCTATATACGCGGGCTGATGTCTTCTAACGCAGACCAGCAACAAAAATGGTTTCTGCAAGCGAGCAAACTGGAGCCGCATTTCGCCCAGGCTGCATTTGAACTCGGCAAGCTGGAACTCAAGCAAAAGAACTATCGCCAGGCGATTACGTGGCTGGAGCAGGTTCCATCGACCGCCTCCGGCTACGGCGAAGCCCGATTCAAGATGGGGATCGCAGCGTTCCGCGCGGGCGACTACAACGCCGCCGGCAACTATTTTCGGGAGGTCAGTAAACAATTTCCTCTCAGTGAGGTGTATAACAACCTCGGCGCCGCAGAAAATGAGCTGAACCAACCGGCGGCAGTGGACGATTTGCGCCGCGCCCTTGAGGGCGACCAAACCGACGCCACCTATCTGTACAACATCAGTCTTGCGTTGCTGAAGAACAAGCAGTATCAAGAAGCGACGAAAGAGTTGCAATTGCTGCTGAACCAGGATCCGGACGACGCCGAGGCTAAGACCCTGATTGCCAGAGCTGTGCACGAAGATACTGCGCCGAGCGGAAACAAGACCGCGCCGGAGCGCTTGAAAGAAACGTTCAACGAAACGGCGTTTCTACAACTAAAGGCTGTGCTGACGCATTCCGGCAATTGATAATACTTGACAGATCCCACATGATCAGCCGTCGGCATTTGCTACAGCTTTCCTCCTGCGCCTTCTCGATCTCCGCAACAAGAATTCTCGCCAGGGCAGATGCCGACCCTTGGACCGAAGCGGATCGGATGCAGCCTGAGGAACTCGCGGCAGCGCTCAAAAAATCGGACGCCTCCCTGCATGTCATCTGCGTGGCGTTTCCTGTCCTCTATAGACAACGGCACATCACCGGAGCGACCCTGGCCGGACCGGGAAGTAAGCCGGATGGCATCGCGGCCCTGAACTCCCTGCTCAAAAACCTCAGGCAATCTGAACAGATCGTCCTTTATTGCGGATGTTGCCCGATGAAACAGTGCCCCAACATTCGGCCTGCGTACACAGAGGCCGAGAAGCTTGGCTTCCACAATGTCCGTGTGATTAATCTGCTGACAAATTTCCACACGGATTGGGTCGAGAAGGGCTATCCCGCTACCGAGGGTTCATCGCAAAGTAACTGACCATCTAACGTCTCGCTACAGTTTCGCCACCAGCCACAATCCGGTAATCATCAGCCCGCAGCCCACGATGCGAGGCCACGTCGCCGGATGCTCCTTGAACCCCATCCAGCCAAAATTATCGAGCAGTACGGATATCGCCAGCGACGCTGTCAACGTGATTCCGGTAAACACTCCCGATCCCATCTTCTGCGCGAACAGCGCTCCGGCAAGCGTGGCGCCAATGCTCAACAATCCGCCCGTCCATGCCCACCAGGGCGTCGCCGCTATCTTGTCTACGCCCGGAATCGGTTGGCGAACAAACGCCCAGATCGCTAAAATTCCAATCAGCCCCGAAAAATAAACCGCCAACGTCGCCGGCAGCGCATCGTGTAGCGTCTTGTTCAACTCAGAGTTCGCTCCGGCTTGCGCCGGGTTTGCTGCACCTGCGGCAGCGGCCAATAGATAAAAGATCCAGTTCACGAACTATGGACGCGTTTGAGCTTTTATTCATGCGGCCTTATGAGATCCTCGTGCGGGCCAACAAATTTTGAAGTATCCGAAAAATACTACCAGTCACGATCCAATAAGCCGCCGATAAGGTGTTAATCGACTTGCAGTGAGTGACGATGTTGCAGCAAGACCGGCACGTAGTTGTGATGAAGCTTAACTGACCTAAGATGTTCCCGTTTTCCAAGAGAAGTTAAATGACGTGTGTCGCGATACGCTCTAAGCGTGCCTGTTTACTCCAACTTTTTCTGACGGGATTTGCTTGTTCCGCAGTTGCATTGGCGCAAGGCGCGCTTCAAATTGTGTCGCCGGTCAACGAAGCGATAGTTCACTCTGGCGATAGCGTGAGCGTGGTGGTCTCCGCGACAGGTGCAACGTTTTCATCAATTAGTGTTATTCCTTCCGGTCTCATCCCATGGGGGAGTGCGCGCAATGCGCCGCCCTATCAAGTAACAGTGCAGATTCCATCGGATTTGACCCCTGGCCCGTACACACTGATTGCTATTGGCGTTACTACGCCCGGTAAGTCAGTCACATCGGCTCCAGTCATGATCGATGTTGAACGGCCCGAAACGCCCGTTATTTGATTTCTGCATAAAGAATGCAATAGGCTAGGGCAAAAAAGAGGGAATTCCGGCTTTTTAGTGGGAAGCGAACGGGGGCTTTGCCCCACCCCCAGGATTTAACGCTTTGATGCCTTCCCCATGAGGGCTCTTCAGTCCCAGTGCTTCAGCTGCGGCCACAATTCCTTCAACGGCTGCTTGAGCCCTCGGCAACAGAACACGTCGCAATGCTCGTACGGCATCGAGTATGGGTGGTACACGCTCGCGACCTTCTGCACGCTTATAAAAAGTTGCTCGAGGCGCTCTTGGCTATCATCCATGACGATCATACTTTCGCCGGTGTAATCGCGCGGTCCCCACAGGAAATAGCTTTGGTGACCGCTGATCGCCCACGGCAATCCAAATTTCGGCCCGAAGAGATCGATCGCGCCGGCTTGGCCATAGTTCTGCACAAAGATCGCCGTCTTCGCTCGAACATCCGGCGGCAAACTGTTGTAAACACGCGCCACCGTCGCGACCATTTCCGGCCAGCCAAACTGGCTCGCATAATTCTGCGGCAAGGGGCCCAGCTTGTGCGTCTCACTTGCAGGCGGCGAGAGGTGCAACGCGCGCGTGTAGCGAATGTACGTTTCGACCGGCAGCACCGGCGTGGCGACCGGCGCAGCGATCGCGCCCGCCGCGATCATCAGTGCCGGGTAGGCCACTCGCACCCACCTTCGCTGCCGCGCCTCGAGCCACATTTCCCACAGGACGCTGCCGGCGGCGAACACCAGCGGAAACGAGGGAAAGAGGTAATACACGCGCGGACTCATCGTAACGATCACGCCCGCCGTAAACACCCACGCCCAGCCCAACGCGCGAAATCTCTTCCCTTGCTCCTCGAAAAAGAAAAACCACAGGCCTGCCAGCCACACGGGCGCCGCCAGCACGTTCATGGCCCCAATTTCCTGACCGAAGAAGCTGAAGAAGCCCAACGGCACGTTCCGCCCGCTGCGTCGAATGTTGGCCTGCAATTCGAGAAATGGGAAGTGGTGCCGAACATTCCACCAGAGATTCGGCGCAAAAATCACAAACGCGACCAACCCGCCAATCCATAACCACCGATTCGCGAGCAGCTTCCGTTGGTTCGTAAGCAGTAGTCCGAAGACAATCCCAGCGCCGAAGATCATCATCGAGTACTTGTTCTCGAGACCGATGCCCGCGACCACGCCGAACCAAATCCACAGCCTCTCATTTCCGGTTTTGATGATGCGAATCACGAGATACGCGCAGGTCATCCAGAACAGTGGCTCGAACGCATTCATCGTCAAGATGCTGTCCAACCCGAGAATGCCGGGCGCAGCGAGCGTGGTAATCGCCGCAAGTACCTGCGCGAAGCGCCTCCCACCGAGTTCGCGCGCAATCAGCGCGGTTAGCACAACCTCCACCGCCCCCGCGAGCGCCGGCAAAAATCGAATCGCGAGCAGCGACTGACCCAGCGTATTCCGCACCGCCCAGGCAATCATCGCGATCAGCGGCGGCTGATCGACATAGCCCCAAGCGAGATGACGGCTGCAGGCCAGGAAGTACAACTCGTCACCCAGGTACCCATACCTGTGTCCCGCGTACAAATGCACCACCAGCTTGCACGCGGCAATCAGGAGTACAATCGTGGTCGCGCCTAGCATCGGAAACAGGTGCCTTTCGTCACGGCTCTGTACCGTGCCACCCGCCATTTGCGGCTGCGACTCCGCCATCATTCTGGCTTGCGCCAAATTGCCATCGTTGCAATTATACGACCGAGCGCGATCGGGCCGCGATGCACGGCGTGTAGCCGTAGCGCAGCCCCGCGTGGAGGTCAGGGCTTGGGCGCCGAGTTGGGATGAGATTCACGGCATCCTGTAGCGCGCGGTCCAACGCGGACTAGAACGAAGGAAGCAGGAGCCCACCGCACATCTAGGGATGGATGAGAAAGCCTTTCGCAAAGGCCACAACTATCTCACATTGGTCAATGATTTACGCGGCAGCCGCGTACTGTACGTGGCGGAAGATCGCGAACAAAAAGTCTGGATGGATTCTGGGGAACGCTGACGGAGGAACAAAGAGCCGGCGCGCAAGCATTTTCAGTGGTGGTATAACTGAGCGGCTCATAGCCGATGAAGAAGGTCGCCGCCATGCTGAAGCGGCGATTCGAGAACATCATTACCTACCTGACCCATCCGATTACCAACGCTACCAGCGAGTCCATCAACGCCAAGATTCAATGGGTGAAATGCACGGCTCGAGGATTTCGCAACAAAACAGAACTTCATCAACGCGATCTATTTCCACTGTGGAGGTCTGGACCTTTAGCTTTTTTTTATCCGCGGCCAGTCTTTCTGCTGCCAGCGCGCAATCGCCTTCTCATCCCTCTCCAGGGCGCGTCGTTCTGGTTTCTGCGGGCTCCAGTTTAGACTGTGCATCAAGCGTCCGACGTGATCGCGGTGGTATTGGATTCCGAATCGGCTTCGGATCAATTCCGCAATGCGGGCGGTGGTCCAGAGATTGGTCCGATAGCCGTGCATCATCGGCCCCTGCAGAAGAAGGTTGACCAAGCGCCGTCGTTGCCCTCGATCTAACTTCAGCGGTCGCCCTGGAGAAGAACGTACCCGTAAGGCCTCGGCTCCGCCCCTCCGTCGGGCATCGCGCCAGCGCATCACCGAACTTGCATTGCACCCGATGCGCCGTCCCACCTCATTCAGAGACTCACCAGAATCCAGCAACGCCAGGGCACGCTTGCGTCGATCTTCGAGCAGGTCGGCGCTCCCCTTCAGTCTGGGCATAGGTGTTCTGCTCCTGAACACCTATTATTGCATTCTTTATGCAGAGATCACTAGCGTAACGACTGATCCACCGGGCAGGATAGAGCTGTATTTGGGCGAACGGATTGTACTGGATGTCATCGGCACATACGCCGACGGATCCACCGCCAACCTCACGAAATCGAGCCAAACCAATTTCACTTCGGAGTCGGCGGGCATCGTAACCGTCGATCAAAACGGGCTACTGACGGCTGTCGCTCCCGGATCTACTCGGGTAATCGTCAACAACAGTGTCACAATCCCAGTTACGGTTGACCAGCCCGTCATAATTTCGCCGGCAAAAGCCACTCTGAGGGCATCTCAAACACGGCAATTCGTAGCTCGGCTAACGACGAATCCGCCCAACAACGGCATAGTATGGTCAATTAATCCACCTGGTGTCGGAAGTATTGAGAACACGGGGCTCTACACTGCGCCCGCTACCATCGCCTCCCAGCAGATAGTGACACTCACGGCAACCAGCATCGCAGACAATACCCAAACAGCAACCGCGACAGTGACCCTGTCGCCGGCCGCATCGATCCAGATATCACCCGGATGGGCAACCGTTTATCCAGGCCAAAATCAGCAGTTCACGGCGACAACATCCAACGTGGGGACGGCCGGCGTGACGTGGTCGACCAGTCCTCAATGGCTTGGTTCCATCGGCAATACGGGAACATATACTGCGCCTCCCCACTGGTTTCCCTACACCGTGCAACGGGTGGTTGTCACTGCCACTAGCGCGGCAAATCCTTCCTATTCTGCCAGCGTCACCTTCTGGATATCGCCTCCGCCCTTTTTGCTCCTATCCGGCGCGCCGGGTGTGAGCGTTCCACCGGGTAACTCGGTGACATTGGGCATCACCGAGCTCGCGGCGGACCGATTCGGTCATCCGGTCGCACTTTCGGTTAGCGGATTGCCCGCTGGCGTAACCGGCACGTTCGCGCCTGGCATGATAACTGGATCGGGCGGCGCCACGCTTACGTTGACCGCGGCAGAAAGTGCAACCCAAGGTAATTATTCTATTAGGGTTACTGGAACAGACACGCTTGTCCCCAGCTTGACAGCATCGCTGGCCGTGCTGCTCGGGGTGAACCCAAGTCAAGGCCCGATGGGGTTTTCTCTATCTGCGAGCAGCCAAGATGTTACAGCTCTTCCGGGAAGTTCTAATTCTCTCGCAATTACCGAGGCGTCTAATGGCCAGTTTGCTCATATTGTTGGATTGTCCGCGAGCGGATTGCCTGCGGGAGTCACGGCGGCTTTTACTCCGAATCCGCTTCCTGGCTCGGGCAGCGGAACACTGAATCTCACTGTCGGCTCCAGTGTTGCGAACGGCGTCTATTCGTTTATCGTGACGGGAACGGAGGCCGCAACCGGAACAAGTCGGAACATCAACCTGACGCTGATCGTGCGACCGTTTACCTCCGGGCAAGGCGCAACGCCGTTTAACAAGTTGCCATAGGGACAGAAGGCAAGTCGACAAATATTTGCGTATTCGCCTGATAGAAATGTCGCTAGTGCTGATCGTTATGTGCTCATGGGCGCAAGGTCAGACCACGAGATGGAAGCTACGGATCACCTCACCAAAGAACCGGACCGCGGTCATGCCTGGTACGGTGGTGACCGCCACGATCTCTGTGAAGGGAAAAATCCCGGCGGAAGGGGCCATAGCTGTTATTGGGGAAGAGCCATTGACCGGGTGCTACGTGGTCCATGCGCCCTACACCTGCTCCTTTGCCGTGGCCAGCGACACTCCGCCTGGAGTATATGCAATTACGGCCACGATCGGGGAGGCAGAATCGGAGCCAATCGATCTGGACGTAGAGAGGGAAGATCTTCCCGTCCGAGTGGAGCTAGAAACTCCGGAACCTTTTTACTGTTGGTTAGACAGCGGACCGCGAGAACTGCCTCTCATCTACGCTACATCTGCCGATGGGACGCGAGTCGACATAAATCACTCCACACGATTAACCTAACTTCAGAAAACCCTAGCATTGCCACCGTCAGCAAGGACGGCACGGTTATTGGCATTCGCCCGGGCTCAACGCGAATTCTGATCAATAAAGGTATCCCATTGACGTTGTCGTCCATCAGAAGGCGCCATGAGAGCTTCTGCCTCCCCCTGTAACCAAACCACCGCCGGATGATCGCGTCGCAGGCATCCGCCAGAAGCGCCCTTGCGAGTATGCGGCCCGAGTATGTCCGTATTGAGAATGGGATTGTCTGCGTCTCCTTTCACGTATGGCCGACAACCCCATCGTGAACATTATCGAGCAGCAGGATTGGCTTCAACCTGTGCAGACCCAGGGCGAGGAACTGATAAAGAATGCCTTTGCCGCTGCCGGTACCTCGGGACAAGCCGTCAAGAACGCGCTGCATGGAGTGTGGCTCGGTCACCCGCTGCATGCCGCTGTCACCGACGTCCCCATCGGGAGTTGGACCGTTGCCGCCGCTCTCGATGTGCTCGACGCTGGAGGCAGCGCGCAGTATCGGGCCGGCGCGGATGCCGCCGTAATGATCGGGCTGCTCGGAGCCGTCCCCGCCGCCTTGAGCGGAATGACCGATTGGAGCGACACGCACGGCAAAGCGCAGCGCCTTGGCGCTATGCACGGACTCCTGAACGTGGGCGCGGTCGCCATGTACGCCACCTCGTATGTGGCCCGAAAGTGCGATAACCGAGGTCTCGGGCGCGTGCTCGGCTGGGTTGGTTTCGGCTTGGTTATGGCAAGCTCCTATCTGGGCGGCGAGCTTTCTTATACGCAAAAGGTTGGTGTCAACCACGCCCCAGACTTGGCGGGCGAACTTCCAGACGAGTACACGGTAGCTATCGCCGAGTCGGAACTGGGTGAAGGGAAACCGGCCAAAGCGACAGTAAAGGGAACCGACATTCTGCTCGTGAAAAAGGACGGTGTCATCTACGCGCTGGCGGGCATCTGTTCTCACGCCGGCGGCCCACTCGCCGAGGGAGAATTGCAGGGTGATTCCATCGTGTGCCCTTGGCATGGTTCGCGTTTCTGCTTGAAGGATGGTCACGTGGAAGATGGCCCGGCGACCGTCAATCAGCCCGTGCTGGACGTCAGAGTCGAAAACGGCAACGTTCTGGTAAAGGCGCGGCAAAGCTAGCGCTGGGTTGCGCTCGCCCTCACCCGCAGGCCGGCTTACAATGTGCTGTTATGAGCGCCAACACGCCTCCGAATTTCCTGGCCATCGCCGACCCGACCGTGCAACGCGCCTTTCTTGGCGGCCACCCCGAGGTCGTCGAGCAACTGCCTTCAGGAACCAAGCTATTCAAGTGGACGGCATCCATCACCACTAAGCGAGGTGTTTCGCCCTGGTGGCAGTTCTTGCAAGCGCGCATGCTGGCGAACGGCAAACGCTGTCCTGGCCTCGCCGACTTGCAAACTTATGCGGAGCGCACCGGAGGCCATAATCGCGATTTCGGCCGTGCCCGGCTGGCTGTAACGAATCAGTGGAATCGGATGACTCAGTGTGTCGCCATCGAACTCCTCAAGCCCCAGTGGGGGTTCATCGGCAAAGCCGCGGGCCAGCGTGTCGATGAGGGCGACGCGACCGTCTTCTATATCGGGGGCGAATACCAGGTGTGGATCCCCGGCATGGTCGCCAATGATGTCAAGCAGATCTCCATCACACCGTATTTGAAGCCCAACGCATCCTTTCGGGCGTGAAGCGTCCTGTGTGAAGTGTCCTGTTCCCCTCGCCGCAAGTTCTCAGTAAACTGAACATTGGCAGCACCATCGCCACCTGCGGATAAAACTCCAAAGACTTGCTGTGCGCCTCGCCCGGAACGCGGCACTGCGCCGGATGCCGCGCCTGCGCAATTTCCTTGTGATCGCCTGCGGCCGCCCATCGGCTCACTCGAAAACATGGTTCGTCTGGACGGAGGCCCGTTCCTCATGGGTACCGAATCGGCGCTCGGTTTTCCGGCGGACGGAGAAGGTCCCGTTCGCAAAATAGTCCTCGCGCCTTTCTATATCGATCGGTTCCCGGTCACCAACGCCGCGTTCTCCGAGTTCACAACCGCTACCGGATACGTCACCGACGCCGAACGCTTCGGCTGGTCGTTCGTCTTCGCGGGCCACATTCCGCCGGAACGTTACACAGAGTTAGTCGAAGATACCGTCGCCGCCGCGCCCTGGTGGTGCATGGTCCGGCACGCCCATTGGCGCAATCCCGAAGGTCCAGATTCCTCCACAGCCAATCGCCCGAATCATCCTGTCGTGCATGTCTCCTGGAACGATGCGGCCGCGTTCGCTGAATGGGCGGGCAAGCGTCTGCCCACTGAAGCCGAATGGGAGTACGCCGCGCGTGGCGGCCTTGAGCAAAAGTTGTATCCATGGGGCGACGACCTCACGCCCGGCGGCCGGCATCGCTGCAACATCTGGCAGGGTCGATTTCCCGATCTCGATACGGCCGAAGATGGCTACTCGGCGCCCGCTCCCGTCGACGCCTTCCCGCCTAATGCGTACGGCCTCTGCACAATCACGGGCAACACGTGGGAGTGGTGCTGCGGATTGGTTCAGCCCGGCGTTCCACCAATTCGATAATCGTTTCAATCCGGTTGGCCCGCCGCAAGGTTCGGGGAAGGTGATGAAGGGCGGTTCGTACCTGTGTCACGAATCGTATTGCAATCGCTATCGTGTCGCCGCCCGCACATCGAATACGCCCGACAGCAGCACCACCAACATTGGTTTCCGGTGCGTGCGCGATCTATGAGACGCGCCGCGTTCGCTTCGGCCGGCCCCCCTTGAGACCGTTTAGCCGCGCAGCTTCTGTCTTCGCTTTGCTGCGAACGGACCCGCCTATCCGTCCCAGGTTAGACATCCATCGCTTTGTCCCGTAGATACCATTGAGCAATCCTTCTACCCAAAGATCGACGTTCAAATCGGGCCAATGGAGACCGGTGCCGCCGCCGAGGATCTCGATGTTGGCTACTTTAGCCCGGGGCGCATCTCGCAAGCCTTGAAGCTGTTCCCGTGGTAATAGCACACGCGTGCCGTTGCTGAGTTGCAGGACGAGCACGTCAAGACCGCTCGCGTACCGGTAGACGGCTTCTCTGACTGTGATTTCGTGTGGACCTTCGGATTTAGAGCGTTTGATCGCTGCCTGAATCTCCTTCGTAGTCGTGACCATCCTGCCCATTCGAATCCTCCTCTTTTGCTCCCTGATGGATGCTGTTCCACAACTCACATAGTTCTTGGTAGTGAGCCGCAGCAGCCTCTAAGACTTTCCGAACCGCGCTTGCTTTTGCATTCCGAACCGACTGCGTACGGTTCGCTAACGCCAGTTTCTCCTCGGCCAATAAGTCGACAATGACCTCGCCTCCGTCACAAAAGGCGTGAACGTGGCGGGGCACGTGATCGTTAGAGTAGACGACGAATCGAACACCCCCGAATCGTCGAGAACCCACTAGGTGATTTTAACCTAAGCGGCTTGGGTTTTGCGTTCCATGGTTTGCGACTAGGCTAAAGCTGCAGAAAGGATTTGCAGGGGCTTTCTTGCTTCAGCGTTTCCACGGTCACAACCGCAGACAATTTTCTTCTTTGCTCCTAACCCGCTGAGAAGTTGGCGGTAAACTCGCTTCTCGGTCGCCCGCACTCTGGTCGTCGCGTCCGCGCCCATTCTATTCTCCAATCGGGCGCGCAAACCGAACGCCCGTCCAGGAGAACTCACCCATGCTTTGGAAAAAGCTCAGCAACGGCCAGCTCGCCGCCAATCACGCCAACGCGCAGAAGTCGACCGGTCCGACCAGTGCCGCAGGCAAAGAAAAGGTATCGCAGAACCGAACCCTGCATGGCCTGACTGGCCGCTTTCAAGTCCTGCCGAATGAAAGGCAGGAGCGCTTCGATGAACTCTTTAACCAGTTCACGCTGGACGAGAATCCCGTTGGCAGCGTTGAAATCGAACTTGTTCGCAAAATGGCCGAGCATACCTGGTGCGCTCGCCGCGCTTCCTGCCTTATTGAAGCGTGTTTCCTTGTCATTGCGCAAAGCCCGGAGCAACTTGCGAACAACGAAGCCGAAATGCGCGTTCGCCCCGAGCTCGAGCGCTACGAACGTTACCAAGCCCATCACGACCGCGCCTACGCCCGCGCTTCCGCCGAGCTGATAAAACGCAGAAACGAAAGAAGAAAAGAGGAAGTTGGCTTTGAATCGCAGAAGCGCGCTGAAGCCCGGGAGAAGCGCCGCGACGCGAAGGAAAATCGCCAGGTCGAACAGCACAAAGTCGCTTTTGCAAGCGCTCAAAAGACTCTCGAGATCAAAGAAATGCGCCTCTTCAACGAAACAGCCGCCGCAGCGAAGCGAATGAAGCTGATCGGACCTGCCGAGAAGGAGCAAATGGCCGCCTGAACATTCAGCTAAGAACCTGCGGCTAATCTTGTCACGGGCTCCGAACCCGGGTTCTCTTCCGGATCTCTGAGTTTTACTGTCACGCGGATTACTCGGGATGCCTCTGACTTCTAGACACGCAAAATGTATCACCACATAAAAAAGCTCATGTACACCGTGCGAGTGGATCGGCCCGATCCTCACTTCGGCAATATGCTCCTCGAGCAGTTCGGCGGCGCCAATGGAGAGCTCGCAGCGGCCATGCAGTACTCCATCCAAGGCATCAACTGCGACGACCCGGAACGTAAGGATTTGTTGATGGACATCGGCACTGAAGAGTTAAGTCACCTTGAAGTTATTGGTGTCCTGACTCGTCTCCATCTCAAGCCAATGAAGAGTAAGAGGAGTGCTGCGGAGGCGGACCCCCTGGTCGCGATCGCCGGCGGCGGTGGTGTTAGCTTATGCAATTCCATGGGGTCGGCATGGACAGCCGACTACCTGAAGATTACAGGCGAACTCGACGTGGATCTCCGCAGTAACATAGCCGCCGAAGCGCGGGCGAAGATCGTCTACGAACGGCTGATGAATTTCACGGAAGACCAGGGCTCTCTCGACGCGCTTCAATTTCTCATGACGCGCGAGATCACGCACATGAAAGCGTTCACGGCAGCCCTTGAAAGCATGGGCAAGCCGATATTTTCGATTGGGAAGCTTCCGCCGACGCCTGGTGTTGTCGACCAATATTTCAACGATTCGACAGGCGTTGGAGATCGGGGAGAAACCGACTCGCGCGGACCGTGGAACGAGGGAGGCAGTTGGGAGTTCGTGGAAGCGCCGGCATTCGAGCCTTTCAGGAACCCCGAAACCGGCGCGCGGGAGACCGGCAACGGCGCCCCCCACAACGGCGAAACCATTCACGCCAAGAAGCCTTCCTCTTCCGAAAAAAAGACTCACAAAGAAAGCGTTCATAAATAGGTAAACACATGTCTCAGTTGAAAGAACTACTTACCGAAGAAATGCAGGACTTACTGCATGCGGAGATGCAGTTGACTAAGGCTCTACCGAAAATGGCGCAAGCAGCGCATAATCCGAAGCTGCGCGAACTTTTCGAGAAGCACTTGGTCCAAACTCAAGGCCACGTTGAACGGTTGAAACAGGCCTTCGAAGTGCTTGGCGAAAAAGCTCAGGCAAAGCCTTGTAAGGCGATGGAGGGCTTGGTGGCCGAAGGCGAGGAGACGATCGAAGAGGGTGCCCGGAAACAGGAATTCGCGGCAGACCTCGCGTTGATTACCGCCGCCCAGAAAGTGGAACATTACGAAATTTCAGGCTACGGCACGCTTCGGGAGTTGGCTCGTCAAATTGGCGAATTTCGCGTATACGAACTGCTCTCTCACACGTTAGGCGAAGAGGAAAGCGCCGACTTTTTGCTGACTCAAGTTTCGAAGCCGATTATTCAGAAGGCCTCGTCTGAGATTCTCGAAAAGCAAACCGGCCGGGCGCAAACCGCCGGCATTTAGTCGCGCGGCACGCGATCCCTCGGCGAGAAAGTTTCCGCAAGGAGTCCAGCGCTCCTACTTAAAATCCGAATTGCAGCCGTGCGTTCACGCTACGCGTGATCCCGATTGCCGTCCCAGAGAACAAGCCCGCGAAATCGATGACGTTGATTTCGTTCGTCAGATTGGTGCCATCGATCTGAAAGCGGATCGGGTGAGCTTCACTCCGTCGTATGGTGACGCCCAGCGATGCATTCAGCGAACGGAGTGGCCTGGGGCGGTGATCGCTGAAGTTGACGCGATTCAGAATCGCCTGACCGTATTCAGCCGCCGCATCCTGGTATGTTCCGTCAAAGTCGATCGGCAGGCCACTATCGTAAGTGCCTCCGAGAGCAGCCCATACACGCGGTCGTAGGTCATACCGAAAGCGCGCGCGAACGGTGTTGCGTTGATCCTGCGAAATGGGAAAAACTCCGCTGGTTGAGCTAATTGCTTCAGCGGCACTATCTCCGATGAACAATCCACCAGTTACCGGAAAATATCCATTCCCGCGCATGTTCGAATAACTTGCGTACCCTGAGAAATGCCCCCAGTGAGGAATCTCGAGTTTCGCTTCCGCACCGTAAATGTTGGCCCGCGCAAATGTAATCGGGAAGCTCACGCCGGTGTTTAAGAGAAGATCGTCATCGGGGTAGTTTCGGTAGCCGCGCCAATAGAAGTTACCCGTGGCTCTGATGTGGGAAAAGAAACCGCGGCCGAAACCAGCCTGATAATAATTGCCGCGAGCCGGCTGCACAGGCAGTCTCAGAACCTGGTCGCTGAGGCTTGTCACGTCGGGGGAACTCGCCACCAGGATATTCTCAAACGGCGGCGTCTGAAAGATGCGATCGTATGATCCGCGGAACACAAGTTTCGCCCAAGGCCAGTAGACAGCGATACCCAGCCTGGGACTCCAGCCCACCTGATTGACCAGCAGACTGTAGTGATCGAAGCGAAGACCTGCGCTCACGGTCACGTTCTTCCAGCGAATTTCATCCTGCGCGAATGCACCTTGTTCGCGATCCGGCGCATGCGCATAAAAGTTGAACGACGGCGGCGTGTCCGGGTCGAACACCGCTGGATTTGTAATCAGGTAAGAAAGCGATTCTTCAAGCGAGGCAAAATCCGCATCTACACCGGTCTTGATCTCGTGGTGGCCGGCGTGAATCGAAATCGTTCCCTTCAAATACTCTTCGTGATACCCACGGTTCTGGCCTGCCATTATCGGCGTTGATAACTGGTTCGACCACAGGGCTGCCGTGAGATCGCGGACCATTGCACGGAAATCGCCAAGGACGTTAGGGGAAAAGATGTGTTCGTACGAGAACTGCGCCGCGCTCTCGAAGTCTTGCCGGTCCTGCCGTTGGCCACCTTGTTGCTGCACGATTTCATTCGGCACTAGAAACTTCGATTGTTCGCGCCGCACTATCATGCTCATCCGGTCCTTGTCGCTGAAATCCCGCTCATATTGCGCGTTTACATCTGCAAGGGATCCGTGATTTGTGTAATTCGCAAGCGCCGGAGGATCAAGATATCGGTCCGTTGCCGCAGCCGATCCAGCGACGGTTACTGTGTTCTTGCCCCAGCCGTACTGCAAATCGAGGTAAGCGCCCACACTGTCGAAACTGCCGCCCCAAAACGAGCCGTCTCCGTGAAATCCGGGTCGGGTGTCGCGCTGCGTTTCCACTTCGATTACCCCTCCCAATTTCCTGCCGTATTCGGCCGGGAAGCCGGCAGTGTAGACGCTCATCTCTTGCACTTCGTTGGCGCTGAAATCGGGTGTGTACGCAACAGATCGATTCTCGGTAAGAGGCAGGCCGTCTACGACATATTGCGTTTCGTATTCCTCGCCTCGCGGATGCAAAACTCCATTTGCTTCGAACAACCATCCGGGCTCCTGATTCACCAGTTCGCCCAGCGATCGTCCCGGCTCGGCGGTCGCTCGATCCTGCAACGTCGCGGTCCCGATTCGGCCAACGGAACTCACGTCGTTGGGGTTGATCAGCGTCGCATCGCTATCTACATTTACGGTGGTGCTCAACGGCCCCAGGCCAAGCACGGCGTCAAGTTGCTTGGGTATCACTGAATCGATGTTGACAACTTGCGCGGCCGGCTTGAATCCCGAGTGCGTCAGCTTGACCGTGTATAGGCCAAACGGCAGCCGTTTGACCGTGATCTGCCCTGCTGCATCGGCGTTGAACTCGCGGACGTACTGGTTCGATTCACTCGCCACCTGAGCCTGCGCTTGCAACGGAAGCCCGGCAGGGTCCTTCACGCCAATCCGCAATTCCCCTGTATTTGCCTGGCCCAGCAGCAGGACACTAAACGCCAGCAAGGGAGCCACCCTGAAGATCATTCCGATTTCATGCCCTATACGCAAGTCTACTTACGGAACGAAATGCGTTCATACAATAAAGAACCGGAACAAATCCCCGGATGAGCTCTCCCTCAATCACCGATACGCAGCGACGGCCCGTGCAACTCGAGCGACGTCTGTCGCTCGGCGATTCCATCGCAATCGTTGTAGGTGTCACGATTGGGGGCGGCATTTTCCTGGTGCCCAATCTGGTTGCACGTAGCTTGCCTTCGATGCCGATGATCATGGGCGTCTGGACCTTGGCCGCAGTCATCTCATTGTTGGGGGCGCTGGCGTGTGCTGAACTCGGTGCGGCGTTCCCGGCGACCGGTGGCCAATACGTTTTCTTGCGCGAGGCTTACGGCAGGCCGGCGGCATTCCTTTGCGGCTGGTCGCTGTTTACAGTTTCGCGGAGCGCCCAAGTCGCCTGGATGGCGGTCGTGTTTTCCCTATACTTCGGCTACTTCGTGCCCTTACAGCCGTTCGCCTCGAAGCTGCTCAGCTTGGCAGTTCTAGCGATCTTCACCTGGGTAAACTATCGCGGTGTCAAGCTGGGAGTCGTTGTTCAGAATAGCCTCACGCTGGCCAAAGTTGCCGGTGCGCTAATCATTATCGTGGCCGCCCTACTGCTTGGTGCGCCCACATCGCATCCGCTACCGCCGGCGGCTCCGGTGTCACTCAGCAGTTTCGGTGTGGCGCTCATCGCCTGCCTTCTGTCCTACGACGGATGGGTTCAGTTGAGTTTCGTGGCCGGCGAGATTCGTGACCCAAAGCGCAACGTGGTTCGCGCCCTGACTCTTGGCACGTTGGCGGTAGCAGCCATCTATCTTCTTGCGAACGCGGCGTATTTGCGCGTACTCAGTATTCCCGAGATTGCAGCAAGCAGCCATGTGGGCGCGGACGCCGCCCGGCGAGTGCTTGGCACCGCTGGCGGCACTTGGGTCTCGATCATCATTCTGGTCTCAATCGTGGGTACTTTGAACGGCTGTTTCCTAACCATCCCTCGCGTTTACTTTGCACAGGCTTCAGACGGACTATTCTTTCGAAAATTTGCTGAGATCCATCCCCGCTACGGCACTCCTGCCTTCGCGATACTTGCGCAAGGTCTCTGGTCGGCGGTTTTGCTGATGACGGGATCGTATGAATCGTTGATCGACTATGCGCTGTTCGGCACGTGGCTATTCTACGGGTTGATGATCTTGGCCCTGATGGTCCTGCGCCATACGAAACCCGACTTGCCCCGCCCATACCGAATGTGGGGTTACCCGATCACGCCAATTGCGTTCCTGGCCATCACGCTTTGGTTCCTCGTTAACATGCTGTTCACGCGGCCTGTGCCCGCCTTCGCTGGACTCGGGCTGACGCTGACAGGCATACCGGCCTACTTTCTGTGGCGTCGTTTCGGGGAACCCTCCGTTGGTGGCCGGAGATTAGCAGAGGCTGAACTACCTTCATGAGTTCCGATCCTCTTCTCGACTGGCGCAAAGAGTTCCCCATCCTCGATAACGCCACTTACTTGATCAGTCATTCGCTGGGCGCCATGCCGCGGCGCGCTGCGGCCGCGCTGCAAGAGTTTGCAAACACGTGGGCCACACGCGGCATTCGGGCTTGGGAAGAAGGTTGGTGGGAAATGCCTCTGACCATCGGGAATCTCATCGCGTCCATCATAGGCGCGGGCGCAGGTGAAGTGGTGATGCATCAAAACGTCTCGATCTGTCAATCAGTCGTGACGTCCTGCTTCGATTGGAATGCGCCTCGCAACAAGCTCGTTACCGACGGTTTAAACTTTCCCTCCAACGACTACATTTACTACGGGCTTGAGCGGCAGGGCGCTCGGGTCTGTTCCGTTCCTTCTCCGGACGGCATGGTTTTGCCGCTTGAGCTTATGCTTGACGCGATCGATGAGCAGACGCAGCTTGTGTCGGTATCTCACGTCGCATTTCGCAGTTCGTTTGTGCAGGACTTGGCCGCCATTACCCAACGAGCGCACCAAATGGGAGCGCTCGTCGTTGCAGACCTATACCAATCGACCGGTATCCTTCCAGTCGACGTTCGCGCATCCAACGTGGACTTCGCAACGGGCGGTTCCGTGAAATGGCTGTGCGGCGGCCCCGGCGCGGCATACCTGTATGTGCGTCCGGATCTGCGATCACATCTTCAGCCGGCGGCAACTGGATGGATGGCCCACAGGCAGCCGTTCGAGTTTCAATCCGGTCCTATCGACTTTGCACCGGATGCATTCCGATTCCTGAATGGAACACCGGGAATTCCCGCGCTCTACTCGGCGAGATCTGGTTATGAGATCGTGAACCAGATCGGCATCGAAGCAATACGCACGAAGTCGCTACGGCAGACACAACGACTTATCGATCTGGCCGAAGAAGCTGGGTTCGCAGTCACGTCTTGCCGCGATCCGAAGTCTCGCGGCGGTGTTGTCGTTCTCGATGTCCCGAACGGAAAAGAAGTCACGCATGAGTTGGCCGGCCGCGATGTGCTCGTTGATTACCGCCCGAATGCAGGTATCCGCATAGCACCTCATTTCTACACTGCGGACGAAGAACTCGATAGAGCCATCGGCGAAATTGTTTCTATTGCGGGCTCGCGGGTAAACATTCGTGCATAGATCTCAGCGGGCGCCAAATACGTTGGCCCCGGCGCCACAACGCGGATGATTCTCTCTGTTCCAAACAGCGACGCGATCTCTGGCCAGTGAGCCTCGATGTTAGCGATTTGGCGATCGTACAGCTCGACCGATATGCTGCCACGGCGCAGAAACGACTCCCGGGCCGCGTCTCGATCGCCATCGAGCCACCAGACATCAATCTGCGAATTCCTCAGGGCTGAGACGACAGGCAGATATTCCACTGGAAATCCCCAACCGAGTACGACCTGACGTTCTTCGCGAAACACTGCATTCGCGAACTCCGACGCATGGGTCAGATCTGCGAAGAGCCGAGACCAATGCTCCTCCAGCCCCGCCGATTGGAGTTCCCCATCTTCCTCGACATCAACAAACGCGATTCGCTTTTCACGTTCGAGCCAGCGCCCATAGCTCGATTTCCCGCAAGCCGGGATGCCGCACAAAAGTGCGGGGCCGGCTGTGTTCCCGGTAAAGGTCACTTCAGCAACCCGCGTACCGAGGACGTCAGCGCATCGCGCGCTTTCTCCGGAGCAATCAGGCGCTCAAGCAGTCCAAGATCGACATCGATAGTTAAATCCGTGTCTGTGACATCGATAGTGCCTTTGATCGGCGTACTGACAAATCCCATCTTTGCGGAGAGCGCAAACGTCAGGGTTGATCCTTGCCAGGTCTTCTTCTCTGCAACAAACTGCAGCGGGATAGCTCCTATGCCTCGGAAAAGATCGTCGAAGGCCCGGTCCACAGATCGCACCACTTCCGCTTTCGATTGTTTGTGTGAGACAGTGACACGCATATAACCCCGCTCAGTTTTCTCGTCCTATCCGAAGTGTAGGATGCTCTTCACCGCTGTTCCGATACGCTTGATAGAATCGCGCGTATGAGAATTGGACGCTATTTGCTCATCGTCTTTGCGCTGGCTACGCTCTTTGTCAGCGCTGAACCCAAGTTCGCGAGTCCTTCACAAGATAAAGGGGCAACCGCAACCGCCTCCTCGAAGAAAGCGAAACTGGTCGACATCAACAGCGCGAGTTCGGATGAATTAGATGCTCTACCCGGCATCGGACCGGTTATGGCGCAGAAGATCATCGCGGGCCGGCCTTATCGTGCGAAGACTGACCTCATTACAAAAAAAATCATTCCGCAGTCGACGTATGACAAGATTAAGGGCCAAATCATCGCTCACCAAGCCAAGTAACCGACGGCCGAAAATTGTCGAAGATTGCGCCGCTCGCCGTCTCGCGGTTAAGCTGAAGGTAGGGGTACGCCCGAATGGACGATACGAACGACAAAATTGCGCAGACCAATTTCTTTGGACGCACCTTCGTCGACGCGAATGCCCTGCTGCGCGACCCGAAGGTAAGGCGCACGCTTGAAAAGCTTTCACAAGCCAATAGGTCGCTGAGAGGGCGGCCCGGTGTCACCTTTTTGAAGCCGCGCAAGCTGCACGAGTAAAGCCGCGGCTACATGCCCTATAACCTGCTGCTGCTCCCGCTGCTGGGAGGGTTTCTCTTTTTTGTCATTGCCCACCTGTTCCGCTTTGGTGCACAGCGGCTGGAGGGCTACAAGCTCCTGTTCCAATCGGCCATAGCGGGCGTCATCTTATCGTTTTTTGCGCGGTTGATTGTCCTCGCGGTCGCAACAACCCATTTAGGTGCGTGGCTTGAAAGCCGCTGGTACACCTTCTCTCCGTTCGCGTTCTCCGCGACCAGTGCGTTGTCGATGATCCTCGGCCCAATCGCGGCGATAGTTCTGAACGTGTTTATCTCCGCTGATAAAGCGAAAGCGATTGAACTGCGCAGGAACGGCAATCCGCTCATTCGCCTGTTTTATCGCGCGGCAAAGGAGCGCTTTCTGATCTCAGTCACCATGGACAGCCGGAAGTGGTATGTCGGCTGGATCCTCGAATCCCCCAGTTTGTTGCCGCAGGAGCGTTACTTCCGGCTGCTGCCGTACATGAGCGGATATCGCGATTCCAATACGCTCGAAACCTACCGAACCGTGTTCTACGAGGACGTGCTGGAAACTCCGGGTGTCGATGCCGATGAACTCGTTCTTACGCTTCCGCTCGAGGGGATTAAAATCGCAGGACGTTTCAACGAGAACGTCTATGACGAGTACTTCGCCGAACCCGAAGCGGGCGTCAATACGAACGGGCAATAACAGGTACCGCTACTGCCGAAAAACCAGTGGAATGAATCGGATGCTGATATCGCTGCTGATGGGCTGAGCCATCGCAAGAACACTCGGAAATTCCGGCATTGGGATATTTTGCGCCTGCAACCGGGTCGGATCTCCGACAAACGAGTCGGAACCGTCGTGCCATCCATAATCGGTGATTCGGCCGTTACCGTCCAGGCTCAACGTCACTATTACGGAAGACCGCAGTTCCACCGGAACCAGATTGGCGCCAAATCGGTCCGCATACATCACGGGCACCTCATACGACACTATTTGAGTCGTATGGCTGATAGTCAGTGCCAAGGCTGCGAATAGAAAGATGCTCGATACAAAGCCGCCGGTAGCTGGAATTGTGAAAGGCGTCATCAATTCGCTTAAGCGGAACTTCCAAACGCTCCAGAAACGCTGCCAGCGCGATCCGCGGGTCTCCACGACTATTTGCCGCTCGCGCGAAGCCATCACGCGGAGAGCCATTTTTAGTTGCGACGGGGGCTGCACCTGCGGCAGCTTACATGCATCTTTTCGGATCATAACCTCCTGGTCCAGTTCCATAGAGCTAAGCAAGCGCTTCCGCGAAGTCGGCGCCCGCGTGTTCAGTCAGTTCGCGGCGAAGTGCCTCGCGCCCCCGAACAATCCTCGATTTCACAGTTCCCAATGAGACCTGCAAGATTTCCGCAATCTCGTCGTAGGGCAAGTTCTGAATATCCCGAAGCACCACGGCCGCCCGGAAAAGCGGATTGATTCTGGTCAGGGCCTGCTCAACAAGCGCCCTCGTTTCGCTGTCCAAAGCCTGCTCATAAGGCGACCGGCCCGGGTCTTGTGCCACTTCGAACGTACTCTCGCGATCCTGTCCCTCCCTTTCCATCGAAACTTCGTGCCGGCAATGGCGGCAAAACCAGCGACGCCGATTGTTGGCTTCGTTCACGGCGATCCTGTAGACCCAAGTCCGCAGGCTGCTTTTCTCCTGGAACGAGCCTACGCCCCGAAAAACCTTCAGAAATACTTCCTGCACAACATCACACGCGTCGGACTGGCTGCCCAGGAATCGGTACGCGACGTTGTAAACGGGCTGCTCGTAGCGGGCCAGCAGTTCCTCATACGCGCTCTCTATGCCGGCCCTCAGCCCGCGCAAGATGCGGGCGTCCTCATCGGAAACACCTGTCTGCGGGCCTGCCAAAATCGATAACTTTTCCGAGTTGCCCACCGTGAGATGCGCCATTGCGTGAATCTTACAATACAGTTATCGACAACCGCTATAGTTCGGCTACTTGTTTAGACACACGAACTCAACTAGAAGTTCCCTCACCTGCAAGTACACGTCGATAACAGGCTTCATAACGCGGAATCAACAGGTCTGTGCAGAATCGTTTCAGGGCCGTTTGACGCGCTGCGGCCGACATGGATTCGCGCAGCGGATTGTCGGCTAGAAGACTGATCAACCGATTTGCCTGTGCGTCGATGTCTCCCACCGGCTCCATGAATCCGTCAACCGCGTTCTGAATCAGATCCGGAACTCCGCCTGTCAGTGTCGCTACGGGTGGAACGCCGCACGCCATTGCTTCAAGCGCTGCCAAGCCAAACGCCTCCATTTCACTTGGCAAATGAAGCGCGTGCATGCGCGGAATCAACCGATACATGTGGTCTTGTTTGCCGAGAAACCGAACATGCCGCTGAACCTTCAGTTCCTCTGCCAGCCGCTCGGCCGGCCCGCGTTCCGGGCCATCACCCGCCATGTGCAACTCGGCGTCAATGTGTTGTCGCACCTTCGCGAATGCATAGATGCAATCGAGTACTCGCTTCACGGGTCGAAAATTTGAGATGTGGAGAATGCGTTTCCGCCCCTGCGATTGCGCTTCCGGATCTGGATGGTACAGCGAGCAATTCACGAAATTGTGAATCACCTCGATGGGCCTGCCGATTCCGAAGAAATCGACCGTGCGCTGCCGCATGTACTCGCTGATAGTTGTGACGCCGTCCGATTGCTCGATCGAGAACTTTGTGATCGGAAAATATGAGGGGTCCGCCCCAACGAGTGTAATATCGGTGCCGTGCAATGTTGTGATGAACGGCAGCGGCCGCGAAGTTGTCATCTGCTTCGCGAGCATTGCCGAAATAGAGTGCGGAATCGCATAGTGGACGTGCAGCAGATCCAGGTTATGCCGCTCCGCTACTTCGGTCATGCGTGAAGCTAGCGCAAGACAGTAAGGCGGATATTGAAATAGCGGATAGGTTGAGACTTCAACTTCGTGATAGTAGATTCCGGGAGTGTCTGGATCGAGCCGAATCGGGTTTGCGTAAGTGATGAAGTGAACTTCGTGCCCGCGATGCGCCAGTTCCAGCCCAAGTTCGGTTGCGACGATGCCGCTGCCCCCATAAGTTGGGTAGCACGTGATCCCGATCCGCATTGTTCCAGTATCCGGTGAAAAACCACCTCTATTACGTGGTGAGAAGAATTTTGCCGATGTGGCCGCCGCTCTCCATCCGCTGATGCGCGAGCCGCGCATCGCGAAGAGGGAATGTGGAATCGATTATGGCCGTATTGTTCGCTTGCCCGGGAGAATCGGCCAGATCTCACGCCGCAAGGCTTTGGCGACCTCGCCTTTTTCCGCGGGCGTTCGCGCACGCATGGTGGATCCCATCACCCGAGCGCGTTTCATCATCAGTTTTCCGATGTCGAGTTCGCCTGTCCTGCCGCCCTGCGTCGCAATGATTGTCACCCGCCCTTCCGTCGCAAGAACATCAATGTTTCGTGCGAGATACGGGCCGCCAACAAGATCGAGAACAACGTTTACCCCTTTGCCGCCGGTCAAATGCTTCGTCTCGGCGACGAAATCCGACTGCTTATAGTTGATTGCATGTTCTGCGCCGATTTCCATGCACGCGGCGCACTTCTCGCTGGTCCCCGCAGTGACGAATGGTACCGCGCCCCACGCACGGCTCAGCATGATCGCCATTGTCCCGATGCCGCTGCTGCCGCCGTGAATCAGAACGGTCTCACCGCGCCTCAGGCCCGCACGCGTGATCAAGTTGTCGAATACCGTGAAGAGGTTTTCGGGAAGTGTCGCCGCCTCAATAGCGGACCAGCCGTCCGGAATCGGCAGTACCTGAGAGGCCGGCATCGGCACAATATTCGGCATAACCGCCGCCCGATAAAATCGCGCAAACACGCTCGCCAACTTTGAAGGTGTCCACACCGGCGCCGACGGAATGGACGACTTCCCGCGGCATCGAGCCCCGGAATGTCGGACGCGCCCGGCGGAGGCGGATACTTTCCTTGTCGCTGTAACGTATCTGCCCGTGCCACGCCCGCCGCTTCAACCCGCATAACAATCTCGCCGTTGCGCGCCAGCGGCATTTCCCGTTCCGCGGCTTCAGCACCTCCGGCCCGCCAAAGGAAGATATCTCGATAGCAATCATATATTTACGCCCGAATCTTTGGGAACCCTTCGAAGTACGGCTACCGTCAACCTCTACAATGTGTTTCGTGCGAGCTAATCTGCCCAAGCTCATTTTGACGTTGTTCGCGTTTGCGTTACCTGCGGTGTCGCAGGACCCCGGACACCCGGCGAATCAACAACCCGTTCAGCCCGCGCCGCCGGCCCAAACCGCGCCATCTACGCCAGGGCGACCCATTGTCACGCCGAGCACGCCACCGTCCCAAGAACCAAGTGTATTGGAAGACGGCGGATTTTCCATTGAGCCAATCTACTGGCTAAACCGTGCGCAGCCTTCACTGTTCGGCGGCGCTCAAGCCTTTCAGCTATGGCTCATTAAGTTATCCGGGCAATGCCAATGCGGCATTCGGCGCGGAAGTCGGTATCCCGACCGGGCATTCCAATACGGTTCGGATCTCCTATTTCCGCATTCTGGGCCATGCGAACCAAACGCTGGGTCAGGACACGACGCTTTATAGCGAAGGGTACAGCGCAGGAGATTATCTGGTTTCGAGTTACAATCTCCAAAATTTCAAATTGTCCTGGGACTATCTCAGCTATACGTGGCGCAAGCCGCGCGGCAACATTCATTTCAAGACTCTGTACGAAGTGCAGTACACAAATATCGCGACGGCTGTCAACGCGCCGTTTGCAGCGGTCACCACGGATTCAAGCGGTAACACGAACAACAATTACGTGACCGGGTCGCAACGGATCATTCTTCCCACGTTAGGCGCCGAGCTGGAGCAGGGCATTGGCAGGTTCCGCTGGGAAGCGAAAGTTTCCGGGTTCGGTATCCCGCACCATAGCAACATTCTGGATGCGCAAGCAAACATCGCCATCCGAGTTCAGAAGTTCGAGCTGATCGCGGGCGAAAAGTTTTATCACTTCGAAACGTCCGCGCAAGCCGGGCAATTTTTCAAAGACACCCTTTCGGGCGCGTTCGTGGGTGTTCGCTACTATCTCGGCAACACCCGGAAATAGTCCGGAGGCGCTGCCTGATGCTATCTTGAACGTTCCGGTCACATGAGCGCAATCGATCTCTCCGGCGACGCCGGACTTGTTGCGATGGTGTTGCTGACCGTCAACATCTTGCTCGGGTTGCTTCTTTCGGCGCGCTACAACACGGTCCGTAGCTGGCCAAGACGGCGCTTGCCTATCTTCGATGTGCACAACTGGACGGCTTACATAGCGCTCGGTTTGATCTTCATACATCCGTTCATTCTCCCCATCACCAAGACTGCCGGCTTTGTGGGATGGGACATACTATGGCCGCTACACTCGCCCAAGCAGACGCTCTATAACTGCCTGGGCGCTGCAGCGTTCTATTGTGTGATCTTCGTTGTTGTTACTTCCTATTTCCGATCGCGCCTGGGCAGCAGACTTTGGAAGAAGCTTCACTATGTCTCCTACGTTGCCGCAGGATTCATCTTTGTGCATGGAATACTGATTGACCCTGAGCTGAAGAATAATCCTCCCGACCTGCTGGACGGGGAGAAAATCCTGGTGGAGGTTTGCGCTTTGCTGATCGTAATTGCCACCATCTGGCGCATTCGATATCAGCCCAAGAAGCGGCCTGTAAAAGCTTCCGTTCAAAAAGTGGACTATGAACCTGTCTAGGCGCATCGCAGAACCTGGCCAGATGAGATGCAGCCGGCGAAAGTAGCGGTCGTTACTGGTGCGGCGCAAGGCATCGGACGCCGCACGGCCGAGCTGCTGGCCGAAAAGGGTTACGCACTCATCCTCACAGACTTACAGCAGTGCGCGGACACTAGCGCGGCAACCGGCCATATCGGCGCGGAAACGTTCGAAATTCTGGGCGATGTGTCGGACGAAGTCACTGCAACGCGTGTGGTTGAAGCCGCCCGCGATCGCTTCGACCGCCTGGACGTTCTGGTCAACAACGCCGGCGTATCGCACATCTGTCCCGCAGAACAGATCGGCGCTGCCGATTTCCGCCGCGTCCTGGATGTCAATCTCCTCGGCCCGTTTCTGATGTCTCGCGAGGCAGGGAAGTTGATGCTAAACCAACATTCGGGCAGCATCGTCAATGTTGCGTCCATTGCGGGTCTACTCGGCGTTGCCGATCGCGCCGCTTACAACGCCAGCAAGCACGGTCTCATCGGACTCACTCGCACCCTCGCCGCCGAATGGGGCGGTAGAGGCGTTCGCGTCAATGCGGTGTGCCCCGGTTGGGTGAAGACGCCCATGGATGTAGCACCGCAAGCGGCGGGTCTTTACAGCGACGCCGATATCAGCGGCCGTGTTCCGATGGGGCGTTTTGCGACTCCCGACGACATCGCCCAGGCGATCGCGTTTCTTGCCGACCCTGTGCAAAGCGGCTTCGTCAACGGGCACACCCTGTCCGTGGATGGCGGCTGGTTCAGCGACGGCAGTTGGGAAAGCTTGCGCCTGCGCCACAGGTGACGTGGGTGGGTCCGCCTACGCCTCCAACCGAAAATACACGGCTGCGAGCGGCGGGATGTCAATCGTTATGGAATAGCTGCGGCCGTGTAGTGGAATCGGTACAGTTTGGACACCGCCGAAGTTTCCGCGGCCCGTTCCGCCATAAATCGTCGCGTCCGAATTGAATATCTCTTTCCAAAATCCCTTATTCGGCACGCCGATCCGATAACTCTCACGAGGCACCGGACTGAAGTTGAAGATGGCTGCGATGAGTTGGCCCGGCGATTGGCCTTTGCGCAGAAAACTCAGCACGTTTTTCTCGGCGTCGTGCAAGTCGAGCCACTCGAAGCTGTTCGGTGTTACCTCTGCACACACCAGTGCGGGTTCTTCCCGGTAGAGCCGGTTTAAATCACCGACCAAAAGCCGCAGTTCCGCATGCGGTCGGCGATCCAGCAGTTCCCATTGCAACGAGCCGTCATGGTTCCATTCGGCCCATTGCCCGAACTCGCCGCCCATGAACAGCAGCTTCTTGCCCGGCTGGGCATACATATACGCGTACAGCAGCCGCAAATTTGCAAACTTACGCCAGTCGTCCCCGGGCATTTTACGGATCAGTGATCCCTTGCCGTAGACCACCTCATCGTGCGACAACGGAAGCACGAAATTTTCATTGAAGGCGTAAACCATTCGGAACGTCAGCTCATGGTGGTGATACTGCCGGTAGATGGGGTCCTGCGACATATATTGAAGCGTGTCGTGCATCCAGCCCATGTCCCACTTGAGGCCAAATCCCAGGCCGCCAATGTAAACCGGCCGCGAGACCAGCGGCCAGGCGGTCGATTCCTCCGCAATGGTCTGCGTATCACTGTGCTCGCGATACACGCTTTCGTTCAGGACTCGAAGAAACGCAATCGCGTCCAGGTTTTCGCGGCCGCCATATTGATTCGGAATCCATTGGCCTTCGCGGCGCGAGTAGTCGAGGTAGAGCATCGACGCCACAGCATCCACGCGCAGCCCGTCTGCGTGATACCTGTCCAGCCAAAACATCGCACTACTCAGAAGAAAGCTTCGAACTTCCGGCCGGCTGTAATCGAAGATGAAGCTGTTCCAATCAGGATGTACTCCGCGCCGCGGATCAGCCGGCTCATACTCATGCGCACCGTCGAAATACCCGAGCCCGTGCTCGTCGTTCGGAAAATGCGACGGCACCCAATCAAGAATTACGCCGATTCCGTTCTGATGGAATCTGTCCACCAACTGCATGAACTCCTGCGGCGTGCCAAACCGGCTGCTCGGTGCGAAAAAGCCGGTGATCTGGTATCCCCACGACCCGAAAAACGGGTGTTCCATGACGGGCATGAACTCCACATGAGTAAAGCCCATCTCTTTCACATAGGGAATGAGCTGATCTGCCAGTTCGTTGTAAGTGAGGAAGCGATTGCCCGCGCCTCGCCGCCACGAGCCCAGATGCACTTCGTAGATCGACATTGGCGAGTCCAGACCATTGGCGTCATGCCGCCGGTTCATCCATTCGCCGTCTTCCCACTGGTAATCGAGGTCCCAAACGATTGACATTGTTTGGGGCGGCGTGTCATCGAGGAAGGCAAACGGATCGGCCTTCGCAACGCGATAGTGGTTGAGGTTCGATTCGATCCAGTACTTATAATGCGTGCCCGACGCCAATCCCGGCGCGAAGCCTTGCCAGATGCCGCCGCCGGCCGGCGACAATACCGTTGCGTCTCTCTGCCATTTGTTGAACGGACCAATAACGGACACGAACTTTGCATTAGGGGCCCACACTGCGAATTGAGTGCCGCCGCGTTCTGGAAAGACATGCGCGCCCAGCACATCGGCTAGTTTCAAGTGCGTGCCTTCTCTGAACAGGTAAACGTCATTCTCAGTTAGAGAACGCGGGGTGTTTGCCATATGAATACTTAGGCCACCAGGGTCAGAATGCCGCGCAGCGGAATGCGAACCCAATCTGGGCGATTGTTCATTTCGTACGCCACTTCGTAGAGGGCCTTGTGAAGCAAGAACGCATCGAGCAGAGCGCGTTGCTCGGCGGAGTCCGGAGGCAGAAAGACACTGTGTTGCGCAGCGCGCAAGTAGCCCTTCAGAAATTCGGCACTGACGGCCGCGTTCCACATCTCCGCCCAAGCTTGCAGATGTTCCGCGTCCGTGGGCTTCGCAAACAGGCCCGCATAGGCTGCGTATTGAAACGACCGAAGCATTCCGGCTACGTCGCGCATCGCAAGGGCCTTTGTGCGCCGCTCATGCAATGGCCGGGCCGGCTCGCCTTCGAAGTCGATGATCACGAAATCGCCGACGGTCCGCAGCACTTGCCCCAGATGATAGTCGCCGTGAATGCGAATGCGCGACGCGCCCGTGGTGCAATCTCGCAGCGCGGAAACCCGTTCCGTTACGCGATTCTCCAAATGCAGCACTTTCCGCGCAGCCTCCGCCGCGTCTCCCGAGAGCGTCGCTTGTTTACGCCGCAGTGTTTCGAATGCGATATCGGCTTGCGCCAGCATCTCTCGATGAAGCTGCTCGGCCGCGCCGCGCGTGAACGGCTCCGGTTCAAAGTCTCGATTGCCCTTACTCTGCGCAAGCGCGATGTGCATCTCGGCGGTTCGCTGCCCCAGCAAGACGGCTGAACCCAGATAGTCTCCAGTCAGCGCGCGAAGACTTTCAGGTATTTCGGTATTCGCCCGCTCCAACGGGTGCAGATTCTCAAAACCTTGTATACGAGGCGCATGAGCTGCACGATCGAAAAATCCGCTGAGCGCGTCGAGCGTGTACTTCCAGGCATCGCCTTCGTTCTCTATGAAATCCTGCAGGATTCCGGCTGCGTAGACTTCTCCTTTCTGCGATCGATACTCGAGCGCTCCCAGAACAGCCGGCGTGTGTGTGAATCCCCGTTCGGTCAAGAACGCGCCGATTTCCAGATCCGGGTTGATGCCCGCCTCGATCTTCCGAAACAACTTGAGAATGAACTGGCCGCCGAAGACGATCGAAGTGTTGCTCTGTTCAGCGCGCGATATCGAGCTCGGCAGTTTACGCCCATCTACACTGCCCTTCAACGCGCTTGCCCTTGAAAAAATCAGCTCGCCCGACTGCCCGCGATACGCAGTGCCCGCGAGAAAGGCATTCAAAAACCGGCCCCGAAAGTCGCTGTCTTCCAACGCCTCGACCGGCTGATTCGGGTCTTGGCCGGTGTCCGTCAGCAGGTACAGATCGCAATCGCCTTCGCTGTACACAAGTTTGACGATTAATACCTGGGCGCCATCGGCAAAGTCGATTACATCTTCTATTTCCGAGCGTTCTATTGTGCGCGTCTTGCTGCGAAACCAGCGGCGCGTTCGAATGAACTCCGCCAATACCGGGGCGTCTCTCAGGGCAGAAGGCATAAGCGTTGGACCCCCGGGACGGCATCCCGCTTCAAAGGAAATATTCGAAATCAGTTTCCACTCGCAGCCGCCGCCGAATTTTGAAAATATGCCCAGGCACGCTGTATGGGTCCAACTCTACGTAGTTTCTCCGGCCCGTCCACATGTAACGCGCTCCGGTCAGCAGATCGTTCGCCTGATACGGCTTGTCTTCTTCGATCTCGAGGCGATCCAGAGGCAAATCCACAAAGCCCGATTGCCGATGATGCGGATCGAGGTTCACCACGAAGACCAGCAAGTTTGACCCGTCGGCTGCGCGCCTGCTGTAGCAGATCAGTTGATCGTTATCGGTCGGATGAAATTCCAGTTGCAGATCCGTTTGCAAAGCAGGATTCTCATTGCGGATACGATTCACCAATGCAATCAATTCGCTCAGGCTATTACTGCTATTCAAATTCCATTCGCGTATCTGATACTTCTCCGAATCGAGATACTCTTCGCTCCCGATCCTCACCGGGCGGCCTTCCATCAGCTCGAAAGCCGGGCCATAGATGCCGTAATTCGCGCCCAATGTAGACGCAAGCAGAAATCGAATCATGAACGCCGGCCGCGTTCGCATCTGTAGGAACTCGGTCAGAATGTCCGGAGTATTCGGCCACTGACTAGGCCGGAAGAAGTCGCTGACCGGCGGCTTGGTGATCTCCGTCAGGTAAGCCGTCAACTCCTGCTTCGCGTTGCGCCAGGGGAAATAGGTATACGACTGGCTGAATCCGAGTTTCGCCAGCCGGTACATGATCTTCGGCCGCGTGAACGCCTCGGACAGAAAGAGCACATCGGGCCACTGCGCTTTCAGGTCCGTGATACACCATTCCCAGAATGGGAACGCCTTCGTGTGGGGATTGTCGACGCGAAAAATACGCACGCCCTGCTCTGCCCAATATTCGAAGACACTCTTGAGTTCCCGCCACATCTCGAACCACTTCGGCGTTTCGAAATCGAAGGGGTAGATGTCCTGATATTTCTTGGGCGGATTCTCAGCATATTGAATTGTTCCGTCGGGGCGTTTGCGGAACCACTCTTCGTGTTCGGCCACGTACGGATGATCGGGCGCAACCTGGAACGCGATGTCCAGCGCGACCTGCATGCCCAAATCGTTCGCTCGCTTCACCAATCGCCGAAAATCTTCGACGGTGCCTAATTGCGGATGAATCGACTTGTGACCGCCCTCTTCAGAGCCGATCGCCCACGGGCTACCGACGTCATCCGGCTCGGCGGTTGTCGAGTTGTTCCTGCCTTTTCGGAACTTAGTCCCGATGGGATGAATAGGCGGCAAGTAAACCACATTGAAGCCCATATCCGCGGCGTACTGAAGTCGCGCTTCGCAATCCTTCAAGGTTCCGTGCTTCCCCGGATCCGATGCCGCCGATCTTGGGAAGAATTCATACCAGGAGCTGAAGCGCGCCCTCACCGGATCGACCACGAGCACGAGCTCCCGATCTAACTCAGTCGCAAATTGCCGATCGGGATAGCGCAACATCACGTCATCCAGCACTGCATCGGTTGCTACAGCACGACGGTTTACATTGTTTTCATTGCTCCGCAACGCTTGCGCGTTTTCCTGCAGCCGGGCGTTATCCGCAAGCGCAGCACGCGCCCCCGCGGCCTCGATCAGGTCCGCACCGATCAGGTAATCGACCGGCGTATCCGTGTCCGCTTGAATGCGCTTCAAAAGATCGCGTCGCCATGTTTCCCAGTGATCGATCCAGGCGTGTACCGTGTACCGATAGCGCCCCAATTGCTCGACCGGAAATTCCGCTGTCCATCGGTCGTTCACCAGCGGCCGCATACGCGCCTCGTTCCACTCAGGCGATTTCTCATGCCGGAACCGCACCACTGCGGCGATGCCGTCGTGCCCGTCCGCAAAGAGATCTGCCTCGAGGCGCACCAAGTCGCCGACCGTGCGCTTAGCTGGGAATCTGCCGCCGTCCACCTCGGGCGAGATGCCCTCGATCATCACTCGCCTGCGTCCGTCCAGCCTGGGCTCGTCCCTTGCGGGTTTCAGGCTGTCTTTCAGCGCATTCGGATCTTTCTCAGCAGTGGTTTGTTGCACGGCCATCTCCATGGGACAGGCGAATCGTTCCGGTAGTTACGTTTTCGCTTGCCGCTTGCGGCCAAACGACTCGATCAACGATCGATAGAGCTGAATGGTCTGATCGGCAATAGCCGTCCAACTAAACTTTTCTTCTACCCGTTTCCGCCCGGCCTCCCCGAAACGGCGGCATTTGTCCGGGTCGGCCAGTAAATCGGAGACCTTCCGCCCCAAGTCGAGCGCAAATTGCTCGCGCTGCGTTGGGAAACCGTTCTTGTCCTGCTCAAACGGAACCAAAAAACCCGTTTCCCCATCCACCACAACTTCTTTGATGCCGCCGGTAGCGCTGCCGACAACCGGCGCGCCGCACGCCATCGCCTCAAGATTGATGATGCCAAACGGTTCGTAAACGGATGGACACACAAACACTCGCGCGTGGCTGTAGAGCTGAATGACCTCGGGCTTCGAGATCATCTTTTCAATCCACACAATGTGTGGATGATCTTTCCGTGCGCTATCGACTTTGGTTCGCAGCTCGGTTGCGATCTCCGGAGTATCCGGCGCGCCCGCGCACAGAACAACTTGTGTTTCAGGCGGCATGTGCTGAATGGCATCGACAAGATTTGTTACGCCCTTCTGCCGCGTGATGCGGCCGACAAACAAGATGTAGGGCCGTTGCGGATCTACGCCATAAGTCTTCAGTGCGGAGGTGTCGTCCGTCTTTCGATATTCATTCAGATCGATGCCGTTGTAGATGACATGTACGCGCGCTGGGTCAAGCGGGTATACGCGGAGAATGTCCTCTCTGGTGTTGTTCGATACCGCGATCACCGCGTCCGCATCTAAAATCGCCGTGCCTTCCATCCAGGAACTCATGGCGTAGCCGCTGCCTAGTTGCTCCGCCTTCCACGCGCGCAGCGGTTCCAAGCTATGCGTTGTCAGCACGAAAGGAATCCCGTACAGCTTTTTCGCCAGATAGCCCGCCATCGATACGTACCACGTATGCGTGTGGACAATATCGATGCCCTCCAGCGCCTTCACTTGGGTGAGATTCAGGCTGAAAGCCTCTAGCGCGCCCTTGAACTTTTCTGTCGTGCCGTTTGTGATCTCTTGCCACGGCTGCTGCCCAATGACCCGCAGATGTGTGTCGTCAATGTGCTGGTCGCCCCAGCAGCGCACTTCCACATCGATTTTCTTTGCCAGTTCACGGCTGAGATACTCCACGTGAACGCCGGCGCCGCCGTAGACATACGGCGGATATTCGCGGGAAAACAGGCCTACTCGCAAGGGACGACCTCCAGACTTTCAACACAGAACGTATCACGCCGACGCCAAGTTGCTAAAGAGACCGGGCGATAACCGCTCCCCGTTGAAGACGCCCCTCCCTCACGGTCGGGGTTCCGTTTCGGGGCTGGCGTTTCATGCCTATCTGCGGGCCGCAAGTACTGTTCTCTCCCGCGCCGCCCGCGCTAAATTGAAAGCGACTTGATCAACCGCCGCTCGTTTCTTATTGCATCCAGCGCCGCAGCAACCGGCGCGCCGGCAGTTCAATCCGCAATGCAGAACACGCAAGCGGTCCCAGGGTTGAGGTTCGTCCCTGATTTCTCGATTGAGGAGTTCACATTCTCCGATTTCCAATCGCGCATCAAGCGGGGCCAGCTTACATCCGAACAAGTCTGCAATGCTTACCTCGAACGTGTTTATCAAATCGACCGCACCGGCCCGACGCTTCGATCGATCATCGAGCTCAATCCGGATGCCTTGGCGATTGCCCGCCAGCTTGATGCGGAGTATCGCAGCAAGGGTCCGCGCGGCCCGCTGCACGGCATTCCGATTCTGCTCAAAGACAATATCGACACGGCCGATCGCATGCAAACCACAGCCGGGTCGCTGGCACTCGTCGGCCGGCCGGCGCCGCAAGATTCGTGGGTTGCCGCGCGGCTTCGGGCAGCCGGAGCAGTCATCTTCGGCAAAACAAATCTGAGCGAATGGGCCAATTTTCGTTCTACGCACTCGACCAGCGGCTGGAGTGGCCGCGGCGGCCAGACGAAAAATCCATACGCGCTTGATCGCAACCCTTGCGGATCGAGTTCAGGGTCTGGCGTTGCGATTTCATCGAATCTCTGCGCCGCAGCCATCGGCACCGAAACGGATGGTTCAATTGTGTGTCCGTCGTCTATGAACGGAATCGTTGGAATCAAGCCGACGCTCGGGCTGATCAGCCGCGCCGGCATCGTCCCGATCGCTCACAGTCAGGACACCGCCGGTCCCATGGCTCGCACCGTTCGCGACGCCGCGGTCCTTCTCGGCGCTCTTGCCGGTGTAGACGGTCGAGATCCCGATACACAGGCTTCCTCCGGCCATGCTTTCACGGACTATACGCAGTTTTGCGATTCGAATGGCCTTCGCGGAGCGCGTATCGGCATCGCGCGGCAATACGTTACGATCGGTCCCGCCAATACGGCACTCATCAACGAATGCATTGCCTTGATGCGCGGCGGCGGCGCCGTGATTGTCGATCCCGCCGATATTCCGAGCTTCGAAAATTGGCGCGATAGCGAATCACAAGTCTTGTTATATGAGTTCAAAGCCGATCTGAACCGTTATCTGGCAGCGCGCGGAACAACCATGCGATCGCTTGCCGACATCATTGCTTTCAACCGCGCTCATCGCGCTGAAGAGATGCCGTTCTTCGAGCAGGAACTGATGGAGCAGGCGAACGAGAAAGGTCCCTTGACAGAAAAGCCTTATCGCGACGCGCTCGCCACCAGCAAACGGCTTACTCGCAAAGAAGGCATCGACGCCGTTGTGAACAAATTCAAGTTGGACGCAATTGTTGGCCCCACATCCGGTCCTGCGTATATGACCGATCTGGTTGCAGGCGATCGCATCGACAGCGGTTGCGCGTCCCCGCCGGCCGTGGCCGGTTACCCGCACATCACCGTTCCGGCCGGGTTTCATTTCGGTCTGCCGGTTGGCATCTCCTTCTTCGGAGCCGCCTGGACCGAACCAAAATTGATTCGGATCGCTTACGCATTTGAGCAGGCGCGCAAAGCTCGCCAAAAGCCCGAATATCTTCAGACCGTCAACTTATACGCTTGATCCGCATCCAAAAAGTGTGGCGGACAAACATCGCGTTCTGATCCTCGGCGGAGGCTTTGGCGGTCTCTATGCGGCTCAAGCGCTGAAGCATGCACCTTTCGAAATCACTCTTGTCGACCAGCGCAACTTTCATCTATTTCAGCCGCTGCTGTATCAGGTCGCTACCGGATCTCTCTCTCCCGGCGAAATTGCCGCACCGCTCAGAGGCATTCTTTCCAAACAGAAGAACACCCGCGTGCTGCTCGGCGAAGCGACAGATATCGATCCTTCGGCCAAGCGTGTCCAGTTGAAAGACGGCGCGCAGATTCCTTACGACTCGCTGATCGTCGCCACGGGCTCACAATCAAACTATTTCGGGCATAATGAGTGGTCACAGTGGGCGCCGAGTTTGAAGAGCGTCGAAGAAGCCACTGCGATCCGCCACAAAATTCTGCTTGCGTTCGAAGCGGCCGAGCGAACGGTCGATCAACAAGAGCGGCAAGCCTGGCTTACATTCGTCATCGTCGGCGCGGGAGCTACTGGTGTTGAACTCGCGGGCGCGGTTGGCGAGATTGCGCTCTACACCCTGAAGAACGATTTCAGGTCTATCAATTCCAAAGACTCGCGCATCATCGTTGTCGATGGCGGTGAGCGCGTTCTGTCCACATACCCGCTCGATCTGTCGAAGAAAGCGGAGAACGCACTGGTGCGCCTTGGCGCTCGCGTCCGCACGGGCTTGATGGTCACGTGCATCGATCGAAACGGTGTCACTCTCAAAAAGAAATCCGGGGAAGAAGAGCACATCGCGTCACATACTGTGATTTGGGCTGCGGGCGTGGGCACGTCCGATTTCGCGCGCCGGCTTGCAACTCGCACATCAGCGCCCACGGAGCGCGGCCGCATCAAAGTGAACCCCGATCTCACCATTCCGAATTACCCCGACATCTTCGCAATCGGCGATATCGCCTACTTGCTCGATCGGCGACGGGAAGCCTTTGCCCGGCGTTGCGCAGGTCGCGATGCAAGGCGGCGCGTACGCGGCGAAGACCATCCTCCGCCGCGTAGCGTGGCAAGACGAATCCAAAGCCGTTCCGCTATTTCAATAAAGGAGATCTCGCCGTCATCGGCCGGGGAAAGCGCGTGGCCAATGTGTTCGGTGTTCATCTCTCCGGCTTGCTCGCCTGGCTCGTCTGGGTTTTCGTACATCTGCTGTACATAGTTGAATTCCAGAGCAGGGTTCTTGTGATGCTTGAATGGGGTTTTCTGTACCTGACTTTCAATCGTGGCGCGCTTCTCATCACGGGCAAAGCCGCTGAAGCTTCCGTCTCGGGCGCGGTGCCGGGCCGGGCCGCGGGCGAATCGTAACGCAAATGGCTTCTAAGTAAACGCCCGGCAACGCACGCGCGATGACTTTGCGCTAAAGCGAGCGGCGATTTCCTCTCTGTATTGACCAAGCATGGCTTGGCTGCCAGGCTAACTCGTTGCCGACGCTAAAATACGGTCCATGGAGCTGCTGATCTCCGGAGTCAAGGGTCTGTCCACCACCTTCGAACTAACGAAGGACACTGTGTCTTTGGGCCGATCAGCCGATAACGATCTCCCGTATCCGGACGATCCGTGGCTGTCCCGTTTTCACCTTTCCTTTGAGCGTCAAAAAAACGGTTGGATCGTTGTAGACCGCGACAGCCGTAATGGCACGATCCTCAACACCACTGCGCTTATCGGCGGCCAGCCTATCAAAGGCGGCGATCGGATCTACGCCGGCCACCTCACCATCGAAGTGCACGACAAGCAGCGGCGCGCCAAGCCCGAAGTCATCTCGTTCCATGAGGACGAGAAGAGTACGCGTGAGGCGACCTTCGTTACCAATCTCGATCAGGTTCTCGGCAAGGCGTCACGATCGGAAACGAAAACCGGTTCCACGCTGCAGAACGCCCACTCCGTCCAGGCACTCATTCGAGCGGGCCAGGAACTCGCCGGCCATTCGCCCCTTTCCGAGCTGTTTCCCGCCATCTTGAAACTGGCACTTTCGGCCACAGGCGCACAGCGGGGCGTCATCCTCACCACGGAGGAAAATGGCCTGCAGGTACGCGCCAGCGTCGGTGAAGGCTTTTCTCTGAGTACTTCCGTCCGCGACCGCGTCATCCGCGACCGCTCTTCTCTCCTTATTGGCGACGCCCTCGTTGACGAAGCTTTCCGCGAGCAGCGCAGCATCGTGGCCCATCGCGTTCGCAGCATCATGGCCGTGCCTCTGCAAACGGGGCAGCGAGTGATCGGCATTATCTACGTCGACAGCGGCGTAGAGCTTCGTCCGTTTTCGCCCGAAGCGCTGGATCTTTTGACCGTAATGGCCAACGTGGCAGCCATCCGCATCGATCACGCTCGCCTCGCCGCAATCGAACAGGCCGAGAAACTTCACGAAATGGAACTGGCGCAGGCAAGCGAGATCCAACGAAGCCTGCTACCGCTCGAAGCGCCGCGCTGCGATGGCTACGAGCTGGCGGGTTTAAACATTCCTTGCCGAACCGTTGGGGGCGACTATTACGATTTTGTTCCCTATAAAGATGGGCGGATGGCCGTGCTTGTCGGCGATGTCTCCGGCAAAGGTCTGCCCGCGGCGCTTCTCATGTCGAGCCTGCAGGCTCGTGTGCAGATGCTGCGGGAAACGATGCCCGATCCGGCTACCGCCGTTACCATCCTCAACCGCAGTCTTGCGGAACGGGCGCTTCCGGGCAAATTCATCACCTTCTTCTACGGTTTACTCGATCCGAATAGCGGGGTGCTGCACTACAGCAACGCCGGTCACAATTATCCGCTTCTGCTGCGTGGGTCCGGCGAAATAGAAGAACTGAGTCAGGGTGGAATCGTAATGGGCGTTTTCGGCAACCAAAAGTATCAGTGTTTCGAGACTCGCCTTGAACCCGGCGACACTCTGGCGCTTTATAGCGACGGAGTCACTGAAGCAGCCTGCGAGGGAAATGAATTCGGCGAGAACGGTCTGGGGAAATTTCTTCGCACGCACAATAGAATGGCATGCGGAGAGATCGTGACCGCGCTCGCCGATGAGGTACACCGCTGGTGCGGCAGTAGCTCCTTTGCCGACGACTTCACAGTACTGCTGGTTCGCCGCCGGTAAGGCTAAGTTTCTTTATCGGGAGGTGCTGGTGCTTGTTGTCGATCCGGTGCTTGTGCCACCGGTACCGCTGGAACTCGTGCCTCTGCGATTGCGCCGCGTGCGTCGCGTTGCGGTGCTTGTCCCGCCGGTGCCGGTCTGGCCCATCGTGTCTGTCTGACCCATGGTACCCGTCTGGCCCATCGTGCCGTTCTGGCCTGCGCTCCCGGCTTGTCCGCCCGGGTGTCCGGCCGACCCGGCGCCTCCGGCTTGACCTGCACTGCCTGCGCCACCCGCACCTGCTCCGCCAGCTTGAATCATCGGAAACGCACCAGCAGTCAGGGGCAACGTAAAGGCGGTGAAAACGATCGAATAGAGTATCTTCTTCATGGAATCTCCTTGCACTCTATTGGACAAGGTAGCCAGGATTACATACACCTACACGAAATACCTGAATGCACGTATTCTCACGCAATCAAATCAAGCTTATGACAGCGTCCCTCACCTCGTGCGTTGAACTGTTCACCGCCCAAGTCGGGCGTCCGCACCTTGCCTTCGGCAAGCACCGTCCTCACCGCATTCTGAACCGCTTGACCGGCTTGAATCAGTCCAAGATGATCCAGCATCATGGCGGCTGAAACAATCGCCGCAAGCGGATTCGCGATCTGTTTGCCCGCGATATCGGGCGCGGACCCATGTACCGGTTCGAACATGGAGGGGAATCTTTTTTCCGGGTCGAGGTTAGCGCTGGCAGCCAGCCCGATACTGCCCGTGATCATTGCTGAAATGTCGCTCAATATGTCTCCGAACAGGTTGGAAGCGACAACTACATCGAACGTATGCGGCCGGCGGATGAAGTTCATCGCGGCCGCATCCACGAGCAGCGATTCCGTTCGGGTGTCGGAATACTGCTCCGCTACTTCGCGGAAAACGCGATCCCACAGCACCATGCTGTAGCCCTGCGCATTCGATTTCGTAATGGAAGTTACCAGTCGCTTCCCATTACGTTTTCTGGCCAGCTCAAACGCATACCGCACAATCCGCTCAATGCCATGCCTGGTAAACACGCCCGTCTGAATGGCTAGCTCCTGCGCGTGTCCCTGGTGAACGAATCCGCCCGTCTGCGCATACTCGCCTTCGGTGTTTTCGCGAACCACAACCATATCGATCTCGCCCGCTTTGTAGCCCTTTAGCGGTGACTCCACGCCTTCGTAGAGCACCGCCGGCCGAACGTTTGCGTATTGATCGAAAGTGCGGCGGATGGGCAGCAGCAGTCCGTTCAAGGTGACATTGTCCGGCACCTCGGGATGGCCAACAGCGCCCAGCAGGATGGCGTGGTGCTTACGCAGTTGAGACAGCGCATCACTCGGCATCATCTGGCCGTGCCCCCGATAATACTCACTGCCCCAGGGGAAAGTCGTGGCGTTCAGGTCGGCACTGAATCGTTTCGCCGCCTGGCTCGCAACCGCAAACGCTGCCGGAGTGACTTCGCAGCCAATGCCATCGCCTGGCAGGACGGCGATTGAAAACTGGTCCATCGTTAATCAGCTTCTCAGGCGCAAAAAAAAACAGACGGCCAAGCTTACTCGCTTGCACCGTCCGTTGAATTCGGTTGTAGTGTTTCGAAGCTAGCGCTGCGGCGGATTGCCGGGCGCCTTCGGGGGCGTCGGCATCATGTTAGCGTTCGGATTCGGGGCGGCACTTGGCGGGGTACCGATCTTCACACCGATGATTTCCCCCGACACCACTAACTCGACGCGGCGGTTCATCTGCCGGCCCGACGGATGTGTCGTTCGGGGCCACCGGGTAGTTCTCGCCATAACCGACGGCGGTCATGATCTGGCTGTTCAGCCCTTCTTTCATCAGGAAGTCGCGAACGCTGTTTGCACGGTGTTCTGAGAGCTTCTGATTGAAGTCCGCCGTACCGGTGCTATCGGTGTAGCCTTCCACCTGGAGATTCAACCCAGGATGCGAGATGATGATTCCAGCAATCCTGGCCAGAGCCAGCCGGGCCGGTTCTTTCAGCGAGTACTTGGCCGTATCGAACAGCACGTCCTGCATGTTCACAACCAGGCCCCGAGTAGTCTCAATCGTCGGTAGCACGGCATTGAACTGCTGCAGTAACTGTTCACGCAACTGATTCTTCTCCTGTTCGGCCTGCATGCGAAGGCGGTCAGCCTCTGCCGCGGCCTGCTTGGCCTTTTCTGCTTCGGCTGTAGCGTCAGCGCGTGCTGCGTCGGCTTCGTGCCGCGCTGTATCCGCTTCCGCCTTGGCCTGTTCAGCCGCGGCGCGCTGCTGCGCGTCTATCTGTGACTGCTGCTCAGCTTGCGCCTTCGCTTGCGCTTCCTGCTGGGCCCTCAGTTCGGCTTGCTGCGCGGCCTGCTGAGCGGCTGCCTGCCGTTCCGCCGATTCCTGACGCTCCTGCGCCAACGCTAACTGCTGCTGTTGCCGCAATGAGATGGTGCGCGCATCCTCAGATTTCTGCACCGCTTCCTTTGCGGTCATCTTGGCGGGTTCCCACTGTTTGCGCGCCTCGTAGTCTTCGGCCTGATTCAGCAGTTTTTCGGCATCGTTGTATTGCTCCGACGCAAACTGGTCGGCCCGGGCGTACTTGGCGATCTGAACCGCGTTGATGGCTTCATAAACCTCGAGCGGGCTCTTCTTGCTGGAGTTCAGGTCCACCGGCTTTAACTGAGCCTCGGGAACATGGTAAGTGTACTGACCGCGCGGCAATAAGTCGTAACTCGCCTTCACCACCTCATATTTGCCTTTCGTGTCGTCGCGAATGACGTTCTCCATCACCACGACATCGCTTGGTTCATGCACGCCAAAGTACGGCTCCGCTGTAACTATCAACCCGAACGCCTGCAACTCAGTCGTGACGGTCCCGCTGAAATTTCCGTCTTGGTTGAGTACAACTTCGCCTAAGTTAGAAGCATGGCCGTCGGGCGTAATGGCCCACAGCACATAAGTAAGATAAAGCGGACCAAAGGAGCGGGCAGAGGGGAGATGCTTCACATCCACCTTGATCTCCATATGTCCGAGTCTGCCATTTACGTCGGCATTCCCCTGCGCTTGCGGGCGCTAGCGACGTGCCTTGAAAATCAATTTTGGTCCAGCCGGAGTGATTCCGATAGCTGACGGCCTGTATCGATCGCGAAACGACCTGAACCTTAAATATCGGTACCGGGCTAGGCGCATTTGCAGCTTGCTCAGAGGCGTTCCGAGACGACGATTGCGGCATCGTCTGCATCGGATTCGGCTCCTGAGCAAAAATACTAGCCGGTATTAGTACTAAAAGGGTTGAAGCAAGTACTCTCATATCCGTAATGGTTAGATGCAAAAATCGTGCCAGAGATTAGACTCGCTTTCTCTACTTATAGTTAGCTCTGTCCTGACAAACTAGTTCCGCGTACTTTTTTCAGGTCCGCTCCCAATTTGACCAGAAATAAGGCGGCGCCTTAGGACGGCAGGGCTCATGCGGACACGTTCTCGAATGCCATACTGAGGATTCAGGAGCCCAGCCCTTTCCGAGCGGAAGGCTAACATGCCGCGGCCAAACTGTCGATTATTTACGGAGGATATGCGAGATAGTCTTCAGGAGCGTTCTCTTACCGATCGGCTTGCAACCGCGCATCGCGATGGAAGAGATGTTCGCGCGCGCAGGCGGCAAGATGCAAGCGAAATCGTTTTTCCGCCGGAACGAGAAGCGCTACGTCAAGCCATTGATTAAACTCGGTCTCCAGTCCCTCGGGCTATACGAACGTGGACGTCTTGACGCACTTCGCCCCGTCATCAGAGCGTTCGATCTCGATTTTCCCAATCTGCCCCGCTCGTTCGACGGCTTCCGCCTTCTTCATCTTTCTGATCTCCACATCGACGGCGTCGATGGACTCACCGAAGTGTTGTTAACCTGCTGAAAGAGATCGATGCAGATGTCACGGTCATCACGGGCGACTACCGATTCGACGATGAGGGCCCTTGCGACGAAGTCTATCGCTCGTATTCGTAAGTTGCTGACCGCCTTATCTTCAGGCACGGTGTTTACGGCACGCTTAGGCAATCACGATGAGTCGTCCATGGCCTACGAGCTCGAAAATATCGGGATCAATATGCTCGTGAACGATTCAGCCCAAATTACTCGCGGACGTGACTCCATTTGGCTCGCCGGCATCGACGATTCCTTCGACTATAAAGCCGATGATCTTCCCGGCGCGCTGGCGGACGTCCCCCGAATGCATTCAAGATTCTGCTGGCCCACACGCCCGATCTTTATAAACAGGCCTTTGCTTCAGGCGTTCAGCTATACCTGTGCGGCCACACCCACGGTGGTCAGATCCGAATCCCTAAAATCGGGTCACTTCGCAGTAACGCAAAATGCCCTCGCAAGTACACCTATGGAAGTTGGAATTACAACGGAATGCATGGCTACACCAGCGGCGGTGTCGGCTGTTCCTCGCTCCCGGTACGTCTGAACTGCCCGCCTGAAATCGCGGTGTTTACGCTGCGCCGCGCATAATTGCTACGCTTTGCATTTTGTAGAATTGCCAGTTAATGGCCCAGGACCGAGCCGTCCCTCAATACGATATTTTTATAGCCCACGCGGGAGCTGACAAAGCTACGGCGGAGCAACTTGCAGCGGAGCTGCAAAACGCCGGATTCGTCGTGTTCGTGGACAGGCAAATGGATGCCGGAACGCAGTGGAAGGCGGCCATCCCTGCCGCTCAGTCGTCCTCCCGGGCCACGGTTGTGTTAGTGCCGGACGAGGACCATTCGGTCGGGTATCTTGCCGACGAGATTGATGCCGCCCTCGGCCTTCACAAGGCGAATCCGAAGGATCACCTGGTCCTACCGGTTTACTTGGGTCAAACCCGTGGTCATTACGATGGCTTGAAAGGATTCCACTCGCTCGCGCTGCCCGAAGAGGGTGGACTTGAAAAGGTCGCCGCGAAGATTGCCAAAGCATTGCGCGAAAAGCCGTCCGATCCGCCCTCCGCGCCCAAACCTTCCCACCCCTTGCAGCGCTTTCCATCCATCGGCCGCGTGGGACAAATCCATCCCGACCTGATTGACGCTTATGCCGACTTGATTTCGCCCGAGGAAGCGCGCCATCTTGTCCAGAAAGCCAATGCCCTCCGATGTGAGATCGAACCCGACGCCGCTACAATCCGCACGTCCCTGCTTCCGCTCGCCGAGAACTCTATGTTGGCCTACTGGAACCGTGCTTTTGCCGAAGCGGCGCTTCACGGCCCCAGGATGGCGGCCGCACTTCTGCTGGTGGCGAGCCCGGGCAAGTTCGGCGGAATGTCGGAAGATGTGATCGCGCGCCGTGCTACGATGCTCGAACGCCTCGCGTCGTCTAAATGAAAGCCACTACGTCGCGAATCTTCCGCTACGCGGTCTTAGCGGCCCTTCTTAGTACTGCGGCATTTTCCCAAGCACCTTGCCGCGCCTTGGTCGCCGAGCAATGCACAGCCCTGCTGGGCTTGGCCCAATACACCGTGCCCCCGCCTGAAATCAGCGATGAAGTCCTTAGCAGCATCGGTTTCACTTACGATATGCATCCGCCTTCGTGGGACGAAATGTCTCCCTTGCGGAAATGGGAGAGCGCCTGGGTCGCGGCCGAGCGCGGGACGCCCGATGGGGGCTCGCGTATGATTCAGCAAGCCATCGGATACTTCGCGCCCAGGTACGCATCGGCGGTTCAGGTCATCGGCGTCCAGCCTCGCAGAGGAGTTGCCTGGGTCTTCCCCCTCAAATTTGCCCCGGCAAGCGCGACAGAACGAGCTCCCGAATACGTCAGGAACACTCTCACGCTTTTAGCCGAGTACTCGGCCGGCATCGGCGGTATCTACGGCGTCCTGATGGACGGGTTCGGCCTCTCGGAACTCGAGGCGTCCGCCTGCATCGAGGACGCTCCCGGGCGCGAGCGCTCAGCCGCGCTTGAACTTGGCCTGGATCGCGTCCCGCCGGAACAGCGCGTGAGCCGACTCCGAGCCGTCATAGCACGCGTAGATGTCACTTATCCACACAGCGCACGCCTTCATCCCGAATTCAATGCCTTCCGCCCCGGCAGCGCAGAACATGCAGTGCTTACCGATGCCGAGCGCAAACCACTCCTTGAGCACCTGAAATTCGAGCCGAAGCCCTCCTTCGCGGAAGAGTTTTGGGAAGCTTTCACGAAAATGGCGCTACATCCCCGTTAGGATCGCGTGCCTGCCGCGGCAAGCCCTGCTCAGTGATCCGAAATCGGTATCCACTCGAGCGGTAGAACATCCGGCCATTCCGGCGGGTGTTCCAAAAGCATTCCTCTGAAAATCCGAAACGTCTCATCGGCTGTCTTGAACGCGGAACGAACTTCCGCTAGCTGAACAGTGATCGCTTCAGCCGAGTCGCTCGCCACAACGGGCGGTCGAGCTTCGGTTAACACGCTGTTGTCATCCACTATTCACGACCCTAGCCGGTTTCAGCAGAATTGCATAGCTGCGGCTTTTGCCGGAATAGCGGTTTGGCGGCAGATGCGTCAGATTTCGCTGTGGTGTAAGTCACATTTCCATTCCGCGATTCCAATTCGGCGTTTGATATCGCGGCAGCGCGCTGAAGATCAGAGCCGCTCCAACTACCATCGCCAGCGAAACTACCAATGCCGCATGATACGAGCGCGTGCGATCAAATACCGCGCCCATCACAATGGGGCCGGTCGCTCCCGCTACTGCATATACGAACCATGTATAGCCGTAGAGTGTCCCGAATCGCTCAAGGCCGAAGTAACGGGTCAATAGGTAAGGCACGACGTCCGATTCAGCGCCCATTCCAGTCCCCACCAAAATCGCGCTGGTGACCGCAACTGGCCAGCTATACGCGCGCAACGTAAGGGCGAAACCGAGCGCGCATAATCCGAGCAATACCGCTGCCACGCGGCCCGCCCGAAAGCGATCGAGCAGGTAACCGGTCCCTAATTTGCCGAACAAGGCAGCCGCTCCCGCTACGGACAGTATCAGTGCAGCCTGTTCCGCCGTCGCGCCGCTATCGCTGAGCAAGGCTGCCCAATGCGTGTTCAACCCGTTTGTTGCGAAGGAAAACAGTAGCAGTGCCGCTGCGATTCCCAAGAAGGGCGCCGACAGCGCTAGCCGGGCGACCCGTTCTTTCTTGCTCGCTGCCCGCTCGTGCGCCGCCGCCAGTCCCGGCTCATACAAGAATGTGCTGGCCAGCGGCACCGCTGTCACCAGGATAAGAGCACCCAGCGCCGCATAAGCCATACGCCACCCGAATCTGGAAATCAACGCCTGCGCTACCGGCGGAAACACCATCGAACCGAGCCCCGAACCCGCCATCACAGCGGCGAGCGCCTGGCCGCGGTGCTTGTCGAACCACGCACTAACCACGCGCGCATAGGCAAGTTGTGTGGTGCCGTTGCCCACGACTCCAACAGTCGCGAATACCGCATAGAGATGCCACAGGTGCGGAGTAAGGAATGCCAAGGATGCCAACGCGACGCCGTAAACGATTGTGCATGGGAGCACGACGCGCCTTGCCGGGAAACGGTCCAGCAACTGTCCAAGCAGCGGCGAGCAAAAAGCGACTGTAAGCGCCGCCAACGCGAACGACGTGGAAACCTGTGTTCTTGACCAGTGAAACGTTCCGGTCAGCGGCTTCAAGAAAACCCCGAAAGTGTACACGACAATGGAGGCGAAGCTAACGAAAACGCCGCAGCAGGCCGTAATTAGAACGGCGCATCCGCTCATTTGCCACGAAGCGGATGAGCCCGCTAAGAACCGCGCGAGTAGCCGTGGATGGCCGATCGCTTTGCCCCGGCCGCATGTGCCGCATCGCTCATCGGGTGCACACCGCTGGCGTCGATCCAGCGGTTATAAAAATTGAACAGGGCACAAACGGTAATCGCATAGTAGATTGCCTCGTCCGTGTAGCCTTCCGCGTGCAGAGCATCGATATCGTCGGGCTGGATCGTATAGGACTCATGATTGACTTTCCGGACGAATCGCATCAGAGCCTTCTCGGGCTTCGACAAAAGCGAGGTCTCGAGATCCGCAAGCACTCCGTCCACCAGTTCTCTGCTGCCCAGCAATTCCGCCGCGACCGCGGCGTGCGATTTCGTTCAAAACGGGCACTGATTCAGATGTGACGTGTAAGCCGCAATCAGCTCGCGAAAGCCCGGCGAAAGCGGCGCCGGCTCGCGCAGCATCTCCTGCGTGAACCGTTCGAGATGAATCGTTGCTTTCATCTTGAACGAGAACATGTGCAGGATCTGAGGATATTCCGGCCCGGCTCGCTTCATCATCTCGATGGCGCGAGTATAGTTGTCGTCGCCCTTGTGCTGCTCTACTTCTTTCAGAAACATCGGTTCCATGTTTTCTCCCTTATCAAAAGACGAATTTCAATGCGAGCTGAATCAGCCGCGGAGGCGCCGCTTGCAGAATCTGGCCAAATTCCGGCGACGCCAGGTCGTTCTCAGGCAGCATGAAAGTTCGGATGGTTTAGCGTGTTGAATGCTTCGGCACGGAACTGCACGTGCGACGCTTCCGTTAGCGCGAAGTTCTTGAATAGCGAGATATCCGCGCTGGCAAGACCCGGTCCGCGAACTGCATTGCGCCCTTCATTGCCGAACTGCCCCGGATTTGACTCGGGCGTTAATTGCTGAAATGCGCTGCGGCTGACCCATATGTTTGGTGTGTGCGGGCCGTTATTGGGATTGGACAAGACATTTGGACGGCTTGAATAGAAGCCCGTTATCTCAGGAGCCGTACCCTCCATCGGGGCGTTGTCGCTGTCATAAACGGTGAATGGAGTACCGGATGCAAGCGTGACGATTGTATTCAACTGCCAGCCGTTCACCAGGAAACGCGCCGCTCGCGGCGCCATGTTCCAGCTCGGCAGTGGGTATGTGCCGCTGAAGACGAATCGATGAGTAGCGTCGAACAGCGAGGGGCCATGCTCCGCGCGAAGATCGAACGGGTTCTGCGCCAAGTCGTTTTCACCCGCCACGAGCGTCGGCGCAGATCCGGCGATATTCAGGGATGAAACGTAGTCAAGGCTCTTTGACCACCAGTAAGACGCCTGGAACGAAAACTTGTTGGTCAATTGCCGCGAGAAAGAGACCTGCAGCGCGTTGTATGTCGAGCTGTTGTTATCGGCAATCAATCCGACCGAAGCAAACGCGCATGAACCGGAAGCATCGCAACCGGCGTGGATGCGGCGTTGATCGGCATTGCTTTACCGTCGCCCCAGGCCCGTACACGGAAGGATTCGCTTCGATAAATCTCGGCAAGTGAGTTCCTTTGTTGCCGACATAACGAACGTCCAGCAGATACGACTTCGCGAAAACGTGCTCAATCGAGAAGTCCCAATTCTGCGAATACGGCGGCAACATCCCCGATTCAACGGTAAGGACCGTTGCCGGACGCACGAATTGTTGCGAAACGAATGGCGGCGTGCTTCCGTTATATGGATTCGCAAAATTCATGCCTGGACCGCTCAACTGGTAAGCCTCCGTCCATGGGAGCGCGCTAACTGCGGCTTGCAACGGTCCACCGGTGCCGTTCGTGTAACCGTCGTAAAAGATGCCGTAGCCGGCGCGAATAGTCGTCTTCGCTTCGCCGACGGGATCCCACGCGAATCCGATGCGCGGCATGAACTCGTGATAGTCGATTGCCGCAATCCCGGCGGGAACACCGGTGTCGCCGGGGAAGAGCAGCCCGGTGGGTGCGCTCGGATTAACGATGGATTGCTTGCCCGGAGCCCACGCGTTCAGGCGGTTGCGGATATCCGTGTAAGGTGTGTTCACCTCGTAGCGGAGGCCATAACTCAACGTTAATTTCGAACTCACTCGCCATTCATCCTGCGCGTAGCCGGCAATAATCCACTTACGCAACCCACGGTTGAAATCGCCGCCGCCTTGGAAAAACTGCACCGGCTGTCCCAGCAAGAAGCTCGCGAAAGAGTCGCTCGCGGGAACGGGAGCGAACACAAAAAAACCGTTCGTGGCAATGCCGAGCAACACGTTGATCTGCTGGCGATCTATATATCCACCGAACTTGAAGTTATGAGCGCTGCGCGTCCATCCCAGCGAGTAATAGCCTTGGTAATCGTTTTGATAAGTATTTTGCGGACCTGTGATGGGGTTACCAACATCGGTGTAGCCGCTCAGGATCAGATACGGATCGCCGAGTTCCGATGACAAAGTCGGCTGATAGGTAAACCCGAGGTTACTGGCGGCACTATGATTAGTCGCTGCGCCTTCCAGGAAAACATTCCGGAAGAACGCCACTCGCACAGTTTGAACCAGCTCCGGCGAGAACAAGTGAACATACGAGATAGTTGCGGAATTCGTCGTGACGTTATTCGTCACTGGAAATCCCGGAACGCCTGAACCATTAATCGGCAGTGGGTCGAGTTCGTGCTGTGAAGATGCGGCGTAGCGTGCGAAGAGCTGATCGTTATTGCCGAAATAATGATCCAGGCGAAAACCGCCTTGATCGTAGTTGTTCGTCAGCAACTGCGTAGAGGAATAGAGAGTCGGTCCAATATTCGGCAGCGGTATCAGGGATTCAGCTTTGAGCGAGATTGGACTCAAAAGTGACGGTGGGATCTGACCTAGAACGCCGTTATAACTGAAAGGCCGGCCCGAGAATTCGTTGATAAGAGGCTCTGGATTTCCGCCGCTATCGGTCAAGTGCGAAAAATCGCCCGAGCGTTCCGCAGCCGTGGGCACAATCGCGGTTCTCGTTTCGCCTTCGCGATCGCGCTGCCCTTCGTAGTAGACGAAGAAAAAGTCTTTGTCCCGGCGAATGGCGCCTCCAAGGGTTCCGCCAAACTGATTCTGGTGCAGGGGTTCCGTAGTCACTGCGAAGAAGTTGCGCGCATCGAACGCGTTATTGCGCAGAAAATCATAGACGTCGCCGTGGAAAGCGTTCGTCCCGGAGCGCGTCACCACACTGGTTGTAGCTCCGCTTGTTTCGCCATATTCGGGTGGGGCGTTTGAAGTAAGAATACGAAATTCAGTGACGGCGTCGGGCGGCACACGTATCGCGAATCCTCCGTTCACGCTATCGACGTTCGTGACTCCATCCAGCAGGTAGTTGTTGTTCTCCGGCGGCTCGCCGTTCACTGCATATGCTTGCTGGGCGCGCGCGATGCCGCCAGCCTGCAATAGGCCAAAAGTTAACGGCGCAACTCCCGGCTGCAGCAGTCCGAGTTGCGTAATGTTCCGTCCATTCAGCGGCAGATCGACTGCATCGTGGGCAGTAATGACGTTGCCAAGTGTTGAACTCACATCTACTGTCGCAGCTATCGCGCTAATCGCCACCGCTTCTCTCTTGCCGGCCAGGTTCAGCTTCACCGGAAGATTCACGGTCCGGTCCACGTCAATGCGGACATTGGTTGCGTCGAAAGCCGAAAAGCCCTGCTTCGACACCAGCACACTGTAGCTATTCACCGGAAGATAAGAGAACCTGAACGTGCCCGATCCCGATGATTGCTGATTAGCGGTGAACCCCGTTGCTTCGTTCGTGACCGTGACGGTGGCATTGGGGATCAGCGCGCCGGATGGGTCGGACACCTGGCCTTCCAGTGTTCCCGTAGGATCCTGGCACGGAGCTAGTGACGCGGAAAACAGGAGTAGATACAGAGCGAGCGTCGCGCGTCTGAGGTTGTGGATCATCAAGCGTTTTCAGTACTCTAAAGGAATTACGAGTGGTTGTCGTCCACCCGCGGATCTACAGTGGGCTCGATCTTTTGGTGTAGACGCCTATTGCGTCAGCCGGAAACCGGCGCTTGGGCTAGTGTAACTTTGACTTCATTACCCTGTACTCGTCTTTGAGCATGAACCAACAAATTTGGCAGCACACGGAACGCCTGTCCGATGTCAGCATCGCGAGCATATTCAGCCGGGCGCGCAAATTGACGGCGTTGATTGCTTGCCTCTCTTGCAGCTTGTTAGCAGGTTCGTGGAAAACTGCCAACGTGATTTTTGTGATGACAGATGGCCTGCGTTGGCAGGAAGTGTTTCGCGGCGCTGAGGCTGCGTTGCTGACAAAAGAGGCCGGCGGCGTAGAAGACGTTCCTGCTTGCAGAAGTGCGTACTGGAGTGAAAACCGCGATGAACGCCGGAAGAAATTGATGCCCTTCGTCTGGAGCACGATAGCCGTGCAAGGCCAGATTTATGGCGATCGTGACCAACACTCAGATGCTCTCGTCACTAACGGTTTGAATTTCTCGTATCCGGGATACAGCGAAGCACTCTGCGGCTTCGCCGACCCTCGCATCAAGAGCAATGATAAGATTCTAAATCCAAATAAGACCGTATTGGAATGGCTGAACGGGCAGCCTGCCTTTTCCGGCAGTGTTGCAGCATTTGCTGCCTGGGACGCATTTCCTTATATCCTCAATGCGCCGCGAGCGCATTTCCCCGTGAATGCCGGATATGACGCGTTCCAGTTACTGCCGGACTCGCGAGAAGTCGCACTCTTGAATCGGTTGAAAGCGGACCAGCCGCAAGTGTGGAAGGAAGAACCGTTTGATGCACTTCCGTTCCACACTGCACTCGCGTACTTCAAAGCACGTAAGCCTAAGATACTGTTTATCTCGCTGGGCGAGACGGACGATTGGGCCCACAGCGGACGATACGATCTTTACCTTGATGCGGCTCATCGGGCAGATCGTTATCTGAAAGCCCTGTGGGAGACGATTTCTTCCATGCCTGAATATCGTGGCCGGACCACGCTCATCTTTGGCACCGACCATGGCCGCGGTGTCGGCGCCGAATGGACTCGGCATGGCGAGAAGATTCCTGAGTCCAGATATATATTCGTGATGTTTCTCGGGCCCGACACACCGGCCTTGGGCAATAGAGCGAACGCAGTTACGGTAAAGCAATCGCAAATTGCGGGAACAATCGCAGCGCTTCTCGGCCGAGATTACCGGCGCGCCGCTCCACAAAGCGGTACGCCAATTCCGGATGTCGCGCGGTCCACGATCTCACTGGGCCGCGGTCTTTGACTTACTTTGCGTTCCACCCGGTGCGGCTCCCAACTGTTGCAACATGGCAAGCCGGTCAAAATAAACCCGCTCTTCAGCGATGCGGCCGCTCTTAATCCGGCTCACCGTCGCGCCGGTTATCTCCACCCGCCTGCCCGTCGCAGGGATACCCTGGTACTCGCCATTTTGTGTGCCAGTGCAGATCCACTCAGTGAAGAATTGCTCTCCGTCGCCGATTCTCTCTTTCATTTCGATTTTGAAGTCGGGAAAGCCTGTGTGTATTTCGGAAATGTACTTTACGATCTCTTGTATTCCGCGAGAGGGCTTCTGCACGTTCGGATCGGTTCGCTCTACTTGGTCGTCGTACACCTGCGCGGCCAACTCGGGCTCACCGGTATTCCAAAGCTCAGTGAGACGGTCAAAGAGATCTTGCATGTTTTCTGGCATAAAAAGCTCCAGCGTGAATTCTACGCCTTCCCATCCATCTGCGCAATCCGGGGGTAGCGATCCAGAGCTTGCAGCGCTTGGCGCTCGACCACGCGGGCCGGGCTGTTGAGCCGCAGCAGACGACATGTAGCGATTCCAATTTGTGTTAACGGCTCGATTACGGAACCAGCAATGCCAAAGTGCTCGGCCCACAGATCCTGACGAGGATGGAACAAGCGAACGAGCTCATTTGTTCTCGGATCGAGGGAAGCAATGTCACTCCCCTTATAGCGGTTGCAGAGATAACAAGCGAGCGCCAAATTGTCGGCGTGAGTCGTCCCGCCATGTTTTCTACTAATCACATGGTCAATTTGGTGTGGGAAGCCAGCGTCGGCCTCTTGAAGCAGACAGTACTCGCAGCGCCTCAGCGCACGTGATTCGACGAGCTTGCGTAGCGATTCAGGCCAAGTCACTGCTTGGCAGCAAGAATCTGACGTGCGCGGACCTTAGCCATTCTGAGAATGTGCTCCAATTCAGTGAAGTGTTCCAACTCAGATTCCTGCTCTGGAGTTAGTTGACCATCTCCGGCAATCTCGAGCAACTCGAGCGCGCGCTGCTGCGCGGCAGCCGAGGGCTGGAAATCTATAACGGCTTGGGGTGTCGTACCGGATGCGAAGAAGTCTACGATCTCTAAATAGACGGGATTACTCGCCACGGTTCTTTTATTATGCTTCACTGCCAAGCGTCTACACGAAGCCGCGATAACCCGACCGCGCTTGGGTGACATTTTAAGTGACCCAATTTGGCGCCGGGCCATGTTTGCCTTGTTCGTGATGTAATTAGGTCTACAAATGAGCGAGCCGCTAGTCGTCTACTTGCATGATCACCTCGCGGGTTCGGCTTTCGCGATTGATCTTATAGACTCAATGCGCGACCGCTACGCCGGGCAACCAATAGGCGAATTCGCGTCTGGCTTGCTTGCCGAGATCAAGCAGGATTCGGAAGTACTTCAACAAATCGCCGACCGCTGCGGCAAGGGATCTGCTGACGTAAAACAGGCTGCAGCTTGGGTGGCCGAGAAGATGACCCGGTTCAAATTAAGCCACGATGAGCCGCTGGGGCTTGGGACGTTTCAGGCCCTGGAAACGCTCGCGCTAGGAATTCTTGGAAAGCTGGCTTTGTGGCGCGCGCTGTCGACAATTGCCGCGACAGACGACCGGCTGACGGGCGTGGATCTCGAAGAGTTGAGCGTCCGCGCCCAGAAGCAACACGCCAAAGTAGAAGAATATCGATTGCGCATCGCTCGCACTGCTCTTGCACGGGCCGAATAGCTGCCGCCCGCGCGCTGACCGCGGATTAACATGAGCTGAGATGCGCGCTCGTTCTAACCTCATCTTCGGCGTTGCGGTTTGCGCCGCGTTGGTACTGATCCTATGGTGGTGGCGATTTCGCACGCACAAGAAATCGGAAAACGCGAATACTGCTGTCGCTTCCGCAACCACGTCCCCTTCCACTTTATCCGCAAGCAGCCGGCCGGATCTCTCTCAAACGAAGGTGCATGCACACAACTTGCTCCTCCGTAGAGGCCCCAATTTTCGCGTTTACGTTCGATGGCTGGACGGACAATTGGCAAGGACTCATCGCAATGTCAGCCCCTCTCTCGACGAGCCGGACTCCTTTTCCCTGGACATCAATACTGGAGTGCTTCGCGCCAATATCGGCGATATCGGCAACTTTCTCAATACGTCCCTTTCGGACTCGCCACTCAAGAATGCAACTTTAACTGCCGACGGAGACCTGCTGAAGTTAACGGGAACCGTTCACAAGATCGTTCCACTGCCTATTCAACTGATCGGTGAAGTCTCCGCTACTCCCGACAATCGCATTCGCGTGCATGTCACAAAGCTGGACGTACTGAAAATTCCTCTCAAAGGGCTGCTGGGAATATTCAAAGTATCGCTGGTGGACCTTTTCAAACAGAGCATCGATGGTGTCGTGGTCACAGGAAACGACGTGTTCCTGGATCCCCAAAAACTGCTGCCGGCGCCGCATATCCAAGGCAAGCTGACCAAGGTGCATGTGGTCAGCCCAGATATCGAGGAGGTCTACGGAGACGCTGCTCAGGACGTTCAACGCGTCGAACTCTGGCGTAATTTTCTCAGCCTCAAGGGCGGCGCCCTGAGTTTCGGAAAACTGACGATGAACAGCGTCGACCTGATCATGATCGATATCTCGAAGGACCCCTGGTTCGATCTGGATCTTGCGAATTACCAGGCGCAGTTGACCAGCGGATACACGCGAGTGACGCCCGATTCAGCGCTACAAATTTTTATGCCGGACCTTCGAGATGTCCCGCCGGCCAAAGCCAATCAAAATACCAGCATCGGATGGTTTAAAAACCGAAACATCCCGCCTCCGCCACAGATAACCACTGCCATTCGCTGACGTTGTTTCACCGATTGCCGCTGCCGTTTTGACTTGACTAAAAATGGTTTTCCTTTTCTAAGCGCTATCTCTTTAGAGTGACGGACGTCCAAAACACACCAACTCCGCTGACGAGGTTTTATGTCTCGCAAACTTCTATTCACGGCCTGCGGTCTGATATGCGCTTGTCACGCCTCGGCCATTGGCCAATCTGACCCAGGCAGTCCATCGGCTCCGCGGGTTTTCGCGCCCGGCATCATCTCTGGTCCTGCACACGACGCCTCACCCGCGTTTACGCCCGATGGCGAGACTGTCTATTTCTCGCGAAGCAACACTTCGTCCTCAACCATTTTGGTGTCTCACCGACAAGGAGCATCCTGGAGTCAGCCGGCGATAGCTGCATTCTCCGGCGAGTGGGAGGATATGGAGCCTGCTATGGCGCCTGACGGCTCGTACCTGCTTTTCATCTCAAACCGGCCACTGCATTCAGGCGAGAAGCCGCGAGACGGCTTCTACAATGGGAAGTCGTGGCCCGGCAGGGGTTCCGCTCTGTGGCGCGTCGATAGCATCAGCGGGGGATGGAGCGATCCCAAGCCACTGCCCGCCATCATCAACGATGCGCCGACAATCTTCGCGCCAAGCGTAGCTGCAAATGGAAGCGTCTACTTCATGAAACCGGACGGGCCAAAGAAAAAATTTCGACTCTTTCGCTCCACATGGAACGGGAGGGCGTTCGAAACGCCTGTGGCGTTGCCCTTCAGCACGGGCCAAGAAACGGATGTAGATCCAGCAATTGCGCCGGATGAATCGTTTATTGTTTTTGGTTCCGGCAGGTCTCCTGCCGAGAAGAACATCGACCTCTTCATTTGCTTTCGCGACGAAGGGACCTGGGGCACGCCTCTGCATTTGGGGAACGTCGTAAACAGTCCTGGTTCGGACGCCGAGGCGCGGCTGAGCCCCGACCATCGAACACTGTATTTTGCCAGCGACCGCGTTGCACCGACAACATTTCCCGAGACTATTAAGGAAAGGCAGAGAGATCTGGAAGACATGGAGTTATGGAATAACTCTCTTTACAACATCTGGTTTGTTCCCCTTGATCCCTGGCTGCGTTCGCATACGGCCTCACGGGCTCAACGCAGCGTGCACGAGTAAAACCGCCGCGGCACATTTCTCTCGTCCGCCGGTCACGGAAGCATCCATGCTATGTGTTTGAAAGGTGAGCGTACAATCCCACCCGGCCCCGATCGCAACTTGGTTTGACTCCGTACTAGCCGATTGCCGCTATGCCATTCGTGCACTGGGGCGCAGCAAGGGCTTCGCTCTGGTGGCGATTTTCACGCTTGCGCTCGGAATCGGCGCTACCACCGCTATCTTCAGCGTCGTTCAAGGTGTCGTTCTAAGGCCCTTGCCATACAACGAACCGGATCGCCTGGTTCTGGTATGGCTTTACAACCAGACGCTGAAAAATTCAACCTATCTATCCTATTCGGACTTTCTCGACTGGCGCCGGAACAGCCGATCCTTTGCTCGTATGGCCGCTTTTGCGCCTCAGGGATTTGACCTGAGCAGTCCCGGTACTCCGGAGCATCTTAGCGGTCAGCTAGTGTCCTGGGATTTTTTCCGCACACTGGGCGTGAAACCCGCACTCGGCCGGGAATTCACGTCCGCGGAAGATGTTTACGGAGGCGCGCACGTCGCCATCGTCAGCAACCGGCTCTGGAAAATGCGCTTTGGCGGCCGCGTCCAAGCGCTTGGAAAATCCATGACGCTGGACGGCGTGAGTTATACCATCGTAGGCGTCCTTCCACCCGGCTTTCGCTTCCTCGCGGACGCTGATTTCTTTATTCCGCTCGGCCAGTCCGACGCGCTCTTGCTGGGAGATCGCACCACGCATGACATCGCCTGCGTAGCGCGCCTGAGGCCCGGCGTTTCCATCAAGCGCTCGCAAGGGGACATGGATGCGGTACAGGCGGACCTGGATCGCCTGTATCCCAACGAAGAGCGCGGACTGGGGACCATGGTCGAACCGTTAAAGCAAGAAGTCGTCGGGAATGTGGGCAGCACGATTTTGCTGCTGTTCGGCTCCGTCTCGGTAGTGTTGCTCATTGCGTGCGCCAACCTGTCAAACCTGTTGCTCGCCCGCTCTGTAGTGCGCTCGCGCGAATTTGCAGTTCGCTCCGCGCTCGGCGCGAATAGCGGCCGTATCGTCCGGCAGTCGATTACTGAAGCCGTCGTGCTGTCACTGATAGGAGCTGCCGTAGGCCTTGCCGTCGCCGGCTGGGGATTGAAGCCGCTTGTTGCAGCTCTTCCTGGAACATTGGGTCAGAGCCGCGGCATCGGCCTCAACGTTCAAGTCCTCCTGTTCACGTTGGGCATTTCCGTCTGTGTGGTGGTGGTTTCAGCTCTCTTGCCGGCGTTCAAGACCGCGCGGCTTGACCTGCAAACCTCCTTAAAGCAGGGAGGCCGGGGCGATACCGGCAGCCATCGCGCTCAAACCATGTTCGTCATTCTCCAGATGTCGCTAACCGTGGTATTGCTTGTCGGCGCAGGGCTGTTATTTCGAACTGTGCGCCACCTATGGGAAGTGAATCCCGGCTTCGAGATCCGGCGAGCGATCACCTTTAAAATCGGGTTATCGCCGTCCGTCAAGAAAAGTGCTGCCGCCGAGCGTACGACGTATCGGCAACTAGCGGACCGGCTTCGCGCGATACCGGGCGTAGAGGCTGCCGATTTCACAACACTGGTTCCCTTAAGTGGAGATAACGACTCGCTCCCGTTCTGGGTCGGCTCTGCGGTTCCTGCGTCTATGGCCGAGGCGCCTCGGGCCAACTCTTATTCAGTCGGTCCCGATTACCTCAAGGTGATGGGCATACCACTGCTTCGAGGCCGTTTCTTCACGTTGCAGGACGATACACACTCTGCTCCTGTGCTGGTCATCGATAGCAGACTGGCGCGTGCTTACTTCCCGGACAAAGATTCTATTGGCCAGACGCTGTCTCTGATCCACGTGGGTTCGTTCCGTGTTATCGGCGTCGTCGGGCACGTGCAGCTGTTTGGACGGCCAAGTCCGGTCCAGCGCTTACCAGCTTTATGGCGCTTTCTACCAGATCTCCAATCACTGGCTGCCCAGAATGTACGGCGGCATAAGCGCGACCATTCGCACCTCGCTTGACAGCGCAACCATCATGCCTGCCGTGCGGGCCGCCGTCTTGCAGGCCGGCGCCGATCAGCCGATTTATGATGTTCGCACCTTGCAGGAACTCGCTGCAAGATCCATGCCCCAGCGCTTTCCCATGATCCTGATGGGAACCTTTGCCGCATTGGCACTGCTACTCGCGTCTATCGGTACTTTCGGCGTCATCTCGTATTCAGTGACACGGCGTGTTCAGGAGATTGGAGTCCGGATGGCGCTGGGCGCGGAGAAGTCGGGCGTATTCCGCATGATCGTTGGCGAAGGCCTCCGGCTGGCCCTGATAAGCATGCTCATCGGAGGCGTCTCCGCTTTCATCGCTGCCAGACTGTTATCCAGTTTTTCTACCCTCCTTTACGGAGTCGGTACCGCCGATCCTGTCACCTTTCTTTCGGTTTGCGTGATTCTTACCGGGGTAGCCGTTTTAGCTTCTTATGTTCCGGCGCGCCGAGCCATGGCTATCGATCCTATGAAAGCTATTCGATACGAATGAGCTGGTCAGGTTCCTTATAGGCAGCCCGCGTATGGCCGTGCCTTGCCGCGAGTGCTTTTGATAGCATCTTGGGCGCAGTGAACAAACGAGCGTTTCTTCGAATGTTGTCGTCGGCCCTTGCGTGGCCATCGTTCGAGCGACCTTCCAAGATGCCGGCGAAAGAGGTCCTGACAAACTGGGCGGGTAACATCACCTACGGCACAGACCGTGTCTACGAGGTTTCAACCTTTGACGGCATCCGAGCGCGACTTCGGTCCGAGGACAAGCTAAAGGTCCTCGGGACAAGACACTGCTTCAATTCGATAGCCGACAGCAACCACAGCTTTCTCTCGCTCAAAGCTTTGCAAGATATGCAACTCGACGCAAGCGCCTCCACCGTTACTGTCGGGGCGGGCGTTACTTATGGGCAGTTAGGGCCTTTTTTGGACAAGAAGGGTTTTGCGCTCCACAATCTCGCATCGTTGCCGCACATTTCAGTTGCGGGAGCAATCAGCACAGCTACGCATGGGTCCGGCGAGAAGAACGGAAATCTTGCGACCGCGGTTCGCGGTCTGGAAATGATTACCGCGGCGGGCGAGCTGGTTAAACTCAGCCGCGAATCGAACCCGCAAGAGTTTCAGGCTGCCGTCGTCGGATTAGGCGCGCTTGGTGTTCTGACCCGAGTCACTCTGAAGGTGCAGCCGACCTATCAAGTGCGTCAGTACGTTTATCAAGATCTTCCACTGCGCCAGATGCAGGACCATTTCGATGAGATTGAAGCGAGTGGATACAGCGTCAGTCTCTTCACCGATTGGCGTGACAAGAAGGTTAGTGAAGTCTGGATCAAGACGCGGTCCGGCGATGCGTCTGAATTCCACGCTCCGAAGGAATTCTTCGAGGCCCGCCTGGCCACCCGCAACTTACATCCGATATATGGCCTTTCCGCTGAGAACTGCACGGAGCAGATGGGAGTGCCGGGGCCCTGGTACGATCGCCTGCCTCACTTTCGAATGGGATTCACGCCAAGTGCTGGAAAAGAACTTCAGACGGAATATCTACTGCCGCGGCGTCACGCCGTGGAGGCAACCCTGGCAGTCGAACGGTTGCAAGATCAGGTGAGCCCACATCTGCTGATCTCTGAGATTCGAACGATTGCCGCGGACGATCTGTGGATGAGCACCGCGTACGCGCGGCCGAGTGTAGCGATCCATTTCACATGGAAGCCAGACTGGCCGGCCGTGAGAAACGTGCTTCCAGTTATCGAACGGGAATTATCGCCATTCGACCCGCGCCCGCACTGGGGGAAGTTGTTTACCATGAGCCCGGCTGTCCTGAGACGCCGTTACGAAAAACTGGACGACTTTGTTGGGTTGGCCGCCAAGCTCGATCCAAACGGCAAGTTCCGCAACGAGTTCTTGAACAGGAACCTATTTGCCTGAACAACTGTCTCTGCGGTTTATCTAGAGGATCTGCGCCGCCGATTGCGGTGCGATCTCACGGTGTTGATTTTTGCCGGTTCCGCACTGGACGGCTGCGTTCCTTTATTATTTGCAGCTAAACTCATATCGCGGCTGACTGCGTCGGCGTCAATGAATCCCAGGCGTTCAAGAAAACGATGTCCGCTCTGGTCCACGCCTCCTACAATCATCTGAACGTTGCCCGTCGTATGCGCGATGGTCGCTGTGCCCGTGTTCTTAAATCCATCTGTGAGATTCAGGTGGCGCATGACATCGCCGTCGAATACGTCCACGGCGAGTTGTTGCAGGGTTGCGGCCGAGTCACTCTTGAGGATCAAATCTTGACCGTTTGACGCCTTTGTGAGCAAGAATTTTGGAGCGGGCAAAGGCAAAGCTGTTTTCTGAGCTTGAGCGCTCTGTCTGCCTAGAATCCACGCCGTCCAGAGAATCGCAGCGAACGCGATGACGGCAAGCGCGAACCATGGCCACTTGCTAGAAAACGGCCGGAACTTCGGCCTGTCAACTCGCGCCGGAAAAGTGGCGAATTGCGGGACGACAGGATCTGCGGACTCGAGTTGCGCCCCCGACGATCCATTCTCCAAAGGTTCCTGCACGTATGGGTTTCGATCAAGTGTGTATGACGTAGGCTCTTGAGCCACATCGGCAACAGTTGCTGCAGGTGCAGCTGAGGAGTGCGGTTCTCGGGAGTCCGGTTCTGCAGCGTGGCCTTGTTGATCCTGGTTTTCCGAATCGGATGTAGTTTTATTTAATGCTTCGCGCCGCAACGCGGCCGAGATCCTCCCCGACGTACGAACCTGTTCATCATCAACCACGCAACTAGCGTCTCACGAGACGGTCAGCGCAGCGCGCCGATGCATCACCAGCTTTTGAAGAACGCGCCCAGCGCGTTTTGAGTTTGGTGCGGAGAGGGGGACTTGAACCCCCACGGTGTTACCCGCTAGCACCTCAAGCTAGTGCGTCTGCCAATTCCGCCATCTCCGCTTTGCTGCTGAACTACTTCTTTGGTTGAGGTGAGGGCGCGGGTTGTGGCTTGTGTTGCTGGACAACGGGCGCTTTTCGATTTTCGAGGACGCTTCCGGTGCTCGGCGATACTCGATCAGCCAAGATCGCTAGGGCCAGAGACGTGATCATAAATAAGGATGCCGCGATCGTGGTCGCCTTGGACAAAACAGTGGCGGTACCACGCGGGCCGAATACAGTTTGTGATCCCATGCCGCCAAAAGCTCCCGCAAGGTCGGCAGCTTTACCGCTTTGAAGAAGAACGACGACGATCAGGAACACACAGATCGCTACATGCAGGACGCCTACCAGCCACATGACAGCTTCGAGTATAGCAACGAGGAAAACCCGGTGCCAAACTGAAGCAGTGGCTGACGATGCGAAACAAACCCAACGGCTGGCGCTCGAAGATTTACGTCAAGAATACCGGCTTGGCGAACTGAACGAGGAGAGTTGCGATTCAAACCCATTCTTCCAATTTCGAAGCTGGTTGACCCAAGCGCAAGCCGCTGACATTAAAGAGCCAAACGCAATGACGCTCTCGACCGCAACGATCGACGGCAGACCCTCCTCGCGAGTTGTCCTACTTAAGGAAGTCAACGAGAATGGGTTCGTTTTTTACACAAACTACGGAAGCCGCAAGGGTCAGGAACTAGCTGCGAATCCGAGAGCCGCGCTGATTTTCTACTGGGCTGAACTCGAACGTCAGGTACGAATCGAAGGTAGCGTCGCCCGGACATCACCCGAACAGTCTGAAGCTTATTTTCGCCTGCGGCCCAGGAAAAGCAGACTAGGTGCGCTCGCGTCCAATCAAAGCCAAATTTTAGCCTCGCGGAAGGAGGTTGAAGCAAGGATGCAAGAATTGGAGCTGCTATATGCAGACGGGGAAGACATCCCGAGGCCTGCCCAGTGGGGTGGTTACTGTGTCACACCGGAGATGTTTGAATTCTGGCAGGGCAGACGCAGCCGCCTTCACGATCGCATACGTTACACCTTGGATGGACGCAACAGTTGGAAAACCGACCGCTTATCACCTTAATTAAACGCGCCCATACCGTAATGCGTCTTCTATTTATATTGCGGTTCTTGTGTCTCTTGGCGGCGGTTGCCGTGGCCGCTTGGGCCGACTCAACATCCGATCAGCTTATTAAAAATGTCGAGGAGCACTACAATCACGCCCAGACTCTCTCGGTTCACTTTGTTGAGAAATACAGCCTAATGGGCCATCCGCGTCCTCCGGAGGCAGGCACGCTCAGACTTCGCAAGAAGGGCAAAATGCGGTGGGATTACTCGCGGCCCGAAGGGAAACTGTTTGTTTCGGATGGCAAAGAGATTTATCTGTATACCGCTTCGGACAACAGGGTAGAAAAAGTGCCTCTTAAGGACACTGAAGATATGCGGGCACCTTTGGCATTCTTGCTCGGGCACCTTGATATGAAGAAGGAGTTTGGCGATTTTCAGACGCGCGCCGGTGATGCGGGCACTTGGCTGGATGCAACAGGGAAGAGCGACCACGTCCCGTATCAACAGATACAGATGTTAATCGCGCCGGATGGATCGATTCAAAAACTCAATGTAGTCGGCCGCGACCAGTCGTTGTTGTCGTACACGTTCAGCGACGAGAAGGTCAATCCGAGATTGAACGACGACCTTTTCCATTTTCAGATTCCGCCGGGCGCCGAAGTTGTGAAGGCGGTAGAGTATCGCGGGCAGGAGCAGTAATGGCTGAGTTCCTTCTCCGCTACGCCGACCCGCGAGGTCAAGTTCACGAGCAGATTGCGCAAGCAGCGACTGAGCGCGAAGCGCGCGAGCGGCTCGCACAACAGGGTTACCTGGTCTACTCAGTCCGGGCCAAAGACATGGGGCTACGTCTGGGCGGTATGAAACGCCGCCAGAAGACAGTAAACCTGGAGAAATTCCTCATCTTCAACCAGCAGTTCGTCACGCTGGTTCGCGCAGGCCTGCCGATTCTGAAAGGTCTTGATTTACTTGCCGACAGGCTAACAGACGAAAAATTGGGGCGGCATATTCGCAGTGTTCGCGAAGAAGTGCGGAGCGGGTCGGTTCTTTCAGAGGCTTTTGCCAATCAGCACGTTTTTCCCCCCATCTATGTCACGTCCGTATTAGCCGGTGAAAAGAGCGGAGCGTTGGTGGAAGTGCTGGAGCGGTTCATCACATACCAGCGCCTTACGTTGGCGATCCGGAAGAAGCTGTTGCTGTCGCTTCTGTATCCGGCAGTGCTGATCTGCCTGGTGATTGCGCTGATCGTTTTCCTTGTGACGTATGTTGTGCCGAATTTTGCCGCGCTCTATAACAGCATGGAGGCGAAACTTCCCGCGGCTACGCGCATGCTGATTGCGGTCGGCACGACAGCGCGCGGGTACGTGCTAACGGCAATTGCCGGATTGATTGCCGCCGGTGTTCTGTTTTACTTCTGGGCGCGCACTGAAAGCTCGCAGGAGACGCTGGACCGCTGGAAGATGCGGCTTCCGCTGGTTGGCGTTCTCTGGACCAAATATCAGGTAGCTCAATTGGCGCGCGTGCTGGGGACGTTGCTGGTTGGCGGTATACCATTAGTGCAGGCGTTGGAGACGGCGGGACGGTCGCTCGGCAGTCTATTGCTAAAGAAGACGCTGGATCGGGCGGCGGTGCTGGTCCGGGAAGGGAAGTCGTTGTCGTCGTCGCTTGAAAGCACCGGGATTGTGCCGGAGCTGGCGATCGACATGATGGAAGTGGGCGAGTCTACCGGCGCATTGCCGCAGATGCTGGCAAGCGTGGCAGAGTTTTATGAAGAGGACGTAGCCACCCGGATGACGGCTCTTCTATCGCTAATTGAACCGGCAATCATGATCTTCATGGGCATTTTTGTGGCTTTCGTGCTGGTTGCGTTGTATTTGCCCATCTTCTCGCTCGCGGACACGATCAGGTAAATGGCAACCGAGACACTCCGAATTAAAGATCCGGCCGATGAGGCTCAACAGGCGATCGCGTTGGCGCGGCGGTATTGCTGCGACTTTGTCGACCTGAAGACTACAAAGATCGACCACGAGCTGTTTCGATCCGTGGCTGTTGACCTGATGTTCCGGTATCACTTTGTGCCGTTGCAGGAGAGCAACGGCTTTCTTGACATAGCGCTGTCGGATCCGCGCCACGTCGTGTCGATCGATGAACTTTCGATTCTTCTCGGAAGGAGGCTGAAAGTCAAGGTTGCGACGCACTCGCAAATATCGGATCTACTAAAGAAAACCGAGCAGTCGCAACGCGTTCTTGAAGAGGTCACGACAGGGTTCACGCTCGATGTAGTCGGGGAGGAAGACAACCCGGACGAGAATCTCTCGATTGACCGGCTGGCGTCCGATGAAGGAGACATTGCACCTGTCATCAAGCTAGTGGACACAACCATCTTCAATGCATTAGAGCGGCGCGCAAGCGATATTCATATCGAGACGCGCGACCAGGAACTCGCCATCAAGTACCGCATCGACGGAGTTTTGCAGTACGCGATGAATCCTATCGGAAAGGAATGGTACTCGGCTGTCATCTCGCGCATCAAGGTGATGAGCGAGCTCGACATTGCCGAGCGCCGTGTTCCGCAGGACGGCCGGTTCCGTGTGCGATACAAGTCGCGCCTGATCGATTTCCGCGTGTCGATCATGCCCACAATTTACGGCGAGGATGCCGTCCTTCGTGTGCTGGATAAGGAGTCGATGAGCGAGAAATTCTCGCGCCTGACTCTGGATGTGGTCGGATTCGCGGAACAGGATCTAAGCAAGTTCCGGCGTTTTATCAAAGAACCATACGGCATGGTCCTGGTGACCGGGCCGACGGGCTCGGGCAAAACGACGACGCTTTATGCGGCGCTGAGCGAGATCAAAAACGATGAAGACAAGATCATCACGATTGAAGATCCGGTCGAGTATCAGATTAAGGGAATAACGCAGATTCCGGTCAACGAAAAAAAGGGCTTGACCTTCGCGCGCGGGCTGCGTTCGATTCTCCGCCACGACCCGGACAAAATTCTTGTCGGTGAGATTCGAGACCAGGAGACAGCGCAGATTGCAATTAATGCGGCACTCACCGGGCATTTAGTCTTCACAACAGTTCATGCGAACAATGTGCTAGATGTTCTGGGCCGGTTTCTCAACATGGGCGTGGAGCCGTATAATTTCGTCTCATCTCTCAACTGCATTCTTGCCCAGCGATTAGTACGCATCATTTGCCCGCATTGCAGGCACCGCGTTAACTATGAGGACGAATATCTGGTCGAGAGCGGATTAAACCTGGAGCAATGGAGAGACTTTCCTTTTTCCGAGGGCCGCGGATGCATGGAATGCAGCGGAACGGGTTTCCGGGGGAGAACCGCTATTCATGAGTTGCTGGATCTTACGGAAACCATTCGCGAAATGATCTTAGAGCGCAAGGCCAGTTCTGAGATTAAGCGTGCGGCGCGGCAAGACGGGATGACATTCCTGCGCCACTCGGCGCTTGACCGAGTCCGTCAAGGCATCACGACCTTACGCGAAGCGAATAAGGTCACTTTCATAGAAGGATAGGTATTTCGCAGTTGTCGATCACCGACGGGATTCAACGCTGGATTTCAGAGCCGGCCCCTGATCATCTGTTTGAAATGACGGAAACCTCGCTCGCATCGGCGTCTCCGCGAGCTCCTGGACAGATGAAGGTGGATGTTTTGGCCGATCGAGGGTTAACGGCATCGCCGAACACTCCGAATGTGATCAAGCCGCAGTTGTTTCGCGATGCGCTAGTACGCTCTGTCCCCGCTTCGCGGAGAAAGACAGCGGCCCTAGTGATTCCGGACTACGCGGTTCGCATGACCATCCTGGACTTCGAACAATTTCCTTCCAGTGAAGAACAGATCGGCGCTCTTCTGCGCTTCCGGCTTCGCAAAATAGTTCCGTTTCGAATTGAAGAGGCAAAGGTCTCCTACGCGGTGCAAGCACAGGAACGGGGGCGGGTGGAAGTTCTTGCGGTGGCGATAGCGGAGGGCACACTCGAAGAGTATGAACGGGTATTCACGGCTGCCGAGTATCGCGTTGGTATGGTCGTCCCGTCGTGCTTGGCGGCTGTTGGTTTATGCGGAAACGGCGTGTCGGGTTTAACGATGCTGGCAAAGATGGCGTCATCGAAGCTTTCCGTCCTGCTGATCGAAAATGGGCGTGTGCGCCTGGTCCGCTGTCTGAATCTGGAGAGCAGCGACGAAACGTACACAAACGATGAACAGACAGTAGCTCCCGTTCTGCAACAAACGATTGCGTACGCGGAAGACGAAGTGGGCCAGCATGTGTCACACCTGCTGCTTTGTGGATTTGGACAGGAAACAGATAATTTGGGCCGGCGTATCGAGCGCGACTTTGCT
>CAWJUL010000008.1:0-109451 GCA_963846045.1 Terriglobia bacterium | reverse complement strand
CAATTGGTTCGCGATTGTCCCGGGCGACCTCTCGATCGACGGGGCAAAAGCCATCCAGGAACGCTTAGACGCTCTCACAATAATCGGGACTTATAGCGAACAAGACTGGATGAAGGCCCGGCTACGTTTCGCTCCCGATTCGGCTATCGTCGAAAATCGAGGGCTCACAGAGAACGGATGGGAAGTGAAGAACATTGAAGTGATGAAGCCGAACGGCATCAAAGACCCGCTGACGGTAGATGCCTCGGTGTTGCGTGCCGTGGAACTATTCGATGGCGAACATACATTGAGACGACATCATCAACGAGACGGCGGATGCGCTGGCTATTTCTCATGAGGAGGCTAAGACCCGCTGTATTGGACTGGCAAAACGGCTTGATAAAGAGCAGTTTTGTACTCCCTGTCGCGCCACAAAACTACGCTAGACAAGAATAGGAGAGGATGCATTACCGGAAGTTGGGAACCACGGAAGCCGAGATCAGCGAGCTTGGTTTCGGAGCATGGGGGATCGGCGGAAATCAGTGGCAAGGCGGCGACGATTCCAGCTCTATGGGCGCATTGAAGCGCGCGTTTGAGCTTGGCATTAATTTCATCGACACCGCGCTCGCGTATGGCGACGGGCATAGCGAACGGCTTGTCGGCCAGGCTGTAAACGAGAGTTTTCAGAAAGTGTTCGTGGCAACAAAGATTCCACCTAAGAATCGAGTTTGGCCCGCGTCTCCGGAGACCGACATATCGGAGGTGTTTCCATACGACTACATCATCCAATGCACGGAAGAAAGCCTGCGCAATCTGAAAACGGAGCAGATCTATCTTCAGCAATTTCACGTTTGGACGGATGCCTGGGCGAAAACTGAGGAGTGGCAACGAGCAGTTGAGGTGCTTCGAAAAAGCGGGAAAGTTCGCTACTTCGGAATCTCAATCACGGAGCACGACCCAGATTCGGCACTCGAAGCCATCAAGACGGGCGCGATGACAGCAGTTCAGGTCATCTATAACATCTTCGATCAGGCGTGCGGAGAAGAACCTGCTACCGCTCTGCCAGCAAATGAAGGTGGGCGTGCTAGCGCGGGTGCCGCTGGATGAAGGAGGGTTGACGGGCAATATCAACGAGAACACCCAGTTTGCGCCCGGGGACTTTCGTGAATCCTATTTTCGTGGCGACCGAAAGCGGGAGGTACGGGAGCATGTTGAAGCGATTCAGACGGACCTTGCCGATACGCCCGGTACGCTGCCGCAAATCGCGCTGCGATTCTGCCTTTCAAACAAGGCAATAACAACGACGATTCCGGGGATGAGAAGGGTGGACGACGGTGGAAGACAACTGCCGGGCGGCGGCAGCGGGCATGCTGGATAAAAGAACGTTGGCCATTCTGAAGCGGCATGCCTGGGACCGCAACTTCTATCAGTGAGTAACGATCTGATTTATGCGGCTGGCCATTGTCTCCGATATTCACGATCATCTGTGGAATCTTGCAGCGGCGATGCTGACGCTGCAAACCGCGGACGCGCTGCTCTGCTGCGGAGATCTGTGCTCGCCATTTGTAATTGATGAACTGACCAAGTTTGAGCGCGAGGTTCATATCGTATTCGGCAACAACGATGCAGACCTATACCGGATTACATCGAAAGCGCTAAAGAAGCCGAACTGCAAAGTACACGGCGAGCTGTGTGAAGCGACCTTCGACGGAAAACGGCTGGCCATGAATCACTTCGACTATCTTGCGCGCCCGATGGCAAAATCAGGCGATTACGATGTGGTCTGCTTCGGGCACAACCATCAGCTTGAAATCGCGCGGCAACAGACTACTTTGTTGATCAATCCCGGCCCTATTATGGGCGCGAAGTTTTCGAGCGGGAAGTGGGAGGATGCTGAGCCCACGTTTGTTGTGTATGACACGGCGAAGTGACGCGGTCGAAGCTTACATGATCAATCGTGAGACAAAAACGGTACGTCAGTTCGAGCCGATCACCACACCCGGCATGCATTTTCGAGCATCATAGGCTGCCCCACTTTGCAGCCGAACGCTTGGCCAAATTCGGGAAGGTCGGCAACCACGCCGTTAATCCGGAATTCGTCCGGTGAATGCGGATCTGTAATAGCGTGCATGCGCTTGCTTTCCGGCCGCTGATCGCCACAGGCCCATTGCGCCATTCCGACGAAAAATCGCTGCTCGGGCTTTAACCCGTCAATTGGTTGCAGGTCCTGTCCGGCGGTGTCGTGCTTCCAGGCGATGTAGGCGAGGAGCGTGCCACCGATGTCGGCAACATCTTCGCCCAATGTCAGGCTGCTATTGATGTGGATGTCATCGATGACGACGTATTGCTTGTACTGGTTGCGGACGCAATCGACGCGCTGTTCGAAAGCTTTCGCATCGGCCGGCGTCCACCAGTCCTTGAGGTTGCCCTGCGCATCGAACTGACGGCCCTCATCATCGAAGCCGTGCGTCAGTTCGTGGCCGATGGTTGCCCCGGTATTGCCGTAATTCGGGGCAGCGTCCATCTTGGGATCGAACAGCGGCGGCTGCAGAACACCGGCCGGGAAATTGATGTTGTTCATCTGGGGATCGTAGTAAGCGTTCACGGTAGGCGGAGTCATGAACCACTCACCGCGATCGACGGGCTTACCGATCTTTGCGAGCACTCGGCGTTCCTCAAACTCGGAAGCAGCGCGTGACATTACCGAGAAAGTCGGCGGGATCTATGGTGACGGAGCTGTAGTCGCGCCAACGATCGGGATAGCCGATCTTGTTCACGATGCTATGCAGCTTGAGTAGCGCCTGTTGTTTGGTCGGCTCTGTCATCCAAGCCAGATCTTTGATGTCGCGGGCCATCTCCGCTTCAATCTCCTGCGTCACTTTCTGCGCGTCCTGTTTTGTTTGCGGAGAGAACGTGTGCTCGACGAAGACTTGACCCAGTGCTTCGCCGAGCTCACGATCGACGAAGCGCGTGCATGTCTTCCAACGAGGCGGCATTTGCTGAACACCTCGCAAGTACTGGTCAAAGAACTCAAAATTGGCTCGGACAAAGTTGGAGGAAAGATAGCGCGCTTCGGAATGGACCAGATGCCAGCGCAGGTAAGCACGCCAAGCGGCCAGATTGCGCTGACCGAGTTGCGAGTTCAAATCCGTAAAGAACTTCGGCTCCGTGACATTCACCTTGTGAAATTCCGGAGCGTGCAGGCGATCCAGATACGCGTCCCAGTCTAAATTCGGAGTCAGACCCCGGAGCTCGTCGCGGGTATAGTCGTGCTTCAGGTTATAAGGATTGCGCATCTCCACGCGCGTTAACGACGCTTTCGCCAGCTCTGTCTCGATGGACATGACCGTTTGCGCGTCGGCTTCGGCATCGGGAGCGGATTCGCCGATCATCTGCAGCATGCGGGCAATGTGTTGGACGTAGCGCTGACGGATTTCCTGCGATTTCGGATCGGTTTTCGTGTAGTAATCACGGTCGGGAAGACCTAAGCCCCCGGCCACTGCGAAGGCGATTTGCTGGGAGGAATTGTCGTAATCCTGATTGGAGCCAAACCCGAACAGCACGCCGCGGTCAATGCCTGCCCGGTGCTGGCCGCCGATATATGAGGCTATGGCATCTATGGATTTCAGGTTAGCGATCTCGGTGAGCATGGAACTCAAGGGACGATGAGCCTGCCTCTTCGACAGCCTGCTGGCTCATGCAGGAGCGAAAGAGATCACCGATCTTCTGCTCGTTGGGTGTGCGATTTGCGGATGGCTCGGAAGCTTGCTGCAATATACCCCAGAGGAACCGCTGGTTCTCATTGGTCAACTTCGAGTAGACGTCCCAGCGATCTTGATCCGGTGGTATGGGATTCAGCTTGTTCCAATTCCCGCATGCGTACTTGTAGAAATTCGTACAGGGGTCGACGGAGCGATCCATGAATTGCGTATCAAGGCTGGGCGTGTAAGGCAGAACCGTGAGTGGAGTGTCCTGTCCCAGCAGCGATGTTGCCATCCCCGATAGCAGCAGAAGAGCGAAGCAGGCGCGCATGTGTAGATTGTGTCAGGACCGCGTCCCGGGATGGACGAGACTGTCCTTGTTCACACGTCATCTTACGAGATCAAGAACGCGATTGCTCAGGAATCTAGAAAAGGAGGTTTAAATGGCGGGCGGGCTGCGCGGAATTTTCGGCTACTTGTTTCTTGTTCTTATGGTGCGCATTGCCGGACGCCGTCCTGGCAAACAGATGGCGCCGTTTGAGTTCGTGCTGATCTTCTTCATGGGCGGATTAACTCTGACACCGATGGTTGGGGACGCATCCTTCGCTGACGAACGCGCTGGTCACGATCACGGCAATAGCTCTAACCCACTACGCAATCGCTCGCCTAAAGCAGGTATCGCCGTGGTTTGGGCGCATAGTTGATGGAACCCCTCTGGTCTTGTACTCGAAGGGAGAGTGGCGGAAGGACACCATGCGCCGGATGCGAATCGCTTCCGGCGACGTGATGCAAATGGCGCGTGACCAAGGGATTAAAACAATGGATGAGATTGATTACGCATTTCTCGAAGAAACGGGGAAATCAGCATCATCCCCGCGGAAAAGGAGAAGTAGGCAGATATGCAAGCCTCAACGAAGCCTGTTGACGATTCAGTTTCGAAAATCAACGACGAAGTCGCCGTCGGCGAAGATCTCGAGTTCCGAGCGCAAATGGTGGGTTGCCGAGAGGTGTATCTGGATCTTCTTTCTGCTGCTGATAATTGCGGATTTGCTGGGTGCTTTCGGACGAGGTTGGCTGGCCAAAGCCCATCGGGTGGCACCGGACAGATCGCTAGATATCGCTTACGAACGAGTGGAGCGATTTACTGCGCCTTCGATCCTACGGCTTTCACCTGAGGTCGTGAAGAACGGAAAAGCGCAGTGAGTGAAAGCCTGGTCAAGTCGCTGGGAAACCAGGTAGTTCCAGAGCCGGAGAGATCCACGATTGGCGAAAACGGCATTCTGTATACGTTCCGGTGACGTCGCCAAAGAGCCGGGAGACAAAGAGCATGTACACAGTGATTCACGCGGTAATCCGGCTACTTTTGGCTGCTGTTCACGGTACGTCTTCTGACGCGCCGCCCTGGTGCGCAGATGACCCCATTTGAATTTGTGTTGATTTTCCTAATAGGCGGCGTGATCATTCTCGCCACAGTTGGAAGCGACCGATCAGAGACGAACTCGGTGATCGCGGTGATGGTGATCGGCCTCCTTCACAGGTTAGTTTCAGCGCTTTCGGTTCGATTTTCTGTACTTGGCGCGGTATTTGAAGGGATTCCGCTAGTGCTTTTGGAAAGAGGACGTTGGCGCACCGAGACGATGAGCAAGATGAAAGTCGCAGATGACGACGTAATGGCGGCCGCGCGCGCCAAGGGCGTCAGAACACTCCAAGGCATTCGCTACGCGATTCTCGAGCGTCTGGGGTCCGTTAGCATCATCAAAGAAGACAAAAAATAGCGAGCCTCATTGCTAGTGTGCAGTAGTGCTGGTGATTGCACCCAACTTTCCCTTCAAATCGGCGGTGACATCGGCTCGGGCTTCCCGGTAGGAAGGCTCCCCATCCGGGTAGAACTTCAACGTCGCGTGTGTTCGCGGTTCGAAATAGCCGTCCATGGAGAAGCTGCGTTTGCCCGCTGCGGCATCTTCGGGGTGCCGTTTCTTGAACTCTACTTGATCGATGTCGTCGGATTCCACATCGATGAAGGGCGTCCAGTTGCCCTGCCCTTGTGCATCCGCGGGCGCGGAAGCCGGGAGAAAAAACCGATAGCGGGTGTGGAAGCGACCCAGCGAGCGCTGGGAATTCCATGGCGGTGACCTGCTTGTCTCCCACGGAGAAGATGTCGATCACATAGCCTTGAACTCTTGCCAGAGCCGGATCGTTGTTCTGTTTTGCCGTGCGTATTTTTTCGCGCAATGAGTCGAAATCATCCCAGCGGCCCAGCGCAGCATACGTCTGAACGAGCCCAAATTCGGCAGACCAGTTGTCGTGCGGGGCGCCCGTTGCGTTCCGGTAATCGGCGAGGGCGTCTTCGTAGTGCTTGGACGCTCTGGCCGCGTTTCCGGCAAGCAGGAGAACACGACCGTCCTTCGGATACGTTTGGACCATTGGCTGGAGGATTTTGTAGGCGCCTTCGAAATCTCTGTTCTTCATGGCTTCCAGGGCGGGCGCAAGCATCTGCTCGCGTTGCTGGACATAGGGACTGGGCTGAGTGGTAGCGCTATCAGGCTGTCCAGGTTGTGCGGGGCTCGGCGGCGAAGGTTGTTCCTGGGCGTTTACTGGCTGAAGAGCAAAAAACGGCAACAATGAATAGGGCCAGCATCGTGGGTTAGTTTATCTTCGCTTGTTTATTTGAGGAACCGCCGTCATCGCTCCCAGCCAGTTCAGATACTTCTCGGACCCGGCCGCCACGGGAACAGCAAGGATCTCAGGTGTGTCATAGCTGTGCATCTCGGAGACGCACTTCTCAAGGGCGGAAAACCGGTCGGAAGTGGTCTTGATCGAGGATCAAAACCTCTTCGGAGTCCTCGATTGCGCCTTGCCAGCGGTAGATGCTTCGGATACCGGGAAGCACCTGAACGCAGGCCGCTAATTGCTGGTCGACAATTTCGGCGGCTATACGCAATGCCTCGTCCCGGGTGGGACAAGTTGAGAAGACAATCACTGCATCGGGCATCGGAAAATTCTGTTTTAGCTAGACCTTTCTGCCAAACAAGTTTATAAAGAATTGTAGGAGTTACTTCCCTGTTGTTACGTTCCATCCTAAGACCGGTTGCAATGATCGCGGCACTTGCCGGTTTAGCCGCCTACGCGACCATCATGCTGCGCGGACCGCAAGGCCTAAGCGCCTTGAGCGAAAAGCGGCACGAGATTCGGATGTTGGAGGAGCAGAACGCGAATCTTCGGCGGGATATCGAAGAGAAGAGGCTGCGGATCGAGCGTTTGAAGAGCGATCCAGGCACGCAACAGGTGGAAGTGGAGAAGCGCCTGGGAAAAGTGGTTCCGGGGTCGACTGAGTTTCGGGCCACCGGCCAGCATCTCACGCCTGAGGACGCGAAAGCTCCGAGCACGTCTACAGACGAGACGAAACCGGTACAGCAGTAGGCCGCGTTTCCTGCACGGTGTTGCGGACCAGCGCCGCGATCTGCCGAATGGAATCCTCCTCGGCGAGCAGCACCCGGTGGCCTAGCCAAAGGGAGTCGGCGATCATCGCTTCTGCAATGGGGCATGGCATGACGCGGCAGGTTGCGGTTCTGTACAACGGATTCTGATAGAGCGTGTGCGGGTAAAAGGCGCTTGGGACACCGGCCGAAGCGAGCGATTCACGCAGACTATCGCGTAATTTGCGGCTGGGCATGCGAGCTAACAGCAAGTACCAGGAGTTTTGGGTGACTTGCGGCGGCTGAGCTTGCCAGTTTAGCTCGGGAATGTCTGCGAGCAGGCTTTTCAGGAGCTGTGCGTTTGCGGCACGCAACTCAATCTGCTCCGGCAGGCGTTCCATTTGGGCGAGAAGCACGGCCGCCTGGAATGCGCCCATGCGAAAGTTCGTGCCCAGCCGGTGGTGTTCATAGAAGCTTCGCCCGACAACGCGGCCACAGTTTGCGACAGACCGCGCGCGCTCAGCAAAATCGGAATCTGAGGTGGTGAGAATACCGCCTTCGCCCGCCGTGAGCACTTTTCCGTTCTGAAAGCTGAAGGAGCCTGCGAGACCGAAGCTTCCGGCACGTTTGTGGTTCCACTCGGACCCTTGTGCGTGAGCCGCGTCCTCGAGGAGAACCAATCCGCTTGTCGCGGCAAATGGAACCAATCTCTTCGATGCGGCACGGCGTCCCGCCGAAGTGAACGGCCATCACGGCTTTCGTTCTTGGCGAGACAGCTTCCGGTATCCGGTCAGGATCGATATTGAACGAGGTGGCCTCGACATCGACGAAAACGGGTATCGCGCCGAGGCGGGAGACGGCTGTTGCGCTCGAGACGAAGGATATGGCGGGGAGAATGACCTCATCGCCTTCCCCAATTCCGAGAACCGATAGAGCGAGTTCGAGACTCACGGTTCCGTTGAATGTCGATATGCCGTGACGGCATCCCTGGAAGGCTGCAAAGCTTTCTTCGAATTCGGCGATGTAAGGGTGGAAACCGCCCCATTGCGGGCTTTCTAAGACGTTCTTAAGCAGTTCGGCTTCGCGCTCGCCGGCTTGCGGCCAAGAAGGAAGGCGGATGGTGGACATTCGCGATTGGCGGACATCGCCGGCAAGCGGCCCCGCCCATAACGGTCTTATCGTACGCCATGGTGGAGAGCGAATGGCGTTAGCCGATGCTCTTCTTCGGGCGGCGTTCTGCGTGCAAGAATTGGGGCAGATGTCGGTTTACGAAGAGCGCAAGGACGATCTGGAACGCTTTGAGTTCATGCTGGGGCGAGATCGCGGAAGACTTGCGGTCACGCTGGACTGCATAACGGACGCGCTGGTACTGGTTGGGCAGCACGGTGTTTATTGCCAGAGCGTTCGTCAACTCGGCAAGCCCGCAATGGACATTCAACTGATCACGAAGAGTTTGACGGATGCGAAGGAACTGATCAGCAGCGTGCTTGAAGGCAAGCGGGACGGTTCAGGAAACGACGGTTAGATATTTCGCAGAAACGGATTTCGCGTTTTCTCCCGTTCGATGGTGGTGGCAGCGCCGTGCCCTGGGAAAACGATGGCGTCGCCGGGCAGACGCAGTAGCTGAGTCTTTATCGAGGACAGGATCTGGCGGGGATTGCCGCCGGGGAGATCTGTGCGGCCGATTGAGTCTCGGAACAGCGTATCGCCCGCCACGAGTTTGTTCTCCTGGGGAATCCAGATACTGACGCTGCCTTGCGTGTGGCCAGGGGTTTCGAGCACGTGGAATTCTGCGCTCGCCGAGGGAAACCATCGTGCCCTCTTTAGCGGGCGTGTCGATATCGGGCCGGTCCGGCTTCGCCGTTCCAAGCCAAGCCGCCTGGACTGGCAGAAGGTCAAGCTGTTCGAAGTCGCGGTCATTCATGTAGACCGGGGCACCGGTCAAAGCGCGCAACTTCCCCGCCCCGGCAACGTGATCGATGTGGCCGTGAGTGATGATGATGGCTTTGACTTTGAGCTGGTGCCGATCGAGGATCTCGGTGATGTTTTCGACATCTGCGCCGGGGTCGATGACGATGGCTTCGCGGCTTTGCTCATCGCCGAAGATGGAGCAATTACACTGCAACATCCCGACGGGAAGAATCTCGTGAATCATATTTCGATGCTTGCGTTCTGGTTCGCGCCGGCGTAGAGAATGCGCTGGTACTCGATGGGGAGGCGGATGGGCCGCCAATCCCGCGAGAGCCACAGGTGGCGGCTGGAAGCTTCGGCCAGCAGTTCTTTGGCGTCTTGGCGGCGAATCTCATACCCGAACTCGACAACTCGGGGATTGGTATTGATCAATTGCGTACCGACGATTATTTCCTGATCGTAAAGTGCCGGGCGGAGATAGCGGCAATTTACGCCCACGACGGAGAGATAAAACCCTTCGCGTTCTAGATCCTTATAGTTCATGCCGAGCGAGCGGACGTATTCAACACGGCCGATTTCCATCCAGACGAGATAATTTGCGTGATAAACGACGCCCATCTGGTCCGTTTCGGCATAACGAACCCGCAGTCTGGATTCGTGTTTGCGAATGGGAGGCATGTCGTTCGCCACGAGTTTGATGTCCTGTCCGAATATAACGGGCCGGAGCGAAAACTGACTGCTAGGATTTGGACATGCGCGTTACTGTGCTGTTTTTCGGCGTGCTGAAAGACATTGTGGGCACGGCGGAAGACACGATCGACGTGCCGGCGGGAGCCACGCTGGGAACGATTTTCGAGCGATACGCAGAGCGTTTCGAAACCTTGCGCGATAAGCGTCCGTCGATTTTGTTTGCCAGGAATCGCGATTTTTCAAACGGGCAGGCGAGCGTCTCAGAAAATGACGAGATCGCGTTTCTGCCGCCGGTCAGCGGGGGATCGCACGAATTGAATGCCAACCCTGTGTTTGCAATCACCAGGGAGCCGATCGATTCGAAGCGGCTAGCAGCGGAACTGCAGCGCGGCGAAGATGGCGCGGTGGTTGTTTTCGAAGGGGTGGTTCGGAACAACACGAAAGGCCGTCGGACCACGCACCTGGAATATGAATGCTACGAGCCCATGGCGCTGGAGCAGATGAAACGCATAGGCAGTGAGATCGCGCAACAGTTTGCAATCGGGCGGCTGGGAATCGTACACAGATTAGGGCGCCTTCAGGTGGGCGAGGCGAGCGTGGCAGTAGTGGCGACTGCGCCGCATCGGAAACCGGCGTTCGAAGCGGCATTGGAAGCGATAAACCGCCTGAAACGAGAAGTACCGATCTGGAAGAAAGAGTTCTTCGCGGATGGCGCCGTGTGGGTGGACGGCGAGTGGGATGAACGATTGCTTTCGACTCCGATTCAGGATGAAGCGCGTTAGCGCTGCTGCCGCATTCGCGGCACTTGGGTTATTGTGTTTCGCCGCGTATGCGAGCGGCCAGTTCAAGCCGGCGAATCCGCAACCGCAAAGTCCCGACGCCGAACACGGCTGAAACGCCCGTCGCACCGCAGCAAACAACACCGCCGACTTTTTCCGTAAAGGTCAACTTAGTCAGGCTGCTTGTCTCTGTGCGCGATTCGGTCGGGCAACCTGCTGACGAACCTTCAGAAGCAAGACTTTCGCGTGTTGGATAGCGGCGTGCCACAAGAGATTGCAGTGTTTGAGCGCAACACATCCCTGCCCCTGTCAGTAGCTGTGATGATCGACACGAGCGGCAGTACCGAAAGGGATTTGCACTACGAAGTTGAGTCTGTCCTGCGATTCGTCCCTACGCTTCTGAACGCAGGAAATGCCGACGACACATTTGCGCTTTTCAGCTTCAATTGGCGAACGAACTTGGAATCGGATTTCTCACGCAGCCTGAAGCGAGCTGAACGGGCGCTGCATGGGCTGCACGGCGAAGGCGGAACCTCGCTCTATGACGCGATCTACCTGGCAAGCGACAACCTGGCAGACCGCGAAGGAAGGCACGTGATGGTGATTGTGACCGATGGCGGCGATACAACGAGCTACAAAAAGTATCCCGACGCGTTGGCGGCGGCACAACGGGCCGACGTCGTCATGTATCCGGTAGTAGTGATTCCGATCCAGGGCGATGCAGGACGCAACACCGGCGGCGAGCACGCTCTGGCCACACTAGCGGCATCGACCGGCGGACGGATTTTTTATCCCGAAGGATTCGATCGCCTGGACGCATCCTTCGCCGACATTTTGCGCGAGTTGAGGACGCAGTACATGCTCGGTTACTACCCGCACGATGTCCGAGAACAGGCGCGCTCTTATCACCCGATCAAGATAGACGTTCCGAAGCCAACCGGTGCGTATTTCGGCGCGCAGCGGCTACTACGAACCATAAAAGCGACCGGCCGCGGCCGTATGTTGAACTGAAAGCATATGGCCAATTACGTGGACGCGGCGATTGAGATCGCCCGCGAAGCGGGACAGGTGTTGATGGCCCATCGCGGTGTCGGATTTGAACTGAAGGGTGATTTCGATCTGGTGACCGCGGCCGATCGGGCGAGCGAACAACTGGTTATCAAGCGCCTGCGTGAGCGGTTTCCGAACCACGGAATTGTTGCGGAAGAGGGCGGCAGAGCCGAGATGGAAGCGGAATTACGGTGGTATGTAGATCCGCTGGATGGCACCACAAATTTCGCGCACGGCTTCCCGATGTGGAACGTGACGTTAGCGCTGGCGCAGCGTGGCGAAGTGATCGCCGGGGTGGTTTACGATCCGCTGAATCGTGAGTTGTTCGCAGCCGAACGCGGCGGAGGCGCGCGATTGAACGGTGCGCCGATGCGGGTGAGCAAGACGCCGAGCTTGAACGATTCGCTGGTCGCGACGGGTTTCCCCAGCCGCAAGCGCCATCAAAACGTGAACATCCACTTCTATTACCAACTGGCGATGCTGACGCATGGAGTGCGCCGGGGCGGGTCCGCCGCTATCGACCTTGCGTATACGGCGTGCGGCCGGCTGGAAGCTTTTTGGGAGTTCGGGCTGAATCCGTGGGACATGGCGGCAGGAACTCTTCTGGTGGAAGAAGCGGGCGGCCAAGTGTCGGGAATGGGAGGAGAGCCGTTCGACCTGCACGGCCGATACCTCCTGGCAGATAACGGGCGCATCCACCAGGAGACGCTGGGCGTGTTCGCCGCAATCTTCCGCGGCGAGTATCGGCACGAAATGCCGGGGCTGCCCGCACCTGAGTGGGAGTTGCAGCATGGCTGATTTTCCGGCAGTACCGCTGACGCTCGAAGGCTCATGGATACTGCACCAAATGTTTCGCCTCCGCCGCGGCGCCTGGCGTGAGCTGCCGGAGTCACAACGGAGCAGCATGGTGAAGGACGCGCAGCAGGTTCTGGCGGCAATGGAACAATCCGCGAACGCGGGTCATCCGAACCAGACAGCAGCGTACTCGATGATTGGGCATAAAGCAGATGTCATGTTGGTGCATTTTCGGGATGCGCTGGAGGACCTGAATCGAGCTGAGCTGGAAATACAACGTTTGCGGATTTCGGATTACCTTGAACCCGTGCATTCGTATGTGTCGGTGGTAGAACTCGGGCTCTACGAGTCGTCCGCGAAGACGTATTCGGCCTTTACCGAAGCCGGATTGGAACCGCATTCGCCAGAGTGGAACGCCGGCATGAAGGAGGTGATTGCGCGGCAGTCTTCGGCGATGTCGCCGCGTTTATATCCAGAGATTCCCCGTTCCAAGTACATCTGCTTCTATCCGATGGACCGGAAACGGGATGAACAGAAGAACTGGTACACGGTCCCGATGCCGGAGCGGCAGCGCTTGATGCATGAGCACGGGATGGTGGGGCGGCGCTACGCGGATTCCGTCCGACAGATCATCTCAGGGTCCATCGGATTTGACGATTGGGAGTGGGGGGTAGATTTGTTCGCCGACGACGCGCTTGTGTTCAAGAAGCTGATCTACGAGATGAGGTTCGATGAAGTAAGCGCCGTTTACGCTCTTTTCGGCAGCTTCTATGTTGGTGTTCGAATCGCTGCGGGCGACTTAGGCCGTTTGCTCACAGGCGACCTAACGCCTTTGAGCGCCAGTGCCTAATCGCACCAACAGGCCCAGTAGAAATCGCGGAGTCCCGCATTCCCTGGGGCGGAGCGTGGCCGACTGTGCAAAACCTTCGGGATGTTACGCTTAGAATTCAAAAATGCGTACAGTCGACCTCATTCATCGCAAAAGAGATGCGGAGGAACTCACCCCGGAAGAGATTCAATATCTGATTGAAGGCTACACGCGCAGCGACATACCCGACTATCAAATGTCCGCGTTTCTGATGGCGACTTGCTTCTCGGGCATGACGGACCGCGAAGTAAGTGCGATGACCGAGGCAATGATGAACTCGGGGTCGATCGTCGATCTATCCTCGATCCCCGGCGTTAAAGTCGACAAGCACTCGACAGGCGGAGTCGGCGACAAAACCAGCTTGATTGCCGCCCCGATTGCGGCAGCGGCGGGTGTCATTGTACCCATGATCTCCGGACGGGCGCTGGGGCACACCGGTGGGACGCTGGACAAACTGGAATCCATTCCAGGGTTTCGGACCGATCTGACAATCGAGGAGTTCCGGACCCTTTTGGCCCAGCACGGGCTGGCGTTTATCGGACAAACGGAGGAGATCGCTCCCGCAGACGGGAAGCTTTACTCGCTGCGCGATGCGACTGCGACCGTGGAATCGATTCCCCTGATTGCGTCGTCGATCATGTCCAAGAAATTGGCCGTCAGCCTGGACGCGCTGGTGCTGGACGTGAAGGTGGGGTCTGGCGCGTTCATGAAGAAGCAGGTGGAAGCACGTCGGCTTGCGCAGATGATGGTTGGTATCGGGCGGCGCTTAGATAAGCGTGTTCAAGCGCTGATCACGGATATGAACCAGCCGCTTGGATACGCCATCGGGAATGCGCTGGAAGTAATGGAAGTCTCGCAAACGCTGCAGAACGTTGGGCCGGCCGATCTCACACGGATCTCACTGGAACTGGCGGCGCGCATGATCCACCTGGGGAAGATCACGAAAACGCTGGACGAAGCGCGCGAGACGGCGCAAGCAAGCTTGCTCGATGGCTCCGGTTATCGCAAGCTCAAGGACGTCATCGAGGCGCAAGGCGGAGACCCGCGAGTACTGGACCGCTTCGAACTGCTGCCGAATGCGACCGGCGCACAGGAGATCACAACCAGCCGCGGCGGGTACGTGAGCGCGATCGACGCGGAGTCTATCGGCCAAGCATCGTCGCTGATTGGAGCCGGGCGAAATACAAAGGAAGATTCGATCGATCCGGCGGTAGGCGTGATCCTCGAGGTTAAGGTGGGACAGAAGATCGATCCAGGCAGTATCCTTTGCCGTATTTACTACACAGGCGACGAACATCTGGAAGAGGCTGCTGAATTGGTGGAGGATGCCTTCCGTATCTCACAGCAGCCAGTTGAAGAGCGCGATCTGATTCTGGAAGTGGTCAGCTAAGAAGTCGATTTAGATGGCGAGATTGGACGGGCTAGTCGGCCTGGTTTCTATCGTCATCTGCGCCTATCTTTTCTCGGCAAACCGTTCCGCAATCCAGAAGCGGATCGTGATGTGGGGCTTGACTCTGCAGTTCTTCTTCGCATTCCTGGTCCTGAAAACGCAGGTGGGCGGATTTTCTATGGCATCAGCCTGTTTGTCAATGCACTGCTGAACTACACCGTTGCCGGATCCAGCTTCGTTTTTGGAGATAAGCTGGGACAGAACACGAAAGAGTTCGGCGTGATCTTCGCGTTCCAGGTGCTGCCGATTGTCATCTTCATCTGTTCCTTCTTCGCGATTCTGTATTACCTGGGCGTGATGCAGGTCTTCGTGAAGGGCATGGCTGTTTTCATGCAAAAGTTTATGGGAACGAGCGGGGCGGAATCGACATGTGTTGCGGCGAGTATCGTGATGGGGCAGACTGAAGCGCCCGTAACGATCCGGCCATTTCTCGAGAGCTTGACGGAATCGGAACTCTTCACGGTGATGGTGAGCGGAATGGCGCACGTGTCGGGCGCGGTTATGGCGGCGTATGTTGCTATTGCGCACGTCTCCATCACGCATCTATTGACGGCTGTGATCATGACCGCGCCGGCGACCATTATGCTGGCGAAGATGTTCGTGCCGGAGACTGGCAAACCGCTTACCGCGGGGACCGTTCAAGTGGAAGTGGAGAAACAAGGCGTGAACGTTATCGATGCAGCCGCACGCGGGGCGCGGGAGACGGTCTGCACCTGGCACTGAATATCGCCGGGATGCTGATTGCGTTTTTGGCTTTGATCGCGATGATTAATGGAGCGCTGGGCTGGGTACACAGTTTCGCGCATTGGATTCCGCCATCTCTGCAAAGTATCCTTGCGATCGTCTTTGCGCCGATCGCCTGGGCTTTGGGAGTGAGTTGGAACGATTGCGCAACGGTAGGCAATCTGCTCGGCACGCGAATGGTGCTGAATGAGTTCGTGGCGTTTGTCGATCTCGGCAAGATTGGCGATACACTGCAGCATCGATCGTTCATCATTGCTACTTTCGCGCTGTGCGGATTCGCAAATCTGAGCTCGATTGCAATTCAGATTGGCGGGATTGGCGCGCTGGCTCCTTCGCGAAAATCCGATTTAGCCAGATTGGGTTTGAAAGCGATGTTTGTCGGCACGTTGGCGAACTTCATGTCGGCAGCGATCGCGGGAATATTGCTTTGAGGTACTGAGGCATGGACGGAAGTATGAAGCAGGCCGCCGAGTTCATTCGTGCGAAGACGTCTATTCGCCCGAGAGTCGGTGTGGTGCTCGGAAGCGGACTAGGCGCGTTTGCCGATGCTTTACTTCATTCCGTGCGCATTCCGTACGGCGAACTTCCGGGGCTGCCGATTTCCACGGCGGTCGGGCATGCAGGCCAGTTCATCGTGGGAACGCAGGGGGCGAATGGCAAAGCCGCTGTAGACGTCGCATTGATGTCGGGACGATTCCATCTTTATGAGGGCTATTCGGCGCGGGAAGTCACGGCGGGCATACGCCTACTGAGCGAATTGGGAGTGGATCGAGTAGTGCTGACCAATGCCGCCGGCGGCATCAACCCGGCTTACGTAAAAGGCGCTTTGGTTCTCATTTCCGATCACATCAATTTGCAGGGTGCGAATCCGCTTGTTGGACCGAACGACGCCAGCCTGAGCCCGCGTTTTCCGGATATGACGGAGGCCTACTCGGCCGAACTGCGGGAAATTGCGCACGCAGTTGCGGATGAGTTTGGCATCACGGTTCACGAAGGCGTTTACGCTGCGATGCTGGGCCCGAGCTACGAAACTCCTGCCGAAATTCGATTTCTTAGAACGATTGGCGCCGATCTGGTCGGGATGTCTACAGTGCTTGAAACAATCGCAGCGAATCACGCCGGAATGGAGGTACTGGGCATTTCTTGCGTCACAAACCAGGCTGCGGGCCTCAGCGGAGAAAAGCTGAATCATGAGGAGGTGCTTGAGATTGGCCGCCGCGTCGCAGGCACATTCACGAAACTGCTTACCGGCATTTTGCCCAGACTGAAGTAGGGCGGACTAACCATTGCCGCTATCGAAATGTCTGGTGCTGTTCGATATCGACGGCACTTTGCTGCGCGGCGCAGGCCCGCATCATAAGCAAGCGCTGATCGACGGCATTCGCCAAGTCACCGGGACTCGAAACACATCTGAACGGCGTACCGACTGTCGGGCATGTTGGACGGAGATCTGATACTTCATATGCTGTCGCAAGCCGGATATGGCGGTACGCGGGCCGGAGGCCGCTCTGGCCGACATCCTGAACGCATGCCAAAGCGCGTACGGCGCGAACTGCCCAGGGGACCTGACCGACGCCGTTTGCCCGGGTGTTCGTAAGATTCTGTCTGAACTCAAGCAGAGGGAAGCGGCAATGGGCCTGGTGACCGGCAATCTAAGCGCGATCGCCTTGAAGAAACTAGAGTTGGCTGGTTTGCGCGACTACTTCGCAACCGGCGCCTTCGCGGAAGACGGGTCGACGCGAACACGGCTGGCGAAGATCGCAAGTGCGCGCGCGTTGGAGGCGGGCATGATCGGCGGCGCTGCGCGGATCAGTCTGATCGGAGATCACATGAACGATATTGAAGCGGCACGTGCGAACGGATTTCAGGCTATCGCGGTGGCGTCTGGACTTACGTCAGCGGACGAACTGGCTCGGTCGAAGCCGGATGTGCTTGTGCAGTCGCTGGCGGAACTCGATCCGAATTTGCTGGTTTAGCCTTGGTTTAGCCTGCCGATGCCATGGCACCCTGATGTTGCGATTGGAGGAAAGATTCGATTTCAGCTACTTCCGTATGGCTGAGCCGAAACGTCAGTGCGCCTACCGTGCCATTTACTTGATCGGGACGCCGCAAACCTACAATGGCCGCTGTTACGGCCGGATTGTGGAGCGTCCAGGCGAGCGCGACTTCCCCGGGTGAATGGCCGTGACGCTGGCCGATCTCTTTGAGAACTTGAACCAATTCCAGATTGCGGCTGAGTTGCGGCTCCTGGAAATCTTTGTCGCGCCTGCGCCAATCGTCGTCACCCAATCCTTGCGCGCGTTCTTTTGTCATCTTTCCGGTGAGGAGCCCCCCGCGCATTGGTGAGTACACGAGAATGCCGATATTGTTTGCACGCGCGAACGGAAGAATTTCGGTCTCGGCCTTGCGCACCAGAAGCGAGTAGGGCGGCTGCAATGAGGTAATTGGCGCAATGTCCATAGCGCGTTTCATTTGGGGCACGCTGAAGTTTGAAACGCCAATCCAGCGAACCTTACCCTCTTCGCGCAAGCGAGCCATCTCAGTCCAGCCTTCTTCGATGTCGGCGTCAGGCTCCGGCCAATGCATTTGATACAGGTCGATCATATCGACGCGCAGCCGCCGCAGGCTGTTTTCGCACTCCTGCCGAATCGAAGCGGCCTTCAAGGAAGGATAGATCTCACCGTTATCGTTCCACCGGCGTTCACATTTCGTGAAAAGGAACGGCTTGTTCGACATGCCATGAACGGCTCTGCCCACGATCTCTTCAGAATGTCCCGAGACCGTATACGGCGGCTGTATCGATCCAATTCAGCCCGGCATCGAGAGCGGCGTGGATGGCTGCTATTGAATCGTTGTCATCCTGTTCGCCCCAACTGAACTTCCAGCCTGAGCCACCCATAGCCCATGCCCCGACTCCAAGCGGCGTTATCATCGAGATCGCTGTTGCCCAACGGCTTGAGTTGATTCATCGTTTTGGTTGACGTTTAACCTATTTTAATGTTTGGTCCCTTCACTATATCCAGGTCATTGCGAGAACGGCACCACCTGAGGAGGTGAGTGACCGGACGAACGAATCTGGAACCGAAAACCCTGTCCAGGTGCACAAATCGGGATGGTCTTGCCACGGTAAAACTCTAATCCGTAAAGCCATTCGCGGTTCGTGCCCCCGTCACACAGAACCCCAGAGCGACCCTGTATTCTGTGCCATAAACCGCGTGCAGAAGCGAGTTGGTCGAGCACCGGGAAAAGCTCCAGCTTCAAATACAGGCCCCCGAGCACCACACAGAGAACGAGCAAGGGTCCAGCCCAACGGCGGCGCGAGAGTCGCAACTACGGCCAAAGGGACGAAAATGTAAAACCACTCGGTGCGCGTCATGTGAACAACGGCCAAAGAAAGGCGTCCCGCGGCAAGAGATGCCGGGAGGACCGAAGCTAAGAGAGGAATGAGTCGCGATCAAACAGGCGGATGGAACCAGCCACCAACGCGAAACCTGCACCAGAGAGTTCTGTCTCAAATTGCACTGACACAAGCACGAACAACGAAGGAATCAGCGGAAGCAGATAGCCGGGCAGCTTGTTGAGAGACAGGCTGAAAAAAGCGAATCCCGAAAAGAATAATGGCCAGGAGAAAGCGGTGACGACGATCCCATGGCGTAGACCTAGTAAACAACAGCCCGAGCAAGGGCGTCCAAGGGAAGAGACCGGCGAGCAGGACGGGCAAATAGTAATACCAGGGCTGGACGTGCTGGAGAGAAGCGGAGTAGAGACGCTGGAGGTGATGTTTCAGGAAAAACTCCTCACGAAAAACATTAGCCGTTTCGCGCGTAAACTATTGCATACCAAGGGATACGGCGACAACGCTAGCGGCTACAATGGCCAGCCACCACTTGCGCCAAAACCGGCCTAGAAACCAGAAAAAAGGAAGTGCCAGAACAAGCGGTACGAGACCTTTGGCTAAAATTGCCAAGCCCAAAAGCGCTCCAATCAGCAGGAAACGGGTTGCCAGGCCGGATTCTACGGGCTCCTGCCGTAACAACGGTAACGCCAGGAATACAGAAAGCGAAAAGAGGGACGCCAACAGCAGATCTGTCAACGCGAGTTGACTGTAAGTCAGCCATCCGGCGGAGGTGGCGAGTAGTGCGATCGAGATTGCGGCAGTTTGCCGGCTGAATTCACCTCTCAATAACACGTAAGCGGCGCAGAGAAACAGCAGGCTGAACACTGCGACTGGCAATCTGCCCGCCATTTCCGGCCCCAGCCCGGCGCGGTCTCCCAAAGCGGTCAACCAATAGAGCAGCGGGGGCTTTTCGAACCAGGGCGAACCCCAGAGCCTGGGCGTGATCCAATCTCCCGACCGAGACATCGCTTCTCCGACCGCCAAATAGCGCGGCTCATCGGTCTGAAGGACGCCCACGCCGCTCAGATCGAACAGGTACAGGCTGGCGGTTGCCAACGCAATAGTGGCAAGCGGAAGAAGACGTGGCAGCCGGGACAATACACAGTATCCACTGCCACTGCCACGTAAACTGAAGGAATGGGAAGAGTTTTGGCACTGGCGTCCGCGGCGGTGATTTTTTTGGCCGCCTCACCGGCTGCTGAGTGCGACGATGCCGGTCCGAAACTGGACAAGGCGAAGGTGGAATCCTTTCTGCGTTACGCAGAAGGTATCACTCCGAACGTGAAAGTTGTGGTGGATGATGCGGCCGCAAGCCCGTTTCCGGGATTCTACCGCCTAAACGTTCACCTCGTGCTTGGATCACAAAAGGAAGACAAGACGTACTATGTCTCGGCGGACGGGCAGAAGCTTATCAATGGTGCATTGTGGTTCATGAACGAATCGCCTTTCGCTGATAACTTGACCCGGCTGAACGCCGATGGCCCGGCGTTCGGGGTCGCGGATGCGAAGGTGACCATCATCGTCTTTAGCGACTTCGAGTGTCCCTACTGCCAACAGCTTGCGAAGAGCCTACGCGCGAACATTCCGCAGAAATATCCCAAGGATGTGCGGGTGGTGGTGAAGAATTATCCAATCGACACCATTCATCCGTGGGCTCGGGCGGCCGCCGAAGCGGGGGCCTGTATGGCGCAACAAAGCATGGGCGCTTATTGGGCGTACCACGACTGGATGTTCGATCATCAGAGCGCGGTGGACAGCGAGTACAAGGAAAAGAAAGCGGAATTTCCGGCATATCTGCTGGATACGGCAGCTAAGCTCGCCGAAGGACAAAAGGTAGATGCAGCGAAGGTCCGCTCCTGCATGGAAACCCATGCGACAGCCGGGCAGATAAAGAAAGACGTGGCGGAAGGGAACAATCTGATGATTGCCAGGACCCCGACCTTCTACATAGACGGACGACCGGTCGACGGTGCGATTCCTTGGGCATCTATAGACACGCTGATCAAGATGGAATTGGCGCGAGTGAATGGGACGCCGCCTGGAGTGGCGGCCAGAGTGGCGCCGTAGTCCCTCTGGCCAATAGCGCAGGCCGCAAATGTGGGACATAATGGGGACGCCCGTTTTCGGGAAACGGGTCTAATTGGAACGACGCGTGGCGTCGATACGTAAACAGGGTGCGATGGCTTCCGCCGCGATCCCAGTTGTGTGGTCCTGAACCGATTCGGAAACTGTGAACACGTTGATGACTAGCGGACTTAAAACTCCCTCTGCGTTTCGATTGCCGCCTTTGATCCTGCACCCGTTCTCAGCACCCGAAGACACATCCGTGTTAATGGAGAGTTCGAGAGCTAGTCTTACGCTGCAAGGATTCTTGCCGTCGGAAGCCGGGAACAGCCAGGATTTGGATCAGCAACTTCTGCGCGGCCGATACGCAGAGTTGCGCATGCTCTTCTACATAGGGAAGGACTTGGTCCGGTGGATGGAGCAGTGCGCGGAAACTGTTATCGCTTCAGGCCGCTTCCCTGAAGTGCGCATTCGCCCGGAAAGCTTCGGAATCGTGCTGGTGCAACAGGTTCCTCCTCACGTACGAGCCAAGTTGGAAGGCTGGGGTGTGCTCGATTTCTGTGCCCTTTTCCGGCGATCTATTGGACTTCACTCGGTGTTCCAGGAATTTCCAAGCGTGGACGCTTTCCGGCCCGAGTTTCTCCGGCGATATCACCGGCACTTGGATCAGTGGTACGAATATCGGTTGCGTGAGGCCGCCTCGCATCGACCGGACCCCAGCGAATTCGTGTTCGATCTCTATGCATCTGGTGAATACGCCTTATTGCTGGAGCAAAGCTGGAATAATGCCGTCGACGGCGATTAAAACAGGGGCGAGCCGCAGTATTCTTGAAGCATGAATTTCCCGAGGATCGTCCTCGCCGAGCAACAGTTTCCTAATCGCACCATCTCCGATATCCCGGGCCAAATCCACAGAGAACTCGCAGCAGGCGATTTCGTCGGGCGGATGCCGAAAGGCGGCCGAATCGGCATAGGAGTGGGAAGCCGTGGAATTTCTAATATCGCCATTATTGTGAAGTCCGTGGTGGAGTTCTGGAAAGCGCACGGCTTTGAGGTTTTCATCTTTCCGGCAATGGGAAGCCATGGAGCGGCCACAGCCGAGGGCCAAAGCGATGTTTTAATGCACTATGGCATTCACGAAGCAACCATGGGTGTACCGGTCCGCAGTTCCCTCGACGTTGTGCCGCTTGGATCCACTCCTGAGGGGATTGAGACCTTCATGGATAAGAACGCGTATGAGGCCGACGGCGTATTTCTGGTCGCCCGGGTGAAGTGGCATACGGATTTCACAGGGAAGCTCGAAAGCGGATTGTTCAAGATGATGGCGATCGGGTTGGGCAAATTCGCCGGTGCACGCAAGTACCATACGTTCGCTTATCGCCTGGGACTGGAGCAGATGATTCGCAGCGTGGGCGCGAAAGTGTTCGCCAGCGGCAAGGTTCTTGGCGGGCTTGCGATTCAAGAAGGCGCTCACCATGAAACGGCGAGATTGACGGCGGTGACGTCGGGGCAAGGTCTGGAGGCCATGATTGCACGCGAAGAATCTTTGCTGGCCGAAGTGAAATCGTGGATGGCTAAACTGCCCGCCCCGGAGTTGGACATCCTCATTGTGGATGAGATCGGCAAGAATATCAGCGGGGCCGGTATGGATACCAAGGTGATCAACCGCAGTGTAAACGGGCATTACAATCCGTTTCCAGACACGCCTGTCGTTCACCGGATCTATGCGCGAGGGCTGAGCGATCTGACGTACCACAGCGGCGTCGGACTTGGCATGGCCGACGTTGTGAGCGATCGCCTGGTCAACGATATCGATTGGAAGCCGACCTACATCAACTCGTTGACTGCATCCACGCCTGCCTGCATCCGGACACCAATTCATTATCGGAGCGATCGGGAAGCGCTGAGCGCGATTGCTCCCACGGTTGGCAAGAACGATGTTGCAGACGTCACCTACTGCCGAATTCGAAACACGCTTGAATTAGTTCATCTTGCAGTCAGCGAGAACTTGGTTCGCACTCTTGCGCCGAATGTGAAGGTGGTGTCGGATCCTTTTGAGGTAAGTTTCGATGCTGCGGGAAACCTCGATTTCAGCCTGCACGCCGAGACCGAAGCGGGCGATTTCGAAGAGGCTTCCGCAGAACAGGGTGTCCGCGCCTAGTACCAAGTTTGCCAGAGAAAACGTAGGATAGCCGCTCCCTCTCGGACCGCGGCTCTGTTGGGTTTCTACGGCTATCGGGCAGTACGTAAACTTCCGCAACCAAGCACCAGTTCCGCGTAAATGAGTTAGAACGCACTCGCTGCCCGGACCATCTAACGCTAGGTTGTGGAGATAAAACAAAAGCTCCGTATTTTGGCAGATGCGGCCAAATACGACGCGTCTTGCGCCAGTAGCGGTTCGAAGCGCGCCCGGATACCAGGCGGCCTGGGAAACACAACCGGCGTTGGCATTTGCCACAGCTACACTCCCGATGGACGTTGTGTATCGTTACTGAAACTGCTGCTCACCAACTACTGTGTTTACGACTGCAGTTACTGTGTGAACCGGATTTCGAGCGATACGCCGCGAGCGCGTTTCACTCCGGAAGAAGTCGTTTTTCTCACGATTGAATTCTATAAGCGGAACTATATCGAGGGCTTGTTTCTTAGTTCCGGCATAATCCAGAGCCCCGATTACACAATGGAACAACTGGTGCGGGTCGCCAGACTATTGCGGCAGGAGCACCTCTTCGGCGGCTACATACATTTAAAGGCAGTTCCTGGCGCTGCTGAAGATTTGATTCTGGAGGCGGGCCGGTGGGCTGACCGGCTGAGCGCAAACGTGGAACTGGCAAGAGACAGCGATCTTGCGAAGCTGGCGCCCGCCAAGACTCATCGAGAGATCGAGAACTCGATGCAGCAGATTGCCAACGGTATTCTCGATGCCAAAGACAAGACCTTGCGAACAGGCAAAACGCCGCGGTTCGCACCCGCGGGGCAAAGCACACAGTTTATCGTTGGAGCGACAGATGCGCCGGATGCAACTCTGCTGGAGAAATCGGCCGGCCTGTATAAAGCGTACGGATTGCGGCGAGCATATTATTCGGCATTTAGTCCCATTCCGCACGCGGACCCTACATTGCCACTACAGAAGATTCCCTTGATTCGGGAACACAGACTGTACCAAGCTGACTGGCTGATGCGTTTTTATGGGTTTTCCGCGGATGAACTGACCACCGCTCAGGATCGCAATCTGCCGCTGGATAAAGATCCAAAGCTTGCCTGGGCGTTGCGCAACCGGGAGTTTTTCCCGGTGGACGTGAACAAGGCAGGTCAGACGGCGTTGCTGCGGGTACCGGGTCTCGGTGTTCGCAATGTGAAACGCATTTTGAAGATCAGGCGCTATCGTGCCTTGACGCTGAGTGACTTGGGCAGACTGAAGATTTCCGTCAGGAAAGCGCAGTTTTTCATTGTCACCGCCGACCACAATCCCGCTGCCAAACAGATCGATACGCCGAAGCTGCAGGAACGAGTTGTCCCGGCTGTTCAGCAACTGAACCTGTTCGAGGCAGCAACGGCCGCGCGTACGGGCGAACTGTGATCGGCGTCGGCTCGTGTTCTTTTGACGAGTGGCGCGCGATCGCTCGAAAGCTTCTGAGCGACAATATTCAACCTGCCGAAGTGAAGTGGGGCGGCGGCTTGTTCGACCAGACGGACTTGGGGAAATGTTCCGACGCCACCATTTCGGTTCCAAAAGACTTTCTCGAAGCCGCGCAAACCGTCGCGTTGCATGCCGACGAAAACCGGTGGGCGCTGCTGTATAGCGTTCTGTACCGGCTTACGCATGGTGAAAGGAACCTGCTGAAAATTGAGGTGGATGACGATATCCGCAAACTGAGGCTCATGCAGAAAGCGGTTAGCCGCGACATGCACAAGATGAAGGCATTCGTACGATTCCGGCGTGTCGGCGATGCCGATCCCGAGCGGTTTGTCGCCTGGCACCGGCCGGATCATCACATTGTGAGGGCCATGGCGCCCTGGTTCGCGAAACGCTTTGGCAGCATGCATTGGTCAATCCTGACGCCGGATGAAAGTGCACATTGGGACACTGCGGCCTTGACCTTTAGTCCGGGTGTTCCCCGCTCGCAAGCGCCGCCAGGAGACGAACTTGAGGATTTGTGGCGCGACTACTATGCGTCAATATTCAATCCGGCACGCGTTAAGGTAAAGGCAATGACGGCCGAGATGCCGGTGCGGCACTGGGCCACATTGCCGGAAGCGCAGATCATCCCCGATCTGCTGGCCCAGGCGGACACGCGAGTTCTTCATATGGCGAAAACCCAAAAACTTTCGGCAGCGCCCTTCGTGCCTGCGGGTCGTGATCTGGAGGCCCTGCGAGAGGCCGCTCCTGGATGCCGCGGCTGCGATCTATATCAGCACGCGACGCAGGTTGTGTTCGGTGAAGGTCCGCAGGATTCGAAAGTCGTGATGGTCGGAGAACAACCCGGCGATGAAGAGGACCAGAAGGGCCATCCCTTCATCGGACCGTCGGGCCGGCTGCTCAGCAAAGCCATGCATGAGGCGGGGCTGGATCGAGAGAAGATCTATGTCACTAATGCGGTGAAGCACTTCAAATTTGTGGAACGAGGCAAGCGCCGCATTCACTCGAAACCGAGCGGAATTGAGATTTCGGCGTGTCGTCCGTGGCTCGAGGCGGAATTGGACTCGATCAAACCGGAGCTGGTGGTCTGTCTCGGGGCGACTGCGGCCCAATCGCTGATGGGGCGTGAATTCCGCATTACCGCCGAGCGGGGCAAGTTCTTTCCGCATCGGTGGGCTAAGGAACTGGTGGCTACAGTTCACCCTTCAGCCATTCTTCGCATGCCGGACCGGTATGACGAAGAATATGAGCTTTTTCTTCGAGATTTGCGGACGATAGCGGCCCGGGTCCGAGAGCTGGAACTGGCGAGTTAGCTTCGCTATACGCGAAGCAGGATACGTGTTCACCGAAAATAGTAGATCTGACCGGCCGTGTTGATGCCCCACACAACAGCGTCGGAGCCGATGGCAATCCGCGCGAGCGCTCCCGGAATGTTGTTCCAAGTTTGAGTTTGAGAATCGAAGCGGTACACCTGTTGGCCCGAGTTGATGCCCCAGACCGCGCCGTCAAAAGCAACAGCGATATGCGCGAGGTTGCCCGGAACCACATTCCACGTCAGGGTTTGCGGATTGAAGCGATAGATAAAACCGTTCGTGTCGAGACCCCACACGTTTGCGCTGGATCCCACAGCGATTTGGGACAACGCAAAGCCAACGGGGTTCCAGGCCTGCGTCTGCGTATTGAAGTGATAGACGCTGCTTCGGCTGTCGATTCCCCAGGCATCGCCATCTACGCCGACGGCAATCTGTGCGAGCGAACCGGCGATGGGGCTGAAGGTTTGATTCGACGAATTGAATCGGTAGATTTGATCGGCGGCATTAATGCCCCACACATCACCTGTATCAGCTACTGCGATCTGAGATAGGCTGCCGGAAACGTAGATGAACTGTTGTGTTGACGGGTCGAACTGAAAGACTTCATTCGAGGCATTAAGGCCCCAGACGGCTCCGTTCGCCGCGACCGCGATTTGCGATAGCTGCCCGGGAATGTTCGTCCAACTTTGCGTCAACGGATTGAAAGTATATATCTGCTGACTGGCGTTAATGCCCCAAACGTTCCCATCTGACGATACGGCAACCTGCGTGAGCGTGCCCGACACCCCGTGCCAGGCTTGGGACGCCTGAGTCGGTTGGAAGAGTTCGTAGCTCTGATTGGAATAGTCGATACCCCACACGGAACCGTTCGCACTGGCCGAGAGCGAGCGTAGAACGCCTTGTACTTCAGTCCAGGTGTCGTTCGCCAAATTGAACGTAAAAACGTCGCTCTCCGGGTTGAGCCCCCACACGTTGGCGCCCGAGCCCACAGACACCATCTTCAAGGTTCCAGCGGTCTGGTCCCAGCCTTGCGTCAGGCGATCAAAATGATAGATACTTCCACTTGGATTGATTCCCCAGACATCCCCATCCGCTCCCACTGAGATCTGGGCCAGCGTTCCGGGGACGTAATCGAACGCCCGGGAGCCCGGATTGAAACGATAAATCTGCCCGGAAGGATTGAGGCCCCATACTGCGCCATCGAATCCGACTGCAATCTGGCTGAGAGTTCCGAGTATCTGAGTGAAGCTCGCTGTTTGGGAGTTGAACGTATAAATGGAACCGATGGAGTTTACACCCCACGCGGAGCCATCGGAGCCGACCGCAATCTGCGACAGGTTGCCTGGAACCAACTGCCATGTCTGAGAAGCTGCGTTGAAGCTATAGACTTGCCCTGAGGCATCCAGGCCCCACGCAGCGCCACTCCCTCCCACCGAGATTTGCGAGAGGACGAGCAAGTCCGATGTCCAGGCCTGAGTCAGCGCGCTGTATGAATAAACATCGCCGTTGGTACTGATACCAAAAACCGTGCCATCCGATCCGACCGAGAGTTGCTGAGCGCCCCCCGGCATTTCAGTCACGGGCGAGGGCGTGTATGAGGTCCATTGGCTGACGAGGTTTTGAGCGTCCACGGAACCCCAGCCGGTCACCTGGTCGTAGCCCACGCCCGTCGAATAGCCTATTTCGCCGCCTGTGGGGCAATCCGGCGATCCCTGTCGACAGGGCACGATATTGTTGCCTTGAGTGATGTCATGGAAGGCGTTGGCGGACACAGAAGCCAACGCGTACAAAGTCGGGTTGATGTTGCCCTGCCTGTCACCCGTTTGCTGGTTCAGAAGTGCCACAATAGCGGCAAAGCTAGGCGTTGCCGCCGAAGTGCCTCCGAATACATTGAGGTCTTGATTCGCTTCGCGGAAGCCGTTCACACAACTGCCTGCCGAGCAAATGATGTAGCCATCGTGATCAGGCGACCCCGCAAAAGCAAGATCCGGCACATCCCGGGCGCCGTCGTACGGTACTCCTGTGCCAGTCTGCCAGGTTGGTTTGGTGAAATAGGTGCTCTTGCCGCCCCCACTTGCCGCGAGAGATCCATTTGCAGCCGTATCGTTCCAGGCCATTTCCGGAATGTAGGAAAGCGCGGAGCCGCTATCGGCGTTGTTGGCCGCGCTCCAATAGGTCCCTGAGCCTTCGTTGAACTCAGTCCCGCCAAGCGCAGTGACGTACGGAATTGAGGCGGGAACGTCGACGGCAAGGCCGTGAGAGGCGATCTTAGCGTTGGAGTTGTCGCAATCCGCCGCACCGTTATCGCCGGATGCAGCAAGTACCGTCATGCCCTGCGAATTGGCTTGCTCGAAAAGCGTCGTCAGGGAATTGATTTCTGTCGTGCCCATGTCCGCCTCACAGTTGCCATAGGTGATGCTGAGCACGGGCGCAACGTTGTTTTGAACGGCGTAGGTGACGGAAGTGAATACATCTGTCGAATTCACGAAGATAATGGTCGCGTTCTTCGCAACTCCGCCGGCCCATTCGATATCAAGATCCGATTCGCTCTCGTCACTGGAGCTTGTGCCTGGGTCAGTGCCGGTAAGGATCACTTGCGGATCGTTCGGTGGCAGTCCGGCAGCAGAGCGGAACGCCTCGATGTCACTTAAAGCGATATCGCTCTGACCTGGAATCGCTATAGTTTGCCCGGTGCCATCGATTCCGGTTGCGTAGAGCGGCTTCACATCATAGATGGTGGCGAAATCGTCGGGAATGAGGAAGTGGTTCCCGCTTATGCTCGACGTGAAATGCGGTTGAGTGGCTGCGCGCCTGATGCCGAGCGGTTTCGGATGGAAGTCATGCAGCCCGCGAATCCCCTCGACCATGCCCTGTAGAGCCTTGGGAAGGATGGGATCGCTAGCGTTTGCAAAATGGGATTGCCCATTCATCAGGTAACGGTGGATGCTGGTTTGAAATGCCGATTCGGCCTGGCCAGCGGTGCCTGAAAAGCTAACCGCATTCCGGCTTCGCGCAATCTCTACATTTGAGAAACCTAACCCCTGCAGCCAATCCGTGATCTTCTGGAGATCGGCGGCGCTGACGCCGAACTGCTCGCCGTATTGTTCCGGAGTTAACCACTGATGATAGCGACTGTTTCCGCGAGTCTGTTGATCGGTCAAGAGTTGCTGGAGAGCCGCGTTTTGCGAAGCTGTCATGGCGAGATGAAGCGTGATGTGCGGTAGTTGCAAGGCAGGATTTGCACGACCTTGGTCTTGCGCATTTGCGAGTGCTGGACGTGTATTGCCCGCCAAGGTGAAGGTTTGACGGCTTTCAATATTGCCCTGGATTCGGCTCGGCGGCTGCAAACCCAATAGCAACGCTGGGCTAATAAGACAAAGAAGGAACGTTGGGATTTTCATTCCATTGAACTGTTTAATGAGGATCCGACTACCTTTTGGATACTAATGCCATTCTGACGCGCCAGCCATCTGTGTGGTTGCTAGGACGCAGTCCCCGGGTGTGGACTTCTCCTCAGTGGGATTTACGGCTGAAAGCTCTCGCCGGAGTTTCGGTGCTGGAAACGTGTACACTTCCGTGCGGGAAGTCGGCGAATAGATTGGAGTAGGCATGGCCCTTATCAGAAGCGCCACAGCATCCGATGTGGCCGCAGTGACTGAAATCTACGCACATTACGTGCGGCATAGCACGACCACTTTTGAGATCGACGCGCCCGATCAGGGCGAAATGGAGCGCCGACGATCTGAGATTGCGTCGCACGGCCTGCCGTATCTGGTGGCTGAGCTCGATGGCCGTGTGACCGGGTATGCGTACTCGCAACGATATCGCCCTCGGCCTGCTTATCGCTTTACAGTGGAGGACTCAATTTACATCCATCCTGAATACAGGCGGCGCGGGTTGGGTTCCGTGCTGCTGGCCAGCCTGATCGAACGGTCTTGTGCCGCTGGATGCCGGCAGATGATTGCCATCATCGGCGATTCCGCGAACGTGAGTTCGATTGCCCTGCACGAGAACCTTGGTTTCCGCAAGGTGGGCGTACTGGAAGAAACCGGTTACAAGTTCGACCATTGGATCGACACTGTGCTAATGCAGCGCGCCCTCAACACGGCAGGGGGCGCCCCAGCCACGAATTACTAAAGTCTTAGTTGACAGCGGTTGCGTGTAGCTCTACACTCAACTATTAAGGTCTTAGTTGATGAGAAGAAAAGCGTTCCGCCAGTTAACCGAGGCTGAGCTGCGCATCATGAACGCGCTATGGGCGAAAGAGCGCGCCACGGTGAGCGAGATCGTAGACGCCATCAATACCCGCCCGCAACTCGCATACAGCACCGTGCTGACCGTGCTTCGAATCCTGGAAACAAAAGGTTTTGTGCGGCACGACAAAGCAGGGCGAGCGTTTGTGTACGAGCCAGCAGTTGCGCGCGACGAAGCACAAACGGGAGCTTTGAAGCATTTGCTTTCGCGCTTTTTCGACAACTCACCCGAGTTACTGGTAGCGAATCTGCTGGAGAGCGAGAGGATCGGAGATAAAGAGCTAGACCGGCTGAAGCGGCTGATCGCGGAGCACAAGTAGTTCAGAAAAGGATCGATATGTTTCATCTGCTGTTGCAAGCCTGTGGGGCGGCACTGGTGAATGCCGCCATTCCGAGCGGATTGATGGTTGGGATCGCGTACGCTTCCATGCGCATGCGCACGTGGAGTGCGACCACTCGCTACTTCGCGTGGTGGATTGCGCTGTCCGTCACGATTCTGCTGCCCATTTCCATCGCGCTGCGACCTCCAGTGAAGTCAGAGCCCGTTCCAACTTCGTTACGTGTTCACGATATAGAGATCGCAGGACCACAGCAGCCGGTAATCAAAATGGCCGCGAGTGAGCCCAGTGCCTTCAACGTAACGATCGCTGAAGATGTGATCGGGGTGCTCTGTTGCTGCTGGATGGGTTGCCAATTGTTGCAGTTTGCTTACGGCTTTTTTGGCGCGATGCGACTGAAACGGCGCACGCAGGGGTGTCCGGACGGTGCGCTGCTCGCGTTAGCGGTTGATGTGGGCGCTCAGATCGGCTTGCGTCGGCGTGTCTCATTTTGCATCTCAGACCGGATCGCATCGCCGGCTGCTGTCGGCTATCTGTGCCCGGCGATACTGCTGCCGCGGGACTTGGTTTCGCGGCTCAACGTTCACGAATTGAGGCAGGTGCTTGCACACGAACTGGCGCACATGGCGCGCTACGACGATTGGGCGATTGCGGTCCAGCGCTTCATTCAGGCGTTGCTGGCATTTCATCCGCTTGTGCGATTTATAAGCCGGCGCATGGACCTGGATCGCGAGATTGCCTGCGACGACCGGGTGATTGCTTCGTTGGAGACCGGACAATATGCTGCGTGCCTGACGAAGATTGCAGAGCTACGAACATTCCGCGCGAGCGGTGCCGTCGCGGTTCCGTTGCTGGCACGCCATTCCAATCTCGGAAAGCGGATTGAAGCCATGTTCGATCGAACCCGATCACATCTCCCCGCGCTATCGACAGGGCGTGCGTTGGCGTTCTGCATGCTCGGGATTGCGGTGGGGCTGGTTGGGTTGCGGGTTCCGGCACTGCTGGCCGCACCGCTGTTCGATCAAGGCGGCGATCAAATCGGACCAATTCTGCTGACCACCCCTGACGGGTTGGCACTGTCATTCGAAGGGAACGGAAACGAGAAGGAGACAGCGTCGGTTTTTCCGAACAGCACGATTGTGTTCAAGGAGCACAACCAGTCGTATATCATTCGCGACCGCTCCACGGTGGAAGCGGCGAACAGGCTGCTACAACACATGCACGAACTTGAGCGGAAGCAAAACGCACTTGACACTCAACAGCGGAAACTGGGTGAACAGCAAAGGGAACTGGGCGATCGTTATCGGACTCTGGCTGACCACAATCGCGATGCTGCCGTGAGGAGGAGCATCGAAGCGGAAATGCGCGCCTTGAAGGCGAAATTGCGCGCCCTCGCTAAGGAGAATGCATCCCAAGGGACTCCGGACGTTCAGGCGCAAGTCGCGGAGATAGAGGGACAAATTGGAGATCTGCAGGCGAAGCTTGGCGACGAAGACGCGAAGCTTGGTGCAATGCAAGGCGAGATTGGTCAAGAACAAGGCAAGTTAGGACAAGAGCAAGGCCGGTTAGGCGAGATGCAGGGAAAAATCGGTGAGCAGCAGGCAGAAGAGGCCAAGCATATCGAACGCGAGTTAAGGGCGCTGATAGAAAGCGCAACAAAGAAAGGGCTGGCGCACCCGCTGCAATAGTGCGTATGCCGCGATTACGGCATACTTCATATCCTCAGTCAGAAGCCAACTCGGCCAATTCCGGGAGCAGCCGTTCGACGATGCCCTGCAAATGCTCATAGGTATCGAGGGCTAAGGAGAGATCTCCTTCACGCCCCATCTTCTCCAGCCGCAGTGCCGCATCGACGGCGGGTTTCGCGAGGAAGTTGCTCAGCGAGCCTTTCAGAGAATGACTGAGGTCGGCGACACCCCCTGCGTTATGCATTTCAATCGCTGTACCGAGAGCAAGAAGGTCGTTCGGGATGTCGGCAAGAAGCAATGCGGCCATCTTTCCTAGGAGGTTGACATCGCCATCCACCTGTTCGAGCATTTCTTCCCGGTTGAGCAGAAAGAGATTCGCCTGAGGACGCTCAGCAGCGGTTCGTTGACGCTGGACAGATGAAGTTGCGGCCTCTATCTCTTGCAAAAGGCTCTTGATTTTGATCGGCTTCGATACATACCCGTCCATTCCGGCTGCCAGGCATCTTTCCCGATCTCCGCTCATAGCGTGTGCGGTCATCGCGATGATGGGAATGTGTTCGCCGCTAATCTTCTCCTTGGCCCGAATGGCAGCGGTCGCCTCGATGCCGCCCATCTCCGGCATCTGGACATCCATCAGGACCACATCGTAGACCTGGTTCTCGAGTGCTGCCAGCGCTTGGTGTCCATTGTTCGCGATCACAACGGAATGGCCGCGCTTTTGAAGGAGAGTAACCGCTAGTTCCTGATTTACGCGATTATCCTCGGCAACTAATATGCGCAATGAAGAACCGGCTTCACGCAAGCTGGTTTGCCCGCTTTCCGCCGCTGATTTGTCCTTCTCTGTCGGGATGCCCAGAATGGAATAAATAGTGTCTTTAAGCTCCTTCTGCCCGATGGGTTTGGTCAAATATGCGGCGACGCCCAATTGGCGGCAACGGACAGCATCTTCGCGCCGGGCGGTGGAACTCAGCATCATGACGGTCGCATCGGCTCTCCCGGGGTGCTCTTGAATCCGCTCGCAAAGAGTGAAACCATCGATTGCCGGCATGCACACGTCAATAAGGATCAATCGAAACGGGTCATGTGATTCGGTGGCTCGCTCCAAGGCTAGGATGGCGGCCTCGGCTCCGTCCGCGACCGTCGGACGCATTCCCCAACGCGCGAGCATTTTCTCCAAAATTGTGCGGTTCGTAAGATTGTCGTCTACAATCAGGACCGGCAATTGATCAATAGCCGGGTAATCGTGTGCCATGTGGGGGACCTTCATTTCTGCCAGCTCAAAACTGGCGGTAAAGTGGAACGTGCTTCCTCGGCCCACGGTGCTTTCGATCCACAATTCCCCTTGCATCATTGAAACCAATTGGCGTGAAATCGTGAGTCCCAGACCTGTTCCACCGTATTTCCGAGTGGTTGAGCCGTCAGCCTGAGTGAATGCCTGAAAAATTTCGGCCTGCTTTTCGGCGGGAATGCCAATACCGCTATCCTTAACACTGAAGTGGAGAATGATTCGGCCTTCCTCGCGCGAGTGTTCAGTAGCGGCCACCACCACTTCTCCGCGTTCCGTGAACTTAATGGCGTTCCCCACCAGGTTCAATATGATCTGGCGGAGGCGGGAGGGATCGCCTATCAGAAAGTCCGGCAGGCCGTCATCGATACTGTACGCGAGTTCGAGCTGTTTTTGATCGGCTCGAATGCTTAAGGTGGTCAGGGTTTCCCAGACACTGTCCCGCAAATCGAACGGCACATTGTCAAGATCCAGCTTTCCCGCTTCGATTTTTGAGAAGTCTAAGATATCGTTGATTACCGTGAGCAGCGACTCAGCCGATGACCGGACCGTCGTGAGATAGCCGCGCTGCTCCTGCGTGAGATCCATATCGAGAACTAATTCAGTCATCCCGAGTACACCGTTCATGGGTGTTCGAATCTCGTGACTCATATTGGCGAGAAACTCGCTCTTCGCACGGCTTGCTTCTTCCGCTTTATCCTTAGCGGAACTCAGCTCCGCATTCACGCGGAGGAGTGGCCCCGTAATGACCCGCCGAATCGTGAAATTGACCAGTGCCGCGGCGACAATCAGCGTGAGCCCAAAAACCAGCAAGCCAATCTGACGCTGCTGTCGCGACCGCATCTGAACATAACTTAGTTGTTCGTGAAGGTCTCTTGAAAGCTGGTCCGTGAGGCTCTCAAAGGTGGCGTTGATCTGAAACATTTCGGCCGCGAGCCGCCGCATTTTCTGCTGCGTTCGAGGCGTCAGGTTAACCGGGTCCGCAAGCACAGCTCCGTAGGTGCTTTGCGCCTCCGTGAGAAAGTCGTTGACCGACAAAGTCAGGTGCTTCACCGCGCGAATGCGCGCTTCTGACAGGCCTCTGGTGCCTGCAACGGCGTTCAGGTCGGCGAGAGTGTGGCGGCCTTCCTCTTCAGCCTGCTCCAACTCGGATGTGTCCTGAACGGCCAGCGCTTCGCTGAAGTCCTTTACGACGCGTTGAAACGCAGCTTCCGCCTTTTGACTGTATTGGGCCGCCGGAAACAGTGCTTCGGAGATGCTCCTGAGAATCCGTTCCTCATCGAGGCCCTGGATCTGCCCTAATGTCACCGAAACGACGAAGCCCAGCACAAAGATACCTATGCTGAGCCAGATCTTCGTTGTTATGCTTGCTCTTCCGATTTTCATCCGGCTCCTGCTAGTGCGTGAAAAAGAGCTTGTAGCCCGATGCTCCAGGGCCGGACTCCATCGATGGACATGATGGCTACTGAAGAGTCGACATCGCGCAGGCGTATAACGCCCAACGCTCCAGGCGTAGCTCCAACAAATGCCTTGACGGCATCGGCATTCTGCATCATCCGAGGCGGTGACACCGACTTACCTTGGAAGTTCATCATCAAGAAATATCTTTTGAAGTCGGCTTCCGACATCCCGCAGACCTCTTTTAAAATCGCGCGGGTCTCCGGACGTTCGGATGGAAGGCTAACGGCTAGCACCTTCGTACCGTCCGGCCAACTCTCTTTTGTGCCGAGAAAGACGCTGCGCAGATCACGCGAGGACAGCGACACTATCGCGTTGGCCCTGTTTACAATGACGGCCAAATCGTTTGTAGTTTCAGCATGGCCCTCGTAAAGGGCAAACAGGAGCACACTCGACAGTGGAAACAGTGAAAGAGCGCGTACCAGCACTGTTCCTCAGAAGGTGAACGCAAGCTGCGCATCGAGTCCGTTGCCCGGCTTAGTGTTTCGCTGATCCAGGCGGTTGTATTGCAATTTGAACGCCGCATAATCTGAGAAGTCCCACCGTAGGCCAACCGAAGGCCCCATGTATCGGCCTGTGTAAATGTTTATGGGATCGTTCGCAGGCGAATTTACATACTGATAGCGGAAATACGGCCGCCATGCGCCAAATTTCCGTGACAACTGCGTGTATGTGAGCGGCGTGTTAAAAGTGCGCCCGCCATTTTCAATACGATTGCTCAAAAGCACGCCTTCATTCATGAACTCCCACGTCGGGGTCACGTAGACGGCATAGAGGCTTGCAATGGTCTGATCGGCCGGCGTGACGCCGGGTGGTGTTATTCGGTCGCGGTAGTAGGACCCTCCAACCTGTAACCCGCTCAGCCATTGCGGAGCGATATATGCCGCCAAGTTAAAAGCTTTGTGGTTCCTATCTGAATAAAAGTTCTGAACCGGTTCCACGGCAAGGTTGTTTGAAGCGCGTCCGTTACCGATTTCTGCAACCCAGTGCAGCCCCAGGCTGTCCGTCCCAGGCACCAGGCCCGTCAAGGTTACACCGACATTGTGAACCGGCAGAATGCCGCCGCTGTCTTCAAAGAAGTACATGAAAGGGCGTCCAGTTGCCGTTTGGAACCAGGTTCCATGATGAAATGCCGTACTGTAATAGCCAATCGACGTGTGATAACGGCCGAAGCTGGCCTCAAAGTACTTACTGGCCCTGTAAGTAAGCAGATAACGCTCAATATCGATGCTGAGAGCGTTAGTGGCATCGGCACCAAAGACAATTTCCGACATGAAGCTGAGTTTGTTCGACAATTGCGAGGAAGTCATTAGATCGAATTCACCCATTTGGAAGGTCGTGTGAGGGGGTACGCCGAGCGGGAATACCAGCGGATTGGCATCGGTTCCGACTCCAAAATTAAAGTCGAAATATCCCCGGATATTTAGCGTGGGTCCGCCTCCGGGCAGTTCTATCATGTGTGCATGCGCATTTGAATCCGGGGCATCCGTATCGGAAGAGGATTCCGATGGGACAGGGGCGGAGCGGGCCGCCTGTGGTTTTGGCGAAACGGTGACGGTGTCGGCTTGCGGCGCAGGCGAACTCGCCGATAACGGGTTTTCCGGGTTGGAAGGCTGCCCGGTATGATCGGCCAGTTTTCCTTCCAATTCTTTAATACGAGCTTCGTCCGCAGCCAAGCGCACTAATAGCCTGTCGAACACATCTCGGCTGGCGCCGTCGAAGGGCGTGGACTGATTACCTGCGTCCTGGGCACTTGCGGGCATCAGCCCCAATATTGTCCCGACGCAAAGTAGGGTCGCCGTATACAACGCGTGCATAATGCTTAACACTTGTATCGGCGCTCGCTGTATTTTTCTTTACAGATGACCTGTAACGTCCTAATCAGTTCATGTTTATGCGACTTCGGATAGTCCGTTTCGCGGCATCTGGGCGCTCGTCGGCCCCGATGACGTGCATACTTCATATATGCGCATTGCGGCCGGCACGCTCACTTTCCTCTCTATGATTCTCTTCGTGCTAGCGGGATCGAAACAGAGTGCCGGCACGCCGGGCGCCGCGCCCGAGTACACAAGCGATGCACAACTGAAATTTCCTGAACATTATCGCGAGTGGGTTTACCTGAGTTCCGGGTTCGATATGAGCTACAGCGCGGGCATGCGAATGGGCGACCAACACCAGTTCGATAACGTATTTGTGAATCCCGAAGCGTACAGAGGCTTTCTGGCAACAGGCTCCTGGCCCGATAAGACCCTTCTGGTACTGGAGGTTCGAAACGCGCAGGGCAAAGGATCAATCAATCAGAGAGGCAATTTTCAGACCGGCGTAGCCGACGTTGAGGTACACGTCAAAGACGAAGCCCGGTTTCCAGGCAAGTGGGCATTCTTTGGATTCAGCGGCTCACAACCCGCCAGGATGATTCCCACCTCCGCTGAATGCTACAGCTGCCATGCCGCGCATGCGGCGGTGGATACCACGTTTGTCCAGTTCTATCCGACGCTGATGCCTATCGCCGGAAGCAAGGGGACACTTGCTACCGCATTTCGGAAGGAAGCAGGAAGCGCCGCGAACAAGTAGCGCTTTGCGATAGGCTATCAGGAGCACGGTCCTAAGATGGCTAACATAGCGACGAGATTGCAAGGGAAGAACGCTCTGATAACGGGAGCTTCTTCGGGTATCGGCGAGGCGATCGCGATTCGCTTTGCACAAGAAGGCGCGAATGTCGCGATTAATTATCACAGCGGGGCGGATCGCGCGGAAGCTGTCCGGAAGAGAGTGGAAGAGGTCGGCAAGGCAATTTCCCGTGACCACAAAAGTATGACCGTGCAGGGCGATGTTGCCGACGAACAGCAAGTGCACCGCATGTTCGCAACGGTGCTGCGCAATATGGAAACGCTGGATATTCTAATTAACAATTCTGGCATCCAAAAGGCGTCTCCTAGCGACCAATTGGATATGGCGGATTTCGACCGAGTGGTGGGTGTGAATCTGCGAGGAGCGTTCCTGTGCGCGCGCGAAGCGATCCGCCATTTCCTTTCGCGTAAGGTTGCCGGCGTGATTGTCAACAATTCGAGCGTGCACGAAATTATTCCCAAGCCGATCTACGTTCCGTACTCGATCAGCAAAGGCGGCATGGAAAATATGACAAAGACGCTGGCGCTCGAATACGCTGACCGCGGCATCCGAGTCAACGCGGTGGGTCCTGGAGCGATTGTCACTCCTATCAACAACGCGTGGATCGACGATCCGAAGGCGCGCGCAGGTGTGGAGAGCCACATCCCGATGGGCCGGGCCGGCACGAGCGAAGAGATCGCGGCCGTTTTCGCATTCTTGGCGTCGGACGACAGCTCTTACATCACGGGCCAGACCATTTTCGCTTGCGGCGGGTTGACGCTGTATCCGGAATTTCGAAGCGCGTGGTCGTCGGGAGAGTAGCGGACGGCCGGCATGAAGCACCTTGAGTATGTCGGCCAAAGCCGGCGAAGATTTGTTCAGACGGCCGTTGTGTCCGGGTTTACCGGCCCGGCATATGCTCAGGCAGCCGACACGAGCGAGAATGTCTTTGGTCCGAGGCCCGGCTACTCACCGCAAATCGGGACGCTGGTCTCGGAAATGATTTGGATGCGCAATGCCGTCCTCAGTACCGTAAAGGGAATGACTCAGCCGCAGCTTGATTTTCTGCTCGATAACAAAGCCAATCGCATCGGCGCTCTGCTGCTGCACCTTGCTGCGACTGAACGGCTGTACCAGTTGAATACGTTCGACAATGTTCCTGTACAGTCACTCCCAACAGATCCAGCTTTCAAGGAATGGGGCGTCGCCATGGAACTTGGGGACCCGGCCCGTCAGGCCATCAAGGGGCACGACCTGAACTACTATCTGGCGCGCTTGCAGGAAGGCCGCGAGAAGACATTCGCCGAATTCCGCAAACGTGACGATGCATGGCTGATGTCGATAGATAAGACCTGGGGCTGGGGACCTACCAACAACCTTTGCAAGTGGTTTCATGTCTGCGAACACGAATCGCACCACTCGGGCCAAATCGCGATGCTGAGGAGCAGAGCGCCGGGCGCCAAGCCTGAAGGCGGCGGTTAGTCTTCTTCAGAGAAAAGCGCAGCAGGTTATCGTTCACTCGATCCGCTTCTTCGTGCTGCACCCAGTGAGTTGCGTCTTCAAACCACACCAGCTTTGCATCGCGGCAGCGGCTAAGGCTTAGTTCGGCAAGTTCGGGCACAAGGAAAGCATCGAGTTTTCCCCAAAGAATAAGGACTGGGATTTCGATGTCTCCGATGCGCGAAGCAGGCCGGTTGCGGAACATCGCGCGATACCAGTTGATCATGCCGGTAAGCGCACCGGGTTGTGCCCAGGCTTCACGATAGCGATTCAGGTCGGAGTTTGAAAACGTTCCGGGACGACTGGTATTGGTAAGCGAATTAACGCCGACGGCGCAGTTCCGTGCGGCGAGAAGCATTTCAGGCAAACGCGGCAATTGAAAGAAGAACATATACCAACTGCGGAGCATCTGGCGCGGATGGGTCAGCAGGAAATCTGGCATGATTGCTGGATGCGGCGCGTTCAGAATTGCCAATCGGTTCACCCTCTCAGGATGTTGGGCAGCGAAGGCCCACGCCACGGCCGCACCCCAATCGTGACCCACGAGACAGATGTCGCCGCAGGCCAGATATTCGCAGAGGGCAAGAACGTCGGACACCAGGTGAGATATCGCATAATCGCGGATGTGGGTTGGCTTATCGCTTAGATTGTAGCCGCGGCCATCGGGAACGACGACACGAAAGCCAGCCGCGGATAACGGGAGAATTTGGTTGCGCCAGCCGTACCAGAATTCAGAGAACCCGTGCAGCAGGACGACGACCCGGCCATCCGTCGGTCCTGCTTCGACGGCGTGCAGGCGGACCGATCCGCTATGAAAATTGAAGTGTTTTAGAGATGCTGAGTCCAGTGCAAACTCTTTCATGTGAAACTCTCCCGGGTCCGGGTACGCTCTCTCTGGCGGCTCGGAATCACTGGTTATAATCGGAGAGCCTTATGCTAGAGGCTTTCGGCCTATCCGACCCGGGCTGTATTCGCGCGAACAACGAAGACTATTTCATCAACGACCCTGAAAAGGGAATCTTCATTCTCGCCGACGGCATGGGCGGTGCGAATGCGGGCGAGTACGCGTCACATCTGAGCGCGGAGGTGCTGTACGAATACCTGCTGCGTGCCCCGGACGATGATGGAGACGAGACGCTGCAGCATGCGTTTCTGGAAGCGAACTATTTTGTTCGACAAGCCGCGCGCAACAACCCGGAGCTCGAGGGAATGGGAACCACGTTGGTGGTTGCCCGCAATCTAGGGGATAACAAGCTGCAAGTTGGCAGTGTGGGCGATAGCCGGGCATATCGTTTTTCTAAGAACGACGGCTTGGCTCTAATCACTCAGGACCAGACGTGGGTCGCGGAGGTAGGCACGCGTCTCGGGTTGAGCGAGGAAGCGCTTAAGAAACATCCGATGCGGCATGTTCTGACGATGGCCGTGGGAACAGCGGAAAAGTTACGGATGCAGTCTCAGGTGGTCCCGATGGATACGGGCGACCAAGTGTTACTGTGCTCGGACGGGCTGCACGGAGTTTTGAACGAAAATTTGTTGCTCGAGACGCTCGATTCAGAGAAATCTCTACCAGAGAAATGCCACTACCTAATCGACGCCGCGAAGCAAGAAGGCGGACCTGACAACGTAACCGTTGTGCTGATCCAGCGCACATAGGCTTTCCGCGGCGATTAGCCTGGCCGGTGACCCGGCCGGATTAGAGAGGCCGTATGAAAGCAGTTCCCTTTTCATCCATCATTTCCGTTGTTTTAACTCCGCTGCTCGTAATGACGCCCTTGTGGGCGCAATCACAGGATGTGACTGCACTTAGAGGCAGCAGCGCGCAGCCGGACGCGCTTGAGATTCGTGTTTTCAATCCGGACGCGCTGAAGGCGGCCGGTGCAAATACGAAACAAACAGTGACGGTAATGGTGACGGATTCGTCGGGAGCGGCGGTGTCGAATGCTGCTGTAACGTGCCGCTTGCCCGACAGCGGCGCAACGGGGCAGTTCGGTGACGGCAGCCATGCCACTGTCACGTACACGGACCCAACCGGAAGAGCCAACCTGGAGCCGATCCAGTGGGGCGGTGTGCCGGGTTCTGTCCCACTACGGCTAACGGCTACCAAAGGGACGGCGCATACGGGAATCCTGTTGGAGACCAGCTTAACGGTTCCAGGGCAGCCCAGTACGCCGGCCGCGGCGGTTGTTGCACCTCCAGTAACGATTACGCCGCCAGTGCAGCTTCAGCCCCAGACCATTGCGGCTGCGCCCGTTGTCAGTGAGCCGAGCGTGTCTGTCACGAAACCGAAAGCACAGCCGGGAACATTGGCGAAGCAGAACTCGCCGGTCACGCCTGCTTCGAACGGACTCACCTCCGCGTCGGCAGACTCGACCGTTTCCGTAACGCACACCTCCGCGTCGGATGCGCCGCATACGGGAAGTCACACAAAGTGGATTGTGCTGGCGGTTGTGATTGCAGCCGCGGGCGCGGGCGGCGCGTTTGCCATGAAAGGCAAAGGCGGCTCAAGCTCCAGTTCAAGCAGCTCCTCGGCTCTTTCAATTGGAACTCCCATCGTCAGCGTGGGATCTGGTCATTAATTCCGGAATCGGAGGCGCATTGTGAAAAACGGATTGCTGTTCGCGATCGGTTGTTCCGCGTTGAGTCTTTTTGTGGCGGCGCAGGCTTGGGGTCAAATCAAAGCTCCGGTTATAGGCGTTGCCAGGCTCGCGGATGGCAGCGTAAGAACAGTCTACGGCTTGCCGGACGACTTGATCTTCGATTCAAAGAGCCTGGGATCGTTCGATGCGGCCAGCTTCTCCGATAAGGCCGGGTTAGTGAGCGAGAACGGCCGAATCGACTTGGTAAGAACCGATCTATCGGTCATTGCCGGCTATTCTACCGGCGAGACCAAGCCTCTGCTGAATGTAGATGGGGACGCGACCTCCGCGATCGCCTGGTTGCCGAGTAGCCGTTCGTTGCTGCATTGGAACGGCAACAGCTTCGTCCTCACGTCTGTTACCGGGCTGGATGAGACCCTGTCGATCGACTCAGTGAGGGTGAAAAGTGCAAACACCGCTGAGCTTTTGGTTTCAGATGCGCGCGGTGTGGTGCTCAGCGCAAGCGTTTCCTTGCAGTCCGGCAACTTGCTTTCTTTGGCCGTGATACCCGGCGCGCATGGCCGCGCATTCTGGCAGCAATCGATCGTCTTATTGGCCGACGAGAGCGGATTGCATGTCTTGTCGCCAAGCGGCATGGTGGAAACAACCCCCATCGGCGGGGGGCCAATGACCTTCGAGCATATTTCCTCGAACTGGTTGTTGATCAGGTCGGCGGATCGGCGCACATGGGCGTTGCAGACGCTTGGGAACAAGGTTCACGTTTCAGAAGCGCCGGAGGTGACGCAGTGAAGACGTTTTTGTTTCTGGTTCTTTGCTGTGCGGGTGCGCGGGCACAGACATCGCCTATCAGCTTCTTTCTGGATAATTCGGGAGGCGCAGACCCGATTTCGCAATTACAAAGTTTCCCCGCGAATTACGCGTTTCCGAATACGCCGGTTGGAAGTTCCAGTGTAATCGGGGTTCGGGTGGTAAACACCTCAACCGGTCCGGTGCTGGTATCGGCCATCGGATTCGTCAGTGGCGCCATACAGAACTCTAATTTCGCAAACGACATGGAGCTGGCACTGAGCTTGGCGCCAGGCCAGTCACAGTACTTTCACATCTTTTACGTTCCAACGCAGACGGGAAGCACGACAGCAACGGCTCAGGCCGGAGTGACCGGGAACAGGATCGTAAGTTTCTCGACAATCAGCGGCAACGCCACGTCGGCGCAATTGAGCTTGAGTTGCATCGCCCCTTCGGCAACGCTCTGCAACGGCAACGTGCTGCAACCCAATATACTGACGGCCATCAACTTCGGCAACGTGCCGACTACCTCATCGACAGCGATCACCTTCACGCTATTCAATGGCACCGCGAGCAGTATCAATCCTCAGCAGATTGTGACGCTGCTGACTGCGACAAACAACCCGAGTACGCCCTTCAAGCTGGGCACCCTGCCGCAGGCGATTGCGGCCGGCGCATCCGGAACTTTTGCCGTGACATTCCAGCCGGGCAACACAAACGTCCAACAAGTGACTATGCAGGTGGGGTCGAGCGATTTCCTCTTACAAGGAGCGGGTACGGCCAGCGTCGTTGGTGACATTAGTTCGCTGACGATCACTTACACAAACAGCACGGGCGTGAACCTCTCGGCGCAACCCGCAACGCCCATCGATTTCGGATCCACAATCACTGGCGTCGGAGCGAATCCGACTTTACTATTCACGGTCAACAATCCGGCAACCACGATCGGCCCCGTCACCGTGCCGAACATAACGGTTACAGGCGTAGGATTCGCGGTCTCAGGTACAAATCCGGCTCCATTAAGCATCCAGCCGGGTGCGTCGGCGACATTCAAGCTGGTGTTTACTCCCACGGGCACCGGAACGTATACGGGAACGCTGGCTATTGGAAGCAGAACGTTCAGCGTGCAGGGGGAGAGTATTGCCTCATCTTTCCCGACGCCGTCCATCACCATCGATCAACAGCCATTAATGAGCCAGAAGCAGGCACACGTAACGGTTCAACTAGCCAGTGCAGCGCCTACAGCCGAGATCGGCACCCTCACGATGCAGTTCACGCCGTCTGTCGCGAATATCAACGATGACCCGGCAGTTGAGTTCGTGTCGCCCACCGGCCGGCAGTTGCAGGTTACGGTTAACAGTGGCGCGGAAGTGGCGGCTTACAACGGGCAGTCTGCAATCACCTTTCAGACCGGAACCACGGCCGGCACAATCACGTTCACATTGCAGTTCCCCAACCAGGCGCCAGTGACCCAGACATACACCATTACGCCGACGCAGGTGCAGATCACATCGGGGACGGCGGTCATTCAAGCGCCGAATCTGGTGGTCACGTTGACAGGCTACGACAATACCTACAGCGCTGGGGCACTATCGTTTACGTTTTACGACACCACGGGGAGAGTACTGACGCCGACGGCCATTTCAGTCAACGCCACGCCCGCGTTTCACACCTATTTCTTCGGCGAGACCCAGATGGGCGGGGCGTTTTCGGTGCAGGCCAGTTTCCCGACCTCGGGTGATCCAACCCAGGTAGGCTCAGTAGCTGTAACGGTGGGAAACTCGGTCGGCCAGACTTCATCTACTCAGACGTTCCCGTAATGCCCCGCGGTCCTGCGCTACGGTTGGAGCATGTCCGCCGTAGCCCTGACCATTGCGGGTTCCGATCCAAGCGGCGGGGCCGGCCTTCAGGCCGATCTCAAGACGTTTCACAGCTTCGGGGTTTATGGCGAGGCGGTGATCACGCTCATCACAGTTCAGAATACGCAAGTTGTAGCGCGAGTGGAGGTCCTGCCGCCCGATCTCGTTCTTCAGCAGATTGAAGCGGTGATTTCCGACGTGCCTCCCCAAGCGGCCAAGACGGGCTCGCTCGGCAATCTCGCGGTAGTAGAAGCCGTAGCGGCAGCGGCGAAATCGTTCGACTTCGCGCTGGTTGTAGATCCCGTGATGGTGAGCAAACATGGAGCGCGCTTGCTGTCGGCGGAAGCGGAAGTCGCGCTAAAAAACGAGCTGATGCCGCTGGCGACACTTGTGACCCCGAATGTTCCCGAGGCTGAGGCGCTCACCGGACTCTCCATCAACGATGAAACCGATATGGAGTGGGCTGCGGAAGCGTTGATGAACTCGGGGTGTAAGGCAGTGCTGGTGAAGGGCGGACATCTGAGCGGACCACCCACGGACGTTCTATACAGCCACAGGGGTATCGCGCGCTTCGCTGGTGCGAGAGTTGAAACCATGCATACACACGGGACGGGCTGTACGTACTCGGCTGCGATTACCGCCGGATTGGCGCTTGGTAGGACGCTAGAAGACGCCGTCGCCGAAGCTAAGCGATTCGTACAGCGCGCGATAGAAACGGCGCCGGGTTTAGGACAGGGGCACGGGCCGCTAAATCACTTTGCGCGATCACTGCCCTAGTACTTGGGAACAGTCGGATCCACCTTTTCGCTCCACGCGTTGATGCCGCCCGTCATGTTGCGGACGTTCTTGAATCCGTTCTGCTTCATGAGATCGACCGCTTGTTGGCTACGGCCACCCATCTTGCAATGCATGACGTATTCCGCGTTCGGGTCGAGCTCCACCAGCCGCTTGGGTATTTCACTTAACGGGATGAGCTTGGCGCCGGCAATGCGCGCGATCTGATATTCGTGCGGCTCCCGAACATCGATGAGCGTGAAGTTGTCACCTCGGTCGAGTTTCTGTTTGACTTCGGTCGGTTCAATGACGCCTTCCGTCACAGTGCTTCCTCCGGATGCTTGCGGCGGTCTGATGCCGCAGAATTCCTGGTAATCGATAAGCTTCGTGACCGTCGGGTGATCGCCGCAAACCGGGCAGTTCGCGTCTTTGCGAAGCCTAAGCTCTCGAAAGTTCATATTGAGCGCATCGTACAGCAACAGGCGATTCTTCAGAGTCGTGCCGATTCCGAGCAGAATCTTAACCGCCTCGGTGGCCTGAATGAGGCCAATCAGACCGGGAAGAATTCCGAGCACTCCACCTTCGGCACAACTCGGGACAAGGCCGGGCGGAGGCGGTTCCGGATAGAGGCACCGGTAACAGGGGCCGTCTTCGTACGCGAACACTGTCGCCTGGCCCTCGAAGCGGAAGATGGAGCCGTACACATTAGGCTTTTTCAGCAACACGCAGGCATCGTTGACGAGATAGCGCGTCGGGAAATTATCGGTGCCGTCGACAACGATGTCGTAGTCCTTCAGGATGGCGAGAGCATTTTCACTTGTCAGACCGGCATCGAACTTTTCGACGCGGAGGTTGGGATTTATCTCCAGCATCCGATCGGCGGCGGAATCGATTTTCTTGCGGCCGATGTCGGATGTCCCGTGGATAACCTGGCGCTGTAAATTGGAGGCGTCGACAACATCGAAATCAACGAGACCGACTCGACCGATACCAGCGGCGGCCAGATACAGGCCGAGCGGAGCGCCCAAGCCGCCTGCACCGACCAGCAGCACCTTCGACTGCTTCAGCTTGAGTTGCCCCTGGACGCCGACCTCCGGCAAGATGAGATGCCGGCTGTAGCGAGAGATCTCCTCATTCGAGAGCGAGGCGGTTTCGGGTTCGGCGCACGACGTTGCGCCACCCGCGATGCTGGGAACAATCGAGATGGTCTCGGGACCTTCCAATTGCGTATCTTCTTTGTCCAGATATCGAATATCTTCGTCGTTGACGTAGACATTTACAAAGCTGCGCAGTTTGCCCTGGTCGTTGTATAGATTCTTCTTGATGTTCGGGTATTGCGCAGTCAGGTGGTTCAATGCTTCGGCGACAGTGCCGCCGGTCACTTCGATCGAATCATTCTGGTCTGTGAACTGGCGGAGAGCGGTTGGAATTACGATTTTGGCCATATCAACTCCTCGTCGTCTGCCTTGGTCCGATCGGGATCGGGCAGGAAGCTCTTCGCGTGATCGAAGACGCCGTTGTAAATAGAAAATACAACAAACGAGTACCAAGGGCAGGAATTCTTCAGGTCTGTTTCGGAGAAATAAGCGTCGCAGTCCGGGTGCGAATGGAAAATGCCGATCAGATCCAGTCCTCGGGCGCGCGCAGCACGATCGGCTTCGAGCAGATCTTCGGGCCGCAGTTCGTAGCGGGCGTTCTGCTCACCTGTAAACGAGTTCTCAATCGGCAGAGCATCCATCACGAGCTTTCGATCGCCGCGGATATGTCCGAGCATCGCTCCACAGCACTCCTTTGGATAAGTGCGTTCGGCGTGAAGGATCATGGTCTGCCATGGGTTCAAATCGATCTCAATCATGCGGAATTATCGCGTCCAGAAGCTTTCGCTCAGATACTTTTGGCCGCCATCGCACAGGATGGTAACCAGCGTGGCATGCTTCCCTTCTCTGGACAGAGTTTCGGCTATACGTGTAGCGGCCAAAACATTAGCCGCGGCCGAAACACCGACGAGCAGACCCTCGTCGCGAGCTAACTGGCGGGCGGTTGCGTACGCGTCTTCGGTTTCGATCCAGACATTGCCGTTCGCCAGAGTGGGGTCGTAGATGGGCGGAACAAATGCAGTGGGAGATGGCGCGTACCTTCGAGACCATGAAGCGGAGTAGCAGGCTGCACGGTGATGCATTGCACGCGCGCGATTTCCCGGCGCAGATAACGAGCTACGCCGACAAAGGTACCCGCCGTGCCGATCGCAGCGATGAAGTGAGTGATTGCGCCGCCGTCTGCTGGACGATCTCAGGTCCCGTGGTCTCAAAATGCGCGCGCCAGTTCGCCGGGTTGCTGTACTGATCCGGATAGAAATACTCGTCGGGCGAGCTGCTGTAAATCTCACGGCACACGCGCAGAGCACCGTCGGACCCCTCCGCCGCATCTGTAAGGACCAGATCGGCGCCATACGCCTTGAGAATCTGAATGCGTTCGGCGGAAGCATTTGCCGGGACGCAGAGTTTCACGCGATAGCCTTTGGAGGCACAAATCATTGCATAGGCGATGCCTGTATTGCCGCTAGTGGAATCGAGAAGGATCTTTGAATGCCTGAGCTGACCCGTTTGTTCGCCGTCCAGGATCATGTTCAGTGCGGGGCGATCTTTCACCGAACCGCCGGGATTCAAGAATTCGGCCTTCGCGGATACAGAGACATTGCCGCGCCGGGCTGAGTGAATTTCGAGCAGGGGAGTCCTGCCGATCGACGAGAGCAGATGAGACTGAATCGCGAGATCGGCTATCGCTGGCACCAATACCAGTTTAATTCGATGGGCTTTTAGGAGATTGCGGCTACTTCCGTAACTGGACCACTTGAATGCTCTGCAACATGCGAAGCGACCGCGCCGGCTTTTTATCTTGGGGAACGACGATTCTCCAGGGACCTTGCGTGGCCGGGAGCGGCTGGCCATCGGCTTTATCGGCAATCAGCACTTGGGCATCGGTAAACGCTGGATCGAACTCGGCGAGTGAGTAGACAACCTGGTACCCGTCTTTGGCGGTTGCAAGCACATAGCAAGACAGCGCCGGTCCTTTCAGCTTTGCGTCGAGCGGCGCGCCCGCCTGCGAAAGCACATCGTGCATCAAGACGCCGTCATAGCTGACGGTCTTACCGTGCTCGTTCACTTGGACAGAGTGATGGGGGAGTTTAGAAAGTTGCTCGGATGTGAAAGTCATCGCAGGATGGCCTTCTACGCTGACATCGAAGCTTCCGCTCTGTGCAGCGGCAGCGCCGCCGAGCAGTATGCAACAAACAAGCGACCTGAGCAACGCCATCAGGCTATGCCGGCAGCCAATTCTTCAATGGCTCAAAAAACGTCTGGACGAATGATTCAGCCGTGTTCACAGCTTTCGCAACGTTGCCGTCCTCCACGTTGACGACCACGCGGACAAGCGCGGTGTCGCTGCGGTGATAACGAATAGAATCGAGCACTGTGTAGATCTTCGCGCTGTATTCACTCGCGATCACGCGATCGCGGCTCTGATACCAGTAGAGAACCACACTCTGATTTTCACCGCGCGCAACGATGTAGCGGTTCACGTGTATCGGGTCTGCCCGGCCGGGGATATCTATATTTACGGTTCCGGATTGCGAAGGCGACCAGCCGCTGCCCGGCAGGCAGTTCTTCGGCGAATGAGGCGCCTTGCCTGTTCGTTGCGTATCGAAAAACGCGACAAATAGAGTAGCTATCTGACCCGTACTGCGATTCGCATAGACGCGCGACATGATGTCATCGGCTTTGAGGATGTCCAGCGTTTCCTTGTCAAGCTGCACATCCTGCATGAGTCCCCAACTGGTCTTGTCGAGCGAGAAATTGGCTAGCGGCTTGTGGAACGGAACATTCTCGCGGCGCGAGAAACCATAGAAGAGAGATGCCTGCGCAAGCAGAACAAGAGTTAAGATGCGAACGCTACGAAGCTTGAGGAAGTTGCCCATTGGAATTAGTGATGGCTCGCGCGTTTCGCAATATAGCTGAAAAGCCGATGCGTGATGATGAGTGCCACGAGTGCCACTATAAAGACGATGTAACCCTCAGTTTCGTGGTACATACCTTGCGCGAGCTGGGTGTTGATTTCTGAAAGCCAGCCGGTGATGGCAACCCGAATACCGTTCGCACCGATGGCGATGGGGATGGTGGCGGCTAAAAGAGCCCAGCGCATCCACACACGTTTGTCGGTGAAGTAGGCGTACACCAGCGAGAGAAACGCCAGCGAAAGCAAAGAACGGATGCCGCTGCAAGCTTCCGCAATATCTAAGGTTTGGCTGGGGAGCTGCAGCGTGTTTCCAGCGCGAAGGACAGGGATTCCCATCCCGCTAATCAGGATTTCCCCGAGCTGGCTAGCGAACATCTGAAGGCGTAACGTCAGCGCCGCGTAGATGATGGCCGGAATGGGAATCATGAACAGCAGCAGCAGCAGAGGGAATGCCAGCGCTTTGACCCAGCGCGTTCCACAGACATAGAGCAGGACACCCACAAGGGCGATCAAAAAGGCCACGCGAGCGGTGAAGATTTCAGCGCCTAAAGTGGCGATGATGGCCTGAAAAGCGGCCCAGACAACCAGCACCAGTCCCCACGGATTCGACTTAAGCGGCAGAGCCATGAGCCGCTCCCGGCGCTGCCAGACAACGAAGCCCGCCACCAGTGGCACGAAGAATCCGTGCCCCATGTTTTCGTCGTTTGCCCACTGCACACCCATCCGGTATAAGATCGGGGCGTAACAAACGATCAGGAGCGCACCAAACCACGCGAGCGCCTGCCACTGTACCTTCGTAGCCGGCGGGCTGGCCTGAGGGGGCGGAGCTACAGGCACGCTAACCATGTAAGACTTGGATCATTTTCAGTAGAACATAGTGGTTCAGGTTACGCCATCTGTCCGTCAGGTGCCGGGTACTGGGCCATACTTCACCGAAGTGTGGACGGACCGGCGTTTGTCTCACCTGAACGTGGGTGTCAAATGAGAGAGTTGGCGCGGCATCGATGATTCAAGACCTCCGTTACGCATCTCGACAATTGCGCAAGACCGCCGGATTTACCGTTGCGGCGATCTTCGTGCTCGCGCTTGGTATCGGCGCAAACGTCACAATCTTTAGTACTGTCAATGCAGTTGTACTGAACTCGGCGCCGTTTCGAATGATGAAACAGCCGGGGCGGCTGGTCTCGCTCTATGAACGCAATCCGGCGCTGTTGGCGTTTATTTCCAAACGGCTGCCGGTCCGATTCAAAACTTATGTGGCGTGGACTCAGCAGGCGCATTCGTTCGAGAGCCTGGGCGCTTACCAGGAGCAGTCGTTCGATTTGACCGCTGCCGATGCGGCATCCGGAAATCGCGAGCCGGAGATCGTCCACGGGGTGTCGGTTACACCGAGCTTTCTTTCAGTGCTTGGAGTCCTGCCGAAGCTCGGCCGGAACTTTACACCGCAAGATACAGTCTCCGGCCACGATGATGTTGCGCTGATCGGCGACGATCTATGGCGCAGCCGATTCTCTGCCAATGCAAATATTCTCGCCAGCTCTATAAGGGCAAGCGGAAAGGTATATCGCGTCATTGGTGTGCTGCCGGCCGGCTTTGAACTGCCGGATGCGGCGCAAGGGTTGGATCAGACCCGGCCGAAGCTGTGGGTTCCTATGCATTCTGACCCGAGCCAGGCGGAGCAGAACACCATGGCATTAACCGTCTTCGGCCGGCTGAAAACGGGGGTAACCATTGGGCAGGCGCGCGCCGAAATGAACGTCATTGAAGAGAGGCTGCGGCGGGCAAATTCGGATTTCTATCACGGCTACGGCGCAAACGTGTTTTGGACGATTCAGGAAGACGTCGATCCCGACCTGCGAAAGAGCTTGTACGTGCTGCAGGTCGCTGTCGGATTTGTACTGCTGATTGCTTGTGCCAACATCGCAAATCTGCTTTTGACCAAAGCAGCCGCTCGCGAGCGGGAGATAGCAATTCGGTTCGCATTGGGCGCAAGCAGGCGGCAGATTGTTCAGCAGATGCTGGGAGAAAGTCTGCTGTTGAGTTTTTTGGGAGGGACATTTGGGCTGCTGCTTGCGTTCTGGGGCTTAAAGCTTGTGAGTTACCTTGCGCCGAAGGAGACGCACGGATTCCATGAATTGGCTATCGACCCCCTGGTACTCGCTTTCACCGCCGGGGTGACGCTGTTTGCGGGCATTCTTTTCGGGCTAGCTCCGGCGCTGCATTCGGTCAGAACCAGCATTGCGGAATCGCTTGGACGTGGCTCACGAGCCGTGGTTGGCTCGCCGCAAAAGTTCCGTACCGCCCTGGTTGTCGTTGAGATTTCGTTGTCGCTCATCCTGCTGGTAGGCGCCGGGCTAACAATTCGTACGTTGGCGTCGCTAATGAACCTCGATATGGGCTTTGAACCGGACCACGTGTTGACGATGGGTATCACGCTGCCGGATTGGCGGTATAAGAATGCGGACCAGATTGCCGCGTTCGACGATCGGCTTCTGCAACGCATCCAGGCTTTGCCCGGCGTTCGCGCAGCGAGTCTGGCAACGGCGCTGCCGATGCGAAGCATCAGCGAGCAGAGCTACAATTTGCCCGGCATAGCGGTAGACCCGAACAAGATGAAAGTTACCGACTGGTCGCGAGTCACAGAAGATCACGTGAAAGCCATCGGGATGCGTATTGTGAAAGGCCGCGACATCACACACCAGGATGTCTTTACGGCACAACCCAATGTCGGCTTGGTGAACGAAACATTCGCTCGCGTGAACTGGCCGGGGCAGGATCCGTTGGGGAAGACGGTGCTCTTCGACAGCGAGCAACACAAACAGGCGAGTTACACGGTGGTTGGCGTGGTTAGCGATGAACACCAATTCGGACCGGATTCCGCGCCGCATTTGCAGATCTATCTGCCTGGGCATCACATGGACAAGATGTCGCTGGTAGTGCGCACGGCCGGGAACCCGCTCGCGATGGCAAACGCCGTAAAGCAGCAGGTCTGGGCAATTGACAAAGACGAACCGGTCTCGCAGGTCGACAGCATGGAAAATATCCTGAGCGAGTGGGTAGCGCCTCGCCGTTTCACCATGACGGTGTTGCTGGGGTTTGGAGGCATTGCCTTGATACTGGCGGGAGTGGGCCTATACAGCGTACTGGCTTACTCGGTGACACTGCGGACTAAGGAGATAGGAGTACGGGTCGCCTTAGGCGCCCTGCCGCGTTCGGTTACCGGACTTGTGCTGCGGCAAGGATTGTGGATGACCATTATCGGTGTCTGTGTAGGCCTGGCGGGTGCATTCGCACTGACGAGATTCATGCAGAGCATCATCTTCGGAGTGAGCTCATTTGACGTGATGACATTTGCTGGGGTGACAGCTCTGCTGGTAGCTGTGTCCGCACTTGCAAGCTATCTGCCGGCATGGAAGGCCGCCCGCATAGACCCGATGGACGCGTTGCGCACGGAGTAAATCGGCAACGGCTTAGACCGCGCAACCGTAACATAAGAGAGACTGGCTTCGCTGTGTTCGTGAGCCGGCCGCCCAAGGCTTCATGACCGTCAAAACGTCACGTTTGTGTTTCGCCATCGCGCTATCGATCCTGGCCACGGTCGCTGCGAAAGCGCAGGCGGGCGCGGCCCCGGTCTCACACGAGTTTTTCCGTCTCGAGGATGTGAGGCCCGGAATGCGCGGCACAGGCCGCACTGTCTTCCATGACAATCGCATCGAAGATTTTCAAGTCGAGATCCTCGGAGTCCTCCAGAATCTCAGCCCCAAGCAAAGTATCGTCCTGGCCCGCTTGAGCGGTGGGCCGCTGCAGCAAACCGGTGTCATCCAGGGAATGAGTGGGAGTCCGGTGTACATAGAAGGCAAACTGCTCGGCGCAGTGGCCCTCGGATTCCCGTTTTCTAAGGAACCGATCGCGGGCATTCAGCCGATTCAGCAGATGATCGCCGACGCCACGTTCGCGGCGCCTGGCACAAGCGGAGGTGTAGAACCCATTGCCCGTACTCATAAGGCAATTCCTGACCTGAGGAGCAGTGCAGCTATGGGCACTGGGTTTACGCTCGATAATTTGAAGGAAATTTCCACTCCACTCGCACTATCGGGATTTACACCGCAAACACTTCAGACTTTTTCCGCAGATTTCCGAAAATTCGGTTTCGAGCCACAACAGGGAGTGTCCGCGGCAACTCCAACATCTCAGGAGCACACGGGCAGGATAGAACCGGGGTCGATGATCAGCGTGCAGTTACTAAGTGGAGACTGGTCGATCAGCGCGGACGGCACCGTGACCTACGTGGATGGGCAGAAGGTATACGCGTTTGGCCATCAATTTCTGCATGTGGGACCCACCGAACTGCCGTTTGCCAAGTCGGATGTGATAGCAGTGGTGCCGGCTCTGAACAGCTCGTTCAAGCTGTGTGTCCCACGCGAATGGGCGGGCACAATCCTGAGCGATCGAACCACGGCCATCGCGGGACTGCAGGGCCGGACAACAAATACCATCCCGCTGACCATTTCGGTTCACGGCGTGAACTCAAGCGCGCACGATTACCATTTTCAAGTTGCCAACGATCAACTCTTGACCCCGTTTATTGCACAGATGGCGATTTTCTCGACCATTGACGCGACGCAAAGAACAGTGGGTGCGGGTACGCTGCGGCTGAGCGGGCGCGTGGAGTTCGACAATGGCCTTCCGCCGCTCGTGGTGCAGGACATCTACATCAGCGATAGCGGCCTGGCACAGCAAGCGTCGGTAGACGCCGTTGTGACGCTCGGATTCGTGATGGGCGGCGAATTCAGAGATGTGCACGTGCGGCAAATCTCATACGACGTGCAAATGCAGAACACGAAACGGCAAGTACGGATTGCTCAGATGTGGGCGTCGAAGCACGAGGTCCGGCCGGGCGAATCGATAGACGTGACTGCGCTGCTTGAGGGTCAGAATGGTCTCGAATTGACGCGCACGGCGACTTATCAGGTGCCTGTTGGGGCCACCGCGGGACCGTTGAATTTGACATTCAGCGACGCAAACGGGATGAACGCGCCGGAGTTTGCCGGTTTGGCTCAATCGCAGCTACATTCGGCAACGGAACTGATCGACACAATCAATAAGTTCCGAGGGAGCGAGGCGGCTTACTTGCGCGTCTGGCGGCAACAACCTGCTTTTACCATTTCGGGACCGCTGCCGGGAGGAGAGATTTCAAATCCCCCACCGTCGGTGATGCTGGTCTTGGCCGATCCATCCAACTCGGCCACAACCAGTGCGGCGCAAACTCTGACGCGCGGGACGGAAATGGCTGAGTTCAAGCTACCGGTTGACGGATTCGCAGTCACTGGACAAAAAACGATCCAAGTGGAAGTGAAGGAGTAGCGCGGTTTGCGAAGACTTCTTCGTTGCACGCTAGCCGCTTGCGTGCTGGCACAAATTTCCACGGCAGCCACCAGCACGGCCTGGGAGATCGCCGGGTTCACCGATTTCCTCAAAGGCCGCCTTCAGGGGCTTTCGCTCACAGCCGACGGACTGCTTAAGCCGGGACCATCTGTGAAGTGGAGAGTGGGGTTGGACCAGCCGACCCTGTGGGCACTGGCAGGCGCGCCCGATGGAAGCGTCTATGCCGCGACCGGTAATCAGGGCAAGGTGTTCCATGTCGGTACCGATGGAAAGGCGACGGCCGTCTGGGCGGCGGAACAGTCGCAAATATTTGCGTTGTGCATGACGGCGCAGGGAACCTTGTACGCGGGCAGCTCACCCAATGGCGGTTTGTATCGGCTCGCCAATGGCAAGGGCGAGCTGGTGTGGAAGTCCCCGAATAAGTACATTTGGGCGATACAAGAGGGGCCTGATGGCGCGTTGTACGTCGCCACCGGCGAGCAAGGCCGTGTGTATCGCGTGCGTCCGGACGGCAATGCCAGCCTCTACTACGACACTGCTCAGGGCAACGTGACAGCGCTGGCGTTCGGGCCAAACGGACACCTCTATGCGGGAACGGACCCGAACGGGATTATCTATGACATCCCCGCGGCGAATAAGGCCACGGTTCTCTACGATTCCACATTGCCCGAGATTCGCGCGATTGCAGTGGATTCAATCGGCACCGTGTACGCCGCCGCTATGGGTGGCGCAGTCTCCACAACAACTACCCCCGCCACGGGAACGGTCACAGGGGGTGCCGCAGTGGTTTCAGCCACGCCAACCGTGATCACAGTGACGGAGCAATCCGGCATGAGAATCACACCCGACACAAGCAAGTCCTCGACATCAACGTCTTCGAATTCCGCGGCGACGTCGAACACCGCGGTCGTGGAAGTGAGCGGTGTAGAGAAATCGGCCATTTACCGCATCGCTCCGAACCACACGGTTGAGACCTTACGAAGCTCAAAAGACGACAACGTTTTCGACCTGATCATTGATCACGACGCGATTCTGTTCTCAACCGATGACCATGGACGAATGTACCGGCTGACCGGTGTGGGTCTGCACAAGACAACCCTCATCGCGGAAGCCGGCGACGGGCCGACCACCCGGCTGCTCGAAACGAAACTTGGCCTTTATGCGGCCTTGACGAATCCAGGACGCGTGCTGGCGTTTGGCGCCGATGCGAGCGCGCCCTCAACTTACGAATCGCAGATACACGATTCCGCATCGGTCGCACGATGGGGGCATCTGCAGTGGTATGGGTCGGGAACGGGCGTGCAATTTCGTACCCGAACGGGAAACTCAGCGCGGCCGGATACAACCTGGAGCGAATGGTCGCAAGCAATTACAGACCCGACCCAAGCCCTTATACAAAGCCCGCCGGCGCGCTTTATGCAGTGGCGGGCGGAGTGGCCCGCGGGCAACAAATCGGACATCAATACTGTTTCGGTTCCGTACTTGCCGCAAAATTCACCGCCAGCGATCCACAGCATTACTGTGAGTTCAGTTGCGGGAACTAACGCTGCGAAAGCGGCGGCAAACACGGCTGCCCCGACTGCGGCGTACTCGATAACAGTGACCGATACCGGCGAGCCGCCTGCAACCACGACATCCACCGGCGCCACACAAACCGTGTCGCGGCTCCAAACGACTCAGACACAGATCTCTTGGCAGGCCGACGACCCCGATGGCGACAAACTTGTATACACGGTGTATTTTCGAGCTGAGGACGAGCAGGACTGGCAATTGATCCGCAGCCGCATGTTCGAAAATACGTTGCTGCTGGACCCCGATGTCTTCGCCGATGGCCGCTATTTCTTCAAAGTCATGGCGTCGGATGCGCCCTCGAACGCGTACGAATACGCGCTGGACACTGAGATGGTGAGCACGCCGGTACTGATAGACAACACTCCGCCGGTAGTTACGATTTCGCACCCAGTGCGGACCGGGAACACCGCGGAACTTGAGGTGGACGCAGCCGACAAAACGAGCCCGCTCCGTTTGTGCGAGTATTCGCTGGATGCGGGCATGTGGCAACCCGTCGAGTCTGTCGATGGCATTACGGACTCGCCGCACGAGCGTTTTCACATCAAATTGGACAATGTAAGGCCGGGTGAGCACCTGCTGGTCGTGCGCGTTTATGACTCGGCCAACAATGCGGGTTTGGCGCGAGTTGTGCTGCGTTAGTCGACTTCCGGTCTGCTTCGGCAAAGCGCCCTGCTACGTTACAATGCGATTGTTGCCGGTGTAGCTCAGGTGGTTAGAGCGACGGTCTCATAATCCGTAGGTCGCAGGTTCAACTCCTGCCGCCGGCACCAAACTCGCTCCTTGAAATGAATACTCCTACGGTACTTCCAAGCTGTACCTTTTTTGCTGGGATGCGCCGTTGTAGTGCTCGGCTATTTCTAATCCGCCGTTCCGGCGGAATGCACAGAACATCGAGAGTAGGTGAGGCCAGACTTGCTGCACGACTGTACGTTGCGGACCCGAAGAACGCTCGCTGTGTTAAATTTGGCGCTTGACAAAACTAGGCATCATGGAGGGGCGCCTTGTCCCGCCCGAACCAGGTCGCTTCCAAGCATTCCCGAAAGATAGATGGTCTGATGAATTTGAACTTGCCGCGAGCGTACCGCTTTCTTATATAGAGTGGATCTACGATGATCACGGAGCCGATGTGAACCCTTTGATCAAGAACGCCGTTGCCATGATGGATCTGATGTCCACAACAGGCGTAAGCGTTCGGTCCTTATGCGCCGACTACTTCATGGACTTCCCGTTTCTCCGCTGCTCAGAACTGGAATGCAATACGCGCCGGCAAACTCTAAACGTTCTCATTGAACGGAGCCAAAAAGTTGGCATCAACAGGATAGTATTGCCATTCGTCGACGCGTCCAAAATTGAATCTCGGGAGGACCAGGATGTGGTGATCGAGGTTATCAACGAGGCGATCGAGAGAGCACGACAAGCCAAGGTTGAGCTTCATCTTGAAACTGATCTTGGCCCGCGAGAATTTGCAGGCTTTCTGGGCCGACTGCCGGATCCACTGGTCAAGGTTAACTACGACTCCGGCAATAGCTCATCTTTAGGCTATAAACCGGCGGACGAGTTCGCGGCCTACGGCGAGCGGATCGGCAGTATACATATCAAAGATCGTGTGCGAGGCGGTGGGACCGTTCCGTTGGGAACCGGCAACGCAGATTTCGTGGCCCTTTTTGAAGCTATGAGGAGTGTCGGTTACTCAGGTGACATAACCCTTCAGGTCGCTAGATCCCATCCCGGAGAAGAACTCAGTTGGGCCCGAATAAATCGCGAATTTGTCTCTAGGTATTGGCATTTGGAATAGGCACTCGGTGGATCTACATCTCGCAGAGCGCGTATTTCTTGTAGCGGGTTCGTCCCGGGGTATCGGGAAAGCGATCGCAAGCACCCTGCTCGAAGAAGGTGCTCGTGTCTGCATAACGGGACGGGAGCGCCAGTCTCTCGCAGAAACCGAGAAGAACTTTGCAGCTCCTGACCGGGTACTCGCGGTTGAGGGTGACTTGGCCTACCCGGGTACAGCAGAAGAGACTGTAGAAGCTGTGCTGGCGCGTTGGGAAAGGTTAGATGGCTTAGTGGCAAATTTAGGGACCGGAGCGGGAGCCACCGGCTGGAACCAATCTGAAGAAGAGTGGGAGAGATTGCTTCAGCTTAACCTTCGGGTGAGTGTACGGCTTGCCCGTTCGGCCATACCCAAGATGATGAGCAATGGAGGCAGCATCGTTTTTATCGCATCGATTACCGGTGTTGAAGCAACACCGGCCCCACTCGCATATAGTGCCGCGAAATCCGCTCTCATTAGCTACAGCAAGAACCTCGCGCGTCAAATAGCAAGTCACAAAATCCGTGTGAATAGTGTTGCACCGGGCAATATCTTGTTCCCCGGCGGTTCCTGGGAACGGCACCTGGAAACAAGGCCTTTAGCGGTTCTGAAAGCCATAGAAGCCGAGGTGCCGATGGCTCGGTTTGGAAGGCCGGAAGAAATCTCCGATCTTGTTGCTTTCCTTTGCTCCGACCGCGCCTCATTCATCACAGGTTCTTGTTTTGTGGCCGATGGTGGTCAAACGAGGAGTTTTGGATAGATGTCCAAGTCTGTTGCTGAGCTATTTAGTCTGGCAGATCGCGTGGCAGTTATCACGGGTGGTGCTGGGCTCCTTGGAATGAAGCACGCAGAAATCATCGCAAGAGCCGGCGGCCATGCCGTGTTGATTGATCTGGATGCAAAAAGGACGGAGACGTGCGCCCAGGAGATTTCTCGCCGCTTCGGAGTTTCTGCAATCGGCCTTGCCGGAGACATCACTCGGCTTTCCTCTGTCGAGGCGATAAGAGACTCCGTGCTACAGCGGTTTGGGAAAGTTGACATCCTGATTAACAACGCAGCAAACAATCCAAAAATGGAGAATCGCGAAGGACAAAATTTCTCGCGATTAGAGAACTTCCCTCTGGACGTTTGGGACACTGACATCCGGGTGGGCCTTACAGGTGCGTTTTTATGCAGCCGAGTTTTCGGTCACCAAATGGCGCAACAGATGCGTGGCGTCATTCTGAACATCGCTTCAGATCTTGCGCTTATCGGCCCAGACCAACGACTGTACCGGGTAGAGGGACTATCCGATGATGAGCAGCCAGTCAAGCCAGTTACCTACAGCGTAGTGAAGTCGGGCCTTATCGGCCTCACCCGTTATCTCGCGACGTATTGGAATGAATGCGGGGTTAGGGTCAACGCTATTTCCCCGGGTGGCGTCTACAATGGCCAGCCAGAAGACTTCATGCAACGCTTGCGGCAGTTAATACCGCTAGGGCGTATGGCCGAAGTCGACGAATATCAGGGCGCAATTCTATTTCTTTGCTCTGACGCGTCATCCTACATGACGGGATCTAACCTGATAATCGATGGCGGGAGGAGTTGCTGGTGACGCTGGACAGGTCTTCTCTTTTTTCACTAGATGGAAAGTCCGCTGTGTTGACCGGGGCTTCCGGCTTTCTCGGACGTACTTTCGCTGAGACACTTCTGATTAACGGCGCGCGGCTGATCGCAATAAGTCGATCGGAAAGAATTGAACAGCAAGCCGATGCTTGGGCTCAGCGTTTTGGGGCCGACAAGATCCGAACCCTCCGTATGGACATGTATGATCACGAGGCTTTATCCAAAGGTCTGGATAGGATTGCTGGCGAAGAAGAGCACCTCGATATCCTGATCAACAACGCACATGAATTAGGGCCATTAACAGGATTCAACGTTTCGCAGGGTGGATTGGGAGAAGCTTCTTACGAACAATGGATGCGCAATTTGACCGGGGGTGTCTATTGGGCAGCCCTCACGGTTCAGAAGATCGGCAAGCGAATGCAAGCCGCACAGTCTGGGTCGATAATTAACATCTCAACAATGTACGCGCTGGTTGCTCCCAGCCCGCAGCTGTATAGCGGCACGAAGTTCCTGAACCCACCGGGATATTCCGCTTCTAAGGCGGCACTCCTGAGTTTCACCCGATACATCGCATCATTCTGGGGATTGTACGGAATCAGAGCAAATGCCATACTGCCTGGGCCGTTCTCGAACACGGAAGATGCGGGGCCGAACTCGGTAGGTGAATCGGACTTCTTTGTCGAGAGATTAAAGGCTAGAACCTGTCTTGGACGAATAGGACGCCCGCGAGAGTTGTCGGGAGCCTTGCTGTTTCTTGCGTCGGATGCATCCTCCTATGTGACGGGACAGGCATTGGTTGTCGACGGCGGATGGACGGTTACCTGACGAGAGCACCTGCTCAGCCCTGGGCACCCCAACATTTCAGCGATCAGCTGGGAAGGGTTTAAAACGCAAAACAGAGGCTTGAAACTACCGAATGCCCGGCTATTTGGCCACATCTCATTTGCAACCAAGTCCACCGCGGCTTCTTGAAGTGGCCGGCTTCAAGTCCGATTGTGCAGCAGCGACCCGCCCCCGAAACAAGACAGCAGTAGCCAAGCGCGCTTATGCTTGGGCGAATTTTGCTTCGTTCGTCCGGCGCGATGACGGACCACCTCGGCTGTCCGTACCACCCCGCACAAAATGGGAGAACAGTTTATTGCGATGTGTACCGGCTGCAAACGCAATACGCCGGATCCATTTAACCGATCCATGCGGCCTGCACGATAGCAAGAGCTGCTATCGCAGCCGTCTCAGCGCGAAGAATGTTGTTCCCCAACGAGCAAGAGGTCCAGCCCGCGTCCATCGCCCGCTGACGTTCATCATCCGTCCAGCCGCCTTCCGGCCCCAGCAAGAGCGCGACGTGATCCTCTGAACTACGGGTAGACGGAAGAGCACTCAAAATCGGTTTGGCCGCCGCCGTCTCGTCAAGCAGCAAGCGCACGCTCGTATCTATTCTTACTGCGGCGTCGAATGTCATCGTTGGCGCAATTTCGGGGAGATACGCGCGCCGTGCTTGCTGACTGGCCTCGAGCGCAATACGTTGCCAACGTTCGGATCGCTTTTGCGCCGCTTGCGCCAGCCCACGTTCTGAGCGGATCGATTCGATGGGCTGGATTACCGCCACGCCCAGTTCAGTGGCTTTTTCGATCAACAGTTCAAATTTCTCGAACTTGATGAGAGACGCAAGCACCCTAATATGGACCGCCGGCTCGAGCGAAGGAAGTTCTTCGAGAACCTGAAAGTCGACCTGCGATTTACGGGCGGAGGAAACCTCGGCTAAGTAGACCTTTCGGTTATCGGAAATTTCGAACACCTGCCCGGGTTCGACGCGGAGAACGCGCACAAGATGCTCCGCTTCGGACCCGGTAAGTCCAGCGATTCCCCGGCGCACCTCGGGCACAAAAAAGCGGCGGCGAGCCATTTCTCCGGCTAGTGATTATCCTTCGGCGGGTTCGAAAGACTCTGCATGAAATCAGCAGTCATTTTTTGGATTTGAGGCAAGGCGCCGGTCATAGCGGCCTGACCAATGCCGGCCGACTTCGACATCAGCGCGGGAGTCTTTTCGATCAGAGCTTGTCCTGCGGGGGTGGCGTAAAACGCGTTAATTGCCTTCAGTTCATCCAGCGTGAATGTGTCGTCATAGAGCGCCACCATCTGCGGACGTAGCTTCTGCCAGTCAAGTTGCGCGGCAAGCAACGCAAACAGTTGGCTTTCGAAATTCTGAACGGCGCCGGTGTACTTGGATGGATCGCCACCGCGGGCTGCGATTTGCTGGGCAGCCGCCTGATCTAGCTGCTGGGCCATCATCGTCTTGTACTGCTGCAGCGCTTGATTGATCGTCACCTGCGGTTTAGCAAGGCGAAAGAATTCGTCGATGGCCGCTTGCTTCGCCGGGTCGATCGGTTTCGATGCATCCTGCCCTTGTGCGGCGAGCGTGCAAACCGCCGCTAGTAAAAGAGCACAAAGCTGCCTTCGGCATAAAATCCGCAGAGTCATGCCGCTAGTCTACTGCGATCCTGCTTTGAGCGCTATTTTCCGGAACGGCTTATGCCGTAGTTAGCGTCGTCATGGTGGACCGGTCGATCCCTATGTCGTCTACGCCGCTCGTGTTGACGAAGGAACGTAATACTTCCGCAACGCTCCAGGCTTGCGCGAAACATCCTCTTGGGTTGAACGGCGGCTCGGCATCGAATATTTCGCTGATAGATCCCACGCATGCTTCGCTGAGTTGCGACTTGAACCCATCCAGGAAACCGCGGGCGCGCTCCGGATCGTCCGGATGGACTTTCAGCCATGCATCGATGAAAGGACCGATGAGCCAGGCCCAAACCGTCCCCTGGTGATATGCCGCATCGCGCGAACGCAGGTCGCCGTCGTAGCAAGGCTTGAAATCGCGTTCACCGGGCGCAAGGGAACGTAGGCCCACCGGCGTGAGCAAGCGTTTTTCGACCACCCGGAGTACGGGTTCCCAACGTGATTCATCGAGGATTGGATTATCCAAGGAGATAGCGAAGATCTGATTGGGCCGGCAAGAGCTGTCGTCGCCGCCACCTTCGGTGTCCACTACATCATAGAGATAGCCGCCTCGCTCATACCAGAAGCGGCGATTGAACGACTCCCGTGCGCGCACCGCGTGTTCCCGAATGCCGTTCGCTTCGTCTGTTCGGTCCGCGCTGCGCAGCCAACTCTCAAGCAGCTTGAGCGCGTTGTACCAAAGCGCATTGATTTCGACGGCCTTGCCTTGGCGCGGCGTCACTACCCAGTCGCCCACCTTGGCGTCCATCCAGGTAAGCTGATATCCGTCCTGGCCCTGCACCAGGAGACCATCGGTCGCGTCGGCGTGAATATTGAATTTGGTCCCGCGCAGATGGTGGCCGACGATATCGAGCAGCTTCGGCAAGAGGTGATGTAGAAGGTTGTTATCGTGCGTGCGCTCCAGGTACCGATGTAGCGCATGAAAGAACCAGAGGGTTGCATCGGCCGTGTTATAGAGCCCGCTGGTCTTGCCTTCCGGGAACATGTTTGGAATAAGGCCATCTTTTATGTAATGCGCGAAGGTGCGCAGAATGTAATTCGCTTCCACATCGCGGCCGGTCGTTAGCGTCAGTCCTTCCAGACTGATCATCGTGTCACGCCCCCAGTCCGTGAACCAGTGATAACCGGCTATCACGCTACGAATTTCATCGCCGGCGGCTCGGGCACGCGCCGTATCTTCAGGCCGGCCCACAGGTGTGAAGAGGAACTGGTCGGCAGCCCAGACGAGTTCTGTACATGTCTCGTCGCAAACGCCGGGATGAGAGATTGTCAGCAGGCGCCGCTTTCGATCGTGCTCCGCGTCCCATGCCTGGTGGGGCGTGAGCGCCGAAATCACATTCCAATTTTCCGTCGATGCAACGAGAGTCAGTTCGCAACCGGGCGAGAGTTCTCCGGAGAAACGGCCAGGACTCCACAGATCGCCGCGCCAGATGTAGCCGCGCCTCCGTTCGATCTCGTACCTGATGTCGGCGATTGTTTGCACGTCTATGGTGAATTGGCCGCCGGCGCCCAGCAGTTGCATTCGCAACCGCGGGATATCGCCGGAAGTGCTGATTTCGTACCGGCGGTCTTCGAGGGTGAGCTTATAGGACGGAATCCGCGTATTCACCGGCGTTTCGTGCCCACGCATGTTGAGCGCCGGCCGCAGGCAGAGCCTTCCGGATCCGGAACCGCCGGTCACTCGATAATTGATGAACGACGTATTTTGGCGGTGAGGCAGGTAGACGCGCTTTTCGAGCGTAATCCCCTCTATCTCATAGGTCCACGTCGGCAACCCCGCATCCAAGCGGAAATTCGCGAGGTGAGGCGAACCGGCAAACTCAGCTTCTTCGGTGCTCAGGCCATTCAGCGGAAAGCTGCGCCCGTCGTCGAAGATTACGTGCTCCAACACGTCGTTGAGCATCATCGTGCGGCCGAGGGGCGAAGGCAGGGCCGAAATCAGATAGCCGTGGAATACGCGGGTCAAGGTACCGCCGACGGTGCCGCTCGCGTACCCGCCCAAACCGTTGGTGACCAACCACTCTGTGTAGAGCAGCCGGCGGGATTCATCCTGTGTCAACGGCGTGTTTGTGTTGTGCGTGAAGATGTTGTTCATCGCGATGTAGCTGACAATTATTTTGCAGGGTTGCGCCGGCGCACTGGATAGAGAACGGCGGCCGAAAATCCGGCAATTGTCCAATTCCTCCCGGCAGCAATAGCGGCGGTGCCACACCCGCCATACTGCGCGTCTTCAGAAGACCAAAGCTTCTCCCAGTGTTTCGATGCAGGAGCGGCGAGCAACGGTTCCGGCATCGGGTTGCAGGTCAACTCCACGCCAAGGTTCACGATCAGCAATCGATCGTCCGTAAAGCCTGGCGAAAAGTATCGCAACACGAAACACGTCGGCGAGAGCACCGCGCCGTCGATGCCATCTTCTCCCTGCCGCGAGATCACGGGATCTTCACGCCTCAACCGCAGAAGATCTTTGTGCAGGGCGTAACACTCTGGATGCCTTTCAACTTCGGAATGATCGAGCCGCGACTTTTCGAACGTTGCGATCGCCGCCGGATCGTCGAAGCACTTGCGAATATCCGGAGCAGAATAAGACCGCCACTGTTCCAGAAACTCCACTCTGCCCTTCGCGACTGATTTCGCTAGGTCCAGCTTGTGATCGGCAAAGAAAAGGAATTTGCTCGAAGAGCAAAACTCCTGTCCCTGAAAAAGCATCGGTGTTCCGGGCATGAGAAGTGTCAACGCTGTAATCGCCTTGTACATGCTGGGTGACGAAAGTTGTTGCGTCCGCTGGCCGCGGGCCGAGTTGGCAACCTGATCGTGGTTGTCGATAAAGTTAATCATTGACGCCTTCGGCAATCCCAGAGTGGATTTGCCGCGCCCTTTTTTCTGCCAGGTGTAGTACTGGCCTTGATACAGATAGCCGTACTTCGCCGCTGACACAAATTCTTGGGCAGTGCCTCTGTAATCGGAATAGTAGGCTTGGGCTTGCCCGATTAACGCGACATGCACGCTGTGGTGATAGTCGTCGTTCCAAAGGCCGTCCAGGCCGTATCCACCTTCGCTTTGCGGGCGAATCAATTTCGTGTCCTGCGATTCGTTCTCACCTATTAGAATGACGGAACGCGGTCCGGCCGCCTCGCGCGCGGCCGTTGCGATCTCAACCAGAATGTGAGGTTCGGAATCGTCGTGAATATCTTGCGTTGCATCCAAACGCAAGCCGTCAAAATGGTATTCGCGAATCCAATAGGCAGCATTCTCGCGGAAGAAGTCGCGCACCGGCCCGCAGTGCGGCCCATCGAAGTTGATTGCCTTACCCCAATCGGTGTTGTGCTTGGCGCTGAAATAGTACGGTGAAAACTCCTGGAAATAATTGCCGTCCGGGCCCAAGTGGTTGTAGACCACATCGAGAATGACTGCAACACCGAGCGAGTGCGCCGTGTCTATGAAGGCGCGAATGTCATCTGGCTGTCCGTACAACCCGGCGGGCGCATAGGGCTGCACACCGTCATAACCCCAGCCAAACCGGCCGGGAAAATCGGCGACGGGCATGACTTCTACAACTGTGATGCCCGTGTCACGCAGATATGGAAGCTTTTCAACCGCTGCGTTCCAGGTTCCGCCCTTAGTAAAGGTGCCTAAGTGCATCTCGTAGATAACTTGTCCCTGAAGCGTAATGCCCGGCCAACGTGAATCGGTCCACTGGAATGCGTTTGGATCGACAACGACGGAATAGCTGTGCGGACCGCGTGATTGCAACCGTGATGCCGGGTCGGGATATTCAGCGCCGCCGTCCAGACGGTATTTGTACTTCGTTCCCGCACCCGTTTTCAGAGCCGTCGCGGAGAAATATCCGTTTCGTTCCGGTTTCAACGGAAACGGCCGTCCGCCGTTCGCAAAGACAACATCAACTGTTTTGCGTCGCGGAGCCCAGACTCGAAATTGAGTACCACGGCCCTCGTGAGCGACTATGGCGCCTAAACTGAATACCGCCTCTGCTGGGCTTTGCAGAGCGGCTGCTTCACTTGCCTTCCTGCTCACTACACAAAGATAAACCACGGACGAGCGTTCCCATATCGCCCGACATTCGTGGGATGTTTCTAGTCTCCTGAGTCACAACTAGCTTGCATAAAGTTAAGAAAAGATTCTATGAATCTGGCCGGGGACGTCCGAAAAAGCAACAGTTAATGGTGAGCGCGGCGTATTGGCGCGTTTGACGCGGCGGACTCGCCGGCGGATGGTGGCCTTCCGCGCCCGGGTCATTCTGGATGTGCGGGCGGCCTGAGCAATGCCGCGGTAGCCGCAAAGTTGCGCACCAGCAGCTTGTCGGCCGGCCTTTGACGCAACCGCTTTATCGCGCAAGATATTGACGGGTTAGGCGGCGAGCCAACGGCCCGGGAGCGCCACGCGAGATCGGTGACGAGCGCATCGAACAGGTAATACGCTTAACCCTGGAGAAGACGCCGGCCGCAGCGACGCACTGGTCCAGTCGCGGACTGGCAGCCAGCACCGGGCTGAGCCAGTCCAGCATCAGCCGCATCTGCCGGGCTTTTGGATTAGAGTTGTCCCCACTCACGCCTCCTGGCTGAATCAGGTCGAACGTTGGTTGCTCTCCTCACCCAACGTCAGATCAAGCGCGGTTCCCACCGCAGCGTTTCAGAGCTGCAAGCAGCCATCCGGGACTTTATCGCCGTTCACAACCAGCAGCCAAAACCCGTTCGATGGACCAAATCGCCAGATCAGATTCTCGCCTCCATCGCACGCTTCGCTTCTGCCACGCTCGCCTCTCATCGGCCCAAAACTTAAAAGAAATCAATGACTCAGGAGACTAGCAGTTCAAATACAAGCTGTGACTCTGCGTTGGCAAGATAATGCGCCAGTCATGGATAATTTCTTTATAGGTTTCGCCGGCCGGTGTAATCTTCCGGTCCATATCGTAAAGCCCTAGCGGGTTGACGAAATCGTTGTCGCCAATCAAGGCCGTGTCCCAGTCCACCTGATCGATCAAGCTGTAGTACGTAAACCCGAGCAGCGGCATCCCGTCCTCGCGAAGCTTGTGCACGTTCGCCCACTCTTTCCGTATCCACGCGGGCGCCAATTCGCGATTCGGCAGATTGGTCTCTGTATGCATTACCGGCAGATGATAACGATCGAAATATTGGTGCGTGATCACGTAGTAACCGAAAATCTCGCCTGACGGAGTAGTAGTTCCGTCGTCGTTCACCAACTGCTCGTTCGTCTGGTAGTAATCGGTGCCCATCACGCAGTGAGATTTCCGGTGGTTGTTGCAGAACCAGTGGTATTCCTCGCGCGTCATGCCGTTCTCCAACAGGTATTCGTACATGTCAAACGTGACCGGCTGCCCGAATGTCAGGTCGAGTGAAAGAAAGCGGCGCTGGTTGTATACATACGCCGTAGCCGCACAGCCGGGGTTTTTGGGATGGTTGAACTCCGACGCCTCGCTCAGAACAAAGAGCGCCTTGGGATTCACGTCGAGAATCTGGTGCATCGACAGCACGTTCGCTTTAGCCAGATTGTGCAGGGCGTTCACGAAATGCTTGTGTCCCTTCAATCGTTCGTTCCACCAGCCGAATAATGCCGAGAATCGCGCGGCGATCAAAATCTCGTTCACCGGCGTAAAGAACTTCAGCCACGGATACCGTTTCGCGAGTTCGCAAGAGTAGTCTGCAAACAGACGAGGGAAATCGCGGTTCTGGAAGCCGCCGATCCAGTCGGGAACGCCGAAATGGCAGAGATCCACGATGGGGGTGATGCGAAGCTCCTTGAGTTTCGCGAAAGCCAGATCTGAGAACTCCCAATCGTACCGGTCGGGCCCGACATGCGTCTTGTAGTACGGCGGCCCCCAGCGCAGAAACTGAATGCCCAGCTCATGCACCAGGTGGAAATCTTCTTCCCAGCGCTGGTAGTGATAGCACTTCTCCATCTCATCGACGCGCTTTGTTGAGCCATCTCGGCCGGTGATGGTGGGATAGCTGTTTTCTATCCCGGTCGCGAACATGAATTGTGCCAATGGCGCGCTACAGTGGGCTACCCCGCTGTCTCCTTTGTGCGGTCTTTGCATGCGAGCCGATATTCTCTGCGCTTTGCAGCTTCCTCGAAACGCCGTTTTTCGTCCTCCGTCTCAGGGACGATCTGCGGCAAGATGACGCGGTTTCCTGCCCGGTCTAACGCGACAAAAGTGAGATACGCCGATGAGGTGTGCTTCAGCGTGGCGCTCTGCAGATTTTCCACCCAGACCTTCACGCCAACTTCCATGGAGGTACGGAACACTCGGTTCACTTGCGACTTCAAACGAACTAACTCGCCTATGTGGATCGGATGCAGAAAGGTCATCTGGTCGATGGACGCGGTGACGACGGTGCAGCGGGCATGCCGCATAGCCGCGATTGCGCCGCACAGATCCACCAGGTGCATGACGTGGCCGCCTAGCATGTTGCCGAGCAAGTTCGCGTCGTTCGGAAGGCAAACCTCCGCGTAATCGGACGCCGTTTCGCGCACGGTGTGAGTCTGTTCGGTGCCGTTTATATCTACCTTGGGAAGGCTTTGCGGCATACTCACGCCCGCTCCGAATTTTGCGGGGCGAAACGCGCTAGATAACTGCGGCAAAAGGCAAGAACTTGCGCCCGCACGCAGATGTCCTGAGGATCGGGACAGATGCTTTCACTCGCGCACGTGTACTCGACCGAATACCATTTCCCGGGAGCATACGATTCTTCTTCGATGCACAACACCTTCAACTTCGCCGCGTCGCGCCCGAGCACTTCATAGCGCATGGCAGAGCGAATTTCCGCCAGCGGAAAATCTTCGCAAACACCCTTTGAATTGCCGCTGTTGCACCAGCGAAAGCCAGTCGATTCAGGAGCAGGCCTCGGCGACCCGGCCGCGTGACAAAGACCGTTGTATTCGTTCACCAGCGGACGGCGTCCGGCACAAGGGTTGGCCGCGAGAACGACTCGTTGCGGCTCGAAAAACGGACACGCCACACACGTAGTATCGCAACCGGCTTTCAGCTTCGCAGCTCACGCCGTTGATATGCTGTTTCCGCATGTGGCTGCGTGCTCTTGTGCTACTCGCCGTCATCACTACCGTCTTAGCAGCCGTTATCAACGGACAGCAGAACCCGCCCGCGCCTTCTGCCGGCGACACAAGCGTTGTTTTCAGCGTCAGCCAAACGCTGATTCAAATAGATGCGGAGGTCACGGACGGCAAGGGGCATCACGTTACGGATCTCACGGCAAACGACTTCGAGGTTGTGCTTGATCACAAGCCGCAGCAGATCACCAACGTCTCTTATGTCGCGCTCGATTCGCCCGATATAAACAAGCCTGCGCTGGCCGGTTCCGGTCCTGTGCCGTCCTTTGTTGTCAGGCCGCAGGATGTTCACCGCAGCATGGTCCTGCTGGTAGACGATCTGAGTCTTTCGTTCGAAAGCATCTACTACGTGAAGCGTACGCTGCACCAGTTTATCGACCGGAATATGCGGCCCGGCGACCTCTTCGCACTGTGGGAAACAGGCCACTTCAACAGCGTTTTCCAACAGTTCACATCCGATAAGCGCGTGCTGGATGCCGCCATAGATAGCCTCAAGTGGGATCCGAGCGGCGCCGGGCTGTTGACTGCGTTCGAAGATAACCCGCAGGATCGTGGACGTTCCACTGCCGGTTCGCCCGGACTTGGCGGCATGGGACGCGGCTCCCGGATGGGCGGCAACGATCCCGGCACGCGCGATGAAAAGTCTTATTTGCGAGCGAGCGTTGCCGCCGGCGTTTTCGCAACCATGGGTGAGTTAGTAGACGAACTCCGATCTGTCGGCGGCCGTAAGGCGATCGTTCTCTTTTCAGATGGCATCGATATTGTCACCGTGCCGAACGTAAACGGCATCTCCAGCATTGAAGAACCGTACGCGCAAGAAGCTTTGAAGGAAGAGCGCGAGCTCATCGACAAGGCGAACCGCTCGGGGGCCGTCTTCTACGCCGTGAACATGCGCGGTCTTGAATACGCTGCTCCAGGTGCCAGGACGCAAGCATTATTCAACCGTGGGGTCGGCCTTCAAGAGCTCACCGAACCAACCGGTGGATTCGCTGTTATAAACAGCAACGGGTACCTGGACGCGCTCGAGCGGATTGATGACGATCAGAAGGGCTACTATCTGATCGCCTTCAAAGCGCCGGCGGGAATCGACACTGCTGCTTCCACATCCACACCTTTTCTGCCGCTCCAAGTACGCGTGAAACGCAAGGACTTGCATATCCGCTCGCGCGCGGGCTTCTTCGGCGAGACCGATGACGCGGCGGCGCTCAAACCCACTCCTGTTGAGCAAATGCGGTTGTCGATGAGCTCTCTTTTCAACCGCTCGGAACTTCGGCTCCGGCTCACCGCGTTTTACGCCCGAACAACGGACGGCAAAGCCGCTGTACGCAACTTGATCTATCTGAACGCGAATGACATTGCTTTCACGACTGATCCAAACGGCAAACACAAAGCTCGTCTGCACATCATGGTCACGGCTTCAGGCGCGGGCGCGAAGCCGCTGGCAAACATCGGCCGCCAGATCGAGATGGACGACGACGATGGACAATTCCAGCGCCTGCTGCATCAGGGAATTCTGCTTGCTCTGGACGTCCCAGTTCCCCGCCCGGGCGCGTACCAGGTGCGGACGTCAATTGAAGACGATGCTTCGAAACGCATCGGCTCGGCCGGTCAGTATCTCGACATTCCCGACCTGAAGCGACGCCACTTGGCCCTCACAACGCCGTTAATCGATCTCGCCTCCGCATCTCTCCGCGATCGTTTTCGCGATATTCCTGCCGCGCTGCGTGAGTTCCATGCCGGCAATGAGCTGACCTTTGTTTCGGTTGTTGAGACCGACAAAAGCCTGCCTTCCGCGAATCAGCCACAAGGCGAGATTGCGCTGTTCCGCGATGGCGAAGCCGTTTTGAAGAGTCCCGTGCCGGTTGTTCCCGTGCAGGGCCAAAGTGTCCACGCACTCCGCGGTCAACTCAAACTCAGCGACACTCTTCCGCCCGGCCAGTATTACCTGAAAGCAACCGCGACTGAAAACTCAGGCAAGCATCCGCGAACCACGTCCGCTTGGATGGACTTCGAAGTGTTGCCCCACAACTGAAGCGGTGAAGGGGACGAGCTGAATCCACGTAGGGAAGCTTGGCGTTTGAGTTTCTTTTCCATACGCTTACGATTTTGTTGTTCGTGGACGGCCCGGACGGATTCGTCATACTCGATTTGCTTAGTAACCAAAGTGTAGAAGATGACTGCAAGTTTATGCGCTCTGGCGGTAGTAGCAGCCCTTGGGTGCCTGGAATGCGCGTCAGGTCCACGCCAAAGAGGCGGTAGTTCACTGCGATAGGTACGGCGCCTGCGGTGCTCTTTTTCTTGCCGACAGGCTTATCAGGCGGCGGCAAGGGGACCGGCAAGGCTTCTATCTCGCGGTCACAGGCCAGATCTGCGATAGGTGCGATACAGGTTGCACGTTTGCTGGAGCACGAACAGAGGTTCGCGCCGCCAGTCTCCCAACAACGATTGGCGAATGATTTCGGGACTAGCTTGAATGGATGGCTCGCGCCAGCTTGCCAGTTGGTCCGGATCGCGCTCGCCCACCAGAATAGCGTCGATAATCGCCAAGCCGGTCACGCCGGTGATATCGCCTTTTACATGTGCTGCGTGTGTTGGGCGGCCATCGCCGCCAACTCGGAGCGTTGCCGCCAGATGGAGCGTGTCTGCTTGACGTGGGAACTGTGGTTGCATTGGTTTCCTGCCTCTCTCGTCTCTATGCCCGTTGCTCGGCCTATCGAATGTGCAGGTCAGCGTTATGACCGCACTAGTCTCGTTCGAGCGGGTCTTCGAGGTGCTCGATCCGCCGATGATCCGGGAGAAGCCGCAAGCTGTTGCCATTCCCGCCGGTCCCGCCCGGGTCTCATTCGATCGGGTTTCGTTCCGCTATCCGTCGGCATCGGAAGTATCGCTCGCTTCCTTGGAGTCGATCGCCATTCCCGACAAGCGGGCGAACCGCATCGTACTCCAGAACATTACCTTCGCGGTCGAACCTGGGCGCCTCCTAGCACTGGCGAGGCGTGGTCACCCAGGACGCTCATCTGCTCCACGACACCATTCGCGCTAACCTTCCCTACGCCATGCCCACAGCAACGGACGAGCAAATCATGAGCGCGTTGCGCGATGCACAGATCCTGGATCTTGTCGAGTCTTTGCCTGACAAACTGGGCAGCCTCGTTGGAGAGCGGGGCTATCGGTTCTCCGGAGGAGAGAAGCAACCGTTTTCCACCGGGCAATAATCTGCGAGAATTCGTATCGAGAAACGCTACCTGCTCTTACTTAGAATTGCCACGCCATAGGTCGGCAGCCCGATGGAGTGAACTGTTTTGCCGGTGAGAACATCCTTCATCTCTATAGGCAGCGCGATGGTTTGGGCCTCGCCAGACGTGTTACCGACGACGAAGATATCGTGGTCTTCGCCGGTTCGCTTGTAGACGTCTACGCCTTTGGGCGTGGGGAAAACGTCGGGCTTAAGATTGCTTTCGTTCAGCATCCACTGCACGGCGCGCTCCATGCCCGGCGCGTCGAGCCACACACCGACGTAGGCGAACGAACCACTGCCGATCTTGCGCGTGACGGCGGCCGGTTGACCATCGAGCCAGGAGTGCGGCGCGTGATAGCGCATCAGAACCTCGATGTCAGTGGCCTGCGCTGTGAGCTGCTCCGCGAAGAGTTGGTTTTTCGACTCGCCCCATGCGCCTGAGGTGTCCACCGGGCTGTCGAGCGCGGTGTACTGCACGACGCGCGCGCCGAGTAGCGCGGCGAGCGGCCCGGGTTGGCGCTGCGGCCAGCGGGAGTTGTTTCCGTCTTTCATGGCCGAGCGTTGCCCAAGCACGAGATGGCCACCCTGCCTGGCGTAGCGCTCGAGGTTGTCGGCCTCGGCCTGCGTCAGGACATTGAGCGCCGGAGCGATAACCAGCTTGTATTTGGAGAGATCGCGATCGGGAGGGACGATGTCGATCGTGTAGCCGAGTTCGTGAAGCGGGATGTAGTAGCTCATCAGCGCTTCGATGGCGTCGTACTTTGGGTTCATCTTCTGCCAGTCGATGGTCCAGCGGCTGGGATAGGAGTACAGGAGGGCGACATTCGATTTGACCGTTGTGCCTTCAATCGCCGGGCCGGCTTTTTCGAACTCGCTGCCGATCTGCGACCACTCAGCGTAGATGGGATCGGGTTCGCCGTCTACGCCGACGATGGCGCCGTGGTTCTGCTCGCCGCCGTTGAGGGCGTCGCGCCACTGCCAATAGCTGACAAGGTCGGCGCCGAGGCCGATGTCGGCCCACACGGAGTCGCGCATCGCGCCTTTGTCTAGCTGGACGCTGGCATCGCCCCCGCCGCGCGGCCCGGCAGTGGTTTCCATAATCCAATAGTTCCGGTCCTTGATGCCACGGATGAGATCCTGCGGCGGAGCCATGTCGATGGGGTTGAAGCTGCCCGACGCTTGCGGGTTATCTAAAGCGACGATGTCGAGATCCTGACCGACGGTGTAGCCGTCGAAGAGACCGTAAAAGCGCATCATGTTGTTCGTGATTTTCTGGCGGGGGTCGGCGTACTTGCGGATGGCGTCGATCTGGACGCGCTGGTAGGCGCGCAGGGAGTCCGAGATGAAGCGCTTGGAATCGAGCCAGAGCCCGGGATTGTTGTCGCCGGCGCCGTTGACCAGAGGAACCTCGTCGAAGACGGAGTAGGTTTCATTGTCGTAGGCCGTAGTCCAGGCCGTATTTAATTTGTCGATGCTACCGTAGCGGCTCTGCAGCCAGGCGTGGAACTGTGCTTGGGTGTTTGCGTCGTAGGATTGGCTCGATATTCGTTGCCGATTTGCCAGCCGATGACGTAAGGATTATGGCCGAAGCGTTTGGAGAGTTGCTCGTCCATTTCGCGGACGAAGCGCTTGTAGCGGTCGCTGTTCCAATTGCTGCGGTTGCGGGTTGCGCCGGTAAACTGCTTGCCGTTGGCCTCGGTGATGAGGATGTCCGGGTATTTGGTAGCCATCCAAACCGGTGGGCCGGCGCTGGGGGTACCAAGGACGACATAGATGCCGTGTCGGCCGGCGAGATTGACGGCGCGCTCAAGCCAATCAAGCTCGTATTTGCCTTCGGCCGGTTCGAGCGCAGTCCAGGCGAACTCGCCGACGCGCACGACGTGCATGTGCGCCTTCTGCATGAGATCGAGGTCGGCGTTCCAGCGGGATTCGGGCCATTGTTCGGGGTACCAGGCGGCGCCGAGGAGAAGCGCGGGCGGCATGGCTTCTCGTTTGTTCGTCCGAAGCTCACTCTGGCAATAAGCCGTAATGTTGCTGCATAGCAAAGCGCAAACAAAGCAGCTTAGGAGCGCGGCAGAGCGGAATGCTCTCAATTTGGACGATACGATTTGGAACAAGAACACCGGAAACGTCTCCTCTAGACATTGCACCGCATTTGTGGCAGGCGCCGGCTTATTTGGCGTGTTGCCGGTGTTTAGATCGGCGCTCACAATAAGGAGCTACTTTAGGATGTGTTCCGCGTCTTAAGCTGCTGGCTCATAGCGCTGGTTTCGCTGTGTGGCTATCCGTTACGCAGTATTCAGGATGGGTACGCGCGCCATATCTGGCACACCGAAGACGGACTCCCGGAAGAAACTGCCCAGGCCTTTGCTCAAACTCCCGATCGCTTCCTGTGGATCGGAACTACCGGCGGCTTAGTTCGTTTCGATGGCGCGCAGTTCATTGTCTTCAACCACGATAACACTCCGGCTTTTCACGAGAACAGTATATTTTGCCTTCTTACGGCGAATGATGGATCCCTTTGGGCCGGGACAGAAGGCGGTGGTCTTGTCAGCTACCAGGATGGGAGATTCCGGCTATGGTCCAAAACAGATGGCTTGACCAACGGGTATGTGCGCGCGCTCCGGCAGGATCGCCACGGTGACATCTGGATTGGAACAGACGATGGTTTGTTCCGGCTGCAAAATGGGACGATCGCGCGCGTGGATGGCCGCAACGGCGTTCCCTCAAGCTCCATTCACGCGATCTACATCGATCGGCAGGGCCGCATTTGGGCGGGGGGCTTTCACTTCCTGACCTTTAGCGGAAACACCTTCGCCGAACAAACGCTGCCGGGCGGTTTGACGGACAACGTCAAGTCGATCATCCAGACGGGCGACGGAACACTTTGGGTTGGAACAGTGAGCGGCCTCGCGAAAATGTCTTCCGGACGCTCCAGCTTCGAGCAAGTGGCCGGGATACATAGCACCGTTCGCACCTTACTTGAGGACGATGAAGGAACGCTTTGGATCGGCACCATCGGCGATGGACTGATTCGTTATCAGAACGGAAGGTTTTCCAGACTGCCGGCTGCCGGCACTCTTCCGAGCAACACGATCCTGAGTAGTTTCCTGGATGCCGGAAAAAACATTTGGATCGGCACGCAAACGGGCTTAGTGCGAATCAATCGCACGTCTGTCGGCACTTTCATGCTGCCCGATTTTGCCGACGCCGACTTCGGAACCATTTACCAGGATCGCGATGGCAGCTTGTGGGTCGGCAGCTCTCATTTGTTCCACATCACCGCGAAAGGCGTCGACATTCTGCGTTTGTCCGCTCTTGGCACGACTCGCGTGCGAACCGTTTTTCGGGACAGCAAAGGCGCGCTCTGGTTGGGTACGGAGGGCAAGGGCGTATTCCGGTTGACGAGCGGCGAGCTGAAGCAAATACCCGCGATACAGGACTATATTCGGGCCTTTGCTGAGGATCGTCAGGGCGGCATCTGGATTGGAACGGATGGAGGATATTGCCGTTGGAGCGAACAAGGTACAAGGTATTTCGAGCCGCATGAGAGCGTCCGTGCAATTGCCGTCGATCATGAGGGAGATATCTGGGTTGGAAAGGACCGCGGTCTGACGCGCTTGCGACAAAGCACTTTCACGCCCGATGTCCCCATACTTCGTCTCCAATCGGAAAAGGTTTGGGCCATCCATGAAGATCCCCAAGGCGGCATGTGGTTCGGAACGCGTAGCAGCGGCCTGTTCGAATGGAAGAACCACCAAGTAAATGTTTATACGGCTGCCCAGGGTCTCGCCGGCAACAGCATCTTCCAGATACTCGAGGACGAGCGCGGGACCTTTTGGATCAGCGGCCCGAATGGCGTATCTTCCCTTAGACGTTCCGACCTGGAAGCAAGCGCATCAAATCGGTCATTCAGGCCTTCGGTGAAGCTCTATGGCACTTCGGACGGCCTCCAGACCACGCAGATGTATGGCGGGGTTCAGCCTGCCGGGTGTTTCGGCGCGCGCGGTGAAGCGTGGTTTCCCAGCACTGCGGGGCCGGTGAGGATCGGGGCGGACGCCGAGACATCCGTGTCCGCTTCGCCCGCCGTAATCAACCGCTTTATTGCCGATGGCCGCGACGTTCGCCTTTCCGACTCTGTGACTCTGCCGCCCGGGCAAGGCAAACTGGAGATTCAATATAGCGCCATTCAGCTTCGTTCCCAGGATCGTGTCCGTTTCCGCTATCAACTGGAAGGCTTTGACCACAGTTGGACCGAAACGCGAGGACGCCGAGTGGTGTACGCCAACATTCCGCCTGGACATTATCGCTTCCGGGTTTTGTCTTTCGATGCCGATCGTCCCCGCACGGTATCGGAAGCCGCTGTACCCTTCTATTGGGAGCCTCATGTCTATCAGACTCGGTTGTTCTCAGTTATTTGTATCGCTTCGCTTCTCGCGATTGCCTGGGGCTTGTACAAATTCAGAATGCAGCAGGTGCATGGGCGGTTCAGAGCCGTTTTGGAAGAACGCAATCGGCTAGCGCGAGAGATGCACGATACGCTCATCCAAGGCTGCACCGGCGTTTCGGCATTGCTCGAGGCCATCGCCTCCATGCGCCCGGCGAGTCCGGATGGCTCGAGTGAGCTGTTGAATTATGCCCGATCGCAGATTAGGGAAACGGCCGATGAGGCGCGCAGAGCTGTTTGGAACCTTCGCCAGAGCAACGGGAATGAGCCGCAGATCGAAGATCTGCTGGGGCAAGTGGTAGAGCAGGCGAGTTTCGGCTCCCACATACCAGTGCGATTTGAATTCTCCGGCAAACCTGGTGCGCTGAATCCGCTCATCGAACACGATCTCGTGATGGTTGCTAGAGAGGCCGTGCACAATGCCGTGTGTCACGCCCATCCGCGCGAGGTACATCTGAAAGTAGATTTCGAGCCGCGCGGAGTCGCGCTGCGGGTGCTCGACGATGGCTGCGGCTTCGATACCCAAGACAATTTTCGGGCGGCGGGTGAGCATTTCGGGCTCACCGGCATGCGTGAACGGATTGAACGGCTGGGCGGCCAATTCCAGGTTCGAAGTGAAAAAGGAAAAGGCACTGAAGTTTCGGCCAATATCCCTTTGCGGGCGTAATCCGACTTAGGTTGGATGCCTTTCGGTTCTCCGCCGCAATAAAATCTGCTTGGTTGTTGAATACGATGCACCTCTTTTGGCGCTTGCTGCAAGCATGTGCGCTGCTCGGCGATTTGCTTATACGCGCAATCGGACGACGCACTTTTCAGGCCTTACGCGATGAATCACAGAGGGAGCGCGCACTCCCTTGTGGATCTCTCTTTTCTGCACGACGCACCTGCGGGAAGAGACGGCTTTATTCGCATCGAGGCCGGCCATTTTGTCAAACCGGATGGCGGCAGAATTCGTTTTTGGGGAGTTCACTTGACGGATTGGAGCCCTGGTTCCGTGCTACTTCCGCCCAAGCAGGATATTCCCATGTGGGCCGGAGTCCTTTCGCGTTTTGGCGTGAACATTGTTCGTCTGCATTTCCTGGATCTTGCCGCGCCGCGCGGGATTATCGACGCATCCCGGAACGATTCATGCTCTTTCGATCCGCAACAGCTCGATCGCCTGGATTTCCTGGTCTACGAACTAAAAAGGCGCGGCATCTACGTGGATCTGAATCTGAATGTCGGCCGATCCTACAAATCCGGAGATAGCGTGGTGGATTTCGACAAGATACGCTGGGCAAAAGGACTGGTTCTCTTTGATCCGCGTCTGATTGAGTTGCAGAAAGAGTATGCCGGAAAGCTGTTAACCCATGTCAATCCCTACACCGGGACTGAATATCGCAACGAACCCGCGGTAGCGATAGTAGAAATCGTCAACGAAAACGGAATTGGAATTGGATTTCGCGCGCCGACCTCCCACTACGAAGAGGAACTTACGGGCCTATACAACAGTTGGCTCGCGCGAAATCTAAACACCAATGAACTGACGAAGATTCGAGAGCTTGCCGGCGTGGCCGATAATGCGTCAGTGCCTCGTCTGAAGCCGTTAGAGGTCGAGTCTGCTCCAGAGGAGCGCTACCGGGCCGAAACGGCATTCTATATGGACATTGAAAGGCATTTTTACGATGATATGAGCGGCTATCTCAAGAACACGCTGGGAGTTCACGCTGCCCTCATCGGAACTGCCGACCACAGCTCATGCCGGCAGCAGTTATCCGATGCTGACTTCGCTCTCGCGACTCGACATTATGGACGGGCACGTCTATTGGGAGCATCCGGAATCGCAGGAGCGAAAGATTTCGGCGATGGTGAACGATCCGCTGCATTCCACGGTGGTACAGCTTTCCAGAACAGCCTTCGCGGGAAAACCGTACACCGTGAGCGAGACGAACCATCCCTTCCCGAATGAATATGCCAGTGAGGGGCTCCCCATTGTCGCCGCGTATGGCGATTTCCAGGATTGGGACGCGATCATCACTTATACGTTCGAGCCAAAGCTTTCAGCGGACTGGAAACCCTACGTCGGCGATCCATTCGATATTTCGCTCGATCCCGTCCGAATGACGGAGTTTGCCGCGGCTGGCTTGCTGTTCCAGCGAGGCGATGTTCACGCGGCCCGTGAAACGGTCGAACGAACTTACTCGCGAGAGCAAGTGATCAATAGCCGCAAGCTCCCGCACTCAGAGGAGCCATACTTTACTCCCGGATTTCCGCTGGCGACGCCTCTGGAGCACGAAGTTCGGATTCGGTCGCTGGATGGTCCGCCCACTGGCAAATGGCCCCAGGCGAAGGACTCCGATCCCATCCAGTCGGATACCGGCCAACTGTCGTGGTTTACGACCCCGCGTGAAACTGGCGTGGTCACTGTGGATACAGATCGTACTCAGGCGCTGATTGGCTTCTTGCACTCCGATCCGAAAGGGTTGAAGAACCTTTCGGCGAATGTAACCAATCGTTTCGCGACTTTGATATTGACTTCTTTGGATGCCAAGCCGCTCTCTGAATCGGGGAAGATGCTATTCACTGCCGGTTCGCGCGTGGCGAATACCGATATGAAGTGGAACGAGTCACGCACCGCGCTTGTGAGTCAAGGTCATTCCCCGACTCTGATCGAACCCGTCACGGGCACGATTACGCTGCGCGGCCTCAAAAAGATAGCCTCAGTGAGCGCAACCGCGCTCGACGGTTCCGGTTGGCCGCTTGGGAACGCGATTCAGGCTCACCGGACGCCGGCTGGATGGGTGTTGCCGATTGGCAGCCCAGCCACCACCTGGTATCTCATCACGGTGAAGCGTTAGCTAGTAGGTAGGAAGCGGCTGCAAAACACTCGCGTTTACTCATGACACAAACCACCGTTCTGATTGTGGACGATCATCCCATCATGCGTCTGGGAATTGCCGGCATTATCAATGCACAGAACGACATGAGAGTGTGCGGCCACGCGGGTTCGGGAGAAGAGGCAGTGGAGATGTTTCGCGCGCACCGTCCAGATGTCACGTTGATGGATCTGCAGCTTCCCGGGATGAGTGGTCTTGACGCATTACGATCCATTCGAGAGATAGAACCACGCGCCAGATGCATAGTGGTAACCACCTATGCAGGTGATGAGGACATCCATCAAGCCATTACCGCCGGCGCATTCGGCTACATCGTTAAGGGCATGTCGCACGAAACCCTGGTGGACGCCCTGCGAAAGGTACAGGCAGGATTGCGTTATCTACCATCGCCTGTGGCGCGCAGCCTGGCGCACCGCACCCCGAATTCGGACCTAAGCCCGCGCGAACGCGAAGTTTTATCGCTGTTGGCCCATGGAAAAACGAATAAAGAAATCGCCGGCGCGCTTGGGATTACCGAGGCCACCGTGAAATGCCACGTGAGTGTTATTCTTTTGCGATTGGGCGTCAACGATCGCACCCAAGCTGTACTCGAGGCTTTGCACCGCGGCCTGGAGCATCTATAAGCAAGTCGCGTGCAAGCGCTCCTGCTTGAGCCAGTCGAGTTTTGATGGCGGCAACGGATTCAACACGCGATAGGTATCCGGCCTCAATGCCGGGAAGGCAGGCTGTGGAGTATCCGAAGACCCCTTTCCAGAACTCGTTAAGTTCTTGTCCATGTTTTCCTTCTAGCACAGAAATAGACAGTGCAGCTATGCCGTCTTTCCACGCATTGCGCAAAGTACACCACGAATGGGATCGCGTGCTCATCATTGAACCCTCTGCCCCCGCCGTGCTCATCTCGCCGCTAAAATGATGGAGAGGCCCATGAACACGATTCAAGAGATCGAGCGCGCAATACAGGCCCTTACGCAACGCGAACTGGAAGAATTGTACTCATGGCTTGACCAGCATTGCCCGCAGCCCATTGACGCCCGCATTCAATCCGACCTCGCCACAGGCCGTCTCGACAAGGCCATTAACCGCGCTTTGGAGGAGGAAAAAAACGGTCGTGTTCAGCCGCTTTAGAAACGGGCTTGATGGAGCATCGCGCCACTTCCCAATTCTGGCAGCACTAACACGCGCTACAGCCGCACATCCCCGGCAGCGCCGATAAGCAGTTTTCGTTGCTGAAAGGAAATCCGCAGCATCGCTCATTGCAATTCAAGAAAATCGGCGACCGGCACGGCGAGGAAGTTTACTCTGCCCGGGTAACGTTGAGCCATCGCGCCCTCGCGTGTAAAAGGCCCTACGGTTTTTTGTGTTTCTGGATTGGCGACCACGAAGCCTATGAAGACCTCATCGCTTAGAGTGCGTCTCTAGAAGGGTAAGTTTTGCAAAGCAAGACGGCGCGCCGAAGATCGCTACAATTGGTGTGGGGAAATATGCAGCAGCTCCTAAGCCCAGGAACTGCATTGCGATCGATTCGATAGATAGAATCACGCGCCGGATGCATAGTTGTAACCACCTATAAAGGGATGAGGACATCCATCAACGCGACCAGCCCTCTTCTTACTTCGCCGCCGCACAGGTGAAGTTTACCGCGTCATTGGTATCGCCGCTTCCCTTGTATTTCGCTGCCTTTGGATACGCACAGACGGGCCGCGTCATCTGCAGTTTGGGGGGATCTGCGGTCAGGTTGTATTGAGCCGCAATCATGCTCTCCGGCGCTGAACTCTTTTCAACCCAGGCTTCGAGAGCCAAGTACACATCGTGCTCGGCGTCGTCGGGAACGGCCTTCATGGGCATGCCCCACTGATCGAGAGATGTTGCTCCCGGGCCGCCGAGGCAGTGCTGCATTCCTGGAATCATGAACAGCCGCACGAACGAGTCGGCGCGCGTCCCTCCCACAGCCGTGCGAACGTCGTTGTAATAGCTAATCGTGTTTAACGGGGAGATGGCGGGGTCGCTCCAGCCATGATAGAGAATCAACTTGCCGCCGCGTGCAGCAAAGGGCTTCAGATTCGGATCGTTGGCGTCGAGCATGCGGCTCGTTTTCTCGAGCGCGGCTTTGTACGCCTCGGCGACTGCGGCAGCCTTGTAGTTCCAGTCCTTCTTCTCATAGACCATGTTGATGAAGTATTGGGTTGAGAAAGCGTACATGGCGCTGGTGCCTGGCGCGGAGCCGGTAATCCACGGTGCCCAGCCCCCAGGACCGAGCTCAGACCCCGGCAGAAAACCCGGAAAGATCAACTTCCCCGAGCTATTGTGAAGACCCCCATAGAGCACCTCCAGCGTATGCGCTTGCTTTGTCGTCAGGCATCCGTCGCTTTCCGCGCCACTGCAGATCAGGGTCGCCGGTTTGAAGTGACACTGGCGCGGGTCGTTGATCACGCCATCGCTCACCCCGTCGGCGGCATCGCATGCTGCGCGCACCGCCGCATCGATAGCCGGCAGTTTGGCCGCAGGAATGTAGCCCGCCGGGTCTCCGCTCATCGCTTGCTCGTTGTGGAGCGCATTGGTCAAGAGGCCTGTCCAGTTATTGGCGGGCGCGCCCGCAACCACTCCGTCGTAGTCATCGGGGAATCGCTGCACCTCCATCAGCGCTTCGCGGCCGCCGTCAGAACAACTCGCAAAATAGTTATGCTTCGCCGCTTCTCCGTAGTACGCCTGGACTACGGCCTTCGAGATTGCCGTCATCTCATGCACGGCGCGGTAGCCGAAGTCGATCACCTTCTCCCGATGGCCCAGCGCCCAGCTGGCATCGCTCACGCTTCCGGAGTGGCCAGTATCTGTTGCACCGCTCGCATAACCCTGCATCAGGGCAACAGCGGGGCCAAAAAAATCGATGCTTCCCGCAAAGCCGCCATTGCCTTGGCCGCGAAACTTCCCGTTCCATTGCTTGACCGGCATCCACACTTCGATTGGTATGGCGGAGTCGGTACTCGGCGTGGCCATTACCTGGACGCGGCAAAACTCCGGCAGGTGTCCAAATAGCGCCCTCTGCGCTGGTGAGAGCATCGAGCTGTCGGGCGGCGTGAATGCGCCGGCGGCGACGGTTGCGGCGGAGACCACCTTTGCCGCGCGCAAGTTCAGTGATGCTAGTTTTGCGCATCTGTCGTCATTTCCAGCCGCCTGCTGTGACCATGCAACCGAAAACGGGAGAACACACACGGCCGTAATCGCAAGAGGTCTTAACATATGAGTCTCTCGGTCCGAAATGAAGCCTCAACTATACTCCACCTACCCCAATCTGAGTTCCATTGAAGACGCGGGTCTTCGCCCTTCAAGTGTGTTTACGCGATGACCTAATTAACTTCACGCCTTTCGTATTAGTTCCGAGTAAACGAAGATTGATCGTGGTCGGTGCTGGTGCCGCTATTCGACGTCCAATGCTCTACACCGGAATGATTTAGTGTCCTGCGCTTCGCTATTCCGCGACGAGCCGGAGTTGGCTGATCGCCAAAATGAACATGGTGACACCGAAGGCGCCAATCAGGTACAGGGCAACTCCAAGCGGGTGATCGACCCGGGCGCCGTCGTTCGAACCGCCCGGCCTACCACCCCACCTTTCGCTTTTCTCGCTCGGTGAGTGTTTCGTGCAATAGCGACTTGATGTAGGTCTGGTAAGGCAGACCCTTGTGTTCAGCCTGCTTTCGGGCCAAAGCCAAATCTGCTGCGGGAATCCGTAGCGCCACCGTAGGTGCCGGCATTTTCTTTGACGCGGCTATCCGCTCCCGCAGTTTCTCCTTCGTCAACACGTGAGCTTCGCCGTTTTTCACGGCGGCCAGTAGCTGTTTGCCATGTATGTTGCGGTTCTTATACCACCACTCCGCCTCTTCCGCCTCGTTGGCGAAAGGCGGTATGACGCGCTTGGGTTGTTTCTCTAACTGCTTCTTCATTCGGGCTTCTCCAGAAATGCCTTTCTGTCGGAAACGCTAGCCGGAAAGGCGGTAATGGCCCGCACCTTGCCGTTGCGAATCGTCCACACCACTGACAACAAACGGTCTCCATTCGTAAGGCCGACAGAGCGGTACCGTTCTTCGTTATCGATCATTTCGAAATTCAGGTCTATCGGATGGTTGTTCAGCAACTGTTCAAACTCCGCGGGTGCTACTTTGTGGGCGTCGACGTGCTTCTTGTTCTCGTCATCCCAATCGAATTCGATTTCGCCGGGCACCCCTTATATCGTATCGCAACGTATATACGTCCAGGATTGGCTCCACCCGCTTTGTGTGCGCGTCAGCTACCACGCGCTACAGCCGCACATCCGCGGCAGCGCCGATAAGCAGTTTTCGTTACTGAAAGGAAATCCGCAGCATCGCTCATTGCAGTTCAAGAAAATCGGCGACCGGCACGGCGAGGAAATTTACTCCGCCCGGGTGACGTTGAGCCATCGCGCCCTCGCGTTTAAAAGGCCCTACGTTTTTTGTGGTTCTGGATTGGCGACCACGAAGCCTATGAAGACCTCATCGCTTAGAGTGCGTCTCTAGAAGGGTAAGTTTCACCCCTTCCTTCCCTGTCGCGCCCGTGCTACAGACACACCATGGACGAACAAGAGCTCAACATAATCGCGGAATGGGAACTTGAAAAGATATGCGCCGCGCCGAAGAGCGCGCCGTGTTAGCTTGGGTTTCTTGAACACGACAGCGACGGCACCCTTACCCATTACCAATACAGGCGAGAATTCCTTTTTTGAGTGGCTGCATTCACAAACCACCCTGCAGTAGGAGCGCGCGGGCACCAGTCCCGAAAAGGGTCTTTTTGGCCCCACTGCTAAAAGGCTTTGAAAACCGGTTAACCATGGAGGTTTCAGCGTTGCCCATCCCCTTCCCTTTGTGCTACAAACACGGCATGGACAAGACGATCCGCAAGTACACCGACCCGGACGACTTTGAGGAATTGAAGGCGGAGGAATACCGCTATTGGCAGAGCCGCCCGGTGCACGAGCGTATCGCAGCGGTTTCCGAACTCACCCAAGAACATTACGCGCTGAAGGGCGAAGCTCCCGATGTACCCCGACTTCAAAGAACTCTTGTCCGTTTTGAACGAGCACCACGCTAAATACCTTGTGGTGGGAGCCTACGCGGTTTCGGTTCACGCGCAGCCGCGAGCTACGAAAGACATTGACATTCTGGTGAGGCCCGACCCGGACAACGCTAAAGCGGTTTTTGCAGCCCTGGCAAAATTTGGCGCACCACTCCAGGGCTACACCCCTGCCGACTTTGCCGAACCGGGCCCCTTCTTTCGCATGGGCCGCGCGCCGGTCGGGGTTGACGTTCTCACGGAAATACCCGGCGTTGATTTCGACGCAGCATGGCCCCGGCGCGTTGAAGATGTTGTTGATCCGACGACCGGCTTGAAAGCGAACTTTATTTCCGCTGAAGACCTGATAGCGGCGAAATTGGCAACCGGCAGACCCCAAGACCTCGCCGACGTTGACGCCATCCGCAAAGCGGCGGAAAGCCAACGTCCGAAGGCCGCTAAAAAAAAGCTCTCCGCAGGCGCACCCGAAAACGGCCCTAATCAGTGAGTATAGTTTTCGTCCTCAAACTCGCTGAGTTCCTCCATATCGCTTTCAAATCCGGTGCGCCGCCGATAGTCGAGGCCGCGCAATCGTGACACCGAAGGTGCCAATCAGGTACAGCGCTTCCGGCGAGAAGCAAGGGCGCACCCGAGCGTGGCGCGCGAAGATCGTCGCCACCGCAAGAACAAACGACGCGACAGCCGTTCCAAAAAATAGGATGAAGAAAAGCGGATTCAGGATATAGACCTTGATCGCCTGCATCGTGCGAACACCGCTCGCCGGCGGCTGGTGAGAAAGCGCTGTCATCACAAAGTTTGAGAACGCGAAGAGAAGACCGCCCATCAGACCGCAACCCAGGGCCGCGAAGATGGTCAGGATCAGGATTTCGTCTTTGAGCTCCATGCGCGATCTCTCTAAGCTGGGACACTGCAGAGACTCTTAAGGAACTTCGGAGATTTGGTCCTCCACGAATGACGAATGCTTGTTCATCTGGCGATACAACTCGCGCACCTGCGCCTTGGTTTGCTTAATCTCTTGAAACAGCCGCATCTCTCTTGCTGCCTCCGCGTCCCTGCCCACAGTCTTGTAAGCTCTCGCGAGCCGATAGTGCGCTTCGGAGTTGAGCGGATCGGACTCTATTGCCGATTGCAGATACGGAATGGCGCCCCGGTCTTGCTCTGCAGCCATCAGCGTGTGAGCCATGCCCAGTTCGGCATCCACATCGTGCGGGTTCAGCGCGTAGGCGCGAGCATAGTGCCGATTTGAGCTTTCGGTGTCAGCTTGTCGAAGCGCGATTTTGGCCAGTTCACACTCCACTTTCGCGCTGTCACCCTCTAGCTTGACAGTGTCTTGCAATTGCTGCTGCGCTTCCAACTGCGCCGTCGAATCCCCCGGCGCCGATTCGAAGATGGCTTCCGCCAATTCAAAACGGACCCCGGGGACACGAGGGTTCATTTCCAGGCACTTTCTGTAGTGCATGATCGCGCCTTTCAAATCGCCTGCATTGACAAGCCGTTCTGCGATCACCTGCTGCATACGGGCCGAGTCGGGCGCGAGAATCGCAAGCTTATTCAGGGTGTCGTCGGCCAATTCGGAATAAACCCGCTGCCCCATGTAGAGAATTTCCGTGTTGTCGGGGTCGAGATCTATCAGCGAGCGCGTCACCGAAGCGGCGCCATCCAGATTGCCCTGCTGATAGTAAATGTTTTCGAGTTCTAACCCCGCCTGAATCGCCAGATTTTTGTCTTTCAACTGAGGGAACGACTTCTCGAGCAGCGCCTGCGCGGAAGGTTGGCCTAACCGTCGTTGGCAAATGCCCAGAAGAGCTTCCGTCTTCACCAAGGACGGATCGACGTCTAGAGCCTTTTTCAGATACTCCGACGCAGTTCTGTAATCTCGTCCGAAGAAAGCGATCACGCCCAAGTTCGCCAGCGCCTCGGCGTTGCGCGGATCCATCTTCAGAACGGCCTCGAACTCCTTCGCCGCTGACTCCGCATCGTTTCTGTGAAGATACTCGGCGGCTTTCGTAAGATCGCTCTGGATCTCCGCCGCGCGTGAATCGTTTGACTGCTCGGCGATCGCCGGGAAACAGCACGCGAGAAGCGTGAGCATCAACAGCACTGGCCGGGCCTTTGTGCAGTCCCTAACTGTCGTATTCTGAACCGCGCGCGTGAGCAAGCGGTTTCCGGTGTCTTTCCTAACTGTCGTATTCTGAACCGCGCGCGTGAGCAAGCGGTTTCCGGCGTCTTTCAACAAGCTCCTAGAACGTGAGGCGAGCACCCACTTGAATGATTCGTCGATTGCTGTTGTAACCTGCCGGACCGGTGATGGTACCGGCGGTCGAGTCAGCCAGCGCACCGCCGCTTGTATAGCCGACGTTCGCGTCCGGGTTGCCGAAGTTGATGTGGTTGAGCGCATTATAGGCGTCCGCCCTGACATCCAGTTTGATGCCTTCCCAGTGAAGGAGGAAGGTCTTACCCAAACTGAGGTCCATGTTTGCAAAACCCGGTCCAACCAGTGTGTTACGGCCGGCGTTGCCAAATGTACCGTAGGCGGGATCGGCAAACGCGGCAGTGTTGAACCAATGGCCCAGCGTCGGATTCGCCAGATTGGGATTGCCTACTATTTCGGGGTAAAGAGTCGAACCGTTCGATAGTGAAGGTGTCAATCCAGGATCGACAGAATCGGCAACCGAACTTTGGATAACCGGGGTAAACGGGAGCCCCGAATGCCACTGGAACACGCTTGAAACTCGCCAGCCGCCAACAAGCTGATCGAGTAGTCCGTGCAGCGCAAATTGCCGTCCTTTCCCGAAAGGAACCTCGTAAACGATTTGACCAGCTAGCGTATGAGTCGAGTTGAAGTCGGACAAGCCGTAGTTCGCGGCAGGACTATAGGCGTTTTGATAAATGTCGAGACCGGAACCATGACCGTTCCCGGTGCCTGTGTCGAGCGATTTTGAAAACGCATAGTTGACCTGGAAACTCACCCCGTACGATAAGCGTTTCTGAAGACGCAGTTGCAGAGCGTTGTAATTCGAATATCCGGTGTAGTTTTGCCCTGCGATGGCGGTAAAGATGGGATTAGGATTGCCGCAGTTATAGCCCGTGCAACCGAGACTGCCGATTGGAGCTTGGTTGATGTTCGTTGAGAAGTTGAGATTTGTTCCGCGAGTATAGACATAGCTGGTATCTACCAGCAGGCCGGCCGGAAGAGCTCGTTGAATACTCACTAAGACGTTTTGCACGTAGTCGGTCGGCATGTTTCGGGGATAGTAAGTCACGGAACTGAAGTTGCTGATGGTCGACGAGAGTGTTTGCAGGGTCGGAAACACAACCGTACCGGGAGGCGGTCCCGCCGACAGTTTGAAAGTGGACGTTCCATTGACATACCCGCCGTGGCCCACGTTGTGAGGATCAAGCCCGAGACCCAGCGCACCGTCTGTGTAGTTTTCGGCGTCGCGCGGTGCGTCGAACACCCCCCAACTGCCGCGGAAGGCCCACTTGTCGTTCGGAGACCACGCCAGGCCAATCCGGGGAGCGAACTCCCTGTAGTTGCCATTCTGGATGGTGTTGAGTCTTCCTCCAAATGCCGCATCGCTCTGTCCGCCAAAAAGAACCGCTCCTTTGTAAGCTCCTCCGTCGGCTGAATTGGGTAAGTTCGGATCGTAGTCGCCGAAGAGATTGTGATTTACTCCCCAACCGGATTGAAACTGCCAGCGCAAACCCAGGTTTAGCGTTAGATGCCGCGTTACTTTGAAATCGTCACTTGCAAACACGGCCGAGGTCCAACTGTGGGCGCTTGTGGCGTCGGACTGATAGACATACCATCCATAAACGTCGCCGGCAAGGAAGTCGGCGTACGGAATTCCCGTAACGCCGCCATTGAATTCAAAATTTCCCGAGGTGATATCGCCCCAACTCGTGTAGTTCTGGTAGTTCTTGTCTAGCTCGCCGCCAATCTTGATAGTGTGCCTGCCGCGAACCAGTGTCACAACGTCGGAGGCATTGTATGTGCCTGTGCCCAGAACGGCGTCGATATTGCCGTTTTCGCCACATCCGGAACCCTCCGCAATGCAACCTATTCCAACTCCCTGATCAATCGTAATTTTGGGAAAAACATTTGCTGGCGCGTTGTTGCCGTACGCTGGTTCGAGACCGATCGTGGTGGGGTCGTTCTTCCCCAGCGAAGGAGGATGATAGGAGTCCAGTTCGCGTACGCCGCCTAAGCGAAATTCATTTATTACTGTTGGGCTAATGGTGAACACGTCCGATAGCTGGCCGGTGAAATTGTAGTTATTGGCTTGGGCTAGCGATGTCGCGTCATTGGGGTACAGAGGATCCGGCGGTACGTAAGTGACGAAGTTGGGATAGTAGTTGAAACTGAAAGAGAGTTTCTGGCGATCGGAAATGTCGTAATCGATCTTACCCGTATACCAGGTGCCGGTGTTTGGACTGCTGCCATTGAATACGTAATTGTTAATCAACGGGCATGTTTGTGGAGTGCTCGCCGAAGGATTGACCGGACCCGGGCATCCCGCTACCCATCCCGCTGCACCGGCTTTCGGCAAATAGGTCTGCAGCTTGAGCGCTACTGGATCATACGTGCCTAGCAGCGTGCCCGTCGGGCCAAAAGCGTTTCCGGTGGAGCCTGTAATTCCATAGAAATTGCCAGCCGCCATGGCTGCCGTCGGGTATGTGTAGAGCCCGGAAGTCGGTGTCGACGAAGGATTGCGTTCGTAGGTGAAGAAAAAGAACAGCTTGTTCTTCACGATTGGCCCTCCCAAGCTGCCGCCGTAGTTGTTCCAGTGCTCCACCGACTTCTGCCCGGTCTGGTTATAGAAGCCTCGGGCATTAAGAACGGTATTTTGAACAAACTCGAATGCGCTGCCGTGAAATTGGTTCGTTCCGCTTTTCGTGATTACGTTGATAGATGTAAGTCCGTTGCCGTATTGCGCGGGTGCATTGCTGGTGTTAATACTCACCTCCGCGATCGCGTCGACGGGAATATAGTTATTGCTGCTGTTGTAGTCTCTAATCGAAACAGCGGACGATCCATCGATCAGAAAGTTAGTGTTGTAACCCTGCGTTCCGTTGACTCCAAACCCTTGGCCGGTGGCTTGTCCTGTGCCTCCGCCGGTATTTACACCGGGAATGAGCTGAGTCATCTCCGAGCGCCAATCGGTACCGACAACCGGAGCCGACTCTATCGCATGGGAGCTCAATGTGACGTGTTGGTCGCTGGTTTCCGTCTCCAGAGTGGTCGCGGAGGCGTTGACTATGACCTCCTGGCTCGCTGTGCCGACTTGCAGGGTCGCATCGATCTCAAGAGTTTCGACTTCGAGCGCAATCCCTTGGCGCACTAAGCTGTGGAAGCCTGCCTTCGAAAAAGCGACGGTGTAGTTGCCGGGCGCGAGAAATGGCACGTCGTACAGGCCGGAACCGTTCGTCGTGGCTGGAGTGACAAGGCCCGTCTGTATGTTCTTGATCGACACCGAAGTGTCGGGTACAACAGCCCCCGAGGCGTCCGTCACGGAACCTTTGAGCTCGCCGGTATTGGAGTTTTGTGCAAATGCGGATTGGTACGCCAGACCTGAACTCAACGACAGGATCACGCCCAGATAGCGCTTTATCCCGAATCTTCTCTGCATGGAGGCCTCCCAAAATTCAAGCGTTGTACAACCGGGCCGGCATACCTAAGGAGCCGGTTTGTCGATCTAACGCTTGGTAGATTATGTTCCGGGAGACAAGCATGGCAATCAGCCAAAAGTCGGATATGTGGCATTTTGAGCGTGGCAGCTTTGCAGTCACAACGGCCAAAAAAATTCCTCATTGTGACCAAGGCAGCCGCATCAGCTTGAAAATCAGCCACTTGCGTGGCGAGGAATTCCGCCGGAGCTGCTCGTGAATGCCTCCACGTGAAATTGCGCGTGGTACGTTTCGGCCATGAAAGCAAAAGATTCCAAGAAGGGATCAATCACGACACCTCTGCTGAAGGACGTGGTTGCGCGTGATAAAGCCGGTCAAAAAACCATCAAGGAGGACGTCTCCATCGGCTCAAAGCCTCTGGACCCTCCAGCCTTATATGAGGACTCGGGTAACGGCTACAACGCCGATTTTGTGTTTCCGCAAGAGTAGCTTGCAAGTCAGGGCAAGCCTATAAAGCTTGCCCTGATTCTCTTCCCGAACTTCGCTACACTAAACCTTCGAAGTGGCGCGACAGACGACCTACCGCGATGCGGGCGTGAACATCGATGAAGCCGAGCGCGCTGTGGCTCAAATCAAACGCCGCGCGGCGAAGACGTTAAATCCGAACGTTCTCACTTCCATCGGAAGTTTCGGAGCGGGCTTCTCGCTGAAGGGTTGGCGCGACCCCGTGCTCGTGAGTTCCGCCGATGGCGTCGGCACCAAGCTGAAGATCGCTTTCGCAACCGGTCGCCACGATACAGTCGGCGAAGATCTGGTTAATCACTGCGTGAACGATATTGCGGTGCAAGGCGCGACGCCGCTCTTCTTCCTGGATTACTTCGCCGTCGGGAAGCTTGACGCGCAGGTTTGCGCCGGCGTTGTGTCTGGTATTGCGCGCGGTTGTCAACGCAACGGCTGCGCCTTGATCGGGGGCGAGACAGCCGAGATGCCGGGCATGTACACGGCAGGCGAGTACGATTTGGCCGGCTTCATCGTCGGGTGCGTCGAGCGCAAACGCATGTTGACCGGGCAGGATATTGTTCCCGGCGATCTGCTGCTGGGTCTTCCCTCGCAAGGGCTGCATACGAACGGCTACTCGCTCGCGCGCAAACTGCTTCCCAACATTACGGAAGATCTCGCCGACGAACTGCTGAAAGTTCATCGCTCGTACCTCAAGCCCTTGCGGGCTCTGCAGGATGCCAAGCTGCTCAAGGGCGCGGCGCACATTACCGGCGGCGGGTTGACCGACAACATCCCACGCGTTCTGCCCGAAGGCTGCGCGGTCGAGATCCAGACGAACTCATGGCCCAAACAGCCGATCTTCGAGCTGCTGCAACGGCTGGGGAACATCCCCGAAGACGACTTTCGAAGGACGTTCAACCTGGGCGTCGGCATGGTGCTCATCGTCTCGGCCAAACAAATTGGCTTTGTTTCGCAAATATTGAAAAAACTCAAAGAGCCCTGCCATCGGATCGGGCGCGTCGTCGCTCTCAAATCCAAGCGTCAGCCGAAGGTCCAATATCTGTGAAGCGGTTGGGAATCTTGCTTTCCGGCCGTGGCTCGAACTTCGAAGCAATCGCCCGGAATGTTCTGAATGGCGGCCTCGATTGCGAAATTGGGTTCGTTTTTTCAAATAAGCCCAATGCCACCGGCTTGCTGCGCGCGCAAGAACTCGGGCTTCCAAGCGGCTCTATTGCATCGGCCGGAGTGGATCGCGTTGCCTACGACCTGCAAGTCATTGATTTACTGAAGCAGCACCGAATCGATTGGGTTTGTTTGGCAGGCTATATGCGGTTCCTCAGCGGTGGCTTTGTTTCGCAATTTGCCGGGCGTATCCTGAACATCCACCCTTCCCTGCTCCCGGCGTTTCCAGGTTTGGATGCCCAGTATCAGGCGCTTTCACATGGCGTGAAAGTAACTGGGTGCACGGTCCACTTTGTGGATGAGGAGCTCGATAGCGGGCCGATACTTTTGCAATCGACCGTTCCGGTGCTGGATGACGATACACTTGAGACACTTTCGCAGCGCATTCTCGTCGAAGAACACAAAATCTATTCCCAGGCGATCGCCTGGGTTCTCAAAGGCAACTATCGGATAGAGGGCCGCCGCGTCATCGCGATTTAAATATTGAAAAGTAGATGTTGAAAAAAGCATTAGCAGTAGTCGTCGTAATCGTTCTCATCATTTTTGCGTTTGTTTGGTTTTCGGGCAAGCATGTCGATCTGAAGCTTGCCCAGCCCGTGCCGGCTATCGGCACGGAAACGCCGGTTCGCGTCCAGGCCGACGGCCCACACGGAGTCAAGTCGTTCGCGGCGTCGGTCGAGCAGAACGGGCAGTCGGCCACCGTTTACAACGACGCGACAAATTCCAAGCAGAAGACCCGCATTTACAGCTTCACCGCTGGCAAGAAGCAAGCGTCGTTTTTGAAGGAAGGTCCGGCCAAGCTGGTCTTCCACGCCAAGTCAAACGACATGCGCGGCAGCGACACCGAGTTCTCGCAAGACATCCAGGTCGTGCTGAGCCCGCCGACCATCGTGGCGGACGGCCGTCAGCACTACATCAACCAAGGCGGATCCGAATTGGTCATGCTTGACCTGGGCGGAAATTGGACCGACGCCGGCGTGCGTGTCGCCAACTATCCGGCCGGTACCTTCCCCATGCCGGGGCAGCCCGAAAATAGCAACAGCCGTTTCTCGCTCTTCCCCTATCCGTGGGATGTGAATCCGAACACCATACCCGTGGCATTTGCGCGCAACGGCGCCGGAACGGAAGTGACAACCACGTTTTGGGTGAAGGTCTTCCCCAAGAAGTTCCGCGAGAGCAATATTGAGCTCAACGATCGGAACATGGGCAAGGTGGTCGGTGAACTCGATCCGAACGGAAGTGGCAGCCTGGTGGAGCGCTTCGTCCGGCTCAATCGCGAGATGCGCCGCGAGAACGCGCAAGTCATCTACAACCTGCGCAATAAGACCGAGCACCGCATCCTCTGGTCGGGGCCGTTCATTCCGGTCAAAGGCGCGCGCGAATCTTACTTCGCCGACAAGCGCAGCTACATTTATCAGGGCAGAAAAGTCGACGAACAGGTTCATCTCGGCTACGATCTGGCCCAGACCGCAAACATGCCTGTGAAGGCGGCGAACTCAGGCAAGGTAATCTATGCGGACAGATTGGGTTTGTATGGGAATTGCGTGATCATCGACCACGGCTACTCGCTGCAAAGCCTGTACGGTCACATGAGCAAGCTGTTGGTCCACGTCGGCGACACGGTTCAGAAGGAACAGCAGATCGGCGTCAGCGGCGCGACCGGCATGGCCTTCGGCGATCATGTTCACTTCAGCATGATGGTCGCGGGCTACCAGATTGACCCGAAAGAGTGGTGGGACGAGCACTGGATTCACGACCGCATCCTGAGTAAGATCGGCAATGTGCAGGAGACGGCTCAAGCCGCGGCGCCGGCCCGCGGGAAACCGCAACTCGAAGCTGTCGCGCATCACAAACACGCGCACCGCAGATAAATGCAAGGTGTATTTCCGCATAAGATTTATGCACGAAGAACGGCGGCATCATGCTTGCACGAGCTCCGCGATATGCCAGTGTACAAAAAACCGCTGGGAAGCTATTGCGATAAGATGCACCTTCAAGAGTTCCGATCTACCAAATGCCGACTAGCACCTCACCCGACACTCAAATCGTGGAAAAATACGCACGGATGTGGCCGCGGGAAGTATTTTACCGCCAAGTTCCCGCGGCCGAGGGATCTCGAAAGCAAATGCTCGCGAGACAGTTGGGGCATTCTTAAAATGGCCGGCATCTACATTCTCTATCGCGACGATGTTCCGCATTACATTGGTCAAGCTACCCCTCTCTTCCGCCGGCTGTACGCACACGCTTACAAGCCCAAGACCCGCTACTACAACTTTTGGAACTTTTTCTCTGCTTTTGTGGTGGAGGACAAAGAACGACGAAATGAAATTGAGGCGATTCTCATAGCAGCTATGCCCACGGCAAATAGCGCCGAGCCAACGCTCAGCCGAGAAGATTTACCACAGCAAATAGTGGACCTGCTCCGCGAAATTCGGGTAAGTCATGCCAATCCCCTGCCCATCAAAGCGGCGGACACCAGCGAGGATGATTAGGCACCCGTATCAGAACTACTGGTTCTGTTCCTGCTTGCCCTGATTTACCTGTTTCATGCGCTCCTCGCGCCGGACAGCACGTTCGGCAGCTCGCTTCACAAGCTCCGAACCCACTAGTTCCAGCTTGGCCGTCTCAGCGCCGTCGCCCTTGCGCCAGCCGAGTTTTACGATTCTCGTGTAGCCGCCGTTCCGCTGGTTGAAGCGCGGCCCGATCTTCTCGAAGAGCTTCTCTACCGCCTCGGGCTTCAGCAGGAAAGCTGCCGCTTGACGGCGCGCGTGAAGGTTGTCTTCCTTGGCGAGGGTAATCATCTTCTCAACCAGCGGCTTGGCCGCTTTTGCTTTCGGGACCGTTGTCGTGATGCGCTCTTCCTCAATGACGTTGGTCACAAGCCCGCGCAACAACGCGCGGCGCGCGCTCACATTGCGCTTGAGTTTGAATCCAGCTTTGCGATGCCGCATCAGTTATTCCTCGATTCCGGCGTAGTGATCGTAGTCGCCGGCAGACGCGGAAGGCGCGCCGCCGACTAACCGGCCCTGGGCATCGAATTTCATCCCGAAGGACAGGCCGAGACCGGAAAGGATTTCCTTGATTTCGTTTAGCGACTTCCGGCCGAAGTTCTTGGTCCGCAGCATCTCGGATTCGCTCTTCTGAACGAGGTCGCCGATGGTCTGAATGTTTGCGTTCTTCAGGCAATTGTAGGAGCGGACGCTTAGTTCCAACTCTTCGACCGAGCGGTTGAGCACTTCGTTCATCTGGCTCGCCGCGCGCTCCGCCGGCTCTTCCGCGATCTCCGGCGTTTCTTCGAAGTTGATGAAGATCGTCATGTGATCCTTCAGCAGCTTCGCCGCCTGCCCGACTGCGTCCTGGGGCGAAATTGCGCCGTTGGTCCAAACTTCGATCGCGAGCTTGTCGTAATCGGTGTTCTGTCCGAGACGGGCAGCTTCCACCGCGTAGTTGACCTTCCGAACGGGCGAGTGAACCGAGTCGATCGGAATGTAGCCGATCGGCAAGTCTTCATCGTAGTTGCGGTCGGCCGATACATAACCGCGGCCGCTCTTGATGCGCATCTCGATATTGAGCTTGCCGCCTTCGCCGACGGTCGCGATGTGCAGGTTGCGATCGAGAACTTCCACGTCGTTGTCCGTCTCGATCTGGCTGCTCATCACTTCGCCCGGAGCTTCGACTCGCAGGCGCGCGATCCGCATCCCTTCACCGATCATCTTGAACGGAACCTGCTTGAGGTTGAGAATGATGTCGGTAGCGTCTTCGACAACGCCGGGGATGGGGCTGAACTCGTGAGAAACGCCTTCGATGCGAACGCCGGTGATGGCCGCGCCTTCAATGGAGCTGAGCAGCACGCGGCGCAGGCCGGTGCCGATGGTGGGTCCAAATCCGCGCTCGAACGGCTGGGCTGTGAATTGCCCATAACGCTCGGTGAGGCTTTCGGTGTTGGCAACTAATCGCTTCGGCTTCTGAAATCCCTTGAACATATTTTTCTTTCCTGGAACCCTTCTTCGTCGATTTTCCGAAGCCGTTACTTCGAGTACAGCTCGACGATGAGCTGTTCGTTTAGTTGAATCTGCACCAACTCTTCACGCTTGGGTTGCTGCAGGACGCGCGCGGTCAGAGCGTCACGATTCACCTCCAGCCAGGAGGGGCTGGGAGTGTGGGCTGTGGCGTCTCGCGCAGAGAGGATGGTTGAGTTGTTCTTGCTGCTTTCGCGAACTTCGATGCTGTCGCCCGGCTTCACAGTGAAGGAAGGAATATTCACCTTGCGCCCGTTCACATTGATGTGGCCGTGACGGACCAATTGCCGCCCCTGCGCACGGCTGGTAGCCAGGCCGATTCGATAGAGAACGTTGTCCAAACGCTTCTCCAGCATGCCAAGCATCTGCTCGCCGGTGATGCCTTTTTGATTCACGGCCTTCTCATAAAGGTTCCGGAATTGGCCTTCCAGAACCTGATAGTAGCGCCGAGCTTTCTGCTTTTCGCGAAGCTGCAGGCCGTAGCCCACTATCTTCGCTTTCTTATCTTTTCCGTGCTGACCAGGAGCGAAGTTGCGCTTCTCAATCGCACACTTCTCCGTGTGACAGCGTTCCCCTTTAAGGAACAACTTCATGCCCTCGCGGCGGCAAAGCCTGCACACGGGACCGCTATAACGTGCCAATCGATGACCTCCAAAATGCGCGATATTGTCGCGCTTACCAGGTGCGGTTTACAGCCGGTAGCCTTCGTCCCGCTTACACTACAAACTCGAAACTAATCAGACGCGCCGCTTCTTCGGTGGACGGCAACCGTTGTGCGGCATCGGGGTAACGTCTTTAATCCCGCGAACTTCTATACCTGCTGTCGCCAGTGCGCGAACCGCCGACTCACGGCCTGAACCAGGACCGGCGACCCGCACTTCAACAGCTCGCAATCCGGCTTCTTTCGCCTTATTCGCCGCCGTCAAGGATGCCTGCTGCGCTGCGTACGGAGTTCCTTTACGCGATCCGCGAAACCCGAGCGAGCCGGAACTCGACCAGGCCAGTGTATTGCCCAACGGATCGGCGAACGTCACGATGGTGTTGTTGAACGAAGCCTGGATGTGCACGGTCCCGTAAGGAACGTTCTTCTTTTCCTTCTTCTTGAAGGACTTCTTCTTTGCGGTCTTTTGAGGTGCTTTCGCCATTGTCGAATCTCCGCCCTTAGGTCTTGGAGCTTGCCTTCTTCTTGTTCGCGACGGTGCCCTTGCGCGGACCCTTACGCGTGCGTGCGTTGGTGTGCGTGCGCTGCCCTCGAACAGGCAAGCCGCGGCGATGACGCAGACCCCGGAAGGAGCCCATCTCCATCAGGCGCTTGATGTTCATCGAGACTTCCTTACGCAGGTCGCCTTCGATAGCACCCTCACCTTCGATAAGGTTGCGTAGGTGATTCACTTCCTCTTCCGAGAGATCGCCAACTTTCTTCTCCGGATCGACTTGCGCCCGATGAAGCAGCGATAACGAGCGAGTCCGCCCGATGCCGTAAATGTAAGTCAGCCCTATGGCTGCCCGTTTTTTCGCCGGTAAGTCCACACCTGCAATACGCGCCATATATCTACCTCTAGCCTTGCCGCTGCTTATGTTTGGGATTGGTGCAGATGACGCGCACTACGCCGTGGCGATGGATCACCTTGCACTTGTCACACAATTTCTTAACCGATGCCCGTACTTTCATACCATCTTCAGGCGCATTCGAGTGCGCTCATCCTTTCACCAGTAACTCTAAAATTCGTCCGCGCGTCCGGTCCTGGACCGAAAGCGCTACCTTCACCCGGTCCCCCACTCGCAAACGCACAAAATTCGCTTTCTGCGTGCTCGGCAGATGAGCTGTCAATTGATGCTCTCCATCCACCCTTACACGCACCAGCGAGCTTGGCAGTAACTCCACCACGATGCCCTCGGCTGTACGTTCCTGAGGCTCCGTGACGTCCCGCTCGCCGCTCACAATCTCAATTTACGGCCGCGAAAGAACCCACGGACCGTTATCCGTTACCGCCACCATATGCTCAAAATGAGCCGAATACGACCCATCCTTCGCAACCGCCGTCCACTTATCGGACAGCACTTTCGTTTCCGGCTTACCCGCATTCACCATGGGCTCGATCGCGAAGACCATGCCCGGCTTCAACCGCGGATTTTCGCCGCGCCGGTCGACGTAGTTCGGAACCTGCGGCTCCTCATGCAAGGAAGTCCCAATCCCGTGTCCCACAAACTCGCGAACAATCGAGAAGCCGTTCGAAGTCACGTGCTTCTCGACCGTTCCGCAAACGTCAAACAGGCGATTTCCGGCACGCACCCGGTCAATCGCCAGTTCCAAACTCTCTTGAGTGACCTTCAACAACCGTCCGACTGAATCGTTGATCTCTCCAACCGGCACCGTGATTGCCGAATCGCCGTAGTAGCCGTTCAGCAAGACGCCTGTGTCGATGGAGACGATGTCACCCGACTTCAATTTTCGTTTCGATGAGGGCATGCCATGAATGACTTCCTCGTTCACCGAAGTACACAAGACATACGGGTACTTGGTTCCCGCTGCCTGTGTGTAATAACCCTTAAACGCCGGCTTAGCGCCCGCATCGGCGATCATGCGCTCCGCGGCGGTCTCCAAATCCTGCGTTGTCACGCCTTCGGCGACCATGGATCCCAGATCCTGCAGAATTCGATACACTAACAACCCGCTGCGCCGAAGTTTCTCAAGCTCGACAGAGCTTCTCCGAACAATCACCTTCCGATACCTGAGTCGGAAGTCACTCCCAATTCCGCTTCCACACCGCTCCGGTCCAACCCAGCTTCCCGAAGTTCAGCGCAAATCCGATCCGAGATCTCCGCCGGGTTTGCACCGGCGCCGCCGACCTCGCGCACCGGCACGCCATCCCGCCGGAAGTAATCCAACAACGGACGCGTTTGCGACTCGTACTCCTCCAACCGTTCACGGATCACCGACTCGCGATCATCCTCGCGCATCACCAACTTGGCTCCCTCCAGATCGCAAATTCCAGAGATCTTGGGCGGGTTGGTTGTCAGGCTGTAAAGGGTTCCACAAACGGGGCAAATACGGCGACCGCTGAGACGAGCAACAATTCGCTCGTGGTCAACCACCAAGTGTACCACGAAGGGATGAAATCCGTAACCCTTTAAGAAGTCGAGCAATACTGTGGCTTGGTTCAGCGTCCGCGGGTAGCCGTCGAGGATCATCCCGCGCCGGCAATCGGGCTGCGATAGGCGATTTTTCGCAAGCTCGTTGACGATCTCATCCGGAACCAGTCTTCCGGCCTTGATGAGCCCTTCGGAGTCGTGGCCGATCTTGTCACCCGCCTCGATGTGTTGCCGAAGCATGTCACCCGTCGAGATGTGCGGACCGGCAATACAGCGCTTGAGAAGCTTCGACTGGGTTCCCTTGCCCGAACCGGGCGAGCCGAAGAGAATCAACGCGGCAGCAGGCGGGGCTGAGTGGCTGGAATCCAAGAATAACCTAGCTGCGGCGGCCGCGTACCCGGCCAGCGCGCGGAGTGAAGCCTTCGTAGTGGCGCATGATCAACTGCGCTTCAATCTGGTTCACGGTGTCCATCGCAACACCGACGACAATCAGCAGCGAAGTTCCACCGAAGTAAAAATTCACGCCCAACCCGTCGAGCAGGAAACGCGGGAAATGCGCGTCGATGAAGTTTCCGGCAAACGGCAGGTGCTGCAGCTTGATACCGGAGATCATGATCATCGGAATTAAGGACAAAATCGACAGGTACAATCCGCCGACAACCGTGATCTTCGAGAGGATCTTGTCCATATAGTCGGCGGTGTTCTTACCCGGCCGGATGCCCGGAACGAAGCCGCCGTATTTGCGCATGTTGTCTGCCGCTTCATTCGGGTTGAAGATGATCGACACGTAGAAGAAGCAGAAGAAAACGATCAGAATAACGTAGACGAGATAGTAGAGCGGTTCTGAACCGCTTAGCGCGCCAAGCATGCTGCTTGCCCACGAATTATTCTTAACGATTTCCCACTGGAGCAGTGTCTGCGGAAAGGCCAGCAAAGAGGAAGCAAAGATGATCGGAATCACGCCGCCCGCATTGACCTTCAGCGGCAGATGCATGGATTGGCCGCCCATCATCCGGCGTCCAATCACGCGCTTGGCATATTGAACCGGGATGCGCCGCTCGCCACGTTCGACCAAAACGATGAATGCCACTACCGCCACCATGATGGCGAGAATGAACATCATTTGAATGACGTGCCACTGATGCGTCACAAACGTGTTCGTGTAGATACTGCCGATTGCGCGCGGCAGGCCGACCACGATACCGACGAAGATGATGAGCGACATGCCGTTTCCTATGCCGCGATCCGTGATCTGCTCACCCAGCCACATGATGAACGCAGTGCCGGTGGTAAACGTCAGTGTCGTCATGAAAATGAATCCAAACCCAGGATTCAGGACGAAGTTGCCATTGAAGCTCTGCAGTGTAAACGCAATGCCGATCGACTGAATAATGGCAAGTGCAACCGTCAGGTACCGAGTCCATTGCGTGATCTTGCGCCGCCCGAGTTCACCCTCTTTCTGCAGCTTGTCCAAAGTTGGGATGACGACCGTCAGCAACTGCAAAATAATCGATGCCGTGATATACGGCGTGATGCCGAGCGCGAAGATTGTCATGCGCCGCAGCATGCCGCCACTGAACAGATCGAAGTAGCCCAGGAACCCACCCGAGGCGTTACGCGTAAAGAACTCCTGGAATCGAATCGTGTCTATGCCGGGAGTGGGGATGTACGCGCCGATTCGATAGACGGCCAGCAGAGCAAGCGTGAACAGAACACGCTTGCGGAGGTCCGGAATGCGGAATACATTAGCGAGAGCTTCGAAAAACTTTGTCATTCGTTCAAGTCAGGCTCCGCGCCGGGAGCTGGAACCTATTTGCCTTCAGCTTCGGGCTTAGCGGATTTCCGAGCGAGGACTTCGCCCGTACCGCCCGCCTTTTGAATCTTGTCGAGGGCCGATTTTGAGTATACGTGCGCCTGCACGCTGATCTTACGGGTCAGTTCGCCATTACCCAGGATCTTGAGCCCGGTATTCAGCTTCTTAATGACACCGGCAGCCTTCAGAGACTCCGGCGTGAAAGTATCTCCGTCGAGTTTCTCGAGCGCGCCGACGTTGATGACGGCGTACTCTTTGTGGAAGATATTCGTAAAGCCGCGCTTCGGCAAACGCCGATGCAAGGGCATCTGTCCGCCTTCGAAGCCCCGCATCTTGCTGTAGCCCGAAATAGACTTGGCGCCCTTGGCGCCGCGGCCGGAGTATTTGCCGCGGCCACTACCCATACCCTGGCCGATACGCCGCTTGTTGTGTTTTTGACCCTTCGGGGGCCGTAAGCTACTGAGATTCATTGACGCTTTCCTTGAATGACGGCACTATTCCTTGACGATTTCGAGCAGGTGCGGAATCTTCGCCACCATGCCGCGAAAACCCGGTGTGTCGGGCCGCTCCACAACGCGATTGATCTTGTGCAGTCCGAGAGACTTCACGATATTTTTGTGCTTCTGCGGCGTGCAGATTGGACTCCGCACCAGCTTGATTTTGATTTTGCCTTCAGCCATGTCCGTTTACGTCTCTTGTCTAGCCTTACAGCTTCTCGATGGGCAAGCCACGCATTTCGGCGATCGCGCTCTTATCGCAGAGCTGTTCAAGCGCCGCAATGGTCGCCTTCACCACGTTATGCGCGTTGTGCGAACCGATCGACTTTGTGAGCACGTTCGGAATCCCGACCGCCTGGATAACCGCACGCACCGGACCACCCGCGATCACGCCGGTTCCCGGGGGCGCCGGCTTCAGCAGCACCAGCCCGCTGCCGAAGCGTCCCAGAACAGGGTGACGGATGGTCGTCTCGAGCACGTGCACCTTACGCAGGTTCTTTTTCGCGGCTTCAATGCCCTTCTTGATTGCTGACGGAACTTCTTTCGCCTTTCCGGTGCCGTAACCGACAACCTTCGCATTGGGGTCGCCGACAACTACCAGCGCCGAAAAGCTCATGTTCTTACCGCCTTTGACCACTTTGGTCACGCGGTTGATACTGACAACCTGTTCTTTCAGGTTCAGGTTGCGCGTATCCACCCGCTTGGCTGCACTTAATGCCATCGATTAAAACTCCAGTCCCGCTTCGCGCGCGGCATCGGCCAGGGCTTTGACCCGCCCATGATACTGGTAGCCGCCGCGATCGAAAACAACCCGCTTGATTCCTTTTTCCTTGGCACGCTCGGCCACTGCTTTGCCGATTGCTTTCGCGCCCTCCACATTGCCGCCCTTAACGCGCAGATCTTTTTCGGTGGACGCCGCGGCCGCCAGCGTATGGCCCTGCCGATCGTCGATTACCTGCGCATAGATGTGGTTCAGGCTCCGAAACACCGCCAGCCGCGGACGCTCCTGCGTGCCTGCCATGCGGTTCCGAATCCGTTTATGAAGGCGAGCGCGAATCTCATGTCTTGTATCCGCCATTACTTAGCTCCCGCGCCGGTCTTGCCGGCCTTCTTGCGTAGGGCTTCGCCCGTGTAGCGCACGCCCTTGTTCTTGTACGGGTCGGGCGGACGAAGCGCTCGAATCTGCGCCGCGACGTGGCCCACTTCTTCCCGGTCGTAGCCGGTCACAACCAAGTGCGTCTGCTTGTCGATTCTGAGATCGACGCCCGCCGGCATGATGAACTCGATCTGATGCGAGTACCCGAGCGTGAACGTTGCGACTTTGCCCTTCACGTCGGCGCGGTAACCGGTGCCGACAATATCGAGTTCGCGGGTCCAGCCAGTGGACACGCCTTGCACCGCATTCGCGGCGAGCGCCCGGGTCAGACCGTGCAGCGCGGCATACCGCTCGCTCTCGCGCACGAATTCGAGGTGATTGTTCTTTTGCTCAACCCGTATGCCGGCTGGTATCGGAACCATCAGCTTGCCTTTGGGACCCTGGACTTCGAGTTGATCGCCGACATTGATCTTGACGCCGTTCGGCAGTGGAATTGGCTTTTTACCGACTCGTGACATGGTTGATCCTTACCAGATTTGGCAGAGCACTTCGCCGCCAACGCCTTCTTTCCGCGCAGTGTTACCGGTCATGACGCCCTTGGGAGTCGTCAGGATGTTCACACCAAGTCCGCCGAGAATACGCGGAATCTCTTTCGAGCCAACGTACACTCGGCAGCCCGGGCGGGACACGCGCTCAATGCGCGAGATCACCGGGAGATTCGAGGGCGTGTACTTCAAGTACAGGCGGATGTAGCGCTTGGCGCCTTCTTCCGTCAGCTTGAAGTTAAGGATGTAGCCTTCTTCGCGTAAAATACGCGCAATCTCGTTCTTTAGCCGAGACGCCGGAACGTCCACTTTTGCATGACGCGCAATCAGAGCGTTGCGCACGCGCGTCAACATATCGGCAATGGGGTCTGCTGTCATTACTCCTTCAGCACCTTTCATTTCCTTACCGCAGCCACCCTCTCCGTTACCAGCTCGCTTTCGTCACGCCGGGGATTTCACCCGCCAGGGCAAACTTGCGGAAGCAGATACGGCACAGCCTAAACTTGCGCAGAAAGCCGCGAGGCCGTCCGCAGTTCTTGCAGCGGTTGCGAAATCGGACGGCGAATTTAGCCGTTTTGCCCGCCTCGCGCGCGCGCAGAATCTCTTCTTCCTTCTTGTCTTCTTTGGCGATCTTTGCAGTAGTAGCCACTTGAATCCTTCTCTTATTGACGGAACGGCATGCCCATGTGCCGCAGCAGCGACAAGCCTTCGGCGTCCGTCTTTGCGGTGGTCGTGATCGAAATATTCATGCCCTTCGTCTTTTCCACCTTGTTGTAGTCGATCTCGGGGAAGATCAGTTGATCCTTCAACCCGAGCGTATAATTCCCGCGCCCATCGAATGACTTGGGAGAGACTCCGCGGAAGTCGCGGACGCGCGGCAGAGCCACGTTCATCAATCGATCGAGGAACTCGTACATGCGGTCGCCGCGCAATGTCACCATGCAGCCGATCGACATCCCTTCGCGCAGCTTGAATGCAGCGATGGACTTTTTAGCTTTCGTGACCACCGGCTTCTGGCCGGCGATTGCGCCGAGTTCATTCACGGCGCCGTCCATCAGCTTGCTGTTGCCGGTTGCTTCGCCCAGGCCGATGTTGATAGAGACCTTCTGGACTTTCGGAATCGCCATCGGGTTCTTATATCCGAATTCCTGCTTCATTGCCGGAACGACGGACTTCGCATAGAGGTCGCGCAGGCGCGCTTTGTGGCTACCGCTGCGTGGGCGGCCCTGTTGCACTTCGACTGCCGGAGCGGCCTGCTTACCGCCGCCCGCGCCCTTGCTCTTCGGCTTGGCGTCGCCGGCCGGCTTTGCCTTTTGCTGCTTATCTTGTTTTTCAGCCATCTGTGTTTTCCCGGCCGATTCCAAACGGCCTGTTCTAACGCCCTACTTTTCTTCTCCAACGTCTCGCCGTTCTTGCGCGCGATGCGCACGCGGCGTATTGTGCCGCCGACGGTTTCGAGCTTGTATCCGATACGGGTTGGAACTCCGCCCGCAGTCATAATCATCACGTTCGATACATCGATCGGCATCGGCTTCTCGGCGATACCGCCCTTGATCTGCTTCGAGGGATTCGGCTTGGTATGGCGTTTGACGATCATGACACCATCTACCGTCACCTTGCGCGAAAAACGATCGACTTCCAAAACCTTGCCTGTCTTGCCCTTGTCGCGTCCGGCGATGACACGGACCAGATCGTCCTTCTTGATCTTCACACGCAGCGGCGTGCGCTCGCCGCGCTCCTGGCGGCGCTTATAAGCTACTTTCGGCATGATTTAGATCACCTCCGGCGCAAGCGAAACAATCTTCATAAAACGCTTGTCGCGCAACTCGCGCGCAACCGGACCGAACACGCGTGTGCCAACCGGTTCGCCGACTTCGTTAATCAGCACGGCGGCATTCGAATCGAAGCGAATATAGGTTCCATCCTTACGTCGTGTCTCCTTGCGCATGCGCACCACCACGCAGCGGACCACCTTGCCCTTTTTAATGCTCGAGTCGGGCGCGGCTTCCTTTACGGACGCTGTGATGACATCGCCCAGACCCGCGCGAAGTCCAAGATCGCCGCCGCGGGGCAAGATGCATTGCAGCTTGCGCGCGCCGCTGTTGTCGGCGACCTCCAGCATGGTTCGCATTCCAATCATGACGTTTTCTCCCTAATCTTCCGGCCGCGCTCTTCTCGCGGAGCGCTGAAACCCGAACTTACTTCTTCTTGATCGTCTTCTTGACGCGCGTATCGGCGGCGGCGGCGAGCGCGGGATGATCGACCGCCACCTGCACGGCGCGGCGAACCACCGTTCCCAGTTCCCAGCGCTTCAGCTTGCTCAACGGGCGGCATTCGACGATGCGAACCACATCGCCCATCTGCGCGGACTGCTCTTCATCATGCGCATAGAATTTCTTGCGCTTGCTGACGATTCGCTTATAAACCGGATGCGGCACGCGCCGCGTGACTTCGACGACGATGGTCTTGGCCATCTTCGTCGATACGACTTCGCCGACTTTCTCGTTTTTATGTCCCACCGGTCCGGAGCCACGCGCTGCCGTGATAGGCCCGCTTTGTTTCGGCGCAGCTTGTTCTGCGCCCGTTTGCTTTGAGGTATTTTCGGCATCTCGCGTCTCTACTTTTTCTTCCTTTTTCGCCGGCACTGGTCTGACCGAAATCGCGGAATGGTTTCGCCGGCTGCCTTCTTCTCGTTCAAGACCGTCAACAGGCGCGCCCTGTCTTTACGCAGATTGCGGTACTTCTTCAATCCCTCGCTCTGGCCCATGCCCATCTGGAAGCGCAGCCGGAATAAGCTGTTCCTGCGCATCGAACGACTGCCGCTGTAATTCTGCGGCATCCATGTCGCGCAATTTTTTTGCCTTCATTCCGCCTTTAACCGACTAACTAACCTTGGTTTCCGTCTGCTGCCGCGCCACAAATTTCGTGGGCACGGAAATCTTCATCGCCGCCAGGCGCATCGCTTCCGTTGCGGTCGCCATCGACACGCCTTCCATTTCAAACAGCATTTTGCCCGGCTTAACCACCGCCACCCAGGCTTCCGGCGCCCCCTTGCCCTTACCCATACGAGTCTCTGGCGGTTTCTTGGTAATCGGCTTATCCGGAAACACGCGAATCCAAACTTTGCCCCCGCGCTTGATGAAACGCGTCATTGCAATACGGGCCGCCTCAATCTGGCGATTGGTCACCCAGCCGCACTCCATCGCCTTCAACCCGAATTCGCCGAACGACAGCTCCGAACCGCGCCAGGCTTTACCCTTCATGCGGCCGCGCTGCTGCTTGCGAAATTTGACTTTCTTCGGCATCAACATAGCGGTTGTCTCCTATTCAGCAAGCGCTCGCGCCGCTTACTCGTTGGTCAAATCCTTATCTACTTCACCAGCCGGCGTGGACGATTTCGCGATCGCATCGGCGGCATTGCCCTGCTCCTGTTTCCAGGAAGGCGCAGTCGGCGCAGCCAGTGGCGGAATGATGGGCGCGCTCGCGGGCTCGGCATTTCGCCAGGAGCCTGCTGCACGGCCGGCCCGCTCTGTTCCGGGCGCCTGCGCGGCCGGTCTGCGCTCACGATCCCGGTCGCGGCCGATCTCGACCTCGCGTTCATCACGGCGCCGGCGCCGGGGCTCACCCTCATTACGCAACGAATTGCGCCGGTTCGCACCTTCCAGCACTTCGCCTTTATAAATCCAAACCTTGACGCCGATGACGCCATAGGTCGTGTAGGCTTCGCTGAATCCGTAATCGATGTCGGCGCGTAGCGTATGCAGCGGCAACTGGCCTTGCAGATACCACTCGCTGCGCGCGATTTCCGCTCCGTTCAGCCGTCCCGAAACACGAACTTTTATTCCCTTGCAGCCGAAGCGCAGTGCCGAATCGACAGCCTTACGCATGGCGCGGCGGAACGCCACGCGCTTTTCGAGCTGCAACGCAATCGATTCAGAAACCAGTTGCGCGTCCAGCTCGGGCCGATGCACTTCCTGAATGTCGATGAAGACTTCGCGCTTTGTCTTTTTTGCGAGGTCGCCCTTCAGCTTCTCGATTTCAGCGCCCTTGCGGCCGATGATGATGCCGGGACGCGAGGTGCGAATGGTGATGCGCAGCTTGTTGCCCGGCCGGTCCACTTCAATCGAGCTAACGCCCGCCGCCTTCAATCGCGTCAGTAGCGACTCCTTCAGCTCCAGATCCTCGTGCAGCAGCTTTGAGTAGTCCTGCTTGGCGAACCAGCGCGAACGCCAGTTCTTGGTGACGCCTAAGCGGAACCCGTACGGATGTACTTTCTGACCCATTTACTCTGTTTCCTCTTCCGCGGCGCGTTCGCCGAGCTTCACTACGATGTGCGCCGTCCGGCGCTGATACCGGTACGCCCGGCCCATCGGCGCCGGCCGGATGCGCTTCTGCCGCGGCCCTTCGTTTACATAGGCTTCGGCGATGAATAGCTTGTCGACGTCGACGTCCTGCGACTTGTTCTCCGCATTCGCAATCGCCGAACGCAGTACTTTCTCGATTGCCGGCGCAATCCGCTTATTCGTCGCGCTCAAAATATTGATGGCTCGCCGGCCTGCTGCCCGCGAATCATTCGATCACCAAACGCGCTTTCTGCGCCGACACATGAAGGTAGCGGGCTTCCGCTCTCGCCAAAACCTGCCGTTCCCTCCGCCATCGCTACTTCGCCGCCTTTTCGGTCGACTTCGCCGCGTGACCCTTGAATGTCGGGTAGGCGAGAACTCGCCCAGCTTGTGGCCCACCATGTTTTCAGTGACGTATACTGGGATGAACTTCTTGCCGTTATGCACGGCAAGGTATGACCGACAAATTCGGGCACGATCGTTGAGCGGCGCGACCAAGTCTTCACCACCGTCTTCTGGTTTTTGCTGTTCAACGTCGCCACCTTCTTGATCAGGTGGTCATCGGTGAACGGTCCCTTTTTAAGCGATCGACTCATCTGCTAATCCTTGCCCTTACCGCTTTTTTGACTTTCGGGTGACGATCCACCGATCGGTGCGCTTGTTGTTGCGGGTCTTGAAACCACGCGTCGGCTGGCCCCAGGGCGTCACCGGATGACGGCCGCCCGAAGTTTTACCTTCGCCACCGCCGTGCGGGTGATCGACCGGATTCATCGAGACGCCGCGGTTATGCGGTCGTTTCCTAGCCAGCGGGAACGTCCCGCTTTCCCGAGCGATACGTTCTCATGCTCGACATTGCCAACCTGGCCTACTGTCGCCATGCAATCAATCTGCACCCTGCGCACTTCTCCGGAAGGCAATTTCAGCAGCGCAATGCCGCCTTCTTTCGAAACCAGTTGCGCCTGCGCACCCGCCGAACGAGCCATCTGGCCGCCTTTGCCGGGCTTAAGCTCAATGTTGTGAACCACCGTTCCCGCCGGGATGTTTTTCAATGGCAGCGCATTGCCGACCAGAATGTCCGCTTCGGGGCCGGATGTCACACACGGCCCACTTCGAGACCAACCGGGCAAATGATGTAACGCTTCTCGCCATCGATGTAGTGCAGTAGCGCGATACGCGCCGAACGGTTGGGATCGTATTCGATTGCCGCCACTTTTGCGATTACGCCCATCTTGTCGCGCTTGAAATCGATGATGCGATACGCCTGCTTGGCGCCGCCTCCGATAAAACGGCTCGAGATACGTCCGCGCGCATCGCGTCCGCCGGTCCGTTTCTTGCCTTCGACAAGCGACTTTTCGGGCCTGTTCTTGGTGATGTCCTCGCGCGTGAGATACGTCTGGAAGCGCCGCGTCGGCGTGATCGGTCGGAAACTCTTAATCGGCATGTTCTACAGCGTCCTCACTTAAATTCCGTGTATTCCGGCACTTTCGAGCCCGGCGTCAGGCGCACATACGCCTTCTTCCAATCCGAGGCGTAGCCGGTGAATCGGCCACGGCGGCGCAGCTTGCCCGAGAAGATGCTGGTTCTGAACCGAAGCCACCTTGCACCTTGAACACGGTCTCGACAGCTTGCTTAATCTGAATCTTGTTCGCGTCCGGATGCACTTCAAAAGCGCAGCGTGCGTTCCGCCTCGCGTTTCGTATGGCCCTTTTCGGTGATGAGCGGGCGCTTGATCACGTCGTAAACATTCATTACGCTAAGGCCTCCGACAATTTCTTTGCCGCCGGCTCGGTGAGCAGCACTTCCTGGTATTTCAAAAGATCGTAGACGTTGACATCCCTGGTCGGCACCAGCTTGATGCCTGGCAGATTACGCGAGGCCCGCGTCAAGTTGAGGTTGTCGTTCGCTTCGACCAGCAGGACCGACTTCTTCGTTTTGAAGCGTGGCGAAGACATGCGACAGATTCTTCGTTTTGTGATCCTGTAGCTCAAACGCTCTTACGACGCGCAATTCGCCGTCGCGCAACTTCGCCGACAGTGCCGAGCGCAGCGCGCCCAAAACCATCTTGCGCGGCAGCTTATATTCATAGCTGCGCGGTTGCGGTCCGTGGACCGTGCCGCCATGCCGCCACAGTGGCGAACGGAT
>CAWJUL010000007.1:0-258302 GCA_963846045.1 Terriglobia bacterium | reverse complement strand
GCGAGGAGGCGACAACCGGTGCTTTAGCTGCCCACGGCGACAGTGATTTCCACCGCCCGGCCGGCAAGTGCGGTCCCTGCTTGAGCTTCAGCTGGGTAGCCATCCAGGCTCATGCACATGCGGGGTGCGGATCTGCACCATGAGCTCCTTCCTGCGATCTAGCCGTGGATAAGGCCAGCGCACGACTCCAAACTCATCGCGCGTACGCGGCTACGGCATCGCCATCGCCGAGGGCGGCTACGGCAGCGTCGGTGGGATCTGTAGAACCCTCTTACAGCTTGACTCTGCTCCAGGCAGCGTCTCGACCGGGTAGGTCGCGCCCGTAGCTGTCGGGGTTGGTGCCGAGCGTTTCGGCGGCTTCGGCCGCGATCTTCTGGACGATCACCGTGAGGGGGAATATGGAAAGCGTTTCGCCAAGTTCGAGACGCGCGAACTCGTGTACCTCCGCGCCTTGTGCTTTGGCGACGTCGGCTAGTTGCTTGAGGCGGTCAGAGTTGGCCCCGCCGTCCAGGCATACAAGCGAGTCATCGGGACCGAGAGCAACCGCTGGCCCGTGCAGAATGGACTCGCATGCGAGCCCTTCGGATGCGACCAGTGCGGTTTCTCTGATCTTCAGCGCGCCCTCCGCGGCTGTCCAAGCGTTGATTCCTACGCCGGCGAATTCCAGGAGCCGCCTGGGCGGTTTCACGCCCACTGGATCTTGCGCGAGCTCCTGCGCCACGGCCTCGGGGACGTCGTGAAGCGCTCCCAGGGAAGCTCCAACCTGCTCAGCGAGCTGGGCGACGCGCATCACAGCAGCGAGGTGGCTCGCGGTAAACGCCGAAGAGGCCTCCTCCGGCACCGTCTCTAGGTCAGCATCCGGGTTTCCACGCTTGGATATCACCACCGTGGCAACACCCGCTGCTCGAGCCCGCGCGAGCACGTCTGAGGTAAACAACTTGGTTCCTCGGTGACTGAGCAAGAGCAGCGCGTCGTCCTTCCGAGGAAGGGGCTGGCCCGCGGCGGCGTCAGCGGCCGGGACAGCCCACGCGTCAACGCCGCCCTGCCGCAAACACCAAGCGCCCTGATTGGCGGCGTGCCAGCTCGTGCCAGTGCCGACGACTAACACTCGCCGCCCTGCCAACCGCTGCGCCGCGGACTCGAGTCCTCGTCGATCGTCGAGCATCCGCAGTAGCACCTCGGGCTGCGTCGCCATCGTCTCACGCATCAAGCTCATCCCGCCCACTTTCTTTCCAAATTGACCCAACAGGAGCGCCGCTCGCGCAACACCGCCCCGGTTCCTCGGATCCTGGGGTGAAAAACGGCGATCATGCCACGCCCGCAAGGTATTCGATGCGCTGGGCGAGCCTGTGCGGCGACGAATAACCGAGTTGCTGAAAGATGGTCGCGTTCGGTGGGCGACCTCCCAAGGGGTGCCGGCCTATGTGGCGTCCTGTGTGCCTTCGGCTTCGGCTGGTGGTGGACGAGTGCTCACCTCTTGCAGGCGTCTGGTCAGATAGCGACGCTCGGCCTCGGTGCGCGCCAGGTTAAGCGCTTCTCGGTATGCGCATGCGGCTTCGGGTTTGAGGCCCAGCCTCCGCAGGAAGTCTGCGCGGGTCGCGTGCAGGAGGTGATAGTCGCGCAGCTCCCCCGACGCTGCCAACCGGCCGACGAGCGCTAGGCCATCCTCCGGACCGGTTGCCATCCCCACTGCAACGGCGTGGTTGAGCCTGACGAGTGGGTTTGCTGTGACCTCGAGCAGCCGCTCGTATAGGGCGGCGATCCGGGACCAGTCGGTCGCTGCAGCGTGTCGCGCATTGGCGTGGCAAGCCGCTATGAGAGCTTGCACCTGATAGGGCCCGATCGCATCTCGGCGGACGACCGCGCCGAGGATCGTGTTCGCCTGGTCAATCTCAGCCAGGTCCCAGCGGGAGCGATCTTGTTCCTCCAGCGTGATCACGTCCCCTGAGTGGTCGGTTCGAGCGCCACGACGGGAGTGCTGGAAGAGCAGCAGCGCAAGCAGGCCGCCGTTCTCCGGGTCGTTCGGCATCAGCCGGTGCAGCAGTCGCGCTAAGCGGGTGGCCTCGGCGCACAGGTCGACCCTAATCAGCTCCGCCCCTGTCGACGTGGCGTATCCCTCGTTGAACATCAAGTAGAGCACCGCGCGCACGCCGCTCGTGCGCGCGGGCAGCAGGTTTGCTGGCGGAACTCGATACGGGATTCCCGCGTGCTCGATCTTGTGCTTGGCACGGACCAGCCGCTTGGCCATCGTGGATTCCGATACGAGGAACGCGTTCGCGATCTCCGCGGTCGTCAAGCCGGCCAGCGAGCGAAGCGTCAGCGCGACCCGGCCTTCGAGCGGAAGCGCCGGGTGGCAGCAGGTAAAGATCAGCCGCAGGCGGTCATCCTCGATGCCGCAGTCAGCATCGAGCTCATCCTCACCCTCGGAATTACTGGCGATCAGCGCCGCTAGCTCCCGTAGTCGAGCGTGGCGCATCCGTTCGTGACGCAGGCGGTCGATCGCTCGGTTGCGCGCAACGGTCATCAGCCAAGCGCCGGGTCGACGAGGGACGCCCTCGCTCGGCCACTGTCGAGCGGCCTCGCCGAATGCCTGCTGTGCGCAGTCCTCGGCCAGATCCCAATCGCGGGTGCGGCGGATCAGCGCGGCCACGATCCGCCCCCACTCCTCAGCGAAGGCCTTTTCGATCGCCAGCCCTGCCTGACGACTCATCCCTCCGCGAAAGGACGCAACTCAAGCGAACCGAACCGAGCGACCGGATGCTTGGCCGCGACCGCGATCGCCTCATCTAGATCCGCACACTCCAGAATGTCGAAACCGGCGATCTGCTCTTTGGTCTCCGCAAATGGACCATCCGCGATCACAACCTCACCACCGCGAACGCGGATCGTAGTGGCGTCCTGCACACCCGCGAGCTCCTGCCCCTGAACGCGCACGCCGCGTTCGTCCATCTCGCCGACCCACCTCTCGACGTCGGGACCGATCCTCGCTCGCTCCCCCTCGGGCAATTCGATTGTGTCGTCAACGCACACCAGCATCAAGTACTTCATCTCGAGACCTCCTCGGGCCTAGTGATTGATTCGACACCCCTACGACGAGCGAGTTCGGGGAAATGGACACGTTCCCAACCGACCCCGGATTGAACTTGACCTCGCGGGTGTGGGTCTGGGCGAGGCCGGTGCCCGACCCCTTGGACCCGAAAGCCCTCGTATTTGACAGCTCGTCCTATTAGGACTAGTGTCGCCCGCGTGGAGGCCGTGCTTTCGCCGACGGGGTACGTGGTCCTCGGCTTGGTGTCGGTCCGACCGCGGGCGGGGCATGAGCTGGCTGGCTATGCGGAGCGGTCGATCGGCAACTTCTTCCCCTTGACGCGCAGCCACGTGTACTCCGAGCTTGATCGGCTTGCCCGCCTCAACTTGCTTGTTGCGATGGAGGTGCGCCAGGAGCGACTTCCGACCAAGCGTGTCTACGAGATCACGGCTGAGGGCGAGGAGGTCCTCGGTCGATGGGTTGAGGACTCACCGGTTGGCCCCGACCGCCAGCGCAACCTGTTCCTGGTGCGGGTGTTTTTCGCCGATAGGATGTCGCCCGCGCGTCTGGAGGCGCTCCTCAACGAGTATGAGGCGGAGGCTCGCGCCCGGCGGGAGCGGCTGGATGAGGTGGTGCAGCGGCTCGCGGATCGTCCCCAAGCGGTGTCTCGGCGGGCGACAGCGATGTTTGGTGTACGGCGCGAGCAGGCGAAGCTCGACTGGGTCGGCGACGTCCGACCGCTGCTGCTGGCGGCCGCCGCCTCGGAGTCGCGCCGAGGTGAGCGGAGCTCGCACGCGAGTCTCCGTCAGGAGAGCGGGAGGTGAGGGTCTTGGTCGTCGCCGGGCTGACGCGTCGTCGCGCTATCGCGGGATGATCTTGCGGGTCCTCGCGCCGATGGTGCCCGATAAGCAGCGCCAGAAGCAGGCGCGGTTGGGTCACGTCGTACGCGCTGAGCTCGACCGCTTTCTGGTGCAATCCGCAACGAGCGACGGCTACGCGCGCGAGGCGGTGGCGGTGGGCTCTTGAATGCACGGACTGCTTACAGCCGGGCGCTCGCCATGTTCGATGCGAGGGCGATCGTCGCGTCACTGAGCGACGATGTGACTATCCGGGTGGCGGTCCACGACGAACCGCTGCGGGGGAAGGACACCGCCGCGTTCCTGTTCGGGGTCCTGACCCAGGAGCTGGCGCCGTTTGTGCTAATTGAGGAGATTGTCGAGGGCGAGAAGAGTGTCGTCGTGTTTGAGACGTCGCTCGGGGGCGAGCAGGCTCACGGGTTGAACGTGGTGTCGGCGCGAGCCGATGGCCTGGTGGGGGAATTAGCGGTGTACTTCCGCCCGCTCACTGCGCTCCAGCTGGTCGCCGAGGTGATCGGAAGCCATATGGAGCGGCGGTTCGGTCCCCGCGAGGGCCTGCCGTGACGCTTGAAAGGATCCTGGTCGTAGGGGGGACCGGGCTGATCGGCCGACCGGTGGCTAGGGGACTACTCGCGGCTGGTCATCGGGTGCGCCTGCTCGTGCGCAACGTCGCGCCTGCCAGCGCCCAGCTCGGCGGCGAGTTCGAGTACGCGGAAGGTTCGGTAAACGACGCCGAGGCGGTGGACCGCGCGATGCGGGGAATGGACGGCGTGCACGTCAGTCTCGGTGTCGAGGATCCAGCGCTGCTGGAGGCCGTCGAGCACCGAGGGACGGCTGCGGTCGCCTCAGCGGCCACGCGCCACGGCGTAGGTCGGCTCAGCTATCTCACCGGGAGTCTGGTCAGGGAGGAGTACGGGCGCAAGATCCCCGAGCACCGCGTCAAGCTCGCAGCCGAGCAGGCGATCGAGGATTCGGGCGTGCCGTACACGTTCTGGCGGCCTACGTACTTCACGAACACGCTGCCGCGCCACGTACAGGGGCGGGTGATCGTGGTGCTCGGCCGCCAACGCCGGCGAATTCATCCGGTGTGCGCGGAGGACTTCGCCATCCAGGTCGTCCGCGCCTTCGCGACCCCGGAGGCCGCTAACCGCAGCTTCTTCGTTCACGGCCCCGAAGTGCTCACGCTCCACCAGGCGCTCGGCATCTATAGGCGGATCGTCGCTCCGGACAAGCGGCTGGTGACCGTCCCGCTCTCGGTGATGTCGATGATCGACCGCCTGTTCATGCGAGGCAGGCTCGCCCCGAACCTGCAGATCATGCGTCTGCTTGCCCGTCTCGGCGAGCGCGGCGACCCGACGGAGGCGAACGAGCTGCTCGGCGGGCCCTCGACAACGGTCGAGGAGTGGTGCAGCTCGCAGGCGTCGGTTCCCGCCGGCACCCGGGGATGAACGGACTGCGTTGTGCCGCCGGACTGCTCGCCGGCAGCGAGCTCACATCGCGCGTGATCGTCCACCCAGCCCTGTGGCGGCTTCCGCAGGAATCGCAGGTGAAGGCCGAGAAGCTGATGTACCGAAGATTCGGCTCAGTTGACCCATGCTTGATGGCGGCGACGGACGCTGCCGCTCGGCGATTCTGGAGCGGCAGCAATCTGGAAAGCTCGCAGACCCCGCGCGCAACGCAGGCGCTCCAGGACGGCTGTGGCGGGCTGAAAGCGGGTTCCGACGTACCACCCGTGACGCTTTCAGTCGGGCGACCCGTTAGCGATTCGCTCCTGCAACTGTGCGTGCTGGGCTCAGAGCGGCGGGACCCATCGAGATCCGATCCACGTTCCTTCCTCGCCGGTGCGATGGTCGGTTAGCGGGCGTTCGTGCGCGCCGTAGGTCCGTAGCTCCGCAATGCCGTCAGCGCTCATGCGCACCACGAAGATCCTCGGGAGATCGGTGAGTTGCAGCCAGTCCTGGAGCTCATAGGTAGCGTCCACCTCGGCGATCCACACGTCATCGATGTGCCACTGATCGGTAATCCGGTGGGTGGTTGACCGCAGCTCAGAGAGAAAGCCCGACAGCAACTCCTGTACCGCCTGGGCGCCTTTGCTCCGACGTCCATCTGCACTCAGGACTCTGATTTCCGGCCCGAGGAGCGACACCACGGAATCGAGATCGAGTTTGTCGATGGCTGCCAGTAGCTGCGCGATCGGCGACTCTGTCATAAGACCGCGATCCTAGGTCATGACAATGTTCGGCTCGTGCACCCGCCGCCCAGCCGGCGATCAGGTCATGGTCGCATGCGCTTGCCATGGTGCGCGTATGCTCGGCCTATGAGCTCCCCCCCGGCGCTTCGGTCTCATGAGCAAGTTGCGCTGGTCCTACGCCGAGCGGGGTACTCGGATCAGCTCATCGACGAGCTCCTGAGCCAACTCCCTGATCCGATCGATCTTCGACGCGACCAGCAAATCCTTGCGCGCTACGGCTTGAGCCCAGAAGGACTGATGGATCGCTTTGGCGGCAGTCCCTAAGAGCCAACCGGACTCGTCCGGACCCCGAGCGTATCTCGCCGCCACGCCTTAGCTAGGAGCGCGCGTCGGCGGCACCGCGTCGAAGCTCAGCTGGCGGGCTTCTCAGCGACAGCCAGGCAGCACGCCGGCGCCTCGATCCAACAGGCCAAGGCGCTAGTGGCAGGCGTTGGCCCGGAGCTCCACCATCAGCTCCTCGCTCGGATCGACCATTCTTTCGACGTCGCAGCGCGGGTCGGCTTAGTTGTGACCGTGGCGCTCCTGATCGTGGCGGCCGCGGCGGCAACGCTTCGACTCGGCTCGCGTGGGACGCCTGAGGCCATGCCACGCGTGGCTACCGACGCGTAAGGCTGGTCGCGATGGCGTCCGCTCCTGCTTACGCGTCGCTCGGAGATCGGTGAGTCGGTGAGTTGGAGATGACCGTGAACTTCTTGAATGGTTCGCTAAACGTCCAGATCGACCGCGTGCCCTTGGGAAACGAGGCGATGTCGCCCGCCTTGAGTTCGATGAGTTCGCCGGTTTCCATGAGTTCAATACTCACCGAGCCCTCGATGACATAGAACGATTCATCCCCGGTGAAGAAGTACTCGTAGCGCGCCGGGGCCTTAGTGCGCCAGAGGCATGCCTCGTGTTCATTGCCATGGGATTCCTCGTTTCGAAGCTCGTGGGCTTCGCCGATCTGCTCACCATGAATAAACATCGGCTGATACTCGATCGCGTCCAAACGATGGACCACATACCGAGGCGGTGCAACGGACATCACACTCTCCTCTTGCTCGCTCACATCGTGAGGACTATGAGCCCTCGGTGGGCCTGCCGCAAGGCGGCGAGATCTCGCTCGCGGTTCGCGCTCGGTCCGGCAGGGTGCGGGCTTACTCGACCTTTCGATAGATCAGCTCGAAGTCGGCCGTGAAGTTCTGACCGTCCTCGGCCTTCTCCCAGCGGCCGGTGATCGGGTTGCTGTCGTCTTCGAACGTCGCTGTCAAGGGTTGAGGGAACGGTTCGCCCAGGCGCCACAGCCTCCCACTTGCCACCGCCGATCTTCGAGCGCTTGATCAGGTGGGGGCGAGAGTCATGCCACGCGATCGTGACCCGCGCCCCCCCGGCCAGGGCCCGCCTCGCCTCGCTGATAGACCTGCACCTGGACGCCATCTGAGCCGACTCGCCTGGTCTCCGCAAGCTTGAGCTTCAGGCGGTTGATCCCGTCAGGGAACAGACGCCTACCGCGCCCCAGCACCGTCGGAAACAACATAAGCCGCAGCTCATCGATGAGGTCCTCCGCCAGCAGTGTGCCGACCAACTTCCCGCTGCCCGCAACCAGAATGCTGCCGGCGATCCGCTGCTTCAGCCTGGCGACCTCCTCCGTTATGTTGTCCGAGATCACAGTCGTGTTTTGCCACTCGGGATCCTTGAGGGTTGTGGAGACGACGTATTTTGGGTCGCTGTTGAGCTTGTCCGCGAACTCGCCCTCCTGCGACGGCCATGCCTGCGCGAAGCCCGCGTAGGTGACGCGGCCAAGCAGATGAGCCTCAGCGTCCATCAGTTCCTCCATCTTGAACCGGTTTCCGTCCTCCCCACGGTCGTACTCGAACGTCCAGCCGCCGTGCTCGTAGCCTTCCGCGCCACCGGGGTCCTCGAACACGCCATCGACCGACACGAACTCGGTCACCACTAGCTTGCCCATGTGCGCCTCCTTTCCGTTTGCCTTCAATGACCGCGACCGGGCCTCAAGCTAATCGCTACCCGGCGCTGGCCTAGCGTGGATCCATATTGCGCCGGCGAGCCGTTAGGCGAGCCGGGCGCGGACCCGCGCACCGGCATAGCCCCTACCTGCTGGGTAAGTGCGGGGTTTAGGTGCCGCGCGTGGGGAAGGATTTCTTCGGGCAGGGTTGCTCCTTCTGCGGCATGACTTGTGCCCTCTTTCTGTCTATGACGCCGTAACAGCTGCATAACGGCGTTACGCCGCTGTTAGCCGCGGCGAACACCGGCTCTCTCTGGCCCGCCGCGAATACGGTCAGAGCGCCGGAATCTGACGGTGACTTCAAGGCCGCCGGAAGGTCTCGCGTGCGCGTCGATCGTGGCGCCGTGAGCGTCGGCGATGGCGCGGACGATCGCCAGGCCGAGGCCGTGGCCGTTCGAATGGCGGATGCGGTCGGCGCTGGTAGTCCGGAATGGCTCGAAGAGGTGCTCGAGACTCGCTTCGGGCACCAGAGGCCCGGTGTTGACAACAGTCAGCGTCGGTTGGCCCGATGCCATTGTCGTCAGCACGCTGACGCTTCCGTTAGTCACGTTGTGGCGCAGTGCGTTGTCAATCAGGTTCGCTACCAGCAGCTTGAGGAGCGTGGCTTCTCCGGAGGTGGCGGCAGCTCCCAGGGAGGTCTGCACCGCGATCTTCTGTGACTCAGCGAGCTCTCGGCGCTCGGCCGTGGCGATCTCGGCGAGCGGGGCGAGGTCGAGTGGCTCCGATCGCTCGATCCCGCGCTCGCTGGTCGCGAGCGTCAGCAGTGCGTCCATGAGCCGTTCCTGTTGCTTGCCCAGTTCCAGGACGTGCTCGCACGCTGCCCGCAGCGACTGGGTGTTTGCATCGGGGTCGGCGAGTGCCACCTGTAGCAGGGTTCGCTGTCCGGCGAGCGGAGTTCGCAGCTCGTGTGATGCGTTTGCGACAAACCGACGCTGCGCCTCAAATGAGGCCTCGAGGCGGCCGAACAGCCCGTCGAGCGTTTTCCCGAGTTGGGTGAGCTCGTCGTCTGGTCCCGTCAGTTCAAGGCGCCGATGCAGGTTGGTAGCGGAGATCTCCTCTGCGGTTGTGGTGATCGCCCGTAATGGGCGTAGGAAGCGACCTGACAACCACCACGCACCTGCCACCGCCGCGGCCGCGGCAACCAGGCCGATACCCGCGACGAGCAGTGCAGCGTGCGACGGGGTGGTGGGTGGCGGGGCGCTGTTGGACGATGCGGACTGCGAGCCCTGGCCTATGAGGACTCCCGTGGCGCCCAGGGCAATCGCCAGCACTCCGAGGAAGAAACCGGAATACAGGATTGCCAGCTGCGCGCGCAGGATCGGTCGCTCTGTGAACAGGCGGGCGCGGAGCTTTTGGCGGATATTCATCGGGGATGGTTCTGTGGTCACTGGCTGTCTCCGATGCGATAGCCGGCCTCGCGAACCGTGTGGATCACGGGCGGCTCGCCGAGCTTCGTGCGCAGTCGCCGCATCGTGGTCTTGACGGTCGTCGTGAATGGGTCGGCGGCCTCGTCCCAGACCCGGGCGAGCAACTCCTCGCTCGAGATCACCTCTCCGGAGGAGGACATCAAGCACTCGAGCACGGAGAACTCCTTGGGGCTCAGCTCCAGACGACGTCCCGCCCGAGCTGCGGTCCGCTTGCCGCTGTCCAGTGTAAGGTCGCCGTACTCGAGGGTCGGCCGGGCCGCGGGCGTTGAGCGCCGCGCGAGCGCTCGGACACGCGCCACGAGCTCGGGGAAGTCAAACGGCTTACCCAGGTAGTCGTCGGCGCCGAGGTCGAGGCCCTCGACACGATCTCTTAAGGTACCGGCGGCAGTAAGCATCAGGATTCGGCTGTCGGCGCCGTCGGCGACGATCCTTCGGCAAATTTCGTCGCCGTGGACGCCGGGCAGGTCGCGGTCGAGCACGACCACGTCGTAGCGCGTGATCGTGAGCCGCGCGAGCGCATCGGACCCAACGAGGACGACGTCCACCGCCATCCCTTCGCGGCGGAGGCCCGTTGCGATCGACTGGGCCAAGGTTTCGAAGTCCTCTACGACGAGCACTCGCATGGGCTGAACGATGCCATGGCCGAGGTGACAACCAGGTGTCGATCGCAAGCACCGAGCTGACACCGGCGGTGGCGTACAACCGCGTCGCAACAACGCCAGTCCACCAGCAGAACGGAGAAAGCAAGTGAGCGACGCAATGATCGAAGTCACCGGGTTGCGTAAGCGCTTCGGACAGACCCTCGCCCTCGACGGCATGACCTTCACCGTCCCTGCGGGGCGGGTCACTGGGTTTGTCGGCCCTAATGGGGCAGGCAAATCAACCACGATCCGGGTCACCCTCGGGCTCGATGAGCCCGACGAGGGTCGCGCGTTGGTTTCCGGACTGTCCTACCGAAGCCTGCGTCACCCACTTCGCCATGTCGGCTCGTTGATCGATGCAGGTGCGCTGCAGGCGAGCCGCTCCGGTCGTAATCACCTCCTGTGGCTCGCGCGCTCGCAGCAGCTCGATACCCGCCGTGTGGACGCAGTGATCGAGCTAGTTGGGCTCGGAGACGCGTCGCGTCGCAAGGCTGGGGGCTATTCGCTTGGCATGCGGCAGCGACTTGGGATCGCGGCAGCGACGCTGGGTGACCCACCGGTGCTGATCCTGGATGAGCCGTTCAACGGGATGGACCCGGAGGGAATCATCTGGGTCCGCGGGTTGCTGCGCTCATTTGCCGCCGAGGGGCGGGCGGTGCTGGTGGCCAGTCATCTCCTGAGCGAGCTTGAGGGGATGGCAGACGATCTGATCGTGGTCGGCCGCGGCAAGGTCCTGGCCAACGCCAGCATCGAGGAGCTCCTAGGCAGCTCGCAGGTTCCGGCCGCGCAAGTCATCCCCCGGCGACCGACGCTCGAGGATGTGTATCTGCAGCTGACCAGCGGTGAGGCCGAGTTCAGGCCTGCGTCCGGGACCGAGGTGGGACGATGACCGCCGCGAGCTTGCGAGCGTCCGTTGCGCCGCCGCGTGGCGGCCGCGGTTTTCCCGATGCGGTCCGTGCCGAGTGGACGAAGTTCCGCACGGTGCGTGGGTGGGTGATCGGTCTCATGCTCGCGGCCGGACTGTTGGTGCTGTTCGCTTATCTGACGGCAAACGGCCAGCACAGCGGCATTTGCACCGGACAGGTAGGCGCTCAGCAATGTGGAGCTGGACATCCCCACGTCCCGGTGGGGCCGGATGGCGAAGCCGTCGCCGACAGCTACTACCTAGTCGGGCGACAGCTGAGCGGGAACGGCACGATCACCGCCAGGGTCATGTCGTTGTCCGGGGTCACAACGTTGAACGGGGGCACATCGTCGAGCGGGGGCTCGAACGCGCCGGCCAACGCCGCTCCCTCGCTGACGCGGACCCGTCCCGGCCTGGCCGCCTGGTCAAAGGCCGGCGTCATCATCACACCAAGTACCCGGCAGGGCTCGCCGTATGCAGCGGTTATGGCAACCCCCGGCCATGGCGTCCGCTTCCAATACGACTACACGCACGATGCGGCTGGCTTAACGGGCGCGGCCTCTGCGACCTCGCCCCGCTGGGTGAGGCTGAGAAGGACAGGTGACACTCTCACTGCCTACGACTCGGCCGACGGCACGCATTGGCACAAGGTCGGGGCAACTTCGCTCGGCGGGCTACCTCAGACCGTCAACATCGGGCTGTTTGTCACCTCGCCGGTCACGTTCGGTGGCTCGGCCACGAGGGCAACGGCGAGGTTCGATCACGTCACGCTCGACGGCATGAATGTCGACCCCAGTTGGCGCGGACAGGGCGTCGGGATGGGCGCCAGTGACTTCTACAACGTGCTTGGGACTGGCAGTTACGACCGCATCGGCAATGCGTTCGTGGTCAGTGGGTCTGGTGACATCGCCGCAGCGGTGACCGCCAGCGTCGACACCGCGGCGAGCATCCTGACCCAGGCGTTGATCGCCGCCCTGATCGTGATCGTGGTCGTGGCCGCAATGTTCATGACCAGCGAGTATCGCCGCAGCCTGATCCGCACGACCCTTGTGGCCGTCCCTGACCGGGGACGAGCGCTGGCTGCGAAGGGGCTTGTGATCGGGGCCGTCGGATTCATCGCTGGCTCGCTCGCGGCAGCGATCTCAATCCCATTGGGTGATCACGTCGCGGCTACCAATGGCAATTACATACTCCCCACCAGCGCCATCACTGAGGCTCGGGTGATCTTCGGCACGGGCGCGATTCTTGCCCTCATCGCTGTGGCGGTCCTCGCGACGGGGGCCGTGCTGCGCAAAACCGCAGCCACCGTCCTTGTGGGCATCGTCGTGTTCGTCCTGCCGGCGGTGCTGGTCGTTCCCTATGTGGCCGGATCGAGTAGCGGCAGCAGCCCGCCATTACCGCTCTGGCTACTGCGCTTGAGCCCTGCCGCAGGTTTCTCGATCCTCCAGTCGCTCCCGCGGTCCTCACAGGTCAGCTATCCATACACGATCAGCAACGGCTACCTCCCGCTCTCGCCGGGCATCGGTCTAGCAGTGACCGCGGCGTGGGCGCTGGTGCTGCTGTTGCTGGCCGCGCGACTGCTCGCCAGGAGGGACGCGTGACCGCCGCGCTCCAGGCGGAGTGGACGAAGTTCCGGACGTCGACCGCCAATTTCTGGATCCTGCTCGGCGTCGTGGCGGCGACGGTCGGGATCAGTACGGCCGCCGGTGCGTTTACGCATGTGTCGGGCGTCACCCGCGGGGGTGACGCGACCAAGCTCAGCGTTTCCGGGGTCTACCTCGGCCAGGTCGTCGTGGCGACGCTCGCAGCTATCGCGATCTCGGAGGAGTACGCCAGCGGATTGATCCGTGTGACGCTGACGGCGATTCCGTGCCGAGTCGCGGTGCTAATGGCTAAGGCAGCGAACGTTGCCGGGCTGACTGCCGTGGCGAGCATGGCCGCAGTGGCCGGCTGTCTGGCGATCGGGCGCTTGATGCTCCCCAGCGAAGGACTCGACCCCGCGCACGGCTATGCGCTCATCTCGGTCGGCTCCGGCGCGACCCTGCGGGCGGCGGGGGGAACCGTGATCTATCTGGTTTTGGTGGCGTTGCTGAGCCTCGGCGTCGCGACGCTGATACGCGATACAGCGGTCTCGATCGGTGCGCTCGTCGCGCTCCTGTACGTGCCGTCACTGCTAGCGCACATCGTGGGCGGGGCAATGGGGCGGCACATCGAAGCGATCGCGCCGATGAGCGCCGGTCTGTCGATCCAGGCCACGACACATCTGCATTCCCTTCCGATCCAGCCCTGGGCGGGGCTGGGCGTCCTCGCCGGCTGGGCCGCCGGCTCGCTGCTGCTCGCCATCACGATGTTGCGCGTTCGGGACGCCTAGGCAGGGAGTGTCGTGCGTCTATCGGTTCTCGCCCCTCTGACGGCCTCGCCGACTCGCGGACCGCCGCGTCGATTGCGGACTCTGGCATCTGTGCGTAGCCGAGGAGAAGTGTGGGAGCGCGTGTGTGCTCGTCGGTGCTGTAGTCGCTCATGGTGTCGATTTGCAGTCGTCGGCGTCGGGCCTGCTCGCGGATGGCCTCTTCATCGTCGCCGTCGGGCAGTTCGACGGTGACATGCAGCCCCGCAGCCACTCCTCGAATTACTGCCTCCGGAAGTGTGTCCGCGAGGGCCTCCACGAGCGCGTCGCGACGAGCCCGATAGCGCACCCGCATACGTCGCAGATGCCGGTCGAGCTCGCCGCGCGCGAGGAAATCCGCGAATGCGTACTGCTCGATGCGGGCGGTTCCTCGGTCGGCGAGCAGCTTCTGCTCTCGAATGGCGTTCAGCAAGGCCGTAGGAACCACTAGCCACCCCAGGCGAAGCGCCGGTGCGAGCGTCTTGCTCACGGAGCCGGCGTATACGACCCGGTCCGGATCTAGGCCCTGCAGTGCGCCGATCGCCGCGCGGTCGTAGCGGTATTCCGCGTCGTAGTCGTCTTCGATCGCGATTGCGGAACGCTCGCGCAGCCATGCAACCAGCGCGGCTCGTCGCTCGCCGCCCATCACGACGCCGGTGGGATGCTGATGGGCGGGCGTTACCACGACCGCGTCGGCCGCCGCCCGCCTGAGGTCGTCAACCCGAATTCCGGCAATATCGACCGTGACCGAAACAGGCTCTAAGCCGACGCGCTGGGCGACCTGCCGGTCCTCCGGATTGCATGGGTCCTCGTGCGCTATCCGACGGGAACCGCTGGCGGCGAGCGCGCCGCAGACTAAGCCGAGGCTCTGGGTATAGCCGTTGGTGATGACGACTCGCTCGGGGTCGGCGATGACTCCGCGCACGCGCCCCAGGTAGTCCGCCACGGCGCGGCGCAGCGTCGTCACGCCGAGCGGGTCGCCGTAGCGCAGATCGGCATCGGTGATGCTTGTGATTGCCTGCCGCAGCGATCGCAGCCACGACTCGCGCGGAAAGCCTGAGACGTCAGGCATGCTGGGGCGAAAATCAAATCGCGGGCGGGGCGCCGAGGCCACCGCGTTCCTCTGGTGCGCGCCCGATGTCACCGCTCCGCTCGAGACCCGGGGGCGTGCGCCCTGGCGCAGAGTGAGATAGCCCTCGGCGGTTAGCTGGGCATATGCGTCGACTACCACGCGGCGGGAGACGCCAAGCTGTCGCGCCAGGTCTCGGGTCGAAGGGATGCGCCCGCCGGGGCGCAGCGTGCCGTTTCGGATCGAGGTTCGAAGCTGGTCCTCAATCTGGGCGCCCAGTGTCCGCGAGCTGGCTCGGCGTACTGAGAGGAGGAGTTCGATCGGCTGACTGGTCTCGTCTAGAGGCATGATTCTGGATCTTCTTTCTGAACCAGTTGCACCGTAGCATCGCAGCGTGCACTCGATCCTCTCAGCTCCCGGGCCGCGCCGGATGTTCGGATTCTCGATCGTCGCGCGACTACCGCTGGCGATGCTGGGCATCGGCCTGGTCGTCCACGTCCAGCGCCTCACGGGCTCGTTTGCGGCAGCCGGATTGACGACGGGCGCGTATGCGGTATCGGAGGCAATTGGCGGTCCGCTGCTCGGTCGGCTCGCCGACCGCGGCCGGCAGACGCCGGTGTTGCTCGCGAGCTCGGCGGTTGCCGCCGTGCTCCTCGGAACCATTGCGGTCATGCCCGCCACCACGCCTCTCCCGCTGCTGCTTGCACTCGCGGCCGGCATCGGCCTGGCGACGCCGCCGGTCGGTGCGTGCCTGCGTGGCCAGCTCCCGACGCTTATGCGCGATCGGGATCAGCTGCAGGCGCTCTACGCGTTGGAGACCTCCCTCACTGAGCTGACCTGGGTATGCGGACCGCCGCTGATCCTGTTCGCCGGCGCACTGTGGTCGCCCGGCGGGGCACTGGCGCTCGCCGGGCTGGTTTTGGTCGCGGCGACCGTGGGGTTCGCCACGCAGCCGACGCCGACGACCCGCGCGTGCGCTGGCCCGCCAAAGGCCGCGTCTTCAATCGGATGGAAGAGCTAATCGATCAGTTCAAGCTCGTCACCGAAGGCGCTTATGGCCCGCCGGGCGAGGTTTATCACGCGGTGGAAGGCTCCAATGGCGAGCTCGGCTTCTATATCGTCAGCGACGGTACCGGCAAGCCCTGGAAATGCCGCTGCCGCGCTCCCAGTTTCTCGAATATGTCCATCCTGTCGCGCATGATCATCGGCAGGCAGCTCGCCGACGTGGTGCCGACCTTCGACATGATTAATATGATTGGCGGCGAATGCGACCGGTGAATTGATGGTTCTGTCGGCTGAGACTCACGAATTAATCCGCGCGGAAATCACCCATTATCCGCACGCGCGCGGCGCCCTGCTCTATGCCCTGCATCTGGCGCACGCGAAGGCCGGCGTGCTCGGGCGCGAAGTCTATGGCGAAGTCGGTGAGCATTTCGGCATGCGCGCGGGCGAGGTCGCCGAAGTCGCCTCGTTCTACTCCCTGTATAATTTACCGCCAGCCAAGGCGGTCTTTCAGGTATGCACCAACCTGTCCTGCGGCTTGCGTGGCGCTCGCGGACTTGTGCGCGAGCTCGAAAGCCGTCTCGGCATCAAGTCCGGCACGGCGACCTCCGATGGCCGTTTCGGCATCGCCGAAGTCCAATGCCTCGGCTCATGCGGTACAGCGCCGGTCGTGCAGGTCAATCGCAATCCGTACCTCGAACGAATAACGCCGGAATATCTCGCCACGCTGCTCGCCTCGCCCGAGGCCGCCATCGAAGCCTCACTGCCGGAGCCGGATATCGCCACGATTCCCGACGGCGTTGACGGCTATCTGCTGCCCCCCAATGGCACGCGGCGGCTGAGCGTGGAGGCCTACCGCGAAGCCGGCGGCTGGCAGGCGGTGGTCAAAGCCGCTGAGATGGAGCCCAAAGCGATCGCCGCCTTGGTCCGCGAAGCGGGATTGCGTGGCCGCGGCGGCGCCGGGTTCGCCACCGGGCTTAAGTGGACCTTCATGCCGGCGCCCGACGGCGGCCCGCGCTATCTTGCCGTGAATTGCGACGAAAGCGAGCCGGGCACCTTCAAGGATCGCCAGATTCTCGAACGCAATCCCTTTCAGATGCTCGAAGGCATCATGATCTCCTGCATGGCGATTCAGGCCACCGCCGCCTTCATGTATATCCGCGGCGAATATATCGATGCCTATCGTATCGTGCGCAAGGCGATTGAGGATTGTTATGCCGCCGGCATCCTCGGCGAGAATGCGCTTGGCTTCAAGCGCCGTTTCGATATCCATATTCAGCCAGGGGCCGGCGCCTACATCTGCGGCGAAGAAAGCGGGATGCTCGAATCGATGGAAGGCAAGAAGGGCCAGCCGCGCAAGCGCCCGCCCTTTCCCGCCGAACGCGGCCTCTGGAGCCAGCCGACCACCGTCGATAATGCGGAGACCGTCACGCACGTCCCGCTAATCATCATGCGCGGTGCCGAATGGTTCAAAAAAGCGGGCGCGCCCACGCCCAATAGCACTGGCCATACGCTCTTCGGGATTAGCGGGCACATCAAGAATCCCGGCATCTTTGAACTCCCGATGGGGGTCAAAATGCGCGATCTGATTTTCAAGTACGGTGGCGGATTGCTCGACGAATCGCGGCAGGTCAAGGCGGTGATTCCCGGCGGCGTCTCGATGCCGGTTCTGCGCGGGGATCAAATCGACGTCGCGGTCGATCACGAATCGCTCAAAAGCGTGAACACGCTACTCGGCACCGCCGGCGCAATCATCATGGACGATCGCACCTGCATGGTGCGCACGGCGCTGGTGGTCGCGCGCTTCTTCGAGCATGAATCCTGCGGCCAATGCACCCAATGCCGCGAGGGGACGGGCTGGACCTATCATATGCTCAAGCGGATCGAGCGCGGCGAAGGTGTCTCCGGCGACCTCGACGCCCTGAGCGACTGCACCCAGTTCATGGACGGCAAATGCATCTGCGCGCTGGCCGATGGCGCGTCATGGGCGGCGCGCGCCTTCCTCAAGCAATTCCGCGAGGATTACGAGGCGCATGTCACGCAGCACAAATGCCCCTTTCCGGAGAGCTTCGAGGTATGACAAAGGGTTCGCTTGCGAACCCGTGCGTGCGCGAGTCCGCGAGTGTCGCGCCTTAGACTCTGAATCCAAGCAGGAGACTTAGACGCATGACTGGGCGGGTCACACGCAATCAGGTCGTCGCGATGTTCGGCACGCCCGGCCATACGGAGGGCAGCCTCAACAGCCCGATCGAACTTGACGATCTGGGCATCCACTACAACGAGAAATGGCTTTACTCACATCTTGATGCCGATCCCGCGGGCGCGGCGATGCGCACGATTTATTGGCATCGCTACGATTTCGAGGGCACGCGCATCCGCAATGACGACAATGAAGCATGGCGCGATGACACTAAACTAGCCGAAGCCTTGGCCGGACTGGACGATCGCCTCATGCCGCTGACCGAAGATCTCAACCTGCCGAATACGCCGCGCTGCTATCGTCCGGTCTCGAAACCCAAGGATTCGAAGGATCTCGGCGGCTACTTCCAAGATCTTTCGAAAAGGAGTCCGAAGGCTAGATGAGATTTGATCATTCCGCCGTCCACGAGGTGATGAATGACAATCGCGCGGAAACGAGAAACGCCACCAATCTTGAATCTTCCGAAGCTTTGCTTGCCTCGAGCACAGATTGAAATGCCGAGCGCCTTCCCAAGTCTTCGGTAATCGCGCGGCCCAAGCCCTCGCCGCCACCGGTGATCAGTGCAACTTTGCCCTCACGGCGACCAGCTTTAGCATAGATTAGGCGATGTTCGCTACTTAGGGAATCTGTAGCCGATCGCTTCGCGCAGAGCCGCCGCAGCATCCGTGATCGCCTGCCGGGCGATATCAACTTGGGCGGGCATGCCGAAGAAGCCGTGCGTGACGCCATCATAGCGCTTCAACACTGACGGTACGCCGTCTTCGCGGAGACGCGCCGCATAAGCCTCGCCCTCATCACGCAACGGATCAAATTCCGCCGTGATGGTGAAGGCCGGCGGCAGACCCTTCAGTGTCGCCGCGCGATCAGGGCACGCATATGGATTGGCGGCGTCAGCCGAACTTGCGAGATAGTGGTTCCAGAACCATTCCATATCGGCGCGCGACAGAATGTAGTATCCGTCGGTGGCAAATTCCCGATGCGATGCGGTTTCTAGTTCGCGCCGCGTCGCGCGGATAAATCAGCAGTTGAAAGGCTATTTTTGGCCCGCCGCGATCCCGCGCCATCAGCGCCACCGCCGCTGCGAGATTGCCGCCCGCGCTGGTACCGCCGGCCGCGATGCGCGCGGCATCGCAGTTCAGCGCCGAAGCGTTGTCCGCCAGCCATTTGACCGCCGCGTAACAATCTTCCGCGGGTGCCGGAAACTTATGCTCAGGCGCAAGGCGGTAATCGACCGATACGACCACGCATCCTGACTCACGTGCGAGCATCCGGCACGGCAGATCAGTCATCGCGATATTGCCGAGCACCCATCCGCCGCCATGATAATAGACCAGCGCACCGAACGGGCCCTTGCCTTCTGGCGTATAGGTCCGAATCGGGATGTCGCCGGCCGGTCCCGGAATCATGCGATCCTCGGCGGTGACCGGTGGCACCGGCTCCGCTTTGACCACGCGGCTCGCCATTGCCGCCGCGCCGCATCCGGCGTCATCTGATGGAACGGCGTAGTCTTCGCGGCGGCCAACTGATCAAGGACCCATTTCATTTGCGCATCGAGCGGCATGGCAAACTCCTGAGCGTGAGTGAGTAATCGGATCCGGTCAAATATACAGTGAGGCAAGACGTTCCAGTTCGCCCTCATATGATTGACGATCCAGGCGGCTGCCGATCAGCATCAGCACGAACCGATGCACCCCGGCGTCCTCATATTCCCGCAATCCCGCTTGCACGGCGGTACGATCGCCGCGCAGTTCGCGCTTGAAAATTGTGATATCGAGTTGCGAGAAATCACGCCCGACCGCGTCACACTCCTCGCGCAGCTTGCCGAGGTGCGCTTTCATCTCGGCCGGCGAATAAAAGATCGGGCACCAGCCATCGCCCCAGCGCGCCGTCCAGCGCAGCGCATTGCGATCCTTGCTGCCGATCAGCACCGGCGGACCGCCTTTGCGCGCGGGCTTCGGATACAGCTTGACCGGCGGGAACTTGACGTACTTGCCCTCGAACGACGCCTCATCCTTGGTCCAAAGTTCGCGCATCGCCTGGATGTACTCGCGCGTCTGGCTCCATCGATGGGGAAAGTCGCCGCCGAGAATTTCCGATTCTTCCTTGAGCCACCCGGCGCCGATACCGAGCAGCACGCGCCCTTCCGAAAATGCGTCGAGCGTCGCGACCTCGTTGGCGGTTACAATCGGATGGCGCTCCGGATCAGGCATACTCCCGTGCCGAGCTTCAGCTTGGTGGTGACCGCCGCCATCATCGCCATCGCGACGAACGGATCGCATACGTGCGCATAGACTTCGGGGATACCGCCCTGGCCGGGCTGGGTTTCCGGCAGCGGCGTGCTTGTATGCACCGGCAGGATGGCGTGCTCGGGCACCCATGCGGATTCGAAACCGAGTTGCTCGGCCTTGCGCGCTAGGCTCGCGGGATCGGCGCTGCGTTCATTGACGACAGTGAGAAATCCTATTTTCATAATCCATGCCCCGAATAACAGTTGGGCCGCACGCGCTCGGCTTCAGATTCTTTGGGCGCGACACTCGCCGAGTCTTTGTCCTGACGCAGCTCGCGGACTCGCTTGCTCGTTTCGCTGCGCTTCACTAGCCTCGCGCACGGCCTCGCAGGCTCGGCTTCAGAATTCTTTGGGCGCGACACTCGCCGAGTCTTTGTCCTGACGCAGCTCGCGGACTCGCTTGCTCGTTTTCGCTGCGCTTCACTAGCCTCGCGCACGGCCTCGCAGGCTCGGCTTCAGATTCTTTTAGGCGCGACACTCGCCGACTCGCGCGCGCACGGCCTCGCAGGCTCGGCCTATGTCAAGCTTTCTTCGGTTCCGTGACTTCCTTGAAAACCCGGATCGCTTCGACGGCGGTTGGCACGCCGCTGTATTGCGACAAGTGGATAATCAGTTCCTTGATTTCAGCGGGTGTGATGCCAAGATTCAGCGCGCCCCGCATATGAATGCGTAATTCGGGGCCGCGCCCCAAGGCCAGCAGCGCCGCCATCGTGATCATCGAGCGGGTCTTCGTGGGCAAGCCCGGGCGGGTCCAGATATTCCCGAACACCTGCTGATTAAGGAAATCGGCAAAACCCTCATCGAAACCTTTGAGATAATCGTCGCCCGCATGCGCCGCCTTTTCACCGAACAACTGCGTGCGCAGCTCGAAACCTTTTTTTACCAGATCGTCCGCCATGTGACTTATGCCTCCGCAATGACTAATGGAGTTGACTATTGAATTCGTACACAAATGTTTAAAGCAGCCGGCTCGCAGACTCGTGGCCGCACGGGTCTTCAGGTTCGCCCTATCACACTCGCACTTTGACGTTCGCGCGATCTTCTTGCACGGTGAAGAGCGCCGATGAATCCTTTTCGCCCAGGCCCGCCGCCAGCGCGGTAAGAAAGTCCTGCTCGACAATGCTCGCCAGCGGCATTGGCGTATTCGTCTCGCGTCCCACTTCCGTGGCGAGGCCCAAATCCTTGCGCGCGAGCTTCAACGCGAAGGTCACGCGATCAAAGTTGCCGCGAAACACCATCTTGGGCATCATCCCCTTGAGCATCATGCCCTGGCCATAAGCGCCATTCTGCACCGCCGCCAGCAGGGCCTCGGGCGAGACGCCGGCCTTGACGCCCATCGTAAAGGCTTCGGCGAAAATCTGCCCGGTACAGATCGCGATCATGTTATGCACCAGCTTGGCGACCGCGCCGGCGCCGATATCACCGATATATGCGACTTTGTGGCCGATCGCGTCGAAGGCCAGCTTGATCTTCTCATAAACCGCGCGATCGCCGCCGACCATTACGGACAGCGTCGCGTTGCGCGCGCCAGGAATCCCGCCACTGACCGGCGCATCCAGCACCGGTATGCCTTTCTCCTTGAAGACGCCGTGGATACGCCGCATCACGGTCGGCGAATTGGTCGAGAGATCAGCATAGATGCCGCCGCGCTCAATGCCCTTCAGAGATGCCATTGTCGCCCAGCGCCACCGCTTCGACTTCCTTTCGACCGGGCAGCGAGGTCACGACTAATTCGCATTGCGCGGCGACGGCGGCGGCGTGTCGGCCCATTGCGCGCCTTCCTTTAGATGCGGATCGGCCATCTGGCGCCGCACATCGTTGACGACCAGCGTATGGCCTTTCTTGATCATGTTGAGCGCCATCGGGCCGCCCATATTGCCCAAGCCGATAAATCCAATTCGCATGACTAGCCTCCGCGTAAATGCGCCAGCGGCGTCGCAGGCGGACTTCCAACCGTCCGCCCCGGTGCGCCTGCTTTTACCTCAATGATGTTTGCAGCCAGTTTTCTTAAAGCACCGCCGGGCCAATCCCGCAAGGCAAGCCGCGTTTCAGTATTGAGTTTCGCCTACATCAGACGCTCGGATGAACTTGCCCCTCACTCCCCCAGCTGCCGCCCCTCTTCCTTGCTCATCGCAGCCTGGGTGCAGCTCTCTTTCGCAGCGGCATCTTGAGAGATCACAAGATAGCCAATGCCTAAGAGCCCTTGGAGACAGGCGTCCGGAATTTTTGGATAACGCTTGACCATCAAATCGTGTGCTTCCTTCTTGGCGGCGGAAATGCGCGTCTCGGCTCGAGGATCATCCGGACCGTAGCGCTGCCAGGCCACCTCTTGCGTACCAAGCACGGCACATTCACAAACGATCGCCCGCTTCTGGGCAGCATCATAAGCCTCGCGATTGGCATGGAATTTCTTATACTGCGCGCAGCTTTCCGTTACCGTCTCTTGCGCGGCTAGGTTGGCGGAACCACCAAAGAGCAAAAGGCCGGTTAGAAGAACAGCCATCGCCGTACTTGCGTTGGGATTCATCGGCGACGGCATATCACGAACAAATCCGACAGGGCCAGCGCCCGCGCATTCAACCGACCCCGATGAATCCTTTGTTCCGATCCGTAAGTTCCGCCACCTTAACAATTACCTCAACGGTCAGAAGCGTATCGCTCCTGCGATGGCTCCAAACTGGCTTGTCCTTCGGATACAGGTCATCAATTGGGGCCAATAGTCTGCCCTGTCGGACATTCTTATCTTTGACCAAAGAATCGTCTTCCAACAGACAATTTATCGAGGAGTTCGATCTGGGCAGGTCTTTGACTTCATCCGGTTTCGGCACTCGAAGCGCATCAACGAAGGTTTTAGTGCGCCCGTCAATATCCGCATAGTCCGGCATGGGTCCGTTGGGCGGTTCACGGTTCAAGACTAGAGCATTGATGTTGACCACCAAGTTCAAATCTTTGGTTATAAGTGGGACGAACAGATGACCATCAACCTCCATGACTCTCAATCCGCCAAGTGGCAACTGAATCCCTAAGAGGTTTCTAATCGCCAAAGCTTTAATCTGCGGAGCGAACACGGCTCGAATGGCGTTCTTATTTTTCGTCTTGCTCTTATTTCCAGAGGATTGCAAAAGCCCATAGTAAACGAGATGTAGTTCCATAGTATCGTGAGTCCCAAGCTGTCTGATTGTTCGAAAATCTATTTACTTGCCGGTTGACAACCATCCGCGAATCAATCTAAGTTGTAGCGAGCCATAGTGGCCTTATCCAGAGCGGCGGAGGGACTGGCCCGTCGATACCGCAGCAACCGGCCCGTAATGGGTGCTGGTGCTAAATCCTGGGGAACCGATGACGGGACCCCCTGAAGATAAGGCGAGAGTTCCAGCGACCCTCGTCCTTATTGCAGGAAGGGCGATTTTATTTTTCGGCGATGCTTTGAGCGCGGCGAACTGAGCAATGAATGTGGAAGGCGATAGGATTCTGATGTAGGCGCGGGCGGACTCGGCGTGCCCGCGGCGATCGCGCTTGCCCGCGCGGGAATTCGCAACATCGCTATCATGGACCCCGATCCGGTCGAGTTGTCGAATCTGCCGCGTCAGATCATTTACGGCGAAGCATCAATCGGGAGGCCCCAAGGTGGTCGCGGCGGCGGAGTTTTTCACTAAGAGCTATCCGGATGCTTCGGTCGAGCCACTGAGTATGCGGCTGGACGAACTGAACGCCGCGGAAGTGATCCGCCGCTATGGCTTCGTGATCGACGCAACCGACAGTCCCGCGACAAAATTCCTGATCAACGACACCTGCGCCGCCCTCGGGCGGCCCTTCGTCTATGGCGGCGTGCTCGGCTTACCGGACAGGCGATGACGATCTGCCGGGCCGTACCGCCTGCCTGCGATGCCTGTTCGAAGAGCCGCCGGACGAGGCCGAAGCCGCGAGTTGCCGTGACGCGGGAATCATCGGGCCGGTCGCGGGCTTGATCGGCGAACTTCAAGCGGCAGAAAGCGATCGCGTGGGCGAACGGCAATGCCCGCGCTGGCGGGCACGATGCTGACCCTCGATTGTTCGGCCACGGGGCGGATGCGCCCCACTGCTATCGCGGCGCGCCCCGGATGTGGCTGCGGCGCCGCACAATTCTTAGAGCATGCCGCGCTCGATGCGGTGAGGTGAACGAGGGAGAGATGAGCTACGTCACGAATCTCAAGTGCCGCGAATGCGGCCAGGAATATCCGGTAAGTCCGCTGCACGTATGCGAGACCTGTTTCGGCCCGCTCGAAGTCACATACGACTACGCCAGATCCGCGCCGCCATTTCGCGCGACAAAATTGAACGCCGCCCGCATAATCTCTGGCGCTATCGCGAATTGCTGCCGGTCGAAGGCGAGCCGACGATCGGCCTTAGTTCCGGCTTCACACCGCTGGTCAGGGCTGAACGCCTCGGCGCCGAGACTCGGCGTCAAGCGGCTCTATCTTCAAGGACGATACCGTCAACCATCCGACGCTCTCTTATAAGGATCGCGTGGTTTCGGTGGCGATCAGCAAGGCGCAGTGAATTTGGCTTCACCACCGTCTCGTGCGCCTCGACCGGCAATCTCGCGACTTCGGTGGCGGCGCATGCCGGTCGCGCGGGACTGAAATGCGTAATCTTCATGCCGGAAGGGGTCGAAGCGGGCAAAGTCATCGGCTCGACGATTTACGGCGCGCAAGTCATCACGATTCGCGGCAATTATGATGACGTGAACCGGCTGTGTAGTGAAATCGCGGACAAATACGGCTGGGCCTTCGTCAATATCAACTTGCGTCCATACTATACTGAAGGCGCCAAAACCTTCGGCTTCGAGATCGCCGAGCAACTCGGATGGCGCCTGCCACATAATATCGTCGTACCGACGGCTGGCGGCACGATCCTGCCCAAGGTTGCCAAGGCCTTCAAGGAACTGAAGGAAGTCGGCCTGATCAAGGAGGGCAGCTTCAAAATCCATTCGGCACAGGCCGCCGGATCTTCGCCGGTGATCAACGCCCTGCACAAAGGCACCGACCTGATCACGCCGGTGACCCGGATTTCAACGTCAGCCGGGGCGATCCGAGCGGTGTGTTGCACCGGCGAGTCGTACCGCAGTAATTCCTCAACCACAGCCGGCATCACGTTGAGATTCTTGCGAATGATGTTGAACTGCGCTGGAATCTGCAATAGTGAATACAGACCATTCGCAATAAGGCTAGTCGTCGTCTCAAGGCCGCCGACCATGATCACGATACAGTTCGCAATTACTTCCGTCTCGCTGAGCTTGTCGCCCTCAATGCTGGCGGTCATCAACGAATGTATGATTCCGTCGCCGGAAACCCGCCTCTGGTGATGAACACACTCACGAAAGTACTCGCACACGTCCTTGCAAGCTGCGATAATTTCCGGCGTCCGCTCGGGATCATAGTGGAAAGTTCCAAATGCTTCGGAGAAATCGCTGGACCATTGTCGTAACCGCGCATGATCCTCTTCCGGCACTCCCAACATTCGCGCAGTTATAATGCCGGGCAATAACGCTGCGTAATCCGCCACGACGTCGAATTCATTGCCCTGAATACGGCATAGTATTTCATCGACGACTCTCGCTATGCTCTCACGCAAACGAGCAATGCTGCGAGGAGTGAAGGCAGCTGCTGTGAGACTGCGAAAACGCGTATGGCGAGGCGGATCGGAAAAGAGCATCTGATTGTTAGTCAGTTCCGCAATAATTCGCATTTCGCCTAAACCCATGTCTTCCAGTTGCTCGGGTGTAGGAGTTCGGGCGGCAGAAAAAGTTCGGAGCACACGAACGACATCGTCGTAGCGCGTCAGCACCCAGGCTTGCATGAAGATGTCCCAGTGCACCGGATCGGCTGTCCGTAGACGATGATAATAAGGGTATGGGTTGCGAAGGACTTCGGGATCCAACAGCCGCCGTAAGGTTAGCTCATTGTCAAAATTGAGGTCCGTCATAGCTCTTGCACGTACATGGAAGCGTTACAGGAGTTGAAGGATCGCGGCGAGGGAAGAGGCGCCCAAACTTCCAAGATTCGATTCTCAATCTCGATCGTAAGGGCAGCTACTGTGGGGCGGTTAAAGACCGCAGAAGGCGAGAGTTCTATGCCGAATGCACGCCGCGCCCGTACGATGATCTGAGCCACTAAAAGCGAGTTTGCTCCAACGCGAAAGAAATTGTCGTCAATTCCGATCACCGGCACTTTCAAGAGCTCAGAAATTATGGAAGTCAGCTCCGCTTGAATCTGGACCGTCGGAGAAACGGGCTCGATGTCAACGCCCAGATATATTGTCACGATTCGGGTCAGGCAAGGCGGTGATGTCAGTCTTACCATGAGCAGTCATCGGTAGACAATTTACCTTCACAAAGACCTCCGGAATCATGTAGTCGGGTAACCGCGTTTCCAAAAAAGCCTTCAGATCTATTTCCGGATCTTCGCAGTGCAACACTACATACGCCATAAGTCGTTTGGTTGCGCCTTCCCCGACGGCTACGATCGCGCAATTGGAAACGCTTTTGTGACTACGGAGAATAGCGACAATTTCGTCCGGTTCAATCCGATGACCCCGCACTTTCATTTGATCGTCAATACGCCCGCAGCACTCGTATTCACCATTCGGCAATTCCCTACCCAAATCACCTGTTCTATACATCGTGAATCGGCTTGCCGAGTCGTCGCAGATATATCGTTCCTGAGTTAACTGCGGGCGATGTAAATACCCGCCGCCCACGACAGCGCCTTCTATGACAATTTCGCCCACTTGACCTTGGGTAACCGGACGCAACTCTGCATCGCAGATTCTAATTCGCGTACGGTTAATGGGGCGACCGATCGAGGGTACTCCTCTGTTCGGTTTCCGCATAGGGGCGAGAATCGTTGACGTCGCTACTACCGTGCACTCGGTAACGCCATAGTTATTTACTACCCGAAAGGGGAGTTCGGGCGGAGGGAATGTGTGAAGAGTTTCGCCTCCTGTGTGAAGGTATCGAAGTTTGGTGTCTGTTGGCCAATCAAGTTCAATCAACCGTTCCGCCACCAAGGCTGGGACCTGGCAGGTTGTGATTTCTTGCTGAACCAAGTGGTCCCTGAGCCGCTCAGGAAAAAGCAATAACTCGCGATCACAGAGACACACACACCCGCCTGCTGTGAGAATCGGCCACATTTCGATTACTGAAACATCAAAGGTGAGCGCCATAATCTGGCTCGCTCGGTCGGACGCAGTTATCTCAAACGCATCCAGGTACCACTCGATGAGATTATCTACATTCGAGTGTGTAATGAGTGCGCCCTTGGGCGATCCGCTGCTGCCGGAAGTATAGATCACATAAGCGGGATCGTTTCGGGCAATGTTCCACCCTTTGGTGTCCTTTTCGTTGAACGTTATTGCGTCTGTTTCCCCGAGCTCATCTGGGACGATTGTGCGAGGTGCTAGCGTCTCAAAGCGCCGCTGGTTTGCTTTGCCGATAACGAGACAACTGGTACGGGTCTCCGAGAGAAGATGCCCAAGCCGAGCAGAAGGCCAGTTGGGATCTAAGGGAAGGTACGCCCAGTCGGCCCGCCAGGCTCCGAGCGCCGCGATGATGAATTGCGTGGCATCCCTGGTGCAAATCGCCAAAATACGGTCAGAGCTGTTGTGGGGGGCGTTGATCTGTTTTGCGAGCCGATCCGACCGAGAGACTAGTTCTCCGTAGCTGATTGCGCGGTCACCCGATAAAATAGCCGTTGCACCGGGATCTCTTGCAGCCACCCGCCAGATCCTCTCTGCTGGTGAGGTAAATCGTTCTCCTTTGTCCTTCATTTGTTCCAAAAGAATTTAGCCGCAGGCGGAGTCTTTCTGATTTACTGCTAACGGAAAGAATAGCAACCAAATAGCAGGAAAACTATATGCCGAGTGCTTCAACGTATGGCTATAACGAACGTCCTAGTACCAGCTGCTCCTAAGTAGCGGAATCCACGCCCCTTATAGACGGCTGCTCAATGATAGGCCTATAGATCGTGAGCCAGAACTCACCCTAGCCGGCTGATGGTCCGCCTGAACGTCTGAAGTATTTGTCGAACCACCGGCGAGGAAAGGAGTTGTCTCTATTCTGGGACGAGAGAGAGAAAAGTTTATCCAAACTTCGATCGGGGTCAGACGCAAGCTCGCCCAACAGGCTCACCCAGGTATTTCTCATCGCGACGATGGTTTCTGAATCGAAGATGTCTAGATAGTAAGTAAAGCGCCCAGAAAGATGCCCACGGTTTTCCTGCACAAACAGAGCTAGATCCCACTTGGCGAACTGATCGTCGCCGCTCTGATCTTCCAGTTGCCATTCTTCGGAAGCCGGCGCAATTGAGGGCTCGAACACGAACACAACCTGAAAAAGCGGCGTCATACTAGGAACGCGGCGGCCGCGACGCCGCACCAAAACGTCAAAGGGTAATTCATGCTCGAGTGCCGAAAGCGTAGTCTCCCGTATCTGGCGGACCAGCGCTGGAAAATTGGTGTCGGGAGAAAATGCCGACCTGATTGGAATCATATTAATAAACAGGCCCAACAATGCGTCCGTACCAAACTGTTTTCGCGTCGAAGTCACACATCCGAGAATTTGGTCACACTGACGTGTGTAGTGGTACATAAGCACTTGGAAAGCGGAAAAAGCGACCATGAAGACAGTGACTTCCAAAGAATCCGCGATCCGCTTCAGGCGCTCGAGTTACTTCTGCACTTAGCTGAAAAGATTCAGCGCCTCCGTCCGGCCGACGAATGGCCGGTCTTGGCCGATCAAGCGGCAACTTCGTTATCTGGTAACTCCCCTTCGAGTTGCCGATCCCAAAATTCGAGATCCGCATCGTTGTTGCGCGCTGCTGCTGCGTGGCGCTGCCATTCGGCGTAATCGGGGTATTGGAAGGGAAGAGGCAGCAGATTAGGCTCCGTCCCCTGCGCGAAAGCAGAGTACAGTGCCTGTAGTTCAGAAAAGAAGACCTGATAGACAGAGACACCGTCCGAAATGAGGTGGTGAGTAACGAGAGTTAGTCGAAAATCTTCGTCGGCGACTTGGATCAGCCGAGCGCGTAGGAGTGGCGCGTCTGTAAGTATGAAAGCCTGCTTTGAATCCTGAGCGGCTAACTCGGCAATCCGTGCCTCGCGCTGTTTGAGGGGAAGATGTCGTAGATCTGAGAATGGCAGCGCAATCTTTACATTCGCGGTGACCTTCTGGACCACTTTGTTTTCGAGCATGTCGAAGCTTGTGCGCCATGCTTCGTGCCGCTTAACGATCTCATTTATAGCGTTTTCAACCGCAGAGACGTTCAGGCGCCCTGTGTAACGGAGCGAGAACGTATCGTTGTACATTTCGCTACACCCCGAGAGAGCACAGTGCAGCCAGATGCGTTTCTGCTCCTCAGAAACCTCAACGGGAGCGATATGCGTCGAGGTGTAATCGTCTCCTCAGAAACGAGGCGCCGCTCTCTTCTGTTCTTAAGAAAGTTTGCGATGCGAGAGGACCGGAGGTCATGGGGTGCTGAAGACATGGCGTTACAACTCCTCAGTTTACAGCCCCGGCTTGATCAGCGGGAAGGAAATCATTGGCAAGGAGCTGAGCTCGCGCGTGTCGTTCAGGTGCATGCACATTCAAGGCCCTAAGCGGCTATTAGGTAGATTGAACTGGCACCGGCGAGAATATCCGGATCCAGGAAACCGGCGCAGCGTCTCTCGCCTAAATTGGCATGCCGGTGGAAAGCTCGCCGGCACTTTCCGAAGCTGCTATGATCCGCTGCTCAATCGCTGCCGATAGGCTCTCTACAGTCGGCGACTCGAAAACTGATCGCACTTGCATATCCACACCGAAGGATCTTCGAACGTTAACGACTACTTGTGCGGCCAGCAGTGAGTTGCCGCCAAGCCGGAAGAAATTGTCTCTAAATCCGATGTGAGACTGTTTTACTACATTGGCCAGGATAGATGCTACTTCGATCTGAATCTCCGTTAAAGGTTCTAATGACGAGGTCTCGAGGTCGAGCACATTGGACCGGTTGGGAAATGGCAGCGCTGAATAGTCGATCTTACCGTGCGGATGCCAGCGGCATTGATTCGAGCCGAACGAACAGGTCGGGCAGCATGTAATCGGGTAATCGATGCGCCAAGTGATCGCGAAGCAGCTTGGGCGGAGGTTTCAGCCTTGAGAACCACATGCGCGATCAGTTGTCTGTGTGCGCCTTCTCCGATCGTTGTCACAGCGGCGGATGAGATTGCAGGGTGACTCCGAAGAGCGGAAACGATTTCAGCAGGTTCGATACGGTACCCGCGAAGTTTGATTTGATCGTCAACACGGCCACAAAATTCGTAGTTGCCATCCCGCAATTTCCTCCCGAGATCGCCCGTTCTATACATGCCGTTTAGCCGGGGTGAACAGAAGGAACACTGACGAACCGCTCGGAAGTCAAATCAGCGACGGCCGATATAGCCGGCCGCCACCCCTGCGCCTCCGACAAATATCTCGCCCCGTTCGCCATCCGGCACAGGCTGCAGATTTGCGTCGAGGAGGAATAGCTCGGCCCCGGTAATCGGCCGTCCTATGGTCGGCAGAGAATCACCGTGTTCAGGCTCCAGAACAGCGGACGTAGTTACAACGGTACACTCAGTTGGCCCGTAGTTATTCACAAATCGAAACGGCAGATCAGCCGCCGGAAAGGCCCGCAGGCTTTCTCCACCTGTTTGCAGAAACCGTAGTTTTGTTTCTCGAGGCCATTTGAGAGTCACCAACTGCTCGGCTATAAGCGACGGAGCCTCGCAAATTGTAATCTCATTTTCAACTACATAGTCGCGGAGTTGCTCAGGGATAAGGTAGATTGCCCGATCTACGGGGTAGATACAGGCACCCCGTGAAAGAGGACCCCAGATCTCCATGACGGCGACGTCTGAAGTAAGTGCGCGAATCTGAGTCGCCCGGTCTTGCCGCACGATCTGGAAAGCATCTCCGTACCATGAGACTAAGTTCGCCAGGTTCCCATGAGTTACAGCAACACCCTTGGGAGTGCCTGTCGAACCAGAGGTATATATGACGTAAGCTAAATCGTCAGAAGTGAGGCTGTCTTGTTTCAGCTTCTCCACGTCGAGCGAAGTCGTCTGTGGGAGATCCTAAGAATCGCCGGATATCAAGCTGCGTCCATGTGCCGCTCGGCAAACTTGATGCCCTTGTTGCATCTGATATGACAACTGCAGCATTCGATTCGTCGAGCATGTGCCGCACGCGCTCGGAGGGAGAGGATGGTGCGACCGGTAAATACGGCGATCGCGTTTTCCAAGCTGCCAGCGCACTGATGGCCAGATGAGAGGGATTCTCGGTCACAACGGCGACAACACGATTCGGCTCTCCGCGGACCAATGCTTCGACAGTCGACGCCATCGAAGACGCGCGAGCGACCAAGTCCCCGAAGGTGATCGCTTCGCCTGCACCAGCTGATCGCAATTGCCTCAGGGCGGGCCAAAGCCTGGGAAAATACTCGATCTAGAACAGAATGAAAAGAACTCGAATGGGAGATATCGCTTGATCCATGAGAATCAATATCCGTAGAAAGTAGTTGCGTTTTCGACATCGTTACTCTTTCAGCATGGGAACTGAGCGAATAAGCTCGTATCCGAGTTAGCGAGTGATAGGTTATTAGGCTAACATAAAATGTGTAGCGGTAGGGTTGGAACCTTGAAGCGTAATCTCATTCAAGCGGTTCTAGTACCCCTAGCGTCGTCTCGGCTGATTCACAGCGATCTCGAGCACATTCGCTGGGCAGATCACCGGTGCTGCTCTCCGGATATGGAAGGCCAGCCAATAAGGCGACGAACCCGGGTTTCTAGAAGACTTCGGATAAAATTCTCACGAAAAGTCCCGCCATGGTGACGAGCTTCCGCAGGAGCCTGCCCGGATGAGCAAATAAAATCGCCAATGCTCGAAAACATGGCTGAAATTGAGTACGAAAAGGGGCCAGGGATTCAGGCTCGCCGCGGTTTGGCTCAAATGCTGCACCGAATTGTCATAGTGGACGAGCGTAGTCTTTTCCTTGAAATACCTGATACCCTTACCGTCCCGCGCGATGGCATCTATCGTGTAAGATTCGAAGCCGTTCACCGATGCGGGAAACAGATGTCGCTTATCACTGAAAAGTGATTTTCTGAACACCGGCTTATTGTCTCCGACAAGCCCATATTTCGCCATTGTCTCTTCGTATGTGGGATCGTGGAATTGCTCGTCCCGTTCGAATTGAAATCCTCCTTCGACCTTCTCAGCGCCGAAGTCGATGACTGAATTGAAGAAGGCCACGTTGAAATTCTCGGGCATTTCCGGCAGCTTCGCGCGAATGACATCCAAGGCACCTGGCAGAAATTCGTCGTCGTCGTCCAGAAATGCGACCCAGTTGCCGGACGCGCGCTCGATCGCCCTGTTTCGGGAGAAGTTTACCCCCTTGTTGGAATCGTTGTACATACACACGAAGTTCGGGTTCTCGCGCGAAAGCGAGCTGAGATAGTCCCTCGTGCCGTCTGTGGAACAATCATCGACGATCACCACCTCCGCCTCATTTCCAGCGCTTTGCAGGCTGGTGAGCGCACGCTTGAGGAAGCAGAGCCGACCGTATGTGGGAATGATTATGGAAACGTCCGTCACACTCGTTGTGAAACAAATGAGTGCCCGAAATTTCCGGGGCGGAGCAAACTTTTCAAGAATTGCAATAAGGCTAAATCAACTACGAGGGAACGTAGACGGGTTCGGTATCTCGGTAATGAGTTCTCAGTCCAGTGCGGCTTGCAAGAACAAGTGCGACAACGCAAGCGAGCATGCTGCTCGCAAGATAAGCTTTTGCGACCCCCACGGCGCCTTGTGGCGCAAGCAGAAAAGCGAGAATTGGAAAGGTCAGATCTCGTGGGAGATTGATAGCTAGCAGAGTCGTCCACATTCTTTCGTTGCTCTGAAAAAGCTGATACGTAGTCATGAGCAGACCCTCTGGGATTGCCGATAGAACGAAATAAAAGAGAACAGGCAAGCCGGCAGCCGCAAAACTCCTTCCGAATAGCCGTAGCAATACAGGTCCGAATAGAAGAGCAACTAATCCCCCGATCAGCGCCACCCCCAAGATAATCGATAAGCTCAACAGGAAAACGGTCCGGTAACCATGCTGATCCCGTAATCCTCGGTGGAAATTCATGCGCGCAACAGCCACGCGATCGGCCACGCGAGGCACAAACATCACCATGACCAACAAGGAAGACGCTGCATTGTAGAGCGCCATCTCAGAGAAACCGTTAGGCTGCCGCACTAAGGCGACCGATGCCAACCATTGGCTCGGACCGACGCTCAAGCCGCATAAAGCCGCCGGGAGAGCGAACCTGACGAATACATGGCGCTCTTGCCGCGATCCTTTGAAATCGACAGCAATGCCGTTCCGTCGCAATTCTTTGCTGAGGAAATGGTGAAAAATAGCCCAGCGCACAATAGATGCGAGCGCTAAGCCGCCAACCGCCCCCGTCAATCCGAATAAATGGGCAAAGGCTGTGCAGCCTAGAATCACTACGCAGCCCGAAATCGCGCTGACCTTGCCCAATTCCACATAAGCCTCTAACCCTACGAGTGCCCCGCTCTGGTACCCGTTCACGATGCTGAATCCGAGAAAAAGTGCACCGATCGCAAGAGGCAACGCGAGCTCCGGCGCTTTGAAAACGGCACCCGCGAGCCAGGGGGCACAAGCGAGTACGACAAGACTGGCGAGAGCGGCTGAAACAGCCGACACCATGCTGCATAACCCGACGACTCGACCTGCTCGTGCCGGATCTGTCTCCCGTAATTCGGCCAGATACTTCACACTCGTATAACCCGTTGCCAATTGCGCCAACGTTGTGACGGTGAGCAGTGTTCCGACTACCGTGGCGTATTGGCCGTAAGCCGTCCTACCCAAAAGATTGGCAATAATGATATTCGAAAGGAACGTTGCGCCTTGAGCTGAACCTTGCGCAACGAGGCTCCACGCGATACCCTTCGTCAGGCGAGCAATTAACGAGAAATTCGTTTGCTTCGCATTTTTCGGATTATCGCGGGTGCTTTTCGGACTGTCGCCGGCAACGTAAGATACTGCGAGTGGCTTCAAGACGCGAACCGAGCGTAACATTGCGCTCCGCTCATGTCAACTCTTTCAGGACTAGTCCTGTTAGCACCAACCAGCGTGGACTTAGAGTGTTACACCTGTCAAAATAATACCGTATTACCTTCGCTTGCGGCCCTGCATTAGCGGGCGTAGCCGTGGCAAAGTACCAAAGGACGAACCCCTCGACAACTTATGTGCGGCATCTGCGGGAAGCTCACATTTTCAAGCGAGCCGGTCGACCCTTACCTGATTGCGCGAATGGCTAGCACTTTGCACCATCGTGGCCCGGATGACGAACGGGTATACTCAGCGCCTCATATCGGTCTAGGTCAGACACGGCTGTCGATCATTGATTTAAACAGCAACGCCACAGCGCCGATTTCCAATGAAGATAACTCCGTTTGGGTGGTCTTCAACGGAGAGATTTACAATTTCCAGCAATTGCGGGAGGAATTGGAAGAAAAGGGCCACCGTTTTCGTACGCGCTGTGATACGGAGGTAATCGCGCACCTATACGAGCAGCACGGCTTTGATTGTCTTAGGAAGATGCGCGGCATGTTCGCATTCGCACTATGGGACTCGTCGCGCAAACTTCTGTTCGCCGCTAGAGACCGGCTCGGGAAGAAACCTTTCGCTTATCACCTGGATGGTGCGGCATTTACTTTTGGGTCGGAGATAAAGGCCATTACGGCTGATCCCAATGTCAGTGTTTCTCCGAACTTTTCGGCTCTCCACCGTTACCTCTCGTATCAATATGTGCCCAGTCCGCTGACTGCGTTCGAGGGAATTCACAGATTACCGGCGGGACACTTTTTGACATGCGATACGCGAGGTAATCTGCGGATCGAGCGCTATTGGAGCCCACCGCTGGTCCAGACCAAAATGCGCGACAGCGAGCGGGAGATTGAGGAGGCTCTGATAGAGAAACTCCGGGAATCTGTTCGGCTACGAATGATTTCCGATGTGCCCTTGGGCGCCTTTCTTAGCGGTGGCATCGATTCCGGTGCGGTAGTTGCGTTGATGGCAGAATCGAGCGATCGCCCCGTAAAGACGTTCTCTATCGGTTTTGAAGAAGAAGAAATGAACGAGCTGCCCTTCGCTCGCCTGGTAGCTGAGCGATATGGCACGGATCATACTGAGTGCATCGTGCGCGCTGACGCCGCGGACGTACTTCCAAAACTCGTTTGGCATTATAACGAGCCGTTTGCCGATCCCTCGGCCATACCGACATACTACGTATCCAAGATTACGCGTGAGCACGTTACGGTGGCGTTGAGCGGTGATGGAGGGGACGAGAGCTTTTCGGGCTACAACCGTTATGGAGAATTGCTTTCGTGGATGCGGGCGGATACGGCGCCATTCGCCGTTAAGGCAATGAGCATCGGCATCAGCTCGCTGCTGGACCGATTGCCGCATGACCGCTACTCGGCGCGCCTGAGCCGGGGCTTTTACATGGCTGGGGCCGACCTGCAGCGTCGCTATGCGCTTCACATGATGTATCTAAAGCCGCAGGAGCAAGAGGCCGCTTATACCTCACATTTTCGGAGTATCGCGACGGCCACACCATTCGCATTGGCTAATCCGGCAGCTTTTCCATGGGACAAGAGTACGGACACGATCGACTGGATGATGCGCCACGACCAGAATTTCTATCTGCCGGACTGTCTGATGGTGAAAACAGATATCGCATCGATGGCCAATAGTCTTGAGGTCAGGTGCCCGTTTCTAGATCACGAGTTCGTCGAGTTTGCCGCATCAATTGACAGCTCGCGAAAAAGGACTAACGGCACAGGAAAAGTGATCCTTAAGAACGCGCTGGCTGGAGTTCTTCCCGCCCCGCTTCTTTCCAAGCCAAAGACCGGCTTTGGCGTGCCGCTTGGAAAGTGGCTGCGAACCGATCTTGGCCGGTATGTTGCGTGAATGCCTCCTGGATGATCGTGCCGCTAGGCGCGGGCTCTTTCGCCCGAATTTTATCCGCACGCTAATCGACGAGCACTCCAGTGGACGACGTGATTGGAGCAGCCGGTTGTGGGCGTTCTTGTTTCTAGAGCTATGGTTTCGGCAGTTTATCGATTAACTGTTCAGAGTTGCTGATCTGAACAGGGAAAGTTATGACCACCGCAAGAAGAAGAAAATCGTGGGCGGTCTTCGCCGCTGGCTTTATGCTCGTGATTACGACGGGTGTGGCCCTATTCTCTTCGGGCGATGAGAGAACCATCATCCTTCCGGTAGCATCCGTGCTGCTGCTTCTGATCCCCACATTTTTTGAGCTATACGAGCGAAATGGGGGAGTTCCCTTCGACGATATTGGCGCACTGTACTTCATGGTTCTTGCTTTGTACTTCGTCTTTCCCATTGCAACGTACTGGGCTAGAGGCATGACATTTACGCCATATAACGATAACCGTCTATGGGCCGCCCGGCCTAGCCCAGCACAGATGGCTGCCATCGAATGGCGATATGTCGCCTACATTGTGCCTTGTGTAATCGTGTATCTGCTGGCGGTTTCGCGTCACACTTCGGGCCGTGCGAAAACTCTGAGGACAAATCCCAGATACCTGTTTTGGTGTCTGCTCATCTTAGCTGGCTTAGAAGCCGGCATCAAAGGTTTTGCCGATCATCTACAGTATCTCCGGCAATAACTACAGTGATATGGTTCATAGCTCCTACGAGGTGTATCACAGCGTGCCGAAGTTGTTGGCACAGATCGAAGCACACGTCGAGGGGATAGTCAGTTTTTGCGCAAGCGGCGACACTCGTGTTGCTGTTCCGCGAGTACAAGAAATACCGATTGTTGATTTTCGCTTGGTTGGCTGTTGAGGCGATCATTGTTGTGGGAGGTTTGGGATCCCGCTCTCCCCTCGTTTTCCTCGTATTAATGATAGGAATTCTCTACGACCGTTTTGTCAAGCGGATTAGGCCGTTGGTCGCGCTGACGGGCGCCGTACTCTTCTTGGCGGGATACACGATATTCGGTTTCGTAAGAGGCTATTCGAGCCCCGAAGGCAGCAACGCAACTTTGCTGACTGCGAACAACGAATTCGAGGCTATGTTTGCAAATGCGTTCGACTTATACCGGCGCGCCGAAAATGGCACACTTCCGCCGGTACCGCCGCAGGTTCGTTTTCACGACTTTGTGGCGCCCATACCTTCACAAATCCTTCCGTTTGAAAAGCTGGATGAGAGCACGTGGTATGCACGAGTCCTCGGAATCGAGACTACCGGAGCCGCTTACGCGTTCGGCGTAATGGCCGAAGGCGCGATTGGGTGGGGTGTCCTTGAGTTGCTGCTGAAAGGGATGCTCACCGGGTATCTGCTTGCGCGTCTCCAGCGCTGGTACAAATCGAACTCAAGCAAATATTGGGTGGTTGTCATTTACGTTTATCTGGAGGTCTCCTGTTATTGGCTATTCCGGGCAGGCTGTTTTTATTTGATGCCTCTGGTCCTGTTTAACGTGCTGCCCTTTTATGTAGCAGTGCGACTTCTCTCCGCACGCTCGAAGCCACGTCTGATTGAAGGACTTGCTACACATGCATTGCCCCATCGGGCTTCAAGTTGTGGAGGAGCATTGTTGCCATGACTCTTGTTACGGGGGCAGCCGGGTTCATCGGTTTTCATGTCAGCAAAGCGCTTGCTCGAGGCCGGTGAAGACGTCATCGGCTTGGATAATCTCAACGACTACTACGACGTCTCCCTGAAAAAGGATCGCCTTGCACAGTTGACGGCCCATCCCTGTTTCCGCTTTGAAAAATTGGATCTGAGCGATAGAGGGGCTTTGTCGGAACTGTTCGATACGTATGCACCCGAAGCAGGTCATAAATCTAGCTGCGCAGGCGGGAGTACGCTATTCGCTCGTCAATCCTCATATCTACATCCAAGCCAACGTGACCGGCTTTGTGAACCTTCTGGAGAATTGTAAACAGCACGAGGTTCGCCACCTTGTATATGCATCCTCCAGCTCAGTTTACGGTTCGAACGAAAAAATACCTTTTTCCGTCGGGGACAACGTCGATTATCCCGTCAGTCTTTATGCTGCGACTAAGAAATCCAATGAATTGATGGCCCACGTTTATAGCCATCTCTACAGGTTGCCGACCACGGGTTTGCGCTTCTTTACGGTTTATGGTCCATGGGGACGCCCTGACATGGCAATCTTTTCGTTCACCAAGGCAATTCTAGAGGGCCGGAGTATCCCGGTGTTCAACTACGGTAAGATGCAGCGCGACTTCACATACATCGACGACATAGTCGAGGGCGTGTTTCAGGTGCTTGCCCGACCGCCAAAACCCCTTCCCCCCTCCGGCGCTCCCTATAAGCTCTACAACATCGGGAATCACCGCCCGGTAGAGCTAATCCGCTTGATCGAACTACTAGAAGAGTGCCTGGGACGGCCCGTCCAAAAAGAGTTTCTTCCGATGCAGCCGGGAGACGTGCCGAGTACTTATGCCGACACCGAGGAGCTGATGAATGACGTTGGATTTCGTCCCGACACGCCGATAGAAGTTGGCCTTCGTAAGTTCGTTGATTGGTACTGCGAGTACTATCGAGTGCCGTGCAAGACAAATGGGTAAGACATGCAAGGCAAACGGGTGAAATTGCGGCGCGCTGGTCCGTGGACAAATTAGCTTGGTCCTTGCCGATTCTAGAACGCAGCCAATCGAGCCGTACCAGAGACCGTACCCGCGCCTTCCATTCGACCCATCGTTCCGCACGATCAAGCGCACTCGTAACGGCATAGACATTTAGAAATACGTCATCGGGTATTTTCGGCGCGATTTCGGATTCCTCGGCGTCGATACTGCTGGGGTGAAGCAACACGTCAATCGAGATACGGCGATGTTCTTCAGCCTGAAATTGCGAATCCGAAAGGCTGACATGCAGATCAGCAGTAACTACGCCTGCCTAAAAGAGTGAAAAACTGCTGCCAACGTGCCGGGATTTGGGAAATACGTGTTGTGAAATTCAATATCCGAATTTCGTAATTCCCCTGTCGAACTGGGTCGAAGGCAGAACCATCCAAGCAAATCGAGCCACGTGAGTTCCGAATCGAATACCGATCGCGACTGCCAGCTCTCGAATGCCTTATTCCACGTGGGTTGCAAGGACGTGGAATCTGGAGTTCGGCTGTCAGTTAGAACTTGGAAATCTTGGATAACGGAGTCAGTGAGGCCACGGGCTCCAAACAACAGACCTATTAGTTCAGGGGCCCGATTGGCCGGGTTAAGCAGATCACTAAGCCATCCGCCAAAGTTATGCAAAAAGTGTTTGGAAAAATCGATATTCAGCGGCTGATCGCTCTCGTTTGTGTCCGATTGATGCCCGTGGGGGAGAGCAATGAGCGAAGCATCACGTTCAGACAGCATAAGAATGCAATTTCAGCAAACCAATCTATAACTCCATCATCGCTCTTTTTGAACGGCACATTCGGTCGTGCATTTCACGGTTTGAGTGTAGGCAGGCTAACCTCGAGTCTTGCGCTGCCGCCTCCGTCGAATCACCACAACAGCCGTGAGCGCGCCGACCCATATCGCGACGATGAGAGAACCCCATGGACGCAATCGTTTGTCAAACAGGGGCACCTGCGGTTTCGGGGGCTTCTTCTCGCGCACGTACTCGCGGACTGTTTCCGCCTCGGAAGGCAATAGTTCAGGTGCAAAGTCTGGATCCCCCGTTAAGCGAACCGGATTCTCTGGCCTGGGGAACACGGCCTCCTGCAAACGAGTTGGGTTGACTTGGGTCTTCGGATTTGTTTCAGACATTTTGTCGTCAAGTTAGACTCCGATGACAGCATTGCTGTGGCCTGATGTCTCTACGGGTGTTGGGGTGACTTCAGACATTGGTGGAGTTCTATCGGGTCAGACCATCGGTCGGCGGATCGCGGTAGATGCCGGAACTCGCTGCCAACAACTGTTCCAGCGTCCTTCAAAAATTTTGGTACGCGCGCACAGATTCGAACTTGGACCTTTTGCTCCGGAGGCAAATGGTCACGAGGCATATGGCTTTTACTTGCAATTGAGAGGCTCACGATTTCGCGTCTCAGGCCAATATATTGGGCCACCCTGGTTTGACAACCGATGGCTTCTTTGGAGCGAACTATGTCTGTTCGTCCGTTTGGGATTGTCGAAGTGCTTTAAATCGGCTAAGTGTATGCTTTCAATTCGGCGAACCCACCGGTCAGCCTCACATGAGCGACAATCGGGGCATGCAGGAACCGATCACGAGCGATCCTGAAGTCATGCACGGAACACCAGTTTTTCGAGGCACGCGTGTTCCCGTAAAAACCATGTTCGAGTACCTGGAAAATGGCGAATCTCTCGACGATTTTCTGGAAGGCTTCCCCACCGTCAGCCGCGAACTCGCCGTCCAGGTCCTTGAGGAGTCACGAGAGCTGCGCTTAGCTCGAGTTTGATGCGGATCCTGATCGACGAATGTGTTGACCAACGGCTCCGGTTGCTCTTCCCTGGACACAACTGCGAAACTGCTGCCTACGCCAAGCTTTCAGGCTTGAAAAATGGCGCCTTATTGGCCGCAGCGGAAGCCGCCGGTTTCGAGGTGATCGTTACCACGGACCAGGAGATTCCGTATCAACAGAATATAAGCCTTCGGCAGATATCGATGATTGTCTTGTGCGCGCCCACAAACAGACTCGCCGATCTCAAGCGGTTGCTTCCGGATGCAATTAGGGCACTGGACTTGATAAAGACCGGCGAGGTCATCCGGATTACCTGAACCTCCTTCGGAGAGAACGCGGTTTATGAATCGCACAATTGAAGAAGATTATTTTGAAAATTGAAAGTAACCCGTGAGTGAGTGGGCAAGCGGCATGAGACCGACATCCCGAGTTGCCGTCAACTTGGATCGTAAACACATGGACGTCACCGGCGATCTATCCCGCTTTGCGGCGCTCAATTTCCGGTTTGGGCATCATCCTGGAGCAATCCCGACAGCTTAGGTGTATGAGATGGCTCTTCGGTATCTGTTCCCATCAATCGACGCTGGCCCATACGGTGGTGCTGGTGAGATGCCCGTATAATCATACGAATTGCCGCATGCGCGAGAAGCGCCCGCGGCAACCCGGACCAATAAGTGCAAGCTGATCCCAAGGTGCTCCGTCAACGAGTATTCGAATGCGAAGCTTGCGCCGGTGATGGATTTGGTTTTTCGCGGATATCCGATAGGACGCCCTTCGCGAAATTTCCGCCCACGATTGGCAGTTCTCACACTGCCCCGCTTCTCTTCATCGGGACGAATCCGCGGATCAGCACAACGAACCGGGATCTCTACCTCGAGATAATGCGAGACCCAGAGGTGTTTGATTCGCTCGCACACGACATTTGGCGGGGCCAGTCGTACGTACGCTTTGGCGAGCCGGGGCGTCATTACGATCTTCACGTAGCTATAGCCGACGAAGCCTTTCCGGGGCACTCCTTTGCTTCAGTTGCCGCCGTAACGGAACTGTTCCTATGTGCAACTCTAGATGGGGGATTACTACCGGCGAGAGGCAGCAAGTGTGCCGACCTCCACCTCGACGAAGTCGTGCGTCAAGTCTGCCCTCAAGTGGTCGTAACGGTCGGGGCAAAAGCGCGTGGCTATTTGACCGAACGACGGATCTCAACGGGCGCTCCGTTCAAAGCGCAAATCGGGGGACGCACGGTCGTCGTTGCCTCAGTGCCCCATCCAGCAGCATGGGGCGCCAAAGGCTGGATACAAGCCTACATTAATTGGGCAGCTGAGGTCACTCGCATCACGATTAACGGTGGGACGAATTTTCCACAAGGGCCACGTAACCTGGACCGTTCTTTCAGGCAGGCGCAACTTGCTGCGTGGCTCATTTATTCAAACCCGACTATCAGTGCTGTGGAACTGAGCGGGCAACTTTCCGCTGCTTTTCCGCGCCCAACCTACAAAGTCGGCCCGCGTCATGGACCACACTACTTGAGTTTGTATCGAACGGGGAAGCTGGCGGTGCCAGAGTCGGATCCAAGAGACTGGTAGTGCGTTCGTGAGCACCGGCATCGTCGATTTCGATGGTCTGCTCAGCTCGTGAGCACCGGCATCGTCGAATTTCGGTGGTCTGCTCAGCTGCGGTGCTGTGGTACATTCTTTCGGTGTCGCGTGGTCTCCTTCTAAGAGCGCAGCTTGCTTTCCAGTTGCGAGAAATGTGCCAAGCTGCCAAACGTCGTTTATGGATTGCCTCGCCTTATGTCGGGAGCTGGCAAGTTCGCCGCATCCTAGGCAGACAATGGTGGGATAACGGCGCTCTCGACGTCAGACTACTTACTGACAAGGACGAAGAACAACTCAATCGTGAGACGGTGCTCCGTTTCAGTCAAAAGGGAACAGTAAAGACTTTACGCGGGCTACACGGGAAGGTCTACATCGCCGATGACGCCGTTCTTCTTACATCCGCCAACTTAACGATCACGGCGTTCAGCAGGAAGCATGAGTTAGGTGTAATTTTGAACGGCGCTACCGCAAGGTCCGCTATCGCCCAGTTCAAAGATTGGTGGGAAATAGCGAAAGATGTGCCACTGGATCAGGTGACGAACCTCCCGAAGCAGAAATTCGAGAACGGACGTGAGAACAACAGAGCAAGCCTTCCGACTCCTTCGCGACTCCCACCCGATCCCGGAGATTTTGGTGGCCAGGGCTTCGTCCGCTTATTTGGGGACTACTCTGATTTTCTAAAGCATTACCGGTATCTTGCAGAAATTTACTCAGAGCTGCCCCGAGTCTGGCCAAAGACTCCTTTGTATCTGGAGATCGATGGAATGTTGGACTACCTCTACCACCACGGGGGTACTCCTTCGAAACCATACACGAAATTACCGCCGCGCGAACTAACGGACAAGCAGATGTTTCGTCAGATTCGGCGCTGGGCGACTGAGTTCCAGAAGTGGGCCAAAGTACAGGAGTACGACAACGGAACTTGGCGAAGGTACAACTCGCGACGCATCAGGACTCTCCTGGCTCCTAGTAGGATATCGACTCTGACAAAATCGCAGGCGAGAGAAGTTGCAAAAAGTCTGAACTGCATGGGTGATCCCCGCGTTCTAAATCGCTTTCTCGATAACAACAGAATCGCGCAGATTCGGAAGGGATGGTCGACCCTAATTGGTGCTAGTAAAAAGGATTTGCCGATCGACGAGATGTCCGAATGTGCGGAGATGCTGTACGGCTTCAAGCGGTCGAGTGTCCAGGAGTTGCTGGGTTGGTATGCGCCGGCGAAGTTTCCGCTTCGCAACAGGAACGTCAATGCGGGGATGCGGTTCCTCGGCTTCGACACGCGACCCGCGTGAGTCACGGAAACGCGTGAGAAAAGAATTCCTGGTTCTGATGCTACAGGCATGCGAGGGTCGCGGCCATTGCTGGTTTCTCAAGTGATCTCTTGAGCCCGTATCACGAGCCGACTCAAGTATCGGAGATCCTGAACGACGCGCTTCCGTTCTGCAATCCGCTGATTGAGGGTCCATGTCGAGAAGGTGAGTTTCTCCGCTTACCCGCGACTAGTCGCTTGCCACGTGTTTATCTACCATCCAAGCTCGCTGCCGAAGCACTTGGCCGCAAAACGCGCTAACGTCCAATGTCCGCAACGGACTCTTCAGTGGTATAACGTACTTCTCGACGAGAAAGTTGGTAGTCCCGACTGGATTCGAACCAGTTACCTCGTGCTCCGGAGGCACGCGCTCTATCCAAATGAGCTACGGGACCACTTTCCGACTGCATTCTCCGCCCGCCCGGGCCAGGCTATTTCTCCGGAGGCAAACGCTCTATCCAGGCTGAGCTACGGGCGCATTTGTTTTAAACTTATTTCTTCGCTAATGCAACGTGTGTCGCCGAATTGTTGCCTTTCGCCGACGCCGACGGCGAACCACCGAGCAGTTCTTCAATATGCTGGCGGATCGCATCTTCCTTCATCAGCTTGTCCCACGTCTCATTTTCCTGTTCGGGGGTTTGGTATCGGATTACACCCTTGCGATCAATTAGCACTTGCTGAGGTACCACGAAGAAGCCATTGTTCCAGCCCATGAAAGAGATCATTTGGTCGCGCAACACCCAAGCGACCGGGAAGTTCACTTGGAAATCCTTTGCAAAGTTTTCAACCAGCAGATCGGCGTTGTCATTTACCGCGATGTCAATGGCTTGAAATCCTTGTGGTCCGAACTCCTTTTGAAACTTCTCCATCAACTTGGTAGCCGCCTGACAGTGCGGGCACGTGGTGAAGATAAACTCCACAGCGACGACTTTGCCCCTATATTGGCTCAGCAGTTTTGTTCCCTGTCCCGGAACCGTGAACGCAAGTTCAGGCGCCTTGCGCGGTTCCTGCGCCGATAACTGAGCTGCCGCCAAGCAGGCTGTTCCGGCAGCTATCGCCAAAATCTTCTTCAAAGGGATCTCCACCTAAGAGTTTAACGTAGAGTTTGTGCCCGGTGTCCCTGCTAATGCTGACGGTGTCCTACCAGAACCGCTGGCCGGAACACAACTCGGACAGGTCCTCCTGCCGTGACATCTTGCTGCAAGCGTCGCCACTCTGCTGCTTCCGCTAGTCCCTCAACGCTCGTGACCGTTGTTCCCGAAAGCCGCGTAACGAAATAACCGCTATCTCCGCTGCCCGCGACAAGGTTGTCTTTGTCAACGGTCCACTCGGAATGTTGCCACTTGCCCTTAAGCACTTTCTTATAGGACTGGAAAAATCGCCGGGCCTGCTGCGGCGAATCCCACTCCGATGCAAACTCGAGTATCGGCTTGCTCCTCTTCGCCGATCGCTACGATCTTGAACTGGCCGCCGCCGAGATGCGGGGACAAATCCCGTGCCACCTCCTCGCTATCGTACTGCCGCAGAAGAATTTCGTGATCGAACTCGCCCAGCGATCCCGATAGGATTGTGTTTGCTTTGTCCTCATTGCTCAGCTTCGGCAGACTCGCGTCGGTAGGCTTCTGGTGCGCGAAATAGCGCTCCGGATGAATGATTTGCGCGGTATCTATAGGCGCGTCGGTGAAGACGGCGGAAAACGACCGCGTTCCCAGCTTCTTGTAAACCGCGTCGAAGAACAGCGTGCCTTCGCTATATGGGAATAAAAGCGACTGCTGGATGTACAACGGCGATGACTTCAAAACAGGGAAATCGCCCACCGAACTGGCGCTCGAGTCCATAACGCTCTTGAGCATGTCCGAAGTGGGAACAGGATTCTTGCCCGCTTGCTTCAAATCGTAAGCAAGCATCAGCCAGGAGGCTTCGCCTTCCACAACCGCGGTATGAGCCAGATTCTCATCGTCGTTTGAGGGCGACTCGTCCATAAACTTGCCCAAATCGAAATGCTGATCCGCCAGCGCATGAGATAACTCATGCGCCAGAGTGGTTGTGTCCGCGTTGAACATCGCGTCGTCTAGAAGAAAAAGCTTTTTGTTGTCGTAGTCGTAGAAGGCTGCCGCCTGTTCCGTCAGAAGATCCAACGTGCTTTTCTTCAAATCGAAATCCTGCGGCACCAATCCGAGCATTTTCAGCGCGAGTTCATCGGCATAGATCTCTTCCGGTTTCAGTGTTTTCTTTATCCGCTTGGTAAGAAACTGCCGCAGTTGATGCTTATTCATGCGGCCGTATGGGACGGGATGATCCTCCGTGAGCCCTGTCATCGCGGAGAGTGTCCTGACAATGGAATCGATCTGTTCGAAGGCGGGTTTAACGCTTGATTTCTGATGCGCAACCAGCAGCCCTGAGCAGAGGCATGCAATCGCGATAGCGGCACTATGAGGTAGCTTCATCCAGGCGGAAAGACCAGCCTTTAGCCTAGCGGATAAGACGACTGCCGATGCTATTCTGTAATCGCCGCCCGCCTTCTTTCCATGGATTTTCTTGCAGGTCTAAATCCGCAACAACGCGAAGCTGTTCAGCATGTGCAAGGACCGCTGTTGCTTCTCGCGGGCGCAGGTAGTGGTAAAACGCGCGTCATCACTCACCGCATCGCTCACCTGATTGAGAACCAACATGTGCCCGGCCCTGCTGTTCTGGCGGTCACTTTCACCAACAAAGCCGCCGACGAAATGCGTCAGCGCGTTTTAAGTCTGCTCACCAACACCACGACTGCAAGCACGCCCGTCCTTTCCACTTTTCACTCATTTTGCGTGCGCTTGTTGCGCCGGGACGGTAACGCGCTCAGCGACATCCGCATAGGTTTTACTCGGCAGTTCACCATCTACGATGATGACGATCAGCTTGCGCTGATGAAATCAATCTACAAACAGTTGGGTCTGGACGAGAAGTTTATGCAGTATCGCGCGACATTGTCACGCATCAGTCATGCGAAGAGTCACAATGAGACTGCACAGGACTGGTACAAGGCCGCGACAGATCCGAAGCTGACGCGTCTAGCCAAGATTTACGAGGTCTACGAGGACAGGTTGCGGCAGGCCAACGCCCTGGATTTCGACGATCTTCTACTCGAGTCGGTTCACCTCTTACAGCACGATGAAGCGCTTCGCAAGCTTTACAACCGCCGTTACGAATTTGTCATGATCGACGAGTATCAGGACACGAATCACAGCCAATACGAGCTGATGCGTCTGCTTACCGAAACCCGGCACAATGTCGCTGTTGTCGGTGACGAAGATCAATCGATCTACGGCTGGCGCGGCGCCGACATCCGCAACATATTAGATTTCGAGCGTGACTACCCAGAAGCGGTTGTTATCCGCTTGGAACAGAATTATCGTTCCACCAAGAACATACTGGAAGCAGCGAGTGCGGTCGTCGCCAACAACAAAGAGCGTAAAGGAAAGTGGCTGTGGACCGACTCTGATTCCGGTCCTAAAATCGGCTATTACGAAGCTCCGGACGGCGAGAACGAAGCTCTCTTCATTGCAAATACGATAGAGAAGTTACTCGGCCGTAATCCTTTGGAGCGAGTTGCCGTTCTTTATCGTACGAACTTCCAATCGCGCCAGATAGAAGAAGCTCTCAGAAGGTATGGCCGGAAGTATTTAGTAGTCGGTGGGTTCAGTTTTTACCAGCGCGCTGAGGTTAAAGATCTTCTCGCATACTTGAAGGTGCTGCTCAGCCCGCAGGATTCCATCAGCCTGCTTCGCATCATCAACACACCTGCTCGTGGTATCGGCAAAGGCACTCTTGAACAGATCGAACAATATGCCCTTGAGAGCGGAATCAGTCTCTGGAACGCTCTCCCGCAGATGGTCGAAAACAAACTTTTCCCGGTGCGCGCGGATTCGGCTATCAAAAACTTCGTTGCGTTAATCGACGTTCTGAGCGAATCCGCGAAAACAAAGCCTGTTCCCGAAGTCTTGCGCGACATCTTGGAAAAGACCGGCTATCAGACGATGCTGAAGGCTGACATTTCGCAGGATTCCGAATCGCGCTTGGGCAACTTGGAAGAACTTGTAAATGCCGCTTCAGAGGCGGCTGAACGGGGCGAGACTGCTGCCGAGTTTCTGGATCACGCTGCTCTCGTTTCTGACGCGGATTCAGTCGATCAGCAAGCTGCCGTGTCACTGCTGACCATCCACAACGCAAAAGGCTTGGAGTTTCCGAACGTATTCATCGCAGGTCTGGAAGAAGGCCTCTTCCCGCACAGCCGCTCCCTAAACGCTGAAGCCGCGATGGAAGAGGAACGCCGGCTCTGCTACGTTGGCATGACCAGGGCGGAGAAGCGTCTGTATCTCACTTGGGCGCGGTATCGCCGACGTTACGGGAATTCGCAGCCGGAAGTCTGCCTGCCTTCTCGATTCCTGAATGAAGTGCCGCCGAGTCTGCGCGAACGCCTTTCGCCCGAGCGAGCGCACTACGGCGAAGAAGTCGATCTGTTTGCCGAGCAATCCGATGTTCGCGAATCGGTGAAGAAGAATCTGTATACAGGCCGCACATACAATTCAGTAGAAAATATTTCGCAGTTCTTCGCCGAACGCGGCATGCCGCCACCTTCTGGATTGACAAGGCGTCCGTCTGCGCAGAACGGAACCGGTGGGGCCGCGCCGGTAAAAGCCCAGTCCGGACCTCTGCCGGCGAACACAACGATTCAGCCTCGTTCAGCGAAGGCGCCCGCAACTTCCGCACCGGTTTCCTCAAAGGAGCCCGCCCGTCCGCCTACGACACTAAGTGGCAAGCCGCTAAGAAAACAGGTCGGGATCGCCGCCGGAACTGTGATTAGACACCCCGTTTACGGTCGTGGAACGGTGCTTCGACGTGAGGGGGACGGCGAGGATGCGAAACTAACAATAAGTTTCCCCGGTCACGGGTTGAAAAAAATCGTAGAAAAGTACGCAGGAATCAAAGTCGACGAATGAACACAAAGCACGTTGAAGATACCGACGAACGTAAGAAGCTAAAGCGCGCTGCGCGCAAGAAAGCCGCCCCTAAAGCGAAGCGAGCTTCCGGCATAGCGCGTGGCTCCAACAAACGCAAAGTCAAGAAATTGGTTAAGGGCCAGCGAAAGCGCTAGTTCCTCAATATTGTGAGCGCGACGCCCGGCTAGACGCGTCGCGCGCGCTTATGAGTCTCAGGTACCGTGATGCCTGGTGTCGCGATCTGAAAGCCGACGCGCTCCATTGCGCGCTGGATATATTCGTTTTTCATGAACCAATGCCAGACGTCGCCGGCAAGCAGGTTTGAAATGCTCAGCAGCGAGATGCCCACATCGATGCCCACTACATCCTGGTTGACCCACAACGTTCGGTCTTGCCAGTTCGGATTGAATGCATCTGTAAACCCGTACCTTCCGTAGATTTTCTCGCCGTAGACACTGCGCATCTCGCGCAGCACGGGCAAGCAAATCTCGTGCGCAAACATTAAAGAGCCCGCGGCAGCGCACGGAACCAGCGTTCCATTGATGGGACCGGCGTATGGCGGTCCACCCCAGACGACGTATCCACTTGGGCTATCTGATGCGGTAATACCCCACATATTCGAACCGTACACAGAGTATTGCGATTGCAGGCTGAGACAGAAATCCCGGTGCGCATGCGTTGCAACGATGGAGTTAAGGAAGTAGTTCAAATATGACGGATCTCCATCCTGCTGGTGCCGGAAGTCCACCCAAGCATGTGAAAACTGGTGAGTGAACAGCGGTCCGCCGCTCACAAAAGTCCATTTGTCGAAGTGCAGCTCGGGGCGCAACCACGCATACCAGCTATCCGCTGAAATCGAATGCCGGGGAGAGCCGATAGCCAGCAGATAAAGCACCGACGCTTCGCTATAGGTGCTCCAGCGCGCTTTCAGAAATCCCGATCCTGGGTGAACGCCCATCGACAAGAGAAGCGGGTTGCCGGCGAGCATCCATGCGAAATCCACTCGTTCGACAATCTGCTTCACAAGTGTCTCGATTTCCTTGTCACCCGAAAAATATCCCGCAGCCGTCAGGGCACCACACAGAAAAAATGCGGTGTCAACGCTCGAGATTTCGGAATCCAGACGCCGAGCCCCTGTCGTGACGTCCAGGAAATGGTAGTACCAACCGTGATCATGGAAAGCGTGAGCCCAATAGTATCGTAGGGTCACCAACACGCGTGCTCGCACTTGATCGCGCGGAAGCCAGCCGCGGCTTGCCGCGATGCAGAGCGCCGTGAGCCCAAATCCTGTAGCGGCGGTGCTTCCTACGCTACCACCCGCGTGCGCACCGTCGTTCCTGGCGCGATCCAAGACAATGCCGGTGTGCAGGTCTGCCTGCTCCCAAAAATATCGCGAACAGCGGCGAGCGAAATCTTCAAGAAACGAGCGGTCGTCGCGTGTTAAAGGTTGTGTGGTTTCCGAAAACTCCGCGGCTGCCAGGCTTCGAGTAGCTATAGCCCCAGCCGCAGTCGCAAACAGGAACTCGCGGCGCGATAATCGAATGTCATTGCGTCTCAAAGCGGCCAAAGTAGTCGAGGGAGCAGGGAAAGCACCACGCTCATATCTTGGATGCCGCGCACGTAAGATCGGGTTGCACGACTCACGGGCGCATACCCACATGGTACGCGGTTCTGCGCGCCCGTGCGCCCTGATTTAATGAAGGATTATTCCTAGAACGTCAGCCGAACCTCGAGTTGTATCGATCGGCCAGCCAAAGCACCACTCGGTCGGCCGAAGTTCGCATTATCTATGTGCGTACCCAAATCGCCGACGTGGAACGGAATCAGATTTAACTGATTGAATACATTGAAGGCTTGGCCCATCAGCTCGATTCCCGCGCTGTCGCTCAAGATCGGCACTGAAAATTTCTTTGACAAAGTCGCGTCTGTCGAAAAGAATCCGGGTCCGCGGAAGGAGTTGCGTCCGATTCCCGGAGTTCCGGCGTGGGAGATATTGAAATAGTTGGTTCCTATGATGGGTACGCTCTGGTTCGTACCGCCGAATTGGCAACCGTCAATGAAGCACGTATTCGAATTTGTGTTTGCATTCGCGTTGAGATAGTACTGAACTGGCCGCGTGGGGGCGATCGTGGCCGCCGTCGGCAGCGCCGCAACGGAAGACTGGAACCCTACAACCGGAGTCCACGGGAAACCGGAGTAGGCCGTTGTGATACCGCCCAGTTGCCATCCGCCTAGAACAGAATGCAGGATCCCTTTGCTATGCGGGAAGATGGGCAGCGTCCAAAGGCCGCTCGCGACAAAACGATTGGTCGAATCGTAATCGGAAGGACCGTATTCGTCCGTCTGCGCATGCACGGGATCGGTTTGATTGGTTTGCGCGCCCGGACCTTCCGAAGAGAGCATGTCGATGCTCTTGCTCCAGGTATAGGTGGCGTCGATCGAGAACCCCTGTGAGAACTGTTTAGCAATGCGAGCGTTCATTGCGTTATAGGATGCGTTCACGTCAGGAGTGGGAATCAGCACGCCGTTGAAATAGCTGTTCTGAGTTCCTATCGATTGGTTGTATACAAAATTTTCATCAAAAATGCGGATTAGGTGCCGGCTCAGCGCTCCCTGATAGCCGACCGTCAAGACTATATTGCGAGCGAGTTGCGTCTGAGTTTCGAACGAATAGAGATCTGTATAAGCGTCTGGAGTGTTGGGCCAAGCTCCGTAAACCTGGATGGCGGGAGGATTGCCTCCGCCAATAGCGTTTGGAGTTCCAGTGAGCGGATTCACGCCTGTTGCTAACACCGGATTCGCAGGATAGCTGTTCGGCGCATTGCTGCTGCCCGTTGCGAACAGTATCTGCCCCCCCGCGTACGGCGTAGAGAAACTATAGGGTGCCGGAGCCGTACCGCAGCACAGACCGTAGAAATAATTAGTAGGAAGATCCTGCCGAATGTTCCCGAAGATATTGTCGTTTTGCCGATTGTAGAGGATACCGAAACCGCCGCGTACGACGAACTTTTCGTGTGCTGCTGTGGGTGCGTAAGCGAAGCCGATTCTAGGCTCAAAATCTTTCCAATTGGAATTCCACAATTGATTTGTATGCCTCAATTGGGCATTTACGAGTCCATACGCGCCAGAACCGAGAAAAATGTTTTCCAGGTTCCCGCGAGCTTCCGTCAACGGCGAGAAGTATTCCCATCTCAACCCCAGATTGACGGTCAAACTGGGAGTCACATGCCAATCGTCTTGTGCAAACAGCCCGGCAAGGTGATCGCGGAAATAGAAAACCGAACTGGAAGGGCCGCCGGTGAGGGCGTTCACAGAGATCTGCTCGAAGATCGGCGCGCTGTTGGCGAGATTCCAAAGACCAGAGAAGGAATAGAGCGGACGCGCGTCCCCATTCAGGTTGTCGTTGTCCTGCTCCCAGCGATACTCGCCACCGAACCGGAAGGTGTGATTGCCCCAGACCTTCGTTAGGGTGTCGCGCACCTCGTACGTGTTTTGGGCAAGGATGGCCGGGGTATCGGTGCTCTGCAGCACACCGGCTACCTGCATGTCTCCGAATGGATACGATTCCACCTGAATCTGCGGAATACCGAAATTCGTTCCAGGATTATCATTGATCTGGTTATCGGCAAAGCGGGTGAAGTTGCCGCGGAGTTCGTTGATTACCGTGGGGCTCCAATTGCGAACGTAAGCCAAGGTCACGGCAGTGTTGGTCGGTTTCAAGTAAACGTCCGATGATGGAGTAATAGACCCTGCGGAAACAGAATTCAAATGCGTGATGTAGAACGATCCGAAAAGCGTGTCCTTCGAACTCAGGTCGTAATCGAAACGCGCATTGTATTGGTTCCCCACTTGCTCGGACGGTACGTAGAACTCGGCATATTGAATGTCGGGAATTCCATCAAAGCCCGCGCCCGTTGAGCCCGCTGCGGGATAGATCGGATAATACGGCGTATTGGCAACGCCAGAACCAGGCGAACCCAGATCCAGCCCGCCATTAACGTCCCGGCAAGTCGACGCCGCGTTCGCTCCAAAAACTCCGGCACAGGTGGTCGATGGACCGCCCAGCACTCCGACGATTCTCGGGTTCGCATTCGCCGTCTGCAATATTCTTGCGATGGTGCTGCCTGGCCGATCGGCAATCACTAGATTGCGATACTGCGGAGTCGTGACCCAGCTTTGTCCATACGATATATTCCTATTCTTCAGACCTTGATAAGAGAGAAAGAAAAACAACTTGTTCTTTTTAATCGGTCCGCCTAAGCTGCCGCCATATTGGCGATAGTTGAGCTGGACTCTCACTGGAGGAGCATTGTCCGGGCCGCCCCATTTGTTGTAAGCGTTAAAGTTCGGATCTTGATACAGGAACACGCCGCTTCCGTGCAAGCTGTTCGTGCCGGCCTTGCTGGTCGTTTTGATATGCGCACCGCTGCCGCGCCCGTCTGCAGCGTCGTAATCCGCAGAAATGACAGTTAGATCCTGAACGGATTCGGAGTTTGGCGTGACAACTGCCGCGCCGCCCCATCCAAGGCTGTTGACGTTTACCCCGTCAATGTAAAATACGTTCTGCTCAACGCGTTGTCCCGCCGAACTCACCTGAATCTGATTCTCCGTCTGAAAAATGCCCGTGTTAGAGGTTCCCGGACCGCTCGTGTTCCCCAGAAAGACCGCCTGTCCGTTACCGCTTCTTCCGCCCGTGCCGTCAATTCCCGGCATAGTTCTGATTAATTCGTACGGGTCAAGCCCCGCGGTCGGAAGCGTCTCCACGGCTTCTGAGCTAATGGTGCCGCTTACGCTGGCATCGGCCGTTTGCAGTGTTGGAAGCGCCGACGCAGTCACGGTGACGGTTGACTGTATATTGCCTGGTTGCAGAGTTGAGTCGGCAGTCTGCGCAACGTCGGAAGCTAGGTTTAGGTTCGGAACCGTCGATGTCTGAAAGTTTGGTGCGCTGACCGTCAAAGTGTACGTACCGGCCGGCAACTGGTTGAAGCGGTAGAACCCCTGATCGCTCGCTGTGGCGTTTTGGGTGGCGTTCGTTCCATTGTTCTTCAGCGTGATCTGCGCTCCGGGAATTACCGCGCCTGAGGGGTCGGTAATCACGCCTTGCAAACTCGCACTCACTTGCGCTAGCAGCGGAAGGGTCAACAAGGTCGAAAGCGCTACAGCACGGAACACCTTAGAGAGACGCATGTCACGTTAGACTTCCGGCCCTAGAATTTGTTGCATGTAGTCGTGCCGTATACTGGCGCATTAGCGCATGAACCAGCTGCTGAAAACAAAGAACATCGATGCGCTAATCCAAGAGAGTCACGTCGAGCAGAAGCAGTTGAAGCGCTCTCTTGGGCCTTGGAGTCTGATCGCCTTCGGTATCGGCGCCGTGATCGGGGGCGGGATATTCACCGTTACCGGAACTGCTGCGGCGGGTCAGCATATGACTGTACCCTCCATCTTTAACGCGCCGATTCTCGATCTGATGCTCCACGGAGGCAGTGCGGCGTCGATCATTGGCCGGCCCGGAGCAGGCCCCGGCCTCACGCTTTCGTTCATCCTGGTGGCACTGACCTGCGGTTTCGCTGCCCTCTGCTACGCGGAACTCGCTTCAATGATCCCCATTGCGGGCAGCGCTTACACCTACGCGTACACAACCCTTGGCGAGATATTCGCCTGGATCATTGGTTGGGATCTTATCCTCGAATACGCAGTGTCGAACATGTCTGTCGCAGTGGGCTTCTCAGCCTATTTCAACGTCATGTGCGACTACATGTTCGGGGTACATCTACCGAAGTACCTCTCCGAACCCGCCATTATCGAAGGTCACTTGACCGGCAGTCTGTTCAATTTGCCCTCTTTTCTTATAGTTATGTTGTTGAGTTGGATTCTGGTGCGAGGGGTCCGCGAGAGTGCCGGCGCCAATAACATCATGGTGGCCATCAAGATCGTCGCCGTCCTTCTTTTTGTTTTCGGAGCCGCGCATGCTGTTTCTGCCTCCAACTTGCACCCCTTTCTGCCCAATGGTTTTGGAGGCGTGATGAGCGGCGCTGCCATCGTTTTCTTCACGTTCATTGGTTTCGACTCGGTATCTACCGCCGCAGAAGAGTGCAAAAACCCTCAACGCAACATGCCCATTGGAATCATCGGAACGTTGATCGTTTGCGGACTGCTCTATACATCCGTTGCGTTGGTGCTCACGGGCATTGTCAACTGGAAAACTCTCGACAATGCAGCGCCGGTTGCGAACGCTCTTGCGGCCATTGGCATGGACAAGTTGCGCTTCACCGTTACGGTAGGTGCGCTACTTGGGATGCTCTCGTCGCTCCTTGTCTATCAATATGGCCAGGCGCGTATCTGGTTTGCCATGTCGCGCGATCGGCTGTTACCGGACGTGTTTTCGCACGTTCATAAGCGCTTCCGCACCCCGGATGTCAGCACGTGGCTCGCCGGTTTCGCCGTCGGAATTCCGGCTGGCATATGGGACATCGGTACGTTAGCGGACCTCTCGAACATCGGAACGCTTTTTGCATTCATCATTGTGTCCGCCGGGGTGATTATCCTGCGCCGCACTCAGCCGGAGCGTAAGCGTGCCTTCAAAGTACCGTTTTCCCCGGTGACACCGGCCATCTCGGCGGCCTGTTGCTTTGGACTGATGCTCGGCTTGCCGCTTGAAACTTGGGTTCGGTTCTTCGTATGGCTGATTATTGGGTTGGTTATCTACTTCGCCTACAGCCGCGCTCGAAGTCCCCTACGCAATGCACCCATGGCAACTGCCCCCGCCGGCCCGCGGTCGCTACCATCCCTGCCAGACTAGCGCCGGGAAAGTCGCTTGCTTATGAAAGCCCATCGATTCGTATAGCTGAATCGCGTGCACATTTGAGCACGTAACAGTCAAACTTGTCGTTGTGCAACCTAGTTGTCTGAGTCGCTCGAGCGATTGCCGCAGCAACTCATACCCAAGCCTTGCCCCGCGTAGCGCCGGCAACACGCAAAGCTGAGTAACGTGGCCTGAATCGGCGGCAATTAAGCTCGATAAGCACGCACCGCACACCCGCCCCGTTTTGCCATCGATAACTAAAACGGATGCTGCGGGCGAAAACTGCCCGCATCCGGGATACCGGATGATGTTTGTCAAGAATTGCCGTGCTCCCGGGATCGTGCGGTACTGATCGTTGATGTCGCTGTCCACGTGTCCGCGGTAGGCGGCGGAAACCAAGTGCGCGGTCTCTTCTTGATACCGTTCGGACCAGGGCACGAACGCCGCATGCAATTGCGGAGTCACCGCCTGAAGTACGGAAGCTGTGTCATGCGCGATAGTCATGAAATAGCGGTCATGTCGCCGCAGAAAATCGTTGAACGGCAGCCTTTCACGATCCTGCAGCAAGATCAGTTGCGACTCGATCCGCCTTATTCCGGATATGCGCATCAGTCCTTGCACCACAGCCTGGAGCAGCGCCGTCTCCAGTGAGGAGTTATTGAGAGCTTCGGAGACGAAGAAATCGCCGATTAGCCCTTTGTGGCCTTCGCAAACGTAGTACGTGTACCCAATTACCCGCTGATTGAAGCGCAATGCATAGCCATATAGCGAATGCATCTGTAGAAAACGGCGAAGCAGATTCGCGGAGGGCCGGAAGTCCCATGCATATCGGCTTTCCCAAACACCAATCTCCTCATTGAGGAGTGGATCGAGGTCGGCGACGCTGAGCTGCGTCAGTTCAACGATCTCGTAAGCTGACGCTTCAGCCAGCGCGGCCATGGCTGATTATACGTGTACCGGAGCGGAACCGCTTTGCGCGAATACGCCGGAACTTTCGAGGAACCGTCCGATGTTCCGCGCCGCTTCGCGCGTCCTCTCAAGATCTTCGATCAGGCTAAAACGCACGTGCCCTTCTCCCATCGGCCCGAATCCGATCCCCGGCGATACGGCAACGCGAGCTTCACGCATCATCTGTTTTGCGAACTCGAGCGATCCGAATTCGCTAAATGCATCCGGAATGCGCGCCCACACGAACATCGATGCTTTGGGTGGATCCACGGGCCAACCAGCGTCGCGGAGGCCGGCGATCAACAGGTCGCGGCGCTCCTCATAGGTTGCACAGATCTGCCTTGGAGCGTCATCGCATTCCTTCAGAGCGGTAATCGCTGCGAACTGAACCGGTTGGAACACGCCGTAATCCAAATAGCTCTTGATGCGGGCGAGCGCGGCGATCAGTTGCCGATTGCCCAAGCAAAATCCCACTCGCCAACCAGCCATGTTGTAGCTTTTGGTCATCGAGTAGATCTCAACCGCATGGTCGACGGCGCCCGGAACTTGCAAAATGCTAGGCGGCCGATAGCCATCAAATCCAAGCTCCGCATAGGCGAAATCGTGAACAATAAAGCTTCCGTATTTGCGCGCGAGTTCAACAATCTCACGCATGTAGTCGAAGTCCACCGAAATAGTTGTCGGATTGTGTGGAAACGAAATGAGAATGACTTTCGGCTTCTTTGCCGCAGTGCGATACAGATCCTTCAGCGCAGACAAAAACGTTTCGGCATCCGGCATCGGCAGCATCCGGGCGTCGCCCTCCGCCATAATCACTCCGTATTGGTGAATCGGATAAGCAGGGTTGGGAGAAACCACGACGTCGCCGGGACCGATAATCGCGAAAAGCAGATGAGCAAGTGCATCCTTCGCGCCAATCGTGACGATCGCTTCAGTTTCGGGATCGACGCTCACACCGTACTGCTTCTTGTATCTCTCGACAATTGCTTGTCTGAGCGCCGGGATGCCGCGCGACATGCTATAGCGATGGTTGGCCGGGTTCTGTGACGTCCGAATTAGTTCATCCACAATGGGCCGAGGCGTAGCCCCATCTGGATTGCCCATACCCATATCGATGATGTCTGTACCCGCGGCACGAGCTTTGTCCCTCAGCTCATTGATAACCGCAAAAACGTAGGGTGGCAGCTTCGCAATACGGTAGAACTCTTCAGTGCTTGGTAGCGGCATTCGTTTTCAGTGTAAACGGGCGTAACTGCCCTGACAGAAGAGTGCCGGCTGGGCTAATCGTGTATCGCCTAAATTGCTTTCAACACGCGGAAGGGAAGGAAAATAATGGCGCTAACCAACGCTAGCGCTCCATGCATGGCGATACCTAATATCCGAAACGGGATGAGCAGCAACCAGACAAGCGGGTACAGAACCAATGCGAGGAGCGCGACTGGCCAACACAGCAGGAACAGAAAGCACCAAAGTACGAAGGTAAGCATTTTCAGATCACCGAATAGCCATACGTCAAGCCGCCACTACTTGTTCCCGGAACCAGGCGATTCTCGGCTCAACAACTTTTTCTGCGCATCTCGGAAGGGAAGGGTCTTGGCGTTCGCGGCATTCCACTGCGGTCTGGTTGTACTATTTGCGATGTCGAAGAGACCAAGCGCAACCATCCGATCCACTCGGGCCATGTTGTCGTAGTCGATCTTTTGCCATTCGTCGCCCAGCCCGTGGTAATCCGAGTAATCGAACGCAACACAAAGCGTCTCCGCGGGCACTCCCATTTCAGCGAGCGCGGCATTATCGCTGCGCGTGAAATAAGGGTCACTCGCCTTCGGGTTCATATATACGCGGACACCTTCGACGCGCCCCGCCGCTTCCAGGTACTTTGTCACATCCGAGTAGTCGTAGCCGGTCAGACTTGCTGTGTTTACCTGCGCGCCTTCTGTGGAATCGGTACGGCCTATCTGCTCCAGGTTCAAGTCAGCGACGGTTTCCGCGACTGGAAACCTCGGATGGCGTCCGTAATACTGAGATCCGATTAGACCTCGTTCTTCGCCGAAGAATGTCATGAAGATCATAGATCGCTTTGGCCGCGGCATCACCGTCGCCAGCGCCTTTGCAATCTCGACCACGGAGACAGTACCGCTGCCATCGTCGTTAGCGCCGTTATAGATGCGATCGTTTCCGCCAGATGGGCGGTTCGGCGCGGCACGCCCCGCTGTATCGGTGGTTCCAATGTGATCGTAGTGCGCCGTCAGCATTACGTAAGTGCTTTTGAGACTGGCGTCCGATCCCGGCAATACGCCGATCACGTTTTTCACAAGGACCTTCTGATCTTCCGGCCCCGGAATGTCGACGGTCACGGTGCGGCCGTTCTCGGCGGGGTGCTCCAGCCAGGCCGCAAGCTCGTCGCTTTTGACGGCTAACGTTGGGACGCGATGTTTCTGTGCCTCGTCTTGCTCGCTCAGTAGGGAACGTCCCGGCTGAGGTGCGCTCGTCTGCGTCAACGTAATCACAAGCGCGGCATCGCTCGCGCCCAGCGCCCGCGTGAACGCGTACCGTTCCAGATACGCCTGCATGTTGTTTGAGGACGGTCGAAACGGGCGCAACAGGACAGCCTTGCCTTTGATGTCTGTGTCCTTTAAGGTCGGGAGATCTTCGCTCTTCAGCACAACCACCGGCGTTTTCTCAATCTTTTCCGGCGCTGAAGTTTCAGTGATCGCCAAAAATTGCGGCAGAACGGTGGATGTGTGCGACCCTTGCTCGAGCGTCAAACTGGATTCCGATTTCGGCATGTGCCGATCAACCATGTGGGCGAGCTGAAAATAGTCTTGGTCCCCGCCGGGCTGTAGTCCCGCGGCCCGAAACTGAGCGGCAATGAATTCTGCCGCCACATCGAGCCCGGGTGAAGGCGTGTACCTGCCTTGCAATTCGTCCGACGCCAAGAACGACAGGTCGCCTTTCAGATCTGCCGCAGTTATTCGGTTGCAGCGCGTTGTGCATCTGGGGCGACACTGCTGCCGCCCGATTTTGCGCAAAGCAAAGTGAACCCGACGATCCAAATGTGACGACTGCCGCCGCAAGCAACAGCCCGCTAACTAGCTTCATATCCCACAAATTGCTCGAGGATGACGTTGCCCTTGTAATTCATCTCCTGATGGATGCCGATCGAGGACGAGTAATAAGCGAACGCGGTTGTCTGCTTCAACTGCGTGAAAAACTTCTCGGGCTCCGTTTTGGGGTCTTTCTCTGAAGCAGCCAGCTTCGTGAGAAGGTTCACCTGTTGCGCCTTTGAACTCGTCAGAAAAGGCGCCCCGTTCATGTTCTGCGATAAGCCGTTAATCGCAGCCAAGCCCCTGGTCCAAGATACTTTGTCTTCAGGAACGTAAGCTTCGGCCACCGTTCGGTCGATAAACGCCGCTACGCCTGCTTCACGAGCGCCCGGAGAATGATCGTCGGCCGGGACAATCATTTCGGTGAGCGCATCCAGCAGCGCAAAGTCGTCTTTCGAGAAATAGAGCGGCGCACCAGGCTCAGCCGCCGGCAACTGCAGCGCGCTGAATGCGGCTGCCGCGCCGAAGAATTTCACCAGTTCCCGCCGGTTCAGGCGTGCGTCCACATCACACCTCACCCTTCTTGAACTGATCGGCCAGGTAATCGCAAGATCTCCAGCACAGAGCCATAATCGTCCACGTCGGATTTTGGCAGGATGCCGAAACGAAGGCGCTTCCATCCACCACAAACAGGTTCTTCACGTCGTGAGACTGCATGTACTGGTTCAAAACAGACGTCTTCGGATCGTTGCCCATCCGCGATGTGCCCAGCTCATGGATCGACCAGCCTTCGGGCAAGATCGTCTTCGTTACTGAGACCACCTCGAAACCGGCTGCATCGAACATTTCTTTGCCGGATTCGGCCATATCGGCGGCCATTTTCTTTTCGTTCTCGCCGAATTTATAGCTGAACCGCAAAACCGGGATACCCCAGGTGTCCTTCACTTCAGGATCGATACCCACCGCGTTCTCATACCGCGACAGAACCTCGCCGAAGGCGCCCATCGAGATCATCGCGCCGGCATAATCTCGCACGTGCTTTTTGTATTCCTCGCCGAATCCGGGGCTCGTATAAGCCGTTCCCGGAATCATAGTCGTCCCGCTGCCGCCTTCATAGCCGTAGCCGCGTAGAAAATCCGACTTGCTTGTGAGATTTCTGAACCGCGCAACGTAAAAGCCACCCGGCCTGCCATCGTCCAGCGTGCGAGGCTTGCCGATCAGCTCCTTATTGAACCCGGAAACGGACGGGCCCATAACGTGTTCGCAGAAATTGTGCCCGACGTGGCCGCTTGAGTTCCCAATGCCGTTCGGGTAAAGATTTGATTTAGACAGCAGCAACAGGCGCGCCGATTCCAGCGTCGAAGCCGCCACGATGACCACCTTGGCCTTCACCTGATAGCTCTTGTGCGATTCGCTGTCGATGAACGAAACGCCGCTTGCTTTCCCGGTGTTTTGATCCACGGTGACCTCGTATACCGTAGAGTTTGGCCGAAGCGTTAAATTCCCGGTGTCCATTGCCGGCCGGATCAAGCCCGTTGGAGAATCGAAAGCCGCATGGATATCGCACCCACCTCCGCGGCGGCTACACGCCCCACGTCCGTAACAGCGGCTGCGGTATTTGTTGTGCTTCAGGCCGTCCGTTGTCACACCGGCGCGATAGGGAGTTAAGACGCGGTCCATCCCTTTAAGCGTGCTGCGCAGCTTCACTTCCGCGGTATTCAGTTTGACGGGCCGCTGGAACTTGCTATCGGGCAAATAGGGCAGGTTTTCAGGGTGCCCCGACACGCCAAGATACTCATCCACCCTGTCGTAATACGGCTCAATGTCTGCGTAAGAGATCGGCCAGTTTTCTCCGTAACCGTCTCGGTCCTTCGCTTTGAAATCGTAATCCGAAAGTCGCAGCGCGAGCCGGCCCCAGATGGTCGTCTTTCCACCTACGGTCCTGGCGCGCACCCAAGCGTAACGCGTACCGGTGTAAGGATTCTGCTTTTCGTCGACCACAATAGTCTTGCTGTAGTCCGAGCCGCCCCAGCCTTGCACATACGACTCCACCTTCTTGTAGGGCAGATTCTGTACAGTTTGCGCCTCGCGAAACGTGTATTCGTTCGCGCCCAGTGCGTGGTACTCCGGCGGCATCTTGCCGCGCCGCGGATGATCATATGGCCACTCCATGGAATGCAGAATCTTCCCGGTGTCCTGGTTTTTGCCGGCTTCGAGCAGCAACACCTTCATTCCATGCTGTGTCAAAACGTGCGCCGCCATTCCCCCCGCTGCGCCCGATCCCACTACTACGGCATCCCACGTCGTCCCAAAATCGATCTCGGAACCGTTCGTTGCCGGAAACTGCAACAACATTAATTTGCTCCTGTCCCCCTGAATTGTATGACTGTCATTCCGAGACCCTACCGGCCTGTCCGGCCATCTAAGTCGCTTCCGCCGCGGCGGCGGAGCGAGTCTTTACGACGCGTACAATCTCTCCCTCCACAAGCGAATCGGGCGGATTCTCTACAATCGAAGCGTCTTCGGACAGCCCGGAAACGATCTCAACCGTATCTCCGAAATCGCGCCCCAAGATCACTGCCGCCATCGATATGCGATTGCCGTGAACCACGGTCGGCAGCCGCAGGCCCTCAGAACGGAAGATCAGCGAGCTGGCAGGCACAATCAACGTGGCTTGCGGCGATTTCACTCTGAAGTGCACTTGAGCATACGCGCCGGGATAGAGTAGCCCCGTGCTGTTGATTACATCGACCTCAGCCATCAAAGTGCGAGTCGTCACATCGAGCGAGTCCGCTGTGCGAACCAGAGTACCCGGAAATCGGCGCCCGGGCAATTCCGGTAGCGTCAAATCAGCCTTGATTCCGGGCCTCGCCGCGTGTGAATAAGACTGCGGCACCGCGACAAATACGCGCAAGTTGCCGATTGCGGCAATATGAAACAGTTCTCTGCCCGCCCCTGTTGTGGATCCCGTTCCTGCCTCTGAACCTGCCTGGATAAGTTGCCCGATATCTGTGTTGCGCACGGTCACCACGCCGTCAAACGGTGCGTAAACTTTCTCAAAATCGACCATCTGCTGAATCCGCGCCACATTTGCCTGCGCCGATTTCACCGTGGCCGACTTCGCGGCGGCATCCTGCACCGCGTTGTCCACATCCTGTTTCGCCACCGAATCCGATTTGAATAGGTCGACGTATCGGCTGGCTGTGATCTGCGCCAGCTTCAAATTCGCCTGCGACGTATTGAGATCCTCACGCGCCTGCTGTAGCTGTTGATCCACCTCCGGGCTCTCGATAACGGCCAGCAGTTGACCCTTCTTTACATGCGCGCCAATATCGAAATACCACGCTTTTAAATAGCCGCTGGTTCTCGCGTAAATAGGCGCATCGATAAACGCCTGTATGTTCCCCGGCAAGACCACTTCTTCCGCGGGGTTTCCTAGCTTCGGGCGCGTAACCGTAACCGCGGGCTCGGCGGCTACAAACGTTGCCTGCTTCAGAGTTTGTTGTTGCCGTAAACGCGGGACGATTCCGCCCACTACTACAAGGGCAACCAAGCCCAGCGCCAGAACCGTAATGATGATAATCCGAACAGTTTTCATCTCCGCTTACGCGCGCCTCCGTCTGCCATGCAGAAGCGCAAAGAAGCTGGGAACGAAAAACAAAGTAGCAACGGTCGCAAACAGCAGGCCGCCGATTACCGCCCGTCCGAGCGGCGCATTCTGCTCGCTTCCTTCTCCTAAGCCAAGCGCCATCGGCAACATGCCTATCATCATTGCGAGTGCCGTCATCAGGACAGGCCGGAAGCGCGTAAAGCCCGCCAGCAGGGCGGCGTCCGCGGCTGTATCCACGTCGGGCAATTGCTCTTTGGCAAAGCTCACCACCAGGATGCTGTTCGCTGTCGCCACGCCCATGCACATGATCGATCCCGTCAACGCCGGCACGCTTACCGTCGTGTGTGTCACGAATAGGAACCAAACAATGCCCGCCAGAGCTGCCGGCAACGCTGAAATGATGATGAACGGATCAAGCCAGGATTGAAAGTTGATCACAATCAGCATGTATACAAGCACAATCGAAAACGCAAGTCCAGCAATCAATCCGCGGAAAGAGGAGCGCATCGTCTCAATTTGGCCCCGCACCACCACACGCGACCCGCGCACCAGGTTCTTCGAATTCTTCGCCACAAGATTGTCGATTTGTGCCGCCACGCTGCCGAGATCCGTTCCTTGAACCGAGCCGAAAATATCGATCACCGGCGCAATGTTGTAGTGCGACACGGTGGCTAGTCCCGTCCCGCGCTCTAACGACGCGAGGCTCGCCAGTATCTCGGGCGGCCCAGTCAAAGTGGTAACGGGGATGTTGCGCAAATCCTGCATGTTGTCCATCGCATACTGCGGTGTCTGCGCTGCAATGTTGTAGCTGACGCCTGAACGCGGATTCAGCCAGAATGTGGGGCTCGTTTGAAAGCTTCCGCTTAACGAGACCAGAATGTTTTGGGCCACGTTCAGCGCACTGTAACCTACTTCCTGCGCCTTAGTGCGATCGATGTCGACGAAAAGCTTAGGCTGGTTAAACGGTTGCTGAATGCGCAGATCCGTTGCGCCTGGAATTAACTTCACTTGCTGCAGCAGTTTGTCGGCAAAATTGCGATTCGCCTCCAGATCCCTGCCCATAATCTGAATGTCGATAGGAGCCGGCAAACCGAAATTGAGGATCTGGCTGACCAGGTCGGAGGGCAGGAAGTAGAACAACACGCCGGGAAATTCCTTCGGCAACCGCCCTCGTAGCAAATCGACGTACTCGTATGTAGGCCTGTGCTTCCCGGCTAGAGAAACGATGATGTCCGCATCGGCCGGCCCGATCGTCCCGTTATTGCCGTAGGAAGTATTCAGTCCGCTATAGGGCAACCCGATGTTGTCGAGAACGTTAACCAATTCATGGGACGGTATCTCTTCGCGTATGCTCGTTTCAATCACGTCGCACAATCTGGCGGTTTCTTCAATGCGCGTCCCCGTGCGCGCACGAATATGGAGCCGGAACTGGCCGCTATCCGATGCGGGGAAAAAGTCCTGTCCCAGCCACGGCGCAAGCGCAAACGACGCAACGCAGGCGAGCAGAAAACAGATCGCGAAGAGACCTCGATGCCGTATACAACCTTCCAGCGCCCCTCGGTACCCGGCGCGCAAACGTTCAAAGCCGTTTTCAAACATCATTTGCGCTCGTACGAACGGATTCTTCCGGTCCGCATGCGCGACCGCTTCGTGATGTGAATGCCCCGTTAGCAAGTACTTCGCAAGCGTCGGCACAATGGTTCGCGACAGCAAGTAGGACGCCAGCATCGCGAACGAAACAGCTTCCGCCAGAGGTACAAACAGGTAACGGGCCACACCTGTCAGAAAAAACATCGGAACGAAAACGATACAGATGCTGAGCGTTGAAACGAATGCCGGGACCGCAATCTGTGCCGCGCCATCCAGGATCGCCTGCTCAATCTCTTTCCCCATCTCGAAATTACGGTTGATGTTTTCGATCTCGACCGTGGCATCGTCCACCAGAATGCCGACCGCAAGCGCCAATCCGCCAAGAGTCATGATGTTGATCGTTTCGCCCAGCGCGCTCAACGCAAAAATCGAGCAGAGAATAGAGAGCGGAATAGAGATCGCAATGATCAGCGTGCTGCGCCAGCTTCCCAGGAAAACCAGGATCATGATCGCGGTGAGGCAGGCCGCAACTACCGCCTCGCGAACCACAGCCGTAATAGACGCTCGCACAAATACGGATTGGTCCGCAATGGGCGTAATCTTCAACTGCGAGGGCAAAGTCGACTCTATGATGGGAAGCATTCTGCGAATCCCGGCGATAATGTCCAACGTCGAAACGTCGCCGTTCTTGTAAATGGCCATCATTGAACCGCGCAGGCCGTCCGAGCGAACAATGTTTGTCTGCGGCGGATAGCCGTCCCGGACATGCGCAACGTCGCGCACGTAGATGGTTGCTCCGTTTTCTGTCTTGACCGGCAGATTGTTCAATTCGTCGATACGCGCAGGGCTGCCTTTAATCTCAACATCGTATTCAAGCGAGCCGATTTTAGAGGTGCCGCCAGGGAGGATCAGGTTCTGAGTGCCCATCGCGTTCACAACGTCCGCCGGGCTCAATTTCTTCGCCTGCAGCGCCTGCGTGTTCAGATCCACCATCACTTCGCGTTGCTTGCCGCCGAACGAGTTAGGAATGGCTGTTCCCGGAACGGTCACCAGCGCCGGACGGATGAAGTTCTGACCCAGGTCGTTCAACTGTTGTTCGCTCAGACCCAGGCCCGAGAGTCCCAGCATCAGGATGGGCACCGTTGAAGCGTTGTACGTGATGATGAGCGGCGGTGTTGTTCCCGCGGGCAATTGCCTCAATTGCGTCTGGCAGATCGCTGTGGTCTGCGCAATCGCGGAAGGCAAATTCGCATGCGGCTGAAAAAATACTTTAATGACGGCGATGCCTTCCATCGACTGTGATTCGATGTGCTCGATGTTGTTAACGGTCGTTGTCAGAGAACGCTCGTTGATGTAAACGATGCGCTCGGAAATGTCCTCGGCGGACATCCCCGAGTACTGCCAAATTACGCTCACAACCGGAATGTCGATGTTCGGGAAGATGTCCGTCGGCGTCCGTGAGATGACCACCGGCGCCAGGATGAACAGCATCAGCGACAGAACAACAAAGGTGTACGGTCGCCGCAATGCCAGGCGAACGATCCACATGCATTACTCCTAAGAAGCCGCCCGGGACGTGTGGGCGATGACTTGCGCAGACTGCACACCTCGATGGGCGTGTTTATCTATCTGGATACCTAATTATGGACCATCACTTACCATAAAGCTCAAAACACTTCTCGAGATCGGTTCTTCGTACCGCCGTGAAACGATTGTTTGCGGCAGAAGATCAAACCGTTGCAGCAAGATATTAGCGCGGAGTAAATCGATGAAAGCTCTCTTCTTGATCGGCCGCAGCATCCTCGGCGGCTTCTTTCTCTACAGTGGAATCAACCACTTCCTGCACAAGGAGGGAATGACCCAATACGCTGCGTCGAAGAACCTCCCAAATCCGGAACTTGCCATTCTCGCTTCCGGCGCGGTGCTTGCGGCAGGTGGCGCAAGCCTGATACTCGGCATGAAACCGAAGATCGGGGCAGTGTCCATCATCGGGTTTCTCGCCGCCGCATCGCCGATGTTCCACGACTTTTGGAACGTCGACGACCCCCAGGCTAAACAGCAGCAGATGATCAATTTCTCAAAGAACATGGCTCTCTTGGGAGCGGCCTTAGCATTGGCCGGCGTAGAGGAATGGCCGCTGAGCATCGGCTAATCGTAGCCGCATACAGCCGGAATGAAATAACATAACGTTCGGAGGCGCGCGGTGATCGATATCGTCACAGTGGAGCGCGAGTACGGATCGGGGGCTGGAACCATCGCCCAGAAGTTGGCCGACCGGCTCGGTTGGGCGTTATGGGACCGACAGATTACCTGCGAGATTGCCCGCCGGCTGAAATGCGACGTGAACGCCGTTGAGCAGCGCGAAGAGCGCTTGGATTCGACGTTCTATCGATTGGCAAAAATCTTCATGCGCGGCAGCTTCGAGGAAGCCTACACCGGGACCGGTATGGAGATGCTGGACGCCGAGGGCCTTTCACATTCGTTCGAGAAGATCATCAAGGACGTTGCGTCAAAAGGCAATTGCGTCATCGTGGGGCGCGCGGCCCCTTACTTCTTGCGCGATCGCCCCGGTACTTTCCATGTGTTTGTCTTCGCTCCGTACGAGGAAAAGATGCGCCGCCTTCTGGCGCAGGGGAATTCGCGCGCCGATGCGGAACATCTGCTTGAGACCGTCGACCTGGAACGCGCAGCTTTCATCAAGCGCTACTACAACAAGATTTGGCCTCAGCGCGATCTTTACCACATGATGGTGAATTCGAAGGTGGGAGATCAGGCAGTTCTCGATCTAATACTCACCGAGATTCAAATGTTAGACCGCGATCAAAACCGGCCGTAGCCCGCCTAGGCGCTAGGCAACGGAGTGACGATGGCGCTGCGGCCGCTGAATGGCATGAAAACGCCAGCCCCGAAACGGAACCCCGACCGTGAGGGAGGGACGTCTTCAAGGGAGCGACTCACTGTACACCTTCCTAAGCAACGGAAAATTTGAATATCGTGACCTGATGAAATCGCTCCCCGGGATTTAGCTCGGTTGTGGGAAAGTTCGGCTGATTCGGTGAATTCGGAAAATGCTGTGTCTCGAAGCAAAGAGCGTCACGATATTTGTACATTGCGCCGCCCTTGCCTTTTATTCCGTTCGGCAAATGATTGCCGGTGTAGAACTGAATGCCGGGCTGCGTCGTCTGCACCTCCAATACTCTTCCTGATTTCGGGGACATTGCCCGCGCAGCGAACCGCGGCGTATCGCCGCTGCCATTTACGACATAGTTCATGTCGTATCCATCGCCGTACTTGAGTTGCTGATCGTTGTCCTTAATTCGCGAACCCACCGCCATCGGCTTTCGAAAATCGAAGGGAGTGCCTTCCACGCTCTTCAACTCGCCCGTCGGGATCAGGTCGGAATTCACGGGCGTGAACCGATCGGCGTTAATCGTCACCACGTGATCCAGAATCTGTCCCGAACCCTCGCCTGACAGATTGAAATACGAGTGATTGGTCAGATTAACAACGGTTTTCTTGTCCGTTCTTGCTTCGTATTCAAGCTTCAGCTCGTTGTTGTCGTTCAAAGAATACGTGACGGCGGTGGTGAGCGTGCCGGGAAAACCTTCCTCGCCATCCGGGCTGACATACGTCAGGTGCAGCATGTGTGTGCCGTTTGCCGAAGCCTCTTCACCCTTCCAAACCTTTTTGTCGAATCCAACTAACCCGCCATGCAAAGTGTTAGGGCCGTTGTTCTTCGCCAGTGTGTAGGTGTGTCCAGCTAATTCGAATTGTCCGTTTGCGATTCGATTTGCATACCGCCCCACCAAAGCTCCAAAGAATGGGTTGTTGCCCAAATAAGGTTGCAGATCGTCAAACCCGAGGACAATGTCCGCAAAGTGACCCTCTCGGTCGGGCGTCTTCAGGGTGACCAGTCGGCCCCCGTATGTCGTGATGGTCGCCTCAACCCCGCTTGAGTTTCGAAGCGTATATAAGTCCACCTGTTCGCCTCGGGACGTTGTGCCCCAGCTTTGCTTGTTCATGCTGTTCACTCTGTGCTGCGCCTCTGTAAAGGATGCGGTGCCCGCGAGAGCCGCAACCGCGGCTCCAAATCTCCGGCGGCTGATCCTGTTGCCCACCTTGTCAGCTTACAATCCGTCTCCTCTTGGACTGAACCGCGAGCGTAAGCGACCGGGAGGCTAACTTCAGGGTGCCTCTCCCGCGCATGTCATCGTAGAAGCGGATTTACTCCTGGTTAGCGCTGGATTCCGACGCCGCTTTCGGGCAATATAGAAAGACTATGCCCGAACTGAACGGGGTCGCTAACGATAACGCCCTCCCGGCTGCAATCGTTGTCTCGAACCTCGTTAAGCGGTACGAAAAGTCGAAAACCAACGCGGTCGATGGCGTCTCGTTCGACGTTCGTCGCGGCGAAATCTTCGGATTGCTCGGTCCGAATGGCGCCGGCAAGACCACCACCATAGGCGTGCTGACCACTTCCATCGTGCCGACCGACGGAGCCGCTTACATCATGGGCTCCGACGTAGTGCGTGACCCGATTGCTATCAAGCAGCACATCGCCGTGGTTCCGCAACAGAGCAATCTCGATCGCAGCCTCAAGGTTCGCGAAATCCTCACATTTCACGCTGCCTATCACGGTGTCCCGCGAAAGACTCGCGAGACGCTAGCCGATAGTCTGCTCAACGAACTCGGTTTAGGTGAGCGAAAAAACGAAAAGGTAAACCGTTATTCGGGCGGCATGTCCCAGCGCCTGATGATTGCGCGCGCTCTCATGCACGCGCCGGACGTCCTGTTTCTGGACGAGCCCACCAATAACCTGGACCCGCAGTCGCGCTTATTCTTGTGGGAGCGCATACGCAGCCTGAACGAGAACGGACTCACTATCCTGTTGACCACTCACGACATGAATGAAGCAGATGGTCTCTGCGACCGCATAGCTGTGATGGATCACGGCAAGATTTTGGTCAACGATACGCCCGCACAACTGAAAAAAATGATTCCTGGAGGAACCGCTTTGGAAGTTCGCGCTTCCGGAGCTTCGTCCGACGGGGTGACTGCCTCGGCGCGTATCTCCTCTGCGATCGCGGCAACTCCGGGGGTCACAAAAGTCGACACGCTGCAGGAAGAAGCGAAAGATGCCGAGCCGGACTCCTTCACATACCGCGTTTACTCGGAATCGGCAAATGCCCTCATCGGACCCGTTGCGCAAGCAGTGCTCGCTTCCGGTGCTGAAGTTCGCGATCTCAGCGTCAAGCAGCCATCGCTCGAAGAAGTATTCATTTTTCTGACCGGGAGACATCTGCGCTGATGGCCGACACCACTCTTCCGCTATCAAACGCGCACTCCGCTCGCGATGCGAGCCGCGCCCAATTAGCCGTAGGAGCCTTCTTCGCGATCCTGCGCCGCGACCTGGTTGTAACTGGCCGGGAATTCGTGCCGTTCCTTCTGCAGGCTCTCATGCAGCCACTCTTTTTCCTGTTTATTTTCGGCAAAGTGCTGCCGGGCATTGGTCTTGCCGCTGGAAATTTCGCAGCCCTCATGCTGCCTGGAATCGTCGCACTCACCGGCATGCTGGCTGCGCTACAAGGTGTTACGCTGCCGCTTGTTCTCGATCTGGGCTATGCACGGGAAATCGATGACCGCCTGCTCTCGCCATTGCCCGTATGGTGGGTGGCTCTCGAGAAGGTGATCTTCGGGGCCATGCGCGGCATTATTGCGAGTTCAGTCATTTTCCCGCTCGGCTACCTCATCCTGGGCAGCGGATTCGCGGTCCGATCCGATCGTATCGGCGCCCTCATCGGCATGATCGTTCTCACCGGCATCGTGGGTTCCACAATAGGCCTTCTTATGGGAACCATCATCAAGCCGGAACACATCAGCCTCATGTTCACTTTGATTTTTACGCCCCTTTTGTTTACCGGCTGCACATATTACCCCTGGGGCGCACTGAGCAACATTCGGTGGTTCCAAGTCGTGACGCTGCTGAACCCGCTGACTTACTGCTCGGAAGGGCTTCGCTACTCCATGGTTCCACCCACCAACGGGCACGATTTCCCTACGCTTGGTGTCTTGTGGATTCTGCTCGCTCTCTGTACGTCCGTTGTTGCCTTATTCCTTCTCGGGCGGCGTACCTTTCACAAGCGCGTAGTGACGTAGAGTTCGCTCAGTACTACTAAAAGGCTTGCGCTGCCCCAGCTATGTAGTATTCTACCTTTAGCCGGAGCTTATGCTGCAAGTTTGCTCGCTGACGAAATCCTACGCCACTATCCCCGCCGTCGACAATGTCTCGTTTTCCATCCGCCCGGGCGAGGTGCTTGGCTACCTTGGCCCCAATGGTTCGGGCAAGAGTACCACGGTCAAAATCATCACTGGCTTGATGGAGCCGACGCGGGGCTCTGTTTCTTTCAACGGCACGAATATTCAGCATGACCTTGCGCATTACAAGACCCTGCTGGGCTACGTACCGGAAGAAGCAAACCTTTACCCGTTCCTTTCGGGTCTTGAGTACCTGGCGCTCGTCGGCCGTTTGCGCGGCATTTCGGACCGGGTAATAGCCAAGCGCGCCGACGCCATGCTGCAAGTATTCGCGATGCATCCTCACCGCCATACAGCGATCGGTGCGTACTCGAAAGGAATGCGCCAGCGCATCCTGCTGATTGCGGCCTTAATGCACAATCCAGAGATCGTCGTCTTCGATGAGCCTCTCTCGGGTCTCGACGTCACCTCGGCACTGATCTTCCGTCACTTGGTTTCGGCTCTGAGCCGCGAGGGGAAGATCATCTTCTACTGCTCGCACGTCTTGGAGGTTGTCGAGAAAGTCTGCTCGCACGTCATCATTCTCCAGCGCGGCAAGCAGGTCGCATACGGCAGTGTCGAAGAATTGAAGCGCTTCCAGGAAATGCCATCGCTAGAAGCCGCATTCTCAAACTTGGTCCAGGAAGTCGATGCCGATCAGGCGGCGCGCGACATCGTTACCGCGGTTTCAACGGTCTAATCGTGCCTCGTATCCAAACAACGCTGCCGCGGAATCCTTTCTTAATGTTGGTCGCCCACTTCGTCCGCCGTCTTCTTGCAGGCGACGAAGAATCCGACAGCGACGTCAGCCTCGGCCTTGGAGCTGTTCTGGCCATCCTCGCATCGCCGGGTGCTTTCGCTTCAATTTTCTTGCTCGACAAATACTCCAGCCTGTTGCAATGGTTCCGGCATCAGGCCTTCAATTCCTATAAGGCGTCCGTTGCCGATGAATACTTTTTCGTCGTCTTGTCCATGACGATCACCGGTCTGGCGATGGTGCTTCGCTGGAATCGCTTATTTCCAGATCGGCGAGACTTCGACAATCTGGCTGCCCTTCCTATTCCGATCCGCAACGTCTTCTTCGCAAACTTTATCGCGCTGTTTGGTCTCGCGGTACTGTTTGCAGTCGATGTCAACGCATTCTCTTCCGTCTTTTTCCCCTTAATCGTTACCATCAGCGATGGCCAGGGTGGCAGTTTCTCGCAGCTCGTCTTGATGCTGCGCAGCCACGCCGCTACAGTCTTTCTATCCAGCTTGTTCAGCTTTTTCGCTGTGTTTGGATTCGTGGGCTTGCTCATGCTCACCGTTCCCAAGCGACTGTTCCAGCCTGTGTCGCTCTGCGTTCGCATCCTCCTGGTGGTTGCGCTCATGACGGAGTTCTTCGCCAACATGTTCCTCCAACTCTTCTCGGGCCATTTATCGGCGGGTGCAAACGAATATGCTCGGCTACTGCCGCCTTTCTGGTTCTTGGGAATCTACGAATCCTTGGCGCATCTATCTACACCCGCGATGCAGGCGCTCTCTGAACGCGCGCTGTCCGCCACTGCCGGAGCTGCACTCATCTCGCTCGGCTGCTACACGCTTTGCTATCGGCGACGGTTCCTGCGTCTGGCGGAATCGGTCGACATGGTTGGCGCACCCGGGAACCGGCATATCTTTCGTATACCGGGTTGGTGCTCACGCGTGTTGTTTCGAGCGCCATTTGAGCGTGCCGGCGCTGCGTTCATGTTGCGCGTTCTTTTGCGTAGTGAGCGTCATCTGCTCTTTTTGGGTGGGTATCTCGGAATCGGCCTGGTCTTGACTGCTCAAACCGCAATGGATGGCGTAAGCCGCTGGCCGGCCCACTCCGCTGTTCCGAATTCAGATCTTTTGGCCGTACCGCTCATGGTCGCGTTTGTCATCATCACTGGCCTCCGGTTTGTCTTCGATAAGCCGGCCGGACTGAACGCAAATTGGGTTTTCCGCACAATACTTGAAAATCCCTCGCCCAATCCGTCGCGCGCAGTCCGAAAGGTGTTGCTGCTTTCCGTGATTCCCTGGCAGCTCCTGCTGCTTTTTCCGGCCTCCGGCATTCAATTCGGCTGGAGATTCGCTGTAGCGCACACACTCACCGTCCTGATCCTCAGCGTCACACTTATTGAATTCCTTGTTGTGCGATTTCGGAAAATCCCTTTCACATACAGCAGTCGGCCGGACATCCGTATGTTGCTGCTGCGCATTCTTGGAACACTGTTCGCAGTTATGATTTTGGTGCCCGTCATCGCTACCATCGAACGCGGGATGTTGCTCGCCCCCGTTCGCTTCGTGTATGGCGCAGTTCTGCTGGCCGGCATTTGGGCTTGGATTTTGCGCTCGTGGCGCGATGTCTCGCAGACGCAAAATTCACTGGCGTTCGAAGACGCGGCGGCGCCTACGTTTGAGCTTCTCAAACTTGTTTGATTAAGGTGTAGTATTCGGAATAGGTATGAGTGGGTCGGCCAAACTATCGCACACCGCTGCCATCATCTTGCAGACCGTGGGCAACGGCTGCAACTACGGTTTCGACATCATGGACGCCACCGGGCTTCCCAGCGGCACAGTCTATCCTGCCCTCCGCCGCATGGAAACAGAGGGCTGGATTTCATCGGAATGGGAGCCGGAGAGGAAAGCAATGGCGGAGCAGCGTCCTGCGCGTAAGTACTATCGGATTACCCGAGTAGGCTCCGAAATTTTGGAACAATCTCAGCAGCGATATCCTCTGCTCGGGAAACTGTCAGATTGTTAAGACACGTCGATGACTGTGTCAAGCCCGTAAGGAGGTCTTATGCCAGCCGCGCGGAAACCGCCCGCATCGGTCCGCTTTTGCAACCTGATGATTCGGGCGGCGGCACATCTCGTGCCACCTGGCCAGCGTGAGGAATGGGAACGTGAATGGTCCGCCGAAATTTGGCACCGCTGGCAGTTTTTGTTCCATGCCGGTCTTTGGGACATTCACGAATCGTGGCGGCTAGTCTGGAACTGCCTCGGCGTCCTGCCCGACGTGATCTGGCACCTGGCTCTGCAAGAGTCGGCTCGCGAGAGAATCCGTGGATGGGCGCGTTCTCCCTGGACCTGCCTCGGCGGACTTTTGGCTTGCGTACTTTTCGTCGCGCTGCTCGCTTCCGGCCTTCCCGCAACGCGCCAACTCATCCAGCTAACGCCAAGCAATAGCGGCCGCCTTGTGTTTATTTGGTTTCACCCCGCAGTGGGCGGACCAGACAGAGAACTCCCTCCTGACGTCCCCCCCGCGTGGGCCTCGCATAGCAAGTTGCTCGAGAGTGTCGCCGGCTTCCACATAACGCGCCGGCATATCGAACGTAGTTCGGTAAATCCCATTGTCATCGCGGCCGAGCCGTCGCTTTTCAGAGTCCTGCGCGTCCGTCCAGCCTTAGGCGCAATTCCGTCCGAAGCCGGAGTTGTCATCGACCAGCGCACGTGGACATCCATGTTCCACAAATCGCGCAACGTGATTGGCTCAAACATTACCATCGGGAAAGAAACGTACGTTGTTGCGGCTGTGCTTCCCGCTGGCTTCGAGTTCGTGACACGCCGTCCATCCGTGTTCATCGTCAGAAAATGGCTTTCCGATCCCGTGAACGTCATTGCGCGCACTCGGCCTGGTGTGAGCATCCCGAAGCTTGACAAGGAACTAGTACGCATATCGGAAGACGTCACGTACTACTTCTTCAACTCGCAGTTGCGGATGTCCTTTGTCAATGACGAACTCTGGTCGCCGGTTCGCCTGTTTGCGATAGCAGTCTCGGCCGCTGCTTTTCTCGCATTGTGGGCATCGCGCGTGCGATGGCGGCAGGTCCGTTTCGCGCTTCAGCCTAAGCAACGAATTCCCGCAGTACGTCGCGCCCTTTTCTTCACCGCCAAGCTTGCGCTCGCATTGAGCTTCGTGTTCACCGCCGGCCTTGAATGGGCACGCTCGCAGTCCGCTGTTGTTTTCGCTTCACACGATCCGGCGAGTGGCCCGCTTCTGTTATGGCTCTATATCCTTGGCGCCATGGGTACGTTGCGCGTGGGCAACTGCGGACCAGAGAGCCCGCTGCCGCGTGTGTCTGCGATTACTCTGCTTCCCGGTCCGCATCGGCTGCCCCGGCTGCTTGTTACTCGACTGGGCCGGAACCGAGCTACTTTGTACTGAAGGGCACGGTATGCTCCACGTCCCGCACCTCGCTGCGAGTTGGGATGAGGAAAGCGAGCGATGGATTTCGCTTGATGAATCCTGGAAGAGTCTCTTCGCTCCAACGGAGTAAAGCGGGTTTTGCAGGAGGCCGGCGAGTAGCCGAAGCTTGCGTCGTATTGTCAAATTGCCGATGAACGTCGATTTTTCGAGGTTCTGCCTGAAAACCAGAATGGCCGAAAAGAATCGCGCGTAGCAAACGTTGCATCGCCATGGTAACAACACTGGGCTAATAGCGCGTTCCAGCAGGTTCTTCCGCCGTGATCTCTGCAACTCTTTCGAGGCACACTTAGGGCAGCGGCCATAATGTCTTGCTGTGATGCCGTCGTGTTCCATCATTTCCTAGACCTTCTCAGGGTACAACTGTTGCCAAATCAATTTGCCTAATCGATTTTATCTACTACTCTAGGGCTGCCAGTACCGCAACTAAGGCGCAATCGGCGATAATAGGAGTTCAACTTTAAATATGTTTGACCTGTTTCGCAGCCGAGAGAAAAGTGTGCGCATTCTGCTCGGCGTGCTGCTTGGCTTGATCGCGATTTCAATGCTTCTCTACCTCATCCCCGGTGGCCCGGGCAATACCGGGCCGACAGGTGATAACGTGTTGGCCACCATCGGTGACCAGAAGGTCACTGCAACCGACGTCGAACGCACCATGCAGAACCTTACCCGCGGTCAGCAAAACCTTCCCCGGAGCATCATGGCGATGTATGTTCCTTCCGTGGTCAATCAACTCGTCGAAGAGAAGGCTTTAGCCTACCAGGCGCGACGCATGGGGCTACATGTTAGTGACCAAGAGCTCGGAGACGCCATCGCGGCTGAATTCTCGCAGGCGACGGGCGGCAGCTTCGACATGCGGACGTATCAGGCGATCCTTTCTCAGCAAGGCCTCACAGTCGCCGATTTTGAAAACGAGCAGCGCAATGCCATGCTCGCTTCACGCCTGACAAACCTGGAAGCGCAGTCGCTCGTGGTTTCAGATCAGGACGCGCGCGCGGAGTACCAGCGCAAGAATCTGAAAGTTGGCCTTGAATACATCAATTTCGATCCGAAAGCCTTCACTGCCAAAGTGAATAAGGATCCCGGCGCAATCAAAGCGTACTTCGACGCGAATCGCTCCCTGTTCCGCATACCCGAAAAGCGTGACATTGAGCTCATTGTCGGGAACACAGCCGAATTCGCCCAAGACGCAAAAATCTCCGACGCCGACTTGCAGCGCCAGTACCAGGACAACATTGACAGCTATCGCACGCCGGAGCGTGTCAAAGTCCGGCACATCCTGATCAAAACGCAAGGTAAGCCGAAGACCGACGTTCCAAAACTGCGAGCCAAGGCCGACGACATCCTCAATCAAATCCATCACGGCGCCGATTTCGCCGACCTCGCAAAGAAGAATTCAGAAGACCCAGGCTCGGCTGAGAAAGGTGGCGAACTCGGCTGGATCGTTAAGGGTCAGACGGTGCCTAACTTCGAGAAGACCGCATTTAGCCTCAAACCCGGTGAACTCAGCGGTGTTATCGAAACCGAGTACGGCTATCACATCATTCAGGTTGAGGACAAGCAGGCTGCCCACACCCAGAGCTTTGATGAGGTTCGCCCCAGCTTCTGGGGGAAGCTCAGAAGCAGGCCGCGGGCGACCTGCTGAAGAAAGCCATTGATTCGGCGCGCTCCGAGATTCTCAGAAACCCCGCTCAGGCCGAGGCTGTCGCGAAGAAATACAACTTGCAGTTCTTCGCGCAAACAGCTTTGCCCGCACCGGCACTCTTCCCGACATCAACACCGCGCCTGACCTCGTGAATGCGCTCTTCACAGTACCTAAGGGCGGCACAACCGACGTAGTTGACGTGCAGAGCAGGAGCTAAACAGGCATTCGGTGTTGTCACTAATGTCATACCCGCTCGCAACGCTGAATTCGCAGAGGTTCAGAACGACGTTACTCAGAAATACGTCGACAGCCAGTCCGGCCAGCTTGCTCAAAAAGCTGCTTCGGCTGCAGCGGCCGAAGCGAAGCAGGGCAAGAGCTTGGAGGCAATCGCAAAAGAGTACGGCCTTCCTGTTAAAATCGCTGCTCCGTTCACGATCGACGGCGCGGCCGAGGGAATTGGCGCGGCGACGACGCTTTCCGCAGCCTTCAAGTCCAACGTAGGCCAGGTCGTTGGTCCAGTGTCCACACAGACTGGCCAATTCGTGTGCGAAGTCTCGCAGAAAATCCCGGCCGACATGAACAAGTTTGCCCATGACAAGGACGGTGTCGTTCAAGAGATCGTGCAACAGCGTTTATCGACACAGCAACCGCTGTTCCGTCAGAGTATTGTTGACGACCTGAAGCGTCATCACAAAATCAAGATGAACGATGGGGCACTGACACGCCTCATCTCGTCGTACCAGAGTTAGGCAGGCACGGTGGTTCATCAATTCATCGGTCTTCTCCATAGCCTCACGAACCCCGATCAGCTCATACAGTTGCTCTCCACGACCATAACCGGATGGGCCGGATATCTGCTGCTTTTCTTGATCGTGTTCGCGGAAAGCGGACTGCTGGTGGGTTTCTTTCTCCCCGGAGACTCCCTGCTTTTTACCGTTGGCATTGTGGCCGGGGCGGGGAAGTTGCAGATCGGAACAATCATCGCCATGTTAGCCGCCGCATCGATTCTTGGCGATGGAATTGGATTCCTGTTAGGCGGAACGCTAGGCTACCGCCTGTTTCAAAACCCTAACTCGAAGATCTTTCGCCGCGAGTATCTGGATCGCACGCACGAGTTCTATGAACGCCACGGCGGCAAAACGATTGTTTATGCCAAGTTCGTCCCGATCATCCGCACATTCGCAGCCTTTATCGCGGGTGTCGGCAAGATGCGGTACACGAAATTCCTCGCGTTCAATATCATGGGCGCTTGCGGCTGGGTCACTCTTATGGTCACACTTGGTTTCAAACTCGGGGGCATAGCAGTAATCAGAGCGAACTTCGAGAAGGTTGTCCTGCTCATCATCGCGCTCTCGCTTGTCCCGGTTGCACTCCAATTACTCAAGCGTTCCAAGCCTGCGCCACAGCCCGTTGAACCGGCTCAGAGCTAGAACAGACCTAAAACAACATCATCTGCGAGTCCGGCGGCGGATCGGGAAGTGCCAGCGCTTGCCTGTCTCGCCGTGCGATTCCCACCCGGTCGCGAATGTCGTTCACGAGTTTGCCGATTCGTTCAGGATAAGCGCCGCGCAGATACGCGCCTGCTCGAAACGTCATCTCGTAGTGCTTCAGGTACTGCGGAAACTTTTCGGCAAGAAACGGAAAGAAAACCCGTTCCGCGCAAGGCTTCAGAAAAAGGACGTTCGCGCCAAATTCCCTGGCTCCAGCGGCCTTAGCAGCAAGCGCAACCATCTCGAGGTTCTCTTCGGAATCCGTTATCAAAGGAAGTACGGGATTGGCGATTACGCCGACGCTGACTCCGGCATCCGCAAGTTCAGCGACAGCCCGCATCCGCAGATCCGGGCGAGGGGCGTAAGGCTCGGTCAACCTCGCCAGCGCGGCGTCCATAGTGGTCACCGTCACGGTAATGCCTACTTCGTTCCGTCGCGCTAACGCTTTGAACAGATCTTTGTCGCGCGCAACCAGGTTCGATTTTGTCGTGACAAAGATGCGTTAGACCCTTTACCGTCAATAGTTCCGCCAACACCTTTCGGGTTGATCCGCAACGCCGTTCCGCTGGCTGGTAGGGGTCGGTGGCGGTCCCGATACCGATTATCTGCCCCGCCTTTGTCGATTTCAGTTCTTCCCGGAATGCAGCCGCATCCCAGTCCTTCGCGTAAATCTCGGTTTCAAAGGCGAGAGGGTCCCATCGCTCCATGAATTCGTGGGTGAACCGGGCATAGCAATACTTACATCCGTACTCGCAGCCACGATAGGGGTTAATTGTCCAGTGGAACGGGACTCGTTCCGACTGGCACCTATTTAGCCATCGGCGAGTCGGAAGCGTCCGGTACTCAACTCGATGCTTTTCTTCAATTAGCTCGCTTTCCGATGCAAGCCGCGCAATTCCGACTAATCCAGCTCCTTGCTGCATGAGAGCAACCTCTCATCAGCAATCTTCTCCGTTTATTCGCCTTTTGTCAAGCTAAGAGGCTAATAACGATATGATGCCCTTCTGCCGTAAGCCATTGAGTGCAAGCCCGTGCCGTCCGCGTACCCCGGTCTTTTCGAAGATGTGCTTCAGGTGGATCTTTACTGTACCCGGCCTTATCCCCAGTTCCAAAGCGATTTCACGATTCTTGTAGCCTTGTTCGACCAGTTCCATCACTTGGTGCTCACGAGGCGTTAAATCGGTCCGAAGTTGAGCCTCCCCAGCGCCAGATTCGCGGAAGACTGAATCCTGCATCCAGCTTCGGCCCTGGGCTGCCGCACGCAGGCAAGCTAGCACTTTCTCTGTTTCCGCAGATTTCCGGAGTATACCCTTCGCGCCGGCCTGGAGGAACTTGAGTGCCTCAGCTTCCGTGATTGACATGCCCCAGACCACAACGGCGGGAACCGTGGCCCGCGCTGCTCCGTGCTCAGCCGGCAACTGGCTCAGAGCTTCCAAAACCGTTTTCGCGCCGAGACCTTTATCAATCACCAGCACGTCGGTATTGTGTGCACCCGCACTCAACATCCATTCCGCAGGACTTGGGTGAGAAGCCCCGAACCTGAGGTCGTCCGTCATGTCCAGTAGGTGCTTCAGGCCGTTCACCATCAACGGCTGTGTCTCACAGATCGAGACGATCTTCGTTTTGCCCGAGTATGCTTCCATTAGTTTCTGCCTAGGCTACTTATCGGCATGCCTATACATTCACTTGAGTGGGGGCCTACTCAGAAACCTCTCCCCTGGGCGACAACTTGTAGTTCCGGTACTAAGAAAATTCCGAGTCGGCCCCGTAACTACACGAACATCTCCGATGTCGTACTTCACAGGAGCTTTATGCCGCGAATTGGTTTTGCCTTCTGTATTAGCCTGCTGACAATCCTGACTGCCTGCAGCCAATCCGGCCAGGACCGCGCAAACCGCGACGGCGCCGAAGCCAAGGCCAAAGCTCGAGACGCCGCAGCCCGGCTGAACGCCGATGCCAAGAAACTCGGTCACGAAGTCAAAGAGGAAGCTCGTGTCTTTGACCGAAAGGTTGACCACGCGATTAACAGCAACGGCACATCCGCCGGCGGTACCTCGGGCGCCGAAGCCAAATTTGCCGAAGGCGGCCGCGAGCTTCACGCCGAAACTGCAAAAGCTGGAGTCAAGCTGGATCGCGCAGCTCTCATCGCGAAAGTGAGAGCAAAGCTCGCCCTCTGATGTCGGTCTATCTACCGTAGCCGGCGTGGATGTCGATGCCTCGGGGCAGGTCGTCACTCTCCGGGGCACGGTCGATTCTATTCAACAGAAACAGCAAGCCGAACAGGTGGCCATGCAGGTTTCGGGCGTTACTAAGGTGATTGACGATCTGCGCGTCCGGCCTTAGACCTTCGAGTGCATCTCAAAGCAAATTGATGGTTCCGCGGCACTTCGCCGTACCGCACTGACAGTTCACCCGCTCCACCTTTTTGTCGAAGCGGTAATCGATCGTCAGTTCTTCGCCAGTCTTGATATTCCGAACACTCACATAGAGGATGTGGCCCTTGACGATGCGGGACGTGAGGTTGGGTCGCAGGAGTGGTTGATGTATTCCGCGCCGGAACCGCCCACCGCCCCGTCGATCGTCCAGTAAGCATCGAGAGTAAAGAAGTAGGTGAACTCGCGCTAGTCGGCGCGGCGCTTGGTCTCTCGCCGGCTGATCTTTTCGCCCGTGTACTCGATCACTTTGCGGCCGGACGGTATGAATTCCTCGGCGAAAACGCCCCAGCGGTGTATCTTCGATTTCGCCAGCCGCAGCCTGAAACAGGCGTATTGACGTCGTCGATTCGGGGCTGAGTGCCGTTCATTCAAACTTCTACTGGTTCGTGTTCTTCAGAGACTGCGATAAGTTCTCGACCGCGTCTGCGCTCTTCTGAAGCGCGGCCTGCTCGTCTTTCTCGAGCTTGATCTCATAAATCTTCTCGATTCCGTTCGCGCCCGAGCTTAACTGGAACGCCGACGAACAGATTCGTTGAGGCCGTACTCGCCTTTGAGATACACGGCGCAGGGCAGAACTTTCTTTTTATTCTTGAGTATCGATTCCACCATCTCGACCGTGGAAGCTGCCGGTGCGTAATACGCGCTGCCGGTCTTCAGGTACTTCACTATTTCAGCGCCGCCGTCGCGTGTGCGTTGCACCATACGGTCGATGGTGGCCTGATCGGTCAATTCGGTCAAAGGGATTCCACTCACGTTGGTGAAGCGAACCAGCGGTACCATCGTGTCGCCATGTCCGCCCAGCACCATTGCGGTCACGTTCTCAAAGGAGACGTCCAGCTCTTCCGCGATGAATGTTCGGAAGCGCGCGCTATCCAGTACCCCGGCCATTCCGATCACCTTCTCTCGCTGAAAGCCGGAGACGGTCAGGGCCGTCCAGCACATCGCGTCCAGGGGGTTTGTCACCAAAATTAGAATCGCTTTGGGGGACCGTTTGGCCGCCTGCTCCGTCGCGCTCTTCACCACTTCGTAATTCGCCAGAAGCAGATCGTCGCGGCTCATACCCGGCTTGCGCGGAAAACCAGCCGTGATGACTACAACGTCGGAATCCGCCGTCTCGTCATAGCCATTCGTTCCAACTATTTTTACGTCGTAGCCCTCTACGGGCGCAGACTCGAGCATGTCGAGTCCCTTGCCCTGTGGAACTCCTTCCACGACATCCACCAGGACAACGTCGGCAAGCTCTTTAGCCGCGATCTTCTGGGCCGTGTTCGCGCCTACATTGCCCGCTCCAACGACAGTTACTTTCCGTCTCATTCTTCCTTTACTTGCCTTTTTGGCAATCGCAGTATAACAGTCGATTCACTCGTTCCCGATCAGTCCCCGGACGTGCGCTTCGCAAGCCTTCGCCAGCCCGTCCAAGTTGTAGCCGCCCTCAAGAACAGATACCAGTCGCCCATCGCAGAACTCGTCCGCGAGGGCTGTCATGAGATGCGTCAGGTGAGCAAAATCGCCGTCCGTCAGCAGAAACTGTCCGAGCGGATCGCCTATCCGCGAATCGAATCCCGCTGAAATCAGAATCAGATCGGGCCGAAATCTGCGCGCCGCGGGCAGCAGGATCTCCGTGAAGGCGCCCACAACATCGCTTCCCCTGGAACCCGCCGGCAAAGGACTGTTGATTGTCGCTCCTTCGCCCGCGCTGTCACCTCGCTCGGAAGCCGCTCCGGTACCCGGATACCACGGCGATTGGTGCGTGCTGAAGAAAAGCACCGAACCGTCTCGGTAGAAAATGTCCTGCGTGCCGTTCCCATGATGCACGTCCCAATCCGCAATCAGCACACGCCCGGCTCCGTACTCACTCTGCGCATAACGCGCGGCGATTGCAACCGTGTTGAACAGGCAGAAACCCATTCCACGATCGCTCGACGCATGATGCCCCGGTGGTCTCGTCACGCAAAACGCATTTCGCACATCCGCGCCGAACACCGCGTCAACTGCCGATAGCGCAAGCCCCACTGCCCGACGCGCCACCTCGGCCGATTCACCGCTGACATCCGTATCTCCGGTACTCAGTTGGGCGCGGCCCTCAGCAACTTCCCGATCGACTAGCGCAATGTACTCGCGCGTATGCGCCAGCGCCAATTCGCCATCGCTTACAGGGCGGTGCGGCAGCTTGATCAGATGCGGCAGCAACCCCGAAATCTCAAGTTGATGAACAACGGCGGAGTAGCGCGCGGATTGTTCGGGATGCCCCGGTCCCGGTTCATGCCTCTTGACAAATGGGTCGGCTGCAATGCCGGTGCGACGCATTCTAGAAACCGCGAATCGCTTTACCGGCTCGCGACTTTGATCGAGACGAGCTGTTCCTGCGGTACTGGATCGACCGTTAGGGTCTGTTCGCCACGGAAGAAATCGAAATATGAGATTTGGTGAACGCAGGAAACCGTGCACAAAGGCGCGCACGATTTCTGAGTCAAATACTCGCGCCTAATATCGCCGACTGTATAGTCCGCCAGCGGTTTCGCCGGGAACCCGCGTTGCTGCGAGCAATAGTGCACCAATCCGTCTTCGCAGATATACAGATAACGCGAACCCGCACGGCATCTCCAGTCGCTTGGCTTCCCGTTTGCGATGTTTTCCTGAAAGTAATTCAGCCGCGAAAAATGTTTCTTCTCGAAGTTCTTCATCTCGAGAAAGACTTCGCGCTCGCGCTTCGCCAATGGCCGTAACTGCCCGTCGCCATCGTGAATGATGCCCACTGTCGAAGTGAACCCCAGGTCCATCGCCCGCTTGCCCACCACCAGCGCATCCTCCGGATTGTGTATACCGCCGCCCAGAACGGAGTTGATGTTGACGTGAAAGGTTGCGTTCTCGGCCAGAATCTGCAGCTTCTTGTCGAGCACTTTCAGGCTCTTCTTCGATACGTCGTCCGGCATGACGTTATCAATGCTGATTTGCAAATAATCCAGCCCGGCATCGTTAAGCCGATGCACGCGCTCAGCGGTCAGCAGATAGCCATTCGTAATCAGACCGGCAAGCGTTGCATTTCTCCGAATCGAGCGAATAATGTCATCGAGTTCCGGATGCAGCAGCGGCTCGCCACCGCTTAACGTAATGACGCCAGTCCGCAAACGTCCCAGTTGCTCGATACGCTCGATCATCGTGTCCAGCGGTACCGGTTTCGACGTCGTGTCGTACTCGTTACAATACGTGCAAGACAGGTTGCAGCGTCTGATCGGGATGATGTGCGCCATGATCGGATGATCCGTATTCACAACGCCATTTACAAGTAATTTGGCTTCCCGGAGACGTCGATCAAGCAAGTGCCGACGTTTCTGCCGGTGCAAATTCAATGCAGCCATTCAGGTTAGTCACCCTTATTTAAACATAAGATGAAAGCTAAGGCCGCCTAGGTACCAAGTTGCGAAAAAAAGCGGAAGATAAACGCTCCGTTACCGTCGTGGTTCTGTTGGATTCTACGGAGATCCGGACGTAGCGCTTGTCTTGAGCGGACTGAAGTGCAAAATGTACGATCGCATGCTCCTTTCGAGGCTGCTCATTCCATGCTCCTTCGCCTCTTCGAGTGCCCGCCGGTTGTCCCATCCGTCGTGCTGAATGCGATAACACGCGATCACTGTGCCCGTTCGGTCTTTGCCTCGCCGGCAATGTACAAATACCGTTCCGGGCGAACTCTGGATTACTGACAACGCCTGTTCCATCTGCGCATTCGTCGGTGCGCTAAGCTCTGCGAGCGGTATGTTGATGTACTTGATCTTCAGCTTGTCGAGCTGTTCCTTCTCAAACGCCGTTTCGGAACCAATTGAACGCAAGTCCAACACTGTCTTTACACCCATTGCACCCAGTTCTTGCAGTCCCACCAGGGTGGGCTCTCCCCCACGATAGATGTGGTCGTCCACCTTATCGAAATTTCTGACGTGGACTTCGGCGGCTGCGCATAGAAGCGCGGCAACGATCGCGGAACACCAAAATCGCGGTATCGTTTTTTTCAATTGCATTCAAAACGGACTTACTGTGGCGGCTTCTTCGGCGGCGGTTGTTGCTGCGACTGATCCTGCACTACGTTGCCGAACGTGATCGTCGATTGCGATCCGAACTTCTTGTAGTGATCGTACTTGATTACTTCTTTGATGCGCTGCGAAGCGCTATCTTTGAAGTTCAATACGTCGTCCGCGTACGTGTACGTCGGAAACCAATATTTGCCGTCGATTTGTTCGCGATAAGTTTCAAACTTTGGGAACTGTTGATCTTCATTGCGCCCTAAATGACCGGTCGATCTTCCATAGGTCTTCACGATCTGCAAGTCCTGGTCGTCTACCCAGATCTGTCCCTCGAAGTATCGCTTCCGGTCCTTCGTAAGCAGCTTCGGCCGCACGGAAAAGACATAGCACGAGATCTCATCCACTTTTTCGCGCCCCACATAATTCACTTCGTATTGGTCGATGGTGTCGTTCGTCATGACGAACGGCATGACGTTCTTGAAATCCTGCTCGTCTTCCGCCGTCATCAGAATGTGCTCGAGCGAGACAACCGGCGCATATGTGACGTGCGACGTCCTGCGGTTGTGCTCATCGAACCCAACGTCCTCGACGACTTCGAAGCTGCCGCCCGCCGGGTCAACTTCCGTCAGCTTAGTCGTTTGCCGGTACGTGTAGTTGTCGCGCGCCGCTGCAAACTCCGTCTCCTTCTGCGCAAACGATTTGATGATGTTCTGAATCTGCGCTGGAGTGGGATCGTTGGCAGCCGCCGCATTTAGGAAAAACGCCGGACCGCAGAGACAGCAAACGAGCGCAATACGTAGAAACATGCCGATATCTCTATTGTGACGGATATTGAAGCGCAATGCGGTACCGCCTACTTCGAATCCAGCAGCGCCTTGGCAATCGTGACGCGCTGCATATTGCTTGTACCCTCATAGATCCGGCCGATCTTGGCATCGCGATAGAGCTTCTCGACAGGGTAATCCTTGGTAAATCCCACGCCGCCCAGGACCTCGATTGCCTTTGATGCGACATCTTCCGCTATTGTTGAGCAAAAATACTTGGCCATCGCAGCTTGGGTAACGAAAGGCTCGCCCGCATCGCGCAACCTGGCCGCGTTGTACACCATCAAGCGCGCCGCTTCGATTTGCGTCGCCATCTCGGCGAGTTCAAATTGCACGCCCTGAAAATCCCCGATCCGCTTTCCGAACTGCTTCCGCTCCCGCGCGTACCGAAGGGCGTGTTCGAATGCCCCCTCCGCCAGACCGAGCATCTGGGCCGCAATGCCGATTCGACCCTCATTCAGAGTTTCGATCGCGATCTTGTAGCCTTTGCCAACTTCGCCCATCACCTGCTCGCGTGCTACCCGGACATCATCCAGGATCAGCTCGCAGGTGGACGAAGCCCGAATGCCGAGCTTGTCTTCTTTCTTGCCGACCTGAAAACCCGCCATGCCGCGCTCAATCAGAAAACAGGTGATCCCTTTATATCCGGCCGCCGGATCTACCGTCGCAAACACCAGAAAAATGTCGGCTTCGTCCGCGTTCGTAATCCAGAGCTTGCGCCCGGAAATTTTGTACCCGTCTCCATCCGCCACTGCCCGCGTGGTCAGCGCGAACGCATCGGACCCCGACTCCGGCTCCGATAACGCGTACGCTCCCACGCTCTCCATCGCCAGCCGTGAAAGATACTTCTTTTTCTGCGAAGCCGTCGCCCACCGCTCGACAGCGTTGCTGACCAGCGTATTCTGCACATCCACAATCACCGATGCAGCCGGGTCCACCTTGCCCAGTTCTTCAATCGCCAGCACCGATTGAAAGAACGAGCCCCCTTGTCCCCCGTATTCTTCCTTGATGTCGATGCCCATCAAACCCATCTCGAACATTTCGCGAAGCAGCTCTTTGCGGAACTTGCCCGCTTCATCCATCGCCCGCACATGCGGCGCCAGCCGTTCTTTCGCAAACCGCCGCACAGAGTCCTGGAACAGCTTCTCTTCTTCCTGCAAAACGGTCAGCGGAACACTCTCAACGCTCTCGGCAACAACTTGGCTCATGACGGCTCCATCATAGCTCCGGGGCTGCGATCGCCCGACCTTGTACTTGGTGTCTTTCGCGTCATAATCTCAGGCATGGCAGACAACCGCTGGCGCACTAACGGCGTCAAGATCGTTCGCTCCGGCGAGCTTGATCCGAACACGCCCCAAACTCCCGGCATGACCCGCGCCGCGGCAATCACCCACGCGCGTACCGGCGCCTCAAAGCTTTGGGCGGGTACCGTGGTTGTGCAACCGGACGCAAAGACCGGTCCTCATCACCATGGCGAGCTCGAAACCGTGCTCTACATCGTGAGAGGGCGCGCTCGCATGCTATGGGGCGATCGTCTCGAGTTCAATGACGAAGCCGGTCCGGGCGACTTCATCTATGTGCCGCCGTACGTGCCGCATCAGGAAATGAACGCTAACCACGATGAACCATGCGAAGCGGTAGTCGTGCGCAGCGGCCAAGACCCCATAGTGGTCAATCTCGATATCGACACTACCGATACAGCTAGCTCAGGCAATACTGATATTCCATTCCACCCCCAACCGTGAAGCGACGAAGCCGGTAACAAGCCAGTCTGCCCACCACAACTGCCATCCTCGACCTCATTGAATCCGCTCTTCACGGGCAGAGCAGCGAATGGCTATTCCTGCGCGAACTGCGCGTTGGCACCGGCCATCGCCATCACGAGTTGCAGCGCCTGGACGGCTTCGCTCTCAATTGCCTTCCACACCTTGGTATGCGCCGGGTCTGCTACGAAGTGAAGATCTCCCGGGCCGATTTCCTTGGCGAAATAAGACGACCTCTGAAGCGGCGCATCGGTCTCCGCTTCTCAAACGAATTCTATTTCGTAACTCCTGCTGGAATGCTCAATGCGGACGAGGTGCCGACCGATTGCGGCCTCATCGAAATTGGCAGCGCACAAACCGAAGAATCGCGATGTTTTGTCCGTAGCCATGACGGATTCTTTCACATCGATCCAGTCACAGGGGCCTACTGCATCGTCGCCGTTCCCGCGCCGTGGCGCGATACGCCGGGTCCCACTTGGCAGTTTGCCGCATCTATGCTCCGTAATCAGCAGCGCAGCATGCAGGAACGACCTCCCGTGCCTCCGAAACAACAAAAACTCGATCTCGCCTGACTTGCACACCCGAGGGTATGTGCCTGGTGCTTAGTGGAAGTCTGCCAGAACATCGAAAATGCAGCGTTGGCGCGGAGTGCGAGCGCGACGCAACGACCTTTCCAGCAGTCCTAATTTTGAAAACTGATTTACGCCGCTGTTTTTTCCTTCTGCGGCCCTTCAAAAACATTCATGCGCTTTGCTGCGGCCGCTGTTTCGTTGAAGAGGCGCATTTCTTTGAGTTCGAGGGCCTTTTGAGCGTTGGCAAATGCGACTTTGTGTTGTTCGACTTCGCGATTTTCCTTCGCGTCGCGGCGCTTCTCCTGCGCTTCAGCGCGCTTCTGCGATTCAAAGCCAATTTCCTCTTTTCGTCTTTCGTTTCTGCGCTTTATCAACTCGGCTGAGGCGCGGGCATAGGCGCGATCGTGATGGGCCTGGTAGCGTTCGTACCGTTCGAGTTCGGGGCGGACTCGGATTTCCGCTTCACTGTTGGCTAGTTGCTCCGGGCTTTGCGCGATGACGAGAAAACAGGCTTCGAGGAGACAGGAGGCACGGCGTGCGCACCAGGTATGCTCGGCCATTTTGCGGACGAGTTCGATTTCGACGCTGCCGACGGGATTCTCGTCGAGCGTGAATTGGTTGAAGAGTTCTTCGAAGCGCTCCTGCTTTTCATTGGGGAGCACGCGGAAGGCGCCGGTGAGGCCGTGCAGGGTGCGGTTCTGCGCGACGGCGGCGCGTCCTTCTGGCGTACGCGGACCCGTACTTTTTTTCGCGTTCTCGCGGTTGGCGGCGAGCTGGCCGTCGCTGAGCTTTTTCCAAAGCATAGGTGAGTTCTCCTGGACGGGCGTTTCGTTTGCGCGCCCGACCGCATTGTGGAATGCGGCCGTGCGGGGATGGGCGGTGGTGAGGGGTTAACGCGTTGAGGAGACAGGGAGATAAAAAAAAGGAGGAATTTGGCAACGCGTTTTGGGGAAGCGAAAATCGCTTGGCGTATCATAATGCGCACACGTAATTGCAGGAACTTTCCCCAGGCCGCGAGTTCATCGCCCACGTGCGCGCCGTTGACGGCATCACGCAATACCTTTCGGATCATCTCGGGAACGTTTCACGTTTAGCCGCGCGGCACGCCTCAAAGTTGAACCTGCACCGTGCGGGCGAGGTGATTGGTTTACTACACGATCTGGGAAAGTACAGCTCCGCATTTCAGGCGTACATCCGGTCGGCAACAGGACTGCTGGACCAAGATGCGGATTCGTACGTAGATCCCGACAGCCAGCGCGGGCGAATCGATCACTCCAGCGCCGGAGCACAATTTATCTGGCAGCGGACGGAACATGTTGGGGGTCTGGGTCCCTTTGTGGGGCAGATACTCGCGTTGTGCATTGCTTCCCATCATTCGGGGCTGATCGACTGTCTTTCTCCAAACAGCTCCGATTTCGGCGCCGACGTGTTTGTAAGGCGAATGAAGAAAGCGTCGGAGAACACGCACATTGATGAGGTTCTACGATCAGCCGATAGCCACGTGCTGTCGCGGGCGACGGCCCTGGTTGGCAGCCCAGATCTCATTTCGGAGATCAAATCGGCAGCCGGCCGTGTCGCGGCCATGAACGCTCAGGCGGCTCCCCCCCTGCACCAGCAGCTTGGGTTAATCGTTCGATTTTTGTTTAGCTGCCTGCTTGATGCCGACCGGACGGACACAGCGGGTTTCGAGAGTGAAGCGGCCGCATTATCTCGGCAGAACAACACGTACCGAAGTTGGCCAGAGCTATGCAATCGCATAGAGGCGCATCTTGGTAGCTTACCGGCCCAGAGCCGGGTGAACCAAATACGACGAGGCATCGCGGCGGAGTGTCTCGAAGCGGCAGGGAGGCCTCAGGGCATCTTCACCCTTACTGTTCCAACCGGCGGCGGCAAGACACTGGCAAGCTTGCGGTTCGCCCTTCATCATGCGCTCAAACGAAATCTGGATCGAATCTTCTACGTGATTCCGTACACTTCCATCATTGACCAGAATGCCGATGTAGCGCGCGGGGTGCTGGAAGTAGAGGCCTGGGAGCGCGGACGCATTGTTTTAGAACACCATTCGAACCTTGCGCCCGAGCGGCAATCATGGCGAGTAAAGATGCTGAGTGAGAACTGGGATGCGCCAGTGGTATTCACAACCATGGTGCAGTTTCTGGAAGCACTTTTCGGGGGCGGAACGCGCGGGGCGAGAAGAATGCACCAGCTTGCTAACTCTGTTCTTGTGTTCGACGAAGTACAAACCCTGCCGGTGCGCTGCGTTCACCTGTTCAACAACGCCGTCAATTTTCTGTCGGAGCAATGCAACAGCACGGTTCTGCTGTGCACGGCGACACAGCCTCTGCTGTCGACTGTTGAGCCCAAGAAGGGCGCTATCCGCCTGAGCGCATCACCGGAATTGGTAAGCGACCCGAAGGCATTGTTCCGGGATCTTCAGAGAGTAGAAGTGCAAGACGCTCGAAGACCAGGCGGTTGGATGTACACGTCTGTCGCAGAACTGGCGCTGCAGTGCGTGGAAGCTCATACAAGTTGCCTTGTGGTGGTAAATACGAAAGAAGCGGCGCGCTCGATTTATCGGAACTGCTGTGAGCTGGATGAAGAACGGCGTTTCCACCTCAGTACACATATGTGTCCGGCGCACCGGAGGCAGATCCTTGCGAAAGTCAAAACGCGCCTCGATCAAGGGTTACCTGTGCTTTGCGTCAGTACCCAATTGATTGAAGCGGGTGTGGATGTCGACTTTGCTTCCGTCATCCGATCTCTCGCGGGCCTCGATTCCCTGGCGCAGGCTTCAGGGCGTTGCAACCGCAACGGCACGCGCACGAAGGGAATTGTCCACATCGTCAATGTGGAGGAAGAGAAATTGACGGGCTTGGTAGATATAGCAATCGGGCGGGAAAAGGCTGAGCGGGTGTTGAACGATTTCCGGGACTGTCCCGAGCGATTTGGGACTGACCTTTTCGGTCCGCAAGCGCTTGAGGACTACTACCACTACTACTTTTATGAACGCGCTCGCGATATGACTTACCCGGTGCAGGCAAGCGCATCCGGTTTGGCGCAGGGCGACACTCTGCTGAACCTGCTTTCTGGAAATGAGGGCGCCCGCAACGAGAAGGCGCGCAAGGAGGTCAAGCGGAGCGACGCGCCGTTCGCGCAATCGTTCCAGACAGCGGCGCGGCTGTTTGAGGCGATCGACGGTCCGACACAGGGCGTGATTGTGCCTTTCGGGAGCGGGAAGGAACTGATCGGGAGCCTTGCCGCCGCATATGCGGTTGAGGCGCAATATGCTTTACTGCGGCAGGCACAGCAGTTCACAGTGGCAGTATTTCCGCAGGTCTTCAGTCAATTGCGGAAGGCAAGCGCAATTTTCCCGGTACAAGAAGGCCTTGATATCTTTTGCCTTGACGAGCGGTATTACAACGCCGAGTATGGGCTTACGACTGAGCCGAGTTCGGAGATGACGACACTCTATGTTTGATTCGTATCGCAATGTCCTGCAGTTCCAGGTAGCGGGGAGATATGCGCTGTTTACGGATCCGCTTACGAAGATGGGCGGCGAGCGATGGTCCTACGCGGTCCCTACGTATGAGGCCCTGAAGGGCATTGCCAAATCCATTTATTGGAAGCCGACGTTTGTCTGGCACATTGATGCGGTACGGCTGATGACGCGAATACAAACGCAGACGAAAGGGATGCGCCCGCTGGAGTTTGCGGGTGGCAACACTCTAGCCATTTACACTTACCTTGCCGATGTACAGTACCAGGTGCATGCGCATTTCGAATGGAATGAGCATCGAACTGAGCTCAGGCAGGATCGGATCGACGGGAAGCACTATGCGATTGCGCGAAGAATGCTGGAGTGCGGCGGAAGGCAAGACATTTTTCTTGGAACACGCGATTGCCAGGGTTATGTGGAACCTTGTGCGTTTGGATCAAGCAAGAGCCCTTTTGACGGCACGGGCGAGCTTCCGCTCGGCTTTATGTTTCACGGTTTCGATTATCCCGACGAGATGGGAGGAGATGAATTGCATGCACGCTTCTGGACGGCGGCGATGGTGGACGGAGTGATCCAGTACCCGCGGCCGGAGCAGTGTCCGACGCGCAAGTTTATTCGAAAAACGACAGTGAAGCCTTTCGGAACGGGCCGGAATATAAAGCCGGCCGAAGATGAATTCGAGGCGCTGCAATGAGTTGGATGCAGAAGCTCTATGAGACCTATGAACGGTGCGCCGGGAAGGAGCCGGACGGTTCGGAACCCTTGATGCCGATCAGCCATACGCGGCAGCAAGCGCAGATTGAAGTTGTCCTGGACGCCTCGGGCGGGTTCCGTCGAGCTTCGGCGATAACCGACAAAGAGAAAAGCAACACATTGATACCGTGTACGGAAGATTCGGGCGGGCGTTCCGGCAAAAAGCCCGTCAATCACCCTCTTTGCGACAAGCTGCAGTATGTGGCCGGCGACTTTCTGCGATACGGAGGGGAAGTTACGTCCGGCTTCGCGGGCAACCCGGAGCAACCACATAACGAATTCCTTGCAGGTCTTCGTAAATGGGCCGCATCAGAGCACAATCACTTGAAAGTAGAGGCGGTGCTTCGTTACGTGGAACGGGGGCGGGTTGTCGAGGACCTGGTAAACGCGCACGTGCTGCCGGTCGACGCCGAAGGAAAGCTGCTCAAGAAGTGGGAGGGGAACAAGGAGAAGGCACCAGCGATCTTCGGCGTGATTCAGAATGCCCAATACCCGGAGGATGCGTTTGTGCGATGGCAGGTGGAGGCGCGTCCGGGTGAGGCGGCCGCCGGGACATGGCAGGACGAGTCGCTCGTGTCCTCCTGGATTGCTTATTACGGTAGCTCTCAAACGCAGCGTGGCTGCTGCATGGTCACTGGAAGGGAAGCTGTGCTTGCCGGGCAGCATCCCGCGAAATTGAGACACGGCGCCGATAAAGCGAAGCTGATCTCCTCCAACGACACGAGCGGCTATACTTTTCGCGGCAGGTTGGCCGAGCCGGATCAGGTTGCCTCCGTCGCTTTCGAAGTGAGTCAAAAAGCGCACAACGCTTTGAGATGGTTGATTGACCGCCAGGCTTATCGCAGTGGGGATCAGGCGGTTGTTGCCTGGGCGGTGAGTGGCGCACCCCTTCCGAATTGGTTTGATAATACGGCAGAACTTTTGGGGATCGGCCCCGAGACCGTCTCGCGCGATGAGCAGGCCGATACGGCTGAAGCTTTTGGACGGCAACTGGCGCGAGCGATTGCCGGTTATGGAAGCAGGCTTGAGCCCGGCGACGACATTATCATCATGGGCTTGGATTCGGCGACGCCAGGGCGCATGAGCATTACTTTTTACAGGGAACTGAAAGGTTCGGAATTCTTACATCGAGTTGAGACGTGGCACCAGCGACTGGCGTGGCCTCAAACATTCCGCAAGGACTTGAAGTTTGTCGGATGTGCTTCGCCGAAAGATATCGCGGAAGCGGCGTACGGGCGCCGACTGGATGAGCGGCTGCGTAAATCGACTGTCGAGCGATTGTTGCCGTGCATCGCGGATGCAAGGCCTATACCGCCGGACCTGATCTTCTCGGCTGTGCGGCGCGCGAGCAACCGCGCGGGATTCGAGAACTATTGGGAATGGCAGAAGTGTTTAGGCATTGCATGTTCGCTATTCAAAGGACACCATACCGAAAGGAACTACGAAATGGCACTGGAGCACGACCGCAAGAGCCGCGATTATCTGTATGGCAGGCTGCTAGCCGTTGCCGAGAACGTGGAGGGTTACGCCTTGTCGGTAGGGAAAGAGAAGCGCGATACAACGGCGGCACGCTACATGCAACGGTTCGCAGACCGGCCGGCTTCCACCTGGCGCGGCATCGAACTGGCATTGCGGCCCTATATGTCGCGGCTACGCCAGGGTGAAAAAACAGGGGGGTTTCTTTACAAGAGGGAGCGATTGCTGGATGAGATTATCAATTCGTTCCAAGGCGAGCAGTTCAACAGCGACGAAAAACTGACGGGGGAATTCCTGCTCGGTTATCACTGCCAGCGACAGGCTTTATTCGATGGGAGCGCAGCCGACAAAAAGGACGAGAACGGGAGCGGCTCCGAGGGAGGAAAAATCGATGAGCACATTGCAGAATAAAATTGACTTCGCCGTTGTTATTCGAGTGAAGAATGCGAATCCGAATGGAGATCCGCTGAACGGGAATCGGCCAAGGAGCGATTACAACGGATTGGGAGAGATCTCAGACGTTTGTATCAAGCGCAAGATTAGAGATCGATTGCAGGAATCCGGGCAGAGCATCTTCGTTCAATCGGACGACCGAAAAACCGATGGGGAGCCGAGCCTTCGAGTCCGCGCGGAATCTGAAACCAACGGCTTAGGGAAGAAGGCATTCGGCAAAGGCGCGAAGAAGGATGAGACAGCGAAGGCAGCTTGCGCCAAATGGTTCGACGTTCGCGCTTTTGGACAAGTCTTTGCGTTCGGTAAGGGCGACGATGCGGACGGCGTATCGATCCCCATTCGCGGCCCTGTTACCGTTCAATCCGCTTTTAGCAAGCAGCCTATCGGCATCACCAGCACGCAGATTACGAAAAGCGTGAGCGGAGAGGGCGACGGCAGCAAGCGCGGTTCGGACACGATGGGCATGAAACATCGGGTGGACTCGGCCGTATACGCGTTTTTTGGCAGCATGAATCCGCAACTGGCGGAGCGGACCGGATTTAGCGATGCGGACGCGGAGGTTGTCAAACGGATGCTACCTAAGCTCTTTGAGAATGATGCCTCTTCGGCGCGGCCGGATGGAAGCATGGAGGTAGTGAAGCTTATCTGGTGGAGACATAACAGCAAAGCCGGCCAGCATTCCTCCGCAAAGGTTCACCGCTCCTTGCAGGTGCGGGACGATGGAGACATCAGCGTCACGGCCCTGGATGGCTTGACGCCTGAAATTATCGACGGCTTCTGATCCGGTGTACACCGAAGACGAACTGCTGCCGCTTTCGGGATTGCAACATATTGCGTTCTGCGAGCGGCAGTGGGCGCTGATCCATGTCGAGCGGCAATGGAACGAGAACCGGCTTACGGCCGAGGGCCGGGTCCTGCACGATCGGGTGCATGAGCAGACCGAAGAGGCTCGGCGCGACGTAGTTGTACCTGCGGGGACTGCCGATGCACTCGTTCCGGCTCGGGTTATCGGGGCAGACGGATGCGGTCGAGTTTACGCGTGTTCCGGGCGAAAACGCCCCGGATGCGGTGCAATTGGCAGGACGCACGGGTTGTGGCGGCCGCAACCGGTCGAGTATAAGCGGGGAAAAGCAAAACGCGAGGCATGCGACCGCGTGCAGTTGTGCGCACAGGCCCTTTGTCTGGAAGAGATGTTGGGCGTGACTCTACCCGAGGGCGCGCTGTATTACGGAGACGCCGAGGCGGCGGACGGCGGTGAAGCTTGACGAAGCATTACGCATGAGACGGAAAAGCTGGCGGCGCGAATGCATGAGTTGTTTCGGGCGCGAGTAACGCCGCATGCCGTGTACTTGAAGGCTGCGAAAGCTGTTCGCTGAAAGAATGTTGTTTGCCGCAGATTGGCGATCGGTGGCAGCGTTATTACCAGCAGGAGATCGGGAGAGTAGCGCATCAGACCGCTTCTGAACATGTTGTATGTCACGACGCAGGGTGCATGGCTCACCAGGATGGCGATACGGTGGCGGTGCGTGTCGAGCGGGAGACCCGGTTGCGCGTGCCGATTCGCACTCTTGACGGAATCGTGTGTTTTGGGCAGGTGAGTTGCAGTCCGTTTCTGATGGGCTGTGCGGCGAGCATGGTGTGGGACTTTCGTTTCTTGAGCGAGCACGGGCGTTTTCTGGCACGAGTGAGGGTCCGGTTTCCGGGAACGTATTGCTGCGGAGACAGCAGTACCGTGTGACGGACGACGCGGTTGAACGGCGGCGATCGCAAGGGCAATGGTGATGGGCAAAATTGCGAATTGCCGGACAGTTTTGCTGCGGGCAGCGCGGGACCGGACGGACGCGGGAGACGAGGACGATCGGCATGGGCGGCGCTGCGGTTGAAGAGGATCCAGGAGGATGTGGCCAGTGCGGCGATGTCGATGACGATTCGCGGACATGAGGGAGACGCGGCGCGAGTGTACTTCGACGTGTTCGATTCGCTGATTCTGGCAGACAAGGAGCGATTCTTCTTTCGAGGCCGGAGGAGGCGGCCGCCGATGGACAACATGAATGCCCTGCTGTCGTTCCTGTACACGTTGTTGACACATGAGGTGGTGAGGGCGCTGGAGACGGTAGGGCTCGATCCGGCGGTTGGATATTTGCACAGGGAGAGGCCGGGGCGGCCGTCGCTGGCGCTCGACTTGGTGGAGGAATTACGGCCGGTTTTGGCGGATCGGCTGGCGCTGGCTCTGGTAAACCGGCAGCAGGTGAGCCGCGGCGGGATTTCAGAAGCTGGAGACGCGGCGGCGTCACGATGGACGAGGAGGCGCGTAAGACGGTGCTGATGGCATGGCAGAAGCGGAAGCAAGAAGAAATTGTTCATCCGTTTCTGGGCGAGAGAGTGGCGTTTGGGCTGGTTCCGTATGTTCAAGCGATGCTGCTGGCGCGGCATTTGCGTGGGGACCTGGATGGGTATCCGTGTTTCTTTGCGAAGTAAGGTGCACGGTCGATGATGTTGGTGGTGATGGCATATGACGTTAACACGGAGACAGTTGCGGGACGGCGGCGATTGCGGCGAGTGGCGAAAGCGTGTGAGGATTTTGGGCAGCGGGTGCAGAATTCGGTGTTCGAGTGTTGGGTGGATCCGGCGCAATGGGTGAAGTTGCGGACAAGGTTGATGGGGGAGATTGCGGAAGAACTGGACAGCTTGCGATTTTACTTCCTGGGGGATCACTGGAAGGGGCGGGTGGAGCATGTGGGGGCGAAGCCGAGCTATGAGCCGGATGGGCCGTTGATTCTTTAAGTGTGGCGGGATGGTGAGCGGCACAGACGTTTGGTCTTGGATGCCTTGCGCGGACGTGGAGTGAACACGCTTTGGCCGGAGGGGTCGCGGAGTGCTGGATTTGCTCGATTTTTGCCGGCTGGGTGAGGTTATTTGCTGTGCCGGCGGGTGACTACGGGGACATCCAGAGAGGGAACGCGTAAAGTTGGTGGAAGTTGGTTGGTGCTCGGCGTTTAGAGCTTGGGCGGTCGCGCCCCGCGCGGGCGCGTGGATTGAAATTCGCACGGCATGGCTTGCGCCGGCGAGAGACGAGGTCGCGCCCCGCGCGGGCGCGTGGATTGAAATGCTTCTCCGGTAGGCAGTGGACGGACATACCGTCGCGCCCCGCGCGGGCGCGTGGATTGAAATTTTATCGGGCGACCGACGGCGAGATTGGCCAGCTACGATCGTCGCGCCCCGCGCGGGCGCGTGGATTGAAATAAGAGTATCGGCACACGCTCGCGTTGACAGCCGGCGTCGCGCCCCGCGCGGGCGCGTGGATTGAAATTCCGCGCATGGCCGGCATCGACGCGTACGCACGGTCGCGCCCCGCGCGGGCGCGTGGATTGAAATAATGAATACCAGGTGACGTGCGAGACGCGGCAGTGTCGCGCCCCGCGCGGGCGCGTGGATTGAAATGCGATCACCGGTGATCGGCATGCGTAACGCGTCGTGTCGCGCCCCGCGCGGGCGCGTGGATTGAAATACGAACATCGATCGCGTACCTCCGTCAGTGGCAGCGTCGCGCCCCGCGCGGGCGCGTGGATTGAAATGTCCGCTGCGGACGCATGCGGTAGCGCAAGCTGGCCGTCGCGCCCCGCGCGGGCGCGTGGATTGAAATTTTGATGGCAGACCTGCGGCAGAGCTGAACGGTCGCGCCCCGCGCGGGCGCGTGGATTGAAATAACCGGACGGCGATGCCTTCGAAGTGCGTCGCGATAGTCGCGCCCCGCGCGGGCGCGTGGATTGAAATTTGGAGCATATCGGCTTTGGAGACATTCAGATGTTGTCGCGCCCCGCGCGGGCGCGTGGATTGAAATAAGACATCCAGCGGACGCTTGACCAATGGCAGCGGAGTCGCGCCCCGCGCGGGCGCGTGGATTGAAATGCTTGCACCATCGCCTCTGTATGCAAATCCAAAGTCGCGCCCCGCGCGGGCGCGTGGATTGAAATAGTTTTGACGCTTCGAACCTAGACCAGACTCCGGTCGCGCCCCGCGCGGGCGCGTGGATTGAAATGCAACGTACCTGTTTCCTCAAAACTACAGCTACGTCGCGCCCCGCGCGGGCACGTGGATTGAAATAAATACGTGGACGCTCGAAGGTGGCGGGAGCGGTTCGTCGCGCCCCGCGCGGGCGTGTGGATTGAAATAAGTGGAGCACGGGGACAAGGCTTGCTTCGGCATTCGTCGCGCCCCGCGCGGGCGTGTGGATTGAAATCACAACAGACAGTTATCCGATCCTCATGCCCTATGTCGCGCCCCGCGCGGGCGTGTGGATTGAAATTCCGCTCACCGTGTCTAAACTCAAATCCTCGAAAGGTCGCGCCCCGCGCGGGCGTGTGGATTGAAATAATTTCGGCAGTTGCTCCTTCTCGCGCAGGTCGCGTCGCGCCCCGCGCGGGCGCGTGGATTGAAATCCCGGTTCGCTACGCCAACGCCAGTTGAGCCGCTATCCAGAGTCGCCGGTTTCAACAGGAAACCGGACATCCTCGAATGGGACTTTGGGGCGGAGGGAAGCGTTTGCCGTTCGTTATCGACGCGCATTCCTTCGGGAATTTATCTTCCGAAGCTCGGCTTTAAGTTGATTCAGAGCGCGCCGGGCGAAAACGCGAAACAGGTCGTCCTCAGCCGCGCCTCAGGCTCCTGAAGCTGCCGGCAAAGCGAATGCTGCATGAGGTAACCCCAACTTGAACCGCAGCCGGTCATACTCCACCGACGGCTGAAACGCTTCGGGTTCCGACAAGGGCCAGAGCGTCGCGCGCGTCGCGCTCGATGCTGCGCGATCCAATAACGCATTGACCGCTCTCCGCGCCGCCTCATTCGCGGCCTCCATACAGGCAACGTCGGTATATGTCTTCACATAGTCGGAAGCTAAGAACAAATTTGAAATCTCCGTGCTCGCCTCTGGCCGATATTGCAACGAGCCTGAGGTATTGATCATCAGCGGCTCCAAATTCGTCGCCGCCGTGGGATTCGGGAATTGCACATCGGGATCGAGGAACCACTGCACCAGGTTCTGGTCCCGCAGTACCTCCGTACCAGTCACATTCAGGTGTACTTTCATTTGCTCCCAAGTCTCTTTCTCGATCTCCGGAGCTGAGCATTGCATTGCAGGCTTGCCATACACAATGCCAGGCGTCTGCCAATCCGATATGTCGACGGAAAGGATTCCACCCAAGCTCCCATCGCCAAATTCCGCCAGCATTCCCGCCTTCCAGAACTGCTTCTGGGAAACTGAGGTCAGCGCCCAGGGCGAATCCGCATATAGGGAATGCCCAAAGTCCAACGGCACATCCTGCTTCAGGTAAAACTGAATGCCGTTCATCCAGGCCGTCTCAATTTTGTTGAGATTGGCGAGCGAGGGCGCCAACTCTCTCATCCGGTTATCCACGAGCGGCGTCATCGCTTCGACCGGCATGGCCGAGACGTAGTAATCCGCCGTAATTGTCAGATCTTGTCCGTTACTTTCGGCAACGACGGACGTAATCCCCGCCTCCGACGCAACAAACGATTTCACTCGGGTGTTATTGCAAAATTCCACACCTTTGGCGCGCAAATATGTAGTCCAGGGCTGCAGCCAAACATCGTTCGTCGGCCCGTTCAGCAGCCGGTCAAACCCTCCATACGTCAGTAGTCCATAGAGCAGTTGCAGAAAGGTGTAACCAACCGTGCGCGTGCTACCTTGCTGCGCCCGGACCGCTACCAGCGACCGCGTTAGCCCTTTTCCGAGTAGCGTCTGATACGCAGCCGAGCGATTCGCCGCATCGATGAATGTCCACCACGGAATATTTTCGTATTCCGCGATTCGCCTTTCCGGGCAACTGGTCAGCAGGGTCAGGATGCGGTCCGTGAAGAACAGCACCTCATTGTCCGGCACGCCGATTCCGCCAAAGATTTCCTGGAATACGAGAGCCCAATCCTCCAAATTCTGGGGGATGCGCGCAGTGAGCGCCAGTGCCGGCTTCCCCGCGCGTGTCACAAGAATCCGCGTCGCATGTACCAGGTTGTTGAACACGCTGGTGTTGCTCGCGTCGGGTATGCGCATCATCGTGTCCGGAAGATGCTTGTAAAAGGCGGGGAAGAAGCGGAACCCATGTTCTCCGGGCAGATCTCTGCGTCCATCGGTTCCGGTATTGGAGACCGATAGGCTCCGAGCTTTCCCGCCGAACACATCTTTCCCCTCATAGACCGTGACGTCGAATCCACGCTCGATCAATTCATGAGCCGCACTCAATCCGCCGACACCACCGCCCAGCACAGCAACTCGATTAGACATGATGAATACTTTATCGCCGTTCCCTGGTTATCGTTCCCTGGCTATAAGGAACGATTCACATAGGCACGGCACAGGGGAATAACCAGCCCACGAACCAGACTGGACGATTTGTACCGGCAAGTCGCCCTCTTCGGCGTACCTCTAGCGAGCTTCCCTCCGTCGATGTGGTTCGAAGATCAGTTGTCCGAGTGATGCACAGAGTGAAGTTTGTCATCGTTCTCTCAGTACTCAGTTCCACACTGACTGGTTTCAAACTGCCCCGTCGGTCCGCTCATCTCTTTTCAGCCTTAAAGCGGGCGATCTTCTCTTCGGCATGCTTGCGCAATGCAGCTTTGAATTCGGCGTTGGGCGCGGGATCTGTGGGCAGCACCTGCAGACATTTTCCTTCCGCGGCCAGTGCCAGATGGGTCCTTTTGTTTGCGATGTACGCGTCGCTGAGGCTATCCCAGGTATTGGCTGACTGCGGGTACGCGTCTGTATTGAGCTTCAATAAGATGAGCCCTTCTGTCGGGTCTGCCCTTTGCAGACGGTCGTATCCGAGCAGGTTCATCATGTATTCCGGGAACACAACTGCTTTGGGATCGCGCTTGCGGACGTCTCTGAACATTTGTTCGGCTCGTTTCGCGTCACCGGGATGCGCAGCCAGTTTCCAAAATTCTGCCGCCTGCGTGCGGCGCGGAGTGAGAGGCGCACTCGCACGGACCGGCGATTTGACGAGATTGTCCTGAAAGAACGCTACGATATGCCGCGCGAGTTCGGGATGAGGTCCGAAGATCTCGGTGCCGTGTCGGCCATCTTTGAAGGCGACGAACTGGTTGCGAGGGTTTTCGGTCACTTCGCTAAACCAGCGCATCAGTTCCGGTGCGCCGTGGATGTACTCGTCGTCAGAGGCTGCCGCGGTAAAGAGGGGAATCCACGGGTGCTGGATGAGAAAATCGAGTCCCTGCAGATCGGTGCCTCCGGCGAGCAAAACCAAAGCCTTGATGGAAGCATGACGTTCCGCGACACCAATGGCGTTATTCACTCCGCAACTGCCTCCGCCAACGCCCATGCGCGATCTATCGACGCCGGGTTGAGACGAGAGGTATTGATAGGCGGCGTCGAAGTCTGCCGGCCAGCTCTTCTGTATCTGCGCGGCTGCTTCTGAAGACGCGCCCTCGTACCGGGGACCACCACTCTCTCCAAAGCCACGATTGTCGATGGTGAGAGCGTTGATTCCCTCTGAGCTGAGCAAGGCCGCGAGAGGATCCCACGATTTGCGCGTGGTGTTGCACATGTGCAGCAAGAGGACGGCTGGTCCGATGCGCTGGGCGGGATAGAAGGTGGCGCGCAGCTTCGTTCCATCGGTGGAAGCGATGTCCACATCTTTATGGGACGGGAGTTCCGCGAAGGCAAACGCGCACTTGAAGAGGAAGGCGAGCAAGGCCAGCCTACGCATAACAGATCATAACTGTAAGCCAGATACGGAATGAAAAGTCGGCTTCACGTCGGCGACATGCGCGTGCGGGCGATCCCACTACAATCTGGTGGAGGGAATCCTGTTGAACACCGGCGCTATCACGATTGTGAACGTTGGGTACCGCTCCACCAACTATTGGTTGTGAGCGCCGGGAGGTCGCGCTTGCTGGTTGACCTGGGCTGGCCGGCGACTATGGGGGAACTGCGGGCGATTCTGGATCGAAAAGACGTACCGATGCGGGAAATCCAGTACGGGCTTGCCACGCACTACCACATCGATCACGCGGGGCTGGCACAGGAACTAAAGCAGGCCGGTGTTCGCTTGCTTGTGTTGGAAACGCAAACTGCTGCCATACCCCGAATGAAATCCTGGACCAAGCCGACCGATAGGTACGTCGAGATCACGCTTGAGGACAACCTAACGATCTCCTTCGCTGAGAGCGCCAGCGTACTTGCAAGCATGGGTATCCCGGGTGAAGTCTTGTGCACTCCGGGCCACTCGGACGATAGCGTCTCGCTCTTACTCGATGACGGGTCCGTTTTCACAGGCGATCTCACCTCGCCAGCGTTGATCGGGGACGGTGACACCGAAGTTGCAGCCGCGAGTTGGCAATTGTTGAGAGAGCGAGGTGCAAAACACGTCTACCCCGGCCATGGGCCGCCGTGGTTCTTAGGCCGCTAAATCGCTCATCGCGCGCAAGGTTGCCGGTAACATTGAAGTCGCGGCTCAAAAAGCTGACAAAATGTTCTTGATCTGAGAATCACATGCGGAAGAACAACATCAGGATCACAGCGTTAGCATTGGTCATTCCGATTCTTTTCCTCTGGCCGGCCTGTGCACGAGCGCAAGCTGCGAAGGCTTCGTATCCGGTCAGGGCTCCTCTAGACCAGTATTTGATTCCGGACGAGAAGGCTGAGATAGCGCTGGCCCGGAGTTCCGCTCCGGGATCCATATCGGATGCAGCCGACGCGATGGTGCTGCGACGGGATGGCTACGCCATGGCAGTGAAGGGCTCGAATGGCTTCGTCTGCATCGTCGAGCGATCCTGGGCGAAGCCGACCGATGACCCGGAATTCTGGAACCCTAAGGTCCGCGCCCCGAATTGCTTCAATCCGGCAGCGTCAAGGACATTTCTGCCCATCTTTCTGCAGAAAACCAAACTGGTGCTGGCGGGAAAATCGCAAGCACAGATCCTCGCGGCTACTACGTCCGCCTTGGAAAAAAGAGAACTACCCGCGCTGGCTCCGGGATCGATGTGCTACATGATGGCGAAGCAGCAGTATCTGAGCGACGACGACATGAGCTGGCATCCCCATCTTATGTTTTTCGTTTCGGGTGATGCCGTGAAAAGCTGGGGAGCCAATCTACCTGGCTCGCCGGTGATAGCGGGGGACGATCCGGAAGAGCGGGTGACCGTCTTCATGGTTTTGGCCGGCAGGGACGCCTGGTCCATCGACGATGCACTGACGGCAATTCGATTGGCCTTGCCTGCGCAGGATGCGGATGGCTCTGTTCGCGGTGGCAACGAGAACCGGCGTGTCTAAGAAATATTCACCGGCTTTACGCCTTGAGGACGGATTCGGCTCGCTCCTTGCGTGCTGACTTACGCTAATAGGGGCGACTCGCCGCACGATTCAGATCATGGAGCTCAAACATTTCTACCCGTTATATTGAACCCTCGCAGCAAGCCGGGCGCGCCTTTGTGATGCGCCAGATGAAGGGTCCCATTGTCATGCTGAATCTGCTGCGCTTTCGCGAAATTGCCGATTACTCCGCGACGCCCGAGCTGGCTTCGGAGCCGGCTATCAGCGGCGCCGCTGCTTTTCAGAAGTACATCGAGCACACGCTGCCGTACCTTCGCCAATCCGGCGGAGAGCTCGTCTTTTTGGGGTCGGGTGGTCAGTTTCTGATCGGTCCGGAATCCGAATCATGGGACATGGTGATGCTTGTGCGGCAACATAGCGTAGATTCATTTCTTGCGTTCGCATCGCACGAGCCTTATTTGGCGGGTATTGGACACCGAAGTGCAGCGCTGGAAGATTCTCGTTTGCTACCGCTTAGTCAAATCGAAGGTAGCCTGTAATCGGTGAGCCTACACTTTAGACCGACCGCTAGAAGCAGTCACTCCGGCGCGTGGATCGGCAGTAAGCGTAGCTCAAGCATTTGCAGATACCAAGTCGTCGTCTTTCGTCTCTCGGATGGAAAGCAGACCTACAAGCGTCAGGACTGCCGATGCGCAGAGATAATACCCGACGTAGGGAAGTCCGTAACTCTTCGCCAGCCAGGTGGCAATGTAGGGCGCCAGAGACGCCCCAAGGATGCCGGCGAAGTTAAACGCCAGCGAGCTGCCCGTATAACGCACTGATGTCGGAAAGAGTTCCGAAACCACCGTGCCGAGTGGTCCGTATGTGAAGCCCATCAACGCCAGACCTAGCGCCATCATGAGCACCGTCTCCGTAGTGCCGGCAATAAACAATGGCGGCATGATCAGCCCGAAGATGGCAATAAAGCCGGTCACCCAGAGCATCAACCGGCGACGCCCTCGCTCCGCTAAAACCGCGGAGATTGGAATCGTCAGGGCGAAGAAGGAGATGTCGAACAATTGCATCAGCAGAAACTTGCCGCGGCTGTAGCCGAGCGCACTGGTGCCCCACGAAAGCGCGAATACCGTCATCAAGTAGAAGAGAACGAAGGTAGCAAGGCATAGCAGGATGCCCGACAGGAGCGGCTTGGGATAGTCTCGAAACACCACCAGCATGGGCAGCTTCACCTGTTCGCCCCGATGCAGAGCTTCCCGGAACACAGGAGTGTCGGTGATGGTCAGCCGAACATAGAGACCGAGGAATACCAGCACCGCGCTCGCTAGAAACGGAAGGCGCCAGCCGAAGGCGAAGAACTGCTGGTCCGTTAGCCACCGCGATAGCAGCAGGAACACGCCTCCAGAGAGGAAGAAACCGATGGGCGCGCCAAGCTGCGGGAACATACCGTACCAGGCGCGCTTTTTTGGCGGCGCATTCTCGATTGCCAGGAGCACGGCTCCGCCCCACTCGCCACCTAGACCAAGACCTTGTCCAAAGCGGCATAGCGCCAGAAGCAGCGGAGCGGCGACGCCAATCGTGCGATAGCTGGGCAACGCTCCAATGGCAACGGTGGAGAGGCCCATCGTCAACAATGCGACAACCAATGTGGTTTTGCGGCCAATGCGGTCGCCGAAGTGACCGAAGATCGCGGAACCAATAGGCCTCGCCAGGAAAGCGATCCCAAACGTCGCGAGCGATGCGAGTGTCGCCGCGGCAGGATCCGATCTCGGGAAGAACAATTTTGGAAAAACGAGCACCGCTGCAGTTGCGTAAATGTAGAAATCGAAGAACTCAATGGTGGTACCGATGAGGCTGGCGAACAGAACCTGACGTGGCGTATTTACAGGCGAAACGGCCCGAGCGTGTACCGTCATCATCGAATCTTCGATGATAAGCGGACCAGCGCCCGAAAAATGTATTGAGTGGGCAGCGCGTGGGCGTAGCGGTTGAATCGCGCAATCCATCTCGATAGACTGACGTGCGTGTTTACTCACCCAACTACCAGGCGTGCATTCCTCGGTGCGCTCGGTGCATCAACCCTAGCGGTAGCCGCCGATGACTGGATCGACCTGTTCGACGGCAGCACTCTGGATGGATGGCGCGCGAGTGAAAACAAGAGTTCGTGGTCCGTGCGCAACCGCGCGCTCGCTGCCGAAGGCCCGCGATCACATCTCTTCTATGTCGGTCCGGTGCACGGAGCGGACTTCCGTAACTTCGAGCTGGAAACGGAGGTGCAAACTCGGCCGGGTTGCAATTCGGGCGTCTACTTCCACACGCGGTATCAGGAAACGGATTTTCCGAGGAAGGGTTTCGAAGTTCAGATCAACAATACAGCGCTTGGCGAGGGAACCTACCGTGAACGCAAAAAGACCGGGTCGCTTTATGGCCTCCGCAACATTTATAAACAGTTCATGCCGGACGATGAATGGTTCAAGATCTCAGTCACTGTTCGAGGGAAGAACGTCCAAGTGCGTCTGAACGGAATGCTGGTGGTTGACTACGTGGAGCCCACTCCGCCCATCATCCCTGACGGCCCGGAGAGGGAGCGGTTTCTGGATCACGGCACGTTCGGGCTGCAATGCCATAACGACGGATCGCGCGCATTTTTCCGCAGCGTTCGCGTTCGCCCGCTGCCCGATGACATACCAACTCCCGGCGAGAGCGCTCCGGCAGTCGATGCAATCTACCGGGAAGTGATCAACGTTGGACGCCACAATGTTCCGATGGTCGACTATCATGTGCACCTGAAGAACGGCCTTACGCTCGAAGGCGCGTGCCAGAAATCCCGTCGTGATGGCATTGAATACGGCATCGCCGTGAATGCCGGCACGCTGTCGGCGGTCAAAGATGACGCCGGGGCCGAGCAATGGGTCGCGAGCATGCAGCATCAGCCTGTTTTCATTGCCATGCAGGCTGAAGGCCGTGAATGGACGGGCATCTTCTCGCGCCGCACAGCCGCCTTATTCGACTACATCTTCAGCGATTCCATGACTTGGACTGACAATCGCGGCCGCAGGATGCGACTCTGGATTCCCGAAGAGGTGGGCACGATAGCGGACCCGCAGGAGTTCATGGAAACTCTGGTCGACCGAACCGTTGGCATTCTTGAACGTGAACCCATCGACATCTACGCGAATCCGACTTACATACCAGCTCAGATCGCGAAAGACTATGAGACGCTCTGGACGGAAGAACGAATGCGAAAGGTCGTCGATGCCGCGGCGCGAAATCAGGTTGCGATTGAACTCAACAATCGCTATCGCATACCCAGTGCGGCGTTCGTTCGCATGGCACAATCCGCGCGTTGCAAATTCAGCTTCGGTTCAAACAACACGGGAGCGTCCGATCTGGGCCGCTGCGAATACGGGCTGCAAATGTTGCAGGAATGCAAGTTGGGGTGGCAGGACTTCTTTGTTCCCGGGGCTTGGGCAACGCGAGCGATCGACCGTAAGGGAGGAATGCTGCGCAGTTGATGTTGATTTCAGGGTCGCTCAGCTTTGCGCCAAGCGGACTGCGTAATCTAGCGCAAGTAGAAAGCTGCCTGTCTCCGCAACGCCTGTTCCGGCGATATCAAAAGCAGTTCCATGGTCAACGGACGTCCGTATAATCGGCAGCCCCAAAGCTATATTCACCCCGCCTTCGAAATCCAGTAGCTTCAGCGGTATGTGTCCCTGGTCGTGATACATGCAAACGATCGCATCAAATCGTTTCTTGCGCACGGCTAGATAGAACAAAGTGTCGGGAGGAAACGGGCCCTCTATAGGCATTCCCTCACCTTGCGCCCAGCGAACCGCGGGTGCTATCTCCTCTATATCTTCGCGTCCAAACAGCCCGTTTTCGCCGGCGTGCGGATTCAGCCCGGCCACAGCGATGCGCGGATTCGGCAGAAGCTTTCGAACTGAATCCGTTGTCAGTCGTAGAATCGTTTGAATCCTTGGTTGCTTTGCCCGGGCGATCGCCTCGGCGAGCGAACAGTGGGTACTCACATGCGTGACAATCAGTTGCTCCGATGCCAGCATGATGGTGACATCCGAAACGCGGCACACGGAGCCGATCAACTCCGTGTGTCCCACGAAGTTCGGATCGCCCATCTGTGTCGCTTCTTTGTTCATGGGCAAAGTCACCACGGCGGCAACCTCGCCAGCGAGCGCGGCTTGAGACGCAGCGATCACATACTCACGCGCGGCGGCCCCGGATTTCACACTTATTTTTCCCGGCGTGATATCGGCTCGTCTAAGTAACCCGCGGTCCAGGACGTTGAGAACTCCCTGCTCGTAATCGGCTAGGCCCAGGACAGGTCGCAACGGCACTTCATAACTCAGAAGGTCGTTGTAGTATTCCAGCGTTTGCAGGTCACCATAAACGACTACAGGATGCCCGATGCGTCTCTCTCGAAATGCTTTGAGGAGGATCTCCGGCCCGATGCCGCTCGAATCACCGAGAGTGACCGCAAACAATTTGTTCATGTCAACCGGCGCCGGATGGTTTGAAGGATATCCGGCGTCCCGAACCCGCCGGCTTTGGTGATCCATAGCAAATCGCCAGATCGCGAAATCGCAACGCCGGGTGCAGCCTCGCCGATGCCTGCGAAGGGAAATGACCCGAGCGCCCGATGAATTCCGAAAGCTGTGTCGCCGCCAAACACGACCAAGCTATCGAAGCGGTTTGTACTCAGCATGCGCCGCACGCACTCGCCGGCCCGTAATGCTCGTTCGCTGCCGGTACCCTCAACGTTTTCCTCGAGAGCATTCCAGCCTTCATCAAAGAAATTGTGCTCCGCTGCCGTCGACATTTGCTTCAGCGACACGGGATGGAGGCTTCCGTTAACGACTAAACAGCGGACGACTTTCGGCAATGGAGATGTCCCTCTCGCCGGGGACTGCATGTGAGCTGCGAGTGCCTCGGCCAGCGCCGCAGGACCGGCGCAAACCCGGGGCGGAGGTCCCTGGAGAATCGAGCGCGCAGCCGCCTCCACGTCTTCGTCGCACTCGCCGTGCAGAACAAGCGCCGGCACATCACCGAGTACGCTGCTAATTCTGCAGTCGCGAACGGGGCTCCAGCGATCGTGCGCGAACTCGGTTTTGTGAACGAGTGTGCCGTGGACGAAAAGCTGGCCGTCTTTCACTGTGCGGCCCATATCCGGGTAGGCAGGCGCGTACACGATGCGGCGCTGGGGGAACAGTTCCTGGATGGCTCGGAACTCTGCGGCTATGTTGCCGCGGAGTGTGGAATCGGTCTTCTTGTACACAAGCGGCACGTCGAGATCGCGTGCACGACCGGCAACCTGACCCGCACGCGTGCCCGCTTCCTCAGCGGGAAGATGTCTGGTTTCGGTGTCAACTACTAGAACGGAAGATTGAGCGCTCGCCCCTAGAGCAAGATCCGTGGTCACGGTCGCGGCCAAACCATGAGCTGCGAATTTGGCCCCGATCTCCAGAGCGCCAGTCAAGTCATCCGCAATCGCAACAACACGCAGGTCTACCAACACCGACCCTTTCTGTCGCGCTATTGCGGTTGCGCAAATAACAAGGTAGGGCTTTGCGGAATCGCTTCACCGTCGCTGCGCGGGTCGGCGCCCGCGAAGTTTACCGCGCGACTGAGTATCACGGACCACGGCTTCGCCTTGTCCCACCGTGAACGAGAATGGCTCCAGCAGGTGAATTTCGTGTCCGCGGCGCGTCAGTTCGTCTCGAACGATTCGCGGGTATTCTCGATTCCATTTGCACATCGCAACCTTCGAACGTGCTTTTCGTAAAGCGCGCCGCTTCGAGTGACGCCTGCACGTTCATGCCGAAATCCACCACGTTCGAAACGAACTGCGCGTGCGCCTGCGCCTGATTCCAACCGCCCATGATGCCGAAACCGATTTTGACGTCGCCCTTTTCCATGAACGCCGGAATGATGGTGTGCAACGGACGCTTGTGCCCGGCAATCGAGTTGGGCAGCCCAGGCGTCAGTTGAAAACCAGCGCCACGATTTTGGAACGAAAAACCCGCACCCGGCGCAACCATTCCAGTGCCATAGCCCGGCGTAGTTGCTTTGGATCAGCGAAACGATGTTGCCGTCTTTGTCGATTGTCGACAGATAGATGGTTGAATTGCCGTGCGCGTTCAGTTGCGCAGTGATTTCGGACGGCAACCACGTGGCAGGCGGCATGGTCCATGCGATCAGCTTGGCGCGCTCGGTGGCAAGTTCTTTCGAAAGCATCTCCTTCACCGGAACGGGCATGAAGCGCGGGATCGCCAACATAGTGGATCATGTCCGCATACGCCAGCTTTTTCGCTTCAATCATCACGTGCAGCGCGTCGGCGGAGTTGTGGCCGTATGAGCGAGCGGGAAATGCTCCATGATGTTGAGCATGGAAAGCGCGGCAATGCCCTGACCGTTCGGCGGAAGCTCATACACAGTCCACCCGCGATACGTAGTAGAGATCGGCTCCACCCATTCGGGCTGAAAGCCGGCGAAGTCCTCCAGCGTGTGAGTTCCGCCCTGCGATTGCAGAAACTTCACCATGGCTTCCGTGAGCTTGCCATTATAAAAAGCGTCTCGACCATGCGCGGCGACTTGCCGCAAGGACTCGCCGAGTGCGGGATTTTTGAAGGTATCGCCAACGCGGGGCGCACCGTCCGGGCAATGTATGTCTGCTTCCACCCCGGCTGGTTGAGAACGGCCTTGCTCACCCAATAGCGCGCATTCTTTTCGGCCAGCGGAAATCCATTTTCCGCATAGAAGATGGCAGGCTCAGAAGCTTCTGGAGCGGCAGAGTACCGAAGCGGTGGCTCAGCGCATCCCAGCCGGCGACGCAACCGGGAACCGTGATGGTGTGGACGCCGATAGGATCCAGCTTGTCAATATGATGCGCCTTCAAGTACTCGATGGTGAGCGCTTTGGGCGTCCAACCGCTGGAATTGAGCCCGTACAGCTTTCCTTCTTTGGCGATGTAGACGACCGCGAAGAGATCGCCGCCCATCCCGTTTACGTACGGTTGAACAACACCCATCACGGCATTGGCGGCAATAGCGGCATCGATTGCATTGCCTCCTGCCTGCAGAGCCTGGACGCCCGCTTGTGCTGCAAGAAATTGCGGAGCGGCAACAATTCCGTATTTCGTCACCACCATCGATCGGCCCTGATCCGGAACCGATGAGAACTGTTGCGCGCCGGCTGCATTTAGCGCCGCCAACGCCAAAAGAGGTAAATTGATTTTCATAATGAGCGCCTCCGACGATTGCCGCGCTTAGTATAGCTGTTTGATTGGTGTGGAAATTGCAGCGGGTAAAGTCACTCTAAGGATCACGCGCATGTTTTGGTTTGCGATTAACGAGGGTATGTTTCAGCTTCCCGATGGTTGGGAAGACAGATCTGTTACGGCAATCTCGTTTCCCGCGGGCAGCAACACCCCGGCGGCGAGCGTGACGGTCACCCGCGAACGGATCAAGGATTCAGGGGAAACGCTGTCGTCGTATGTGAACAGCCAACTAGCGAAGTTGGCTAAGACCTGCGCTGCGTTTCAACTGATTCGTCATGCTCCGGCCTACTTAGGCGGCCTTCCCGCCGAACTGGCGGAGTTTCGGTGGAAGACACCGGAGAAGATCGTAGTCCGGCAACTGATGGTTATCGCGTTCTGGGGATCGCAGTCCCTGGTGATGACGTCGACGGCAGAGGTGGACGCATTCGCGGGTTTTGAGCCGGTTTTCGAATCGATCCTCTCTTCGTTTCGTCTCCGAGCTTAATTACACAAACGGATAACGCGGTTATTCATATGCCTCCAGCAGCTCGTATCACAGACGTTGTGCAACACGGATTGGGTCTGCTGGGCATGCTGGCCGGAGCGCTTATCGGCGCCGCACTGGTGGTGGGAACCTGTGCTACGGGCGGCCTTCTGGGGGCAGCGCTGGTTGCCGGAGCAGTGGCGGGAGGAGGGTTGGCGGGCGGCAAGATCATGAACGGACTTGCAACCATCTTCAACATCCCTGGAATCTCGACCGGGACGATCATTATGCAAGCCTCGCCTAACGTTCTGATCGGAAAGCCGAAATTGATGGCGTCACGCGCCAAACTGGACGGCGCCGTGTGCGATGGCGTTATGACGCTCTATCACTGGCCCATGCCGACTGCGCTGGTTGCCCAGGGGTCCGCTTCGGTCTCGATCAACGGACAACCTGCGGCACGCGTCGGCGACAAGCTGGTGTGCGGCGGCAGCATCAAACACGGAGACGAGACGGTTATAATCGGCGGCGCCACAGCCACGGTTTTGCCAATCCACGACCCGGAGGAGGAACTTGCAGACGTTCTGAAAGTGGTCGCTCTCGCATCGGCAATAATCCTGACGGGAGGCGCGATCGGAGGAGTCCTTGCGGGCACGCTGTCGGCGGGCGCTTTCTTCGGCGGCCTGGGGATTGCGGCGGCCTTCGGCGTAACAAGCTGGGCCGCGGAAAAATATCTGCCTCCCGGTTGGAATCAACTGGTGAGCGGAGTCGTTGATTTGGTTGGCCTGGCCACGATGACGAAACTTGCCGAGGGCTTAGCGGAACCGATCTACCCGCCGACCGGTGAAGTTTGCACCATGGCAACGGATTTTGTCTTGCCGGGAGCGCTTGAATTGCGCTTTGAGCGCTACTATGCATCCTCGCTTGAGGAAAGCGATTGGCTTGGTTCCAATTGGACTTGTTCGTGGGGTCAGCGCGTGAAAAACATCGGCGCCGGGGTGGTGCAGTATTTTCCGGGTGACGGCCGACGCATCGTGTTTGACTTTAGCGATGAGGCGGACCAACAGGACTGGCTCAGTAATCCGAAGGTAAGCGACATCAAACTGCGTACAACCGCTGCCGGTTTTGAAGTCCGCAACCGCAATGGGGAGCTACAGCGCTTCCACCAAGCGGTAGGGAATACTTGGCTCATCACGTCGATTGAAGATCGCAATAACAATGCGATCTACTTTTGCTACGACGAGAGCGGCGCACTTCGTTCGGTGCAACACTCGGGAGGATACTGTCTGCGTGTTGCCGGAACCGCGGATCGCATCACAGCCATCGAGCTCGAAGCGAGTGTTCTTGACTTTCATCCCCTGGTTACTTATGAGTACGACGCAGCCGGCCATCTAACCGGCGTAGACAACGGCAGCGGCCAATTGTTGCGGTACGAGTACGACGCCGCGGCCCGTATGACTCGGTGGCAGGATCGCGTAGGAACATGGACGCAATACGCTTACGACGCGCAAGGGAAGTGTATCGAATCGGTAGGGCCGAACGGCATGTACGGGTATGCATTTACGTACGATGCCGAAACTCGCACCACCACCGCTACCGACCCTTACGGCAGCACCATACTGGTGCGCTATGACGAATTCAACCGCGTGGTCGCCAAACACGATCAGAACGGTAATGTGACGCTCACGGCATGGGACGGCCGCGGCAACAAAGTGGCGGTAACCGATCCGGCGATGCGCTCCGTGAAATGTGAGTACGACGACAGCGGGAATTTGATCGCTTCCGTAAATTCCGCCGGCGAGGCCACGAAGTTCGAATACGACGAGCACGGCCGGCCGGTGGCGTTTATCGATGCCGCGGGCAAGCGCTGGCTGCGCCGATATGATTCGCGCGGAAATCTGGTGGAGGCTGCGCTCGAGGGCGAACTCGGGTGGAGATACGACCACGACGCGGCCGGCAACATAGTCGCGGCAACCGATCCAGGCGGCAACACGCGGATCTACTCCTACGATGCGGCGGGTTTGCCGCTCTCAATGACGGACTGCGAAGGCAATGTGACCAGGTATGTGCGGGACGCGTTTGGGCGCGTAAAATCGCATGTCGACGCGCTGGGGCAGGAGACCAGATTTACATACAACAAGTTACGCAAGCTAGATCGCGTGCTGCTGCCGAACGACACGAAGGTGGAGTGGCATTACGACGCGGAGGGGAATGTTACGGAGCGAATCGGCGCCGATGGACGCACATACCGCTATCAGTACGGGCCGTATGACAAGGTGCAGGCGATCCAGCAACCCTCGGGCGCGCTCTTGCAGTTCCGCCACGACCTGGAAGGACGGCTTGCCGAGGTCGTCAACGAGCGCGGCGAGATTTGGAAGTACGAGTTCGACAACGCCGGGCGCGTTTTCCGCGAAACGGAATTTAGCGGACGGACGCAACTCTTTCGATATGACGCAGCGGGCCTGCTGGTGGAGCGCGTAAATGGCAACGGTGAGGCGACAGTACTGCAGCGCGATAAGAGCGGGCGCGTGGTTAAGAAGAGATCGGCCGACGGCGTGGAGGTCGAGTTTGAGTATGACGCCAACGGGTTCATGGCGCTGGCCAAGAACCAGACCGTCACTGTCGAATTTGAGCGCGACGCCTACGGACGCGTCGTGCGGGAGACCCAAGGCCAACATGTAGTCGAGTCTTCGTTCGATGCGCGCGGGTTGCGAATCAAGCGGCGCGTTGACGGACAAGAGACGGCCTGGCGTCATGACGCTAACGGGCGCATTCGTGGACTGGGACTGCCGGGCGATGAGTGGCTGGAGTTCACACGTGACGCAGTAGGCCGCAATACGGAACGGCGGCTCGCGCGACAGGGAACGACCGCCGCCAAAGCGGGCTTTCTGCTGCGGCAGGAGTTCGACCCCATGAGTCAGTTGATTCGACAATGGGCCGGCGCCGGCGCGTCGGCGGTGAGCGAGCGCAAGTTGCGCTACGACGCGAACGGCGATGTGGTGGCAATGGAAGAGTCGCTTTGGGGAGAAAGCGGCTATAGCTATGATCCGGACGGACGCTTGCAGAATGTTGGCAGGCAGCTTGGGTTCAGCCAGAATTTCCGGTACGACGAAGCGGGAGAGATCGCTTCGGTTTGGACATCAGGTCTCCAAGGCACGTCGGCGGATAACTTGTCGACAGTGCGAAGCCTGCAAATGCGATTTGTTGGGCGGGGCGGCCGTCTGGAAAAGGTGGACGAGAAGCAGTTCATCTATGACGCGGATGGCCGCACGGTCGAGAAGCGCGTAGGCGCAAAAGCTTGGCGATATGAATGGACGGTAGAGGGACAACTGCGCGCGGTAGTTACACCGGACGGCGAGCGTTGGACCTATGAGTATGACGCCTTTGGACGACGGGTGCGCAAGAGCGGCCCGCGCGGCAGCACCAGTTACGTTTGGGATGGCGCCGTTGTCGCAGAAGAGATTCGTGAGCGGGCCGGCGCGTCGTTACAGCGCGCGGCATGGCATTTTGAGCCGGGTACATTTCGACCGGTCGCAAAGGTAGAGAACGGGCATGCGTATGCCTGCGTGACGGATCAAGTAGGTACGCCACGGGAACTTGTCACGCGCAACGGGAAGTTGGCGTGGTCAGTACAACTCACCGCTTTCGGTCAAGTAGAGGCGGTCGAGGAGAATGAGACGGATTGCCCGATTCGCTTTCAGGGTCAGTGGTTCGACGAAGAGAGCGGATTGCACTATAACTGGAACCGGTATTATGAGCCGGAGACAGGAAAGTATTTAAGTTCCGATCCGATCGGACTGGAAGGGGGAACGCGAAGTTATGAGTATGTGCATAACCCTCTCAGTTGGGTGGATCCATGGGGACTCACCGGGGATGACGGGTCGCCACAAACCGCAAATCCCAACGATCTTAATTTCTCCCAACGAAGTGTAGGGCCGGGAGCCGATCAATACCAACAGAGTATGGAAAACGGGACATGGGATTGGGACCGATCGGGGCCACTTCGCGTGATGGATCAGAACGGCCAACTCGTTTCTTATGACAATCGGCGGCTTATGGCAGCTCAGAAAGCAGGTTTGGACTCCGTTCCGATTGAGAAGGTGAATCCAAATGACATCATGCCCGGCTCAAAGAAGACTTGGGCAAAGGCTTTCGAACAGCGGATGAACGATCCCAGAAACATCGCTGAGGGCGGCCGCGTGCCCGAGGGCGGTCTGAAATCGCAGCCTAAAATAATATGCAAATAAAATATTGGAGCTGGGAGTGATTTTATGCCTTCGCTACAGCAGATCTGGGAAGACGAACAATGCCCGATCGTAAACGGAATCGTTTTCGCTACTGGCGCCGTGAAGGTTCTGGCAGACGAACGAATCAAGCAAGCCTTCGGTAACAACGGCCTCGTTTTCGAATCTGAGAGTTCGCTAGACGAGTTGCAAGCGTCAGGCAACCTGTTACTCACGTTTTATACCGAGATGAGTGAGGCCGTCGATGAATCCCGTTCGATCAAAGCTGTCTGCGGTGGTGCGGGGATGGGAGGAGACGGTTTTGTAGCTCTCCTCGAATATCCGGCCAATCGGATCCAATGGATTGCATTTTTCGATTTCGCAAACCCTTTTGAGGATGTGCGCCTGGCACAGGAACGAATTATCGCCCACAACAACTTGGGCGAAACGTGGTCGTTCCAAATAGCCGACCCGCGGAAAATCGCGATAGAGGGCGCCCGCCGCTCTTAACCTGAGGCAGTGAGGTCGCCGACACCGCTAGGCTCAGGGATTTAGCAGCACCAATGTCCCTTGTACGAAGTTATTGCCGTTTGCTTCGGAAATAACCGTATCGCCTTTTATGTAGTGTTGATCGCCTGCAACGGAAGCAACTTCCTTGGCCTGCATTTCAAGTACCTGGTCGGCATAGACAATGATGTTTTTGCCAGTAAGTTGAATGCGGCCGTCGCTGAACATCTGAATTTGCTCTGGCCGACTTCGAGCTTTATTTCGGTAGCGGCAGTGAGTAGATGTACTGAGTTTGCGAGGTGATTTCGATCTGCTGCTTGACCGTATTTACCTCTTTGCCATTAGTCACCACGATTACGGTGTCCTTCTTTATGGTTTCCGTGTGCGTTCCGTCGACACTGATGACTCGATTGTTGTGTACCGTCTGCGTGTCGTCGTGTTCAACGGTGGTGCACATGTCGTATTGGGCATGAATGGTGACTTTTTCTTTGCCTTTGGTGTCGTCCATCGACATTTCGTTGTAGCCGCCGCCGCCTTTCGTGCTGTTACTCTTCATGCCGCTGATGACCGCGCCGCCCGGCAGTTTGTAGGGCGGCGTCTGCTCCGCATTATAAACGCGCCCGTGATAATGGGCTGGTCCGGATCGCCCTCGAGAAAGTCGACGACCACTTCCTGGCCGATTCGCGGAATTGAGACCGTTCCCCAATTCTTTGCCGGCCCAGGGTTGCGAGACGCGAACCCAGCAGGAGCTGTTCTCGTCTTTCTTCCCTTCGCGATCCCAATGGAACTGCACTTTGACGCGGCCGAACTCGTCGGTCCAGATCTCTTCCCCAGCCTTCCCAACCACAATGGCGGTTTGCGGACCGGAGACCGTCGGCTTACTGGGTTTTCCGCTGTGGGCGAATGAACACGTTCTGCGGGATGCAGGAGAAGCTGTTTCGGTACGGCTCCTCGCCAGAAAAATGGGCCTCTTCGGCTACATACCAGGGTCGTTTGAACGTACCGCTATGGCGAACCGAGGTGATGACGTATTTAGCTGCCCTTCGAGCCGTTCCTCAAGTTCGAATTTCTGCCCGGCAGAAAATGCCCGGCAACAAAGAAGTGGCCGATGACTTCCGAGATAAGCGCCTCTTGCTCTTCCATGCGAAGCCGCACCAGCTTTTCGGCTTCGGGCTGAACCTCGCCGTCGCGTTGTTTCTCACTGAAGCGGGAAGCATACTCGCCTGGATAATCGTAAATTTCGAGCGATTTCGAGGCGTCGAACGGAGATACGCTGGATTCGGCGACTTCCAGATTTTTGGAGGGCATCTGGAAATGGAAGTCGCGCATGCGTGTACTTGCCGGGACGCAGTTCCTGTTTCTCATCCCAGGTCAGGATTGGATTGTCCGCTTCGCCCCAGCCGCGGCACCGACCAGACGCCCCTTCGGTTGCTCAGGGCAGCTCTTATGAACGGATGGCCCGTCGCCCAGAACCAGCGTGTGCTTATCTATCGGTGTGTTCGAAGAAATAAAAAATGCCTTCGGATTCAAGCAGACGAGAGACGAAGTTGAAACTGCTTTCGCGGTACTGAACGCAGTAGTCCAGCTTCGTGTAGGATTTGGTCAGATTTTCTTTGAACGACACTACGGAGGGAATGTTGACCATATTCCGTCGAAAATGGATTTTACGATCTCCGGGATGGTTTTCGACTGATAGATTCGGCATTTCGAATCCGAGCTTAAGAAGCCAAAGCCATGGCACACCACCGCCTGATAACGGCTGAAACGGGTCCCTTCCGAACTTAGCTTATGAAAACGGCTAACCAGTCCATGGAAATAACGGTAAGGGCCTGAGTCGTAATCGTCGGAAACCGAAACGCCGAGGCATACTGGTTGTCCGATAAGCTTTTCCGCACTTACCTGCTCGGCATTGCCGAGATCCGCTGTTAACTTCAGGTGGATTTCAAATAAACCCGAGATTTGTTCAGATGCGGAGAAACGATTCAACCAAAAGAGTGTCTGGAGGCAGAGGACTCGTCAGCCGGAGTAGACGATCTTTGTCCGTAAACGTTTCTTGCTGGATAACTGCAGAAGCCAAGATAACCTCCTCGACGTAAACTATTGGTCCGCAATTTCAAGCCCATACGAATAAACCCGTTTGTGGCTCACTGCGCATTTAGCGCAATAGGCGAATTATCTTTTTGTGTCCTGGTGTTGTCTGCCTGAATATCTTAAATGGTTATCTTGAATATTACGCCTGGAACCTATCGATGGTACAGGTATTTCAGCAGCCCGGTGAGAATTTAGGCCGTAAGCGAGCGCGGCAGCGAAACACCGAAATGTTTGTACAACACTAGCGCTACGCTACCTCTTAGGCGAGTGAGCTCGCCGTCACGGGCTGGGATGAGGGCAACGGGAAACGCGGAGAGCTTCTGCTGCTGTATCTCGGCTTTTAAACCGAGGCTCAAAGCGACTCCACGCCGCGGTGAATTCGCCGACAAACAGGATTGCTTCCGGATCTAGCCCGGCTATGATCATGCGAAGGCCGCGCGCAAGTTGGGCAGCCATCTTGTCCAGTGCCTTTATGGCGAGGCTGTCGCCCTGGTCGGCCATGGACAGCAGAGCTTTGAATTCCAGGTCGGTTTGTCGCGCACGACTGCTTCGTCCGGCCGATTCAAAATAGTATCGGATTGCTGCCTGATCGGAACCCAGAACTTCCCAGCAGCCCCGCTTTCCGCATCCACACTGGGGCCCACCGGGTTCCAGCGGGAAGTGCCCCAACTCGCCTGCCATTCCATTCGCGCCGCGCAAGAGACGCCCATCCACGATAATGCCGGTTCCAATTCCTTCCGAAACGGTCACAGTCACCAAGTTCCGGATTGTGGTTGTTCGGTCGAACCACATCTCCGCTAGTGCGCACGCGTTTGCAGCATTCTCAACCGCAACTTCCAGTCCGGTTTCGCGTTCAATGGGTGTCTTCAGGTCGACCGCCGGCCATTTCAAGTTGGGCGCGAATATCAGTTTGTGGGTTGTGTAGTCGATGCGTCCAGGCAAGCTGATGCCAATGCCTTCGAAGGGATCTTCAGTGCGAGCCTTGAGTATCGGTCGGAGACGGCCAATTATCTGGCGCAGAGCGCGCTCGGGATCTGCGGCCGTTGGAATGTTTTCCTGAAAGCTAAAGACCCCGTTGACGTCGCTGACCCCAATATACGTTCGCTTAGGCCGGATGTCGATGCAAACGATCTTGCGGCGCTGGTTCAGGAGAAGCAACGTTGGCCGCCGGCCGCGAGGCAACCGCCCCGTGCTTCCTTCCACCACCCAGCGATCCTCGATGAGTCCCTCCGTTATGAGCGAAACCGTGCTTCTCTGGAGGCCGGACAGTCGCGCAAGGTCGGCACGAGAAATAGGTTGCTTGTCACGGATCAGATTTAGAATTGTGCGGCGATTGAGGTGGCGCGCAGTCTCACTGGACGCCACCGGATGGTCGCTCAGATCGATTCGCAGCATGTAGGGATCTGATCAAACTATATCGGGAGCCGTCGGGAATATCTTGACAACTTCGTTCCTCGCAGATATAGTTCAAGACACATATTAATCCCAAGCGGACTGTGCTTGGGTCTTGAAACAACCGGGGAACTGAAGTTCGCTTCGTGAGGTGTTCATGTCGACATTTGGAGCTAAGACTCTCTACGTTTTCAACTTTCTCTGTGGCCCGGTGGTTGCCGCGGGGCTTTTATTGTTTTTGCTAGCGAGTGTCTTTCCGCGCAACTTACACGCACAAGTGCTGTACGGAACAGTGACGGGGAACGTGACGGACCCGTCGGGCGCTGCCGTCCCGGGAGTTCCCGTGCAGGCGTCAAACCAAGGCACCAACGATAGGAAACAAGGGACCACTGATGAACACGGTGTGTATCGGTTTACGAATCTGGAACCCGGAACATACGCAGTCACCGTCAACACCAAATCATTCAATACGTTCAACGAGACGAATATCCAGGTGCAACCCGGGGTGGTGCGGCGCGTAGACGTCCAATTGCAAGTCGCAAGCACCAGTCAAACAGTCTCGGTATCTGCCGACGCGGTAGCTCTCCAAACGGACAGGGGCGATATTCACGCCGAAATTACGAATACGGAAGTGGAGCAACTGCCCTACAACGGCACCGAAGGCAAGAATTTCCAGTCGCTTTTGCTCTTGCAGCCGGGCGCCACCACAACCGCCGGCACCGGCGAAGCGAATTCGGCGGCCGGGAACCCTCAGCGAGCCATCACCGTTTCCCAGAACGGTGTTTCTTCACAGGCAAACAACACCCGCATAGATGGAGCGGTGGATGCCTATCCCTGGCTCCCGGTCAATATTGCGTATGTGCCGTCGCCGGAAGCGATCGAAACCGTTTCCGTTAGCAGTAACGCTTATGACGCCGAGCAGGGCCAAGCCGGCGGCGCTGCCATTAACGTCGTCATTAAGACGGGCACCAATCAGTTGCACGGCTCGTTCTTCGAGCGGAATACGAACAACGATCTCAGCGCGATCAACAACTATTTCTCGCACCCTGGGCGCCTGGCCAAGAACATTCAGAACCAATTCGGGTTCACGATCGGCGGTCCGGTGTGGATTCCTAAAATCTACAACGGCAAGAACAAGCTGTTCTGGTTCATGTCTTACGAAAGCACAAGGCAATCGCAGTTTGCCTCCGATCCGAATCTGACGCTACCGACCGCCGCTATGCGGTCCGGCGATTTCAGTTCGACCGGAGTGATTATCTACGATCCGCTGACCGGAAACGCCGACGGCACGGGACGAACGCCGTTCCCGAACAACGTCATCCCCGCTAATCGCATCGCTCCTGCGTCTTCCACGCTGACAGCGCTTCTGCCCTCCCTGACCAGGCCGAGCACCTTTTTCAACAACTACGATGCCTACGGCCACACAACCTACACGGTTGATCGCTACGACTGGAAGGTGAACTACAACCCCGTCGAAAAGGCCATGGTCTGGGGCCGCTATAGCATCTCGCCGATGGATATATTCGATCCGCTCGTCCTCGGCGCGGGCGGTGGCGATGCTTTCAACGGCGGCAATCCGGGCCTTGCCGGGGGACGCATTCAGGTGGCCGCATCCGGACTCACGTATAGCGCCTCGCCCACTCTGCTGGTGGATGGCAATGTTGGATATACGCGACAGAATATCGCTGCGAACGGCGATCCGCAAGACGGCGATTACGGGCTGAACGCGCTGCACATTCCCGGGACTAACGGCACCGGTCCGAATTACGAAGGCATTCCCGGCTTCCAGATCGCGGGCATCGCTAACATCGGAAACACCAACACCGGCAGCCCATTCCAATTTCGCGATAACCAATACACCACCGATCTCAATGTGACCAAGATCAAGGGGCCGCACAACATTCGCGCCGGCTTCGAATACGTTCATGCTCAGTTGAATCACTTCCAGCCGCAGGGTGGGACGTTCGGAACCGCGCGCGGGACGTTCGGCTTTGACGGGTCGCTGACAGCGCTAAAAGGCGGCACGGCCATCAATACCGCGCCCCCCAACAGCACCCTTTCCGGCAGCCCCGCCAATTCGTGGGCCCAGTTCCTCCTCGGGTTTCCGTCGGAGACGGGCAAGGTAACCCAAGTCAACGACCCTATCGCTCTGCGGTTTTCCACCTGGGCTTTCTATGTAAGGGATAACTGGCAGGCGACGAGTAAGTTGACGGTCGATTACGGCTTACGTTGGGAGTATTATCCGATTTACTCGCACGACCATTACGGCGCGGTACGATTCGACCCCTCAACCGACTACATATATGTCGGTGGCGAAGGCGGCGTTCCGGAGAATGCTTACTCCACAGCAAGCAAAAAGGGATTTGGTCCGCGCTTCGGCGTAGCCTACCGCCTTACTGAGAAAACCGTGCTTCGCGCGGGCTACGGCATCAGCACCGATCCCGATAACATGCGCAATCAGCGCAATCAATATCCGGCGATCGTGAATCAGGTCTATCAGCCGCCGCAAACCTATCAGTTCATCAACTATGCCAACGTTCCGAACTCCGACGGAGCGACGCGCGTGTCATTGGCGGACGGGATTCCCTTACCCACCTTCCCAAATATCTCGGTCGGAGTCATCAAGCCGTCGCCAACCGCTTCACCCAATACATATCTGCCGAGCACCAGCACAATTACCTTCCCGCAGTACTTCAATCGGGGATACTATCAGAGCTGGAATTTCACTGTCGAGCACGAGTTCTCGTCTACGCTCTTGGCGCAGGTGGGATATGTAGGTACCCACGGCGTCCACATCGATATGGGCGTTAATATCAACGGATCGGCTCCAGGTACGGGAACCGCGGGACGTCAACTCTATCCTTACGTCACCAGCGACTTGAACGAGTATGAACCCTTCGGTGATATGACTTATAACGGGTTAGAGGCAACAGCGAGAAAGCGTATTGGTTCATCTATCATCGGAGCCAGTTACACGTTTTCCAAGGCGATCGACAATATCAACGGCGATAACAACGACGGTACCCTTTGGCGCGCTTATCCGGTCTCCTACGCGCTCGATAAGCAGATATCGGGCCTTAACCGCGCTCAAAACTTTCAGTTCTATTACGTGTATCAGTTGCCCTTCGGCAAGGGACACACGTGGCTGAAACAAGGGTTCGTCTCCTGGATTGCCGGGAATTGGGAGCTGGCCGGCACGCTGTCACGTGAAAGCGGGTTGCCGTTCAGTGTCGGTACCACCTCGACCATAAGCGCCGGCGGCCAACCGGATAGCGCTAATCAGATCAGTCCCGTCGTGCAGGTTTACAATGGCACCGACGGCAGCCACCCCTATTTCAATGGGGCAGCCTTTGCGAACCCGCCGAATAACGTGCTCGGATCCACCGGCCACTACCTTGGCGGAGTCTTCGGACCTGGCTTGTTCCAGATGAATGCGACGATCTCGCGTATCTTTCCGTTCAAGGAAGGAAAAATCAATTTCCAATTGCAGGGCGAAGCTTACAACTTAACGAATACGCCAGTATTCGCCAACCCTGGTGGAAGCTGCTGCTGGACAACCGGGGCTAACGGGGTAACTAACTACAACGGCTTCGGCGTAATCAGCGCAACCCAATCTACTCCGCGCTATCTAGTCGTGGCCGGGTATCTGCGGTTCTGAATCGCTGACTGTTACTTTACGTCGGCGCTTCGGTCGCCCTCGTAATGCATGATGTGGTAATACGCTTCCCATCCGTCCCATAGAACCGGCGGCGCGAGATGCGTGTCCGGATCGTCGATGAACTTATCCATCACCTCGACCATCCGGCGCGTTCGATAAATTCCTGTGAGCCAATCGCCGCGATACCAGTGATTCCACTTTCCGTACTCCGCCGCCTTTTCCACGCGATCGATCTCGTCCAGTGCCGCGAAAGCCTCCGCGAGGTCTTTGTGCGCGGCAGCGTTTTTCCTGGCTTCCGCATTTTGTATGGCGTTTGAGACCGAGTAGAGAATGCGATTACTCTCGCGGTTGATGGCGATCATCGCGAGAACCTGCTCGTGATAGAACGGACGCCTCGCCGCAGGGATTGACTCTTCGAGAGCCACCGCTTTGCTCCAAACGGCATCCCATTGAGGCTGCGCATTTCCACACTGCTGGATCTCTCTGGCAACGGTCTCGTGAAGCCATTCCTTTCCAGTGGGCCGGTTCGAAAGGCCAGGCAGCAGAACGTGCGGCGGCGACCACTTGGGCGCTTGGCTGGGTAGCGAGTATAACGGCGCGTCAGTCATATAGGTCAGCAGCATTTGCCGGGCTTCTGTGTGATAGAGCTGATCGCCGTATTCGTGGATTGGATCTCCGAAATGCGCGGGGGCTTTGAAATACTCCTTGTAGAGTTCCACGAGTTGCGGCGCCGCCTTCTCGCCAAACTCTTCCCTCGACCACTGCTTGTAAAATTCATCGGGCGTCTCGGTATCCTTCGAAAGGCCCTTCCAGGCGATCTCCATGACAGCTTTCGTCGACATGGAAACCGGACGGATATCGCTGGTGTTGACGAGAAAATAGTCTGTCGCGTTAGCCTTGATGTACCGGCCCATTTCTGAAAAGCTGCGCTCCAACGGCACCATCTCAGTGAGTTGATTCGCCCGTCCGTTCATCATGGCGACATGGTCGTAAGCTCCCTGTCCGGCGGCGACTTCACCGTGGTCCTGCAGATAGCCGTACCCGTCGTCAGCCCAAACCGTCGAAACTTCAGAAGGAATTTTGAGCAGGCCTTGTTGCACCAGCCTTGCACCTTCTTGCCAAAGGTTGGTCACAAACTTTGCATCCGGGCGAACCGAGCGGACAATTTCAATTTGGTCCGCAATAGCTCTGCTAATGAGCCGTGCCAACGCTTTGTTGTCGTTCTGAACACTGGGGTCCATGGAGGCATACGTCACATCCGATAACCCGCGCAGGCCCACCGACCATAACACTTCCTGATTCGGCAGATATGAGTTGACGGCGTTCCGCCAGGCGTGCTGCAGAACCTCCGGGTGGGTCGTATAGTTATAGGGCGCATTCAGCGGCCAGCGCGCGACGTTCAAGCCCAGCGGAATCGCGTGATGCTGAGTCACAATCAGGCCACGCTTGGCCGCGAGTTTCACTTGTGCGTCGTCGGGAAAAATCCAAGTTCCCGGCGCAACCATGTTGCCCTTGAGCCGCAGCGTGGTTTCGTAGATTTTGTCCCAGACCTTCAGTGAAATCCCGGTGTTTTCGTTTTCTGCCGCGCGCGCCCATCCCGTCAACATGTCTTCGTCATTTATGAAAAAGCCCCGGTATTCGAAAACGGGCGACGGGAATTCCTCGTTGAGCGTCTCGGGGATTTGAACCGAAGCACGATGAACGGGCTGGTTGTCCGTCCAGTAATACATCGGATCGATACCGAGATATTTTTCCGAAAATTCGTACACTGCATACATCGTGCCGCGCACGTCGCTGCCTGCAAGCACCACCGCCTGTCGTTGCCGCTGGTTCCAGGTGGTACGTCTTGCGGATATCGAGAACGCCTCCGGGGCGGTGAGGGTCCCTGAGCGCAATTGTTCGGGGAGCTTCGACTGTTCGCCGATGACAACGGCTAACGATCCCGCGTCTTCTTCACGGTTGACAATCTTCAGCGGCTTGCCCGTGACTCGAGCGAAATCGCCCGCGAGGTCTTCAGCGGCATGCTGGATCGGCTCAGGTTCCTCCGGCGCCACGAGAATTGTGGCCGCGCTATCCAGGACTATCGGTCGATGATCCTGGGCGAAAGCGTATGCGCAAACCGGAAGCAAGGCAGCCATGGCCGTTGTCAGCCATGTATTTCATGAAGTTGATTGTAGAACGTTTGTACGCGTCTCGAACTAAACGTAGGAAAGCGCAGGAGTGTGCGCGAGGAAGTCAATCCGCGGTTCACCTGTTCATCAACTTGTCCGGTGTAATCGGCAGGTCGCGCACACGTATTCCCGTTGCGTGATAAACCGCGTTCGCTACCGCGGCCGCCACCCCGGTGATGCCTATCTCTCCGATTCCGCGGCAGCCCACTGAATTGAAGTTGAAATCCGGCTCACCAATCCAACTAACGTCAATTTCGGGCACGTCTGCATGCACCGGAACCAGGTAGCCGGCCAAATCCGCATTCACCGCTTGGCCGTGTTCGCGATCGTAATGCAATTCTTCAAGTAAAGCTGCTCCAATGCCGAAGACAATCCCGCCGATGAATTGGCTGCGCGCCGTTTTGGCGCTCAAAATTCGTCCGCAATCGAACACGCTGACGACGCGCGACACGCTCACGCGCCCAATCTCCGGCTTCACACGCACTTCGACAAAATGCGCTCCCGACGAATGAAACGAGTACTGCTCATTATGACCGAAGATTGGCTTGGTCTGCCCCTGGCCTTCTACCGAGTCGCGCTTCGATGCCGAGAGCAGGTCTTCATAGGCGATGCTGATCGTTGGTTCGGAAACGTGTGCGATGCGGCCGTTGCGAAAAACAAATTCGTCCGCGTGCTTTTGCGCGCCGGTGAATCCATCGGCTGTTTTGGCGGCGATTTTGAGCAGCTCTTGCTTAATCTCAACGCATGCGTCGGTCGTTGCCGGTGCTGTGCTGGCCGTCAGATTAGATCCGCCCGCCACAGCGCACTGCGGAAAATCCGAATTGCCCAACTCCACGCTCACTCGTTCGAGCGGCAGGCCCAGTTCGTCGGCGGCCGTGATCGTCAGCATGGTGTACATGCCGGTTCCTACATCGCTTCCGGCTGTTTGAACGATGGCCCGAACGCCCGCGCCTTCGCGTTGTAAGCGCACTTTTACAGTGGCGCCCATTATGTAGCCCGGATAGGTCGCGGTCGCCATGCCCCAACCGACTTGCACGTTCCCATCCGACATAGAACGAGCTTGCGGACTTCGCTTCGACCAGCCAAAGCGCTCCGCTCCTTGCGTATAGCACTCCAGCAGATGATGACTCGAAAATGGCTTGCCTTGATCGGGATCGACACTGCCGTGGTTCCGGCGCCGCAACTCGACCGGGTCGAGATGCAGCTTTTCCGCCAGCTCATCCAGCGCGCATTCCAGCGCATACTGCCCAGGCGCTTCGCCCGGCGCGCGCATCCACGACGGCCGCATCACATTCAGCCGAATCAGTTCTTGCTTGGCCTCGTAGTTCTCTATGTCATAGAGCATTCGCGAGCTGAGGGTCGCCGGTTCCGTAAAATCGTCGTCAATCGACGTGTGAGACGTGACGTGATGCCGGAGCGCGGTAATAACCCCACCCTCTGTCGCCCCCATTTCCATATGCTGCACGGTCTCGGACCGATGGCCGACATCCGTCAGTACCTGCGGCCGGCTCAGCACAATCTTCACTGGCCGCTTCAATCGCTTGGCAACGAGCGCAGCCAATAACACATGCGGGCCCGTTGCACCCTTTGAGCCGAACATGCCGCCCGTAAAGGGGCACAGGATCTGAACGTTTTCAGGCGCTAGTTTGAACGCCGCGGCAATCACTGTCCGATCGCCCATCACCCATTGCGTTGAGTTGTAAACCGTAAGCCGCTCCCCCGACCAGGAAGCCACCGTTGCATGCGGCTCCAGCGCGCACGAATGTTCACTCGGTGTGACATAAGTCTGGTCGAGGACAACCGCTGCCGCCTTTAGAGCCTTGGACACGTTTCCGCGTTCGAAGTTCATCGGATTTCCCATGAAATCCTTGGGCTTGAATCTTGTCTCTTCAGCGTCTTCGATCGCCACGGCAAACTTCGCCGGTGCGTATTCAACCTTGATCAATGCGGCCGCATGCCGCGCCTGCTCCATGCGCTCGGCCACCACCACCGCGACGTATTGGCCGTTGCGCAAAATGTGATTGTCCGATAGCGGTGGCCTCGGTTCGGAAACGGTCCCACCCGCCATCATGTCGTTGGGCAGTTTCCCGAACGAGTCCATGTTCTCGTGAGTCAAAACAAGCAGCACGCCCGGCGCCTTTTCGGCATCTTCGGTCGAGATCTTTCGAATTTTGCCGGCCGTCTCCGAACTGCTCACCAGCACCCCGTGCGCCATCTCGCCCAGCACCAGATCGCCCACATACTCCGCAGTCCCGGTCACCTTCTTGCGTCCATCGACGCGGTTTACCGGCGTACCTATCAAAACTGTTGCCATTTGTGTCCTCTGTTGTCTAACGCTTACGCGTTGCCGATCAACTCATGCAGTGCATAGGTGAGCGTCCGTTTTGCCAGTTCAACCTTATACGCGTTATACTTCTGCGGTTTGGCCCCTGCCAGCGCGGCCTCTGCGGCCTTGCGAAAAGTCTCGGCGCTTGCCCGCGCACCGGCTAGTGCGTCTTCCGCTTTGCGAGATCGCCACGGCACGGTTGCAATGCCGCCCAACGCTACTCTGGCGCGCACAATCGTCCCTCTGTTCAGCTCCAACCCAACCGCTGCCGACGCCAGCGCAAATTCGTAGCTCGATCGGTCGCGCACTTTCAAATAGTGTGAGTGATGAGCCGTCTTGTCCTCCGGCAGGAACACATGCGTGATCAGTTCGCCCTTTTCGAGAACGGTCTCCCGCTCGGGCGTTTTGCCCGGCAGCAAGTAGAATTCCGTCAACGGAATCGTGCGCTTATTGCCGTTCTGCCGCTCCGTATGGACCACCGCATCCAGAGCAATCATCGCCACACACATATCTGAAGGATTCGTCGCGATGCAATGCTCGCTGGTACCCAGAATGGCGTGCATGCGGTTATACCCGGTGATGGCATCGCAACCCGATCCAGGCTGGCGCTTGTTGCAGGCTGCATTCACATCGCGGAAATATGCGCAGCGCGTCCGCTGCAACAGATTGCCTCCCGTGCTCGCCATATTGCGAATCTGTGCCGAAGCGCCGGCGAGAAGAGCCTCGCTCAAAACCGGAAAGCGATTGCAGATCGCTGGATGGTGCGCTAAGTCGCTGTTGCGGACATTCGCGCCGATCATCACCCCGTCGTCAGTCGCCTCAATGGAAGAGAATGGCAGCCGATTGATGTCGACGAGCTCTTTCGGCGTCATCACGTCCAGCTTCATCAAATCGATTAACGTCGTGCCGCCCGCAAAAAAAACCGCCTGATTATCCTGGCTCGCCGCTCCCACCGCCGCTGCTGTATCCTCTACTTGCCGATAGCTGAACGGATGCATAGTTAACGCTTTTCTCCTTTGTGGCGCCGCGCCTGCAGAATCGCATCGACAATGTTTGGATACGCTCCGCACCGGCAGATATTGCCGCTCATGCGCTCGCGAATTTCTTCAAGCGACAGATCCTCAACGCTCGGCGGCTTCGAGACATCCGGAGTAACATGACTCGGCACGCCCGTCGGCCGCTTCTTCTAGCATCGCCACCGCCGACATAATCTGCCCCGGCGTACAGTAGCCACACTGAAACCCATCGCACTCCATGAACGCTAATTGCATGGCATGAAGCTGCTCTCCGTCGGCCAGGCCTTCAATCGTCGTGATTTCGTCCTGTTGATGCGCAATAGCGAGCGACAAGCACGCCAACTGCCGAGTTCCATTAATATGCACTGTGCAAGCACCGCACTGTCCTTGGTCGCAGCCTTTTTTGCTGCCACCCAGTCCCAGATGTTCGCGCAAGGCGTCCAGCAGCGTCGTGCGCGGATCCAGGTCCAGCGCCCTTTTCTGCCCGTTCACGTTCAGCTCAAATCGGACCGTCATGCCATTCGCGGCCTCGTCCACTTCTCGGGTAAGTGCGCCCATACAGAGAAGTATAGGGAGGTCCAGAATGCTTTCTGCGTTGCTTACGCCTCGGTTGTCTCGCCTATGGCTGACAACGGTTCAGCCACAGCCGCTCGCAAAACGGGAGCTACGGATGCGGTGGACCGTTCGACGGTCAGCAGAAAGCAGCGCCAGTCTTCATCCACCGGTGCAATCTTGCCTTCAGCCCACGCCAGCAAAACACTGAACGAAATTCCCACAAGCAGCGCCTCGTCGCCTTCCTGAAGCATCATCGAGGCATCGGACTGAGCAAGCGATACACCCAATCCAGCGTCCATGGCGGAGATCATCTCTGTTGTTCGAACCAGTGAGATCACGCCCGATTGTTCCAGCCAGATTCGCGCTTGGCTGCATTCGACCGGAATGACGTTGTATTGGGCCGCTATGCGGGGCAGGTGTTCAATGACGAACCGACTCATGCCGGATTATATGCACGTCGCTTCGAACGGGCGTCTTACATCTACCGGCTAGCCGCCGGCCCGAAAACCAATTCAATTTGCGTTGTAATAAATCAGATGCAGCTTGACTGCTTGCCGAATAATCCATGAACTCCCTCATGCAAGATCTGCGTTATGCCTTCCGGCAATTGCGCCGGGCCCCAATCTTCACGTTGGCGGCGGCGCTCACTCTCGCCGTGGCCATCGGCGCCAACACGGCGATTTTCTCCCTGCTGTATCAATCGTTGCTGCGCTCGTTGCCGGTCAGGAATGCGCAGCAGTTAGTCGAGTTCCGCTTTGCCGGCGCCGCTCCCGGCCATACGCACTCCGACGGCGGCGATGCGCCTGGCGCCCAGGCCTATTTCTCTTATCCCATCTATCGCGACCTTCGGGATCGATGCTCTGCCCTCGACGGTCTCATTGCGTTTGCGAGCGCTTCGGTCGGGTTCACCTGGAAAAATCAGTCGGAGCTTGTTCCGGCCGAATTAGTCAGCGGCAACTACTTTTCTGTTTTGGGCGTACGGTCCGCCGCCGGCCGCGTTCTCCTGCCCGGTGACGACACTCTTAAAGACGGCAATCCCGTTGCGGTGCTCAGTCACAAATATTGGTCCGGTCATCTCGGGTCAGACCCCAATATCCTTAACCAGATTGTCAGCATCAACGGCGCCCCGTTCACTGTCGTCGGAGTCGCCGCGGAGGGTTTCTCGAGCGCGGTTTGGGGCACCACGCCCGACGTGTTCGTCCCCATGAGCATGAAGCACGAGATCACGCCGGCTTGGGACGATCTTGAAGACCGCCGCGCCCAATGGCTCAACATTATCGGGCGCCTCAAGCCCGGCGAGTCGCGCAATCGTGCCGAAGCGTCGGTGAACCCGATCTGGTATTCCATCCGTTCGCAGGAATTCACTCAACTGAAAACGCAAAGCCCGCGCGTCCGCGAAGCGTTTTTGGGCAAGACTCGCCTGATGCTGTTTGACGGCGCGAAAGGCTTCTCCCCGCTCCGGACGGATGTCAGGACTCCCATCCTGGTGGTCATGGCCATGGTGCTGCTCGTCCTTGCCATGGCGTGCGTCAACACGGCCAGCTTGCTGCTCGTTCGCGCCGCCGCTCGCGTCCGCGAGTTCTCCATGCGCTATGCCTTGGGCGCAAGCCGCGGACGTGTGCTCCGCCAGTTACTTCTCGAAGGTTTGCTGCTCGGCTGCGCAGGTGCAATTCTCGGCGTACTCTTCGCGTCTCCGGCTTTAAAAATACTCACTGCGTGGATCTCGAACGGCGCGCCACAAACTCCGTTTTCCACGTCCCTCGATCCGGCAGTGCTCGCTTTCACTGCGGGCGCTACCCTGCTGATCAGCATCGTCTTCAGTCTTGCGCCCGCGGCACAATTCTGGAAGCCCGATCCTCTTGAGTCCATGCGCAGTCATGGCTCGAGCACCGGGGCCGGCGCGCTCACCTTCCGCCGAACCTGTGTCGCTCTGCAAATCGGTCTCAGTCTTCTGCTGCTGGTGGGCGCCGGCCTTTTTGTGCGCACCATCCGCAATCTTCGGACGGTCGACACGGGTATTCAAATCGATCATCTGGTCACCTTTTCCATCAATCCACAATTTTCCGGCTACCCCTTCGCACAAGCCGTCGCGGTCCGTCAGCGTATTCTCGACACGATTGCGGCGCTTCCCGGAGTTCGTTCCGTAGCCGCCACCTCCGACCCCGAACTGCAGGGCGATAACACCTCCGGAGACATCGTCGTCGCGGGCTACACGGCCAAAGAGGATGAAGATATGGATGTCGAACTCCCCTTCGTCACGTCCGGCTACTTCTCGACTATGGGCATTCCGCTGCTCGTCGGCCGGGAGTTTACGGCTGCCGATACCGACACAAGCCAGAAGGTCGCCATTGTCAACGCATCCTTCGCCCGGCATTACTTTGGTACGGAGCGCAACGCTCTGGGGCACTATGTTGGCCGGCGCGATCGGCCGCTTTCGCTCGTTGTTGGGGTGGTGAGAGACTCACGTCACACGAGTCCTCGCGATCCTGTCACGCGCACACTATTCCGGCCGGCGCTGCAGATCGGCGGCGACGCGGGTTCGCCGTCCGGCTTCGCTTTCTATATCCGCACTCTCATGTCTCCCGAACCAGCCATGAACCTGCTTCGGCGCACGATTCATAGCAGCGATCCGAAACTCGTTGTGGACAATCTTCGAACCATGGATTCTCAAATTGACGAAACATTGACCACCGAACGTGTCATTGCGATGCTTGCCGGCAGCTTCGGAGTCATCGCAACGCTGCTTGCGGCAATTGGACTTTACGGAGTACTGGCGTACGTCACAGCGCAGCGCACTCGCGAGATTGGCATTCGTATGGCGCTGGGCGCCCGGCCCCGAGCCGTTGCCAGGCTCGTTCTCCGCGAAGTCCTTTTCTTGACAATCACAAGCCTGGTGTTCGCGATTCCCGCTTGCCTGCTGCTCGGCCGTTTTCTGCGCAGTCAACTATTCAATGTCTCCTCTGCCGATGTGCCTACATACGCGGCCGGTATCGCCATCGTGACCGCGGTCGCACTGCTCGCAGCCGCGATACCGGCCCGCCGTGCCGCCACCATAGATCCTATGCGAGCTCTTCGAGCCGACTGATTTTGCGTTTCTGCAATTTCGAGGAACGTGTACTATCCGCGAACATACTCGACGTATAGCTTGTCCAGGTATTCTGCCAGGCGCACATCCTTGAACGACGGCCGATGTCCGATGTCCCACGTAGTCAGCCACACGCGAACGGAGATCCAAAGGTTCTGCCAATCTGGATGGTGACTCTGCTGAGCGGCGTATCGCGCCGCCACCAGCATGAAATGCATCGCGTCCTCGAACGATTTGAAACGGTACGAGCGATACAGTTCGATTCGCTCACCGCCGTCCCTGTTTTCCAACAGGCGCTTAACGACTCGCCATTTCGGCAAGCGGCTCAACGCGTCGTCAAGTTCTTCCTCGGTGAGTGCTTTGGATGTCTCAACTGGGGGCGGAAAGATTAGGTCCGCGCTTGTGCTCTCGCGATCCACGCGGTTGAACCCGACATCTGTTAGCGCCTTGACGATGGTCGGGATGTCCCGCTTCCAATATTCGTCCTTAAGTTCGTAAGCCTGTTTGTTGGCCAAACCCGCGAGTAGTTCTGGAAGAGCGGCGGATGCGAGTGGAGAAGCGCCGGAGACGAGGATCGGAAAAATATGTATGTCGCGGCCCAGCGCGGCGATGACCTCGCTGCGCACCCAGTCGCTGTCTACATCGATCCGGCGTTGTCCATATTCATTGTGAATATGCAGCCACTGAGGGCCGATCACCGGCAGCAACACGGACGCATGCGCCAAAGCCTTCTCGATTGTTGCCGGCCAGTTCTGCCCGGTTCGAATCGAGTCTGTGTCGAGAAATACCTGTTCTTCTCCGAAAATTTGGATCAGGGTCTCTGCCAGACGACGCGCGATGGGACCACTGTCTTGGCGCCTGTAGCTTATAAACAGCTTTGGCATTGCAACCTCAATTCAGAAACGATTGCATTCTACGCTAATTTCCTTCAGGAGCCATACCCATATGCACGATTTGTCATTCGCACGGTGAGATTGTGACGCTCAACAAAACTCGTGCCGATGTGTTTCAGGGTAGCCGATCAACTCTTGCCGCTTGCAGCCGACATATTTCGCCGGGGAATAGCGCTTCCTGATTCACCGGTTTCACCGTAGAGCTTTTGAAGCTGCCAGACCGTGGTAGAAAAAAGTAGGTGTTTTAAGAAGGGAAAGAGCTTATGGTCTCCAGCTCTAACCGCCGCCGCAACCCTCGGCGGCCAGTTCGCCTCAGCGCACTAAATTCTTGCGCACCGCGTACAGCACAATTTCCGCCGTGTTGTGGAGATTCAGCTTCTGCATCAGGTTGGTGCGATGACTCTCCACTGTATAAAGACTAACGTCCAAAATCGCCGCGACGTCTTTATTCGTTTTGCCTTCCGCAAGCAATTGAAGGACTTCCTTTTCCCGGCCGGTCAAGAGCTCGAAAGTATCGGAGAGGCCCTCCTGCTTGAGAACCCGCATGTAATCCTCGAGCAGGGTCTGGGTGATGGCGGGGCTGAAGAACGGCCTTCCCTGTGACACGGCTTTTACGGCTCGAAGCAGGTCCTCTTCGGCCGACTCCTTTAAGAGATAACCTTTAACGCCCGCGTTCAGCGCACGCAATACATAGCTTTCATCCGCGTGCATCGTGAGCATGATGATGCCGATCTCGCTGTTCAGCTTTCCGAATCTGTTCAGCCGCTTCGATACCGTTCAAAAGCGGCATCGCGACATCCATAAGAATGACGTTGGGCGATAGGTCGGCAGCCAACTTCACCACGTCGCGGCCGTTTGCCGCTTCCCCCACTACGTCAAGCTCCGAATATTCCTCCAGCAGCAGGCGCAGCCCTTTCCTCACCACCCCGTGATCGTCCGCAATGAGCACTTTCAGCTTCATTCGTTACCTATGGAATTTTGACAGATCACGGGGCGGCGTGAAGGCGCTTCTAAGTAACAGCCGGGCAACGCACTACGCTGCGGCTTGGCAGAATCCCGGCTGTCACTCTCCTGTGTTGACCAAGCGCAGCTTGGCTGCCCGGCTAGCTAGTCCCGGCTTTCGGTCCGCGAATAGTGATTCAGAGTCGAAAAAGCTCTCTTGCCGCAGGCGGAGTCGGAACATAGCCGCGAAGTATTGTTCTTATTTGAGTACTCGCGGCCGTACAGCCGTTCATTCTCATCCAAGTCCTGGCGCAGCGTCGCTCCTTGCAGAGACACGCCGGCGAAAACACCGCGGGAGCGCGAGTACGACAGAATCTTAGCCGTCATCTTGGCGTCAGTTTGCGCGGTACTGCTTCTGCCCACCGGTCCCGCGGCCACTTCGGCCGCCCCTCCGAGCGTGAATTTACTTTCGAGCAATTTGTCCATTCCGCGTTGGTTCATCACCAGCAACACAACGTCAGTTTCGGAGCCTCCGATCTGAAATCCGAAGCTGCCGCCTTCCATGCGCACCGCGGCTGGAGGACCCCACCCGCTCCCGCGCGGAGAACGGCAGGCGGCATATCCGCGACCGTACTTGCCTCCCACCATAAAGGCGCCACTCTTCACGCCCGGAACAATGACGACGCAGTGTGCCTGGTCCAGAAGTTCTTGCGGAATGCTCTGGTCAGGGGCGGTCATGATCTCCCGGAGAACCGTTGTCGTATCTTCGAGGCGCTCCTTCGGCGTGTCTGCAAAACTCGGAGCTGCGCTCGCCATAGCCAATAAAGCTGTCATTGCCGATAGTTGAAATTTCATATGGTTGCCGTTCCTTGTTGAAAATCTTGTATTTGCCGACAGAAGTTTCGTGGATTCCTGCTAGCTGAGTCCACTCTAGAGTGCATTTCAGTCCGAACCTATCCCGTCAAAAGGCGAGATGGCCGCCGGAAAGTCAGGAGAGAGGGTTGAGAAACTCTTCTACCGGGCGTTCGCCGAAGCGCGCTCAGACGATAGCGGCAAAGCAAGGCCCACCAGGGTCCCGTTGCCAGGTTGCGAGGAAACGGTGAGCTGCCCCTCAAGGCGCGCGCTCTTTCCTCCATGCCCACCAGGCCCAGACCGCGAGTATGTAAATGATTCAAGTCGAATCCTTTGCCGTTATCTTGAACCGAGATGGACACCGAATCTTCCCGCTGCTTCACCGTCACGGTCACGCGGCTCGCTTCGGCGTGCTTTATGCAGTTTGTCAGCGCCTCCTGGATGGCTCGGTAAAGGCAGATCCGAATAGCTTCGGGCAATGTATCGATGTTGCCCTCAATGTTTACGGAAGCAGGTATTCCGCTGCGGCGTGAGAATTCCTTCGCCTGCCAGCGCAGCGCCGGCCCAAGTCCGAGATCGTCTAACATCGAGGGGCGCAGAAGCAGCGCCAGGTTGCGCACCGACCGAAGCGCTTCCTCGGCCAATCGCTTTACGCTCTCCAGGCGTTGCGGGAAAGTCCCGTCGGCTTCGCCCCGCGACAGGCTTCCCAGCTCCATGCGCAATCCCGTGAGGATCTGTCCGACTTCATCGTGCAGCTCTCGAGAAATTGTCCTTCTCTCGTCTTCCTGCACGCGAACGAGTCGATTGGACAAACGCCGCAACTCGTCTTCCGCTCTCTCGGCACGTGTCTTATCTTCTTCAGAGACTCGCTCCAGTCTGGCCAGATATGTCGTGCTCACGATGGCTATGGCTATCCCGAGCAGCAGAAGCAGGCTCGCCGCGCCTGTGGCGAACTGCCGAAGGGTGCGCTGCTGCATCTGAATTTGTTGCTCTTCCAGCGACAGATTCGCTTCATTCACTGCATCGATTCGCTCTGCGAGTTGCAAAACTTCCTCAGGACGGCCGTTCCGATTTTTTGGAAGGTCTTGCGCGCCGCGTTCGGGATCGCGCATGTGCGAGATTTGCGAAAGCGATGCCCAATAATCATTCAGCCCATCTTGCAGCGCCATCAAGTGCGCGTGCTGAGTTTTGTCGAGCAGCGACGACAACTTGTCGAATTCGCGTGCTGTTGACAGACGAATCGCGGTTATCCGGCTGTCCGGTGGTGACGCGTCCCGCATCATCAGAGCGGCCTTATAAATGTTGGCCCGAATTTCCGTAATCGCATCGTCCGCCCGCCGATAGGCGCGATGAGTATCCGCGGTGCGTGAATCGATTTTTGCCGCCTCGTGCGAAACCAGCCACGCAAACAGCGGCACCAATAACAGCAATACAGCAAAAGAGATCCCCACCGAGGGCCAAATCCGTAAACGCATGCGACTTCCTCTTGTACGACCCGACAGGTGAGTGCGCCCGCCGGTAACACCCTAGCGTACGAGAGCGGCGGCAAGTCATTTACAGCAGTCACTGGTGTACTTTTTCGCCTCTCCTCCCGGCAATGCTCCATACCAATACATGCGCGAAAACTTTACATTGCAGATAGAGCGCGCGCCACCCGGCACGCGCAGCTAACACTAAAAGGAAAAACAATGAACTTTAAATCTGCTTTAAGAAGAATGCCGGCCGTGGCACTGGTGACGGCTACCCTGTTCAGTTCACCGTTGTCGGTCAGCGCCGCGCCCCGAGAGGAACTCTCGGTTCAGTTTCATGCAGAAGACGCCGTGAACGCGGAGCTTAAAGAGCTGCGTGGCCTGACGGGGCAGCTCAACAACGATGCGGATCAGCTAAACTCGCTGGTTCTGTCAGGACTGCATTGGGAAACACATGCTTTGCGCCTCAATCAAGTCAGGGATCAAGTCAATCGGATCGGCGATCGGCTCGAAGCGCTTCAGGCGATGCGATCCTGCGCCGAGCCTTGGCAGCGGGAAGCCATCGACAGCATTGTCCCAATCGCTGTCGAAGTCGCAGACCGGACAACCGCGGCTATTACTCATCTCAATGAAAATCGCCAATATCTGTGGGCTCCGGAGTATGTCGATCATCTGCGGGCCATAGCGGATTGTGTGGATGAAATGCATGGGCTGCTCGACAATCACCTCAAAATAGCAGAAGCTCGGGACAAAATTCAGACGCTTCAGGACAGGTTGGCAGAGCGAAGCTCGTGATTGGCCGTTAGTACTCGAACCGTGCAGAAACTTGGGAATTTCAGGCTGCTGCACGGTTTTGTCTAATGGAACTTATGCCAAACGCAAGTTGCGACATCGGTCTCATTGGGCTCGCCGTAATGGGTCAGAATCTGGTTCTCAACATGAACGATCACGGTTATCGGGTGGCGGTCTTCAACCGGACCGTTTCGAAGGTGGACGACTTTGTTCGTGACGAAGCAAAAGGGACGCAAGTCGTCGGAACGCATTCGATTGAAGAGTTGATTGGCGCTCTGAAGCGACCACGTCGGGTGATGCTGATGGTCAAAGCCGGCGACACAGTCGATCAGATGATCGAACAACTGCTGCCGCACCTGAAGAAGGGGGATATCGTCATCGATGGCGGCAACTCGCATTATCCAGACACAAACCGCCGAACGAAGCAGTTGAATGAGAAAGGAATTCTGTATATCGGCACAGGCGTGTCGGGCGGAGAAGAGGGCGCACGCTTCGGGCCGTCTATTATGCCGGGCGGAAATCCCGAAGCATGGCCGCATGTGAAAGATATTTTCCAAGCGAATCGCCGCCAAGGTGGAGGACGGCACGCCATGCTGCGATTGGGTCGGCGAAGACGGCGCGGGGCATTACGTAAAGATGGTCCACAACGGCATCGAGTACGGGGACATGCAGCTTATCTGCGAGGCCTACCAGTTGTTGAAGGACGGGCTCGGGCTGAACGCGCAGGAACTGCACGATGTATTTGCCGAGTGGAACAAAGGCGAACTCGACAGCTTTCTAATTGAGATCACGGCTGAAATCTTCAACAAGAACGATGAGGACGGGAAGCCGATGATCGATAAGATCCTCGACACGGCCGGACAGAAGGGTACGGGCAAATGGACCGCGACTAACGCGCTGGACCTGGGGATGCCGGTGACGCTGATCGGCGAAGCGGTCTTCGCCCGCTGCCTGTCCGCTCTGAAGAATGAGCGTGTGGCGGCTTCCAAGGTTCTGCAAGGCCCTGCACATAGTGTCGATAGCCAGGACAAGAAGCTGTTCATCGAAGAAGTGCGACGCGCTCTCTACTGCTCGAAGATCATCTCTTACGCGCAAGGCTATATGCTGCTTCGCGAAGCGGCGAAAGAAAATGGCTGGAATTTGAACATGGGAGGGATCGCACTCATGTGGCGCGGAGGATGCATTATACGGAGCCGTTTTCTGGCGAAAATCAAAGACGCCTATGACAAGAATCCGAAGCTGACCAATTTGCTGCTGAATGATTTCTTCAGCAAGACCCTGAACGAATACCAGGGGGACTGGCGAAAGGCGGTGATCCACGCAATCGGTTTCGGCGTGCCGACGCCCGCGTTTTCGACGGCGCTGGCGTTCTATGACGGCTATAGAACGGAGCGGCTGCCCGCCAATTTGCTTCAAGCGCAGCGCGACTTCTTCGGCGCACATACATACGAGCGCGTCGACAAACCGCGCGGCGAGTTCTTCCACACCAATTGGACGGGGCGGGGCGGCCGCGTCGCTTCGGGGACTTATAACGCTTGAGCCGTAATCATTTCAGCACCTTTGAATCTAAAGAACGGAGCGAACATGGATTACGGACTGAACATCCCGCAGCGAGGCGGCCTCGACTTCGTGTCGATTGGCGGATTGGTGTACCGGCTGGATCCCGGTATCATTCCCTGGCGAAAGGCAACCGAATGCAAGATTCACGTGAGCGGCGGAGAGTTCAACGTTGCGGCCAATCTCTCCGACTGCTTCAAGATGAATACGGGCGTTGCCAGCGCGATGGTCGATTATCCAATCGGCGACCTGGTTGCGGAGCGTGTTCGCGCCATGGGCGTGAAAGGCTTCTACAAGCATTTCAAGCACGACGGAGTTTCGGGGCCGAATATCGCAACCGTCTACAGCGACCGTGGCCAGGGCGTGCGCGCGCCGGTGGTGTTCTACAACCGGTGCAATGAGGCGGCGGCGCGTCTGAAAACCGGCGATTTCAATTGGAAAGCGATGTTTTCCGACGGCGTCCGTTGGTTCCACAGCGGCGGAATTTTCGCGGCCTTGTCCGAGACCACTTCGGAAGTAACCATTGAAGCGATGCATGCCGCCAAGGAGGCGGGCGCGATTGTATCGTTCGATTTGAACTATCGCGCGAAGCTCTGGAATGCGATCGGCGGCCATGATAAGGCGGTGGAAGTGATCCGTCGGATCGTCAGGAACGTGGATGTGCTGGTGGGTAATGAAGAGGACCTGCAGATGGGTCTAGGGATTCCAGGGCCGGAAGTAGCGGCGAAATCGAAGCTCGATCCCAGCACGTTTTTCGGAATGATCGACCGCGTGGTGAAAGACCATCCGCAGGTGAAGATCGTTGCCACAACTTTGCGCGAGGTGCATTCGACAAACCGGCATAGCTGGAGCGCTGTGGCGTGGATCAATGGCAAGACGTACCAGGCGCCCACGGCTGAACTCGACGTTTACGATCGTGTCGGCGGCGGCGACGGCTATGCAGCCGGATTTATCTATGGTCTGCTCACCGGGCGTTCAGAGCAGGAAGCCGTTAATCTCGGCTGGGCGCATGGCGCGCTGCTTACGACGTTCCCCGGCGACACCACGATGGCAACGCTGGATCAAGTGGAGTCACTTGCCAAAGGCGGATCGGCCCGCATTCAGCGGTAGAGGCGCGAATCGTTACGTCAGGGGCGCTTCGCTAAACTGGCATTTCTTACGATGCATCGTTTAGTGTTCGCCCCTTTCCTGTTTGCGGTACTTGCTGCAATCAACGCGCCGGCCCAGACAGACCGGCCTGAAATGCCGGTCAAGCTGGAGAAGCAGGCCAAGCCCGACGAGAAGGAAAAGCCCGAGCAGGGCATGCAGTACCGGCTTATCGGACCCTTCCGCGGAGGACGATCGCTTACAGCTTCCGGAGTTGCAGGCGACCCGACGACCTGGTATTTCGGCTCAACCGGCGGAGGCGTCTGGAAGTCGACGGACGGCGCGCTCACGTGGAAGCCGATCTTCGAGCATGAGCAGTCTTCTTCGATCGGAAGCCTGGCAGTTGCGGCGTCAGACCCGAATGTGATTTACGTAGGAACCGGCGAAGCTTGCCTGCGCGGCAATCTTGCCCAGGGTGACGGTGTTTATAAGACTGTCGATGCCGGAAAGACGTGGAAAAACGTTGGGCTGAAGGACTCTCGAGCTATTGGGAAGGTCATTATTCATCCGGCGAATCCGGACATTGTATATGTCGCAGCCCTGGGTCACCCGTACGGGGCGAACGCGGAACGGGGAGTATTTCGCACCACGGACGGCGGCAAGACTTGGCAGAAGGTTCTCTTTGTGGACGACAACACGGGCGCCGTGGATGTGGCGTTCGATCCGCATAATCCGCACATTTTGTTGGCGGCTATGTGGCAGGTTCGACGCGAGCCGTGGACGCTGACCAGTGGCGGGCCGGGCAGCGGGCTGTATCGATCGATGGACGGCGGCGACACATGGAAGAAGCTGGCGGGCAGCGGGTTGCCTGAAGGGCCGTACGGAAAGATCGGCGTCGCGGTGGCCGCGAATTCGAGCCGCGTTTTTGCGTTGATTGAAGCGAAGGCGGGCGGACTTTTCCGTTCAGACGATGGTGGCGACACCTGGCAGTGCGTTAACAGCGATAATCGCTTCACGCAGCGCGCCTGGTACTACATGCATATCGTTACCGACCCGAAAGACGCCAACACCGTTTACATTCTTAACGTCGATTTTCATCGCTCGACGGATGGCGGCCATAGCTTCAACAAGATCAAGGTGCCGCATGGCGATAATCACGGGCTGTGGATCGACCCCACCGACACGCGGCGCATGATCCAGACAGATGACGGCGGTGTGACGATTACTTACGATGGCGGCGCGCATTGGACGGCTGAAGACAACCAGCCGACCGCGCAGTTCTATCACGTAATTGCCGATAATCGCTTTCCTTATTACCTGTATGGCGCGCAACAGGACAACACGACCGTGGGCATTGCGAGCAGCGGGTCCGAAGGCAGCCACATCAACCGCGAAGACTGGTATCCCGTGGGCGGCGGAGAAGCGGGCTACATTGCGCCAGATCCGCGCGATCCGTTGATTGTGTATGCCGGCGATTACCAGGGCAACATCACGAGATTCGACAAGCACGACGAGCAATTGCGGAATATCAGCAGCTATCCGGTTCTGACGGACGCGACGGGGGCGGCGGTGCTGGAACACCGTTTTCAATGGACCGCTCCGGTGATGATCTCGCCGCATAATCCGGATCTTTTGTATCACGGTGGCGAGCGGATCTTCGCGACCACAGACGGCGGCACACACTGGACGGCGATTAGCCCGGATTTGACTCGCAATGACAAAAGCAAGCAGCAACCATCCGGCGGACCGATCACGATTGACGATACGGGGACCGAGTACTACGACACGGTGTTTGCGATGGCCGAATCGCCGCTAGCAGAAGGGTCTCATTTGGGCGGGGACGGATGATGGCCTGATCCAGATTACGCGCGACGCCGGCCAACATTGGACCAACATTACGCCGCACGATTTGCCCGAGTGGAGCAAGATCAGCCAGATTGACGCCTCGCCGCATGACGCCGGAACGGCCTGGGTGGCGGTGGATCGCCACGCGAACGACGATCTGAAGCCTTACGTCTATGTGACGAATGATTATGGCAAGAGCTGGAGGAAACTCGTCACCGGCATTCCGGAGAGTTCATTTGTGCGCGCAGTGCGCGAAGACCCGAAGCGCAAAGGATTGCTGTTCGCAGGGACGGAGACCGGAGTTTTCGTTTCCAAGGATGCCGGCGAGCATTGGACTTCGTTGCAATTGAATCTGCCTACCGTTCCAGTGCATGACCTTGTCATTAAGGACAACGACCTGCTGCTTGCGACGCATGGCCGCGCTTTCTGGGTGTTGGACGATATCTCGCCGTTACGTCAACAAACCGATGAAACAGCGAAGGCAGATCTGTGGCTGTACAAACCGTCGCCCGCATTTCGTACCCATATTCCGAGCGGAGAGCCTTCGCCGACGGCCGGGGCGAATCATCCGAACGGCGCGATCTTCTACGCGTTCACAAAGACGAAGCCGAAGCAGGCAAAACTTGAGGTTCTCGACCGCGACGGAAAAGTGGTGAGGACTCTTTCTTCGGATGTTGACCTTCGCCCCGAAGAACAGTTGGATCCAGAGGACGAGAAACCGAAGAAGCAGTTACAAATGAAAGCTGGCTTGAATCGGATCGTATGGGATCTGCGCTATCAACCGCCGGAGCACGTCAAAGACTACTACTTGTATGAATACGAAGAGGGGTCGAAAGGGCCGCTCGCTTTACCGGGCCAGTATACGGTTCGGCTGACGGTTGACGGCCATACGCTGACAACGCCGGTCGAAGTCAAACTCGACCCGCGGGTCAATGTGTCCGCGGAAGATTTGGAAAAGCAATTCGCGCTGCTGATGGCGATTCGGGAGCAATTGAACAGAGTCTATGGGTTGTCGAACGAGGTCATCGATGTCCGCAAGCAAATTGCGGACTTGAAGACTCGTGTAGATCCGGTGCGCGCCAAGGCTGTTCTGGTGGATGCCCAAGCGCTGGACGAGCGGCTGGGCGCGTTGCAGGATAAGCTGATCAATCTGAAGGTGCATGCGAATGAAGATTCGCTGCGTTACAGCCTGGGAGTGGACGGCAATCTGGCGCTGCTGGCGATGGTTGTGGGCGACGGAGCAGACGCTGTCCCGAGCGCGGCATCGGTGGATCAGTTCGAAAAGCTGAAAACGGAAGTAGCGGGATATGCGAGCCGTTGGGAATCGATTGTGTCGAACGAGGTTCCGAAGGTGCAGAAAGCTGCGGAACAGGAGAATCTGCACGTTTTGATCATTAATAATCGGATTTCCGGACCAGTAAACGTACCTAAATGATCCTCGGCAGTACTGTATCTTTCAGGATCGGCTCGATTCTCAAATGCGGTGCTATGATCGAGGCAGAAAGCACCACAAATTCATGCGGACGCATCGTCTGTCTCGCATTATTCCTTGCTGCGTCCGGTTCGGGCAATGGCCGTTTGTCTGCGGTTTCGTCTTAGCCGCGAGCGTTTGGGCCCAGGCACCGCCGCCAGTGGCGCCAAATGCGCATGAACCGGTTGCGGTAGACTCCCGCAATACCAACGCCTCGGAGAATAAGGTAGAAGCCAGGCCGTCGAACCTTCGGGTCAACAAGACGCTGGTTCTTATTAACGTCACCGTGACCGACCCCTTGAACCGGTTCGTCACTGGTTTAGAGAAGGAGCACTTCCGGCTTTTCGAAGACAAGGTTGAACAGGATATCACGCAGTTTTCCAGCGAGGATGCGCCCATTTCGATCGGTCTCGTATTCGACACGAGCGGAAGTATGGGACCAAAGTTGCAGAAATCGAGGCAAGCTGCGAACGAATTTTTCAAGACGGCGAATCCTTCGGACGAATTTTTCCTGGTGCAGTTCAATGACCGCCCGGAACTGACCGTACCGTTTACTACGGATACCGATAAACTTCAAAGCACGCTGACTTTTACGCAGTCGCGGGGCCGAACGGCTCTGCTGGATAGCGTCTATCTCGCCATGCATGAGATGAAGAAGGCGAAGAATCCGCGCAAGGCACTGCTGATCATTTCCGATGGCGGCGATAACAGCAGCCGGTATACGGAAACCGAGATCAAGAACGCGGTGCGTGAGGCCGATGTGCAGATTTTCGCGATCGGGATCTTCGAATCCGGCGCGAATCGCGGCCGTACTCCTGAAGAAGCGGCGGGGCCGAGCCTCTTAAATGAGCTTGCGGAACAAACCGGCGGCAGGGAATACGCGGTAGAGAACGTGGCCGAGCTTCCCGATATCGCGGCGAAGATTGGAATCGAGTTGCGCAACGAATACATTCTTGGATACACGCCGAAGAACCGCGAGCGGGACGGTAAGTATAGGAAGGTAGTGGTGAAGTTGAATCAGCCGCGCGGGCTTCCGCCACTCAAAGCTTATTTCCGGCTTGGATACTATGCTCCTACACAATAGGGGTCGGACGAAATTGAGTTACATGCGAAAACTCTACGCGGCGGCGCTGCTGGCCGGACTGACCGTTCCCGGCATCTGGGCCCAGTTCCGATCAGATACCCGGCTGGTAGTTTTGCACGCGAGCGTGGTCGACAAGAAGGGCAAGCTGGTCACCAACCTGAATCGCGATGCCTTCAAGGTGTTCGAGAATCAGCAAGCGCAGGAGATTAAGGTGTTCCGGCGCGAAGACGTGCCAGTTTCGCTCGGCATCATTATCGACGACAGCGGCAGCATGATGACAAAGCGCGCGCGTGTGGAAGCCGCGGCGCTGGCCATGGTGAAGGAATCGAACCCGCAGGATGAGGTATTCATCGTCAACTTCAACGACGATGCGTACCTGGACGTGCCATTCACGAACGACATCCATAAGATGGAGCAGGGTTTGGCTCGCATTGACTCTCGCGGGGGTACGGCGATGCGCGACGCCATCAATATGTCGCTTGATTACGAACGGGGCGAGGCCAAGAAGGACAAGAAGGTGCTGATGGTGATTACCGATGGTAACGATAACGCCAGCAATCTTAGCCTTGAACGCCTGGTGCAGCGCGCCAATCAAATGGACACGCTTGGTCTACGCGATCGGGCTCTTCACCGACGAAGAGAAACACGAAGCGACGAAGGCGCGCCGCGCGTTGAACGAACTCACGAACGCGACCGGAGGGTTAGCCTTCTATCCCAAGGACGTGAACGAAGTGCAATCGCTGGCGGTGGAGATTGCGCACGACATTCGCAACCAGTACACCATCGCCTACACGCCAAGTATTCAGGCAGCTGGACGGCAGCTATCGGCAGATCAAAGTAACGGTGGATGCGCCGGGTAGGCCGGTCGTGCGTACGCGTTCCGGCTATTATGCGACCCCGGACATCAACGGACCGAGAGCAACAGCTGCAGCGGCCCCCGCAGCAACGCAGTCCGCCGCTAGTGTTGCGGTTTCTCTGGATCGCCTCACGCGGATATCGGCTGCGGCCTTGGGCTTCTCCGTACCTGCGCTGGCGCATTGAGACATATTCCGGCAAACCGGCCGAAACCATTACGGCGCGCTTCTTCTTTCGATATTTATGGAGCGAACGCAAGTCGCTTTGGCAATACTTGCGATGGGTGAACCAGATGCGCCGTCTCCAGCGTCACTGATTGCGCTCCGCGACCGTGAAGGTGTAATCTCCCGAGCCGACACTCAGGACGTAATTTTCGTGCGAGGGCCGGGACATTGTTACTCCGGGGACACTTGCGCCACGCGTCACGGGCCGTCCGCTTTCCGTCAACAGCGGGTCTTCGAGCTTCAGCATGGGCAGATGCACCGTTGCGGTACTTCCAACGGGAACGGTGACTTTCAGTTCATAGCCCGATCCGATGCGATGCCACGAGCTAACGATGAGGCCGTTGATCGAATTAGTGGAGGCCGAAACCCAATCGACGCCGTGCACCAGCTCGGGCTGGATGCGGATGTCATTGTAGCCAGGAGCTTCGCCACGATTGATGCCGGCGAGCACGTTATAGAGGAACGTGCCGGCACTAGCGAACATGTGGTGATTGTGAGAGTTCATTTCAGGGCCGGTGCGCTCCTGCCACAACTCCCATAAGGTGGTGGCCCCGTGCGCCAACATGAAGCCATAGCCGGGATAGTCCGGTTGCGTCAGCACTTCGTAGGCAAGGTCAGCTTGCCCGCGCGACGCAAGCACAGGAAACAGATACTTCGTCCCAAGAATGCCGGTGCTCAAGTGGACGTTGTGATAGTAGTTCACGTCGTCAAGCAAGCGGCTCATGGTATTGCCCTCTTCCCGGCCGGGCATGACATGAGCGTCGAGCGCCAGAACTTGTGCGGCTTGCGATCCGGTGGCGTAGGTGCCGTCGGATTGCGGAAGTGCTTGTTGAAGCCCTCGCGAGCCGTAGCCGCAAGCTGAGTGTAGTGCGCAGCATCATCTGCTTTGCCGAGCACTTTTGCGGCGAGCACGACCGCTTCAATCGATTTGATATAAGCCCAGGTTCCGGCGAGCGGTTTGGGAGTCGGATCGAGCGCGACCCAATCGCCGAAATAAGAATAGTCGACGACACCGTCGGGCGCATGCTTCTCGAGAAAATCGGCCCAACCTTTGAGCCCGGCGTAGTGTTCGGCCAAGACGCGTTTATCGCCGTAGTTTTCGTACATGAACTCGGCGATAAGAGGATAGGCAACGCCCCAGGCGGGATCGCCGACGCGATTGAGCCCCCAGCGATTGATGTATGGAACCGTATTCGGAACTTCGCCTTGCGGACCCTGCGAGTCTGCGATATCGCGGAGGAAGTTCGTGTAGAACGCCGCCATATCGAAGTTCATGATGGCGGTTTCGGCGGAGAGGTGCGCGTCGCCCATCCAGCCCAGGCGCTCATCGCGCTGATCGCAATCGGTTGGGATACTGGCCAGATTCGTTTTGATGCTCCAGAGGAACATGCTTTGAATGCCATTGATCATCGGATTGGAGGAAACGAAGTTGCCGATGCTATCGACCGCCGTATGAACCTCACGGCCGCGGACCGCCTGCAAGGTAGGCACGCCAGGATAGCCGCTCACCTCCACATAGCGGAAGCCGTGATACGTGAAGTGCGGTTCAAATTCCTCACCGGACGGATCGCCTCGCAAGATGTATGTGTCGGTGGACCGTGCGGTCCGGAGGTTGTCGACGCGAATGCGCCCGTCCGGATCTGCGAGTTCGGCATACCGGACGCGAACCTTCGTTCCGGCTGCGCCGAGCACCTTCAGCTTTACCCAGCCGCTGAAGTTCTGTTCGAAATCGAAGACGTATACGCCGGGCGATGCCTCGTACATTTTGTGCGGAACGAACGTGTCGACGACTTTGATCGCCGGCATCATCTGCGACGACAGCGTCACGTTGGGCATGTCGGCGAGCACTAGCCGGCGCGCCCTGTCCCGTGAAGCCGGGCATGTCCCATCCGGGCTGCTCCAGCCGCGCATCGTAGGTTTCGCCATCGTAGACGTCATCCATGACGATGGCGCTTTTCATAGCCTGCCAGTTTGCGTCGGTTACCAATTCGAATGTCTTGCCGTCGGCGTACTCGCCGCGAATCTGGCAGATCAGTTTAGGCGGCGCGTTGTAGCCCTTCGAATACCAACCATGGCCGAGCAGCGCGGCCACAGCGTTGTGCCCACGCTTAAGATCGTCGGTGATGTCGTAGGCCGCATATAGAACGCGCTTGTTGAAATCGGTCCAGGCAGGATCGAGAACGTGGTCGCCTATTTTCTTGCCGTTGATGTGAAGTTCGTAGTAGCCCGCGGCGGCTACGAACACCCGCGCCCTTTTGACAGGCTTTGTCAGATCGAACTGGCGGCGCAATAGATTGCCACCCGCGATCCACTTTGCGTTCCAATCGGATGGCTGCAGCAGCCCAGTGCTAAAGGTGGCCGCTGCGCTCCACGGACTCTCAACGCCCTGCGCATCCCAATAAAGCACGCGCCAGTAGTAGGCCGTATCCGATGTGAGCGCCGTCCCTTTATACTCCACCTGTGCGGAATCCGAGGAGTCGACCTTAGCGGAATCCCAGAGGAAGTTTCCGCTGAAGTCCGCTCGCAGCGATACCTGAACCTGGTAGGCCGTCTGCTTCTGTGCGCGATCAGTGTGATTCAGAACCCAACTGAAGCGCGGCGCATTCACGTCCACCGCGTTCGGGTTTTGCATGTACTCACAGCGCAACTGAGACGGCGCAAGGGGGCCAGCAGAAGAAAACGCGGCGGCGACCATGGTTAAGATTGCAAATCTGAAGAAGAAGACGCCGTAAAACAAAAGATCCTCCTGAGGTTTTCAGGAGGATCTTACTATACCGAGTTGAAAAGCTCGATATTAGCGATGCTGGGCCCAGTTACCAGGACCGCGCCTGGCGTCCTGCACGGTGTAATCGGCGGGAATCTGGAACAGAGTAGCCGCAGGCTCGGCCCGCGAGATGTTCGTGAGCGCATATACGGAAGTGCCGGTACGCGGGTCGTCACGCTTCGACGACACTACGACTTGCAAGTCGGGAGAGAACCACGTCTCGCTGGTGGATTTTATGTCCTGAGCGTTCCCGATTGACCCGGCCGGAATTGTGTGCGTGGTCCTTTTGCCTTGGGCGTTCAGACCGTTGATGGACTGCGTTCCGAGATCCTCTTGCACAGCATTAGCGTTTCGCGGGTGCTGCGGACCCGTGGAAGACTGCGCATTGCTGTTGGCTTGCGGAGTGTGTAGCGCGCGGCGCGTGGCGGTCTTGGTTGCAGGGTTCACAACGTACGAATACCCGGCTACAGGATCGGTGATGAACGTCAGAGTTGCCGGACCGTTTGTTGAGAACGGACCGGCCGTGATTGTCTGCTGCTCGTATGTACGGCCAGCGATGTCGCGGGCGACCACGCCTGTGTCGGTGCGCTGAATGCTGTTTCCGTTCGCCAGGGTCTGCGTGAACGTACTGGTTGCGGTGGCTGAGTAAGCCGCGTTCGTGACGACCTTACCGGGATGCGTGCCTGCTCCAAATCCGCCGAGACCAAATGCGCCTCGGCCGTGTGGACCGCCAGGACCGCGGCGTGGTGGCCCGGCTATTTGAGCTGCGGCTACACCCACTAACAGGGAAGCCACCAGCAAAAGGTTGATTGCCCGTTTCATATTATGTTTCCTTTTCTCTACAACTCCCAAAATCGAATCTCCTACTCGCCGCTCAGGACGTGAACGCCCAAGGGCTGCCCGTCGATACCTAATAAAACGTCCGCCAGCACAAAATCGTTGCTACCGGAAACCTCGTTCGAGATCGCCTCGAAATGAACGCCGGCGTCGGCTAATGACGAAACCGGTATCTGCATCTGGACAATATGCGGGGTGACCGGCAGGTCTGGGTTCGAGTAAGGCAGAGGCACGAACGTCTCGCCAGCCACTTCGATCAGCGATGCCGGCTCACGCTGCAGTTGAAGCGGCGAAGAAGTGTCGACGTGGGCCCGTTTCCAAGCGGGGGCTAGCATGAGAACAATGGCTACAGAGGCAGCGATAGCCATCCCCCAAGCAACCCGGTGCAGGGTCTTTTCGGACGCGCGAGCCGGTTCGCGCATGTCGGTTCTCATCAAGAGCGACAACGTGTCCCGGTCAGAGGCAGCGAAAACCGGCGAGACACCCTGAACGGCACTGTCGACGAGCCGCGCCACGCCGCCAAAATCGTGATATCTCCGACGGCATTCCGAACAGCCGTGAATGTGCTCTTCGATGTTCGCGGCTTCCGGGGGCACACACTCGCCGTCCAGGAAGCGCACTAAAGCATCGTTTGAGAGATGTTGCGGCTTCTTCATATCAATTCCTTTAATCGTTCCAGCCCGCGTTGCACGTTTTCACCGGCGGTGGAAACGGATACGTTCAAAGCTTCCGCTATTTCGCGATACTTCAACCCTTGAGCGCGAAGTAACAAGCACTGCCGTTGTGCAGCGCTCAGCGAGTTCATGGCTTCCCGGACATGGCGATGGCGCTCCTTCTGAAGGAGACTTTCTTCAGCCGAAACCTCATCCGCTTTCAGGTCCTTAGCAAAGCTTCCACTGCTCAGCGCGTCTGTCCTGCTGTTTCGTGATGCCGTCTGCGAGTTCCGCGCCAGGTTATGAGCCACCCGGTAAAGCCATGCGCGCAGGTTGCGGCGGTCGCCATTGCCGAGCAGATGTTCATGCAATTTCAGGAACGAATCCTGTACGATTTCCTGAGCCGCTTCCGATGTGAGCCCGAGGAAGATCAAGTAGCGCCGGATACCGATGTGTTCCGCATCGTAAAAATCTAGGACCAAGCGGCGAATGGATGTGCGTCCAACAGTTCCGCCGTCGTAGTCTGAAACAGGTAGGGCGATTACTTCAGCCGATTCCATGCAATTGCTCAAATCCTATTCTGCGATAGGAGTTTACGTCGAAGTTCGGGTCGGCAGCATTCAGCGAGGGCCACAGAGGAACTTGTGGGGAGTTGCACTTGGGGTTGGGGAAAGCCCCTCTGTGGCCTGCTGTCTCGCATGCTAGGTGGCTATGAAACAAATATGCGGCGCGATTTTCCGGGCTGAGGAAGAATTTTTCTGTAGAGTCGCCAGTGCAAGGGCTTAAGACGCAAACCGCGGAAGCCCAGGAGCCCCGGCTTGCCGCGCGCCTCCTCTACATGGACAATCTCCGCTGGAGCATGATTATTCTCGTCGTGAGCATGCACTCGGCGGACACTTACAGCCCCTTAGGGAATTGGTATTTCGTCAATAGACAGCCGCTTTCGACAGCGGAGCTACTGTTCTTTGCCGCTTGGCAGACGTACCTGCAGGCGTTCTTTATGGGGCTGTTGTTCTTCATCGCAGGATTCTTTGTGCCAGGGTCGTTTGACCGCAAAGGAGCGGCGCGCTTCCTGCGGGACCGTGCGTTTCGCCTGGGCTGGCCTGTGCTTCTGTACATGTTCGTAATTGGACCCGTGACGGAGTATTACGTGGCGCATTCCTGGACGGCGACGCACCCAACATCCTTTGCAAGCGAATGGCTGAAGCACATAAAGAATGGACAATTCCTACAGGAGAATGGGCCTCTCTGGTTCTGTTTAGCCCTGCTCATCTTCTCCGCCGTATACGCTATGTTGCGGGCAAGGCACGGCGGGAAGCCACCAGTCCCGCCGAAGGAAGGCTACATGCCCGGCGCAGGCGCGCTTGTCCGCTTTACGTTGTCGATGGCTGGCTTGACCTTCCTGATTCGGCTGGGGCGTCCGGCACCCTTTCTTAACATGCCTCTGAAAGACTTCGGCCAATATACTCTGCTGTTCGGCGCGGGAATTGTATGGGCTCGCCGGCAGTGGTTAACGAAGCGCGGGCTTTCAAACGGCCTGCGCCCGATTGCACTCGCATTTACCATCGGGCTCGCAGCGTGGCTGACGATCATCATCACTGGCGGCGCTTTGAGAGGTGAGGCATCCGCATTCTCCGGCGGATGGCATTGGCAAAACGCAGCTTTCAGCCTTTGGGAATCGTTGACGTGCGTGGCCCTGTGTTACGGCTTACTGACGCTCTACCAGAGAAAGTACAATCGGCAGGGACGCGTTTCGTCATTCCTATCTCGAAATGCATTTAGCGTTTATGTTTTCCACGCGCCGATTCTCATCCTGCTAGCTCGCATGCTTCAGGGCGCGCCGTTGTACCCGATTGTCAAATTCCTCCTGTTGACAATACTTGCGGTGACTGCATCCTTCGCGCTCAGTGCTGCCGTGTTCCGCCGAATTCCAGGGCTACGGGAAATACTCTGAAGGAGTCTGCAGCTTACCTGTGAGCTTGATGGCGATCTTCCGGAGAAGCATAATTCTCCGCGATTTCGGAAGCTGTGATCTCGATGCTCGAACTCGCCTTTATCAAATCGGCGATCTCAGTGTCGGTTTTTCCTTGCGATCGCAGCTTTTCGATCTCATCGCTGATCATCCCTACAAACGCCTGAATGGGAAACATCTCAGGACTTAGTCCCGCCGCTTGCCGTAAGGCTTTCTGCGCACGGACAGCTTGCTCAACCGAGTACGTCTTCAATTTCCTTCCTCCTCATTGAAGTAGTTAGCAGTACGATGCAATCTAAATAGTTGCCGATTTGAAGAATAAGTGCCTGAATCGGCTACACTCACCTTGGAAAATGAAAATTTCACCAGCTTCGACGACCGCCGACCTGCGTTATCCAATAGGACGCTACACTCCGCCGGCCAACATTACGGCGCGAGAGCGTTCCGATTGGCTGAGCGAGTTGGAGGCTTTGCCCGCAAGTTTGCGGCTGGCGATCGACAATTTGAACGATGAACAATTGGATACGCCCTATCGGCCGGGTGGCTGGACCGTTCGGCAGGTTGTTCATCATCTACCCGATAGCCATTTGAACAGCTATATCCGTTTTCGACTCGCGTTGACAGAGAAGTCGCCGACCATCAAACCCTATGAGGAAGCAGCCTGGGCCGAACTATCGGATGCCAAGTCGGCACCCATAGAGATGTCACTAATGCTGGCCGAAGCACTGCACCAGCGCTGGCTGATGCTCTTGCGGTCACTTTCCGAGGAGGATTTCAGCCGCACGTTCCGCCATCCAGAAATGGGCGAAATCCGATTGGATTGGACGCTGGGCCTGTACGCCTGGCACTCGCGCCATCATGTGGCCCAGATCCTGAATGTGCGGAAGCGAAACGGGTGGTGAGCTAACGCTGCGATCTTTGATGAACAGGACTCTGACCCTTCGGCGCGCTGAGACTGTGCGCACTGTTGACGAGAGCTAAATGCGAAAACGCCTGTGGAAAATTACCGAGCTGCCGCTTTTCTCGCGGATCGTATTCTTCCGACAGCAGACCAACATCGTTCTGCAATGTGAGAAGCCGCTCGAATAGTTCGCGCGCCTCCTTGAGCCGACCCTGGAGGACATAGTTGTCCACGAGCCAGAAGCTGCAGGCCAGGAAAGCGCCCTCCCGACCGGAGATTCCGTCGACGGAAGAACGCGTGTTGTAGCGCGCAACAAAGCCGTCAACCACGAGATGCTTTTCGATCGCCTCGACCGTGCCCAACATCCTGCGGGTCGTCAGCGGAGATAAAGCCGACGATCGGCAGCATGAGAAGGCTTGCGTCCAATTCTTTACTGCCGTAGTACTGGACAAATGAGTTCAAGTCTTGGCTGAAGCCGAATCGGAAGACCTCGTTTTGGATGTCGGTCCGCAGCTTTATCCAGCGTTCGAGGGGGCCTTCCTCATCAAACTCCTGGATAGTTCGAATTCCACGATCGAACGCGACCCACGCCATCACCTTCGATTCCACGAAGTGGCGCGGCTTCCGCGTATCTCCCACATGCCCTGATCGGGCTTGGTCCATAACTCCTCGAGGCGCGCGAGAAGCGCAGCGCTGCAGGTTCCAAGCAGCAGCCAATTTTGGCAAGCCCTTCTTGCGCGATTGATAAAAGGAGTCGAGAACCTCGCCGTAGACGTCGAGCTGAAGCTGTTCGGAGGCGGCGTTGCCGATGCGGACGGGACTCGATCCTTCATAGCCCGGAAGTTCAGGCAATTCGAACTCCGTGAGGCGACGCTCACCGGCGACGCCGTACATGATCTGCATGCGTTCCGGACTCCCTGCGACGGCGCGAAGCAACCAGTCGCGCCAGGCCTTCGCTTCGTCTGTAAAGCCGGATTCCATAAGAGCGAACAAGGTCAGAGTGGAATCCCTGAGCCAGCAGTAACGATAATCCCAATTCCGAATGCCGCCGATTTCCTCAGGCAGCGAAGTAGTCGCGGCGGCAACGATTCCACCAGTCTGGATGTGTGTCAACGCCTTCAGAGTGATAAGAGATCGTCTTGATAACGTCGGCATAAGGTCCGCCTGGTTTATGCCGGCTTGACCATTTCTGCCAGCTCTGAAAAACTTTCTCGCAAGCGGCAACTGCATCGAACGGTGCCGGGATGGGGCTATAAGAAGGCGCCCAAGTTATGGAGAACGGCAGTACCTGCCCCTCGGTTACGTCGAAGCTTGCCAGCGTCTTGAAGTCTTCGCCATGCATCTCAACCGGGGAGGCGATGATGATCTGGTCGGCGCCTGCGACAGCACGCAGCCGGCCATCGTCCATTCGCGTGACCCATGGCACGACCGTGGCGTATTCGAAACGAATCACCAGTTCCATACGCATCGCGACCTTGCCTTTTACGCCCTTGACGATGCGAATTACATCCTGATGCTCGCCGCGACGGTCCATGCAGTCCGTGACCAGAACCACGCCATCTTGTGAGTGGAATTCGGTCTCGAGTACCAGGGAACCATCCCGATAGCTGCGCTTGCTTTCAGCGTTCGAGTGAAGGGGTGCGATACTCCAGTGGCCGTCTTTATCGGAACCTAAAAGCCCGGAGAAACAAGCGCCCGAATCAAAGCGCGGGAATCCCAGCCAATCGATGGAGCCGTTGCGGCCGATGAGCGCAGCCGTGAGGTTATTTCCGATGAGGGCATAATCTTCGATTAGTTGTGGCACGGGCGAAAAATACCGCGGCTATTGAAGGTCGATGACAACCTTGATGTCGTCGGGGCGGCGATCCAACGCCTTGCGATAGTCGGCCAGCGTCTCACGGCGTGAAATGAGTCGTTGGAGCCACTGGCGGTTGGCCTTCAAAAGAGCTTTCCCGGCCATTTCCCAGTGACTTCGGTTGGCATTGACGGACCCGAAGATAACCTGGTTCTCCAACACCATTGTTCGATTGATAGTGCCAAGGTCTAAATCGACTTTCTGGCCGTGCGATGACACGCCGGCGAGACACAGAATACCGTCGTTGCCCAATTGATACATGCATTCGGCAATGACCGAAGCGACGCCGGTGCACTCGATAATTATGTCGGGCTTGAATTTCAGATTTTCAAGCGGGCCGGTGTGGTACTGACCCCCGAGCTGTTTGACGAGTTCCGGTTTCGGACCACCCTCGACACGGTCTAAGACGTGAACCTCAAGCCCCCGTTGCGCGCCTAACAACGCGCCGAGAAGGCCGATGGGGCCTGCCCCCGTGATCAGCACGGTTTTCGGTTTCCACTCCGCTCGTTCACCGATGCGCGTTATGTGATCCCACGCTTTCGCAAGAACGCTGGCGGGCTCCATAAGCACGCCCACATCGTCCAAGCCGACATCCAATTTAATTGCGTAATCGGGTTCGATTCGCCATCGTTGTGAAGCAAAACCATTCACTTCCTTGATGCCGCGCTCTGTGTATTTGCCATTGCGGCACATGTCCCACTCGGCGACCGCGCATGCAACGCACGGAACGGGGTCAGGCCTGCGAACGATCCCGACAACCAGATCGCCCTTTTGGAAACCGCTGCCGGAAGGTGCTTCCGCAACCCGTCCCAACGATTCGTGCCCGATGATCAAATGATCGCTACCGGCCGGCGCCCAGCCATATTCACCCGAGATCAGCTCAAAATCCGTACCGCAGATACCAAGCTCGAGTGCGTTTACAAGGATGCTGCCGTAATCCGGCGAGGGCTCCGGGACGTCTTCTACGGCGGCAGAGTTGGCTTTGCCGGGAATGATTGTCAAGGCCTTCATAATGTTTTTTTTGGCGTGTGAAGTTTGGATCATACGTTCAGCACGACGCAGGGCAACGGAATTCAGCCTCTCGGTTGGTAGATGGCAGTCACACGATTTTGTGACAAGTGCAGACGCACCAATGACATCCGCTTAGAACCTGAAGCTTCCAAATAAACGCCCGGCAACGCACCCGCGTATGCCGCCGTTTACCATACATTCAGGATGCAATCACGTTATTGCCCGACAACAGTAACTCGGCAAAACCGCTATCTTCTCTGGCATCTGCGCCGGGGTAAGCGTTGAAGGCGCTGGTCAAAAGCCAGAGCGCGCCTGGCTTGTCGCTACAGGATGTAGCGGAACCAAGCATCGGAATCAACGATGTCCTCATTCGCGTCTCCCACACAGGAATCTGCGGCACCGACGTACATATCTATGACTGGGACGATTGGGCGCGATCGACAATTCCAGTGCCCATGGCAATCGGCCATGAGTTTGTCGGAGAAATCGTCGAAGCCGGATCGAATGTAAACGATTTCCACCCTGGTGAAATCGTAAGCGGCGAGGGCCATGTGGTTTGTGGCCGTTGCCGCAACTGTTTAGCAGGCCGCAGGCATTTGTGTGCGCACACGCAAGGCGTAGGGGTGAACAGGCCCGGAGCGTTCGCCGAATACATTGCGTTGCCGATGAGCAACATCTGGCGACACGACCCCTCGATTAATCGCGAAGTTGCTGCGATATTCGATCCGTTTGGCAACGCTGTACACACGGCGCTCTCGTTTCCCGTGTTAGGCGAAGATGTGTTGATCACCGGAGCGGGACCAATCGGCCTGATGGCGATTCCGGTAGTTCGCCACGCAGGAGCAAGGCACATTGTCGGTACCGATCTGAATCCGTACCGGCTTGAGTTGGCGCGCAAGATGGGGGCAACGGTTGCTGTCGATCCCAGGAAAACGCCTGTAGCCGAAGCACAAAAGCAACTGGGCATGCATGAAGGGTTCGATGTAGGACTGGAGATGTCGGGCAGCCCCGCCGCATTTGGCGAAATGATCTCCAACATGAGCCATGGCGCAAAGATTGCGATGCTCGGGATACCGGCCAAGGAGATGTCCGATTGACTGGCGGCAAGTGATTTTCAACATGCTGACCATCAAGGGCATTTACGGCAGAGAGATGTACGAAACCTGGTACAAAATGACGGTGATGCTGGAATCGGGGCTGGACATCACGGGAGTGATCACGCATCGATTCTCCTACCGTGACTTCGAGCAAGGGTTCCAAGTCATGCATTCCGGGAACTCGGGAAAAGTCATCTTGGACTGGACCCAAGTCAGTTAGAGAGGGGCAGCGCTGGACTATGAAGACCAGCATCTTCGATCTGTTCAAGGTCGGTATCGGCCCGTCGAGCTCGCATACGGTTGGACCAATGCGCGCGGCTCGCCGCTTCGCGTGCGGACTCGCGGAGGAGGGAAAGCTTGCGCAGACGGCGCGCGTGGTGGCCGATCTGTATGGATCGCTCGCGCTGACGGGGATTGGCCACGGCACCGATGGCGCGGTGCTTATTGGATTGTCGGGAGAGAAGCCGGAAGAAGTGGATCCGGATCGCATCCCGCTCATCGTCAACAATATCCGCGAGCAGCACACGATCCGCCTGTTTGGGAATCGGGACATCCCGTTCAACATCGATAGCGATCTGCTCTTTCACATGGATCGGCGATTGCCCGGCCATCCGAACGGAATGCAGTTCACTGCCATCGACTGCCGAGCACCGCATTCTGAAGCAGGAGGTGTACTACTCGATCGGCGGCGGCTTCATCATGAAAGAAGGGGAAGGGCTGCTCGCTTCCGAGCACGTGCTCCCTGTCCCGCATCCATTTGCAAACGGCGCAGAACTGCTGGAGCAGGCGGACAGCAAAGGACTGCCGATCTGGCGTCTCATGCTGGAAAACGAGAGCGCACTCAGGCCTGAACAGGAAGTGCGTATACGTATCGCACACATTTGGTCTGTGATGAATGCCTCGATCGAGCGCGGCCTTATGACAAGCGGGATACTGCCGGGCGGATTGAAAGTGCGGCGTCGGGCGCCGGGCTTGTTCCAAAGACTTCAGAGCCAGACATCGAACGATCCGTTGCGAGCGATGGACTGGGTGAACGTGTTCGCGATGGCAGTCAATGAAGAGAACGCGGCAGGCGGCCGCGTGGTCACGGCCCCGACAAACGGCGCGGCCGGCCTGGTGCCCGCAGTGGCCAGGTACTACCGGCAGTTTGTTCCGAAAGCTTCGGAGGAAGGGCTGGCTCGATTGTTCCTGACGGCCGGGGCCATCGGCATTCTCTATAAGGAGAATGCGTCGATTTCAGGAGCGGAGGTCGGTTGCCAAGGCGAAGTGGGAGTCGCTTGCTCCATGGCGGCGGCTGGACTGGCGGGAGCGCTCGGCGCGACTAATCCGGCAGTTGAACACGCGGCGGAGATCGGAATGGAACATCATCTCGGGATGACGTGCGATCCGATCGGAGGGCCTGGTGCAGATTCCCTGTATCGAGCGGAACGCGATTGGGGCCGTGAAGGCGATCAACGCCTGCCGGATGGCTATGCAGGAATCGGAAGGACATGTGGTTTCGCTCGACCAGGTCATTCGCACGATGTATCAAACCGGGTTGGATATGCAATCGCGCTACAAGGAAACCGCACTGGCCGGGTTGGCTGTTAACGTGAAGGATTGTTGAGGGACTTATGTACAGTGCCGTTCAAGAACAGCTAACACGCAGGCTGGAGGAGATCGAGAAGGCCGGTCTTTTCAAACGCGAACGCTTGATAGACAGCCCGCAACGAGCGGAAATTCGTATAAACACCGGCAACACGGTACTGAACCTTTGCGCAAACAACTATCTGGGTCTGGCGAATCACCCGTCTGTCGTCGACGCGGCGCACAGGGCACTTGACGAGTGGGGCTACGGGCTCGCGAGCGTTCGCTTCATCTGCGGCACACAATCGATTCATAAACAACTGGAACAGAAGCTGAGCGAATTCCTGGGGACTGAGGACACGATTCTCTACAGCTCGTGTTTCGACGCCAATGGCGGATTATTCGAAACGCTGCTGGACCAGGAAGACGCGGTCATATCCGATGAGCTGAACCATGCGAGCATCATCGATGGAGTCAGGTTATGCAAGGCGGCGCGCTATCGCTACAAGAACGGCGATATGAGCGACCTCGAAGCCAAGCTAAAGGAAGCAACTGGCGCGCGTACTCGACTGATTGCTACCGACGGCGTTTTCTCAATGGATGGTTATCTGGCGAACTTGCCTGAGATCTGCGGCCTTGCCGACAAGTACAACGCGATGGTGATGGTCGATGACTCGCACGCAGTTGGCTTTATGGGCAAGACGGGCCGAGGAACGCATGAACATCTGGGCGTGATGGGGCGAATCGATCTCGTCACGGGAACGCTTGGCAAAGCTTTAGGCGGAGCAAGCGGCGGCTATACGAGCGGACGCAAGGAAGCGATCGATCTGCTTCGCCAGAGATCTCGCCCGTACCTGTTTTCGAACTCGGTGGCGCCCGCCCATTGTTGGGGCTTCTATTCAGGTTTTGGAACTGCTGACGCAGAGTTCGTCGTTGCGCGATCGCCTGTTCGCAAACACGGCGCTTTTCCGCAAGCGGATGAGTTCGGTTGGTCTTGAAATTCTGCCCGGCGAGCATCCGATTGTACCCGTGATGCTGGGAGACGCGTCTTTAGCCACGCGCATGGCCGACCTTCTGCTGAAAAAAGGCATTTACGTAATTGGGTTTTCATATCCGGTTGTGCCGCAGGGCAAAGCTCGTATACGCGTGCAGATTTCGGCTGCGCACACGGCTGAAGAACTGGAGTTCGCTGTCGAGCAATTCGCCGCAAGCAAGCGGGAATTGGGCATCTAAGGCGAAGACGGAAATCCTGCCATGAAGTTGCTTTTCGCTTTGGTCGTTTCAGCAGGGCTGATGTTCGCTGCCGATCCCTGGAATAAAGATCCACAGAAATGGACGGCGAACGACGCGCAGCGCATCTTGAACGCGTCGCCTTGGGCGCAATCCACAAATGCCGTCTTCGATGCGGAGCAAGACAATGAACCTCCGCCTCCCGGGCCGCTCCCTGGCGCCGCGCAAGCGGGAATGGCGGGTCCGCGCGGTTATTCAGACGGGAATTGGGACGGGGGTGTGGGCAAAATGCCTCGGGGCTCCACTCCATCGTTGCCGATTTTGATTCGCTGGGATAGTGCATTGCCCCTCAGAGAGGCTGCGGAAAAAGCCGGAGCCGGGGATGCAAGCTCTGGCGTGGATGCGAAGCCGGTGGCTGCCGATGTGGCTGCAAAGGATTACGTGATCACGCTTATTGGGCTGGTTCCGGCAAAGCGGTATCGCAATCGGGGACAACTAAGCGCATCCTCCGACAGCGACGGAAAAGCGGACGCCCGCGACCCGGAAGAGATGCTGGAAGGCTTGATGGCGAATACGAGGCTAGTGCGGCGGGGACGGCCGGCGTTAGCGCCGGAGAACGTGCGGCTGGATGCGGAAACGGGCACTTTGCGTGTCTTCTTCCCGCGAACGGACCCGATTACCGCTTCGGATAGGGATTTGTTGTTCCTTACACACTTCGGAGCGATTACGGTGCGCAAAGTCTTTCGGCCAGCCGACATGACGTGCAAAGGCCGGTTGGAACTTTAGATCCAGAAGCGATTCTCAAATTCGAATTTGCTAGCGCGCATCGATGTCGCTTGTTGAAGAGCCGTGCAGCGCGGCTATTCCGGTTCGACCATAATCCAATCTCCATCTTTGTTGCGCCCCGTCCGATTGTGCATATCGACCCAATCACGTTTACGGTCGCCGGGCAGTGGATCTGAACCAAGGCGAAGGACATTACCGTCGAGATCTTGCACCTGCATCTCATACGCCCAATCCTAGTTTGTGGGCGCATTGCGGATCTTGGCGCCGCTTCGCTGGTACTGCTGGTGCAGCGCGCCCGCGTCCGGCACGCCAATCTAGGTCCAGGCGCCGAAGTGTCCCTGATCGCCAACGCACCAAAAGATGTTGGGGCCGTCACGCGCCACGGAGGCGAACAACGCAGGGTGTTGCCAAAGAACTTCGAAGCCGAGCGCATTGACGTAGTATTCGATGCTGCCGGCAAGATCTCGAACGCGAAACACCGGGATGGCTTTGCCGAAGCCGTGTTCAACGGGCGGCCCGGACTTCCGGCTTGTCGGGAGGCTGCCAGAGCTCAATCCGATTGCCTTCGGGATCGGTGAACCAACCGAAGCGGCCGTAGTCGCATGACTCACGCTTGCTGTCCACCGAGACGCCAGCAGCGGCCAAGTCGTTCAGGAGCGTGTCGAGGTCATCCACCTGGAAATTCAACATCGCCGGTTGAGACGCAGGAAAGTAGCTGGATGATTTTGGGAAGAAGGCAATAGCGATGCGATTCTTCTGCGCGGCCGCTTCGAAAAGGATACAGCCGTCCGACACCTTGATGCCAAGGTGTTCCGCGTACCACTCGTAGAGAGCTGGGGGATTGTCCGCGCGAATAAACGCGCCGCCGAAGCCGGTTACTTTTGCCATTCCGTTTCCTTCCGTGTCATTTGGGCTGACGTCAATCGAAGACGCTCGGCCAATCATTGTACCCGTATTAGAAAGGCCTAAGGATTGTCGTCATTGTCTCACAAGAATGTAAAAATTATTTGACATATGTCGCCGGAAAACGCTATTCTGGGGATGTCAAATATATTTGACACTGGAGCGATTTGCCATGCTGACAAACCTTTCCTACCGGGAGAAGACTCTTTACGCCTCGCTTGCGGCGGAACTCGTCGTGTACGGCCCTTACTTCTTCCTGCACCAGCAGAACTCGGTCAACAAGGTCGCCGGAATGATTATCGCGATTATCGTGCTGCAGATCATCCTGCAATCGGTGATTGCCGCGGTGACCCGGAACCGTGTAACAGATGAGCGCGATCGATTAATCGAGCTCCGAGGCTATCGTGCCGGTTATCTAACGCTCGCCTCATTGATGGTGCTTGGGCTGGGCATGCTGTGGTTTCACGCAACCGTCGGCCATCTCCACCTGGATAGCCGGATGGTAGGGCTCCATTTCTTGAGCGTCTTCTTTGGGATGTTGATCATCGCCGATATCACTAAAACCGCCACCCAAATCGTGATTTACCGGAAGGCACTCTAATGCCGGCCATACGCAACCAGATTCGAGAACTCCGGGCACTTCGTGAGATCACGCAGCAAGAACTCGCGGACAAAATCGGTGTGACACGGCAGACGGTCATAGCCATAGAACAAGACAAGTATTCGCCCTCTCTTGAGACCGCGTTCAAAGTGGCAATGGTGCTTGGCGTGTCGCTTGAGCAGTGCTTCCAGTACGACCCTCGCGGTAAGCGCTAACCCGGGCCGCGCCGGCTACTCGCGATGTTCAGTTCTAAGCGGCAGGTATTCCCGCGGTACGCTCTCGACGCTTTGCCATGCAACCTGAAAATTACCTTTGTACCCAAACAACGGACCCCATGTTCTGTTTTGCACGTCGACTTCGATGCGAAAACAACGGGCACTTTCGTCGTACCATTCGCAGACGTTGGCCAGACCCGAAAAAAGCATCGGGAAGGAGAAGCCCGCTGGCCCTTCGTAAAATCGCTGTGCATCGGAACGCAATGCGATACCGCCATTCGGAGCCACCTTGAGATCGATGTCCACGGCTAGATGCTGATGCGTACCAAGATAATCGACGATTCGCCGTCGCTGCTCGCTATAGATCATGTATGCATCGAATCGGCGCGGCCGTCTGGTTCAAAATGTTCGAATCCATGTCACCGTCTCTCGCCCAAATGAATCAACGTAAGCGTAGTTTAGAATCTGAAACGGGATGTTTCGCCCGCTCTCCGGAAACATGATGCTCCGCCACGACCCTACGTAGAGGAACGGGAGCGTATAGATTGGACCGTGCCATATCCGTTCCATGACGCCGGTGCCGATTCCAGCTATCTTGTCCGCACTGGAGAATCCGAACCGTCGCTGAATTTCGGGGTGAAGCCGCGTGAAATCAGAACCCAAAACGCGCTCGTATATGGATCTCATAGGACAGTCATTTCAGCGGCCGCCGGAGGCAGTGCGTGGCCGAAGGAAGTTCACTCGCCGATAGATAGCCGAGCGCCGATAACATGATCATCGCAACGTTCAGCGTAACGGGATTAAATGCGGCAAACAGGTATGACGGCGACTGCAGCGCTACACTCACAAGCGCTCCGAGCATCAGCACCACGTTTAATACAAAGAACGGGCGCCAGCGCCATAGCAACAAAGCGAGTACGCCGAATACAACTTCCACAGTGCCGATTGCAGGCAACATCCCGATCGACAGGCCCGCCGCCTTGGTCATTGCTTTTTCGTCGGCACAGGGAAATATTAACTTCGGAATGAGCCCCTGCCATAACCAAATGAATGCAACGCAAGCGCGTGCGCACGCGTGCATCAGCGCCATTCGGAAAGAAGTTTCGGGTGGAATTTCACGTTCGATCCACAAGCGAAGTCGGTCGAAGCTCCAGGCTGTTGCCCAACCGATCAGAGGCCGAAACGCAAATCTGTCAAAAAGCCTTCCAATCGCGCCAAATCGGCTGTCGTAGTCGTACCAAGTCAGGAAGCGAACGCATGCTCCTGTGGGAACGTACTTCCAATAGCCGGATCCCTTCGCGATGAGCGATTTCAGGTCCTTCGACCAGAACGAGAGCGCGGAAGTTCGCATGCCTCCGAGATCCGCACGTGTCCCGGTGCTCTCTCCTTCGCCTTCTATTCTTAATCCGAGTCCAATTCGTGTCGAATAGAGAAATCTTTGAGGCTCCGACTCAGAAGGTCTGGGCAAATACTCAATTTCTGTGAAGCGCAGATCCCATTGTTGGTGCAGTTCAGGAATCTGAGTACGCCGCCAGATCTCGTCGACGGTCGAGTGTATGCAAATCTCGACGTAGACGCCTTGGTCTTTGGCCACGAGAGAACGATAACATTCGTTCGGAACTATGGGATTGCCGTCGAAGGCTCGGCAAAGATCGCCTGTCGGCGACGGACGTCCACTACCACCTGTTATTTCGCTGTCGCGACATCGCCCAGATATTGCTCGCTTTGTCAACGAGCGCGATTCCGATCTGGCCGCCTGTGGCCATCCATCCTCCATGGCCGAATGTGACCCGTCCATGAAAGTGCTGGACCACGAACTCTTTGCCAACAGGTTTGCCGGTTGCGGGATCGATGCGCTGCGCCCATAAGCAGCTATTCCCGTCCTTGGGCGAACTGAAGTACAACGTCTTACCGTCAGGCGACCAGTTTGCGTATCGTCCAGTCCGACATCGGCAATCATGATCCAGGCGCTCTCCGGAACCGGCTTGGCTCCGTTTAATGGCGCTATCGCGATTCTCCCGATGTCCGGTCGAATACGAACTGTGAAACTGATCCAACGATTATCTGGCGAAAAGCGCCCGTAAGCACACTGTATTCGTCGTGCCTCAGCACAGGCGTCTGCTTATGCGAAGCCACGCTGAAAAGCTTGATCTGGTAAGGAAACTCCCCAAAAATGAGCAGCGCATTTTCGTCGCGGGACCACACGGCTCCGAACCGCGATCCTATATAGTTTCTGTACAATAAAACGGCGTTGATGGCGCGCCCGATGGAAGTTCCAGCCGAGATACAGCAACTGAAAAGCCGCATGAGGAGCATGTGGATTGCTGGTGATTTTGGTCGAGTCGCACAGTACTCCACAAAAATCGCGGAGGAGTTCGTGGAGCGGCTGAGTATCGCGTCCGGAATGAACGTGCTCGATGTCGCCTGCGGCACAGGAAATACTGCCCTTCCGGCGGCGCGCAAGGGCGCTCGCGTCACGGGCGTAGACATCGCACCGAATCTGCTCGAACAGGCGCGGCAACGAGCGTCGGCGGAAGGTCTCAAAGTCAATTTTGATGAGGGCGACGCGGAGGACCTGCCATATCTAGATGCGCAGTACGATCTCGTGGTGAGCATGTTCGGAGCGATGTTCGCTCCTCGCCCGGAACAGGTGGTGGCCGAGCTGGCAAGGGTCTGTCGGCCCGGCGGCCGCATTGCGATGGCAAATTGGACACCTGACGGGCTGTCGGGCAAGATGTTCGCATTGACTGCCCGGTATATTCCGCCGCCCGAAGGAATTCCGGCCCCCGTGCTTTGGGGCGAAGAGGGTGTCGTTCGAAAGCGGCTGGCGGGGGTATTTTCCCGAATCGACACCGCCCGTCGAACAATCGAGATGGAGTTTCCGTTTGTTCCGCGCGAGGTCGTACAACTATTTCGGAGGTACTTTGGACCGACCCAAGCTGCTTTTTCACGGCTCGACCCGCCGCAGCAGGCAGCTTATGCCAACGACCTTGAACGAATGTGGAGCGAACACAACGAATCGAGCGGCGGGACTACCCTGGTTCGAAATGTGTACCTGGATGTGATTGCCACGCGCGTCTAGCGCAAGGTCAAGCAGGGTGACCACGAATAAACAGAATTACGGCAGCGTTTTAATAACTGGAGCTTCGGCCGGCATCGGGCGCGAGCTCGCACTTGAATTCGCGGTACGTGCGAAAACGCTCGTGTTGGTGGCTCGGCGGCTGGACCGGCTTGAGAGGTTGCGGGGCGAGTTGTTGGAACGGGGCCCACAGTTAAAGGTTGTCGTGTTGGCGGCGGACTTGTCGGACGAACGCGACATTGAGGTATTGCTTGGCAGAGTGGCCGAGCAGGCCGGCGACGTAGATGTTCTGGTAAACAACGCGGGATTGGGAGATTCGGTGTTGTTTGATCGATCAGATTGGACGCGGACTCGGCAGGTCTTACGCACAAACATATTCGCGGTCGCCCAGCTTACCTCGGCGCTGGTGCCGGGCATGGTAGAGCGAAGCCGCGGCGGAGTGCTCAACATCGGATCGGGCGCGGGGCTCACGGTGATGCCAAACGCGGCCGCCTATGTGGGGAGCAAGCATTTCGTGGCCGGATTCAGCGAAGCGCTACGCGCTGACCTTTCGGGAACGGGCGTAACCGTGACGCAAGTGTGCCCAGGTCCGGTGGAGAGCGAATTCGATCAAGTGGCTGGATCTGTAGGAGGCATGGCCGGTGCGCCACCGCGGTTTTTTCGAATCAGTGCCGCGCAGTGTGCGCGAGAAGCGTTGGCTGGATTTGAGCGAGGCGACGCTTTAGTTTTTCCAGGCCGCGCCTATCGCTTTGCAATGAGGGTACTGCCATTCATACCCCGGGGGATGCGACGCAAGCAGGCCGCCAGGACAGCTGCTCAAGTACGAGCAGGACAGAACCGCAGCCCTTAATCGCTTCGGCTCACGCGTTTTGGTTGCGTTGTTGATGAAACGACGACCGGGGATCGCGGGCGGAGGCGTTGCCGGCGTGATCTACCGCAAAGCGCAGCATCAGTGAGCCGACCGTTCCGAGAATGCCGGACGCGAGTTCACGTTTGCGCGTCTTGTTCGGAAGCAACCCGAGAACCAAGCTGGTTGCTGCGAGCGCGGTCGCAGTCCGCCATAAAACGGCGCTCCAGCCACGCTTGAAGGGGCGTCCTACGCGCGGTATTGCGGAGGCGTGGTGCTCCATGAGGAAGGCGCTGGTGAGTTCGGCGACTTCGCCGATAGTACCGAACGATTTTGTGATCCGGCTTTCCTCCGGACTTTCACCGATGATCTCGAATAACGAGCCGACGCTGGTTGCCGCCCCGGCGGCGAACAGGATCGGAAGAAATCTGCGAGACGCCTGCCAGATGGGAACTGCCGTGTTGCCGATCAGCACGCCGGTGTAGGTCGCCAATCCCATGCCCAATAATCCGGCGGCGTATCCCGCTGTTTCTCCAAGCGCTCCGAGTACGCCGGCGAAGTCGCGCAGTGTGACAGCGGTGAACGCGGCGCCTGAGGTGCCCGTGAGGATCCACGCGCCGACGTTCATCGGAGACGTAGGCCGGAACACGCGGAGCATGTTGAGGAAGCGCGCCGGGCGGCCAAGATCATAAACGAGGAGTGCGCCGCTGACACAACAACCGATGAAGCCGATGAGATGACAGCGCTTGATGAGCCGCTCGAATCGCTTCGGGCGCTTGAGCTGCACGGCGGCCGCAATGACAAGGGCTCCGCCGGCGAGTCCTCCGATGTAGTAGTAGGCCGGGACAGCCCAAGACCAGACGGACTCATTGAGCAGTGGGCGTTCGTAATAAGTCGGGTCCGCAGGTTTGGGCTCAGGAAGCGCGCTCCAGGTCCAGGCGTCTTCTTTGAGGTGCTTATCGCCCGACCCGTCTGCTTTCTGATGGCCGGCTTCGCCCGTCAGCTCTGCGACTTCGATATCGATATCGCGGCCGTCCGTATAAACGGGGTCAACCGAACGCTTATAACGAACGCTGGTGGCGCTCATGACTGCGCGCGCCTACTTCCGCTGAACAGGGCTGAGCCGAGCGCTACCAGAGCGATCCCGATTGCGCCTGCCGCCATCGCGGTCCAGGCGTCCTTAGCGGGCTTGGTGGGCACAACGGGATCGGGTGGAAGATTGTAAGCTTCGGGTTTGTCGACCAGCAGAAAAAAGGCATTCAGCCCCTCGGTGCCGGGCTGGCTCTCCGCGTCCGCACCGTAGAGATAAGCATCGTGCATGCCCTTTCCGTGAAGTTCCTCAACACGGTGATGCGCCATCTCTCGAAGTTCATCTAGATTTCCGAAATGAATCGACTCTGTCGGGCAGGCCTTTGCGCAGGCGGGCTGCATGTCCACTTTCAGCCGGTCGTAACAAAGCGTGCATTTCCAGGCGCGGCCATCTTCTTCGCGGCGATCGATTACGCCGAAGGGACAACTGACAATACAGTAGCCGCAACCGTTGCATACGTCCGGCTGCACATATACGCTGCCGAATTCGGTGCGCATGATGGCTCCCGTAGGACAGCTTTCAAGACAACCGGCACGGGCGCAATGCTTGCAAACGTCCGATGAAAACAGCCATGAGAAGGCGCCGTCATCGTGCGGCTGAAGAGGTACGGGACGCTCCACAAAAGCGACATGCCGCCAAGTGGACGCGCCCAGGTGGACGGTGTTGTCGTAAGACATGCCGGTAAAGAGAAAACCGTCCTCCGGCAGTTGATTCCACTGTTTACAGGCGACCTCACAAGCTTTGCAGCCGATGCACAGCGTTGTGTCTGTAAAAAAGCCTTTGACGGCGACATTTGTTTCTTGTCCGGCCACTTAGATATTGCCCTCCTTGGTCGATGTCGCTTTGAAGCCGTGCTTGTTTTCCGGTTTGCCGCGCGCCTGCGGCAGATCGCGGTCTTCTTGATGAGACGGCAATTTCTTAACAAACTGACCACTGGTTGTAAGGCGACGATTCTTGCTCTTGCGGCCGGGCTCGATCATCCCTGTGAACGCTTTCGACTCCTGAATCGAGACATTGGGATCGGCGACGAAGCCGATGAGGTCGTTGGCAGCATCGCCTCGGACAAGGCCCTTGCTCGACCAGTGATAAGGCAGACCGATCTGATGGATGATCTGTCCCTTGATGCGCAAGGGGCGAAGACGCCTTGTGACAAGCACACGTGCTTCGATTTCGCCGCGCATAGTTCTAATAGTTGCCCAAGCGCCATTCTTGAGGTCACGCTCCGTCGCCAATTCCGGAGAGACTTCGCAGAACATTTCCGGTTGAAGTTCAGAAAGCCAGCCAAGCCAGCGACTCATACCACCGCCGGTATGGTGCTCAGTCAAACGATAGGTGGTGATGACGTATGGAAAGCGCGGATCCCGATACGGCTGATGGTACGGATTGTCTTTGCGGAACCATTCCATGCGCTCCGGGTTGCATTGCTGGCCATACAGCGGATTCTCGATGAGCGATTCCTGGGGTTCGTAGTGGGTGGGCAACGGACCGTCTTCAAGACCAGTAGGCACGAATATCCAACCCTTGCCATCGGCTTGCATGACAAACGGATCTATACCGGATGTCGTGTCTTTCCCGCGCGCCTCTTTGCTGGGCCGGTACGAGGGCGGACGCTCAACGATGAAATCGGGCACGTCTTCCCCGACCCATTGCCGCTTGGTCTCATCCCACCACACCAGCTTCTTGCGTTCGGACCAGGGTTTGCCCTCCAGATCGGCAGAGGCGCGGTTGTAGAGAATTCGACGATTATGCGGCCATGCCCAAGCCCACTCCGGGGCAACCCAATTCTGTTCCCAGTGAGGCGTGCGGCGCGCAGTCATGTTGACGCCGTCGCGATAACATCCGGAATAAATCCAAGCGCCGCATGCCGTCGAGCCGTCGTCTTTAAGCGACGTATAGCCCTCGACAGGTTTGCCGTCGCGAACCGTGTAGCCGTTGATCTCGTGCAAAACCGCTTCAGCGCTTGGTTCTTGCAGCGGTCCGTGAGTCGGATAATCCCAGACCAGATCGCGCAGCGGCCAGTTGCGCGATTGCACGTACTCGGATTGGTAGAGACGCTTCAGGCGCTGGCCGAGTTTAAAAACAAAATCGAGTTCGCTGCGGGAATCGCCTCGTGGATCGATGGCTTTGTGGTGCCACTGAAGCAGGCGCTGCGTGTTGGTGAAACTCCCGCTCTTTTCGGTGTGAGCGGCGGCCGGGAAGAAAAAGACTTCTGTTGCGATATCCTCGGGCTTCACTTCGCCGCGCTGAATCTCAGGCGCTTCGCGCCAAAAATCGGCTGTTTCCGTGAGTTGAAAATCGCGAACGACAAGCCACTTGAGTTTCCGGAGACCTTTGCGTTGCAGTGAACCGTTCATGGAACCGACCACCGGATTTTCACCCATGACGAAGTAACCTTCGACGGCGCCGTCAGCCATGTCAGCGACGGTATTCATATGCGAATGGTCGCCGGTAAGGGTGGGCAGATAGTCGTAGCACCAATCGTTTTCCTTTGTGGCGTGTGGGCCGTACCAGGCCTTCATCAGTGAAACGAAGTACTTGGGGTACTCACCCCACCAACCGGACGGCGACTCGTTTAGCCGCAGGTATGTTTGATAATCTTTGTCGTGCTTGGCCTTCGGCATCGGCAGGTAGCCGGGCAGAAGGTTATAGAGAGTTGGGATGTCGGTCGACCCCTGAATAGATGCGTGCCCGCGGAGAGCGACGATGCCACCGCCGGGCCGGCCCATATTGCCAAGAAGAAGTTGAATGATGGCCGCCGCCCGGATGTACTGAACGCCAACGGTGTGTTGCGTCCAGCCCACGGCGTAGACGAACACGCCTGTGCGCTCGCGGCCTGAATTTGCGCAGATTGCCTCCGCTACTTTGAGGAACAGATCTTTCGGAATTCCACAGGTTTCCTCGACCATTTCCGGCGTATAGCGAGAGTAGTGGCGCTTAACGATCTGAAAGACGCAACGAGGATCCTGTAACGTCGGATCCTGGTGCTCAGCTTGGATGGGCTGTCGTTGAATGGCCTTGCCCTTCTTGCCCGATTCCGATTCGCGGCTGCCTCCCGCCGGTTCGGGATCGACGCCCTCGTACATCCAAGTGCGCGCCTCGTAATGACCTTTGTCTTTCTGCCAGCCGCTGAAAAGGCCGTCCAGATCCTCGGTGTCCTGAAACTTTTTGTTGATAATCGCGGGTGCGTTCGTGTAGTTGACGACGTACTCTTTGAAGTAGCGTTCGTTTTCGACGATGTATCGAATGATGCCGCCGAGGAATGCGATATCGGAGCCGGCGCGAAGCGGCACGTGAATGTCGGCAACAGCACTCGTGCGTGTGAATCGCGGATCGACGTGAATCAACGTCGCGCCCTTTTCCCGGGCCTTCATCACCCAACGGAAGGCGACCGGATGGCACTCGGCCATATTGGACCCCTCGATCACGATCACGTCGGAGTTGACGATGTCGGCGGGAAAATCCGTGGCCCCGCCGCGGCCAAACGAGGTCCCCAAACTGGGGACCGTCGAGGAGTGTCAAATACGTGCTTGGTTCTCTATCTGAACAATGCCGAGGCTGGTAAAAAGTTTCTTAATGAGATAGTTCTCTTCGTTATCAAGGGTTGCGCCACCCAGGTGGGCAATGGCCATCGTGCGCCGCAGCGGGTCTCCATCCTTGGTTTTGTCTTCCCAGTGGGAATCGCGCGACTTTTTCACGCGATCGGCGACCATGTCCATGGCCTGCTCTAGCGGAATCTTCTCCCATTCAGTGCTGTAGGGACGCCGGTACAGAACGTCAGAGACACGATGCGAGCCGGTTACAAGCTGAAAAGTAGCGGCCCCTTTCGGGCATAGGCAGCCGTTTGAAATGGGCGAACGCGGATCGCCTTCAATGTCGATGATCTTGTCGTTTTTGACGTAGACCAACTGCGCACAGCCGACGGCGCAATACGGACATACCGAATCGACCACTTTGTCGGCTTTTGCCGTCCTTGCTTCGAGAGTCTGCGAGCGTGGCGATGCGGCGGACTCCCCTAATCCGAAAACGTCTCCGTTCTTCGCCTGTCGAAGCAGTGGCCACATGCCCGTGGCAGGCTTCGAATCGTTTTGTTCTTCGCCCATACGAAACAGTAGAAGCATTTTCATGGGACATTTGCGTACTGGAGAAACTGCGAGTTTGTAACTTTAGTGCCAGAATGGAGTTGGGAGACGGATTGGCGCGGCTTATTGCCGGCGATGCCGCCCCCCGACTCATGCGGCGCAATTCAGGCGGCGGATATTAAGGCAACAATTGCCGCTCCTCATTCGTCCTGACTATAAGGCCTGGTGACATTCCAGTGGCGCCCTCCCGATGAAAAGCTCTCCGACGATCCGGCTCTTGCTTGGGCTGCTTATCACTCTGGCCGCCGTAACAGGATTTTCTTCCTATGCGTTGTATCAGTTAGCACGACTGCAGGTTTTACAGCACGAGACAATCGACCTGAACCGGCATGATTCGCTTCTGCTTTTGCGGATTCAGAACGATGTCGGCAGAATCGGCGTGAAACTACGCGACATGACGCAGGCTTCGCATCCGGGCGGCATTTACAAATATCACGACCAGTTTGCGCATGTGAAGGACGATCTGAATCAGGCGCTGCAGATGGACGCTCGCCTCACCCGATTGTCGCGCCCAGAGCCGAACCGGCTTGGGTTGATAACGTCTCTCAACCAGTTTTGGCGGACATCCGATGACGTCTTTCGTGAGGCGGGACAGGGCCACGAAGCGGCTGCCAGCAAACTTGTGACGACACATCTTTCCGAGCAACAAGCTGACTTGGCGGACCGGGTATCGAAGCTGCTAGAACGGAATACTGAGGACGAAGCGAAAGCGGACACCAAGGTCACTTCGATTTACAACGGGGTGGAATCGGATATTTATGCGTTTCTGGCGGCGACGATCTTTGCGATTGCTGTGACCAGCTTGTACTTGATCTATTCCAACCGGAAGATCTTCGAGAAGCTAGAGTCGCTTTCGAAACAGCGGCGCGTTCTAGCCGCGCGGCTGATCACTGTTCAGGAAGAGGTGTTGCGGTCGGTCTCGCGCGAATTGCACGATGAGTTCGGTCAGATTCTCACAGCGGTAGGAGCGATGCTCGCGCGGGCTGAAAAGAAGGGCTTGCAGGGCTTGCCGCCGGATTCGCCGTTGCGTACGGAGCTTACCGAAGTGCGAGAGATTACGCACAACACGCTCGAAAAAATGCGCAGCCTGTCGCAGATGCTTCATCCAGCGGTGCTGGACGATTACGGACTCGCGAAGGGAATCGAGTGGTATGCCGGCGTTTTTCAGAAGCAGACTGGCATCGACACCGAGGTGGTGATCAAGGGCACGCCGCTCCGCATTACGGGGCAGCCGGCCATCCACTGTTTCCGAATCGTGCAGGAAGCGCTTAATAATACTGCGAAGCATTCGGGCTCGAAGCTAGCCAAAGTGGAACTGAGGTTCACCGATGTGCTGCTGACCATCACAGTGCAGGATTTCGGACGCGGCGTACATGCATCGAAACGCGGGGAGAAACCGGGATTAGGTTTGATTGCAATGCGCGAGCGAGCCGAGTTGCTCGATGGCACGTTGCATGTGTCGTCGGAGGCGGGTTCCGGAACAAGGGTGTCGCTCGAGATGCCGTTGAAGCCGGAGGAGCCGCCCAGCGACGAACGAAAGACACAACTGAATGAAGAGGAGGTATTTTCGCGAACATCATGAGTGAACCAATAACCGTTCTTTTGGCGGACGACCACAGCCTGGTGCGTCGAGGATTTCGGCGCATTCTGGAAGATGAGGAAGGCATGAAAGTGGTCGGAGAGGCCAGCAATGGCGTGGAGGCCATCCGCACGGCGTATGAACTAAAACCCAAAGTTGTGGTGATGGACCTCTCCATGCCGGAACTAGATGGCGTTCAAGCGACCAAGGAGATTGTGAAGCATCTTCCGGGAACGGAAGTGCTAATTCTCAGCATGCATTCGGACGACAACTATGTCCGGAACGCCTTGGATGCCGGTGCTAAAGGATATCTGTTGAAGAGTGCCATCGACGTAGACTTGGTGGGCGCCATCAAGGCGGTCAGTGAAGGCAAACGCTATATCGGGCCGGGCTTGAAGTACGTGGCGCAGGAACAGGAAGACGAAGTAAACAAGCTGACCGGCCGCGAAAAGCAGGTACTTCAATTGATTGCACAAGGTAAGTCGAACAAGGAAATTGCCAAGCTGCTGGAGCTGAGCGTCAATACAGTTTCCGTGCACCGCGCCAATTTGATGGAGAAGATGAATATCCACCGAACGGCGGAGCTTGTGCTTTTCGCGATCAGGAAGGGACTCGTTCAACCACAATAGAAAGGGCTAGGCCGTGTATGGACTCGGGACTCGGGTGAGACTTGCGACCGATCACATGGCAACGACAACCGTTCAATCGGAGAATGCGTCAATGCCGTGGAAAGAGACCCGAGAACCAGATGAACAATGTGAAGGCGACAATCACGTGGTTGTGCGTTGCCACTTTCACTGCCGGCGCGGCGAAAGCCCCGGAAGTGTCCCTCCAAATTGTTGATCTCACTCCCAAGTTTCTTCGGTTCTACATAATTGCTTCAAAGCCGGGAGTGGATGAGAGCCAACGCTGGCAGTTTTGGAACGAAATGTATGGCTTCGCAGCTGTGCCTCCGACTCCGGAGGGTCGGAAGATGGCGCGGTCCATGTTGGACCAGGCGTGGCCAAAATTTTCCTCTGCGCTACCGCTTATCCGGGAAGGCGTAAACGGGATTCATCCACCGCCAGCCGAGACATTACGGAAGGTGGTAAGTATTCTCGGGGCAACTGTTCAAGTGCGGGCCCGCTTAGTAGTAGCCGTTGGGGATTTTGAGGGGATCGCTTTTACTGCACCCGGCAAAGGTGGCATTCCTACGGTCTCGATGGAGGTGGAAGACCCCGATGCGGGCCTGAAGCTCGCGCATGAGTTCACGCACGTGGTGGAGGCGGAGCAGACGGGGCTTTCCCTGGAATGGAAGCGGTCGATTGCACACACGATCTTCGTGGAAGGATTAGCTATGCGTGCGGAGCAGGCGCTTCAGCCTGGCAAATCTGATGCGCACTATGTGGGAGAGATGTCTCCGAACTGGTTTGCGCGCTGCACGGCAATACAACCAGAGATATTGCAGGACCTACGTCCCCACCTGGCTAGTTCCGACTCCGATGAAGTAATGCGATACACGATGGGAAAGGGCGGAGCAGGTGTTGAGCGCGAGGCGTACTATGCGGGCTGGCTGGTGACCGGAGATCTATTGCGCACCGGGTGGACCTTTTCTAAACTGGCGAGAGTTACAGACCAGGAAATGGTAGGCCTGGTGAATGGGAGCATCGGCCGGTTGGCCCGTGATCGCAGCCGTAAATAGACTACCTACCTCGTGCTACGGCGGAAGTTTTCCTGATCATGTCTGGCCATACAAGCAGGCCGCCTGCCCTTCCGAGAACGTGAGCCGCTATTGAACTTTGCGGGCGGTCTTGGCGTCGGTTTGAGCTTTTTTCTGAGCCTGAATTTCGCGCGCTTTCGCAAATTTCTTCTGAAAGCGATCGACGCGGCCTTCGGTATCGACCAGCTTTTGGCGGCCGGTGAAGAAGGGATGGCAACTGGCACAGATTTCAACGCGCAAATCGCCTTTGTGAGTCGATCGAGTGTGGAACGTGGACCCGCAAGCGCATATCACGTTCACTTCGTCGTAAGCGGGGTGAATCCCTGCTTTCATGGTTAGGAATCCTTTCGAGGCAATAGGTGGGTTTAAGTCTAATTTTAACATGCATAAAGCCCCGAGAATGCGGAGCACCCTCGGGGCTTTATTGACTCACTCTAGCTACGTTACGCGCGACGGGCGGCCGGTCCACAGGAACTGCGGCCTCGTCACTGAACGAAACCTGAACGTACGAACGGCGACTCTAAGAGTCGGCCACCTCGCGCGTGGATTGTATGCTACAGTCACTACCAGAATTCATTCGACTGGACCACCTCCTTTTTCAGTGATACTTCGATTGTATAAACCGGCCTCGGAACGTGTCAACGAAGCTCGCTGAAAAAATCGAAAAAATCAGTTTCGAAAGCAGTGCGCGCGGCTGGGTCGGCGGCTTTTTCTTGCTCGGTGTTCTGGTTGGGCTATTAGGATCCCTGGTAGTTACCTGGCAGTACTACATCGACGCTGACCCCAGACTAATTGGACTGCACTTTCTAGGCCTTAATGCCGGATACGTCGCTGGCAGTGTCTTTGCACAGCCTTTGCTGCGCAGGTTGCCTATGCGAAGCACCGCCATGCTGGGTTGCGCGGTTGCCGTTGGCAGTTTATTGAGTTTGTCGGTGCTGGTCCCCCCTGTCGCGGCGATATGGAGAATCTTTGCACTCGTGTTTGTGGGGTGTTCCGGGGGTGCGATTGCAACTTCGCTGCTGTACGCGCTGGAGACGGCGTTTACGAAATCGCCGGCTGCGCTGGTGAATCGGGTTGGCGCTTGGTTCGGTAGCGGATGTTTCTGTTCGACAGTTATCGTCGGCGTAACATATCTTGCGGGGTCGGTTCGGATGGAAACAGCATTGCTGGCGCTGGCGCCCGCCGTCTTTCTTTTCATATTCGGCGCTAGCAAATTTGAACCGGCGCGGCGCCCTGCGGCTGCCCGGGAAGAAGAGAACCGCGTGAGCGAGACGCTGCGCGGCCTGCGCACCGTAGCAGTTGTATTGTTCAGTCTGTTGCTGTTCTTTCAGTTCGGCAACGAGTGGGCGATTGCCGGTTGGTTGCCTCTGTTCCTCATCCATCGGCTGGGGACAAGCCCGGTTTGGGCTATTGCCGCGCTGGCAGCATACTTCTTGGCACTGCTCGTTGGACGCCTTGCCGCACGGCGGCTCTTGCGGCGGATAAGTCACCGCAAGTTACTGCTGGCAAGCGCGCTGGCCGCGATGGCTGGATACCTGCTGCTCAGTTTCACTTCGTCGCTACTGGGCGCCTGGGCCGCGGTTGTCGTCATCGGAGCGGCGTTTGGGCCCATCTATCCGCTGCTTGCCGAGACTCTGGACGACCGCTTTTCGTACCATCCGGGCTTCTATAACGGTCTCTTTTCGATTGCAATTACCGGCGCCATGATGACGCCCTGGTTGCTGGGCTATGTGGACAGCTACTTGGGTGTGCGGTACGTCATGTCGATCCCGGCGTTGGGATCCGTTGCTGTGCTGATTTTGGCATTGCTGATTATGCTGGAAGCGCGCGTTATGGGCGGAGACGGCGGTGATCCCCTGGCGCGGAAACCAGCGTTGGTGAGCAGCGATTGAGGCACGTTGGACTGTTGCACGCTCGACTGTTAATGGCTCTGTGCGCGGCAGCGGCGTGCACCGCCTCGCTTGCGTGGGGCGCTCCGCACAATGCGCTGCAATCGAGGATTTCGGCGGTTAAAACCCACTATCCCGAAGTTCGCCGTGGGCATGTCGGATTCGAGGTTATCGATCTGACTACTGGAGCCGTGCTCGCGCAGCAAGATGCGGAGCAGTTCTTCGTGCCGGCGTCGAATACGAAGTTGTATACGACCGCGCTGGCGCTGGTTCGGTTGGGACCGGGATACAAATTTCAGACTGAATTGCGCACCAGCGGTGCCTGGCATCCGGGCCAGACTAGCTTGCCCGATCTGCAGATCATAGGTGGAGGTGATCCGAATCTCTCCGGACGCATCTTGCCCTACAAAGTAGATGCAAAGCCGGGCGACCCGCTTGTGATCTTCCGTGAGCTGGCCAAGAAGTTGGCCGATTCCGGCATACAGAGCGTCGAGGGCGACGTCACCGGCGTGGCGACGCGCTACCCAGGGGACTTGTACCCTCCCGGCTGGACGATTGAAGACGCTATCTACGGATATGGGGCGCCCGTTTCCTCTCTGACCTTCAACGACAATGCGGTATCGGTGACCCTGACCGCGGCCGAACCGGGAGAGCCGGCCCAGTTGAGCACCGTTGGCGCGGCCGGCTCCTTGATTTTTCTGAACGAAGTTCTCAGCGACTCATCGGCGCAGTCTCATGTGCATGTCGAGAGGCGCGTTGGCAGCAATGAAGTGGTGCTTTCGGGCAGCGTTGGGAAAGCCGGTCAGCCGTGGCAGGAGGATCTGGCGGTTATCGATCCCGCAGGTTCGGCGGCCATCGCGTTGATTGATGCCCTCCGCCAGCAAGGAATAACGGTGCGGGGCGAGGCACGCTCGCAGTACAGCTCGATCGATGATGTAGGCGAGAAGGCGCACGCGCCCGTGGGAACGCTGCTGGCAACTCATCAGTCGATTCCGCTCTCGGATGAGATTGCCGTCGTGAACAAAGAGAGCCAAAACCTGCACGCCGAGATGTTGTTGCGGGAAGCGGGTTTTGTGGCACAGGGCAGCGGAACGTTGCAGGCTGGTGTCGATGAGCGGACGAAGTTCCTGCAGGAACTGGGTATTACGCCGGAAAGCACAGGCTTCGCTCTGTACGACGGATCGGGATTAGCACGGCAAGACTTGACCACGGTGGAATCGACTGTGACGCTGCTGCGGGCGATGTGGAATCGCCCGGAACGCGCCGTATGGCTGGCATCGTTGCCGGTCGGCGGCGTTGATGGGACCCTCGAACATCGTTTTAAGGGCATTACCGGCGCGGAAAGAGTTCATGCCAAGACGGGATCGCTGTCCCATGTGTCCAGCCTGAGCGGGTACATCCAAAAGAAACAAGGCGGATGGCTGGCCTTTTCGATGATGGTCAATTCGACTGTGGGGCATGAAGCTGAGGTGCGCGACTATATCGATCACGTCTGCGCGGTATTGCTCGGCATCAAGTAAAACGTGGAAGTCGAGTTTCACGAATCCGGAATCTTTTTGCCTGAGATTGAACTCTGGCTGGATAATACGGAACCATGCGGAGCCACTTGGATCTCGCACGGGCACAGTGACCACGCGCGCAGCTGTCACGGCAAAGTGATTGCGACGCCGACGACCTTGCGCTTTTACCGCATGCGTCTCTGGTTGACGGAAGAGCAGCGGGAGCCGGAGATGTATCCGCTCGAATTCGGCGAAAGCATGGCCTGGAATGACGCCGTGCTTACGGCCTATCCCGCCAGTCACATACTCGGGGCGGCGCAGTTGCTGATTGAATATCGAAACGAGCGACTGGTCTACACAGGCGACATCAAGCTGCGGCATCCGCTATGCGGCGAACGAACGGAGATTGTGCCGTGCGACCGGCTGATTATCGAATCGACGTTCGGGCTTCCGATTTATCGGTTGCTTGATCGCGAGGCGGCAATTGATCGCATCGTGCGCTTTGCGCGAAGTTGTCTTGCCGACGGCGTCTCCCCCGCTTTCATCGGCTATGCGCTTGGACGCGGCCAGGAGATTGTACACGTGCTGTGCCAGGCGGGCATTCCCACATCGGTGCATGGCGCGATCGCAAAATTCATCCCGGAGTACGCGCAACGCGGCTACTGTTTCGATCGGTGGGAGCCATACGAGGCAAAGGCAACGGCGGGTAAAGCGCTGGTTGTGGTCCCGTCGCATGGCAGCGCACTCGAGGCCGGCGGGAAGAACATCCGTCTCGCGTATGTGTCGGGTTGGGCCGCGCTCGATAATGCGCGAACCCGGAGCGGGGCCGAGGAACTAATCGCGTATTCGGACCACGCGGACTTCGATGAGTTGTTGCAGATGGTGGAGGGCTCGCGTGCAAAGCACGTGGACGTAGTTCATGGGTATACGGCGCCATTTGCACACATCTTGAACGCGCGTGGATATCATGCTGCAGCTCCTGTGCGGGGCGGCGAGCGCGCCAATATAGAGGCGGAAGGCTGATGGACGAGCTAGCGGGTGTGTGCGAGCAGATCGCCGCCTGCGCAAGCCGTTCAAGAAAAATCTCGATACTGGCGGATTACCTGCGGAAGCTCAACGACGGAGATCTCGGGCTGGCGGTACAGTTCTTGAGCGCGGGTCCCGTTTGTCGTTCAGAAGCGAACCACAGCTTGTTTGAATTAGAAGAGAAGAGCAATCTTTCGGTCGGGCACAGCGTCCTGCGGGGCGCAATCGGAGCCGCTACCGGCTGGGATGCCCAGACGCTTCGCATCTGTCATGCCGAAGTGGGCGACACGGGCGAGACGGCTAGTTTACTCTTACGCGGCTTGAGCGCCGATCGGCCGCTTACGTTGCAAGCGGCCGATGAGATTTATCAATGCCTCTTCCACTCGAAAACCACGGCGGCCAGGCGCGAGGTTTTGGTTGAGGCTTTTCGTTCCTTTCGCCCGCTGACGATCAAATACTTCGTGAAGATCATCACGCGCGGACTACGCATCGGGCTCATGGAGAAGATGGTGGAGGAGGCAGTCGCTATCGCGTGCGCGTACGGGTCACGAAGCGATCCGGGATGCGAACAACCGATTGGGCGACTTGGCGCAAGTGGCGCTTGCGGCACGGCGGGGAGAACTCGCGATTATCGCTGCGCGGCTGTTTCACCCAATGGAGTTCATGCTCGCGAAGCCGCTGGAGCGCTTAGAGGACTTGACCGATCCAACCGAATGGGTGATCGAGGACAAATACGACGGCATCCGCTCCCAGGTGCATTTCGATTCAGGCCGGGTGCGGATCTATTCGCGTGGAATGGAGGACATCACGCTTGCTTTCCCGGAACTCATCGAGGTCTTTCGGACATTGCCAGGAAACGGAGTGATTGACGGCGAAGTACTGGCATGGCGCGAAGGTCGCGCATTGAGCTTCAATCTGCTGCAGCAGCGGTTGGCAAGAAAAAAAGTTCGGGCGACGCTGCTTGTCGAAGTTCCCCTTGCATTCATGGCGTACGACTTTTTGCTGCGTGACGGCGAAACTCTATTCGCGGTGGCATATGGGGATCGGCGAAAAGCGCTGGATGAAGTCCTTGCAAAGATCGGCTTCCCGGTTCTTCTTTCTCGGCAGCATGAGGCGGCCACGCTCGGTGACATCGATCGGTTATTTAACGACGCACGTCAACGCGGAAACGAAGGCTTGCTGCTGAAGCGCAAACAAAGCCTATATGAACCGGGAAAGCGCGGCGGAGCTTGGCAAAAGCTGAAAAGGCCGTACGCAACGCTGGATGTCGTGGTCACGTCCGCAGAGCAGGGAAGCGGGCGTCGCGCAACGGTTCTCTCCGATTACACGTTCGCAGTGAAATCGGGCGAGGGCTTCGTGAATATCGGGAAAGCGTACTCGGGATTGACGGACACTGAAGTCAAGGATCTCACTCGCATTCTGCGTGCGGCATCAACCGACCGGTTTGGGCCGGTGACTATTGTGAGACCCGAAGTCGTTCTGGAGGTAGCATTCGACGGCGTGCAGAAGAGCGCGCGTCATAAGAGCGGGTATGCGCTGCGGTTTCCGCGTATCTTGAGATGGCGGCGCGATAAGAGACCAGAGGATTGCGATGATCTCGCGCGAGTGGAAGCGCTCTACCAAGCGTCAGTCCAATAAGTCGACGGCAACAACGGCGAGCCGCGAAGTCAGCCCGGTGGCAGCATTGCATCCGGCATTGCAAGCTTGGTTCGACGTCCAGTACGAAATCTTCAGCGACATCCAGCAAAAGGCCCTGCCGCACACGCTCAAGGGCGAAAACACGCTGATATTGGCGCCCACCGGAAGCGGCAAAACGTTAGCGGCGTTTTTGTCTGTGCTGTCGCGGCTGGCTTTCCTTGCGAGTGCCGGCGAGTTGCCAAACGCAATATGCGCCATCTATATCTCGCCGTTGAAGGCGCTCGACAACGATATTCACCGCAACCTTACCCCTGCGCTGGAGGCCGTGAATGCCGCCCTGCCGGAATCGCAGCAGATTCGGATGGAAGTGCGTACGGGCGATACGGCTCAAGCGGATCGGAATCGCCAGCGGAGAAGCAGGCCGCATCTCATTCTGACCACGCCTGAAACGCTGAGTTCGGTGCTGTCGCAGGCTGCATGGCGCGAAAGCGCGTTCGAGCCGGATACCGTTGTGGTGGACGAAATCCATTCGTTCGCCGAAGGGAAACGCGGATCGCTGCTTGCGCTGGCCCTTGAGAGATTAGAGGACCGTGTCGGCAGGCCGTTGCAGCGAATTGGAGTTTCGGCTACGGCCTGGCCGATTGAAGCGATTCAGCATTTGCTATGCGGTGACAGGCCGTGTGCTGTGGCGCGCACAGACGCCAGGAAATCGCACCGCTTGGAAATAGTGGCGCCGGAAACGGGGGCCTGGCTTCCGCCCGCCGGGCACAACCCGTTCCGCATTGCGCCTACCGTTGCCACGCTGGTGAAGAACGCGAATTGCAGTCTCGTCTTTCTCACCACGAGATCCGGCGTGGAGCGCCTCGGCCTGGCGCTGAAGATTCTGTTGCCGGAACTCGACGAGCGTATTGCGGTACATCACGGATCGGTAGATCGCGAGACGCGGCTGGTCATTGAGGATGGGCTGAAGACAGGTTATTGGCGGGCCGTCGTCGCATCCAGCAGCCTGGAGATGGGCGTCGATTTCTCGAGCGTCGATCAAGTGCTGCTGATTGGAACGCCACGCGGGGTCAGCCGGGCTTTACAACGGCTTGGCCGGAGCGGTCACCGTATCGACGGAGTGGCGCAGGGCGCGGTGGTGCCCATGAGTTTGCCGGACCTGGTGGAATCGGTTGCGTTGCGCGAAGCCGCGCGGGAAGGGCGTTTAGACGCGCTGCGAATTCCGACGGCGCCGCTGGACGTTTTGGCGCAGGTGCTGCTGGGGATGAGCATCGAACGGGAGTGGAGCGACTGATGAGGCGTTCGATCTCGTCCGGCGCGCCGGCCCTTACGTAAACTCTCCAGGAGCGATTTCGACGACGTTCTTCATTACCTGGCGGGGCAGGGGAAAGTCTTGGGCCGTACGGCACTTACGGCAAGATCGATCTCCAGGACGGTAAATTCAAGGTTGCCAACACGAAGACCGCACGCAGTTACTACATGAACGCGGGCGTTATCAGCGCCGATTATGAGATGAAGATTGTCTCGGCGCGTAACCGGCATTTGGGAGCGGTGGAAGAATCGTTCATCGCGGGGTTGCAGCCCAATGAAGCCTTCATTATGGGCGGCAAGCCGGTTCGGGTGAAGCGCATTCACCAGAACATCGCCGTTGTGGAACCCGCGCAGGGCGAGCAAGTCAAGACACCCCGCTGGATGGGCAACAAGATGCCGCTCACCACGCAGTTGGCGCAGGAAGAACTGAAGCTCCGGCGCGAGTTGCGCCGCGCGTGGGAGCGGGGCGGCGCGGCGGGGTGCGCAACCGCATTGCGGAAGGCTTATGGCGTGGACGAAAATGTTTGTGCGCGCATTGGGGGCTTCATCGCGCATCATTGCCGGGCGATGCCAGTACCAACGGATTCACCTGTTTTGGCTGAGCGAATTGTCAATGGCCGTAACATGCTGCTGTTGGTGCATGTGGTTGCTGGGCGAGCGGTGAACCGGTCGCTCGCCTGGGTAACCGGCGCGCGGCTAACCGAGGGCAAAAGCGTCGTTGCGAATTTCGACGACCACAGTTTTCTGCTCTCGATGGATTCGCGCGTCGAAGTCAACGCCGAAAGCTTGCGGCAGGCGTTCAATCCCCAAGGATGGATGGAAGCTCTCCGCACTACCTTGGGCGCTACCGAGACGCTAGGCACCTCCTTCCGGCACATTGCCGAGATAGGGCAACTGTTGCCACGGCGGACTTTGAAGGGAGACGTGTCGGCGCGTGCCTCCACCTGGAGCGCTAGCCTGCTCTACAAGACGCTGCTGGAACACGAGCCCGATCATCCATTGGTTCGTGAAGCGGTCCGTGAAGTAATGGAGGACCAGTGCGATGCTCCGCGCGCGCTAGAGGAAACCGCGCGAATCTACGAATCACCGATTTCGATCTATGACCTGCCGCGCCCTTCCGCTTTCGGATTGCCCTTGTTTGGGGCATTCAGCCGCGAGGTGCTGATTGCGCCCGATCCGGACCGCGCACTCGATGACCTGGTTGCCGCGCTGTACGGCGAATGGGTACCGGAAGCCGCGGTCAACGCATAGAGCACGGCGATATACTCTGCTTCGATGAATGGCAACTATCTGGCGCTCGACTTAGGTGCGGAGAGCGGGAGAGCCATTTACGCGGGCATTGCGAACGGCAAGGTCAAGCTCAACGAAGTATACCGGTTTCCCAACGTTCCAGTGCAACTGCCTACCGGTCTCTATTGGGATACCTTGCGTCTGTTTCAAGAGATTTGCGAAGGCATTCGTGCCACGGCAAGCGCTTGCGGCGAGTTGGACGGCATCGCCGTCGATACGTGGGGTGTGGATTTCGGGCTGATCGGGGATGACGGGGAGCTATTGCAGAATCCCAGGCACTATCGCGATTCGCGAACCTGCGGTGTGCCGGACGAGATCTTTGGCATTGTGCCCCGCGCCGAAATCTTCCGGCAGACGGGCGTCCAGTTTATGGAAATCAATTCCCTGTATCAGCTCTACGCACTGCGCCGCGCCAATCCCAACATCCTGCAACAGGCTTCGAAGCTGCTGTTTATGCCCGATCTGTTCAACTATTTCTTGACGGGGACTTTTGGGTGCGAGCGCACCATCGCCGGCACATCTCAGTTTTATAATCCACGCACGAGAGCCTTTGCGACGGATCTATTGGCGCGGGCCGGTATCGGTAGCAGCTTTCTCGCAAATCTGATCGATCCCGGTGTGGAGATTGGCGCGTTGCTGCCCTATGTTTCGAAAGTGTGCGGCATCGATCGGGACGTAACCGTGTATACAACCGCTTCGCATGACACGGCGTCTGCCGTAGCCGCTGTCCCGGCGAGTCATGCCGATAACTGGTGCTACATCAGCTCCGGCACTTGGTCGCTGATGGGAGTTGAACTCGAAGAGCCGATCGTCAACGAGGCGGCTCTGGAGGCGAATTTCACCAATGAGGTTGGTGTCGATGGCAGCATTCGTTTCCTGAAAAACATTCCCGGCATGTGGACTGTGCAGGAGTGCCGGCGAGCGTGGGCCAGGCAGGGGCACAGTTACTCTTACGCCGATCTGATGGAACAAGCGGCGGCCGCGCCTGCCAGCGCGACCGTCATCGACTTAGACGAATTGGGGACGCCTGGCGATCATCCGCGGCTTATATCCGAATTTTGCCGGCGCACGGAGCAGGAAGTGCCGCAAAGCCCGGGACCGATGGTGCGTGTCATCCTTCACAACATCGCAGCGCGCTATTGCGGCGTACTTCACACACTCGAACGGCTTACGGCTCGCAACATCGATACGATTCACATTGTGGGCGGCGGTTCGCGCAACCGTTTGCTGAATCAGATGACGGCGGATCTCACCGGCAGGCGGGTGATAGCGGGTCCGGCGGAAGCAACTGCGGCCGGCAACGCACTCGTACAAGCCATGGCCAGGGGCGATATCGGCTCACTTGAGGAGCTGAGGACAATCGTGCGCGCATCGTTTGACTTGGAAGAGTTCAGACCCGGCGTGTAGCAGAGCCGCGACGGTAACGGAGTCTGAATGGCCCGCAGATAGGCATGAAAACGCCAGCCGCGAAACGGAACCCCGACCGTAAGGGAGGCGCTTCTTCAACGGAGCCCTTATCATACGGTTCCTTTGGCAACTTGGTTCTACGCACTTTCCTTCTCACAAACCAGCTTCAGGACCACGCCTCCTTTAGGCGTGCTGACGTGGCTTGTCTCGGTGAGAATATTTCCATCGGCCGACAACTCCCAGCGGTCTTCGATAACTTCGTCGTCCCCATTCGAGAGCTTCAGTGTGGTGCGGACATTCAGCGCAGCTCCGTCCCAAAAAGTCTTGCTCACAGCATCATGATTGTTGATGATATTGTTCGCTGGCGAGCCATCGAGAACATAGCTCACGTCTGAGCTCTTGGTCACGGTTCCGCTGGTCTGAATCGTGTGAACGTTCATCGTGGAAGCGCGCTGCTCGACGACTTGCACGATTATGTCCGGCATATGAACGGTGGCGAAGTCGCTCTTTTCCCGCACCATGCGCCAGCGTCCCGAAAAGTTCGGATGAGCGGGCGCGCTGTCGCTTTGGAAAGAACAAGGAGCGGCCCACAGGCCCACGCATACAGCCAGCAGCGTCCAGGCAAGCTTGCGGAAGATACTCATTTTTTCAACAGCAAGACCACTAATATCAGCAGCAGAACGGCAAGAACACCCAGCACGATAAAGAGGATGATCAGCTTCTTGTTTGTTTTGCCGATCGTAACGGGTGGAACGGCGGGGGGCTTAAGGGAAGGTGTCGGCAAAGCTATAGCCGGCGGCCTCGGCGCTTGCATGGCCGGCGCGGGAAAACTCATATTCGGTAAGGGCACCTGGATACCCGCGGGTGAACCCGTAGCTGTGGTGGGGCCCACACCCGTGGTTGCCGAGGGTGCGCCTGAAGGACGGCCGGACAGAACTTGCGTGTATTCGCTCGGGCCCTTCGGGACAACTGGATTCGCGGCAGGCGGGAATGCGGAGCCGCCGGTCCGCAGCAGCGGATCGTCCGAGACAGGGGGCGCGGGCGGAGCAACGGCCGAAGGCTGCTGAACCGGTGGGGCTTCCGATCCCGAACCGAAAATCCTTGTGTATTCACCCATTGGCCGCCCCGCGGGCTTCGGGAGAATCGAGGCCGGCTGAGGTGCGCCAAACAAGGGATCGCCGGCAGGTTGAACAACCGGTTTGGGCAATCTGCTCGATGCAGGCGGAACGGCCGGACCCGAGGGAGTGGATGAAAGCCCGGACCTGAAAAGCCGCGTAAACTCGCCCGGTTCCGGCTTCGGTTGCATAGGTGCCGGCGGCACCGGGGGTACCGCGACCGGAGTATTGGGCCGCTGCACGAATGCCGTCCGGCTAAAATCCGGGTTCGAAGGGCGGTCGGATGGGCGCGGCGGGTCTGATTTCCTTTCGGGAGAACTCGGTCCCGCGAACATTCGCGTGAATTCGCCGGGTTCGGGCTTGGACGGCGGCGGTGGGGCCACAGCCGGTGGTGGCGGGGGAGAATCATTGGCCGGAGCGGCAGGCCTATCGGCAGTCGGTATTGGCGGAGGACCTCCCTTTTCTCCAGCCCTGAACAACCGGGTAAATTCGCCCGGTTCACGCGGCGCGGGTTGCTGGTTGATAATTTCTTCAACAACGCGCGGCTCGCTCGGGGCCTGCGCCGAAGCCTCGGCCGCGGGTTTGGCGGACTGCGATCCGGGCGACATGCCCGCCATAAACATGCGAGTAAATTCGCCGGGATCTTGCTTCAGCGGAGATTCAGGCTTGGCGATTTCGGCGGCCTGCCGCTGAACGGCAACTGGCGACGGCTGCGGGGAAGGCTGCTCATTTCTAGGTGCAGGCGCGGCAGACATGCCTGCGGTGAACATCCGGGTGAATTCTCCCGGTTCTTGCTTCGGCTCTTGTTTCGGCTCCAGCGGCGGCGGAGGTGGTTCGCTTGTGGCGACGCCCGGAGAGTCATTGGGTGGCGCCGGAACCGGCTCTGCTTCAGAAGGCGCCGCGTGCCGCGGAGGACCGCCGGCCTGATCGATTTCAAACTGCAGCCACTCACGAAGAAGCAGGCACTGGTGCTCGGTTTCGGTTACCACGTACGCGAAGCCGTCGTCCTCCACCACGTCGAGGATCAGCCGCCTCGCCTTACTCGATTTGACCAATGCGGAAGACAAAAGCAACGCCAGTTGCTGCGAAGCCGGATCGTTAGACGGCACCCGGTGAACATAGACATCGCGCGCCGTGGAGGTGTCCAGCGCTCGAAATGTCTGGACCGTGCCTTTGAGGATAGCGCTGCCTTGCTGGTATCTGCCCCCGATGAAATCGGATGGTTCCATTACGCGACCTTCCTAATTCTTACACTGGTTTGACCAGGTTGCCACTATGATAGAAAATCGGAAAGATTTAACCAGATTGTGAGAAATCTATCTAGAATTGTCTGGGCGGAAGGGATGTATCTTGGGCCGCACCATTTCCAAGCCCAAAGCCGCTACTTCGAAGACAGCATCCACTTCGCCGCGGACTCACTTTGGTTTTGCCCGTTTGGCTTGCTCGGTTACGAGTTGAATGGGGAAGCGCTCCGCAACGGCACGTTGCTGCTGACGCATGCGCGTGGCATCTTTGAGGACGGGCTCGCTTTCGATATGCCCGGATCGGATCCTTTACCCGCTCCGCGGCAGATAGAGCAAGCCTTTTCACCCATTGCCGATAACCTGCTGGCATACCTTGCCGTGCCCACCCGAAAGACGCTGGGCGGGAACACGGTCCTGGAGCCGAATGGCCTGATAGACAGTACTCGCTTCATCGCTGAGGAACAATCCGTTTTTGACGAAGTGACCGGAGGCGATGATAAACCAGTGCGCTTCGGCCGTAAGAACATCAGGTTCCTTTTCGACGGCGAGAAGAGAGACGGGTGGCAGGTGCTTCCCATCGCTCGCATTTGCCGCGGCGGAGCCGGCCATTTCGTCTTCGACGAGCGATATGTTCCGCCAGTGGTTCGCATCGGCGCTTCGGAAGCGCTTTTAGCCATGCTTCGCCGGCTCATCGACATTCTTGTTCAGAAGAATCAGGCATTCACCGGCGCGACCGGCGGCTACGATCGCCAGCTAACCGGAATGTCCGCTCAGCAAGTTGCAAGCTTCTGGTTTTTGCATTCGGTGAATAATGCCCTGGCCGCCTTGCGCCACCTGTATTCTTCGAAGCAAGGGCATCCCGATGAACTCTTCACTGAGATGTTGCGGCTGGGCGGCGCTTTGTGCACGTTCGGTCTTGGCTCGTCACCCGCGGATCTCCCCCTTTACGACCACCTGAATCTGGAATCTTGTTTCACCGCGCTCGACGGTCACATCCGCGAACATCTTGAACTGGTGGTTCCGACGAATTGTATTACGGTGAAGCTGGAGGCCGCCGAACGCTACTTCTGGGAAGCGGATCTGAAGGACACGCGCCTCTTTGGGCCATCCAAGTGGTTTTTCTCCATTGCATCTGAGATTCCGGAATCGGAACTGATTACCGGCACTCCCGCGCTCGTCAAAGTTTGTTCGGCTCGCTTCGTGCCGGAACTGGTGAGACGCGCGCTGCCGGGCATGCAACTGACTCACATCTCTAATCCGCCGTCTGCGATTTCGCCGCAGATCGCGAATCAATACTTCAGCGTCACGCGTGGTGGCCCGTGCTGGGATCATCTGCGCGACACGCGCCGGGTCGGCATCTACGTCCCTGGCGACATTCCCAACCCGCGTCTGGAGCTGCTGGTACTGCTCGACCAACAATAAACTTCTATGTCTACTACGCCGCAGTCCTACGCTTCGTCCGCCGTCCCTGAACCCGCGAAGCGTGCCGATAATCTCGCCTTGCTGTTTCAGGAAGTCATCACAGTCGTTGTGCGGCTGCGCGCTAATCGCCAGCACGTGACAAATCCGGATGCTTTCCGGGCCCAGATCCAGAATGCGTTGCGGGTGGCGGAGCAAGAGGCTTTGCGCCGCGGCTATTCGCAGGAAGACGTCCGTGTGGCCGTGTTTGCCGTGGTGGCGTTTCTGGACGAATCGATTCTCAACTCGCAGAACCCCATGTTTGCCGACTGGCCGCGTAAGCCGCTGCAGTTGGAGATCTTCGGCGTGCAAGTTGCCGGCGAAATCTTTTTTCAGACTGTGGAGCGCCTGCTCACACGGCCAGATTCTGAGCCGCTCGCGGATCTTCTGGAAGTACACCAGCTTTGTTTACTGCTGGGGTTCCGCGGCAAATACGGAGTAACTGGAGGCGCCGAGATTCGAAGTATTCTGGCTCAGATAGACGAAAAAATACGCCGCATCCGCAACGTTTCTGGTCCTCAATGGCAGATACAACCGGAAACGGTCGTTGCACCGGGCGATCGCTGGCTCCCAATACTTCGCTGGTCTCTCATCGGATGCATTGTGCTCGCGCTGGTTCTATTCGCGATCTTTAAATTTTCGTTGTCTTCCTCATCACATCAGTTGAGCACCATCGCCGCCGCTGGCCGTTAACAAAAAGGAAAAGAATGAAGCTTTCTCGGACTGGTTGGACAGTTGTCGCGGTTCTCATACTTGTGGTCTGGCTTGTCCTGACCTGGTTTCTCGGCGATTGGCTCCATCTCAAATCGCCCATCTTATGGGTGCTTCGCGTCGGATTGTGGGTAATTGGAATCGCCGGGTTTTTGGGTTACCTTTTTTTGCGTCCCAAGGACGAGGGCGCGGCGCAGGACGCGGCAGCGGGAAATTCTGAAATCGACTTCGCGTTCAATGAAGCTTCGAAGCGCATGCGCGCGGCACGCGGCATAAAGCAGCTCGGCAGCATGCCGGCCATTTTCCTGGTAGGCGAAGCGGACTCGGCCAAAACCAGCGTCATCGCCAAGTCGGGGATGGAGCCGGAGTTGTTGGCGGGCCACGCCTTCGACAACTACGTTGTTGCGCCCACGCGCGCTCTCAATTTGTGGTTTGCGCAGAACACTCTGCTCATCGATCCAGCCGGCCAGATTGTTGCTGACCCTCCCAGCCGTCGCAAACTTTTCCGCAAGTTTCTGCCGGTACGCCTCAACGCGGTTGTCGCATCGCAACTGCCGCCATCGCGTGCCGTCGTGTTTACACTAGATGCCGACACTTTCCTGCAGCCCGGCGCGGCGGAGGCGCTGGCCGTGAAAGCACGGCAATTTCAGGGTGTCTTGACGGAACTCGCGCAAATATTGGGTTCGAGCTTCCCGGTTTACGTCCTCTTCACGAAGGCTGACAAGCTTGCTTACTTCCGCGATTATGTCGAGAACCTGAACGAGCCGGAAGCAACGGAAGTATTTGGCGCTACCCTTCCGCTGCAAGCCGCAGGCACTGAAGGGGGCTATGTTGAACAGCAGAATCGGCGAATCACCGAAGCATTCCAGCAGCTCTACCGATCTGTTTGTGACAAGCGGCCCGTTTATCTCTCGCGCGAGCACGATGCGGCTAAGCTACCAAATGTATACGAGTTTCCACGCGAATTTGGCAAGTTGCGCAATCTTCTGGTGCAGTTTCTTGTCGATCTGTGCCGTCCGAGTCAGCTAGGCGCGAGTCCGTTCCTACGCGGATTCTATTTCACTGGAGTGCGGCCGGTTACTGTCACCGATCTCGCGCCTGTCGCGCAGGTAGCGCAGCGCGAAGAAGAGCCGTTTGATGCGGGCGCTACCCGCATGTTTAGCCCTCGTCAGAAGGGTGCGCCCGGGGCCGATGTCTTGCAAGCTCCGCAAGCGGGCGTGCGCAAAGTGCCGCAGTGGGTGTTTTTGGGGCACCTGTTTTCGGATGTGATCCTGGTGGACAAGCCGGCTACCACCGTTACTCAAAGCAATTTGAAGATCAATGTGGCGCGGCGGATCATGTTCGCTACGGCGGCTGCACTCGCGCTGCTGATGGCTTTGTGGTGGATTATCTCTTTCAGCAACAACCGCGGCCTGGTCCGCGGGGCGGTCACCGACGCTCAAACGGCCCAGGCGGACAACTTGCCGGGAGGGCAGCTTGCAACTCTCGATTCGCTCCAGCACCTTACCGACGTCAAAAGGACGTTATCGCAGTTGAACGTCTGGCGCCGGGATGGCGCGCCCATGAGTTATGGCGCGTTCCTTTACTCCGGAAACTCTATCCGGGAACCGTTGCGCGTCGTTTACTACAACCTATTTCGAAAGCTGTTACTCTCGCCGACGCAAAACAATCTGGTGCAGATTTGTGACAAGCCGGACGCCATCGGAAACAACGATTACGTCTATGACAGCCTGAAGTCTTATCTCATTACTACCCAGTACGGGAACAAGGTGTCGACTATGCCGGCGCTTCCTACCGTACTGCTCGAGCGCTGGAAAAGGAATCAGGCAACAACAAAGGCGCAGGCGGACCTGGCACTCGAAAACTTTCAGTTTTATGCGGAGGATCTGGCGTCGAGCAGTCCGTATCCCGGCACTAGCCGCCCCGACGAGAACGCAGTCTCGTCAGCCCGCCAATATCTGAAGAACTTCAACCAGGAACAACACATTTACCAGATGATGCTGGCAGACGCGGGCCGTGGACGTAAGCCAATCGTCTTCAATAATGACTTCCCCGATTCGCGGGGCGTCATCATCAACATTTACCCCGTGGATGCCGCGTTCACCAAGACCGGTACTGACAATTTCAACAAGGAACTAGGCGATCCCAAGCGGTATTTCAACGGGGAAGAATGGGTTCTGGGGCCTTCCAATGCCCCCAAGAAATCGGCGGAAGATCTCAAGCAGGAATTTGCGGCTCTGTACAGCAAGGACATGATCCAACGCTGGCAAGCATACCTGAATGCGACCGCGGTTGCGCCTTACCTCAGCTTGCAGGATGCCGTCGGGAAGCTCGACAAAATGGGCGGCGGACAATCGCCGCTCATGCGCGTCCTGTGTGTGGCTTCCGACAACACTTCGAAGAACCCTGAAGCGAAGAACGCCTTTCAGCCGTTACAAGTAGTTACGCCGCCGGGTTGTCTCGATCAACCCATGGGGGCGAATGCGACCAGTTATCTAGGTAGTCTCATTGCATTGAAAGGTGCGCTGCAGCAGGTGGTGTCAACTAAACCGCCGGACCCGAATGCGGTAAATGCGGCGAAGCCGGTCGCTATTCAGGCCGAAGGAGAAGTAACGAAGCTATCGGCCAGTTTCAAGCCCGATTCTCCTGTATTCTCCAAGACTGCTCAGCTCTTGAAGGACCCAATCATCCGTGTTCCACCGCTGTTGGACAACATAGGCGATCCGGCGGTGAATGCCGGCGCAGGTGCGGTGTGCGCGGTCATGACTCCTATGCTGGCCAAATATCCGTTCAGCTTGAAACCGAATGCGCCCGAAGCCACGCTTGATGAGGTGAATCAATTTCTAAACCCGCAAAGCGGACAGCTATGGCAATTTGTGAACGCGACGCTGAAGGATTATGTGCTGCTCGCCGGTAACGACTACATGGCGAATCCTGCGAAGCAGAAGCCCACCGTTACGCAGTCCTATCTTCAGTTCCTGAATAGAGCCAAGCATCTGACTGACGCCTTGTATAAGAGTGGTCCCAAGCCGAACCTCACCTTCGCGATGCAACCTTTACCCGCGCCGGATGTCGATCACGTCACTTTGACCATTGACGGAACAAGTTTGTCGACAGATCCGAAGCAGGCTACGTCGAAGACGTTCACGTGGCCCGGCGCCACCCAGAACGCGACATTGCTGGTGCGCTTCGGCGGATCCTCCAGCGATTTTTCGATTTCCGACAAATCGGGGCTTTGGGCGGTGTGGCGCTTGCTGGATACAGCGCAAAAAGTGTCCCTGGCAGGCAGTCAATACCAGGTCCAATGGGCGCCGGAAACCAGCGCAGGCCCACTCGTCGTGAACGGCCATCCTCTGGTTGTGCCGTTTTCACTGGACGCGCAGGGTTCGCAGATATTCAGTCGCGGCTATTTCGCGGGGGTAAATTGCATATCGAATGCGGTTCACTGATCGAAGTCCGCGATCACTAGCGTCAACTCGTCCGTCATGTCGCTGCCCCAGTGGTAGCGCTCGAGTTTGAGGTCGCGTTCGGCCGGCTCGATTGGAGACTCGTGGTCTACGTCCCAGCCGCGAAACTTCTCGAACTTGAAGAAGAAAGACTTCTGACGGACCAGGTACTTATATTCGCGCGCGATCGAAACAACCATCGGACGGGGCTGCCCGTTCCAGTGTCCCTGCGCGCGAAACGCTTCTTCGATGAGATAGTTCGATAACGCATACGGCGAACGTCTGAGCGCTGTTACTTGTCCTCCAACGGCCACAGACTTGTGCATGGGCGCAAGTTCAAGCGGCATATTGGGAGGGATAATCAAACACGGATCTGCGGCGCCGCTGCCCTTCAGATCGACTGCACAGGGAATGACAGTCTTCGGCGGAACAAGGATCTTTCGCGGCAGCTTCAAATTGATCGCTTCCTTCAGGAAGCTTTCGTCCAGCTTTAGCCCGTACGTCTGTTGCAAGTCGGCTACGGCGGCGCGATCTTTCTCAAGACTCTCGGTACGGCTTTTTAACATTGGCCCTTCTACTGTGCCGTTCGGCGCTAGGGAGTCATTACGAGCAGCTTAAACGTGCCCGCGACCATTTTCGGCCTCGGGTGTGGATTATCTGCCGTAGCCGCGGGCGCCGGTCCCATCTCTGCGTCCGACAGGTAAATCGTATGCGTTTTAGTATCCAGCGCCATTGTGCGCGCACCCCGTTGCGTCTTAACATTTTCCACGAGCGAAAACTTGTCGGGAGACTCTTCCTTAACGACTGACAAAGTCGCATCCTGTCCGTTCGACGCGAATGCGAGATTCGTTCCGGGGTCAAAAGCTGCGGCATCGGTTCCAGCGCCGGTCGGTACAGTCGTGATGATTTTTCCGGAATCCGCATCGACAACCGCCATCACTTTGTTTTCGCAAACCGAGAAAAGGCGGCGGCTATGGGTGTCGATGGCCAAGCCCGACGGCGAGTCGCATTGCGGATCGAGTGACCAGTGGTGCTGGATTTCGAGCGACTTTGGATCGAACTGCACAATCTCGTTTCGGTCCTCGATATTTACGTAGACGTGGCCCGCGCCGTCGGTTGCGGGGAATTCAGGCTTGCCGCCAAGCGACACTGTGCCGGCGACATTGCCGGTTTCCGCGTCAATCGCGGTCATGTCTTTGCTGCGGCCATTGAAGGTGAACACGCGTTTGCTATAGGGATCGTATACGATTCCGTCCGGATTCGTTCCGGTTTTCGCGGTAGAGATGACGTTCAAAGTCTTCAGATCGAAGATTGTGACCTGATTATCGCGGCCGTCGCTGACGAAGCCGCGTTGCAGTTCGTTCGCGAATGCGATTCCGTGGACTCCGTTCGTGCCGGGAATTTTTCCCACAACGGCCTGGGTGTCAAGGTCCACTACGTCCACTTCCGTTGCGTGCGAGACGTACAACCGGCGGTTTGCCGCATCGGCGTTAAGGTAGTCCCAGCCGCCTTCGCCACCTATCGATATAGTCTTTGCCAGCTTATATCCGGCTGGACCGAAAGCCAGTGACGAGAGGGCGAGACATACGATTGCAATAGTTGATCCTTTAGCCATTACTCTTGAGTTTGGCACGGCTGAATCATCGCGTTGACGAAAAGCGCATTGAACTTTTCTATTCCGATCACTACCATTTTCCGCTCCCCCAAGGGCATAAGTTCCCGCTCCAGAAATATCGGCGCTTACGCGACCGAATTGCCGGCGATGATCGTTTCTTGTTAGCTCCCGCGGCCTTCGCCGACAGAGAAGATCTGTTGCGCGTTCATGAGGCTGACTACGTAGACGCCTTTCTTACAGGGAGCATTTCTTCGCTGGTAATGCGCAGAATTGGGTTTCCATGGTCGGCTGACTTGGTGCATCGAACGCTTGCCAGCGTCGGAGGCACTCTGCTGGCCACCCAGTCGGCGCTTGAGCGAGGTATTGCAGGCACTCTGGCAGGCGGTACTCATCATGCCTTTCGCAATGAAGGTTCTGGATTCTGCGTTTTCAACGATCTCGCTGTGTCAATAGCTTGGGTGCGCGCGCATGCAGGTATCAAACGTGCTGCGGTGATCGACTTAGACGTGCATCAGGGGGACGGAACCGCATCGATCTTCGCCGGTGACGCAAACGTTTTCACGTTTTCCATGCATGGCGCGGCGAACTTCCCTTTTCGGAAACAGACGAGTTCGCTCGATATAGAACTGCCCGACGGGACAGACGACTCGCACTATCTGGAACAACTGCACCGCGGCTTGCAGCGGGTGTGGAGCTTCGATCCCGAGATCATCTTCTATCAATCCGGCGTGGATGCCTTGCGATCGGACCGTTTAGGCCGCTTGTCACTGACGCCCTCGGGCTTGCGCGAAAGAGACAGAATGGTTTTCGAAAGTACTTTTCAGCGTCGCATTCCAGTGGTGATCACGCTGGGCGGCGGCTACTCCGATCCGATTGACTTGACCGTCGATGCGCACGAGCAAACCTTTCATGCGGCTGCCGACGCTTACGTCGGTCAACCGCTTAAGCCGTCGCTTCAATCTGTTCCGTGATCTGTTCCCAGTCACGCATCGCCGTCTCTAATTCAGCGCGTCGCGATTCGAGGAGGTTTGACAATCGGGTAGCTTCCTGAGGGCCTGCATAGTCGGAAAGAGCGAGCTCAGATCCTTGAATCTCGGACTCCAGTTGAGCGACCCGCTGTTCCAATTGTTTCGCTTCATCCTGCATTTGTTTCAGCCTTAAGGGATTCAACCGTTTGGCTGGTGAAGGTTTGACACTGATGGGTATAGGCTCCGCGGGAGGAACGCCGATGAGAATGTCGGCGATCGTCGGAGTTTGTTCCGCACCGCCGGCCTTACGCCACAAGTAGTCGGGGTAATTGCCGGGAAATACGTTTACACTTCCGTCCTGGATTTCGAACACGCGCGTAGCAAGATGCTCGATGAAATAGCGGTCGTGAGAGACGAACACGATAGTGCCCGAGAACTTCTCGAGCGCATCCAATAACACGTCTTTCGCGCGCATGTCCAGGTGATTCGTCGGCTCATCGAGCAGCAGGAAATTCGAAGGATGCAGCAGCATGCGTGCAAGCGCATAACGGTTGCGCTCGCCGCCCGAAAGCACGCCTATTTTCTTGAAGACATCATCTTCGCTGAAGAGAAAACAGCCGAGAAGGTTGCGCAGTTCTGTCTGGGTGGTGCGCGGAGCAGCGGAGCCCAGATCGTCCAGTATACGGGCATTCTCGTCCAATTCCTTGTACTGGTCCTGGGCGAAATAATCGGGCTCGACGTTGTGGCCCAAAGTATATTCACCCGATGTAAGTGTTTCCGTGCCGGCCAGCAGTTTGATCAAGGTGGATTTGCCGGCGCCGTTCACGCCCACTAACGCGACACGATCCCCTCGCTCAATAATGAAACTCGCCCCGGAAAAAACGCCTTTTGTTCCATACTTCTTCGCGACCTGCTTGAATTCCGCCACTACCCGACCGCTTGCTTTGGGCTGGGGGAAGGTGAAATGAATTGTCTTCTCTTCAGGCGGCAGCTCAATGCGCTCGATCTTTTCTAACTCTTTGATGCGGCTTTGTACCTGCTTCGCTTTCGTTGCCTGATATCGAAAGCGATTGATGAACGCTTCCAGTTGCTGAATCTTGTCCTGCTGATTTTTATGCGCAGCTTCCAGTTGTGCCAGACGCTCAGCCTTTTGCTGTTTGTACTTTTCGTATCCGCCGGTATAGAAATGAACTCTCTTGTTCCAGATCTCGACAATTTTCTTGACCGTGACATCCAGAAAATAGCGATCGTGCGAAATCAGGATGTAGGCGAATTCGTAGTTGGTCAAATACTCTTCGAGCCAGTTCCGGGCTTCCAAATCGAGATGATTTGTCGGCTCGTCCAGGAGCAGCAGATTGGGTTTCTGCAGCAACAATTTTGCCAGGGCTAGCCGCATCTGCCAGCCGCCGGAGAATTCTTCCGTCTGCCGGGTCCAAGTGTCTTTGGTGAAGCCAAGGCCGGCGAGCACCGCGCCTACTTGCGCCTCAATACTGTATCCGTCTCGGGCGCGAAACTCGGAATCGGCGCGCTCGAACCGTTCGGCGACATCATGGTATTCGCCGCTCTCTGGGTCGAGTTCGCTCATCTTCGCAGTGAGCGATTCAAGTTCCACTTCGAGCTGCAGTACGTCGGCGAACACGCTCATGCATTCCGCGAACACGGTGCGTCCGCTCACTTGCAGGCCGTCTTGCGGCAAGTAGCCGATGCGCATGCCCTTGGCTGAGGAAAGAGAGCCGTAGTCGAGTTGCTCGATGCCCGCCATGACTTTCAGCAAAGTAGACTTGCCGGTACCATTGCCGCCGACTAATCCGGCACGTTCCTTTGGAGTGACGAGCCAGTCTAAGTCTTCGAACAACAGCTTGTGGCCGAAGCGCTTACCCGCTCCTGTAAGTTGAAGCATTCCTCACTCACTATTTTCGCTAAGCGAAACAAACAGCGCGGGAGTTAAGCGGCGAGGAAAGCGAGAGCGTTGCCTATATACTCTTTCAGCTCGGGCCGTTTGACGACCGCGTCGAGAAAGCCGTGCTCAAGCAGAAATTCGCTTTTCTGAAACCCTTCCGGCAGCTTCTGACGGATTGTCTGTTCGATGACACGCGGTCCCGCGAAGCCGATGAGAGCGCCGGGTTCCGCGATATTCAGATCGCCCAGCATGGCAAAACTGGCGGTCACGCCGCCCGTAGTCGGGTCGGTCAGAACGCTGATATACGGGAGACGCGCTTCGTCGAGCCGCATCAATGCGGCGGAGAGTTTCGCGAGTTGCATCAAGCTGATTGCGCCTTCCTGCATGCGAGCTCCGCCAGAAGCCGAAACAATGATCAGCGGCTGCTTATGTTGGAGGCATCGCTCTATTGCCCGCGTAATCTTCTCACCGACGACTGCACCCATGCTGCCGCCGATGAACTTGAGTTCCAAGGCGCACATCTGCACCTCGCGTCCATTTAGCTTTCCACTGGCGCAGATGACGGCGTCGGGCAATTGCGTAGAATTCTGCATTTCCTCGAGACGCTGCGAGTACGGTTTGGAATCGACAAAGCGCAGCGGATCGGAGGAACGCAGGCTGGCGTCGTAGTCGACGAACTCACCGTCGTCGAAGAGCTGTTGCAGCCGCTCACGCGCACTCAAACGGAAGTGGTGGTCGCACTTGGGGCAGACCTGAAAGTTTTCTTCTACGGCTTTTCGCCAAATGATTTGGCCGCAAGCTTCGCACTTCTGCCACAGACCTTCTGTGCGCACGCTTTTTTCTCCATCTTTGTGCGGTTCGCCTTCGAGTGAAGGCTTTTGGCGGGTGAACCAAGCCATGCGAATCAGCAACTAAAGTAGCACGCGAATCTTTTGTAACATTTGCGTAATGCAGATGCGATGTAATAGACGAGTTTGGGGAAGAGAATGAATAAGCTTGTCTGCGCGTTCGCCACATCGCTGTTTCTGTGTTCGCTGGCCTTTGGGCAGTTTGAGACAGCCGAGGTCTTGGGAACCGTTCACGATGCGAGCGGATCTTCCATCAAAGGCGCTGCGATTACGTTAACGAATGAGGCGACAGGCGTCGAGAAGAAAACAGCTTCCGACGATAGCGGTCTCTATGACTTCTTCAACGTTGCGCCGGGCCGATATACGGTCTCCGCTGAGATGAACGGATTTCAGACGTTTAAGACGACTGGTGTTGCTGTTGAAGTCAATGCGCGCCAGCGCGTGGACATGGTGATGCAAGTCGGGGCTGTCAGCGAAGTCGTGAACGTCACTGGCGCGGCGGAGGTGCTCGAAACCGATTCGAGCCAACATGATCAGGTAATCGGCGCGACGCCCATCGTTCAGCTTCCCTTAAACGGGCGAGCTTATTCAGACCTCGCATTGTTATCGACTAACGTTCATCGGTCTCCGCTTTCCGCTCTATTCGCCGCTAACGGAACACCGCGTGAAGGCGCATTTAACGTAAATGGAATGCGCAGCACCTATAACGACTTCTTGCTCGACGGATTGGACAACAATGCCTATTCGCCCAGTAATCAAGGCTATTCCAACCAGGTGGTACAACCTTCTCCTGATGCCGTCGTCGAATTCCGCCTCATCACGAGCAACTTCACCGCCGAGTACGGACGAGTCGGCGGAGGCGTCATCAACACTGCGCTGCGCTCTGGAACGAATGAATATCACGGCACGGCGTATGAGTTTTTCCGCAACACAGATCTGAACGCGGTCGGCTATACGTTCGGGCAGTCGACGTTCCGCAAACCGACGCTGCAACGTAATCAGTTCGGGCTTACAGTCGGCGGTCCGTTCATCAAGAACAAGCTATTTTTCTTCGCAGACTATGAGGGCTATCGGCAGTTGCAGCGCTATCTGAACTTCGATTCCATCCCAAGCCTCACCGAACGCGCCGGAATCTTGCCGGTGGCCGTGGTTAACCCTCTGAATCACGCAACGTACGCGGCCGGCACTCAGATACCGATCAGCCAATTAAACCCGTTTGCGGCGGCGGTATTGGGTGGGCTGCCGTTACCGACCTCGTCGGGCAACTCCAACAACTATACGGCGACACTCTTGGTGCGAGATTACAGTGACAAGTACGACGCCAAGCTCGACTACTCCATCAATGAGAGACAGTCGGCATTTGTGCGCTGGAGCCAGCGCAAGGATTTGCAGTACTATCAGCCTGACATCCCCGGCCCATCGGGCGGAAACGGGAACGGATACATTCATTCGATCCAGCAGCAGGCCGCGGCCGGATACGACTGGACCGTAACTCCCGATTCTGTGTTGGATGCCCGCTTTGGCTTTAGCCATGTGCTCGCCGGCAAAGAGCCACCCTATGTTGGTGGCCCCAGCATGCAGCAACTCTACGGAATTCCAGGGCTTCCGACGACGCCGAATCTCACGGGCGGCCTGAACTCACAATCAATCAGCGGCTTTTCGCAACTTGGGCGGCAAACGAGCAACCCGCAATTCCAGAATCCGACTACCTTCAATCCGAAGCTGAACTTCTCAAAGATCATTGGCCGCCATGCTTTGAAAATGGGTTACGAGTTCATCGACATTCGGACGGAGGTGCTGGATCTCAATCCTTTGTACGGCGCGGACACGTATGCCGGACAGTTCAGCAAGCCGACAGGCGGACCGTCGGATGCCACAGATTACAATCTCGCGGATTTCATCTTCGGTTTGCCGAGCACCATTCAACTTGGGAATAACTTGGTCACGAACCTGCGCCAACACGTACACGCCCTCTATTTCCAGGACGACTGGCGCGTGAACTCGAGACTTACCGTGAACCTAGGCTTGCGCTGGGAGTTCGCGACGCCGTTATGGGAGCGCGATAATCTCTGGTCTAACTTCGATCCGACGACGGACACGCTGGTTCGAGCCACTAACGGGAGCCTCTATAACCGAACGCTGGTCCATCCGGACTACCACGACTTCGGCCCGCGGCTCGGGTTTGCGTATACCGTGACGCCGAAGACCGTGATTCGCGGCGGATACGGAATCAGCTATTCGTTCTTCAATCGGCCGGGCAGCGCGCAGGAAGGGATAAACGGTCCGCTAGCGATATTCGGCTTACAGACGCAATCCATCTCAAATGGGGTGCCGTCGCCCGGATTTTTGAACACCCAGAACAGCTTTACAACCGGCATCGATAACTCGACAAACTTCAACCCGATAGTGGCCAACATCGACTACATTCCGGCGGACACGCGCTGGCCTTATATCCAATCGTGGCTGTTCTCCGTGCAGCAGGAGCTGACGCACAACACTTTCCTGGAGGTTGCTTACAACGGCAATCACAGCCTCCGGCTACCCATCATCGGCGATTACAACCAAGCCAATCCAAACGTGCAGACGGCTACTTGCACCAGTAACGGAGCAACGAACATTACTTCGGGATGCCTGGGCGTTCAGGCGCGCCGTCCTATACCGAGTTTCGGCGCGATCACGTGGCTAGATCCCGCAGGCGACAACGATTACAACGGGTTCTCAGCGCGTTTCGAACATCGCCTTGCGGGAGGCCTTTACTTCCTGAATTCATTTACATGGTCGAAGGCGTTGGGCGATTCGGAACAGGCGCTTGAATACTATCCCGGTTACTACGAGGCGAATCCTCAAAACATGCACAATCTTGCCGGCGAGCGCGGGCCGTCCAGCTTCGACGTGGAGTTCATAAACGTCACGAGCCTGGTCTATCAACTTCCGTTTGGAAGGGGCAGGAAATTCGGATCGGGAATGAATCGTGTGCTCGATGCGGTTGCCGGCGGCTGGGAATTGAACACGATTAACACTGCGAATACCGGGACGCCGATCGATGTCTCCTATTCGCCGTCGACAGCCAACGACGTGACTGGGTTGACAAACGACTATCGCGGGGAAGCGATCCTCCGGCCGAATGTCAGTGGGCAAGCTGCTACAGGGCAGAGCGAGGCCCAGATGGTGAACAACTACTTCGCCGGGTACACGTTCACTATTCCGGCCCCATACGCTCCCTTCGGCAATGAGGGTCGAAACTCATTCAGAGCGCCGGGCTTATGGCAGTGGGATCTAGCCGCAGACAAGACTTTCCAAATTGTTGAGCATGCCCGGATTCAGTTCCGCTCTGAGTTCTTCAACGTCCTGAATCACACGAACTTTGGGCTGCCGACGGCTGTTACCACTAGCTCGGCTTTCGGAACAATCCGGACGACCTATCCGGCCCGACAGATACAGTTTGCCGCCAAACTGATTTTTTAAGATCTCGTCGATTCGTCTTGCGCTTCGAAACGGATGACCGCTCGGCCCAGATGAATCTCGTCACCCGATTCGAGCAGGGTGCCGCGTGTTCCGCGGTGAACCGGGCGGCTTAGGCCGTCGCGAACAATCCAAATGCCGCAGTTCGCTTCCCCCTTGTAGGTGCGGTCGTTGAAGATGCGGCACTCGCCCGATCTGGATGACCGCAGGATATGAGCATGCTCGCGCGACACCGTGCCGTTGCGATCGCTATCTTCCGTGAATGCGATGTCATTCCGGCGAGACGGGCCGCCGGCGCGATACACTTCGACGGTTCGGCCAATATTGATGCGAGCTTTGTCGATCAAAAGATCCTGCAGATTCGCCTCGCCTTCAACGATCAGCAGTCTGGCTGATGTGGAAACGGCGGCTTTGGGGGCTGTGTCGGTCTTTTGCTGGGCGACTTCGACGACGATCCAAGGCTGCTTTTCCAACGGCAGAACCGTCGTTGCGGAAATCTGCACTTGCATGTCGGATGGAAAGCGAAAATGCGAGCGGCTCAGCGAAGTCTTGATCTCCTGGGCGAAGTAAGAGGAAACAAAGTCGCCCTCAAGCACGCTTACCTGATCTTCGGGTACACCGCAGAGGTGAACTTTTACGAGATCGAACGGGAACACGTTCTTGCCACTGGCGCGATGGCTCTTTGCTTTCACAGCCTCTAATACGGCTAGTCGAATTTCGGCCATCTCCGGAGCATCTTTCGATAGCTTGTTCGCGCTAAAGGGCGCTTCGAATATTGCTCTCCCGAGCTTTTCGAAAACATTCGAAATTGCCACTTCTACTGCACCTCCCCCGAATTCCCCTTGATTATCCCCAACTGCTCGGCTGACTCGACGAGCTGGCGCGCAATGGGCGCGGCAAACTTCGCCCCGTAGCCGCCGTGTTCGACTACTACAGCGAATGCGATCTGCCGATCGTGCGCAACGTTATAGGGCGCGAATCCAGCAAACCATGAATGCGGCTCACCCGAATCCAATTGCGCCGTCCCGGTTTTCCCGGCTACGTCGACGTCTATCCCGGCCATTACACTTCGAGCGGTCCCGCCGGTCACAACCGATCGCATGGCCCTTTGGAGAAAGGCTGAGGAGTCCGGCGCTAGAACTGTGATAGCCGAATCAGTTCGGCTGTTGCTGGGGTCTGTCACCCAACGGCCTTGCTCCATGACGCCGCCGTCCGCGATGGTGGCCGCGACGCGAGCCATTTTGAACGGCGTGGCAAGCAACGGACCTTGTCCGTACGCCGCAAAGGGCATCATCTTCTTCAGATCTTTTAAGTCGCCCGAGGGAATACCGAGCAGTTCTGTGGTGTCGCGCAGAGCTTGCGCACCGACGTTGTAAACGCCCAGTTGGGCGAAATACGCATTGCATGAGACTGTTATTGCGCCGGCCATGTTCAGCGTGCCATGAGCATGATCTTTGATGTCGTCGCGAATAGGCCGCCGCCAACCGGGAATAATCGTTCCCACACGTCCGTCGCCCAAACTATGGCAGTTGTAAGTCTTCTCGGTGGCCTTTGGATCGAGCCGTAACGCGGCAATGGCGGTCACCAGCTTGAATGTCGATCCAGGCGGGTACTCGCCGTAACGTGCGCGATCGAGAAGTTCATCGGGTGTAGGCGTCAGGCTGGCGGGCGCAGGCCAGCTAACCAGAGCAAGAACATCGCCTGTTGCCGGGTTCATGATGACAAGCGCTCCCTTTTTTCCCGCTGCCTGCAACTGCTGTTTTAAAATCTCATTCGCGCGCATCTGAAGGCGAACATCGATGGTCGTGTGGACATCGCGATCGCGGTTCATCAGCGCTTGCAGCTTCGGATTGTTCTTCTGGTGGCGGTAGCGAACGATGGGCGCGAGATCCGAGTAGTCCTTATAGCCTTGCAGCCTTGTGTTCGAATCGTGCTCCACTAACGATGCGTTTGTGGCGTGGAAGTTCTCGCCATTACGCAGGTCGCCGAGGAGGTGAACGGTGGCAGGCCCGAATGGATAGAGCCGGTTATCGAGACGAGCACACGCGCTGTCTAAATCAATGCCAAGCTTCTGATAATCGGCTCGATGGGACTCCAATTTCGCCCAGCTACTCGTCGCGAGCAAAACTCCATTGCGATCGTAGATGTCACCGCGGGGGATTGAGGCGGCTAATAAATTCAATCGCGGATTATGCTGTGGCCGCTTGACGCCGTCCTGGGTGAATACGTGAGCGTCGCGCGCCAGCAGATCCTGGTCGTGGAACGCCGAAATCGAAATCGCGCGATACATCAATCCCGCGGCGCAGACACCGAGCGCAGAGGCCAAAATGGCCGCAGGCAATCTGAAGAACGTTGTCAACCTTTCGTCTGCGTCGCGCGCGCTATCTTCATCGGCAGTGCCCTCAACCTTTGCCGTTTGGTTCGATATACCTGCCAGCACGGCGAAGATGAAAAAGTTGGCCAGCATTGCCGTATTGCCGGAACTCAAGAACGGGGAAACTACTCCGGACAGCGGAATCACCCCGAGTACGCCGCCAGAGATCAGCAGCATCTCCAGCGAGACGAGCGTCGCTAGCCCAAGCGCCAAGAACATGGCGTATTCATCCGGCGCGCGCAGCGCAATACGGAAGCTGCGATGCACGAGCACGGCGAAGAGGAGAAATATGGTGATGACGCCGGGCAAACCCCACTCTTCCGCTATGGCCGGAAGCACGAGATCGGTGTGTCCGGCGGGGATAACACTGGGGTCTCCCCATCCGGGTCCCGATCCCCATGGACCACCTGTCGCGAAAGCCCAAAGAGCATGCGCCAATTGATCTCCGCCATGTACGCTGTTGTCCCACGGCGAAAGCCACATGGAAACGCGGTCGACCACCGTATGCGGCGTGCCTAAACGATAGCCGATCCAAACTCCGACAATGAGAGCCGCTATGCCAACGAGTGCGAGACCTGCCCGGCCGCGAGCGACGGCAAAGAGCGCAAGAAAAACGAAGCCGATCACCAAGGCCGGTCCCATGTCCTTCAGCAAGAAAAAGAGCAAAAGCGCGCACGCAACGCCAAACATTACCGGCAGCGTGTCACTAAAGCGTGGAAGGCTGAGCCAGCGGAAGATGACGAAATGGGGATGCAGATCGCGCAATCGCTCCCAATTCTGCGCGAAGTATCCCGCCATGAAGAAGACGAGCAGAACTTTCACCGCTTCGACAGGTTGAAACGGACCCAGGTTCACTTTGGCATCGCTGCCCGTCGGCCCGGAACCGAAGACCACAAGGGCGATGAACAATCCGAGCGCCAGCAGCAACGGCGTGTAAATCCAGCGTTGAAAGCTGCGATACTGCAGCCCACGGAACAAGGGAAATAGAAGCGTGACGCAGCCGATGACGACGCCCCAGGCGAACTTCTTGAACTCGAGCGTATCGCGCAACGGATCGCGGAGACTGATCATAAGGATCAGCCCCAAACCCGTGAGGACATGCAAGGCCGGGAGAATGGACCCGTCGCCGCGGAAACGCCGCAAACGCCAGGCGAAGTGCACAAGCCAGAACGCCGCAAGGTACGCTCCCGTCCAGATGGCAAAGGCCTTCAGAAACTCATCGGGCTCTCGTACGACGAATAGCGGCTTCAGCTTACTAAGAGGAATCAGTGGTGGTTTCGCGGCCTGAGACGCCGGCATATGCAGATGGGCAAGCGCGCCGATATTTGGCAGCGGCCGATGATTCGCCGCGTAAGTGTAAATCTCGTCCGCGACGGCATTCGTTCCGCAGAGTCCGGAATTGCGTCTAAGGCTGGGAGTAGCTGCTCCGGCCGCCCAATACGGTTTACGTCCAATAACTCGCCTTGCTTGAGCCGTTCGCGCAGCGCGCTGAAATCCTGCGTCTTAGCGGCCAGGACCGCAGCAAGCCCACAGATAACGACAACCGAAGCCGCACTCAACCAGAGGAATTCCTGCCTTCGCTCAATTGGCTTAACCGGCCGTGCGCCGCTTTCCAGCCTGGCGGCGATTGCACCTTCCCAAGTCTTAGTGACTGCCATTTCCGTTACCGGTAAACACGCCAGACGCGAGGCTTCTTCGCGGCCGGCCGTGGGGGCGTTGTCAGCATGCGCAAGCTGGCCGTTTCCAATTGCACCTGCTCTGCCTGATCCTGCTGCAATTGTTCCAGGTTCGAACTTACACGCGAGAAACCCGCAATCGGTTCATACAGGTCTCGCGCACGTTGCATGTCGTCTCGCGCGACATTGAGCCACTTCGTGCGATCGCCTTTCGCGGACGCCTTCTTGGCCCTCGCAAGCTCACTTTCGGCACGGAAGAGATAGCCGTCCGCCTCAGCCTCCGTCTCCCGTGGTCCAAGCTTATAGCCCAACTGCTGGGCCTTTCCAAACTCGGCGATACCCTGGCCGACGTTGTGCAAGGACGTAATGTAGAACCGAGCGAGCGCGAGGTGCGGATCGGGTAATTGCGGCAGAAACGAGGCTGCCAGCCGGAACGACTTCAACGCCCCAGCCGCGCTTGCCTGATTCGTACCGCGAGCCATAACCGAATACCCGTTTACCAGCGCCAATTTGCCTTGGGCTTTCGGATCGTTGCCGTCTATCTGCAAGGCGTCCTGCAGACACAGTCGAGCTTTCGTCCAATCGAAATCCCTCAGCCGATCGTCGCTGCTGCCGCGAAATTGGTCCAGGATGTCGTCGGCGCCATTCAGAAGATTTCTGCGCATAAGAGCATCCAATTCCGAGATTGGCGCCAGCACTCGCAGGAACCCTCCACGCGTTCTAAGCTGCTGGTAAAGCGCCCAATCCGCGGCTATCACCTCGTCACTTTGGTGCGCATAGTCTTTCGTAATGTGAAGCTTGGCGGCGGAGGTCCAGAAGCGGTAGTAGTAACTGACGGGAATCAGAATGACTAAACCGACCAGAATGCCGGCCAAGAGCGCTATGGCGACGTTCGAGACATCGTTCCACTTGCGTTTCAGGGGCGCCAGAGTCGCGGCCGGCTTCGCGACGGGCTTTGTCACTCCGCCGATTGCCGTTGCCTTTACCACTGTCGCGTTCGCATTCCACGCCGGACGGGGTTCCGCCTCAGCGGCGGTTGCCTGCCCCGTCAGGAAGGCGTGCAGATCGCTTTCGAATTCCTGCGCCGACGCATACCGCCTATCGAGGTCAGCCGCGAGGGATTTGCAAATGATGGCCTTTAGCGGGGCCGGACAATCGTCCGGCAATGCGCGCGGCGGACGGCGGGACAAAATCAGGTTCTCCAGCCGTCTTGTATCCTGCGCCTGGTAAGGCGGCATCCCGGCCACCATCTCATACACGGTGACGCCGAGCGCCCATAGATCCGCGTGCTGGTCCACTTGAGATCTGCTAATGCGCTCCGGCGAGCAGTAGCTTGGGCTGCCTAAATTGTGATGAGTCAAATTGTGCGTTGACGTAATCACCTTAGCGATTCCGAAGTCAAGCAGCCGCACAACATCATGCGCACCGATCTGAACATTCGAAGGCTTCACGTCCCCGTGCACTATTGCGGTCTTGCGGCCGTCCACATCGCAGTTGAACGAATGCAGCGTGCGTAGCTGACTGCACATCTCGGCTGCATAGCGGGCCGCGCGTTTGGCATCCAGACGCTTTTCCTGCTGGAGAACCTCGGCGAGAGTTCTGCCTTCGAAATACTCCATGGCGACAAAAAAGCAGCCGTTCTGCTCACCGAACTCGTAAATCTCCAAGATCCGGCGGTCCATGGCATGCAATTGCTTTTGCAACAGGGCGCCGCGCCGCTCGGCCTCAATGACCACTTGCGTGTATTCGTCTTGCGATTGTTCAATCAGCTTTAAGACCACCGTGCGGGCCGCCTCAGTGTCGCGAGCCAGATATACGTCCGTCATGCTACGGCTCAGCTTGCGAGCGATCTCGTACTTGCCGAAGTTTCTTAAGTGCAGCACGCCGGCGTTCCTAAGCCCAGATTCGCTGGATAGCAATCCAAAGCCCGATCCCTAGGGCCATGCCAAGCAGGAGAAGCAAGACGTTTTTCCAAAAGGACCACCAACGCCCCGGTTCACTTCGAATGCGAGTCACCGCGTGCCGTTGCCGGGCAGCGCGCATTTCAGCGGCGTCCCGGCCCAGGAACTCCGCGCCGGGCACAAACACCACGCTGATATTGTCTTTTCCCCCAGCACCGTTTGCCGCTTCAATAAGGCGGCGCGCTATGACGTCAGGCTCGCCTTCATAGCGTTCAACGATGGACGATATCTGGGCGGACGTGAGAACGTCGCTTAAGCCATCGCTACACAGCAGCAAGGCCGCATCCGGCCTGAAGAGAATCGTCTTTGTTTCTACGAACTCCGGGTCATCCGGGTCGCGCTTGTGCGACCCAACATCACGATACACTTCGTTGCGCCGAGGGTGATTCATCGCCTGCTCTTCGGTCAAGGCGTGGCTGTCTTCCTGCTCGCCCACAGGCGAATGATCGGAGGTCAATTTACGCAGTTCGCCGTTCCAGGCGAGATAGAGCCTGGAATCGCCCACATGCCCCACGGTGACTTTTTCCTCCCGCGCAATGGCTACGGTCAAAACACAGGCCATGCCAGCGCATCTGCTATCTTCCTGCGCCAGTTGGTAGATCTCATTGTTTGCCGCCGATATGGCTTCACGGACAGCAAGTTCCAGATCGAGGTTAGAATCGACGGATGTCAGCCGATCCTGCAGAACCCGGACAGCAGTCTCCGCCGCCACTTCGCCCGCGGCATGGCCGCCCAATCCGTCAACAACCAGGAAGATGCCGCTCTCTTTGTCGGCAAAGACCCGATCTTCGTTGCGCGCGCGCTGCAATCCCGGATCGGTTGCTAGTCCCGCCTGCCAGCGCGTCTCCGGCTGACGCGCCGCCGCATTGGTCATCGCTTCCACCCGCGCCAGTTCGCGAGCACAAACGACGCCGTAAACAAAACGAGCAGAACGTGTACGGGGTGCAGCGATAACAGTGTCATGTTCGCGCTTCGAAGGTAAGAGTAATCACCTCGCCAACGCCGACAGTAGCTTTGGCCCGCAGCGTCTCGGGGATCCCTTTGCGCAGCCGCTTCCCGTCAACCCAGGTGCCGTTGGTACTTAGATCCGTAATGGAGAAAATACCCGTGCCGGGATCGCACTGGATGACGAGATGCTCACGAGAGACCTCGTCGTTGGTGTAGAGAGCAAGGTCGACGGGCTGACCGTCGCCGCCGCGTCCGATTCGAATCCGGCTTTGGGTCACGCGGAACACCTGAGGGCCGGAATCATCTTCATAGCGTATTTCCGCCAGAACAGCTTCCGGATTGCGAGCCGACGCCGCGGGCGGCTGCGCTTCAGGCGCGTCGAACCTGGTCGTTTTATGGCCGGGCGCCGATGGGGCCCGCTCCATAAGGGTTGTCTTCGTGCCGCGGTAGCCGGGGTCGGCGCTCTCATTGAGTTCAGAATGAATTTCGACATCGCCGGGCGGCACCTCCGGCTCAGGCAGGAATTCGATGCACCAGTCGCGACAGGCAATTTTGAATTCTTTGGCAGTTTTCGCGCGGCGCTTGATTCCAAGCAGCCCGTTGCCGTTATTCAACTCGGTGACGCGCGCCCGCAGAGACTTCTTCGCGTCTTCGCTTACCAGATCGAAGACGCCGCGCAGCATCGCGTGATCGTCCGGGTTCAGGTAAATAGTAAACACGCACGGCAGAAGGGACGTGTAGGTCATGTCGAAACGGCCCAACTCCATATTTCGAAGGAGTTCGCCGATAATGACCTTCCCGGTCAGCCGGGGTTCATCGCTTGGCGGCCGGGCTAGCTTGCCGCTCTCCGGACCTGACTTTTCCTGTCCCAACCGCTGCCGCTCCTTCCTCAATGACGTCTTTCCAGAACCAAAGTTCCACCGGCACGCCCCCGGCGACCATTACATCAACCGATCTTAATCTGAATGCCGGCGTGTTTAGCAGAAACTGGCCGAATCGGCCGGCTGTCCTTGCGTTTGCGGGGATGAAACGTAAGCATTCAGTTTACGGTTTTTCAGAGTTTCGTGTTCGAGGCGGGCTTTGGCAATCGACATTGTCACTTCATGGTGCTCCTGCTTGCGGGTTTCGTCAGCCGCTTTCAGCTTTTGCGATTCAAAGCCAATTTCGGCTTTCTTGTTTTCGCTCTGGAACTTACGAAGCTCGGCGGTGTAGCGCTGGTAAGCGCGGTCGTGGTGGGCCTGATAACGAATGTAGAGTTCGAACTCTTTACGAGCCCGCGCCGCTTCGTCAGGATCATCGGATTCGATAGACATCATGCACGCATCCTGATAATGCATGGCGCGGGTGGAGCGAATGAGCGCTTCGGCCATTTTGAAGATCAACTGAATTTCGGTTTGGCAGACGGCGTTGTAGTCGTTGATGAAACTGTCGGTCAGGCGGCGGAACTCTTCGAGTTCGCTTTCGGTCTGCGCTTTATAAGCACCGGCAAGGCCATGCGCGGTGCGGTTCTGTGAGACGGCTTCGCGGCCAGCTTCGCTGACGGGACCGGTTGAGTGCTGCGAATTCTCGCGATTTGCCTGGATTTGCTTGTCTGTTGCCACTGGTAGCTCCTTCGGAAATAGAAAACGCCGGAGGAGCGTTGAGCGCTCGACCGGCGTTTGAGGAAACACCGCTATGTTCTACTTTCAGTATTACACTACGCCACCAAGCGTTTTCCGCTAAGTTGATGATAAAAAGGGAGAAAGTCGTTGTGACTGACATTTCGTATGAGGAATGTTTGGAAGAGCGTAAATATGTTTAAAGCTCTGAGCTGCTAATTGGCTTGCGTGACTAGGCCGGATGCCGGAAGACCACAATCGAATGATCCGTATTTACGCAGATTGTGGATATCCCGAGCTAATTTTGCCATTCGCGCATTCGTACAGTTCTTCGAGGTGCGCGTCTTGAATCTGCTTTCCTGACCTGCACTATGTCGTCTTCTCGCGTACTGTCTGACTTGCTTGGCATGTCTTACGTTTAGTGGCTCGACATCGGTAATTTGCTGAGTGGTTGCAAAAAATATGTATTGAAATAGAGCAGGCGAAGTGGCCACCATAGGCCAGTTTGCTTGGCCAGCGGCATAAAACGAGGCTTTCCGGTTTCGGCTTCGCAGTCGGGCGAACTCGGATTGTAGAGGCTCCGGCATTGATACAGATAAAGAGAACCAACGGGATCATTGGGCGGCGTTTTTCATGACGAGGCCGCCTTTCATTACGAAACCGACCTTCTGAACCGCGGAGCTGGCGCAAAGAGACCACGGAGGGATGTTTTGAAGCGTCTCGCCGGGAATGCGTCGCTCCGCGAAGGGGATGGACTTCCGCCGGAACTGAGGTCTCGGAAAAGGTCCAATGCCCGTAGGAATGTGACAGCGGGCCAGCGCTGATATCAGAGCGCTTCCTTGATGCTCCCGCTGGAATAGATGAAGCGAAGTTCAGAGTTCATTATCGGACGGTAAGGTAAGCACCGGACCTTTGGGCTGTTTGGTCCCACGCTCCAACTGCGAGACATACCCCACAGTGAGATCGAGGTAACGGGCAAATACAGCTTGACTCAGGTGTGCCCGTTCTCGCAAGGTGCGGATTTCTTCGCCGCTAATTGGCTCGGCAGTGCGAAGGGTCTGCGGCCCCAAATGGCGAATCGTGATCTTTTTCATGCTCCGCCTTCAGGCCGCTGCGGAGCTGGTCATCGGCCATTTCACGCGCTAGCCAACGATCATGCGATACCCGCCGGATCGCCGTTGCCCTTTCGAGCAACGCGTGTTTGATAATGCCGCCTCCGAGACCGGCATCGACAAGGCCGTTCTCGGCTCGTTCGATAGGCTCACGCAAGCTTTTGTCGGCTATGCCCTCGCGTCGGCCAAATCGCGCCAGCCATTTCGTCTTAGAAATCCACACGAGACCCGCTAACCCGATATCGGATACAATATCAGCCTGGGTGAGTCGCTTAGTATTGGACACGTGCGTCGTGGTAGCGGCCGTCAAAAGCCGGACCGGCGCATCCCACGTCCTGGTCGATTTCGCCATGGCTAGAAAGATCACAGCGGTTTTGACGGCTCCTCTCTTAAATGAATACGAGGAGGTGTTATATCGTCCCAAAAATCGTGTGGAACGGTGGACTGACGCGGATTTAGCTGAGCTTATCGAAGCATTGCTCGGGCCCTGCGACTGGGTTGAAACGCATTTTTCCTATCGCCCGACTCTGCAGGATGAAGCCGACGAACTTGTGCCTGAAGCTGCCATAAATGGTCATGCGGACATCGTTACATTCAACGTCAAACATTTTAGGCCAGCATCTCGGTTTGGCATTCGCGTGTGGAAACCGAGCGAAATCTTAAGAGTGCCGTACGAAGGAGGAGTTCGTTATGGAGAGGAGTAACTTTGCTCTTCGCCTTTTGCCGTCGTTGCATAAGGCAGCGCAGAGAGTCGCCGAGCGGGAAGATTGCTCATTGAATCAACTCATCAACCTTGCGCTCGCGGAGAAAATCGCGGTTCTCGACGCGGGCCATTGGAGTGAGCGGAAGAAAGCTGCCGCAAAGAGACCACGGACGGATGTTTTGAAGCGTCTCGCCGGGAATGCGCCACCACGCGAAGGGGATGAACCTCCGCCAGAACTGAAGCCTCGGAAAGGGTCCAATGCCCGCAGGGATGTGACAGCGGGCCGGCGCTGATATCACAGCACTTCTTTGACGCTCGCCCTGGGATAGATGAAGCGACGTTGAAATTTCATTACCGAACGAGCCAGTCTTAGAGAAGAGCCTCAAACCCTTTGTGGCGAATGACATTAAGCAGGGTAAGCACCGGACCTTTGGGCTGTTTGGTCCCGCGCTCCAACTGCGAGACATAACCTACAGTGAGATTGAGGTAACGGGCAAACACAGCTTGACTCAGGTGTGCCCGTTCTCGCAGCGTGCGGATTTCTTCGCCGCTAATTGGGTCGGCAGTGCGAAGGGACTGCGGCCCCAAGTGGCGAAGCGTGATCTTTTCATGCTCCGCCTTATCCATCAGGCCGCTACGGAGCTGGTCATCGGCCATTTCAAGGATTGCCTCCACCACTCTATTCGTTTTCTCCGTCATGATCGATCTCCTGTAGATTGCCCAACTCAAGTTCCTTCTGAATCCTGGCCTCGTCGGCTGCAAGCCATTTTTGCGCAGTTTCCCGGAGAGAGAGCAATTCATCGTCTTCGATGTTCTCTCGTTCGTTCTTTGCAAAGCTCAAGAGGAACACCGCCCGATCCTTCACGCGATAGCCAACGATCATGCGATACCCGCCCGATCGTCCTTGCCCCTTTCGGGCAACGCGTTGTTTGATAAGGCCGCCTCCGAGATCGACGTCGATAAGGCCGTTCTCGGCTCGCTCGATGGCCTCGCGGAAGCTTTTGTCGGCTATGCCCTCGCGTCGGCCAAATCGCGCAAGCCATTTCGTTTTGAAAATCCGCACGAGGCAGACCTCATACTGTGAACTATAGCACAGCGAACCATATTAGGAGTGTTGTTGCCTGTATCAAGTTGCGGAAGAAAGCGTAGTGACTCCCCTTGCTAACGCCGCGCGGCTCTGTTGGTTTCTGCCGCCGTCGAGCATACGTGAATTAGCCGGATCATTGGACGGCGTTTTTCATGATCAGGCCGCCCTTCATTACGAAACTGACCTTCTGAACCGCGGCGATGTCCTCTAGAGGATTGCCTTGGACAGCGATAATGTCAGCGAAGTAGCCAGGCTTCAGGGCTCCGATCTGGCCCTCCCAACCAAGCACTTTCGCGCCGTTCAGCAAGTCAGCACGCAAGACATCTTCGGGCTTCATTCCGTATTGGACCATCAAAACAAATTCGCGTGCCTGGGTGCCGTGCGGGAAAGGACCGACGTCGGAGCCCACCGCCATGGGCACGCCCGCGGCAAGTTGTTTTTTAAATTCGCGCGCGTGAAACGCGAGCTGCTCGTGCAAGCGCTGGCCGGCAGCAGCGGACGCCGCGTGATCGGCAAAGTACTCGGAAATTGTGAAGGTGGGAACTGCCGGAATCTGCTTTTCCCGCATGATGCGCATGGTCTCGTCGCTCAAGTTGATCGGCGTGATCGACGGCCTCGACCCCGGCGCGAGCGGCAAACAGTGTGCCCGGCTCACCGGTTGCGTGCACGCCGACGCGTTTGCCGACGCGTGCAGCCTCCGTCACGGCCGCGCTCAGTTGTGCTTCTGTGAATTGATAAGGCGTTGAAAACTTACCATCCCGGTAGGTATCGCGCCCCGTCTCATACATCTTGATAAAATCCGCGCCCTCCTTGAACTGCTCGCGGATAACCTCAATCAACTGGTCGGTGTTGTTGGCGTAAGTCGCGTTCGAAAGCACATGCTGCTCCGGGTTGTAGTGGATGGCGTCCTCATGACCGCCCAGGATGTCCACGGCGTTCCCGCTGACACGCAAGCGGGGACCGGGAATCAAGCCGCGGTCGATGGCGTTTCGAACCGCGCTGTCCGCCGAGCCGGCGCCTTCCGTACCCATGTCTCTTTCGGCAGTGAAACCGGCCATCAGATCATCTCTTGCGGCGAGGGTTGCGAGAATCGTGCGCTGTGGGACCGACTCCTCGACGGTTTGCAAATCCTCCGCGCCTGGATGCAGAAAGAGATGAACGTGGACATCGATCAGACCAGGCATGAGAGTGCGATCGCCCAGTTCGATCGTTTTGGCGCCTGGCGGATGGTTGACCGCCGTTCCCGCTTCGACGATCTTCCCGTTTTCAACCAGCACTTCGCCGGGGGTGACGATGCGGCCGCCTTCCACGTCGAGCAACCGCGCAGCGTGCAGAACAACAGGAACTGCTGAATCGTTTGTCTGGGCAAAGCCTGTCCGATTAAACAGGCATAGCCAAAGTGGAATCGCGAGCGAAACCGCGACGCGGGAAAAGGGCATTGATGATGATCCTGAATGGAACGCGATGCCTGTATCGTACTAAGAGGACGACTACCGTGCGATAACCGCTCCGTTACCGTCGCGGCTCTGCTGGGTTTCGCGAATTTACACTCGCACGTAGGTGGAATACTTTTCGTTAAAGATGGACGTGTACGGACAGAATGTCAGCGGGCCGGAATTCGTCTCTGCTGTCCACGCATGCCGGCCAGGAATGGGAGTTGCGGCGAGTAGCTGCTTTCGGGATACGGCCGGCGGATTGTCTGTGATTGCGAAGAGAACCAGCGGTCCTCGCATCAGTGCGACCGTTTCGGGATGCCTTGAATCGATCGGTTCCAAGCGCATGGGAAGCGGGATAGTCACATCCACTAGATCGCCGTCGCTCCACTTTCGGCGGATAGTTGCGAATCCGCGTTGGACGTTGGCAGGCGACTCTTCTCCGTTCACCGAAAACGCAATGGGGCCTGCCCAGGCGGGTGTCCGCAATCGTAGCGTGAAGTCGCTGGGCCGAGATACTCGTATTCGGAGTGCGACCTTACTGTCAAATGGGTAATCACCGGTTTGCGTCAAAGTAACTTGCGCTCCGTCATGATTGACCCATTTGACAGTTGACGGTATGTACAGGTTGACAAGCAGTCCGTTTGGCTCGTGGAAATAAGTCGAGATGCGATAGTCGGCAGCGACCTGGGGCAAAGTGCCGGAACAGCAAGGCCACTTATCGGGGAAGTACGTCTTTGCCGCTGGAGCATGATAGTCGGCGTAGTAGAAAGCTGCTCCATCTCTCTCAAGCGGCTTTGCTCCTAGCACGGTGTTATAGAAAACCCGCTCCATGCTGTCCCCGTACATTCCGTCGCCGCTCACGCGGAGCAAATAGCGCGTCAGCTTGAAATGCGCATAACTGCCGCATGGTGTCTCAAAGCCGCGATGGGTGTCGGTGAGGCTTGTATAAAGCCCATCGCCATTGGGATCGACAAAGCTTTCGTTCGGTCCCCAGCCGCCGGTGGCGAAGCTCTGTGTCGCCGTAATCATCTCGAATGCGTTCGTGGCGGCTCGGAGGTGCTTCGCGCTGTTATCCGCCAAATATGCCTGCATCGCAGAACTGAGAGCATTGCAGAAGCTGTATGCGTGGTGATTAGGCAACACGTTCTTACCTTCGGACAGCGGATCGAAATAAGTTCGGTCGAGCAGATAGCGCCGGGCCAGGGTTCGATAACGCTCACCCGCGCCGCGCTCCCAAGCCAGATACAGATTCTCGGGCATGGTGTAAGACTCGTCCCAGCAGTAATCGTTCGACGTGTTGTCTCCAACCGACTTGCGCCACTCCCGCTGCGGTTCATCACGGTCAAGGGCGCGCGGTGGAAGGTGTGGCTCGGCAGCGTTTGTAGTCAGCTCCAATAATCGATACGCATCCGGGATAGCCGCGAAGCGATGTGCATCAATGAGGCCGATCACCATCTTGTCGTACACGTAGGCCGGAAATCGGAAGTTGGTGTAGAACTTCTCCGAGATGGCAGGCTCATACAACGCAAGCAGGCGATTTATCTTGTCCAGGGTGGACGGATCGCGGGTCGCGTTATAGCCGCGTGCGAGCGCCGACACCCATTGCCCAAAACAATGAGCGGGCGCAAAACCGTGTCCACCGCTTGCAGTCTTTTCGAGCGGCACTTCGTCGTACCACCCTCCCATGTCCGGGCCCGGAGCCGGCAGTCCGGCACGCAAGCGCCAAGGTTTCAGCAGGCTATCCTCGTTCAGGGACAGCAGCACTGACTGAGTTTGCTGAAACTGCGTAAGGGCTGGTCCGGGCGCAAGTTGCACGTCGGCATAGGTGAACTCCTGCGGGATGTTCCGCTCTCCGACGTTCTCGGCCGCTCGCAGCAGGCCCAGAGAAGAAGCAGCGGCCGCGGTCTTCAATAATCCACGCCGTGTGATCATCGCCTTCATTGTATTTGCACGATTGCGAATGAAGGTCTCGGCGCCCGCGCACTGCGCGGTTAGACTGAAAACGCATGCATACCAACGCGCTGGCTGATGAGAAGAGCCCGTATCTGCGCCAGCACGCACATAATCCGGTCAATTGGCTGCCGTGGGGACAGGCGGCGTTTCAGAAAGCACAAGAGGAAGACAAGCCCATCTTCCTCTCGATCGGCTACTCGACGTGCCACTGGTGCCACGTGATGGCGCATGAATCGTTTGAAAACGAGAAGGTCGCGGAAGTACTTAACCGGCACTTTGTTCCGGTGAAACTGGACCGTGAAGAGCGCCCGGACGTCGACCGCATCTATATGTTGTTTGTTCAAGCTACGACGGGCAGCGGCGGATGGCCGATGTCGGTCTGGCTTACCCCGCAGTTGCGGCCATTCTTCGGAGGCACTTACTTTCCTCCCGATCAGCGTTACGGCCGTCCGGGTTTCCGCGATATTTTGTTGCACCTTGCCCAAGCTTGGCAGGACCAGCGCGAGCGCGTTGAAAGCTCCAGCATCGACGTGGCGCGGCAGCTTGCCTCAATGAGCGCAACACCGGAAACGGTTACGGCAATGCCCGACCAAGACCTGTTTGGGAGCGCATTTTGGCAGTTCCGCCGAGCATTTGACGAGAAGTATGGCGGCTTCGGCAGCGCTCCGAAATTTCCTCGTCCAGTGATGCTGAACTATCTTGTTCCGCTACTCGTCGATGAGAAGAACGACGAAGCCCTCGAGATGGTCACGCGCACCCTGCGACGGCATGGCCGCGGGCGGCATGCACGATCATCTGGGCGGCGGATTCCATCGTTACTCGGTGGACGACCGATGGTTTGTCCCGCATTTTGAGAAGATGATGTACGATCAGGCGCAGCTAGCTGTGTCGTATTTAGAGGGATACCAAATCACACACAGATAATAAGTTCTCCGAAGTTGCGAAGGCAGTTTTCGAATATGTGCTGCGAGACATGACCGATCCGTCCGGCGTTTTTTATTCCGCCGAAGACGCCGACAGTCCAGATCCTGAGAACCCATCGCACTCCGGGGAGGGCGCCTTCTATATTTGGCGCGCATTCGGAAATTAGCAGCTTGCTTGAGACGCTGAAGCCGATGGCATTCTGCCGCTTTTTCGGTGTCAAAGAATTCGGCAACGTCTCACAAGATCCGCAAGGAGAGTTTGTAGCGCGCAATATTCTGTACGAATCCCTTGATTCACCTGAACCGGAGCCGCCGTCGCTTCGCAGATCGAAGGAGATATTATTTACAGCGCGTAATAAGCGTCCGCGGCCGCACCTCGACAACTAAAATCCTCACTTCGTGGAACGCGCTTATGATTTCGGCGCTCGCGCTCGGTTACCGCGTACTGGGGCACCGTCCTTATCTCGATGCAGCAAAGAGAGCCGCAGACTTTCTGCTTGGCGCGCATGTACGACAACGCACTCGGGCGTACTGCTGCGGCGGCTTCTGTGACGGCGAAGCGGCAGTTTCCGGTTTCCTGGACGATTATGCTTTTTTCGCGCAAGCAATGCTCGACCTGTTTGAAGCGAGCTTTGATCCCATTTATCTAATACGGTCTTTGGATTTGGCTCGCGGCGGGTTTGGGCGCTTCGAGGACAAGGAGCATGGCGGATTCTTTAGTACGGTAGAAGACGCAGGCGCGACCTGCTTCTACGCATGAAAGACGATTATGATGGCGCAGAGCCCTCCGGCAACTCTGTGGCTACGGATGTGCTGTTGCGGTTAGCGAAGCTCACTGGAGACGACAATTTAGCACTTCGGGCAAAGCGCTCGCTTGAAGCATTTGCCAAGAAACTGGAGGCACAGCCCACGATGGCACCGCAGATGTTGGCCGCCTTGGGCCGGTGGTTGTCCGTGCCTGCGCAAGTGATTTTCCGATGCCAGAAAGTGGATGAGGAAATCGAAGCAAGATTGAGCCGCGAATGGGCACGTTTCAGCCCGACAACGCTGGTGATGGCGATGAGCGATGACGTGGCGCAAGCACTTTCCGGGGTCGCACCATTCTTTGGCGGATTGGAGCGCCGTGGCCGCTTGACGATCTACAGATGTGTAAACTTCGCATGTGAATTGCCCGAGGTTATCGATTAGTGCATAGTTGTTACACTGTGGCGGATGGACACGAAGAACGATTCTGAACGCACAACTACTTTGAAGGGAAAGCCGTTTCGCTTGCAAGGGCCAGAACTGAAGCCGGGCGAGAAGGCTCCCGATTTCGAGGCAGTGGACGCCACCCTTCAGAAGGTCGATCTGGCGAAAACGGGGAATGGGGTCCGGATATTCAGTGTTTTGCCGTCGCTGGATACTCCTGTATGCGATGCGCAAACCCGGCGCTTTGAAGTGGAAGCGGGAAAACTTTCCGAAGTTCGTATCTTCACGATCAGCATGGATCTACCGTTTGCCCAGAAGCGTTGGTGCGGCAACTTTGGAATCAACAAGGTAGAGATGATCTCCGATCACAAGAGCGCCTCATTCGGGAACGTTACGGCACGTTGATTCCGGATCTACGCATAGAAAGCCGCGCGATATTTGTTCTTGATGGCGAGGACAGGCTCAGGCACGTGGAGTATGTTCACGAAGTCGGCGACCACCCGGATTACGACTCAGCGCTTAAGGCGGCGCAAGACGCATCAGAAACAGCGTCTGCAGGCGCTTAGAAGTTCATCAGTGCGCGTAAACGGGGCGCATCGAAGCTAACTTTGACGGCACGATAGGAATCGGGTAAGGTCGCCGTAAGGAACCAGAACTCCTCAATTGCGCGAACAACGTTCACGTATTCGTAAAGATCTGCCGGTTTCGTTATATAGCAGTTTGCATGCAGCAGGTAAGCGTCGGAGATGTCCTCATCCGATCTTGAACTGGTCATTACCAAGACGGGGATCTGCTTTAAAATCGGAGAAGCCTTAATTTCGGCCAGAACTTCTTTTCCGTCTTTTCGAGGCAGGTTCAGGTCAAGCAGAATCAAATCCGGCCGGACAGCATGACCTTCGGCGTATTTGAGGTAGTCGGTTGCCTCAACTCCGTCGCGAGCCACCGCCATGAGAATCGGGAACTCTTGCCTCTTTCAAAGCCTCTCGAATCAGTCTCACGTCACTGGGACTGTCTTCAACGAGCAAGATTTTCAGCGGATTCATACTACGGTCGCCATGTACGTTTAGACACAGAGCAAGTTCGTCTCCAATGCGCGAAGTGCTAAGCAAGAGACACTTTGGCCTCAGGCTTTGAACCAGGGGCTAAGTAAATATGGCTCCAGGCGGAAAAATGTGCTAGCTCTCCCGAAAGGCACACGGCGTTCACGTTGACACTGCCTTAACTGGCTCATTACTATAGAGATATCGCTGCCGCGGGTGTCGGAGGCCCTTTGATCAAGCTTGACATCATCAACGAAGTCGTGAACCGAACGGGTATCACTAAAACGAAGGCGGAGCAAGCCGTCGAATCCGTTTTTGAGACGATGAAAAAGGCTCTGAGCGACGGTGATCGCATCGAACTGCGCGGCTTCGGTATTTTTACGGTTCGCCCGCGGAAGACTGGGATTGGGCGTAACCCTCGCACCGGGGCGGAGGTTGCTATTCCGCCGGGCAAGGCGGTCCGCTTCAAGCCAGGTAAAGAATTGCAAACGCTGCATTAAATGCCAAACAGCGAAGCCGATTTTCCGGCGCAACGCTGGTGGCTTCACGTCCTCTTGCTTCTCCTCACTTTTGTGAGCACAACGTGTTTCGGGTTCGCTCTCACGAGGAGTTTTCGGTATTTACGCCCGCTGGACGATGTCCTTCTGCTGAACAGCTACCAAACACTGTTTTCAGGAAATCATCGCATCTGGTCTGGCGCGCTGTATTCACTTCCAGTGCTCTTGATCCTGGTTGCACATGAGATGGGACATTATGTTGCATGCAGGCGCACGCGAGTAGCTGCTTCGCTGCCCTACTTCTTGCCGTCGCCTTTCCTGCTCGGCACATTTGGCGCGTTCATCCGCATCCCCACACCTATCTACAGCCGCCGGAATCTGTTCGATATCGGCGTGTCGGGGCCGATCGCCGGCGCGGTGGTGTTGCTTCCGTTTCTTGTGGCCGGAGTATGGATGTCTCGAGTTGTTGTCCCTGTGCTGCATTCCCCTGAGTCGCTGGTGTTTGGAACGCCTCTGCTGATGAGAGCGGTTGAGCTGGTTCGATTTCCCGGGACAGCCCCGCAAAACATCGCCGTGCATCCGGTCGCAATGGCGGCCTGGGCTGGGCTGCTGGCAACATCTTTGAACCTGCTTCCCGTCGGCCAGCTAGATGGCGGCCATATTGTCTACGCTGTGGGGGGACAACGGATGCACAAGCGTGTTTCTATCGCTACGATTGGCGCTTTGGCGCTAATGGGATTCATCTGTCACGCCTGGTGGGTTTGGGGTGTGCTTTTGTTTTTTTTCAGGCATCATCCGTTGGTCTACGATCAGGCACCCCTCGGAAGGAAGCGTCTCGCCATCGGAGGAACGGCACTCGGGTTACTTTTGCTTTCGCTTGCGCTTGTTCCGGTGGACACGATCAGCCGTTAATGAAGATTACCGCCACCATCATCACCTTCAACGAGGAGCGGAACGTTGCGCGCGTGATTGAGAGCCTCCGCTGCTGCGACGAAATCCTAGTTCTCGATAGCGGATCAAACGACCGGACGGCTGAAATTGCGACTAAGCTTGGCGCAAGAGTGGAAGAGGCGTCATGGCACGGCTATGCGGCACAGAAGAACATTGCGACTGAGTTAGCCACTCACGATTGGGTACTGTCGCTGGACGCGGACGAGAGCCTGAGTGAAGCGCTGGAGGCGGAGATCTGGCAGATCAAGAAAGCCGGTCCAAAGTTCGATGGCTACACTATGCCCAGGCTGGCCCAATATCTCGGCCGGTGGATCCTTCACAGCGGATGGCATCCCGATCGGAAAATCAGACTCTTCGATCGCCGGAAAGCCAAGTGGGTCGGTGACTTCGTTCATGAGTCAGTGGCGGTTCACGGGCGCATCGGGCATCTGCAATCAAATCTGCTTCACTTCACTTGCAGTTCATTATCCGAGCACGTGAAATCGCATGGACAGCTACACGACGCTTGCCGCCAAGGAGATCGTCGCACGCGGACGAAGGCCCGGCATGGCGCAACTTCTTCTCGATCCTCCGTGGACCTTTCTCAACACGTACGTACTGAAACTCGGATGTTTGGACGGTTTTGAGGGTCTGAGCATCGCTTACATGGCGGCCTTCTACAATTTCGTCAAATACTCGAAGGCGCGTATATGAGCCCCGGCCGGATAGTGAAGATTCTTCATATTGACACGGGACGAGAGCTTCGTGGCGGACAACTTCAGGCACTGTTGCTTATCGCTGGACTCCGCGACGCGGGACATGAATGCGTTCTATCGGCACGAGAGGACAGCCCGATTTGGCGAGCCGCACGCGACGCGAACGTCGTTACCGTTCCCGTGAGCCTGATGGACATCCGGCGCAGATCTAAGGACGTAGACGTGGTTCACGCCCACGATGCGCACTCCCATTCTCTTGCGGCGATCGCAGCGCGCCGCCCGCTCGTCGTATCACGCCGCGTCATGTTCCCAGTCAAGGATCGCTTCTGTCCCGGTGGAAGTACGGTCGTGCTCGGCGCTTCCTTGCAGTTTCGCAAGCTGTCGCCGGTGAACTCGAACGCGCCGGCATTCCACGCGAGAAAATCGATGTCGTTTACGACGGAGTGGCCAGCGTAGTTGGGGCCGAGCGCTGGGACCCATCGTTTCCGGCTGTCGCGCTTGCTACGAGGGATCCGTTCAAAGGGAGGATGCTGGTGGAACGCGCAGCGAATATCGCCGCCGTGCCCGTCGTTTTCTCATCCGATTTGCCCGGTGATCTTGTGCGGGCCAGCATGTTTGTGTACATAACGCAATCGGAGGGGCTGGGATCCGCGGCCCTTCTCGCGATGGCAATGGGTGTTCCTGTGATAGCAAGTCGCGTGGGCGGCCTTGCAGAGGTATTTGAAGACGGCGTGTCCGGCCTTTACGTCACGAACCAGCCGGAAGAAATCGCGGCCGCGATGCGAACCGTGCGCGAAAATCCTGGCTTGGCGGCAACTTTGATTTCAGGCGCTCAGCAGCGAGTAAAGCAAATGTTTTCAAAGGAGCTTCTGGTTCTCAATCACAATCGCTTTCTTACAAGAGGGCTCTTGCCGGCTGAGTTCCTGCCGTTCTACGTGTGCGGCGCGGCATTGTTCGGCCTGCTTATTGGCAGCTTTTTGAACGTGTGCGTCTATCGAATACCACGGGACCTCTCGGTGGCGACGCCTCGTTCATTCTGCCCCGAATGCGGCGAAGAATCAGCCTGGTTTGACAACGTTCCGCTGGTCAGTTATGTGGCGCTGCGTGGTAAATGCAGACGTTGCACCCAAAATATCGGTATCCGTTATCCTCTTGTCGAGGCTTTTACCGCAATTCTCTTCGGACTTGTCGCTTTTCGATATGGAGCAACTCCTGATGCCGCTAAATGGTTTCTCTGGGAAGCCATTCTCGTCGTTCTTTTCTGGACTGATTTCGAAGAACAAATTCTTCCGGACGAGTTGACGCTTGGCGGCTCTGTTGCCGGCATTGTAATCGCGGGTTTTGTGCCTGTCTCCGGTATGCTCGTTTGGTCGGTATTTCCAGCGTTGCGACTCGGTCTGGCGCTCGTTGTTGGATGTAGGGCTGGGAATCGTCATCCTTGTGCTTCCGATGTGGCTGCTCGGTTTTATCTACGAGAAAGTCCGTGGCCGCGAGGGCCTCGGCTTCGGCGATATCAAACTGTTGCTATTGATGTGCTGTTTCCTCGGTTTCGAGCATACACTTTTCGCGACTATGGCCGGCGCCGTTGTGGGCTCAATTGCCGGTGCGGCCTGGTGTTTATTGACGCGCAGAAAACTTGCCGAAACTCATTTGCCCTTTGGGACTTTTCTCTGTGCGGCGGGTGGAGTTATGCCGATAATCGAGCGGCTAGGATCGTGATTTTTAGGCGGCGAAGACGTGAGTCCTTGGTGTACCATAGAGCTTTGTGAAATGAAGGAACTTCTTCAGGTACTTACTCCTGGTGGGCGCGAGTGGCGTGTTGCTGCTAGCCTTGATCCCAAACGTTTGCCAGCTCACATCGCCATCATCATGGATGGGAATGGCCGCTGGGCAAAGCAGCGCAACTACCCTCGCATTATGGGTCATAAAGCGGGCGTCGATCCCGTGCGAACTGTGGTGGAGACCTGTGCTCAGCTTGGGCTGGAGGCGCTCACGCTGTATGCGTTCTCGGTTGAAAATTGGAAACGTCCACGGCACGAAATCGAAGGTCTGTGGCGTTTGTTGCGCTTCTACTTGCGGCGTGAGCTTCCGCGCCTGATGCGAAACGACATACAGTTGGTTGCGATCGGCCGTCTGGAATCATTGCCGGCAGCGGTTCAAGCGGAGCTGCAAACCGTTATGGACAAAACGGTACAGAATCGTGGCATGCGGCTGAACCTGGCCATCAATTACGGTGGCCGGACCGAGTTGGTCGACGCCATGAATGCCATGCTCGATAATGCACGCCTGGAAGGTAATCTGGACGCGCTCGAAGTTACAGAGGAAGGCCTTGCGGAACACCTTTACACGGGTGGATTGAAGGATCCCGACCTGCTCATCCGCACATCTGGTGAAATGCGCATCAGTAACTTTCTGCTGTGGCAGATCGCTTATGCGGAACTGTACGTTACGGAGACACTTTGGCCGGACTTTACTAGGACCGAACTCCTCGAGGCGATTTCCGAGTACCAAAGCCGGGAACGGCGTTTTGGGGGTTTGGCGCGCGGCGCAGCTATGGAACCCGCGCCTCTCCTGTTGGAAGATCAGCCGCTCGAAGCGCCTTTCGTCTAGCATCGCTATCGCATACTGAGGAAATGCAGCGGCTGGTCACCGCGATCGCGCTGATTCCGGTCGCTCTCTATCTCACACTTTTTGCGCCGTTCTGGCTGTTTCTAGCCGCCGCTCTGCTCATGAGTGTCCTTTGTTACTGGGAGTACTCGGGGCTTGTTGCCGCTTACGGCATTCAGCACCCCGGACTTCCAGGACTATTGTGCGGCCTGATCATTCTTTTCCGTCCCCAAGACACGCTGGTCGGCGTGGTCTTGTTGGTTGCGGTTGCTCTTGTCCTGTTCCTCAAGAAAGTCGATCTGCGCGAGATGCTGCCGCAAGTGAGTTGTGCGATATTTGGCGCCTTCTACACGTTTGCGCCGTGGCATTTCGCTGCCGAACTACGGTCCATCAGCGTACACCTGCTTCTATTCGCATTGGCTCTCAATTGGGTGGGGGATTCGGCGGCCTACTACGCCGGGCGAGCATTTGGACGTCATCGCATGGCTCCTGTAATAAGCCCGAAGAAGAGTTGGGAGGGGGCTGCTGCGTCAGTGGTTGCCTCCGTTGTGCTCGGATTGCTTTACCTGAGGCACTTCATGCCGACTCTTCCTTACTGGGACATCATCCTGCTGGCAGTAATCGGTAACATAGCGGGGCAGTTTGGGGACTTGGTGGAATCGGCGATCAAGCGCGGCGCCGGAGTTAAGGACAGCGGAGGATTGTTACCCGGCCACGGCGGCATGTTGGATCGGGTGGACAGCAGCCTGTTTTCACTCCCATTCGTTTACGGAACCTATGTAATTGTTGAGTTCCTGGCAATCCATTGAATACACTGCCGCATCGCGAGTCATATTCACGAATCTCAGCGTGTGGATCGTTCCTGGACCGCACTCCGTCGCATAGGAATGAAGTAAAAGATGGCGAGAACGAAATAGATCACCACGGCGACACGTGGATGCCAGAGTGAAAGGACAGCGGCAGCCGGATATGTCAGCGAACCGATCAGGTTGCGTGCAATCTTCCGTTTGGTTGCGTGCCGATCTTCGGACTCTGCCCGCAAGCGGCGCTTCCCAATGTGCAGCGAAAGCAGCGAGTAGGCGAAGCCCAGAAGCGTTAGTACGCAGCCGTATAAAAAGGCACTGGATCGCAGCGCCCCATACCTGCCAAGGACGGCTGTCGGATAGGGGATGAAGGCGACAACCAAGAGCAGCAGGAGATTGAGCGTCAGCGTTGTGTGCTCCACCCGCTGCACTGAATGGAACATCGCATGGTGGTTCAGCCAGATGATTCCGATGGTGGCAAAGCTGGTGATGTACGGAAGCAGTTGCGGAAGAACGGCTAGAAGAGCGTGGCGTAGCTCAGGCTCGGTGGCATTCTTCAATTCAGGCACCTGAATCCCGAGGACGAGAAGCGTGATCGCAAAGGCGAAAACACCGTCGCTGAACGACTCCATCCGTGCTTTGTTCATGCAGTCGTCACTACCGTGACTTCTATACCGACGTGCGGCGCAGCAACGGAGGAGGTCTGCGGCCGGAAACAATAGCTTTGGATTTCCGCGACAAAGTACTTACCGATGCTAAGTGGGGGGCTCAGCGCGATCGGCCGGCTTAGTGTATCGTCCGGGTCTTGCGATTCATGTAATCCATGAGCAAGTAGTTTCCCAGGTTGTACGGTGTTGTGAAATAAGCTTTGCCCGAACACATCTGAGTTACTTTCTGGACAAACTGAACCAGACCGTAATCGCTCGCGAGCATGAACGTGTTGATCAAAATACCGCGCTTCTTACAACGCGCGACTTCTTCAAGCGTCTGACTAATCACCAGCGGATCCAGGCCGAATGCATTCTTGTAGATCCGTCCATCTTCCAAAGTCAGGGCAGATGGTTTTCCATCTGTGATCATGACGATCTGCTTCATGTCTTTCTTTTCCTGCGCAAGCAGACGTTGCGCGAGGATCAATCCATCTCGCGTGTTTGTGTAGTAGGGGCCGACTTGCACGCGCGCCAAGTCCGAGATCCGCATTTCTTCCGCCGAGTCGTGGAACAGCACGCAGCGGAGAGAATCGCCCGGATACTGCGTCTTTATCAGATGCGATAAGGCGAGCGCGACTTTCTTGGCCGGAGTAAAACGATCTTCGCCGTACAAGATCATGCTGTGGCTGCAATCGAGCATCAGCACGGTCGCGCACGAACTCTGGTATTCGGATTGATGGACGTAAAGATCTGAATACTCGAGATTCAACGGCAGATTTAGTCCCTCCCGTTGAATCGCGGAGAACAGAGTTGCGCTGACGTCGAGATTCAGGGTGTCGCCAAACTCATACGATTTTGCGCCGCCGCTTGCCTCAATACCCGTCGCCAAATCGCGCGTGTCATGCGCGCCGAAACTCGATTTCCCCAACGATCCAAGCAGGTCTTTCAAAGTCTTGAATCCGAGGAAGTCGATGGCCTTATCGGTTACCTCGAAGCGCATTTCGCTCTCGGGTCCGCCTTGCGCACCCGGCGCGGAAGGCGACTCCGGCGGGGGGCCATCCATGTTGATATAGCCGCCCTCTTCCAGCTTCTCCATCAACTTCTCGATCAGCTTGTCACGTTGCTGCGCCGACATCTGCTGGAGACGGTCGCGCAGTTCCTGGAGTCTTTCGGGGTCGAACAGGTCACCCGATTCAAGTGCACGCTCAATAGCCTGCTTCAGCTCTTCGAGCGTATGCTGATTCATCTCCGAAAACTGCAGATAGGGATCCTGAAACCCGCTTTGCAGAAGGTAGTCGGCCAAGGCGCGCAGCAGATCGTCCATCTCGATTCCGAGATCGTCTTCGGAAAACTTGCTGTACGAAATGCGTCGCATGTCGCCTAAGTTTGCGATTAGTTCAGATTGCGGCGTCCGCCGCCTGAGCCGCGCCTCTGTTCAAAGCCACGGCGTTGCGTATCATCCCGTTCATCGCGGCCGCGCTCTTCACGGCTGCTTCGGTCGCCCGCGATGAAAGCAAGTTCCTCGTTGCGGCTAATGCGTTTGTGCGCGTACAGTCCTTCTAAGATGAATTCCGCCGCGGAAGCGCGGAGCGCATCGCTCTCATTTTCAGACAGTCCCAGCTTTCCGGTGAATTCAAGCAAGTCTTGGATTTTCTGAAGTTGCTGAACCATATCCTCGGCTGTCATCGTCTCATCAAGCTTCAACGATCCTCCGAGCTCGAACCATTGCACGACCTGTCGCATGTTCGTGCCGTCGAAATACGAACTGTACACACGGCCGACCGCGTTGCGAATTAACTCTCGGGCAACTGCTTCGCCGCCTTTGAGCTCACCCTCGTACTCCAGTTCCAGCTTGCCGGTGATTGACGGCAGGGCGGCGTAGAGATCTAGGATTCGCGGCACAGCCACTTGCTCCTTGTTTTTCAGTGCACGACGCTCCGCATTTGAAACCACATTTTCGAGCGCTGTAATCGGCAGTCTTTGCGAGACACCCGAACGCTTATCGACGCGCTTGTCTTCCCGGGCAAGGAACGCGATCTGCTCAACTACTTCGTGCAAATAGAGCGGAACTTCCAGTTCAACCGGCGAGCGGCGACGGGTCCAAGCTTCCTGTTTGGTAATGTCCATCCCTTGATTGAGAGTCAGGGGATAGTGCGTGCGAATCTCGCTGCCGATGCGATCTTTCAAGGGCGTGATGATTTTTCCGCGCGCGGTGTAATCTTCCGGATTGGCGGTGAATACGAGCATGACATCCAGCGGCAGGCGCACCGGATATCCCTTTATCTGAACGTCGCCTTCCTGCATGATGTTGAACAATCCAACTTGCACCTTGCCGGCGAGATCCGGCAGCTCGTTAATCACAAACAGCCCGCGATTCGCACGCGGCACAAGACCATAGTGGATGGTCAATTCGTTCGAAATATCCTGCCCGGTTCGAGCAGCCTTGATGGGATCGATATCGCCAATCATGTCGGCGATAGTGACGTCGGGGGTGGCGAGCTTTTCTATGTACCGGTCTTGCGAACTGATCCAGGCGATCGGCGTTGCGTCCCGCAGGTCGGCTAATTTGTGCCGGCATTGTCCGCAGATCGGAGGTAACGGGTGATCCCGAATCTCGCAACCTGCAATGTAGGGCATGCGTGGATCGAGCAGGTTCGTTAACATACGCGCCAAACGTGTTTTGGCCTGGCCGCGCAAACCAAGCAGGATGAAATTGTGCCGCGAGAGAATAGCGTTAACGACTTGGGGAATTACAGTGTCGTCATAGCCCACTACTCCCGGGAAGAGTGTTTCGCCGCGATCGAGTTTGCAGATCAAATTCGATCTCAGCTCTTCCTTGAGAGTGCGATGCGGTTGCAGTTGGTCGAAGAAACGGCTGGAGCGAAGTTCCCCCAGTGTCTTTGGCAAGTCGGAGTGATGCGTCAAGAGACTCGCTGATCCTTATCTGCCCCAAGTCTAGCAACTGCCGGCGAGACGAGGAGAATACAGTTTAAATGCCCGAACAACCGTTCTTCATCTCGGATGCACAAGTCCTAGAGCAGCTAGATCAGTTGGAATTGATCGCCGAAATCGAACGAGCTTTGATTGCTCTGTCGGCCGGAGAAAGTCAACCAGCCGCTTCGCTCAGTGCTGTCCATTGCGGACCAACAAGCTTGGTTCGGGCTAATGCCGGCGGCTTATCGCGATGTGATCGGCGCGAAGCTGGTCACGGTTTTTCCGAGAAATGCCGACCTTGGAATTCACACGCATCAAGCGCTCATTCAGCTATTCGATCAATTCACAGGAATCCCGCTCGCTATCCTCGATGGACGCTCGATAACAGCCTGGCGAACCGCTGCGGCATCGGCGCTTGCGACACGTGAGCTCGCATCGCCGGAGGCGCATGTGCTCGCAATTCTAGGCAGCGGCGTGCAGGCACGCACTCATCACAGAATGCTCAGCCTGGTTCGCAGCTTCGACGATGTTCGTGTCTGGAGTAGAAGTCCCGACAACGCAACTCGTTTTGCGAATGAAATCTCCGCCCGTGCCACAACCGCGGAACAGGCCGTCAAAGGCGCTCACGTAATTGTCACCGTAACTCATAGTTCAGAGCCTGTGCTGTTTGGAACGTGGCTCAGCGAAGGCACGCACGTGAATGCCGTCGGGGCGGTCGGTCTACACGCAAGAGAGCTGGATGACGCAGCGATGCAGTCCGGCGCTGTGATCGTGGAGTCCATCGAAGCTGCCGCCCAAGAATCCGGAGACATTGTCAAGTCCGCTGTTCCGATTTACGCCGAACTAGGGCAAATTCTCGCAGGAACGAAGTCAAAGCCGCAGAGCCGCAACACCATTTACAAGGGCCTGGGCGTCGCAGTTGAGGACATCGCGGCCGCTTGCCTGATCTACGCGAAAGTTCGCGGCTGAAAAGTAACGATTTGAATGTGATATGTTCTCGTCTCGTGAAGGATCGTGACTCCGCATCGGGAGACTATCAGCTGAATTGGCGAAAGCTGCAGCAGGTAGGACTTAACGCGTACGAAGCGCGATCGTACCTCATTCTCATGGGCCACCCAAGGTTCAAAGCCTTGGAACTAGCCGCTCGGGCTCACGTGCCCCGGCAGAAAATCTACGAGGTGCTCGACAGTCTTGTCGAAAAAGGCTTTGCCCAAGTGGTGCAGGAGAAAACAAAGCTTTTTTCCGCTGTGGATCCGGGGCTAGCCATCCCCGGTTATCTGGCCCGGCGCAGCAAGGCCCTGCAGAACGAATTGACGGAGCAGGCGCGGCTGGCAACCGGGTTAATCGAGGATCTCCGCGCGGCATTCATGGAAGGGCAATACGGGCAGGGAACGCTCGATTTCCTGAACCTGGTGAACGACCCGACTCAAACTGCAATTCATTACCGCCGCATGCTGGCCGCGGTGACCACGAGTTATGCGGAGTTTTCACGGCCGCCGTTTGCAGTCGATCCTCTGGACGAGCAGCTAGTCAAAGAGTCTGCCACACGGGGAGTGCGATGCCGGTTGTTAATTGAGGCCGGACCGATCGACGAACAGCATCGTGAACGGCTCAAGGAATATCGTGTGCAAGGCGTGGAGATCAGGTTCCTCAGCAGGCTGCCCCTCAAACTTGCGCTATTTGACGGAAAGTCCGGCTTGGTAGCGTTGTTAGACCCGGTTTTGACTCGTCCCTCTTGGACCGCAGTCGTGTTCGATCACGCGGGCTTTGCGGAAGCGATGTCGGGGTTGTTTGAAAGCTATTGGGCGAAGTCGAGTTGACGCAGTGGCCTCTCAGTGCGATGACGCGCCCGACGAAGCTTTAGATTGGGCGAGCCAAACGCGGTAATTCACAGCTTCGGCGAATGGCACCAGCACCAATGTCTTCGGCTGGCCCTGATATGTTCCAGCTACCGAATATGCCTGGTCGCCCGACCCAGTTAGCGACTAGTTTGTCGCAAGCGAGCGATAAGCGCGATGGCGGAATCCATCGGTATGCGCAACGGCGACCGCGTCGAGGTTCGCTATATCCGGATTGAACGTCTTGCCTAAAGCAAGCACCTGAGGCCCGCGCACGACGGCTATGTCGTCGAGCAAATTGCTTAATTCCGTGCACAACTCGAGGTGTAATTGCGATGAAGATCTTGATTGTATCGCCGCGCTTCCAAGCGCGGTTGATGGTCAGGATATTCGCCGGGCCGACCGACGTAGTGATCGGGGCCGATATCGGCTGTAAACTTGTCGGTCCACTGGGGCACGCGAAGCCGCAACGGGAAATGCAACGGGTGATCGGGTTCCACGTGTAATGTGATGCTGCCGGATTGCGGATACGGTGCTTCAGAGTAGAGCTGTATAGTCCCGCGCCGGCGTAGCTTCAGAGTCGCCCGGCCATTGCTGTACAAATTGACGGCGATGCCGTTGCCGTAGCGGCCCCAAACTGTGGCCGGCAGAAGTGCGACCGCTCGCGCCTCGTTCGCCGCGCATGCTCCCGCCGTTGCAGGCTCCTTCTTGCCGTTCCATAGTGCAGGCGCCAATACTGCCCCGGATCGCGGATCCTGATCGGCGAAGAGTTGATTGTAGATAGTGCGCTCCACTTGCTCGGCGTAGAGCGGTTGTCCTGTGATGCGCAGCAGGTTCAAAGACAATTCCAGCCAGGCGCTCGTGCTGCATGCATCCAAAGATTGCAAGTCCCGGTCTACACCCTTAGCTGGAACACCGGTCAGCGCGAGCCCGGAAGTTTGCATCTCTGTCCATGCTTTCAACGGTGCGGCGAAAACAGAGTTGTCGCCGGTAACCCGGTACAGTTCAATCAGTCCGTTCAACACAGCGAGATTCTGATATGTGACTTCAAGCTCCGACCGCTTGCTGCGCAACCAACTTTCCGCGACTGAGTCACAGAATTCCAGATATCTTCGGTCATCCGTGAACCGGAAGAGCTCAGCCATTGGCTCTAGCGCGAGGGCTAGCGACCCGGGATCGGCACTTGAGTTAAGGCGCTCTTTGATGAATAGGCCGCCGATCTTGGTGCAAATGGATAGGGCCGATGGTACGCCAGTCAATCGGTAGTAATTCAACAACCCGCGAAGGATGGCGCTCTGTGTCAACGTATCCTGAGCGGTCCATTGCCGACCTTCGGTTTGAGCGCCAACGTAGCCGTCACGCTGCTGCGATGCGGCAAGACTCTTTACCAAGGCGGCGATTACCGCATTTACGGAGGCATCGTGGCTGTACTCAAAGGCGGCGACGGCCGCATCGAGCAGTGTGCCGCGATCGTCGCGGCCGCCAGCCTCGGGCGAACCTGTGAGCTCTCCGCCCGCGAGACTGTGCTCCACGTACCCCTCGCTATTTGCACGCAGACGGCTACCGATGATCCCGCCCAGCTTCTGTTGATCGGGCGGAAAGGCGTGAAAGATGTCGGGAACGGCGTTGACTACCGGCGGTTCAGGCTGCTGGCTCAAAGCGGGCGCGACAAGCAGGCTGGCAACACAGAGGAAGCGAATCAACGGCGTACCTGTTAACTGAAGCCAGTTTAGCGCCAAGGGTCAACAATTATGACGTTAGCTGGTGAGGCGCAGGAGAACGTCATCGCGGTCGAGGAATTGGATCGCTCGAATCCCTAGCAACTCAGCCCCTTGTACGTTTTCCATTCTGTCGTCCAAGAAAAGCGTCTGGTCAGGCGCCGTCCCGATGCCTTCGAGGCATTCTTCGTAAATCGCCGGTTCCGGCTTCACCGAGTGACCTTCGTAGGACAAGGTCACATGATCGAAAACGTCCAGCCGATCCGTCTTCGCCCTCAGTGCAAGACCTAGTTCAAGCGGCATGTTCGAAAGCATAGCCACGCGTTTGCCTGCGGCACGCAGTTGCCCGATCCAGTCCCACATGACTTCGTCGAAGTGCATCCAACTCGCGCAATCGATCTCGATTAACTCGTCAAGTGTTTGCCCCGATAGCGTGCCGAAGCCTGCCTTGGCGACTAAAGCCTGCCAGTATTCGCTCGCACCGACAAGTCCTCTGTCGTAGTCCAGGCGGTCTGCCCAATACAATTCACGAAAAAGTTCAATGGGAATGCCGATGAGCCGCGCTAAGCTAGCCTGTTCAGCGTCGGTTTGATGCTCAACCAGAACTCCGCCGTAGTCAAATATGAAACCGTCGTACGAGCTAACGAGCGCCATCCACCACGTGTTCCCGCTGGCTGCGGACTTCGCGAACGGCGTAGATTCGCCGTCCCTGGCTCTCGAAATAGGTCCGCATCAACACTTCACCGATCAGCCCGGTGCTGAACAGCATTAGCCCGGCAAACCAGAGCATCGCTCCTGCGAATAATAACGGACCATGCTCGGCGATGATGTCCTGACCGGTCAATTTCTTCACCAACATCGTGAGCAGAATCAGGCTGCCCGCCGCAATGCCGCAAACTCCCCATTTGCCGAAGAAATGCATCGGGCGGGTCAGATAACGCAGCAGGAACCCAATCGTCAAAATATCGAAAAACACACGAAGGATTCGGCCTAAGCCGTAGTGGGATTCGCCATTCGGCCGTTCGATATTCCTGATCGGCACTTCTACCACACGCGCACCGTAAAAGCTGGCCAAGGCCGGAATGAATCGATGCAACTCGCCGTAGAGATTGACGTCCTTCAATACCTCCGACCGGTAAGCCTTGAAGGTTGTGCCGAAATCGTGTAATTCCACCCCGGAGGCACGCTTCATCATCCAGTTCGCGATGCGCGAGGGGATCTTGCGCGTGACGGCGTTATCTACCCGATTTTTGCGCCAGCCGCTAGCGATGTCATAACCTTCATCGATCTTGTCCAGGAGCCGCGGTATATCGGCAGGATCGTGCTGCAGGTCGCCGTCAAGGGACACGATCACGTCTCCTTGAGCCTCATCGAAGCCAGCAGCGAGCGCACCAGTTTGCCCGAAGTTTCGACGCAGCCGCAAAACCTTCAGCCGATTATCTGTCTCCACCAGGTTGGAAAGAAGATCGAAGCTGCGGTCTGTGGAAGCATCATCGACAAAGATAATTTCGTACGGCCGTCTAATCTCCTCAAGTACTGCCGTCAGACGGTCATAGAGCGGCAGTATCGCCGGCTCCTCATTGTGAATGGGGATAACGATCGATAACATTTTGGGGCGGGGTATTACCAGCTTATCTGAGGTATAGGATGAATGTCTGCTCTGTAAGGTTCCCAAAGTCTTTCAGATCAATGAGTTTGGGCTGCTTTTGGGTGCTATAATAAGGTTCTACTCTAATTCTGGTAAGTCTAGCGCTCGCAACGAGTTGCAGCTAGCCTTACAGCCTCTCTAGGAGTCTCATTGGCCGATCAAGACGGGTCAGCGGGCGGGCCGTTATTTCCGCCCGGCGACAACAAAAACTTAATCCCCACCAACATTGAAGACGAGATGAAGCGGTCTTATCTCGATTACGCGATGAGCGTGATCGTAGGCCGCGCTTTGCCGGATGTCCGCGACGGACTTAAGCCAGTGCATCGCAGAATTCTGTACGGCCTACACGAAATGGGCCTAAACTTCAATCGGCCTACCCGGAAATGCGCCAAGATCGTGGGCGAAGTACTTGGCAAGTATCACCCCCATGGCGATACTCCGGTTTACGACTCCCTAGTCCGCATGGCGCAGCCGTTTTCCCTGCGCTACCCGCTGGTAGACGGTCAAGGGAACTTTGGCTCTGTCGATGGCGACCCGCCGGCGGCCATGCGGTACACCGAAGCTCGCCTGACGCGCATCGCGGGCAGCCTGCTCCAAGATATCGATCAGGAAACCGTCGACTTCCGCCCCAACTACGATGACAGCGAAACCGAACCGGAGATTCTTCCCACTCGCGTTCCCAATCTCCTCATCAACGGCTCTTCCGGGATAGCCGTTGGCATGGCGACAAACATACCGCCGCACAACCTGAAGGAGATCATTGACGCGAGTATCGCGCTGATCAACGATCCAACTACGCCGTTGGCAAAGATCATCGAGATGGTTCCGGGGCCCGATTTCCCAACCGGCGGATTCATCCTCGGCCGCCAAGGGATCTACGATTACTACACCAGGGGGCGCGGCAGTCTTAAAATTCGCGCCAAAGCCGCTACGGAGAAGGTCGGCAGAGATCGTGAAGCAATTGTAGTGACCGAAATTCCGTTTCAGGTCAACAAAGCGCGGCTGATCGAGCACGTTGCGGCGCTGGTGGGTGAAAAGAAGCTGGAAGGAATCTCCGACGCGCGCGACGAAAGCGACCGCGACGGCATGCGCATCGTCTTTGAACTGAAACGCGGCGAACAGGCCGAAGTTGTTCTGAATAACCTGTACAAGCAAACGCAAATGCAGGTGAACTTCGGCGTGATCATGCTGGCCATCGTCAACGGACAACCTCGCGAGCTGGGCCTGATTGCCGTCATTAAACGATTCCTTGAGCACCGCTCCGACGTTGTGCGCCGGCGCACCGATTACCTGCTGCGCAAGGCACGGGAACGCGAGCACATTCTGCTGGGATTCAGGAAGGCGCTCGACAATCTTGACACCGTGATCGCCCTGATCCGAGGGTCCGAATCGGCGCGCGATGCGCGCGAAGGCTTGATAGCGCGCTTTCAGTTCTCCGAACGCCAGTCACAAGCGATTCTCGAGTTACAGTTGCAGCGTCTCACCGCGATGCAGCAGCAAGACATACTCATTGAGCTCGAACGTATTCAGGGCCAGATCACCGAATATCTCGAGATCCTCGGGTCGGAGAAAGTGCTGAAGGCCCTCATCGTTAAAGAACTTAAGGAAGTTCAGAAAGACTTCGGCGATGAGCGCAGGACGGAAATCATCGAAGACACCGGCGAGATCCGTCTCGAAGATCTTGTACAGATGGAGGACGTGGCTGTCACCGTTTCTCGCGGCGGCTATCTGAAACGCACCTCGGTCGACACCTATAGCCGGCAATCCCGCGGCGGCAAGGGCCGGATTGGAATGGGCACGCGCTCGGAAGACGTGGTCGAGCATCTGGTGATTGCTTCGACACATTCATATCTACTGATCTTTACGAACAAAGGGCGGGTTTACTGGCTCAAGATTTACGAAATTCCGGACGCCGGAACTGCCGGCAAAGGCAAGCACGTCTCGGGATTGATTAGCCTGCAGCCCGACGAAACGGTCAAAGCGTTTCTGCCGGTCAAGGAATTCACGCCAGCCAAGTTCATCATCATGGTGACACGTCAGGGCGTCATTAAAAATGCGAACTGACCGAATTTGACAACCCGCTTTCGCGCGGAATCATCGCTCTGGCTTTAGACGAAGGAGACGAATTGCTGGGTGCGGCGATTACCGGCGGCGAGAACTTCATATTCCTGGGTTCGCACGAAGGCATGGCGATCCGTTTCAGCGAAGAAGAAGTTCGTCCGATGGGCCGGCAAGCGCGTGGGGTTCGCGCCATGGACTTGGAAGAAAGCGACTATCTGATCGGTTTGCTGGTCGTCGACAAGGAAGGCCGTATTCTATCGATCTCTCAGAATGGATTCGGCAAGCGCACAGATCTGGAAGATTATCGTCTGACAGGCCGCGGGCGCAAGGGTGTCATCAATATGAAAACGACCAATAAAGTAGGCAAGGTAGTGGCCGTGTTGTCGGTGAGAGAAGACACCGATCTTATGATCATCACCAAGGATGGCAAAATCATTCGTATTGAATCCGGTCAGATCCGCCAAGCGGGCCGGTCCACTCAAGGCGTGCGCCTGGTGCGAATGGACGAAGGCGATCAAGTGGCGGCGGCCTCCGTTATTCCGGAATCGGAGGAAGACATCGAAAAGAACGGCCAGTTACCGCTGCAATAAGGGTGAATGCTGAAGGGCGGCTATGATCGAGTTATGGCCGCCCTAGTCAGCTTGAAGGGACCTGCTATCGCCTTCGATGCCGTGAGTCTCGACTCCAAAGAGCATAAGCTTTTCGCAGAGTTACGCTCGCTGGGGCGGGTTATCGTTGCCTATTCCGGTGGCACCGATTCAGCCTATCTGGCTTGGGCAGCGCATCAAGTATTGGGCGCTTCGGCAATCGCCATAACCGCCGATTCGCCATCCATTCCCAGATCGCACAAACGAGACGCTGCCACATTTGCGCGGGAATGCGGCTTCCGGCACGAGTACGTTCAGACGCATGAATTCGAAAATCCCGAATACGTGCGGAACGATAAGGATCGATGCTTTCACTGCAAAGATGAATTGTTCGATGTTCTTGACGCGTTCGCTCGGGAACGCGGCTACGCGCACATTGTGTATGGTGTCAACAAGGACGATTTAGGCGACTATCGTCCTGGCCAGCGCGCCGCCAAGATTCACAATGTCAAAGCGCCGCTGGTTGACGCGAACCTCACGAAACAGGAAATCAGAGAGCTTTCCCACCGTGCTGGATTGACCACCTGGGACCGCCCGGCGGCCGCATGCCTGAGTTCCAGAATTCCGTACGGTACGCCAGTAACACCGGAGACGATCCGTACCGTCGAAGACGGTGAAGAAGCTATCCGGTTACTCGGATTCCGGCAATTTCGGGTCAGATTTCACGGCAATCTCGTGCGGATCGAGATTGCAAAAAACGAACTATACCGCGCGTTAGATCCGATCATGGCGGAGCAGTTCAGCACGATTTTCCACCGGCTCGGGTTCCTGTACGTCACACTGGACCTGGACGGCTATCGGCAGGGCAGTTTGAACAGCGCGCTTGAACAGGCAAGCGATTCTTAGCTTATTTCGTATCGGAGCCGCTGGGCTTTGATTCCGGCGAGTTCGAGGTCGAAGCAGGGGCGGTTGCTGGAGTTTCCGTTTTGCCCTCGGTTTTGCCTGTGGAGCTATCCGTCTTTGCCGCTGAACCGTTGTCGGGGGAAGAAGACGAATTCTTGGCGTAATCTGTGGCGTACCACCCGCTTCCTTTGAACTGGAAGGCCGATGCAGAGATCAGGCGTCGAACCGGGCCGCCACACGCCTCGTGAATCTTGACCGGCTCGTCTGAAAACTTTTGCATCACTTCGAATATGGCGCCGCATTTATCGCATGCGTATTCGTAGAGAGGCATTTTTAATTTTTTTAGTTCCTAGTCAACCGATTACGGCTGGTGCGGGCTCTTCTGGATGATCGGCGGCACCGGGTTGATGATCGGGCCGTCGGTCTGATTCATCAGATTGGCTATTGTCGTCTTCCCAGTTACAAGATCGATCGATTGCTTCAGCAAATTATCTTCCGGGTTTTTCGGGGCGGTGCCGGGGATCGGATTGCTGTTTTCATCCAGTTCAGGCGAGTTGTCGTTTTCCGTGAGTTGCACATTTGGCACAACACCGGTGTCCTGAATCGCCTTGCCGGCGGGAGAGTAGTATTTCGCTACCGACAGGATCACAGCACTTCCATCATCCATCTCGATAGTTTTCCGGATGCCGGCATCTCCATAGGTGCGCTCGCCAACGACCTGAGCTCGCTTATTGTCTAACAAGGCCGACGTTGCGATCTCGGAACCACCCGCGGTTGCCCGATCCGTAATTACAACGAGGGGGCCTTTCCAAACGTCGTCTTCCGGCTTGGCATCGAATTCCCGCTTTGCGGTCTTTTGTCCCTGCGCATACGTGATTTCGCCGCCGTCGAGGAACAGGTTTGCGAGGGCGATCCCGTTTTCCTGCGCACCGGTTGAGCAGTGCCGCAAATCGAGCACGAGGTACTTCGCTCCATCCCGCTCTAGTTGCTCAATCTTTGCCTTTGCCTCCGACACGCGATTTGTCGCGAGACTTGCGACGTGCAGGTAACCGACACCGTCCGGTAGCATTTTGGCGGTGACGCCGGGATAAGGAATATTCGCTCTTGTCAATACCACCTTTTGCGGCTCCTGGTTGCGTAACCGCAAAACGATTATTTCGACGGTCGAGTTCGGAGCGCCGCGGAGCAACTGTTCCGCGTACGCCAAGGGCATGTCTCGTGTCGCGACATTGTTGATGCTTTCAATGAGATCGCCGTTCGATATGTTCGCCTTCTCCGCGGGAGAACCGGGCAGGGCATCTACAACCGCGACATATCCATACCGCTTTGCCAGAACCAGTCCGACACCTGCATTGCTCGTATCGGCGCTCTTCTCGTACTGGCGGTACTGATCGGCATTTAAATAACTTGCGAACGGATCCACAGATTCGAGCAGCCCATTGATCGCGCCCAGAGTCACGCTCTTCATGTCTGGGTCCTCGACATACTCGGTTTTGATTTTCCCCAAAACCTCCGAATACACCCTCAAATGACCGTAAACATCGTCGGCAGCAACGGCGCGGCCGTTCTTGGCTGCTATCAACAGGAAGGCAACTACAAGCGTTGAGCTTCCAACAATCGTCCACTTAAAACGTCTAGTCATTCGGGGGTTTCCGGCTTACGAGGAGACAACTAAAGTATATCGGAGTGAGCATAGGTAGCGCTAACCAACCGATATTGCGATCTTCGCCCTGTGTTGGACGAGAATCCCGGCGATTCGGTTGGACAAGGGCGTCGAGCTTCTCGAATTAGATGGTGCCCGGGGACGTAACCACGTGCGAAGCTTGTACCGCGTCTTCATGTTCTTGAGGATCGACCTCAACACGCGCTGTGAAGTGAAAGGTACTTCCTCGATCCGGCTCGCTCTCCACCCAAAGCCGGCCACCCATCATGGTCGCAAGCTGATAGGAGATTGTCAGACCCAATCCCGTTCCCCCGTACCGTCTTGTCGACGACGTGTCTGCCTGTGAAAATGCCTCGAAGATGGTCTTCTGCTTATCCGCGGGTATTCCGATACCCGTATCTTTGACAGAGAAGTGCAATGTGCATTTCTCTTTCGAGCGATCCTTCTGGTTGACAGTAAACTCGATCCCCCCCCGCAAAGTGAATTTGGCCGCATTGTCCAGCAGGTTCAACAGCACTTGACGAAGGCGCAGGGGATCGCCCACGAGAACCCTAGGCACATTCTCGCCAATGTGACAGTTAAGGTAGAGTCCCTTTTTTCGAACCCTGATCTGTAGTGACCGGAGGAGTTCGCCGACTGAGATCCGCAGATCGAAAGGTGTGCGATCTAACGTCAGCTTACGTGCTTCGATTTTCGAGAAATCGAGGATGTCGTTAACAATACCGAGCAACGAATCGGCCGAGAATTTCACGATTTCAAGGTACTCGCGCTGCTCCGAATTTAATTCCGTGCTCAGCGCAACGTCTGCCATTCCGACTATCCCGTTGATCGGCGTGCGGATCTCATGGCTCATATTGGCTAGAAAGTCGCTTTTAGCGCGGCTAGCCGCCTCGGCCGCATCTTTGGCCAGTATCAACTGCTGCTCTGTTTGCCTTCGGAACGAAATTTCGCCTTCCAGAGCGCTATTCGCGTTGACAAGCTCCATTGTGCGCTCGCGGACCCGTAAATCCAGTTCGTCGTGTGAGCGCCGCAACTGCCGCTCGCTTTCCTGCAAGGCGGAAGTCCGCTCATTCACCAGAGATATCAGCTTTTTCTCTCGGATTTTCAGTTGATTCACGCGAAAGCGATACAGGCCCGCACACAAGCTGAGGCCGGTAAGAACCAAAAGTGCGTCAAAGGTGAAGGTCTGGTAGAAGTGCGGCTGTAGCGTGAGGGTCACGCCGGTTTCGACGGGGCCCCAGTCGCCGTTTATCCCGGCTCGTACTCGAAATTGGTATTCGCCATGAGGGATGTTGGTGTAGTAGGCTACCCGGCGCGTTCCCGCCGAGTTCCAGTCCTTATCGAATCCCTCGAGCATGTAGCGGAATTGGAGCTTGTCAGGCGCAACAAAGCTAGGAGCAGTGAACTGGAACTCAAGCTGTCCTTTGCCAGGCGGGACAATTGTTGGTTTAAAGGGATCGACTTCTTTACCGTCCGCGATTACGTGTTCGATTACCGTCTGAGGGCGCGCTTCCAGCTTGGGAATGTGAGCGGGATCAACTATTGCTAAGCCGGCATTTGTCGGAAAGTAGAGCCGGCCGTCTTGCGCTCGCAAGCTTGAGTTTTGGAAGCCCCCATTGAACTCTCGGCTATTGAGGCCGTCGTTAATCCCGTACACAATTGGGCTGATGCGAGAGATCGCCCCGTCCGCGCAGTCGTTCAACTGCTTTATAGTCGTCTCAAAAACACCTTTGTCCGAGGTCATCCAGAGATTGCCTAGCCGGTCGTCAACGATGCTAAGCACCGAATCGTCGAAAAGGCCCGTCTCGGTAGTTATGTTTCGAAACTTCCCTTGACGGAACCGCGAGATACCTCCACCGCTTGTACCGAGCCATAGAGTGCCATCGCTGGCTCCATGTATGTACCAGATCCAGTCGCTCGAAAGTCCGTCGTGCGTCGTATAGCTCCGGAATCTTCCATTTCTAAATTCGTTCAAGCCGCCGGCAGTTCCAATCCACAGAGTCCCGTCGGGACCTTCGTAAAGGGATTGAACGGAGTTGTTGGACAGACCGTCGCGTGTGGTGTAGTGGACGAAGCCATTACCTGTAAACCGAGTGAGACCGCTCCTGCCACCGATCCAGACGGTGCCGTGACTATCCGTCAGAATGCTGAATGCGGGTCCAGGCGGCACACCTTCTTTTTCACTGATTGGCGTCACGCTTCCATTTTTGATGCGTGCGATACCTTTTTGCGTACCAATCCAAAGGGTGCCTTCATGATCCTTTGCCATCGCGAAGACGAAGTTGTCCGGCAGCCCGTTGAGAGTGGAATAAGCCGTAATTCTGCCTCCGCCCATGTGCATGAGGCCCTTCTCTGAACCGATCCACAGATTCTGCGCGTCTTCCTGATAGAGCGCCAGAATGCTGTCGCTTACGAGGCCATCCTCTTTCGTGAGTGTGGTGAATGCGCCGGCCCTGAGAACATTCACGCCACCCCCCGCGGTACCGACCCAGAGACTTCCCTCACGGTCTTCTAGAAGCGAGAAGACTGTGAAATTCATTCCCCCATGTTTATCTGTGTATGGTTGGAATCGGCCGTCTACATAGCGCTCCAAGCCTCCCGCCGTGCCGATCCAAAGAGTGCCCGCGCGGTCTTCATAAAGGCGGCTGACGCTGTTGTTCAGTAATCCCTGCTTGGCTGAGAAGCGGTTTTCCTGCCCGTCGCTGCCGACCTCAACGAGGCCTTCGCTTGTACCAATCCACAGATTGCCCGCATGGTCTAGCAGTACCGTCGGGACATTTTCACCACTTAAACCGTGTTCCGCCCCGTAGTTTTCTATGTGACCATTCTTGATTTTGCTTACGCCGCTCCGCGTGCCAATCCAAATGGTTCCGCGGTTGTCACCTGTAATCGAAAGCACCGCATTGTCGGCTAATCCATCCGTTTTTGTGAAGACCCGAAATGCACCGTTTTTTCGCTGGAGGAGCCCGCCCCCATCCGTTCCGATCCATAACGCGCCATCGTTATCCTCGTACAGTGCTTGCACTGTGTTGCTCGACAGACCGTTGCGCGAATCAAAATCTGTAAATTTCCCGTTCTTGTAGCACCACAGCCCGGTCGCGTTCGTTCCGATCCATACGTTCTGCTGGTGGTCGACAAGCAAAGCCCGGATTATGTTATCTCTTAGGCCTTTGTGCTTATCGAAGCTTGTAAAGCTCACACCATCGAATCGAACGACACCTTCTTCGGTTCCAAGCCAGAGATAGCCATCGGCGCTTTGCGCTATGGACAATACTGAATCCTGTGGCAATCCCTGTGAGGTCGTCCATTTCTGTCGAATAAATTCGCGCAATGGCTTGTTCGGATCAAGGCTCGCGCGCGCGACTGTAGCGCAAGTTAAGCAGGCTGTGATTAAGAGGAGAGTGGAACTGATCAGCCGCCAGGTTCTAAGGCTTCCAAACCCGCGGAATCTCGATGAGCGCATCGCCAGCTTCATGCCTGGGCTGATTGGGCTTTTCGACGGCTGCAATGTGTTGCTCTCTACCAATTGATCGGCGAAAGCAGCCCTAAAGTTGAGAGTGGATGTAAGAAACGGGTCGCGGAGTAGCGGATTCTACTTAGGGGCCTAAGAGCTTATGACTACTCGCTACCAGATATAGTCTTTGGCTTCCGCTCTTCTCCCGTAGCTGTCCAACACGTGAACCACGCGCACTTTTTTCAGCTTGGTTGGGGAGAGCGCTCCCAGCGGCACGTAAACCACTTTTCGGTTCACTCGAGCCGCCATTTGACGAAAGATGCTGCGCGGCGGCTTGGCCGCTATGTAAAGAACGTGCCGTTCGACCGAATAGTCTAGTGCGGCCATGAGAAGGCGCTCCGGCTTAGATTCGGCTTTGTCGTAATCCGAATCGTCCCAAACGTCGTACATTCGCCTCGGAGGTAAAGTCATCAGAAGGCCACCGTACTCCGCGCGTCCAATCCCGGGTCCCACGATGTGATCGAAAGGGAAGGTCGAATAGAACGCCATATCGGATTCATTCCGATGCTCGCCTAGCCAAGTCGTCAGGTAACGATAACGATTCTCCCGGTCCTCATCAAAAATGATGACTACCGCGCCGATCTCCCCGGAGAACTTGCCCTGCTCCCGTACGAACAGCCTGCCTTCGTGCCAGTTCCGTATCGTCTCTCGCATGTCAAGTCCATCCAGCATGCTGGTTGTAAATGGCTCGACACGCGAACGCTCTTCGGAAACCGCGCTTTTCGCGTACCGTCTCAGAAAGCGGCCATAGTCCTCGATGACCAAGTCTTCAGGAGGGTAGGAACAGATCGAGTTGCCATTCGTCTCGCGCGCCCATTGTCCCTCGCGTTCTTCTTTCTTCCGCGCCTTCAGCCCCGGCGGCCTGAGCATCTGCTTCATGCGCGGCAAACGTCGCCTGATCCGGAGTTTCCGAGTTCTCAGCCACACCGCTTCCCCCGATATGTTCAAAGTCTCCAGCGGCGCGTCTTCGGTTTGCTGAACCGGATAGCGGTTTGCCATCTGCCAAACCTCGTACCCGTAGTTGTCGTCAACTAACGAACGCGCGCCAAGCGCAAGATCGTAGATTCCAGGCGTAAGATCGGCATCCAGCAACGCAAGATTTCTCGTAAACTTGGCTATTCCTTTCCGTTGCCAAGATTTAACGCTCTCGCCTGTGTTGATGGCATACTCTCGTTCGGCTTCGCGCAGGAGTGCTAGCTGCCATTGCGGACGCTCGATTCTTGCATCGCCCGCAATGCGCGTCTGCTCATAACGATCCTGGTAAAACGGCGCCTCACTAGTCACCTCTGCAAGGCAGTCCGGATGGAGGTTGAACAACTCAGCGGTGTGAAACAGCCGCGTTCGCGTGGTCGGCTCATCTTGCGGAACTTCCATTGCGTCTAGAACGGGGTCCAACATGTTGAGCGACAGAACGACGCATACGTTTGCGAGCGGATCGCTCCCCTGCAGTTTCCATGCCATGCCGTCGGCATGCATATTCACCTCGGCCGTTCGCCGCTGCGGATTTGCGCGATATGTGTCGACATAACGCTCGATGCCGATTACTTCCACCGCGTAAGCATCGGGATATCTATGATCCACGTGCGGCTTGTCGCGCGTCGGCGGTTCAAGGAATAGCACCTCGGCTTTCAACTCTTTGGCAGTACGCAACGCCTCCACAAACGCGTCACCTGGTTCGATAGGGATGTACGCCGCAGGCTCGTCATCGTCGTCTGCCGGAATCAAGACGACCGACATGCGCGGCAGCCGCATTATTGCCTGGGTGTACTCGCGTTCCAGAGTCGCCGGCAGCTCCACCGCAATCACCGAAGGTTTGTGTTCGAGCAGATATCGCCTCACACGGCAGGCGAACTCCAAGCGCCCCGGCACAACAGGGAAGTAGGTCAGGTTGCCGCGGCTAATCGTGCCGGCGTTCGATTGCTCCTTCATTCGATCGGGCTATCGTCTGACGCTGTACCGCAACGCTTCCTCGCCGAGAATCGAGCGCAGCGCGGCGGGCAGAAGCAGGCGCAGCGGGTGCCCCGTCTCGCTCTGCAACTTGAGTGCGTAACGTGCAATGTTCACTCCGTCGCGCACCGTATAGCTCTCATCTGCGGCGTGCGCCTGCTGCAGGAAATCGGTTACGTATTGCAATACATCATCGGGCGAAAACGGTAGATTCTCGCGTAAGATTGCCAGTTCTTCCTCACGCTCCGGGAAATCAATCAGTATTTGCGGCTGCAAACGCGAATGAATATATTCTGGAAGATCGAACGTCGACGAATCGTCGTTCATGGTTGCCACCAGACGAAAGCCCGCATGCGCCTTGATCTTCACGCCTGTCACAATCGACTCCACATACCGTCTGTTGTCCAGCAATGGCGCCAAACTCGCCCAGCTTTTTTCGCTCATGCGATTGCCTTCGTCGAGAATTGCCACGCCGCCGCGAATCATCGCGGTGAGCAACGGCGACGCAACGTATTTCAGGCTCGACGCTCCTTCAATCACGGGCGTTATCAACAGATCCTCTGGTCGCGTGTCCACGGTTGCCTGCGTGATATACACCTCCCGGCCCAGGCGCTTTGCCGCAGCGTACGCCATGGTTGTTTTGCCAACGCCCGGTTTTCCTAGCAGGCGCGGATTCATCGGTACATCGTGCTCGTTCAAAACCATCCACGCGGCTAAAAGCTGCCGCATGGCTTCGCCCTGTCCCACCCAGTTGACGCTGATCTCATCCGGATGCGCCAGATGCAGATCGATTCCTTCCACCTTGATCTTCATCTGACCCGCGCCGTCGAAAGTGCCCATTCAAGCCTCTCGCAGCACTTCTGCCTGCCGGCTCCAGTTGTCATTGTTCGTTACTTCCCACTGTAGAATGAGAGTGCTCTTGATGAGCGTGCGTTCAGGATGACTCCCAGATTGCTGCGTCTCGTCTACGCCTTCGAGTTTCTGATAGCGCTGGTTGCCATCTTTACCGTTTGGTCCGAAGTCGGCGGCCAGGCTGCGCTTGACCTCATGCACTGGGGATGGAAACTCGGCTTCAGCCTCGCCCTTGCTCTCTCGTTTGTCTTCTATACTGCTTCAGTCGTATCCGAAGAGTCTGTTTGGAGCATTCGGTCCGCGCGCTGGCTTGCGTTGATGCTCGTCATCTCTCTCGGCATGGGCGCCGTGACGTACTACTACGCTCTGGAGGCGGATACAGGCGATTCTGATGAGACAGGTACGATCTCCTGGGTATCGGTGCAACCCTGCTCCGACGATCAGCTAGTATGACCTCGAACGAGAGCGAGGCGGACTACGCATTTTGGCGTTCACAGGACGACTTCACTGTCCATTACGCGCTGGAACAGTTTCATGAAATTGACTTCCAGGTAAACGAAGGTTTTCGCCGGATTCCGCATGGTGGTATCGAGGTTGCCGGTCTGTTGTTCGGGCGGCTGGAGCCGGCTGCTGTTCGCATTCAGGCGTTTCGACTTATCGAGTGCGAGCACGCCAGAGGCCCTTCGTTCAATTTGTCTGAACGTGATCTGGCAGGGTTGAACAGCCAAATTTCATCGTCGGGTGCCGATCCAGACCTCTCCGGACTCGATATTGTCGGCTGGTTTATCGCCCATACGCGCAGCCCATTACGCCTGAATGAGCGTGAACTGGAGATTTTTGACCGCCTTTTCCCGGATCCCGGCCAGATCACCGTACTCGTAAAGCCTGAGCGGTTCCAGCCCACTCGTTTCGGCTTTCTTCCACGCCGATCGAACAGATCGATGCCGGCTGACGCCGCGGCGAGTACGGTAATCCTGCCGCTGCCTGGCCACGGCGGCCGTGCTCCAGACACGCCGATTGCATCTATTCCGGCGCCGCCCCAACCTCCTCCTATCGCTAAGTCTCTCCGTAAGGCTGAATCGCCGCCGACGAGGCCACTGCGCTTCGACCCTATCACGACGGATCCGCCAACGGTAGACGCTGCCGTCGAAGAAACCACGAAACCAAAGCCGATCGATTCCGAGCCGGCCGCGGAGCGCAATCGGCATGCAGTGACTCGCCCCCGTTCTAATCCACCTCCGCCGGAAGTTGCTGCTGAAAGTGAGCAAACAAGCGACTCGGAAACCGTCACAGCTTTGGCAACCATACCGAAGCCGCAGAGATTGCCGGCTTTGGCGGAAACGGGATGGCGTCGGCGCCGCGCTTTGGAAGAGCGAGCGGAAACCGACACCTATGAATCCGACGCTAAGACATACCACCTTCGGCTTGCCTTCATCTTGTTTATTGCGGCGGTGCTCGGCTGCGCCGTCGGTTATTGGAGCTACCGTTCGCTCCCTGCGCCCCTAATTCCCATATCCGTTCGGAGTGACGATAGCGGCGTTGCCCTCACGTGGCCTGCCGACGAAACTCGGGGTGCTAAATACGCTGCCATTAAAGTCGACGATGGATCGCTGCAGCCTCTCTCGCTTCAAGAGAAGAGCTCCGGCATGGCGCGAGTCAATCCCGCGTCAAACTCCAGCTTTAAGGCGGAATTAGTCGTTCAACACTGGATGCGCGACTCGCGAGGGATTATTCGCTATCTCCGTGCCGTTCCGCCATCACCTACGAAGCCGCAGCAGACGGGTCATTAAAAAACCCGCCGGCGCTCACGCGTTGGCGGGTTCTCCTGTTCTGTTCGAAGCTTTGTTTCCTGCTCTTTACTACGCGCTCCAGATGCACTGCAAGGCATGAATGATGTAGCTTAAAAAGTTCAAGTTTGTTGTTCCTCCTGGTTTTGGGGCGTTTCTGGCCCCTGAAGATCACTTCGGCCAGTTTCTGGAAACCCTGAATGAATATTGGACACCGATTGCGAATGCAAAGACTTAACCCGCCGTGGTTCTAGTGGTGCTGCGTTTGCGCTTAGGTTCGATGGCCGGTGTTGTCTCGGCTTCGGCGGATTGCACGGGCTTCTTCAAATTAGCTAAGCTCCTGCGCAACGCATCGGCAATGTCCACCACCTCTCCCGATCGCGCCGCAGGCACATTCACAGGAACCGGCTGACCTTTGACCTTACTCGCAATCATCGACTCGAGCCTCTCCCGGTACGCATCCCTGTACTTCTCCGGCTGAAACGGCGCCGTCAACGAGCGGATCAAAGTCTCCGCTAACGTGAGTTCCTGGGGCTTTACCGCGCTCGTGTCCGCTGTGAACTCTTCTTCCCCGCGTACCTCGGAAATGAAGAACATAGTATGTGCCAGCATTCCCCGCCGCCCTGGCCGCAGCACCACAATGTGCTCTCGATTGTGCATCGCAAATTGCGCAATTGCAACTAGGCCGATCGTTTGCATCGATCGGTAAAGCAACGCATATGACTTCTCACCGGCCTCTTCGGGCGTTACGTAATAAGACGTCTCGAAATAAACCGGATCGATGCTCGCCAGTTCTACGAACTCCTGTATCTCCATGGCCGTCGATGTTTTTGGGGCCAGGCTCTTCAGTTCCTCCGCCTCCAGAACGACGAACCGGTCTTTTTCGTATTCATACCCCTTAACGACCGACTTCGCCGGCAGTGGTTCGTCGGAGCCCTTCCGTACAGAAACCTGTTCGACAGGTGCAAGGTATGGCAGCTTCGCTGGAGCGATCTCGGCTTCGGCCGCAACTAGCGCTGTCCCCGATCTCGGTGGAACAGCTTTCAGGCTGCGTTCAGGCTGGGTGTCAGGCACAATTTCAGGTTCGGACTCTGCCCGATCTTCGGCTCGGTATAACCGGCGTAAACCGACGCGCTCGGCGCGTGCTGCGCGAAATAAACGCACTGGAATCGAGATCAGGCCAAAAGTGATGTATCCTCGCCAAACCGTTGAAGCCATATGCACTCCTATCAATACGACCCTGCTCCGCTGCCCGGAGTTTCGCGTCTTCGCGTTGTAGCAATTGTGAAAGGATATACATCCATGGGGGGAAGGGAAGTGCAATGGCCCAAAGCCGTTCTCTAAAGCTCACTTGGTTCCTTGCAGGCGTTCTCCTGCCGGCAATTGGATTTCTGGTTTGGCGTCGAGTAGAACAATCGGCGCGATCAAGCCGGAAGGCACACAGAGAGGAGCTTCACGAAATAGCCGTCGAAGACAGTTTCCCCGCTAGCGATCCGCCCGCAAACTGGTAGATATGCCTCATTGCTCCGTTATACTTGGACGAGTTATGGATCGGAAGAAGACCGGATTTCAGCCGTTGGCGTTTACATTGACTGTGGCGGCCGCTCTACTTCGGCTCGTCCCGCATCCGCCGAACTTTAGTCCGGTTGGCGGCGTGGCATTATTTGGCGGCGCTAAGTTGCGAGGCTGGCAAGCCTATCTCGTTCCTCTTGCAGCTATGCTGCTGACTGATCCTATACGCTCTTGGATGGAAGGCGGTTACCCCGCCTATACATCGTTCACCTTCGTTATTTACGGATGCTTTCTAATCAGTGTTGTGCTCGGGCGGCTGCTTCTGCGAGGCGATCCTGGAGTCGGACGCATCGGCTCTGTAGCTCTTCTTGGGAGTGTGCAGTTTTTTCTCATCACGAACTTTGCCGTTTGGGTCGCATCGAGCGGCCTTTACCCGCACACGCCAACCGGACTAACGGCATGCTACATCGCTGGATTGCCGTTTTTCGGATACACCGTCCTCGGCGATCTCTTCTATACGGGTTTGCTCTTTAGCCTCCATTACGTGCTGAGCCGGAAGTTCTCGACTCAAGTCGAGACTGCTTAGCGCAAAGGGTGCGCCCGCGCTACACTAGGAGTTGAACCGGAAGGTGGTGAAATTTCTAATTGGCCGAAGTCCATTTGCAAGATGGTGAAACTCTTGAAAGTGCGCTGCGCCGCTTCAAACGCAAGGTTCAACAAGAAGACATTGTTAAGGAAATCAAGCGGCACTCGTTTTACCTGAAACCGGGTGAAAAGCGTCGCACCAAAGAGGCCCTTGCCCGCAAGCGCAACCGCAAAAAGCGCCCTCGAGATTTCGAATAGCGTTTCTCCCAAACAAAAAGGCCCTCGCGATCACCAGATCGGGAGGGCCTTTTGGCTTTTAACGCCTTTGTCTAATGGACCTTCACTTTACGTTAATCGCCCATCGCGCCCACTTCTTCCCGTTTTTCAGCGTCGACTGGTTTCGCAGGTGTCGAAGCAAGTAAGCCGTCTAGTGGCACGAAGCCCTCGAGTTTCTTTTCGCCAAGAATGTGCTCGCGATACAAGCGCGCCATCTTCTCGTCTTCGATCTTCTTTTTCAGCGCTTCGTCACGCGCGCGCGTTTTTTCTTCACGCGCCGTCTTGGCTATGCCCTTGAGTTCCAGATCGTGCTGGCGATCCGCCCTCACATGCTCTTCCACCAGCACCAGGTTGTGGTCCTTGTTCGCGAGCGGCACCGACTTATTCCCAGCAAAGATTTCATGGCGGCCCTTGTCTTCGTACCACTTGGTGAGTGTCGCGGTCATGTGCATCTTCTCGATGATGTTCCGCCAGCCCACGCCCGTGTTGTACGCGCAGAAGGAAATTTCGCCTTCCTGGGTCGCATACGGAATGATGCACTGTTCGGTGCGCCGGAAATCGTAGTTAAAGAGGTCCTGGAACCACATGCCGGCGATAAACAGAAAGTTCCAACGGTCAGCACGCCGCTTTGCAATGTCGTCGTGCGTTCTGTCGCCCGTGACTCTGCCGTACCCGCCCGTTACTGCCTTCTTCGACATGCCGAAGCATTTGTCGAATTTCTGGACAAGATCGCTCAGTTTGAAATGCTTGGGCGCTTGGAACGGATTGTAGTTGCGAAGCAGCGCCAGCGTGACGCCGGCCACCGAAAGCGCGCGCCCGCGAGCGGCATCATTGATGCGTGCCACGTCCTTGGCCAACTGATCGGCATTCAGGAAGGCTGTGACCGGGACGGACTCCTTCGTCTCCTTGTCGCACATAATCGCCATCCCGATGCCGCAGTTCGGATGGCAGCCGCAGCTCAACTGTCCCCAATCTGCCGCCGGGCCATGAACCAAGTCGGCGAAATCGGAGAACGTGCTCATGAAGCTGATCGGGAACCAGTCGCGAACGGGCTCGCCAATTCCGGTTTGGTTCTTCACGTCGTGCGCCAGGTGCGATAGCGTATAACGCTGCGCCTGTCTGCGCTCTTCGGTGACCGCCTCGTCGCGGCCCGTGAACGAAACCGGCTGGAACGAAAGGAACGGAATTTTCTTCGGGTTGTCGAGGGCAAACTGAACAACGTGTCCCACCTGCTCGTTGTTAACGCCGTTGATGATCGTGATCACCGGAACGATGTCGACCCCGTTGCTCCAGAGATTCTCAATCGCGCGCAGTTTCACGTCGAATAAATTGCCGACGGCGCGATGCGAATTGGCGGCGTTTCCGATCCCGTCGAATTGCAGGTAGGCGTAACGAAGTCCGGCTTCGGCCGCTTCCTTGCAGAAGTCGGGGCGCTTGGCGAACTCAATGCCGTTTGTGGCAGCCTGCACGCTGTTATAGCCCACTTTCCGGGCGTAACGCACTGCATCCAGGAAGTAGGGCGAAAGGGTTGGCTCGCCGCCGGAGAACTGAACCGACATCTGCCGGCGCGGCTTGATGGATATCGCATTATCGAGCAGCGTCTTGATGTCTTCCCAGCTCAACTCATGCACAAACCCGACTTGGTTTGCATCCATGAAGCACGGGTCGCACATCATGTTGCAGCGATTCGTCAAGTCAATCGTCAGAACCGAGCCGCGTCCGTGCGTAATCGTGCTCGTGCCGTGATTGTGCAGCGTTTCGTCATGGTGGGCACGGATGTCACGGCCCGGGAAAACGTCCTCAAGATGCTTCGAGAACGCCGGATCGATGGACATCAGATCTTCGAACGGGCCATGCTTCGGGCATTCCTTCACCATTAGGATCTTGCCGTCACGCTCGATGATCTTCGCCTTGATCTCGCCCACTGGCTCGTTCAAGAGAATCTTGTAATCAATTTCCCCATCTACGATCCTCTGGCGGATCTCAGGAATGCACTTGGGGCAGAGCGAATCGGTTTCACGCGGCCAACCCAGGGGCGGCTTTGTTTTTTGATAGCTCTTCAGCAGCGGCTTGTCCGACCACTTCGGGGTGAAGGATGGATTTTGCTTGATTTGATTGACCCCGTCGAACACCCGCCACGCGGCGTTAGCGCTTAAAGTCACTGCTTTTTCGAAATACTTAACTGGTTTGTGCATGCTCTATTTGGACTTCGAGTCCCTCCCAAAGAATACTGGGCAGATTCCCCAGGAACGACCCTAGTATAAGGTTCTTCCTATCCCGTTGAAAACGGAAAGGAATTAAACAGTAGCGATCGGAGGTTGTATGGGAATATGGCCCATCAAACGTTGTCGTTCAAAACAAAGAAGACATTCGTTTTCAGAGAGTTACGGTGCGAGATTTACCAGGTCCGATAAATCCCGCGTTCTTGCTTCAGATTCACCGGAACATCGAATAGTGTCGAAAGTCTCTTCGCGGTCAGGATTTCAGCTTTCGACCCATCCGCATAAACTGAGCCGAACTTTAGCAGAACGACGCGCTCGATCTCCGGAATTATCTCCTCCAGGTGGTGGGTGACCAGCAGAAGACTGACGCCGCCTTTCGCCAAGGAACGAAGATGATCCCGCAATTCCCGGACTGCCGCGACGTCCAGGCTCGTCGCGGGTTCGTCCAGCAGTAGCGTACTGGGATGGTGTATTAGCGCTCGGGCAATCAGCAGCCGGCGCGCTTCTCCCGACGACACTTCGTCCGTCCAGCGATCCGCCAAGTGCGCTACGTCCAACTGTTCCATCGCGATTCGTGCCGCCGCCCGCATCTCGTCCGTGACATGATGATTCGGCCACACGCCGACGGAACCGAAGAAGCCGGACAACACCAGTTCACGCCCTGTGATATCCCGCGTGCAACGGGCCATCAAATCGTTGCTGACGATGCCCAGGTGTGATCGCAGATCGAAGATGTTCCAATTTGAGCGGCCCAGAATTTCGAATTTCGAGCCCGCCGCGGCTAACGGATAACACTCCCGGGTAAGCAGCTTGATCAGGGTCGACTTGCCGCTGCCATTCGGCCCTAAGATCGCGACATGCTCGCCTTGTTCAATACGCAGATCCATGCAATTCAGCGCCAGACGGCCGCCGCGCTGGACAGATATATTTCTCAGTTCCAACAGTGCTGAGTTCAAAATAAAGAACGAGGGTAACAAGCGGAGGCTGGCTTGACCATTACCGCCGAACAGATTAAGACGTTCGCCCGCGAGTGCGGCTTCGAACTCGCCGGCGTTGCACCCGCCATTCCGCTCGAAGACTTTGCGCGTTTTGAAACGTGGCGTGCGGCAGGTTTTGCGGGCGAGATGCGGTATCTTACCGATCGCAGAGGCGATCTGCGCGGCGATCCACGCAATCTGCTTCCGTCTGCAAAGAGCATCGTCTGCGTGGGCAAGCTCTACAACACGGATCGGCCTCACTCGACGGAATTCCGTGAACCCGGCCGGGGTTGGATCTCCCGCTACGCGTGGGGCGACGACTATCACGACGTGCTTCCCCGCATGCTCGAACAGTTGGTTCAAAAGATTGCTAGCGTTTACAACGAACCGTTTGAGTCGAAGATTTGCGTCGATACCGCGCCGCTGCTCGAGCGTTCGTATGCTCGCGCGGCCGGATTAGGCTGGATAGGCAAGAAACACCTGCCTGATAAATCAGCAACAAGGGTCTTGGTTTTTCTTAGGGGAAATCCTATTGTCCATTCCTGTAGTGGCCGATACTGCCCCACCGGATCGCTGTGGCGCCTGCACCCGCTGCATCGACGCTTGTCCGACAGAAGCGATCGTTCCTGCTCCCGATGGTGGTTGGCGTCTGGACGCACGAGCGTGCATTTCATACCTGACGATAGAAAAGCGGGGAGACATCACACCTGAGCTGCAGGCGCGAATCGGAAATCACATTTTCGGTTGCGACATCTGTCAGGACGTTTGCCCATGGAATGGCCGTTCAGCAACGGTGCAAGAGGAAGCATTTCTTCCGGTGGACTTGGCGCCGGACCTTGGCCGTCTTTCATCGCTAACTGAGGAGGAGTTTCGCTCGCGCTTTCGCAACTCGCCTGTAAAGCGCGCCAAGTACGAGGGTTTCCTGCGGAACGTGGCCATTGCCGCGCGAAACTCGTTGGATGGGCCAGGGCGCTGCGTTCCGGATGATTGAACACGCCGGGCTCGGTCGGTCGCTAAAGCCACCCAGCGAAACTGCCGATGGTTTGACTTGAACCGGCTAAAGCGGTGTTGCGCCGTTCGCCGGTGGAGATACACTAACTGATCAAATGCATACTCTTGAGCGCATTGAGCCGCCCAAATCGAAATTCGCTCTTTATCAACGTATTTGCGAGCAGTTGCAAGGGTTGATTGGCGCTGAGTCTAATTTCGTTGCGAATGCCGCGAATACTTGTTCGCTTTTGTTCCACTCGTTGCCGGACGTGAATTGGGTGGGATTCTACCTCGTCGAAGGAAGTGAATTAGTTCTCGGCCCTTTTCAGGGAAAACCAGCGTGCGTGCGCATCCCGTTTGCGAAAGGCGTTTGCGGCACTGTCGCTGCCCGCTGTGCAGACGATTCGCGTGCCAGATGTCGGCGAATTTCCTGGTCATATCGCGTGCGATACCGCGTCGCGATCGGAAATTGTCGTCCCGTTGTTGAATTGGGGTAAACTGCTCGGCGTGCTCGATATAGACAGCGCATCTCTGGATCGTTTCGACGAGGACGATGAAGAAGGACTGGAGTCCGTGGTCTCAGTTTTCCTTAGCTCGCAGCCGACCAGCGATCTGCCGGATTTTAGCGAATCAGCCGTCGAAGGCTGAGCCGCAACCGCAGCGAGGCCGTACTCCTAAACTGGAATTTGGCAGTCACAGAAGACATTCACGTTCTGGCCAGCCGTGCGCGTCAACTTCGCGCGACGGGCCAAGTCCATGCTGCCCGGGAACACTGGGTCGCCGTACTGAACCTGCTTTCGCCGGCCGCTCCGGAACGTGCGGCAGTCGAGCGCGAAATCGCATCCATCGACGCGCAACTGAATCCACGCCCACGCGCGGATTGGCGCAAACGTCTCGGACCTGTGGGCGTCGCGCTTGCCGCCATCGTCAAGTACGGCTCCATCATCCTGGCAAAGGGCAAGTTCCTCATCAGTATCATTGCCTTCGTCGGCATTTATTGGGCGATGTTCGGTTGGTGGTTTGCCGTTGGCCTCACCGGCTCGGTGTTGATGCATGAAATGGGGCACTACATCGCGGTGCGAAGGTTCGGTTTCGCGGCCGATCTTCCCATGTTCCTGCCTGGCTTCGGCGCATTCGTAAAATGGCGAGGCGCAAACGTCGATCAAAACGTGCGCGCTCAGATTGCCTTAGCCGGACCGCTGCTTGGGTTGCTCTCCGGCCTTATCTCTTATGGCCTTTTCCTGGCCACGGGCCACGGCGTCTGGTTGGCCGTCGCACAAGTCGCCGGGTGGCTGAACCTGCTGAATCTCATTCCCGTATTCATCTTTGACGGCGCCCCCGCCATGTCTGCCCTCGGCGCACAAGGCCGTTGGGCGGTGCTGCTGGTCACCGTAGTGCTGTTCTTTACCCTGAAAGAATTCGTATTCCTCCTGGTTGCCGCAGGCACCGCATATCGGCTATGGAAGCGCGATTTTCCCGCGGAAGTGCGGCAAAACACCGCTTACTACTTTCTTGCGATGGTGATGGGGAACGGGTTCCTCAGTTGGTTCGCTTTGAATCAGGCGCGAACCCTCTTCGGTCATTAGCTCGCGTCTCTCCAATACAATTCAGCATCGGATTTCCGCACATAATTGGCATCGAGCGCCGCCGGATCCTCCCACGCAACTAGTTCAGCTGCTTGAGCAACCGCGATCGCTAAATTTTGTGGCGCTTCAGTCCACGGCATCTGAGCGAAACGCGTTCCCTGCAACGTCTCCCGCAACGAGGATCCAGCCGGGGCGATAAACTCGTACTCGCCCGCTTTGAGTCGTTGGCAGCCAGTCGGCAAGATTGGCGACCGTTTCCGGCTCAACCGCGTGTAACCCGGCATCGTAGACAGCCGCGTAAGTCTCACCGCGCCGAGCGTCCAATAGCGTCGCTCGCAGTGGCAACCTGCCGTACAAAGCCATCGCTTTCAAGTTCGAGACAGCCACGGCCGGTTTGCCCGTTGCAGCCGCCAACCCTTTCACTGCGGACAAGCCGATGCGCACGCCCGTGAACGATCCCGGCCCGCTTGCGGCAGCAAAACAGTCGATATCCGTTAGGTCCAACTGGGCGCGCGATAGCACTTCCTGAACGGCTTGAAAGATCAGGTGCCCAAATCCGTCCGGGGCCTGTAAAGCCGTTGCGGCAATCTCTTGCCCTGACTTTCGAATCGCAATGCCGCCCCACTGCGAAGTCGTGTCCAGAGCGAGAATCGTCACGGATTCAGCCGGTAGACCTTATCGATTTCGTATGCTTTCCCGTTCGCGTTAATAGCCTCGACACGCAGCGTTAAAGTTTGATCCGGGCAGCCGCCCACTCTTTCGGAATGCTCAGATTCCCATGCGCCCCGACCGCCAGCAGCCGCAAGCTGGAACCGTTCGCGACCACTTCACCCCACCAGACATACTGCATCGTGCGGCTCGCCCGGTTTGCTCGCGTGATCTTCACTTCGAACTGGCAGCACCTTTGAGGTTTGGATGTTGTCGCCTCCCGGTTGTACGACGTCGAACGGAGCCTTTGAACTATCCGTTTCAACTTCTTGTATGGGCGCATCAATCGATTCAAATCGCACCGACCGGCAGCATCGATTCCTTGTGGCCCTCTCGTTCTATATCGAGAATCCAATCGTGCGTATTGTCCGGCGTCGGCCGGCTGAATACGTCACCGCGCCAGTTCTTCTCGACAATTTCCTCGCCGGTAGACGGGTTGATCCAGACCGGCGTGTACTTGTGCTTGTCGAATGTGATCTCGACAATTCCGGCATTTTGCGCGTAAGCGATGTAGCCGATCTCTTCGAGCCCCACTGCTCTCGCGCCATCGACCGCAAAGTAAGGTTCGAACTCCCAGTGCCTCGTATCCGAAACGATCTTGAACCAGGTCCGTACCGCGCGCACGTTCGCCGGATTCTGCAACGCTTCAAACGAAACGCTCGGGTACTCACCATTGGCTGTGCAACTCCAAAGCTGATGCCGGAATGTATCGGGATCCGTGGCGTTGACGATATGAACCTCGGGTTGCTGTGTGAACTGGTGTTCGACCGCGCCGAATTGAGGGTTGTCCACGGCCTCGATAATGTAGTTCATCCATTCATCCCCCAGCAGCGGAGACGAGGACGTGCGCGCATCCGTCGAACGCGGATGCCGCAACGAATCGTACTTCTGCAGGGACGTTCCAAGATCCTTCAGCAATTCCCGCCCGTCTGGGACGTCTTCGTAATTCTCGATTCCTTGCCACGTGACGTTCAACCCTCCGTAGCGCGCCACGAGATAGCGCACAAGAGCGTCCCGTTGGTCCCACGTGTCCATCGCGCCTGAACGGACAAAGCCGGCGTCGGCTAGAGCCAAATCGAGGGTGAATCCGCGTGCATCCGCAGCTAGCAAGCGATCGTCCAGCGCATCGAAATAGGCGGGATTGGGCAAGCCATCTTTCGCCAGCGGCTTAAGCCTTGTCTTCAAGGTCAGCAAGTCGCCGCGCACGTGAGTGAAGCCGTCATGCTTGCGCGCATCCAGCCACGACTCAAGATTGGACTGATCCATTGCGAGGAATGGAACGGCCGCTGCAAGCCACAACTGCGGCTGCTTGTTCGTCGTCCACCAATGCCGCAAATTCGCGACGGCAACGAAGCCCGGCAGCCCGCTATCGGCAACGTTGAACGTTGATTCCTGGTTGTCGAAGCTTTTCACCGAACTCGAAACGTGATAAGTCCACGCCCCCGGCTCGGTCGGACTGAATCGCACTTTCAGAAGATGCTCGCCTTCGGCGTACCCCCGCATCGCGTAGGTAACGTGGTTAGGCGACCGAAACTGTACGTTCAACAGATCGTCTTTAAACGCCGAAGTACCTGGTGCGAGTTCGTTGGCTTGCCACTCGAAACTCATCTCGCACGGAAGGAACGTCTTCGCGCCTTGCGAGCAGGCAGGCAACTGCGCGGCGCATGCGGGCATGGCTGCGCACAAAAGCGAAAGGGCCACACATCGGCCCAGATCATGCATATGTGCCTTCAGGATATCGTGACGATTCAGCGCGTCTGCTGGCAGTCATATGCCTTTGCTGCCAGCACTCGGCGAGTGTTCTGAAACATTTTTGGCCAGTTTTGCAATTAGTACTAGAACAGGTGCTTAGGCAACTTGAATGTCTTCGCTAACGTCTTTACAATTGGAAGCACTTACTACTCGACCGGGTTGTCGATAAGACCAATTCGAGGTTGTGTATGGATATCGTTGGTGACCGGAAGTTTGTCGAGGTACCTGGGGGCCGCACGCATGATCTGCCTCCGCTGTTGGTGAAGACCGCGCCCGATGTCAAGCGGCTCGACAAGATGATGTGCATTGCGGCCGAGATCATCGAGCAAGAGGACATGGTGCCTCCTGTCGCTGCGGATGTAGTGCTGGACGAAGAATCCATCGAACGCCGCAAAACAGACTTGGCGCTGAATCTTGTCGACCAATATCTCGGGTTGATAAGTCACTGGCACTGGGGTGATGCCGTGATCGAGTGGATCCGCCAATGCGAGATCACGTTCGGCACGCGTATCGAACTCCGGAATCTGCTGAAGAGCGATCTCTGGCCCCATGCGGGATGTAGCAGTTTCGTAACATTGCTTGAAGATAAATGTGTCGGGGGCAAAGCGGTTGAGCTCGAAAAGGCGGTTGGACTGCGGCTCGGCACTTCCGCCAGATGCCGCCAATTCGCTGCTGCAGCGATCAATTCTTGTTCTACTTGAACAACAACGTGGCGCATACCGCCTATCGGACGTGGCAAGACATGACCCCAAGCCCGATCTGAGTTTGCCGCCCGAGCGGTTCCAGTTCGAAGTCGTCAACATGTCTCTCGACATGCATAGACCGCTTCTGCCGGTGGGCTTCGATGTTCCGGATCAGTCTAAGCCGAATTGTTACAATCAGTTGTAGAGGACCCCACCCGCCCATGGCCAGTAAACCCCCATCTGCCACGGAAGCCCAAGTCGAGCACGAAAACTTGGTGCTCATGCTTTCCTGTAATGACGAGTACATCGTGATCAAATTTGACGACCATGGCGAAAGAAGTTTGTGACTTCGATTGTTCTTCCTTCGCTCAAAGAGTGACCGTCAGCCACCGGTCGAGAAGAGACGCGCGACCAGGAAAAGAAGCGCCCACGCGCCGTGAGTTAAAGACGTGACATAAAACTTTCTAAATGAAGTAGGAGTTGTCGTCTTTCCAGGTAGTAACTGCTACCACGATGCGTGGTATGCCCTGTCGGAGAACCTGCATCAGCGCACCTATTTTATTTGGCACTAATCGCCGTCTATCGGTGATGTCCACGCCGTTATCCTTCCTGGGCGGCTTCTCCTATGGGGATGATCGCGCCGTGGCGCGATTGCGGTTGCCTGTGATGCGTGCTG
>CAWJUL010000006.1:0-252558 GCA_963846045.1 Terriglobia bacterium | reverse complement strand
ATTTACTTGCAGCTGCAATGCTGCGGGCCTGGGACCTCCAGGCTCGACCGAGCAGCTTAGACGGCAAATCCGCGAGAGCGCTCTTCGGGAGCCACCCGGCCTCGAAATCCAAAGCTTACTCGCTGCCGCTGAGCTCCTGCGTCCCACCGAGCCCTCCGCGGCAGATGGCTTTATTCGGGACTGCTTGGCGCTTCTCGAATCCGGGAAGTCGATCGAAGCGCAGATTACGACGAAAGTTCTCGAAGCCGGTATGCGGATGAATCCGGCAGAGGTGCTGCAAAGTGTACCGTTTATACCCGATCGACGGATGGTGGATAACGCGCTTATCAGTTATTACCTGAAGCAGCGATGTCCGAAAAAGGCAATCGCACTCGTGGACCAGTCCAGACGACAAGGCCTGACCGGCTTATCTGGCGCGATTCTTATACTCCGGCAACTGATTCAGCAGCATCCTAGCGAGGGAGTAGGTTTTTTCAACGAGATGCTGAGTTCGGCTCCAAGCACGCTCAACCCGGAGCAAGCTCTTTTTCTGCTGAGAGCCGTTCGAGAGGTCGTGCTTATCAATCCATCTCTGGCACTCCGACGCGATTTTCCGCGTCGCCGTATCGGCACAATCCGGCGAATTCTCACGTGCCTTTCAAGGGACGCTCACGGCGAAATATCGAATTGCCGGCCGCGATGTCTGGACCAGCGATATCCGCGAATCTGTCTTGCTGCCGGCGTTAGCGTATTTGCATGTGTTGGCGCCGGACAAATACGCGGAATTTGCGGCCGGTTCCGAGCACGAGGAATTGTTGAACGCGGTCACTTGGGAGACACTCCTCAAAAGCACACAGCCTCTTCAAATCGTCTGGTTGAAGCCCGACTTGAGACCGGCACCGACAGCAGAGGTAAGCGCACTGGCCGCCCGCGTTCTCTCGCCACCCGGATCGGCTTCACTACTTCCGGTTCAAGCGGAGGAAAGGGCGCCTGGACGGTCGCTCGATGATCTGTTTGAAAAGCTGAGCCAGGGAGAGACTTCAAGCCGCGCGCGCCGAGCTATCGAACACCGAGCGCTTCAAGAGATCCGTCGCATGCCGCCGGACCGTGAGCGAGTCGGCGCAGCGGCGGAGTTGCTCTCGTTGGCTGCCGGCCAGGAGAGCGCGGCCACATTGGAGCCGATAACCGGGTTTCTTCTAGATTCGCTACGTCCACTGGCAAGCGGCACTCTGCCGTCTAGCGTAGGTGACCCTGGAGATGTCTGGTGCGCGTCGATGTATTCTTTCGTTGCGTTACAGATTCATCAACATCGCATGGCCGCCCCGGAGAATGATTCCTCGCTCAGGACGCGGCTGGCTCTGCTCGATCTGAGGGATCGTCTTCAGGAGGCATACGACTTCAGATTGAAGGACACGAAGGCGCATCAATATACCTTGCGCCAGTTTCGCGGCCATGTGGTGCTGCTGCGGTTTTGGTCTCCCCAGTGCGGCACCTGCGTACGGAGTCTGCCCGAGCTGGAGAAGTTTTACCGCGAAAATGCGCGAAAAAATGTCATAGTGCTCGCGATTCGCGATGAGCAGGCGCCAGTCACCGGCTCTTTTCCAGAAACGCGAGCTTATACATTTCCGCTGTTGTCCGACGACGATGGCGCGGTAAGTGGGTATTTCGGAATTTCCGTGATTCCTACTACCGTCGCGATCGATCAGACCGGCAGGATTGCAGGTTCGATAGTAGGTGACGCCTCATCCGATCAACTTCGTCAGATGATCGGTAAGGCAAAACGCAGCCGGGGAAAGTGAAGGTCAAACCTGCAACACGTCGCCTTTGCGGGCCACTAGTATGTAGAGCACGGGGGCCAAAAAAATCGACAGGAAGAGTCGCGAGATCATGCCTCCGACAATCACGATCGCGAAAGGCTTCTGAGAGTCGCTCCCGATTCCGGTAGACATGGCGGCGGGCAACAGGCCGAGACAAGCCACTAACGCGGTCATCGCGATGGGGCGCAGGCGCAGCACCGAGGCTTCGAGGGTTGCGGTCATGGGGTCTTTTCCTTCCAGCCGCAGCTTGTTGATAAAAGAGTAGAGAATTACGCTGGTCTGCACGGCCAAGCCCATAAGGGCGACGAATCCCAGCATCGATGACACGCTGAAGGTCGTCCCGGTCATGCGTAGCGCGATCAGTCCTCCTACCGGTTGGGTAACCAGCACGCTGAAAAAAATAATGAGCGGAAATTTCAAATTGCCGTACAGAGCGAACAAGATCAGCAGAATCAGGAGCACTGTAAGCGGCAGGATCAGCTTCATTTGAGCGATCGACGACAGATAGTCCTGATACTCTCCACCCCATTCGAACGTATAGCCGATTGGCAGCTTGACGCTTTGAGCCACCCTCTTGCGCGCTTCGCCCACTGCGCTGGCCAAGTCGCGTCCGTCAACGCTGAACTGTACCCCGATGTATCTGGAGTTAGCTTCGCGGTAAATCAGCGAGGCGCCGTTTTCAACGTGTATGTCCGCGAACTGGCTCAATGGGAGATGCTGGCCCGCGGGTGTAGTAATTAGCAGGTTTTTGATCGCGTTTTCGTTCTGCCGGAACGGCTCCTGCATTCGCACAACAAGATCGAACTGCTCCTCTCCCTGGATGACTTGGGTCGCGGCCGTGCCTCCCAGAGCAGTCTCGATCAAAGTGTTCACGTCACTCACGTTCAAACCATAGCGCGCTATCTTGGCACGATCCGGTTTGATAGTCAGGCTGGGCTGTCCCAGTTCCCGCACGATCACGATATGACTGATGCCGCGCACCTGCGAGAGAAGATCTCTCACCTGCTCTGCCTTTTGCTCCAGCATCTTCAAATCGGATCCAAAAATTTTGACGGCCAGCAGGCTTTTTAATCCGGTCTCGGCCTCGTCCACGGCATCTTCAGCGGGCTGCGTGTAATTGAAAATGATCCCTGGAAATGCGGAAAGCTTCCGCTGGAGCGCGTCGATCAGTTCCGGTTTAGTACGAATGTTGTGATGCCAGGACGGATCGTCATAGGGCCGCAGCCCAACATAGAATTCATTATTGAAGAACCCGGTCGGGTCCGTTCCATCGTCGGGGCGCCCTAATTCATTCGCGACGGTCGTCACCTGGGGAAAACTCAGCAAAATGTCGCGGATCTGGGGCGAGAGCTTCGATGCTTCCTCGAAGGAGATGGTGTAAGGCGTGGTGGCGCGCACCCACAGCGCCCCTTCATCCAGATGTGGCATGAACTCGGCGCCGATACTCGGAATCAACAGCAGTGAGGCAAGAAAGATTAGTAAGCAGACGATCACCGTCAGCGCACGATTACGTAGGCATATCGCAAGCGCCCGGCCGTACGAATCGCGGATACGATCATAGATTTTGAGTTCGGGTTCGTGCACGTTCTTGCGCAAAACGTATGCGCAGAGGACCGGCAACAATGTCAGTGAGCAGAGAAGGGACCCGACGAGCGCGAAACACATCGTATCCGCCATTGGCCGGAAGAGCCGACCTGAGGGACCGCTCAGCACGTAGATGGGAAGATATCCCGCGATGATCACGGCGATAGCATAGAAGATGGGCCTTTCGACATCGCGCGCCGCCGCGCCGATGACATCCAGCAGATTGTAGTTCTGGCCGTGGCGCGCAGCCAATTCGCGGAAAATATTCTCGACCATCACCACGGCGCCGTCGACGATGATCCCGAAATCGATGGCCCCGATCGACAGCAGATTCGCCGGAATTTGACTGCGGTCGAGGCAAATGAAGGCGAACAGTAACGCGAACGGAATCGTCACGGCGACAATCAGCGCGGTACGCACGCTGAAGAGCATCAATCCGAGGATCACCAGCACCAGAATCATTCCGCGCAGTAGATTCCGCTCCACCGTGCGGGTCGTCTCCTCGATCAAGTAACTACGGTCGTAATAAGGAACCACTTTCACGTCCGGCGGCAATACGTGCCGATTCAGGTCGTCCGTCTTCTCCTCGACGCGCTTTAGTATTACCTGCGCCTGCTCTCCCACGCGCATCAGGATGACGCCTTCCACGGCTTCCGCCTGCCGCATGTATCCGAATTGCCCAAGCCGCACGGCGTGACCGATCTGCACTTTCGCCACGTCGCGCACATAAACAGGAATGCCATTGTGCATCGCCAGCACGACATTCCCTATATCCGCTGTGTCTCTGACCAATCCGAGTCCGCGAATGTAATAGATCTGTCCGCCCTGTGAGTAAAAGCCACCTCCCGCGTTGGCATTGTTCGCGCCCAGTTGTTGTTGCACCTGCGCGACGGAAACACCATAAGTAAGCAGCCTGTTCGGATCGAGCAGCACCTGGTATTGCATGGTTGTGCCGCCGAAGCCCGAGTCGTCCGCCACGCCGGGTACGGACCGATATGCCCGTTCGAGCAGCCAATCCTCGATGGTCTTCAACTCCTGCGGCGTTCGATCCGGGCTCTGCAGAACGTAGCGATAGATCAAGCCGCTCGGACTGTAGAGCGGAGAGAGGCTTGGCGTAACGCCTTGCGGCACGGCGGCACTAGCAACACGCTCGAAGGCCTGCTCCCGCACGAAGTAGGGGTCGGCGCCGTATTGAAAGTTCATCTGAACGGACGAAAGCCCGTATAAGGAAATCGACCGCAACGACTCCAGCCGCGGGATGCCATTCATCTCGATCTCAATGGGAATCGTGATCAGTCGCTCGACTTCTTCAGCGGCGTGCCCCGGCCATTGAGTAATGATTTCAACGTGCGGCGGCGAAAGGTCGGGATAGGCATCAATGGGCAGTCTCTCGAAGGCGATCGCGCCCCAGACCATCAAAGCGAGCGAGGCGATGACGATCAGGAAGCGCTGCGAGAGAGCGAATGAGACCAGGCGTGAAATCATTCCGGGCGGGCCTATTGATAGCTGGCAGCGAACTGCAGAAACACGCTGCCTTTCGAGACCACTTCCTCGCCTGCTTTCAATCCGTTCCGTATCTCCACGTAACCGTTCTGCTCCGCCCCCACAGCTATGGAGCGTCGCGCAAATTGACGCGGCTGCACTTCCACGTATACGAACGGTTCATTTTCCGAGTCATGCAGCACCGCCGAGACCGGAACGCTGAGAACGTTCTTATCCGTCCTCGTATGGATCACTGCTTCCAGGTACATGTCTTTCTTCAAAAGATCTCCCGGATTTTGAGTGACAATGCGAACAGGAGTGGTGCGCGTGTCGGGATCCACCATGGCTCCGACATAAGCGACCCTACCGTGGAAAGTCCGGTCGAACGAGGAGTTCGTTTCTTCCACGACATCCCCGATGCGCACCAGAGGCAGATCGCGATCGAAAATGTGGCCCTGCACCCAGACCGTCGACGTATCGCTCAGCAGGAAGCAGGTGGTGGACGCCGCCTGAATCAACTGGCCAGGCATAACCAATTTCTGCACTACTGTGCCGCCGATCGGAGCGCGTAGCGCGAGCTCCGGGCTAATGGATACCCCTTGTTGCTCGGCGTTACCCAGCTCTTGCGGGGTAATAGCGAAAATCTTCAGCGCCTGCAAACTGTTCTGAACGTCCGTAGCCGCGTCATTGTAGGCTGCTTCCGCGCTCTCTACGTCTTTTACCGCCGCAGCCCCGTGCGCAAATAGTTCTTTCTCGCGATCGAGAACCTTCTTAGCCAACTCCTGCTGGTCGCGCGCTTTCTTGTACGTCGCCACTGCGTTTGTGATATCGGGACTCGCCACATACAGCAGCGGATCCCCTGCCTTCACGTGCGATCCATAATCAACGACAATGCGAGTGATGGGGCCGCTTACCTGTGTTATCGCCTGGGTGGTGTGATCCGCATCCCAATCGACGGTGCCCGTGGTTGCAACATTGATCTGCCAGGTACTGCTCTGTACGGGGCCGATACCCAGATGTGGAAGCTGCTCCTGCGACACAGTAAACAGGCTGGCCTTCGTCGACTGGGCTTCGCTCGGAAGATTACTCTCAGGGGCATTGCCGCGTCCGCAATCCGCTTCAACCAAGATCAATATGAGCGTTACCGCGCAAACCGACACGGCGCGGCCGACCTTCGCCCAGCTACTCATGCCAGTACTGTCGTCTCGGAATCCAATTCGGGTTAGCTCGCTTCCCGATCATATATCGAAAACCTCTGAAAACATGCAATGCTCAGATATAGCGCAGTCTCTTTCCGAGGCCGATGATTTTTTGATGCGGACGCGACCGAGTACTGTCGCAAGATGATAGGATCTGTCTCCTAGACCCCCGTCTTACTGACGGGTTGTCTGGCCTTTCCGACCGTCGGGCAGCCGCATCGGGCTTTGGCCCGACATTGCCGATGCTCCTCGCAAATGTTGGCTCACGATATCGGCTTTGTGCGGCAGTAGCATTGCCTTCGCTACATCCAATTCCCGAAAGCGGGAAATATCGGTAGCCACCGCCGCAGAGCGTCCGATCACTTTCGCCCGGGCCAACTCTTAACGAAGCCTCACCGAAGTTGGCCTACTTAGACCGAAGTCGCAGATGTGATGACAAGTAATGCTGTCGGTACCGAGCGTTGAATTCGCGGGATTTGGATCAGGCACGAACGAACCAGGACCGGACGTTTCGTTTCCGGGTTCTTAGAACTGCCCTTCAGTTATAGCGTCTGTTCGCGGCTGCGAAGCGTGCCCTCTACTTCAACGTGAGCGCCTCTGGCGAGCGTGCCATTCTCAAGCAACCGCTGAGGACGTGCGAGTTTTTAACCGGCCGCCAGGACGGTGAAGCGTCGATGGGTAGTTAGGAGAAGGTGAGAGCACAGCTCGGCGCAGTAAATTTGACATCGTCTCGCTTCTGACATATCCTCCTCACTTATGTGTGGCGTCGAATGGGTCATTGAGGCTCATGGCTGCCAGCCGTCGTCGCTGGCAAACATCAACAAGCTGCAAACGCTGTTCGAGCATCTCGTGACCTCCATGAACCTGCATCCAATCGGGCCGGCAAACTGGCATCAATTTCCGATCACCGGCGGTGTCACGGGACTGCACCTACTCGCTGAATCGCATCTGGCCTGCCATACGTTCCCGGAATATGGCTCTGTGTGCCTGAATATCTTTTGCTGCCGTCCACGCCCATCTTGCGATGTCGAAGCGTTTCTTGCGCAAGAGTTCGGGGCTGCATCGGTTCACGTCAGAAAACTCGAACGGCGGTATACAGGCGACGTCTAGCCGCTCATCATGCCGCTCCAAAACACGAACTGCCCCCATTGCGGCGGACCAGTTCTCTTCCGGTGGGAACAGGCTGTTCAAACCACGTGCCCCTACTGCAAGTCGATCCTCGTACGAACCGACATCGATATCAAGCTCGTCGGTACGCAAGCCGAGCTGCCGCTCGAAAGCTCGCCCATCCAGCTCTACGCAGAAGGAACGTATCGCGACAAATCATTCAACGTCATCGGCCGCATCCTCTATGAGTGGGCGCAGGGGATTTGGAACGAGTGGCACATCCTATTTGCCGACAATTCCAGCGCGTGGCTGTCCGATGCGCAACTCGAATATGACATCTCGTGGACTACGCAAGCCCCTGAGCCGCTTCCCGCTGCCGAGCAACTGCGTCGCGGGCAGCAGTTCCCATGGTTCAACACGCGCTATGAGATCACATCGCTCACTCGTGCGCATTATCGCGGTGTGGAGGGCGAACTGCCCTTCCAGTATTGGGATAAATCGGACGTCTTGTTTGCAGATCTGCGGACCACAGACGGCCGTTTCGGAACCATCGACTACAGTGACCCGCAACCGCTTCTCTTCTTAGGCCAGGCAACCGAATTCGACGACCTGAAGCTGCGTAACTTGCGAAGCTTCGAAGGCTGGACCATATGACCAGCCTGCCGCCCGAGCGCGCGCTGCAAGTCACGTCTCTGCATTGTCCGAATTGCGGCGGGTTGGTCCAACTGAGAGGCTTCGCCCACACCCTCAGCGCCGCTTGTCAGTTCTGCGGCGCCATTATCGATACTTCGACACCCGCTTTCCAGATCGTTTACACGTCGCAATCACGCCAAGCGGTCAACCCCCGAATCCCGCTCGGCGCGCGCGGCAAACTCGACAACATCGAGTGGGAGGTCATCGGGTTCCAGATTCGCTCGACAACGGTTGATGGAGAAGAATTCGAATGGCGCGAGTACGTTCTGTTTAATCCCTACCGGGGCTTCCGTTACTTGACAGAATCCGACGGCCACTGGAATTTAGTCCGGACACTCGCGCGCATCCCCGAAGTGAGCGGCAGCGCCGTTCACTTGGATGGCCAGCTCTTTCGGCTGTTTGAAAGCGGCGTTGCGTTGACCGCGTATGTCTTGGGGGAATTTCCGTGGCGTCTGCAACTAAACGAATCCGTCAACTACTACGACTACATCGCTGAAAGCTACATTCTTTCAGCGGAGCGAAGCTCAGGCGACGAGGAAGTTACCTGGTCTTTCGGTCGGTACATAAGTGCTGACGAACTTTGGAACGCATTTCATCTCAACGGGCGTGCACCCGCGAGTCAATCCATCGGGGCCAACCAGCCGCCGCTGTACAAAGATTCGAGCCTGTGGGGCCTCTATGTTCTGTCTGTTGTCGTGTTGTTGTGCCTGATGATCGTCTGCACGTTTCTCTTGCCCGGCGATACCGTATTCAAAGACACTTACGAGTTTGCTCCGCGTGCCGAGAACGAGCCTGCTTTCGTCACGCCTCCGTTCACAATAAGTGGGCACACGACTAACGTTGAGATGAATGTCTCGACAGATCTTTCCAATAGTTGGGCCTATATCAATTTCGCTCTGATCAATACGAAAGACGGACACGCCTATAACTTCGGCCACGAGATCAGCTATTACCAAGGTTCCGATAGCGATGGGTCCTGGAGCGAAGGGGCCACTTATGGATCGGTCAAAGTGCCTGCCATCCCTCCCGGCGAGTACTATCTGCGTATAGAACCGGAGATGGACAAGGCTGCAAACGTGATGCACTATGCCATCGAAGTGCGCCGCGGCGTGGTGTCATGGAGTTGGTTTTGGCTGGCTGCTTGTCTGCTGGCGGTCCCGCCGATCTTTGTGAGCTGGCGGCGAGCTGCTTTTGAGCGCGGCCGCTGGGAAAGAAGCAACCGCAGCCTCTCAACATTGGGAGATCTTGCGTGAAACACCGCATTTATCTGTTCTATGCGCTGTTACTCATCGCACTGACTACAGTCGCCGAACTTCGAGGCTGGACGTTTACTTCTCCGCAAGAGGTTCGCAACGTACCCAACTCGATTCGTAACAACCCTGGAGCGTATCGCGCCGTTTACGGTGGCTACGCCCGCTACGTAGGAGGCAAGTGATATGGATGCTTTTCATCCTATTGCGTTGTTGAACGCAATAGTTTATGCGCTGCTCGGGATACTCATCTTTGTGGTCGCGTTTTTCTTGATTGATCGATTGACGCCGTATCACCTTTGGAAGGAAATCGTGGACGACAAGAATGTGGCGCTCGCGATCCTCGTCGGCTCCATGTCCATCGGCATGTGCTTCATCATCGCGATGGCTGTGCGGTAAGGCTGCGGATTGGCTGTCGCTCTCTTCATATCGGTCTTCCTCATTGCCGCATGCGGATTGATCTATGAGCTTATCGCTGGGACACTGTCCAGCTACCTTCTGGGCGATAGCGTCCTTCAGTTCTCTACGGTCATCGGCTTCTATCTGTTCGCGATGGGCGGCGGCAGCTTTCTTTCGCGGTTCGCAACTCGGAATCTCATCCAGCAATTTGTGACGGTCGAGTTGATGGTGGCCGTTGCCGGCGGTTTCTCGTCGTCGCTGTTATTTCTCGCCTTCGGATACACACAGAGCTTCCGATTCGTTCTGTATCTGCTGGTGATGGTCATTGGCGTGTTAGTTGGGCTTGAGGTTCCGTTGCTCATGCGGATCCTGCGCGAGCGCTTCGAATTCCGTGATGTCGTTGCATCGGTTCTCACATTCGATTACATCGGCGCGCTTGGGGCGTCGCTCCTATTTCCTCTGTGGCTGCTGCCGCGCCTTGGACTGGTTCGCGCAGCACTGGCCTTTGGCATCATCAACGCTCTCGTAGCGCTGTGGGCAACGTGGCTGTTCCGTGCCCAGCTTCGAAACGTGAAGTTGATTCGAGCCACGGGCGCAGCGGTCGTGTTGCTGCTGGCGGCGGGAGTTTACGGCAGCAATAAGATCGCGTCTGTTGCCGACGACGAACTCTATGCCGATCGGGTGATCTTCTCGCGCACAACTCACTACCAGCGGATTGTGCTCACTAAATGGCGCGACGATTTACGTCTGTTTTTAAACGCGCATCTTCAATTCAGCTCGCGCGATGAATACCGCTATCACGAAGCTCTTGTGCACCCTGGATTGTCCGCCTTGCCCTGGGCGCACCGTGTCTTGGTGCTCGGCGGCGGCGACGGCTTGGCGCTCCGCGAGATCCTGAAGTACCCGAATGTCGAAAGCATCACTCTGGTTGATCTCGACCGCCAGATGACGTCGCTCTTCACCATTCATCCCGTTCTTGCTGAACTGAACCAGCATTCATTCAGCAATCCGCGTGTCGACGTCATCAATGCTGACGCATTCCCGTGGCTGGCGTCGAACTCCGACATGTTCGATTTCGCGGTGGTCGATTTTCCGGACCCAACCAGCTACGCCCTGGGAAAGCTCTACACAACAGCGTTCTATCGCGTTTTGGAGAAGCACCTTAGCCGTCAGGGCCTTCTCGTAGTGCAAAGCACATCGCCGCTATTCGCGCGCAGCTCATTTTGGTGCATTCGCGAAACCATCCAGCAGACGGGCATGCGTACGTGGCCCTATCATCTATATGTCCCGTCCTTTGGTGAATGGGGTTTCGTTCTTGCGGGTACGAATGACTATCATCCGCCTGCTACGCTGCCGCAGAACTTGCGCTTTCTTACTCCCGAGCTGCTGCCTGACATGTTCGTCTTCCCTAACGACATGAAACCTGTGCAGACCGGCGTAAACCATCTGAATGATCAGGTTTTGGTTCGCTACTACGAAGAGGAATGGCGGGCGATCGAACGATGATGCAGCGCCGGCAATTCCTGAGCGCCGCGCTCATCGGTCTGAGTTGCAAAGCGGAACCAAACATCACGGGCTCTTACGTCAATGAAGCGTCTCCGCTGGGTCATCGTCTACGCGATCGGCAACCTTTTCCGATTGCCGCCGCAACGCAGCGCGTGTCCATTGTGATCGTGGGCGGTGGCCTCGCTGGTTTGTCTTCTGCCTGGTATCTGCGCAAGAAGGGCTTTCGAGATTTCGTGCTACTAGAGATGGAGCCCGTCCTGGCGGAAATGCGCGCTGGGGACAGAACGCCATCACCCGCTTCCCTTGGGCCGCGCACTACGTCCCTGTACCCAACCCCGAAGCTACTCTCGTATGGGAACTGTTCAACGATCTCGGCATTCTCGAAAACGGGCAGCCAAAAGAAGAAATGCTTTGCTTCTCTCCCAAAGAACGCTTATTTCTGCATGGTCAATGGCAGGACGGCATCGAACCGGAGATTGCTCTCACTTCGCGCGATCGCAATCAATTTCGCCGCTTGGAATCGATCGTCGATCAATTTCGCTCGTCCGGCGCTTTCACGATTCCGATGGAACTCGGCTCGTCCAGGAAAGACAACCAATCAGCTCTCGATTTCATCTCCTTCGCCAAATGGCTCGACCAGCAAGGCTTCACGTCTCCTTACTTGCGCTGGTACATGGATTACATCTGTCGAGACGACTTCGGATCGTTAGCCCATACGACCTCTGCTTGGGCAGGCATCCACTATTTCGCCGCTCGTCCGAAACAAGAAGCAGGACCAATTACTGCGCCTGAAGGCAACGGCTGGATTGTCGAACAATTGCTGCTAAGGCTGAAGCAGAATATCGTCACAAATTCCGTCGTCTATCGCATCGAGCGCAGTGGAAATTCGTGGCTCGTCCGAACGCCGCAGCGTAATTACCTCGCCCGGGCAATCGTCTTCGCTGCTCCGACGTTTATCGCCGGCTACGTCATTGAAGGCGTGCCCAAGACCACGGGTTTCGTCTACTCGCCCTGGTTTACGGCGAATCTGACGCTTTCTCGCCTTCCTCGGCAGACGCAAAGTGAACTCGCATGGGACAACGTCTTCTTCGACTCACCCTCCCTAGGTTACGTCGATGCCATGCACATGACCCTCCGTTCTCAATACGAGCAGACCGTTTGGACCTATTACTGGTCGCTTGCCGAATACTCACCGGAAGAGGGCCGCCGCGTTTTGCTTCGCCGTAGCTGGAACGATTGGAAAGAGACCATCCTGCAGGACCTCGAGCGCGCTCACCCGGACATTCGCCAATGCGTGACTCGCATCGACATGATGCGCATGGGTCACGCCATGGCGCGCCCCATTCCTGGTTTCCTGATGTCCGCTGAACGTCACGAATGCGCGCGCGGCCAAAACGGTGTGTACTTCGCCAACTCCGATCTGAGCGGCTTCTCAATTTTCGAAGAAGCACAACTTCGGGGCGTTGCAGCAGCCGCCAAAGCGCTGCATCGGGTGTTGCGTGTCTAGAGTCTGTCTCGCAGTCGCTGCTGTTTTATTTGCGATTATGTTTGACGCAAGCAATATCGTTCCGAGGCGATCTCGCACAGCCCCGGCATTTATACATCAGCGAAACGGATTGCTCGATGTGACACCTCCGATGAGCAGGGAATGATAGGCGATTCAAGCTCCTTTCCGGGCGGCAAAGGGAGCCCGGGAATGCCCGACGTGCTGTTCTTTTGACGCAAATGGAGAGCCGGGAAACTGCTCAGTGCTTCTGGGTTATGGAGGCGGCGGAAGTCGGGCCGGGTTAGGGTGTTGAGAACAGACAAGTTACTGATTCGACATTCCGACGATTCCGCTCATTCCGCTGATCGATCTTACGTAAAACTTACCCACCTGAGCCGCACAACTTCCGGTTGACGGACGCTACCAGATCGTCTGGAGCGACAAGCCTTGAATCCGTTCGTCACGGGTCAAAAGAGGCACGCTATAAAAGCTGGCACTCGCGGCGATAATTCGGTCCGGTAGATCGGGAACACGCTGCCGTGGATCTCCATCATGTTAATCGCGATGTTTTCATCGAGCGGAACATATTGCAGAACGGCGTTGGGATCAGAAGCCGCCACGTGAAGGTCATAAACGGCGTTTTGCGGGATTCGGGCTTTCTCGACGAGATAGACCATTTCGGCGACTGTGATCGTCGACACTCCTACATGGTTGCCGTTCGCAATCGCTTCGTCAATAAATGCGGAAGCAGCTTTGCCGAGCCGTGGGTCAGAGAACAAATACCAGACGACGGCGTGGGTGTCGGCGACGGCGACGATCATCAGAAATCGGAACGCGGGAAATTTGCGAACATCTCTGCGCGGTTTTCCCCGATATCCTCTGCCGAAGGAGCCGGGCCGTATTTAGCGAGCAGCCCACGCAATGAGCGGGTCGGTTCCTTACGCGCGACCGGTTCAGCAGCTCCAGCGAGGATGTTATGGATCGCCTCTCGTACAAGTTGATCAGCGGACATGCCCCGTCCCTGGGCGATAGTCATGAGCTTCGCCTCGTCTTGTGGTTCCAGTGGCAGGATCAGCGTCATATCAGCGATGTCTCCTACCAATTATCGCTGACTTTCGACGGCCAACAAGACTCGACTTTAATGACGCAATCTCGCAGCTTCGATGGCGGACAAGGCCGTCATGGGAAGTGAGTCAGCAGGGAGCGCGGTTGACAGATCTTCTCTTAACTCGTAACGTTGAGTCAGGTAATCGTCCAGCGTGTCGTTCGGTGTATTTAAATCGTAGGCGACGACATGAATCAACTTCCAAACGCCAAAGGGAGCCCGGGAATTGCCCGATGTGCTGTTCTTTTGGCGCAAATACAAACCAGACTAGCGCATGTACTCTAAACGATGAAATGCTTTCGGTTGGTGGAGGCGGCGGGAGTTGAACCCGCGTCCGAAAAAGTCCGCCGTGCAAAGCCTACGTGTGTATCCGGTTCTGCTGTTTCAGTGTGCGCCTATAGAACCGGCAAGAGCGGCGCCCACCTAGTCCGATTGATCTCGGCCCACGGCTCCGGACCGAAGCCAGGTGCCTATCCTGCAAAATGACGCTCGATCGCTAACGCGCAGGCTCGTCAACGGGAGCGCACTACCTAATGTTTAGTTAGGCAGCGTAAGCAAACTGCTGATTATTGGCAGTTTTGTTTTTCCGATCGTTTTACGGGAGCTCGGAACCCGACACGCCTTCACACAACGATTCAATCCCGTCGAAGCCGTTGCGCCCCCATATAGAGGAAACTCTTCTTTATCCTACCAATTCTTAGATGCCTCCGTCTTCGAGCGAGATCCCGCCTTGCATCCGCTTCCCTCGCAATGCTCAAATTAGAGAGTCCTCGCGTTTACATGCCAGCGGCCGTAACATCAGCCCCAACGATCACTCCCTCGTTTAAACAGGAAGAGGGGGAACAGCACGGGCGGCTTTACCACGTTGTGCTGCTCGATGACGACGAGCATACCTATGACTACGTCGTCGAGATGCTCGAGAAGCTTTTCCTTCTGCCCAAGGACGTGGCATTTCAACATGCGGTCGAGGTGGATATGAGCGGTCGAACGATCGTCATCACCTGTGAACAGCCGGAGGCCGAGTTTGCCCGCGATCAGATCCACGCTTATGGCGCAGATCCTCGCATGCCGAAGTCGAAAGGCTCCATGTCGGCCGTGCTGGTACCGGCAGGCGATATCGCCTTGGCGTGAAGTCTAGCTTTCGGGAACCAGAGCGCTATGGCGCGTTTCTAATACGCTAGGCAATGCGCTCGCGCCCTCACTGGCTGGTCCTGCTGTTCGTAGCCGCCGCGCCTTTGTCTTGCGCTCAACTCTACACACCCCCATCGTCCGCCGCTCAAGTCCAAGGCCCGCCCCAAACGATCACCGGAACGGTGGTGAATGCCGTCTCCGGCGAGCCGATTCGCCATGCTCTCGTGCAACTTCTCGGCCCACGCATGAGGACCGTTCTTACTGGGCCAGACGGACGATTTCAACTGGAAGACGTGCCGCCAGGTCCGTTGAACTTCATCGTCAACAAGCCCGGATTTTTTGATGCGAGGGTCATCCCCGGACATCGGCAGGATGCGACGTACAGCTTCGGCTCCGGCAATACTGACGTGGCTCTTAAGCTCTTTCCGGCGGCTAAGATCAGCGGTCGCTTAACCGATCAGGACGATGAACCGGTTGAGCAGACGACCGTTCAGGTTCTGTCCGAATCGATCACGAATGGCCGCAAAGAATGGGCCGTGCGCGGCGGCGCCTCAACCGACGATGACGGTTCATACCGTAGCGATGACCTGCCGCCCGGCCGATACGTCGTTTTCGCGTGGGGCCAGGCGCAAGATGGTTCGGGGATAGCTTCTGAGGTGATTGGGCCGACGTTCTACCCGGAGGGGCAGGATCCTGCATTGGCCCAAGTCATCGACCTGCAGTCTGGACAGGACTTTCGGGCCGATTTCCATCTTCGCGCACAAGCCGGGCATTCCATTGCAGGCACGATCGGAGGGTACCCGACAGCCTTGGGACTCGCGTACACTTTCTCAACGGCGGGTTTATCCAACAATTGGCCGACCATCGGTGTCGATCAATCTCAAGGGAGGTTTGCCGGGCGAGGCATTCCAAATGGCAACTGGATATTGACAGTTCACGCGAATGATTCGCAAGGGCGCTCCTACGATGCGAGGCAGGAGATCACCGTCAACGGCACGGACATTCAGAACATTCAGATTCTTCTTCACCCAGCTGCCTCCATTCCGGTCACAGTCAACCATTCCGCCAAGGGCGCGGTGGCCGGGAATCCAGGAGTGAGCGCTGTGCTTACCTCCGACGGCCCGGCAGGAAACTTCAGACAATACGGGCTGATGTCGCGAGACCAGCGTTCTCCGCCGGCGTTTGAGAACGTAAGCGAAGGACGGTACACGCTTAACGTACAGGGCTTTGGAGGCGAATGCGTCGACTCGGCTTGGTATGGAAACGTGGATCTGCTCCGAGACTACCTGGTAATGGGGCCAGATGGCGTCTCGCAGCCGATAGTCATCAACATGCGCGGCGACTGCGCCACGCTGACTCCCAAGATCGATGGGGCAGACAATCAGACCTCCGCTTCGGTGATCGTGGTTCCGAGCGGATGGTTCGCCGAACCGAGAGTACTTCAATTCAATACGCAACAGTCTGGAGCGGGAGCTGTTTTCCACGGGCAGTCGCTCATGCTCACTCCAGGTACGTATCAGGTGTTCGCCTTTACGAACATTGAGGGTCTGGAATACGCCAATCCGGAAGCGATGCGCGACTACCCGAGCCAGAGCGTCACGTTAGATCCGAATCAAAAACTCGAGATTACCGTGAAGCCGGCGGAGCGAAAGGCGAATTAGCTTGCTAAAGGTTCGCAGCCCGCTGTTGGCCGTTTCATCGCTGTTCCTCTGGACGCTGTGCGCGAGTTCTCAAACAGCAACGTTCAGAATCGCCGGCCGCGTACTTCATGCGAACGGCAATCCGGTGCGCGGGGCTCACGTCGCCGTTTTTCGTTCGCAACGCCCGCAGGATCAAGTTTCAACAGTCACCAGCGATAACGGTGACTTCGCGATTACGGGTCTCTCGTTCGGGAAATATTCGCTCCAGGTGAGCTATCACGGTTGGTCCGCAGTTCTACAAACAACTCGACGACTACAACACGGGCATCGCAGTTGGTCCGGGCATCGATTCCGAACACATCGTGTTCCCGCTTGACCCGCCCGCGAGCATCATCGGTTCTATCACCGACGATGTTGGCGACCCTGTCCGCGGCGCCATGGTCTACCTGTTCAGGCAATCGATACATCAGGGCGCTCCTCACATCAGCCCTCAGCATGAACGGGAACTCCGGCAGCGACGGTAGTTTCCACTTCGCTCATCTCGCTGCCGGAACGTATTATGTGGGAGTTAGCGGGCGGCCGTGGTATGCGCAGAACTCGCCGGCAGTGCGCTTCACTGGCACTGAGCAAAGGCCGGACGGCCCGCCGCCCCCTGAGCTGGATGTCGCATACCCGTTCATGTACTACGCGGAATCGACGAACGCAGATTCAGCGACGCCGATCAAACTGGACCAGGGCACGCGTCTGCAGATTCAGTTCACTCTCCAACCGGTTCCTGCTTTGCATATCGCCTTCGACGGAATCGAAACGAACCCCGGTGAGCACATCTGGACCAGCCTGCAGGCCGTGGGACCGGGCGGGGCGCTCGTGCCCGTCCAAGTTGGGGGCACTGAGACCGGAGTGAACGGCGTCGCACCTGGAAGATACCTGATTTCGGCGAACACTTCCGCCCCGAATAAACCAAACGTCTCGCTCGGAACGGAAATCGTAAGTCTACAAGGCGATTCCACGGTAAACCTGAATGTCGGCGCCAGAACGGTTGTTCGGGGTAGAGTTGCCTGCGGTTCCGGCATCCCGCAATCATTGGCCATTTTGCTGGAGGCCACCGTTAACAGTAATCAAGCATCCGGGTTCATCGCCCGTGATGGCTCATTCAGCATCGACAACGTCGCGCCGGGCCGCTACAATCTTCGACTGGCGAATACGGCCGAAATGTACCTCAGCTCTGTTGAGGTGAAGGGCGCGGTCTATTCGAAGGGGATGCTGGAGATCCGCGACGGCGCACAAGTTGACCTCGCGATCAAGGCGGCATCGGGATTGACGAAGCTGGAAGGTGTCGCTGTTCGGGATCATCAAGCCTTTTGCCGGTGCAATCGTGCTGCTTGTTCCGCAAGACTACAGCCACGGTAACTACATCCCGCGTGATCAGAGCGACAGTGACGGAACCTTCACGCTGAATCTCGCGCCCCCGGGCCGGTACACGCTGCTTGCAATTGACGATGGCCGGGACCTTGAATATGCGAATCCGGCACTGATTGCCGCTTACCTGCCGGGTGGTCGAACTCTCGAGCTTCCGTTAGCGCCGAATACGAGTGTTCAGGTTGAGGTGCAGGCTCGCAAATAGAAGGTGTTTGCCCTGATCAAATGCTACTCTCTCGTTAGGTTCAAACCGTACATGAAGCTTTTTCTCTACCTAAGTGTCGCTGCTATGTCTGCATCGTCAGTTTTCGCAGCGCAGTGGAACGTAGACCCGGCGCACTCAAATGCAACCTTTGCCATCAAGCACATGATGGTGTCCACCGTGAGGGGTTCCTTCAGCGGTTTGAAAGGAACAGTTGACTACGACCCAACAATCTCGCCGGCGCGAAGGTGAATCTCATGATTGATGCCACAACGGTGGATACGCGTGAGGAAAGGCGCGATCAGGATCTGAAATCGCCCAATTTCTTCGATGTCGCCAAGTATCCGACGATCACTTTCGCATCGAAGCGCATTGTTCCGGAGAACGCAGGCAAGTTTAAGCTGATCGGTGACATGACCATGCATGGCGTCACGAAGGAAGTGACGTTCGACGTGGAAGGCCCCGCCACTCCGATCAAGGATGCCAAAGGCAATCTGCACACCGGAGCTACCGCAACAACCACGCTCAATCGCAAGGATTTCGGGCTGGTGTGGAACAAAACGCTCGACGGAGGCGGCGTTATGGTTGGCGACGACGTCGCAATTACCGTGGAAGTGGAGCTAGCGCAGCGGGCGAACCCAGGGTCAGCTAATTAGGATCAGCTAATTAGATCCGAGTCGAACGTAGGGAAGGTGCTGGATATGTGGTCGTGCCACGTCAATTTATCCTCGTCAACCAGAGCCCAAACTAAGCCAACGCCGGCCGCAAGAACGCTCAGGATGCTTCCGAGGAAGCGTTGGTAACGGCGTTCCTGCGATGGCGGATTACCGTCGAAATCAACCAATCGCAGCCCGGCTTTTTGCATTCCGATGCTGTCACGTCCTGCGGCAGTCCAAAGCAGCTTATAAACAGCGGAATAGTCACGAAGGCAAAAAGAAGGAACGGCAGCACGTGTTTATCGGCTGTAATACGGCCGTGCTTGAAGATGAATAGCGCCGCTCCGAACGCATATCCGCATAGGATGATCACGCCATCGATTAGCGCGGCTTCCACTCGCAGGGCGGCGGGCGCAACCGGCGCATCGCAGATGATATTTGATTGCGGCTGTGTAAGGACTTCGTGCTGGCCTTGAAAATCAAGCGTACGCTGATCGAGCGACTTGTTTTTTCTGGGACGGGCACGGCGAACTTCTACTCGCGCGGTCTTGAGCGGCGCCGGGCGGGATGCATCCGCCGCTCGGGAACGTATCGACTCACGTTCGGCTGGACTGGTCAGCGAATCGAACGGAATTACCCGCGGGTCGGCAACGTTGTTCTTAAACAGCGGTTGTTGACCAGGATCGACGACGCGCTCGGGCCCAGCTGCTGGTTGCTGCTGGTAGGGAGCAGAAGCGACGTCAGGCTCATAATCGTATGCAAGAGCGGTAGCGGCGGCCGCAATCGGAAAACTCTCGGGCGAGATGCGGGACGGTATTCCACGAATACGTCTGCCGCAACGGCGGCACCGGTGATCATCGTCTAAGATCCAAGTCTGACAATGCTGGCAAGTCATTTGGCGCTGATTGCAATTCGCTCGGGTAAAACCCGTAAACTATTGCGGCCTGAACTGCCCGCATGCTACGGTTTTCGGTTGAAGCCTTGTTCCCCCCTGCAAGTTTCCCCAGTTTCTGTATTTACCAGAAAACTTCACTTTTGTCTAGAACATTCTTCACGTAAGTTGTTTTTTTTAGGGATGTTGTTGGTTTCGGCGTCTTTCGTAACGAAAGCTCAGACTGTAATTCACCCTCTGAAGCCCGATATCCCGCCGGCGGACGAGATCTGGTACGAGTCCGTAACCGAAGATTCAAACGGTGAGATCCGCATTCTTCATGGTGACGCAAAACTGGAGACCAGCGATTTTTCTCTCAGTGCTGACGAGATCCGCTTTAACTCCGATACCAATTGGGTCCACGCGCAGGGCCACGTCTATCTTAATCACTTTGCAACGGGTGACAAACTGAACGCGGATCACGGCGACTATAACATCAAAACTCAAGAAGGCCGGTTCTATGATGTCAACGGAACCGCGCCGGCGAAGATTATCACCAGCCCCGGCGTTCTGACAACTACGAACCCTTTCTACTTTCAAGCCGCCTGGGCCGACCGGATTCGGGACCGCTATGTCCTGCATCACGGCTTTTTGACCGATTGCAAGATGCCAAAGCCGTGGTGGGTCTTCGACGCTCCCGTCTTTGATGTCATCCCGGCCGACCGAGCCATCGTTCGGCGGGCGATCTTCCGCTTGCACGGGGTGCCGATTTTTTATCTGCCTTACTTCTACCGGCCGCTGGGAAAGAACCCGCGTCAAAGCGGCTTTCTTACCCCGAATATCGGTCACAGCTCTCTCTACGGATTCATGTTCGGCGAAGGCTATTACTGGGCTATTGGGCGAAGCTTCGATATGACCGCTATCGGACAGGACTTCTCTTCACGCGGTCCCGCCCTTCGTTATGACTTCCGCGGAAAGCCGAACGACGTATCGGATTTCAACTTCAACTTCTATGGTGTGGACGATTTGTACGGCGTTCCGGTGCAGAATCAACCAAATCAGAAGCAGGGCGGCGTCGAGTTCGAACTCACCGGCAGTACGCAGATTTTCGGCTTCACTGGAAGGCTCGATTACAACTACCTGAGCACCTATCTGTTTCGCGAAGCGTTCTCTTATTCCTTCGCGACTACCATTTCATCTCAGAACAACTCCATCGGCTTCCTGCAGCGGCACTTCGACAACGATCGCTATACCGTGAATTTCGCTATGCAGCGGACGGAACTCTTTGAGGCAATTACCCAGTTGCACCAGACGCCGAATCGAGTTGTGCTGGAGGCACTTCCGGAAGCGGAGGTCTTTGGCCGGGATCAGGAGATTGTGAAAGGCTCCATTCCGCTACGGTTTTCCTTTGACGCAAATGCGGGGCTGCTGGAACGGCAGGAACCTACCGGCGTCGACACGCTCACGACGAATCCCCCGACCGAGTTGCTGAACACGGGCGCATATACGCGCGCAGATGTCGAACCGCGTATATCGACAGCATTCAGTTTCAAGGGCTTTTCACTAGATCCAAGCGTGACGTTCGGCCTCACCGATTACGGCAACTATTACTCGACGAATTCCACTGCTTACAGCGCTGTTGAGTCGTGCAATGGGTACGCGACGTGTCCGCCAAATTCGAGTACGACCGCCATTCTGGCCAATGGGAATATTTTCCGGAGAGACGCAGATGTCGTGGTCGATTTACGGTTGCCTACGCTGGAGCGGGTATTTACGCCGCCGAAGTGGCTGCATCTGGGTGCTACGAAGTTCAAACACGTCATCGAGACCGAAGCGACGTACGAATATGTGACTGGCCTCGACAATTTCAACAAGATCATCCACTTCGATGCGACAGACATTCTTTCCGACACGAATCAGCTCACGCTGGCGATGACGAATCGGCTGTATCGAAAAGACAAGAACGGCAATGTCGCCGAGGTGTTGACCTGGCGTTTGGCTCACGCCCGTTATTTCGACCCGACGTTCGGCGGCGCAGTGCTACCGGATCAAAGAAACATCGTTCTTGCTGCCGTCGAACTGACACCGGTTGCATTCCTGAACGGACCGCGTAACTATTCGCCCGTTGTCTCTACCCTGACGCTGAACCCGTACCCGTTCTTCTCGATCGAGTGGCGAACAGACTACGATCCGTTGACCAAGCATTTCCTGGACCAGAGTTACGCTATCAACGCCCGCCATGGTAAGTATGCCGCTGCCGTCTCCGATACGGCGATCAACACAAATCCGCTGCTCTTGCCTAACCCAAATGGACCGGGCACGGTGGCGACGGCGGGACTGGTTCCACAGAACAACCAGATCGCATTCGGGGGCTCATACGGAAGCGCGAACCGTACCGGGTTGAACTTCGCCGCTACGGTCTTTTACGACGAACTGCTGCATCGCCGGCTCTTCGATTTTGTAAACGCGTCCTACAACACGAACTGTTGCGGCATCAGCTTCCAGTTGCGCAACTTCAATCTCGGCATCCGTCAAGAGAACCAATATCTGTTCTCATTCCAAGTGGCGAATATAGGATCCTTCGGCAGTTTGCAGAAACAGAGCAGGCTTTTCTAGTCTGTTTCTTTTCCGCTGCCCCCGACAGCTTGGTCCAAAAGCAGGACGAAATCGCGTGTTTTGTGGCTAATGCCATCCTGCAGAGCATGGAGTTGACGCTCAACCTGACGCAAGCGATCGGCAAGATGGAGGCAAGCGAGAACGGCGGTACGCGTTGTGTCTAGATTCCCAGCGCGCCGCGCAATGGACGACATCAACTCGTCCACCTGCTGTGCGAGTTCTTCCGTTTCGCTGGCCCCGCCGGCAGTCGAAACCGTGTAGGTTTGATTGAAAATGCTTACCCGGACAGTGCGTTTGGGATTGTCCGCAGCGTCCATGTCAGGAGTTTTCAGCTGGCACTGAGAAGGTCAAGCTGACCAAGCAGCTTTTCGATCCGCATCTTGACCTGTTTGCGCTCGCCACGCAGAGTGTTCAACTCCTCAGAGAGCTCTTTGATCTTCTGCTCGAGCGCAGTGTTTTCTTTTTCAAAAGCCGCGGACATCGATTGAACTTCATCGCGCTCGCTCCGAATTGTATTTAGCTCACCATCGAGAGAGCTGAGTTTATTCTGCAGTTGTTCGTTCTCGGAACGAAGGTGTGTAATAACCTGAACAGCGCGATTGATTCGTTCTTCCAGGCTTGCGAGAGTGTCGATACCTTCTTGAACTGCTTCCATATTTTTGGTTGAAAGTCGATTATCGGCTTTACGTCGCCTGCGTGCAACAGTTCGTTATTGAACGTGGGCCTGGTGGGCCGTCTTGGCTCTTTCGACCAAGGCCAGGAATCCGGTTGAATCGTTCACCGCGATATCTGCCAGAACCTTCCTGTTCAGCTCAATGCCGGCGCGCTTGAGGCCGTTGATGAACTTGCTGTACGAAATTTCGGCTCCGCGGCAGGCAGCGTTGATTCGCACAATCCACAAGGAACGGAAATTGCGCTTTTTCAGTCTGCGGCCAACGTATCCGTACCGCAAGGCCTTTTCTACCGCTTCCTGCGCGGCGCGATTCAGCTTCGATTTCGTGAGGAAGAAACCCTTTGCCCGGCGCAGGGTTTTGTGGCGGTAATCCCGCCGATTGGTACCTCTTTTTACTCTTGGCACGTTTGCTCCTTTTCAATGATTGGAAACGCTTGCGCGTTCTTCGGTGGGCGATTTGCCCCCTTCGGAGAGGTGGCAGGCACGTGCGGCGCTCTGCTCCTACTCTGTTGAGAAACTTCGGTCTGTCGATTAGTAGGGAAGCATGGTCTTCAGCTTCGCCTGGTCGGTCTCGTCCGCAAGGACGCCCTGACCCAGTTTCCGCTTGCGAGAGCGCGGCTTCGACGTCAAGATGTGCCGGGCGAATGCGTGGCGGCGTGCCACCTTCCCGGTGCCGGTCTTCTTGAAGCGCTTGGACGCGCCCTTATGTGTCTTCATCTTGGGCATAAATCTGTCCTGAAGGTAATTGGCGGATTCGCCAGAAGAACCGCAAGGGCACAGCAATGACTGCCGAGGCGGAACTACTTTCAAGAGTGTAGCACGGCAGCCTCGAGCAAACGCGCGCGATCCAGCCGACGATGAGCCACGTCGTCGCACTACCAACAGCGCTCCGGGCGATCCGTTCCCGTCCAGCACAAGCTCACAACCATCCCGGCCATGCTTACGGGACGGCTTGCTTATCCGATCTCATACTGAAGAAATGGAGCGAACAATTACCGGATTTCACCAAGACGAACGCGGCGATTGGGTAGCTGATCTCTCGTGCGGTCACGGAGTTCACATGCGGCATGATCCGCCCTGGATTGTGCGCGATTGGGTGCTCACCGAGGAAGGGCGTGCCGCGTTTATCGGGCGCGTTTTGGACTGCAAGAAGTGCGATGAAGCGGATGCGGGCCGCAGCGTTCTCTGAGCCCTGCGTGCGCTTGACTGTGCCGGTCTCGTTCGATTGATTCCCCGCGGCCGTGCCAGCGCGGGGCGTTTACAATACCACTAAACCTTTCACGCGGAACAAACGATTGAAGATCACAGTATTGGCGATTCTCATGGTGTGCTCAACGCTGACATACGGCCAACAGCGGCAGAGACAGATGGCCGAGGCTCCGGGACAGGCTCCCGAAGCACAGCAGCAAAACGTGCCGGGCGGCGTGGAACCCCCAAAGACACCCGTATCCACCGAACACGAGCCTGCTGAGGAAAAGCTTGTTGTCACGCACCACAAGATCACGCTCGGCGGCAAAACGCTCGCGTATACGGCCACAGCCGGCCGGATGCCGATTAAGAACGAACAGCAGAAGACCGAAGCCGAGATGTTCTTCGTCGCCTATACGCTGGATGGCGCGGCCGCCAAACGGCCACTGACATTTGCGTTCAACGGCGGCCCGGGCTCGGCGACGATTTGGCTGCACATGGGCTGCTTCGGGCCGAAACGAGTGAAGATGCTGCCGAACGGGTTCATGCCGGCTCCGCCATTTGAGCTTGAGGACAACCAGGACACGCTGCTGGACCGCAGCGATTTGGTTTTTGTGGATGCGATTGGAACCGGCTACAGCCGCGCGCTGACGCCTGAGCTGGGGCGCAAGTTCTGGAGCCTGAGCGGTGATATTGCGGCGTTCGGCGAATTCGTCCGGTTGTATCTGCAGAAGAACTCGCGCTGGACATCGCCAATTTATCTGGCCGGCGAAAGCTATGGGACCACGCGGGCGGCGGGCCTGTCGGGATATTTGGTGGATCATGGCGTCGCACTGAGCGGGATCACGCTGATTTCCACCATCCTGCAGTTCCAGACGGCAAGCTTTGTAGCGGGCAACGATCTGCCCTACATCTTGTATCTGCCGACTTATGCCATGACGGCCGCCTACCATCACAAGCTGGCGCCGGAACTGGAGCGCGATCCGGAAGCGTTGCGCAAGGAAGTGGAGCAATGGGCCTCGACGGCTTATACGGTCGCGCTGCAGAAAGGCGACGGCCTTTTCGGCGAGGAACGGCAGTCGGTAGTTGACCATCTGGCGCGGTACACGGGGCTGCCAAAGCCGTACATCGAGAAGTGCAACTTGCGTGTGGACCTATCGCACTTCGATACGGAGCTTCTGCGCGACGAGGACAAAACCATCGGGCGGCTGGACGGCCGCTTCACCGGCGTCGATGAGTCGCAGACCGAGCAGGCGCCGAACTACGACCCGAGCGAGGCCGCAATCCGTCCGCCCTACACTTCCGTTTTCGGCGATTACGTAAAGCAGGAACTCGGCTATACGACCGACCTGACCTACTTCGTTCTGGGCGGAGGAATCGGGCGTTGGGATTATCAGACCAGTGGATGGTCCGGGTTCGCTGATACCAGTCAGGCGATGCGGCATGCATTTGCCAAGAATCCGTACATGCGCGTTTTCGTGGCGGAAGGCATGTATGATGCGGCCACGCCGTACTTCGCGGTAGATTACACGCTCGATCATATGGGTTTGACCTCCGCGCAGCACAACAACATAAAGCGTGACCATTTCGATGCGGGGCACATGGTGTATATCGATCAGAAGTCGATGGACAAGCTGAAGCGCGATGTGGACGAACTATACGCGGAAGGCGCGATCAAGTGAGGCCGGGCCTGTTAATTCGGTTCAGTAAGGGCTGAGGACGCGACGCCCCAGACACCTTGCTGGCGCATAATCCCCAGGGTTGCCGTTCCAGACTTGCCGTCGGCATATCTAAGTCCATATTTACAGGCGTACCGCTCTTTTTGCGGTTCTAACTTGCAGTTCGGCGGATCGAAAGTGAATGCGCCGTTCCGACTGTGAGCAGATACGTGTTCCCGTATCCAACGGTCATGATTTTCCTTGGACCGGTGCCCGGGCGTGAGTTCACCCCAGGCTGCTTCGAACTCCGCCGAGTTGAGATCCGAAAGAAACCGATCGCCCGCTATGATCCCTTCTCTCGGGATAATATCGGGCAGGTTTCGCTGTCCGGCGAAATGGAAATAGAGCACGAGCGCAATCGCGACTAATGCGACACTTGAGAGCGCAAGCCAAATCAAATTCTTGCGAGATGGCTGTTGGACCGAGGGTAGCGCAGAGCTTCGCGACGCCGCCACGGGAGCGGCTACAGTAGGGTTTGCGGAAACAACGCTGCGTATCGGGGCTTGCTCGACCGCTGGTCCGGCGATCCGGATTCGCTCCACGAGTTTTTCCACGGCCGAGTCGAATTGCCCGTCGAAGGCATCGAGCCACTGAATGTCGCCGAGGAAATAACCGATCTTCTTTGGCGGCTGAACATCTTCGATGCGGAATGGAAAGATCGGGATTTTGAGCTGATCGGAGGCGATTCTGACCTCTCGAGATATCTGCTCTTCATGAGCGGAAGCAGCCGAGAGCAGCAGCACAAAGAAGCGGCTGCGTTGAAGACCGTCCATGATTTCGGCGGGCCAATCGGCGCCTACCGGAATGTCGCGGAAAGCTACCCAGCACGACACGTTTTGCGCTTCAAGGGCTCGGCACAGACGATCTGCCCACGCCTTATCCTCATGGCGGTAACTTATGAACACGTCACGAGCCAATGCGCGCCCTCCAGCCTGATCATCATACGGCATCTGACCTAAAGCAGGTGGATGAATTCACGCAGCATCGTCAGCAGGCAGTTCTTCAGTTCGGACGTGATAGCCTAAACGCTCGAAGGGGATCAACGTTGTGAGCACTGAAGCTGTAGCCAGGAAACTTGTCGAACTCTGTTCGCAAGGTCAATTTATGGAGGCGACGCAGAGTCTGTATTCGCCCGACATTGTGAGCGTGGAGCCGTTCGCCCCGCAAGGCCAGTCCCCGGAATCTAAGGGAATAGATGCCGTGATGGCCAAAGGCAAATGGTGGGCCGACAACCACGAAGTGCATTCGTCAACGGTTGAGGGGCCGCTGGTCGCTGGACCGCAGTTCGCGGTAACTTTCAAGCTGGACGTAACCTTCAAGCCGCAGAACAAGCGGTTCACGATGGAAGAGATTGCCGTGTATAAAGTTGCCGACGGGAAGATCGTGCACGAGCAGTTTTTCTACAGCATGTAATTCGTAGGCCCAGTTGACCGGCCTTACGGTCCGTCACCTCCTTTTCTGTATTGTCGATAGACAATGCGGAGTTTCGTGGTAAGCTCTGCCTATGAATGGCTTTAGCCATCTTCGGCAGCTGGAAGCCGAGAGCATTCACATTTTCCGTGAAGTGGCCGCAGAGTGCCAGCGGCCAGTATTTCTCTATTCCATCGGGAAAGACTCCTCGGTGCTGCTGCGGTTGGCGCGGAAAGCTTTCCATCCGGGCAACATTCCGTTCCCGCTCCTTCACGTGGATACCGGTTACAAGTTCAGCGAAATGATCGAGTTTCGCGACCGGTACACGGCGGAACTCGGGTTGAAGCTGATTGTTCATACAAACCGCGCAGCGCTGAACGAAGGCGCGAATCCATTTGCCTGGAGTACACAGCGGTGCTGCGGCGCGTTGAAAACGACGGCACTCCTGGATGCGTTACGTGAAGGTGGCTTTGACGCTGCGATCGGCGGCGCGCGCAGGGACGAGGAACGTTCGCGCGCTAAGGAGCGGGTCTTTTCGTTTCGCAACACGCGCGGGCAATGGGATCCGCGTAATCAGCGGCCTGAGTTGTGGAACGTGTTCAACACGCATATCCACTCCGGAGAAAGCCTGCGGTGTTTCCGCTTTCGAATTGGACTGAACTCGATATCTGGCAGTATATTCACGCCGAAAACATTCCGATTGTGCCGCTGTATCTCGCGAAGCGACGGCCCATGCTGGTGCGGGGCGATACCCTGCTGCCCATTGAGCAGCCGTTCGTGCCACGCCTTCCCGGCGAGCAGCCACAGATGATCCAGTGCCGGATGCGATCGCTCGGATGCAGTCCATGCACGGGCGCCATCCGGTCCGATGCAGATACAGTGCCGAAGATTATCCAGGAACTGATTGCAGTGCGGCGTTCGGAGCGGCAAAACCGCGTTATCGACCACGATCAGGACGGGTCAATGGAGATCAAGAAGCAAGAGGGTTACTTCTGATGGCCGCAACGCTGTTAGCGCCGCTGCAGGACAGCTTCGAAGAGTTCCTGGCCCACGAGCAGTCGAAGGATCTTCTTCGATTCACAACGGCCGGCAGCGTCGATGATGGTAAGTCCACATTGATCGGGCGGCTGCTCTATGATTCGCGCAATGTTTACGAAGACCAACTCGAGTCGGTTACGAAAGCCTCTGCCGGGCGCAATGCAGGGCCGATTGATTTTTCGCTCTTGACCGACGGCTTGCGCGCAGAACGCGAGCAAGGCATCACGATCGATGTCGCTCACCGCTACTTCGCGACACCCCGGCGCAAATTCATCATTGCCGATACACCTGGGCATGAACAGTATACGCGCAACATGGTGACCGGCGCATCAACGTCGGAGCTTGCGATTGTGCTGGTAGATGCGCGTAAGGGCTTGCTGCCGCAATCGCGCAGGCACGCTTATATTGCAGCGATGCTCGGACTGCCACATGTCGTTGCGGTGAACAAGATGGATCTGGTTGACTTCGACGAGGAAGTCTTTGCGTCGATCGAGGAGGACTTTCGACAATTTTTGACAGAGTTCCCGGCGGTAGATCCATTCTTCATTCCCATCAGTGCACTGCTGGGAGACAATATCGTGTCCCGCAGCAAGAACACGCCATGGTTCGATGGCCCCAGCCTGCTTGATCATCTGGAGCAAGTACCGGTCGGAAACCATTCGCTCAACTCGCCATTCCGTTTTGCGGTGCAGCGCATCGTTCGGCCCGACCTCGATTTTCGCGGATATGCCGGCACAATTGCGTCGGGGCGTGTGCGCGTGGGCGATGCCATCACGGTATTTCCCTCCCGGCGTGAGACTGTGGTTTCCGCAATCACGACGTTCGATGGCGAGCTCCGCGAGGCGCAGGCCGGTCAGGCGGTGACGTTGACTCTGGCGGATGATGTCGATATTACTCGCGGAAACTTCTTCGCTGCCGCCGAGCAGCAACCGGAACTGGCGTCTGCTTTGGAAGCGACGCTGGTTTGGCTGGACGAATCTCCGGCTGAGCTGCAAAAACGCTATCGCGTGAAGCATGCTACGCAGCAAGAGTGGGCTTCGATCTCGCGAATCGAATACAGGCTGAATATCAATACGCTTCAGCGTGAGGCGGCCGATTCGTTAGAGATGAACGCGATTGGCGTGGTGCAGCTGGAAGCTGCGCGGCCGTTGACGTTCGACAGCTATGAGCGCAACCGCACGACTGGTAGTTTCATCCTGATCGATCCGGTTACGAATGCGACCGTTGCCGCGGGACTGATCTTGCGCGCGCTGGAACCTAACGCGGCACATGTCTCCTCCAGCACCAAGCGGAACTGGCGTCTGGTAGATGGGGCGCTAGTGATTTCGGGGGACGACTCCGGCGAACCGATCACAGACGCCGAGGCGATTCAGTCGCTTGAGACGTTGCTGAAGAAGCTCAGGATTGACAAATGCTTTTAGAAACGGCGAAGGCGGAAGCAGCTCGCGAGGCCATCGCGACTGCCTTGAACGAGCGCAGGTTGGCATGCGTGACCTGCAGTTTTCAAGCTGAGGACATGGTGGTTGTAGAGCTTGTGCGCGAGCGCCAGCCGAACGTTCCGGTTCTGTTTCTCGAGACCGGCTACCACTTTGCGGATGTATACCGGTATCGCGATGAGATGACTGCGCGTTATCGGTTGAACCTGGTGAATGTCATTCCGAAGGCGACCATCGCAGAGCAGGAAGCGCAGCTCGGATTGCTGTATCAATCGCAGCCTGACCAGTGCTGCAAGCTTCGGAAGGTGCAGCCCCTGTTTGCGGCGCTAGACCGCTACGACGTTTGGTTCACGGGTTTGCGGCGCGTCCAATCGCCGACACGGGCGAATTTGCAGGTTCATGAACAGTTTCCGTTGCCGACGGGTAAGCACTTGGCGAAGATCAGCCCGCTTGCGGATTGGTCCAACGAGGAGGTTTGGGCCTTCGCTCGAGAACGCGGTATTCCGCTGCTACCGCTATACAGTGCCGGATATACGAGCATCGGATGCGAGCCCTGTACCGCCCTTCCCTCGGTTCCCGGCAATGCGCGGTCGGGACGTTGGGCCGGGCGCAAACTCGAGTGCGGCATTCACATCGCTGAGGGCCACTGAGTGGAACTGCTGGTCGGCTTCGTTATCGCGCTGGCCATTTCGCTCACGGGAGTCGGCGCGGGCAGCATGACGGCGCCTGCACTCATGGTGCTGCTTCGAGTACCGCCCGCTACTGCCGTCGGAACCGCATTAATGTTCGGCGCGGTTGTGAAGTGCGCGTCGGCGCCGGTCTACATGCTGCGGCGGAATGTGAACTGGCGCGTGTTAAGCCTGATGCTGGGCGGCGGCATTCCGGGTGTTCTGGCCGGCGGTTTTGCGCTGAATCATCTGAAGAGCAAGTCGTATAACAGCGCCCTGTATCTTGCGTTAGGCAGCGTCATTGCTGTTACCGCCGCATTTCACTTGTACCGCGTGTTTCGCCCCGCTGTTGCAAATCGTTCCGCGTCGCGCACTCGCTGGCTGCCCTGGCTGACGTTGCCCATCGGCGCCGAAGTAGGATTCTCATCCGCGGGTGCGGGAGCGCTTGGCTCATTGCTGCTAGTAACCGTTACACCTTTGAGCACAGCGGAGATCGTTGGCACGGATTTGTGCTTTGGATTAGGCGTGTCATTCGTTGGGAGCGTCATCCAGGCGGGAGCGGGGAACTACGATGCTTTCTTGCTGCTTAAGCTGATCGCCGGCGGTCTCTGCGGTGTGGCTTGTGGAACCATGCTTAGCGGGCGAATCGCACAGCGGCCACTTCGCGTGTGTCTTCTGGTTGCACTCATCGCGCTTGGCATTCAGCTTGCCTCGCGCAGTAATCAGCCACCGAAGCTGCTGTTGCGAGCGTGGTCCGGGGTCAGCCGGCACACTCAATCGGGCACTGAAACGGTTGTGAACTGGGTGGAGAGATCGCCCTTGAAACTAAGCGCACCAACGTGCGTTAACTGGCTCCGCAGATCGATCCAGATCTCGCCGCCCATATCCGTCCAGCGCCTACAAAAACTGAAATCCTCACTCAGATACGTGCCGGTCTCGTCCACAAAACAGTTGAATAGCGCATAGCGCCATGGAGTGTTGTCAAGTGTGTCGTTCGCTCGATGTTCGTGCGCATACTGCAAATCGCGATAACGTTCGATCATGGCGAGCAGCATGCGCCGCCGCAGCATCAGGAAACCCGTTCCGGCATACTTCACTTTGGCAAAGTCATTGGCGTGGTGACATTCTTCGGATTCTCGAACTCGAGGACATACGAGAGCGAAGTCGCTTCGAGTGCTGAGGTTCCGTGGATGAAGCAACGGCGGCGACCTTTTTCCAATCGATACGCTTGACCGGGTAAATGGCGGCGGTGACGTCGGCGTCGAAATCCATCAGGCGGAATACCTGCTCGGGTTCGAAACCGATATCGGCATCGATGAAGAGCAGATGGGTCGCTTCCGGATTCCCGAGAAACTGGGCCACAACGTTCTGGCGTGCCCGGGTAATGAGGGCTTCGCCACCAAGCAGGTGGACCACTAAGCGGATGTCGCGCTGCTGGCAGGCAAGCTGCAATTTCAGCAAGGACGCAGCGTACAAGTCGGTAACGTGCCTGCCGTAGCAAGGCGTACCAATCACAAGACAGGTCTGCAAGTTGTTTTCGGTGCTCACTGGGTAAGTAATCGCTACCATCGTAAACGTATGCCGTAATCGTCCCGTCGGGCGCCACTTTCAAATTGCGCCGCCCACTGCCCCCGTACCCGTACGTCTCCGTCCCGCCTCCAAACGCCGGCGCCTCGGTCAGCGCAATCATGCGGTTCTCCGCATCGTACCCGGCCGTGTTCCCATTCACCGACAGTTGATTCCCAGCCGCATCATACGTCTGGCCGCTCATCTGGTTCGCGGAGTTGTAGAGGTTCGACGTCGGCGTATTGCCCGCCAGCGGCACCCCCGTGTTCGAGGATACCCACAGGTGCCAAAAGGATCGTAGACAGTTTGAATCATGTACGTCATACATGCCAAACGTTGGACATCGAAGCTGATTTCAAGGCTTAGAGAACATTCCTCTACAGGAACCGCAAAAACGCGAACACCCCTGTTTGAGATGGTTCCCCTACGCGAACCAAAGTTCGCGTACAGCAATCTCCCCAGGGGTGACGTGTCTCTAGTCAAGCCGGTGCGTCAGCACCGTTGGAAACACTACACGAGTTTCAGTAGCCGATTCAACGATACGAAAATCGCGATCAGTACGACCGTCCCGGCGAGCGCGACCGGTATCGCCACCGCCCAAGCCGTTACTCGACCGCGAAGTTCGGTCCCTGCTAGTGGTGACCAACTGAACCTGAAAGCAACCCAGGCCGTTATCTGAAAAATCGCTGCTACCGCAAGGCCAACCATACCCCGTGAAGCCAGTGCCTGCAGGTCAGACTCACGTCCTTTGAGCCCAACAAGACTGCCATAGGCAATGCCGTTGCCCATGTACATCAGCCAAAATATTGCCGACCCAATCAGGGCCACCACTCCGATGATGAAAGGCACGGGTTTCATGGAGCTCATAAATCACTGGCAAGTCTGGCTGGAACTGCCGCTGGCGGATCGTACGTCGAAACACAAGCCTTCGGCCGGGGATTTTGAAATTGGTTTAGATACAGATTGAACAGGTCAAAATTTCCAGGGCCAAAATTGCGCGGACTACCGTATTCGACGCCGGGCTGTGCTTCTGGTCGAATCGGCTGAAAAAAGTTTTGAACCATTCCGGCGATTCCATTTTGCTTCCGAGCTAGTGCTGTCGCAGAATATTTCTCGAAAATATCGGCCCAGAATGTTGCCGGCTGAATGTCTCCTAAGTCGATTCCAAGATCATGAAGAGCATCCTGGCAGACGGTAGTGCAATTGTTTGAAAATGGGCTATAGCCTGGGGCATTCCCGCTTTCGAGTTTGTTGATAAAGTCAATGACTTTCTGCGCTTCTTCCGGTGTCGTTTGGATTGTCAGGCTTGAGAACTGCTGCCCCGCACGATCCTGGAAATTGCCCATATTGAATGCTCCAGGACCAGCCCCGAAACTGTCGGTTCCGCTCTTCGGATAGAAATCCAGGAACTTTACAGCCCCCGTGTCTTGGTTCAGGGCACCGAGGAATGCGTGACCGAAGTCCATGAGATTTCCGTTGGGAGGACGGTAGTAGATCGTAATGTCCTGCCCGTCAGGATCGACGTACTTCAACGGGTTGTTCCCGCCGTAAATGTATTTGTTGAGCGTGTTGGTCGGGTTTAGTAGCCGCGCGCTGGTGAGATTGATCCGATCCGGACTTGTCCACCTGCCCAGACTTGAGCCGTAGTATCTGGCGCCGAAGTAATCCAGCCCGCTCTCTTGATCCCGTTCTTTGCCGGTAAACCGCTGCGTGACATTGTCGCTGAAACCGAAGTACAGGTCGGAACTCCGATCCGCCCAGCCCGCTATCTCTTCGCCAAAGGGCAGGAAATCATGCCGCGCAATCACGTTTGCAGAGAGGAAGAAGCCGATGTGTACGCGCCGGTTCTTCACGGTGTACTCGGAGTAGTTTTTGACGCGCAGCCATTCGAGATGCTTTTCGAGCAAGGCGGCTAAAGGAGATGCGGCTACGACAGGATTTTTCATCGCGCCTCCGTATATGTGCCGTTTGGCTGTTTTTTGTGCAAAATGCCCATTTACGCCTGGGTTGACGGGCATTTCGAGAGGGCCGACCAGGCCCCGACAACCCCCCGGCTTGGGGCCGACTTGACCCCGACCGGTCCGCCTCGGACCCCGACCAGTTCAGTTCGTACACGAAGGTCTGGCCGCGTCCGCCGTGGTGCACGATCAGGTACTCCAGTTCTTCCAGCCGATGCAGATGCACTTTAAGCTGTGTGTGTCCCCAGCCTGTGTAGCCCCGCACATCGCGGCGGCTAAAACGAAAATCTTTGCGTTCCACTTTTAGCCGCTGGCATTCGTTCGCCACCATCTCTTCGACCCGTGCCAGGAGACGCCGCGTTTGCGGCGGCAGCTCGTCGAGCGAGCGCCGCATCAGCTCCTCCATGAGTTCCTTCGCCTTGCCGATGTCTTCGCGCGTGGCTTCGATGTAGCAGAGTCCCCGGCTGCGCTTCAGCGGCCGCTGATGCTGGTGCAGTAAAGCAATAGCGCGGATCAGCGTCAGGAACTTCATATGATCGCGCCGCATGCGTGTGAGCCCGTCGGGAAACGTCATTTCATCGACATAGGGATTCACCACGAACAGCGGCTCGAGCAGCCGTTGCGCATTCTGATGCAGTTGGATCAGCCTGGCCCGCTGCTCGCGGCGCGCCAAGCCTTCGAGCGTCTGCTGTTCGCGCTGCAGCCGGTGGATGGCTTGTGTCTGTTCCCGGTCTTCGTTGACGGCCAGCACCAGGCAGCGGTTCAGCAGTTGTTCATCGATATCGATGGCCGTGGTGGTCAGGAACATCATCACCGGGCCTTCGACTCGATATTGATGAGTGACCAGTTTTCCCGTCGCCGGGTCTTTGCCCGTGGACGCGATCCACAGCACGCCTTCACTTTGCAGCAGCTTCAGCGCGTAGGCGGCGCGGCTGGCGCCTTCCTCTTCGGCGATGGCCAGCACTTTATGTTTCAGATCGAGACTGCCCATGTAATAAAGCGACTGCTCCGTCATGGCCGAGAAGCGGATGCATTCCTCTTCCGGCACGAACGCGAGCACCGCATCCATCAGCGTGCTTTTCCCGGCGGCGAAAGACGATTGCACCAGCACCGCCAAAGGCGATTCGAGATGACGCGATACGGCGGCCAGATAGCCGATCAGTTTGTTGTTGTTCTCGCCCACGACGCCGCAGTGATCGAAGTCTTCGACGATGCGTTCGAGCAGGTTCGGAGTCTTGAGCAAAGCGAGCGCTTCGGCGCGCTCCTCCTCGCTCATGCGCTGTGCCGGTTTCGCCGGCGAGAGCGCCTGGCGCAGTTGTTCGGCTTGCAGCCGTTCGAGCGCCAGAAACACCTGGCCGACATCCTTTCGGACAATGTCTTCTTTGACGCTCAGTTCCTCGGCGGCGCGCTTGATGAAAGCCGCCCGCTGGCGGTCGATCTGCAGGTCGAGCGTGTCCGCATGAAACTCACTTTGCCGCGACAGATTGAAGCGCTGCCGCCAGTAAAACAAACTGCGCTGCTGCGCACCGTCGATATTTTCTTGAAGGGCGCGGTCGCGCGCTAGTCAGGCGGCTAAAGAGAAAAGCCTTTGCTTTCAGTGGTAACCATATAGCAACCCAAAGTTCCTATACGGGAACCTGAAGTTGCTATATAGCAAGCTGAAGCCTTTTTCCCCTGTGTTTTCAATGGTTGCTGTACAGGAACCTTGGTTCCCCTACAGCAACCTCCCCAGGGGTGACGTGTCACCTCTAAGCCGGTGCGAAGCACCGTTCTAGGTTCGTATTGCATTAGTTTCAGTGTTTGTGTCGAAAGAGTCTAGGCAGCTTACAAAGGAGAAGTCGAGTCCGCACCTCGTCGCCCTGACTAGATCCAAGATGTAAGTCGGAACAGCAACCCCACCGTGGTCCGAGGAAGTACGGAGCGAAATCCAAACACCGTACGTACCAGGGCTTAGGGTCAGCTTTTCAAGCATCGCGTATAAAGGACTTAGGTCTAACGTTTCGCCCAAGTCAAAGGACAGGACTAGGCCGGGACCTGATTGCGGCAAGCTGGACTTTGGCGCCTTGAACCTAACGTTCGGCAAAGCCTGTCGAATGGCAGTGGCTGCCTGCTCGGACAAGTTGATAAACCGGAAGGAAAATCGCTCCTTGCGGTACAGTTCCTCGTTGGAAGTTTGCATTTGACCTACTTGCCTCCCCCAGCTTTGTAGTCGTTTGCCAACTGGACCAGCTCGCCGTAAGAAAAATTCTCAGACGGCTGCCTTCCCAGAGCCTCCTTCTCTTCTTCTACAAAGTCTCCAAAGCGGCGAGGATCTATGCCGGCTTGCCTTGCAACGTTCCTAATTTGTTGTCTGTCGCTCGCGTTGGCGCCCCGTGTCTTGTCCCGATATCCGCCGCCTTTACCTGCTCCGCTCCCGCCTCCTGAGCCGCCGCGGGCGCCGCCGCTTGCACAAACAATATTTCCGAGCAGGTAACCAGCCCCTGCGCCGAGACCACCGCCGACCAAAGCACCACCCGCGGAACCGGCTGCCTCACCCGCGACGCCTCCGGCGATGCCGCCGCCTATGGTTCCAACACCAGGAGCAACGAGCGTGCCCCCAGCAGCTCCGGCACCCGCTCCTCCGACTGCCCCTATGCCTCCTCCAACAAACCCTCCAACACCAGCCCCCACGCCAGCGCCAGCAGCCGTGAATCCAGCCACGCAATTACCGGTGTTTCCGCCCGGGTTGACGACGGGACCTGGCTGGACTGAACCAGGATTGGTTGTTGGTGGCTGTTGCGGCGGACCTTGCGGGAACGGCACCGTTTGAATCGGATCGGGAGGCGTATCCGTCACACAAGCGTCTGCATAGCTGCCATCTGCGCAAGTGTCAGCACCGTCTGGGTCGGTGTTAGCCAAAGGATTATTCCAGACGTAAGCATACCGATTGAAGCTCTGCGGATTGGTGACGTCCATGTTGTCAGGATCTGGATCGACTGACGTGAACCTTCCCAGAGCACTGCCGTAGTACCTCGCGCCGAAATAATCCAATCCTGATTCCTGATCCCGTTCTTTGCCGGTGAACCGGGATAGCGGAAAGCGTGTTTCAGACGCATGTAATTCGGAGTGCATCATAAAGAGATAGCCCCCTGTCGTAGGCTCAATGCAGACCCACGAAGGAAAGCTGAATATCCACGGCTTTCGGATGGTGGGTAGACTGCGGCGATGCGACGATACAGGTTCCTGCTCCTTCTACGCACGCTTTCTTGGCAGTCGCGATCTCGAACCGCGCCTCCGATGCGACACCTCCACTCAAGATACCGACAGCATACTCGCCAGCCCGCAACTGAACAGAAATGCGCCCTGCCGCATCGGTCTTTTGCATTGAGAGCTGGTCCTTCTCAAAAGTCACTATGTTTGGTCGAATCACTACAACCTGTTGCGCGACCGGCTCACCCTTTGAGTCGCGGATCACAAGTTCTAGGGAGACAGCCTTTGGATCGCCGACCGTATCAATCAGGGGTCGTAACTGCATCACAAAGCTAAACGAAGGACTAGAGCTTGAGAACTCTGTTGTACGACTTGAGAATAGACCGCGCGGATCAAAAGCACTGATTATGCAGATTGCACACTGCAAGCCGTTGGCGATTGCTTCCCCTCGTGCGTTTGTTACGAAGGCCACCGACTTCCTGGTGTCACCCGGATTTATCAGAAGAACGACGCCTGCGACTCCCTCGACACCACTTGCGTCGAGCACTCTAATCGCTGTGGAAGGGCTCTGCGCATACGCAGCGCTGTTCGCGCACCAAATCCCTAGCACAACCATTAGAGAGAATACCCGGCAAATGATTTTGTTCATTCTGTATCTCCAGCGAGAACTCATAGTCACAATCAGTGGCACGCGCCTTGATTTTGCGAGCAGATGGCGCCCTTATTAGCGCTGTTTTTCCACTGCTGCTGGCCCGACTGCAAAACGCCTTGAACAGCAGCACCGGCGTCTTTCTTGTTCATGTCGGTTTTCTGGCCCATGATGCTCTCTGCTCGCGCCTGCGCCGTCCCACCTACTGTGTTATTTGCACCCGGGGAAGATGGAGCGTCTCCAGCGGCCATGGCAGCAGCACCTGCCTGGAGGCTATTCTGTCCAGCAGTAATGCCATCGTTCGCATGCTCCAATTCATGGCCGGTTGTTACGTCAGCGGACACCTGACCGGGTGCCATCTTGGCACCAGCCGCCAAATCGGCATCACTACCGACGGTTACATGTGCTCCAGCAACTCCTGGTTGGCCACTGACTGCTAGCGCGGTCGTAACCCCTGCAAGGCCCGTGTTCGCCGTGTTCAATGAGCCACGTCAAGGATCACCGGGCGATCTGAGTTCGCCAGAGAGTTGACAAGGTCGCGTCCGCCTGGACGCCTGTATAGGTCGGTTAACACCTGCTGGTAGAACTTTTGATCTTGCGCGCCGACGACAAAGTAATGGCCATCTGGATCAACGCCGCTGAGCGGATTGTTGCGGACATAGCTATACAGATTTAGGGTCTGCGGATCGTCAAGTTTGCTGTAGGGTACAGGCTCAGCTTGGGCACTCCAATCGGGCGACATAAATCGGCCCATGCTCGATCCGTAGTACCTGGCGCCGAAAAAGTCCAGTCCCGTCTCCGTATCCCGTTCTTTGCCGGTAAAACGCTCGTTGATGTTATTTCCTACTTGCACCTGCGTCCAGAAGCGGTGGAACTGTCGTAATGACCGCCTGGTTCGGTAATTCCAGCTCTACACGCGAATTTGTGGGCGCTTGCTTTCCAGTTTCGATGCGGTAAATAAATTTGGTCGAAAAGCGAGCATTAACCCAGCGATGGAAACGCCAAGTTTTCACATTCTCTGTAGCTGCTTTGGCGAGTATTGCTGCTCCGGATGTCGCTTGAGCGTCGGTCACCAATCCGTCCCTTACAATTGCTACCACCTCCACGGTTCCAGCAATGCGTCCAGCTCTAGCGACCGGCGGATAGAACGGAACATCGGCATGCTCCAGGCTCAGATCAGGATGGCTCTGGTCCTGCGGTCCGGCGATTTCAGCCACAGCATAACTTGGAGATTTAGCGAGGAGTGCCTGGCCGTTCCCCGTTTGAATCGAAGCCGGCGCAACCAGGTACAAAAGCAACGAAAGCATGCTCTTCATGAGAGGCCCCTTTCTAGTTCGGCCATGGGTTGTGAGGCTGAGTTTCCTTGTAGTTATACGGAGGACCTGTCACCTCTTTGGTTATGCCTTTGTCTGAAAGCGTCTGACGGTCTACAGTAGCCCAGCTACTATTCCAAATTTCATTCCTTCCAAAAGAGAGGTTGGGCATTCCCAAAGCCTGCGCAGCCCATCCGGATGTCTGGTAAGCGCGATACTCGTCCGAGAAATCGCTTAGTTGCCCCGCAGCATAACGAGGGTCGCTGATGTTTGTGACATGGGTTCCCTCATGTGCAGCGTCGACCGCGTAGTCGTTGGTTCCGTTTGGCATTTTCTCTGGATTCGGATCAAACGTAACGGTGAAGCCCTTGATGGCTCCAGTTTTGTCATCAACGTTCACGTCGGTGTGCCCCGAGGCAGTTCCCGGAAGAGTGCCAAATTTTACACCCACGTTGTTACCGTCGTTCTCGGTACCCAATGCTTTTAGCGATGCTTGCAGTCTCTGCTTTTCCGGGCCGTCTTTCATTTTGTCCACCCGCTTTTGGAGATCAGAAAGACCGCTCTTGAGATCTCTGGCATGCTGCTGGAACTGCTTGTTGCAATTCTTGTTCCCGGAATCGCACGTGTTTACAAGATTGTAGAGACCAGTCGGATCGGTAACGGCAAGGGGATTGTTTAAAGCGTACGCGTATCGGTTCCAACTCTGAGGGTCCCAAGGCTTGGCGCTGTTCAACAGTGGATCCGGACTCGTAAACCTCCCCAACGCCGATCCGTAGTATCTGGCCCCGAAGTAGTCCAGCCCTGATTCTGCATCGCGTTCTTTGCCGGTAAACCGCTGCGTGACATTGTCGCTGAAACCGAAGTACAGGTCGGAACTCCGATCCGCCCAGCCCGCTATCTCTTCGCCAAAGGGCAGGAAATCATGCCGCGCAATCACGTTTGCAGACTGGTCGGTGACCATCCGCACATTGCCCAGATGATCGTAAGTGTAGTAGCAGGTCTGACAGGGAGAACTCGCCGGGGTACTCGAATACTCCGCCGCCGATTGCCCGAACACATCGTAAACGTATGCCGTAACCGTCCCGTCGGGCGCCACTTTCAAATTGCGCCGCCCACTGCCCCCGTACCCGTACGTCTCCGTCCCGCCTCCAAACGCCGGCGCCTCGGTCAGCGCAATCATGCGGTTCTCCGCATCGTACCCGGCCGTGTTCCCATTCACCGACAGTTGATTCCCAGCCGCATCATACGTCTGCCCGCTCATCTGGTTCGCGGAGTTGTAGAGGTTCGACGTCGGCGTATTGCCCGCCAGCGGCACCCCCGTGTTCGAGGATACCCACATGTTGCCAAACGGATCGTATTGAAACGACCGGCTCCAGCACCAGCCGCCACAGGTGTTGTCCGCATCGATGGCCGTCGTCAGCCGGTTCACGCCATCGTAGGAAAACGCCTCGCCATAATACCTCTCCTCCGCCGCCGTCACGCTGTTGCCCACGTACTCCCCTAAACCCCGCAGGTTGCCATTGTTGTTCCCCCCACCCCAGTCCAGCGTTTCCACAAACAACCAGTTATTCGGATCATTATTGACCGTCGCATAAACGTCCATAGGCTGCAAACGGCTGTTGTAGAACCAGTTCGGAACCACCTTGTTGCCATACCACTGCAACTCAGGAGCGCCCTGCGGCGCATAACTGCTCTGTGTCACATAGTTCGTCTGCACGCCCCCCAACCATCCCTCGACAGCAAAAGGCCGGTTGGCGTTATCGTAATTGGTGTTCACGATTCGGCCCGAAGGATACGTTTCGCCGGTCACCGATCCAGCCAGGTTATAAGAGTAACTGAACGGGTACGTTTGCCCCCAGGTCTGCTCGTTGGAACCAACCACCCGCCCCAGCGCATCGTAGGCCGTGTAATTCTCGATTACCCACTGGTTATTCACCTGCGTCAGCCTTCCCTTGGAGTAGGCAACGTTTCCCGCATCGTAGCTGTACAGCGCCTGCGGCGTATAGTCGGAATACGTTTTCTGGGTAATGCGGTTCAGCGCATCGTAAATGTAAGATGTCTGAATCCCCCGGTTGTCCTGTCTCCAGGTCAAGTTTCCCGCGCTGTCGTATGCGTAATTGACCGTCCCGCTCTCCGGATTCGTTGCTTGCCCCAAACGCCGCAGTGAGTCGTATTGAAAGCTTCTTTGTTGGCAACCAGGGCAACCTTGACTAACTAGCGTCAAATCTCCCAAAAATGATTCGCTGGACGTCCACTCGGCATTCACAGATTGCCCGATTTTTTTTCGGACGCCTAACTCACTGACGCTGAAAGCTCGGGCGCCTGATGTTGCTCTCGAGCGTAGATCGTTCCACTCGCAGCCGTTCTACTGTTCAATCGGGCCGCAAGCCCGCAAATTCACGAATCCGCCCCAGGAGTCCAAGCATGTTGTGGAAGAAGTTGTCGAACGGCCATCTGGCCGCCAACCGCGAGAATGCCAAAAAGAGTACGGGTCCGCTCAGCGCCGCAGGCAAAGAGAAGGTCTCGCAGAATCGAAGGCTTCACGGCCTGACAGGTCGCTTTCAAGTCCTCCCCAACGAGAAGCAGGAGCGCTTCGAAGAGCTCTTCAACCAGTTCATGCTCGACGAGAATCCCGTCGGCAGCGTTGAAATCGAACTCGTCCGAAAAATGGCCGAGCACACCTGGTCGGCACGCCGCGCCTCCTGCCTCATCGAAGCCTGTTTTCTCGTTATCGCGCAAACGCCGGAGCAATTAGCTAACAACGAAGCCGAAATGCGCGTTCGTCCCGAGCTCGAACGCTATCTACGCTATCAGGCGCATCATGATCGCGCCTATGCCCGCGCTTCCGCCGAGCTCCTAAAGCGCAGAAAGAAAGACGCTTAACCGAAATTGGCTTTGAATCGCAGAAACGCGCCGAGAGGCAGGAGCAGCGCCGCGACGCGAAAGAAAATCGCGACGTTGAACAGCACAAAGTCGCGTTTGCCGGCGCTCAAAAGACCCTCGAATTCAAAGAAATGCGCCTCTTCAACGAAACAGCCGCCGCTGCCAAGCGCATGAAGCTCATCGAACCTGTCGCGAAAGAGAAAACAGCCGCCTGAACACGCAGCCGAAATTCAATCAACGGCTCGACAGGTATCTCGATCATCGGAAATCTTCTCACTTGAGGCAATCATAGGTAGCTCAAGGACCAACAATCCGCAAAAACAGCATCGGGCGCGTAACCCATACGCCAGTCCCTACCGCCTATAGCTCAAAGCAACTATCCATGTATCCATTCAGTCGTCTTGCCCGATTTGCGGGTGCAGCGTCTATTCTTGCTCTTTTGTGCCTTATGGGTTCGCCGGGTGCTGCCCAGAGCAACGCGCCGAAGTCAATCCAAAAAAATGATGAAGAATACGGGAAGCTGATCAAGCAGTACCTGCAGGATCCGCGAATCACAACCGAACTGGTGGATCACTTGCCGGCTTCGACAACTGTCCCAACGCCGCTGAAGTTCTTCGGCCGGATTCCGGGAACGCCCGGCGAACTAACATACGCCAAGGACATCTATCGATATTACGAAGCGCTCACCAAGGCATCTCCGCGGGCCAAGCTTTGGAGTATTGGAAAGACGGAAGAGGGCCGCGACCAGGTAATCCTCGCCATCTCGGACGAGAAGACGATTCGCGGTCTGGACAAATACAAAGATATGCTGGCCGAGTTAGGCGACCCGCGGAAGACCAGCGAAGAACGGGCACGGCAGATCGAGAAGACAGGCAAACCGATTTATTGGTTGACCAGCGGCATTCATTCCCCCGAAACTGGCGGTCCCGAGATGCTGATCGAACTGGCGTATCGGTTGATTGTCGACGATTCTCCTTTCGTTCAAAACATCCGCGACAACACCATTGTGTTTATCACGCCGGTGGTGGAAGTGGACGGCCGCGAAAAGGAAGTGGATACCTACTACTACGGCAAGAAGACCGGCAAGCCGCGGCCGCCGCTGATGTATTGGGGCAAGTATGTCCAGCACGACAACAATCGCGACGGCATGGGCCAGTACCTCAAAATTACTCAGAACATCACTCGGGGCGTGCTCGACTGGCACCCGACAATGCTGCATGACCTGCATGAGGCGCAGTCATATCTTTACGTTTCGACGGGCACTGGTCCCTACAATGATTCGCTCGATCCGATTCAGATTGATGAGTGGTGGCTGCTTGCGCAGACCGAATTGATGGAGATGGCGAAACGTGGCGTGCCGGGCGTCTTTACGTACGGCTTTTACGACGGATGGGTACCGAATTATCTCTTCTGGATTGCGATCACGCACAACTCGTTTGGCCGTTTCTATGAAGTGCAAAGCTACGGGCCAGACGTGAACAAGAACCTGCGCTTATCGCCCACGGCCACCAGTAGAGAGTGGTATCGCTCGAATCCACCGCTGCCGAGCATTGCCTGGGGGCCGCGCAACAACACGAATATTCAGGAATCCGCGCTATTATTCGCCCTCAACAAAGTTGCAACCGACAAGGAGCTTTACCTTGAAAACTATTGGCTGAAGACGAAGCGCTCCATCGACAAGGGCAAGAACGGACCGACATATGGGTGGGTCATTCCCGCCACGCAGCGCCGCCGCGCAGATGCGGCGGATATGGTGAACGCGCTTCGCCACCAGGGCGTGGAAGTGCAAACCGCGAACTCCGGATTCAAAGCGGGAGATGTTCAAGTTGCGCCGGGCGATTACATCATCCGCGCGGATCAGCCTTATCGCGAACTTGCGGACATGTACTTCTCCATCCAGAACTACCCGGTTGCGAATCCGCGGCCGTATGACGATACCGGCTGGACCATGCAGTTCATGCGTAACGTTGAATTGCATCCCGTCGCGACAAAGCGATCCTGGATTCGCCCATGGCGCTGCTTTCCGCCGATGCGAAAGCACCGGCAATCATGAACGGCACGGGCGGCGTGCTTGTGGTCGATCACACAACCGATAACAATCTGATGGCATTCCGCATGCGCAACAAAGATGTGAAGATGCTGGCGGCGGAAGACGATTTCGAGATGAACGGAGCACAAGTTCCGCGCCGGCGCCTTTATCATTCCCGAAGCAGACCGGTCGAAGCTGGAGCCGCAGATTAAGGATCTTGGCCTTACTGCATGGGCGGCGGATGCTGCGCCCCAGGTGAAAACTCACGAGATGCAGGTTCCGCGCATCGGCTACGTGCACTCCTGGTCGCGCACGCAGGATGAAGGCTGGGTACGCGCGGCGCTGGACTACTATGGCGTGCCGTACACGTATTTCGCCGATCAGAAACTGCGCGATGGTCACCTGCGCGAAAAGTACGACGTGATCCTCTTTCCGCACGTGGGCGGAACGTCGCAATCGCAGGTGAACGGCACAGCTCGCGACGGGCAAGGATCCAATTCCGTATAAGAAATCGGAACTCACGCCTAACCTGGGCGCGAACGATGAGAGCGAAGACATTCGCGGCGGCATGGGTATTGAAGGCTTGGGCGAGCTCGCAAAATTTGTGCAAGAGGGCGGAACGCTGATTACGGAAGGTTCCACTGCTGCATTGATGGCCGAGTATGGTCTCGCGACTGGCGTCACTGTGGAGCATCCCGGATGGATTGGCGGCGCGCGGCACAATTCTGCGCGGGGTTATCGCAGATCGCAAGAGCCCCGTTCTGTATGGGTATGACGGCAAGGATCTGCCGATCTACTTCAATCAGGATCCCGTGTTTGCGGCAGGCGGAGGGTTCGGCGGCGGCTTTGGTGGCGGAGGGGGAGCAGGCGGACGCAACTCAGTGACGTTCGGCCAAAATGTGACGCCGAATGCAGTGGCGGTTCACGTCTCGCCCTGGCAGCCGGATGAAGGCGATACAACGCCGGAACTGCAACAGACCCAAGGTTCGCAAGCCGATGAAGCCGAGAGTATGCGTCAAATGATGCGCGCGTACGGAATTCAGGAAGAGGCGCGCCCGCGGGTGCTGATGTCGTTCACGGCAAAACCGGACGACATGCTGCTGTCCGGAATGCTTTCTGGCGGTCAAGCGCTGGCAGGCAAGCCGCTGGTGCTGGATGTGAGTCTCGGACAAGGCCACATCGTCATGTTTGCGCTGCGTCCGTTCTGGCGTTGGCAGACACAAGGAACTTATTTCCTCGGGTTCAATGCTATTTTGAACTGGAATCATCTCGACGCCGGTAAGCCGGAACCGCGGCAAGGGCGTCAGCGGCCGGGCGCCGAAACGCCAAGCGGCACGCGCTAAGACACGCGTTCCAGGATTGTCGCTATGCCTTGGCCGACACCGATACACATGGTGCACAGGGCATAGCGCGCCTGCATCTTCTGAAGTTGATACACCGCCGTTGCGATCAGTCTTGCGCCGCTTGCTCCCAGCGGATGCCCGATAGCGATGGCTCCTCCGTTCGGATTGACATAGTCCGCGTCTTCCGGCAACCCCAGATTGCGCAAGACGGCAATCGACTGCGACGCGAATGCCTCGTTTAACTCGAACAGATCGATATCGCCCAATTGCAGGCCGGCCTTAGATAATACCTTGCGCGTCGCTGGGGCGGGAGCGAAGCCCATGATGCGTGGCTCGACACCGGCTACTGCCGACGTGACTACTCGCGCTTTGGGCCGCAAATCGTGTTGTCTGACGGCATCTTCGCTCGCCAGCAGGATTGCTGCTGCACCGTCATTGATCCCCGAGGCATTGCCTGCTGTAACCGTGCCATTCGGCCTCACAATCGGCTTCAATCTGGAGAGTGCTTCGAACGTGGTGTCGGGGCGGGGATGTTCGTCCGTGTCGAAGATCTTAGTTGGTCCCTTCTTCTGAGGGATCTCGACGGGCACGACTTCACAATCGAAGAAGCCTTGATCGTGAGCGTGCGCCCATCTCTGTTGGGTCCGAAGCGCAAAGGCGTCCTGATCTTCACGCGACACGTGAAAATCTTCGGCGACATTCTCGGCTGTTTCCGGCATGGAATCGACGCCGTACTTTGCCTTCATCGCCGGATTTACGAACCGCCAGCCAATGGTTGTGTCGAAGGCTTCAATGTTGCGGCCGAAGCCCGATTCATTCTTTGCGATCACGAATGGCGCGCGTGACATGCTCTCAACGCCGCCCGCGATTACCAGGTCCATATCGCCGGTCTGAATCGCACGAGCGGCCGTCGCAACCGCATCCATGCTTGAACCGCAAAGACGGTTGATGGTGGTTCCAGGCACGTCAACCGGCAGCCCGGCAAGCAGCGCCGCCATCCGGCCTACGTTGCGATTGTCTTCGCCGGCCTGATTTGCGCAACCGAAGATGACGTCGTCTACTGCGCCCCAATCCACGTGGGTGCTGCGCGCCATCAATGCCCGGATCGGAATTGCCGCGAGATCGTCTGACCGGATGCTCGAAAGCGAACCGGCATAGCGGCCGAACGGCGTGCGCAGCGCGTCGCAGATGTAAGCCGAGTTCATGGTTCAGATGTGTATTGCAGTCCGATGCGATCTGCCCATTCCAGTGGCCCAATCGGGTAGTTGACGCCTTTTCGCATAGCAGTGTTCAACGCTTCCACGGTACAGACGCCTTCATTGACCGTTCGTGCGGCCTCGTCGACAATTTGCGAGACAATGCGGAACACAGGCATGCCGGATGCCTTCGGAACGCGCGTTACGGAAAAGCCGGCGCTTTGCAGTAAGGCGACCGCGCGCGAGTATGTCTCCGCGCTGCATTGGCCTTTCGCGACGGCGATGCGTTTTGCTGTCCTGTAGTCGAGGGCTAGATCGAAAACAACTGCGTTCGGATTCCTGTCTTTGATTGCAGCCGAGACAAGGATGTCTCCGTACGAACCAGTCGCGGCGAGCGCCTCGCGCACGCCGGAGCCGTCCACGTCCGCTCTGATGGTTGGCTCTGTCTCTGGCGCCGGCGGCTGTACGCTCTCGCCATACTCGTACCATCCGCGCCCCGTCTTGCGCCCGAACCAGCCTGCGTCTACGAGTTCCTGCTGCAGAAGCGACGGACGAAATCGAGGATCATAGAAAAACGCTTCAAAGACCGACTTCGTCACTGCCAAATTGACATCGTTGCCAATGAGATCCATCAACTCGAACGGCCCCATGCGAAAGCCGCCACAGTCGCGCATGAGAGCGTCAATGGTCGCCGGGGTCGCGATCGCGTTCTTGCAGCATGTCGAGTGCTTGCTTATAGAACGGTCGGGCAACGCGGTTAACGATGAACCCCGGGCTCGATTTCACATGCACCGGCGTTTTGCCCCAGCATTTCGCCGCGGCGAAAATCGCTTCTGCCGAATCGCGGTCGGTCGCGAATCCACTGACCACTTCCACTAACTCCATCAGCGGAGCCGGATTGAAGAAGTGCATTCCAGCCATTCGGCCCGCATGTTGTAAATGCGCAGCTATCGCCGTGATCGATATGGAAGACGTGTTGGTCGCCAGAATGCAGTCGTTTGCAACGATACTCTCCAGTTTTCCGAAAACTTCTCGCTTCGCGGCCAAATCCTCGACGATTGCTTCGACGATCAGGCGCGCAGGCGCGAGTTCATCCAGCGAAGCGGCAACGGAGAGGCGCACGTTTGCAGCATTCTCAGCGCTCAGCTTGCCTTTCGCGACTAGCTTGTCGAGATTCTTGCGGATATCGGCGATGGCTTTTGCGGCGGCATCGGTTCGCACGTCGTATAGCAACACCGGATGCCCGGCGGCGGCCGCTACTTGCGCGATGCCTGCGCCCATCGTGCCCGCACCTACCACCGCAACCGTGCTGCCCGGAGGAATCGGACTTCCCATCACCGGCCAGTGAACTGCGGAGCGCGTTTTTCGAGGAATGCCGCGACTCCTTCGCGGAAGTCTGACGAACGTCCTAGTTCGCGCATAGTGTCGCGCTCGAAATCTAACTGCTCATCGAGCGTTCGCTGGCCCGACGAGTAGATCGCCTGTTTGATTCGCGCTAAGCCCAGCGTGGGTGCAGCTGCGAGCTGCGCCGCAAGTTTGTCGATGGTTGCCGCGAACTCCGCGTCCTCGACGCACTTCCAGATTAGGCCCCATTCAGCCGCCTGCTCGGCCGAAATCTTGTCCCCAAGCAGCGCCATTGCCATTGCCCGAGCTGTTCCAATCAGGCGCGGCAAGAAGTAGGTTCCACCCGTATCGGGAATTAAACCCAGTTTGCAGAACGATTCGATGAAGCTCGCCGATTTCGCTGCAATGACAAGATCGCACGCAAGTGCGATGTTCGCGCCGGCGCCCGCTGCAACACCGTTAACGGCTGCGATTACCGGTATCGGCAGAGCGCGGATTCGACGAACGAGCGGCGCGTAATAGTTCTGAATTGAAGTGCCCAGGTCTAGCGATTCTCCGGCTACTGACGGCGCGATCGCCCAAATCCTGCCCGGCGCAGAAACCACGTCCCGCGCCCGTCAGCACCAGAACTCGTACGCTACCGTCACGCTCAACCGCACTGATCGCTTCGCGCAGTTCCTCATGCATCTGCACGTTGAAGCTGTTCAGTTTGTCAGGACGATTCAGCGTGACGCGCGCCACTGCATCGCGAATATCGAGCAGAATGGCTATCGCTGCTCACTTCGTCCTCGACGCAAACAGAGGCTTGAAGTCGATGGGGGCAATGCGCGGCCGGTTCGGTTCGATTTCGCGCAGCGGCTCCGCAGGACGCATCGTTTCCAGGCTGCGGATGGCAAGCTTCTGGTATGTCTCGGTGCCGCGCCGCTTCCACGCAATCTCTTCGTCAGTGAGTTGCCGCACGACTTTCGCCGGTATGCCAACCACAAGACTGCGCGGCGGAATCTTCTCGGCGGATTTGACGAAAGCCATGGCTGCCACGATGCTCATCTCGCCGATTTCGGCCTCATCCATGATGACGGCGCTCATGCCAATCATGGAATTCCTGCCCACACGACAGCCATGCAAAACTGCGCCATGACCGATATGTCCGTTCGTCTCGACAACTGTCTCCATGCCGGGAAAGCTGTGCATGACGCACGTATCTTGCAGGTTGCTGCCGTCTTCCAGAATCACGCGACCAAAATCGCCGCGCATGGATGCATTCGGTCCCACATAGCAGCCAGCGCCCACGATCACATCGCCAATGAGCACCGCTGTCGCATGCACGAACGCCGTAGGAGTGAACAACGGGGATGATCCCGTCAATCGAGAAAACTTGCGCCATTAGACGTGTGCGCGGCTCTGCGCCACGCGGAAACGGCTCGCGACGAAAGCGCTGTCTGTCAGCGAAGAGTTCGCTGCCGGATTTGCGCCGCTGGCATGGAAGTCGCTATAGGCAGCGGACTGATTCACATAGACCCCGCCGGTGAGATTGCACGACAAGGCGACGCCGGCTTCGGCGGCAGCGTCGGTAACCTCATCAAGAACTTGGTTGTCGGTCGAGTAAACCGACATCGTGATGGCGCCATGTTCGATGGCGCCCGATCGCGCGAACTCGATGCTCTGGGCAGTGTTTTCGGTTGCGATCACAAACGCAATGGGCCCGAAGAGTTCCTGCATGAACTTTGCCGGATCGCTCGAATCGGTTTTGAGCAGTAGCGGCGTCCGGATGCACGCGTCCGGAAACTGGGGATGCTGCAGCTTCCTGCTGGCGACTAAAACTTCGCCGAGTTCGCTCGCTTGATCGATCCGCTTGAGAATCGTATCGTTTTGAATTGCGCCAAGCACTTCAACGGCCCGCGCGGGATCGCTCAAAAGCTTATTCAAGCCGTCACCGATTCCGGCAGCAACCTGATCGAACGTCAGATGTCCTTCGCGGTTTCGATCCCTTCCTTTGGCACATAGATGTTCTGTGGAGCGGTGCACATCTGGCCGGAGTACAGCGCCAGTGAGAACGAGACATTCCGAACCAAACCCTTAAAGTCGTTTGTGGAATCGACGACGATCTGATTGACGCCAGCCTTTTCCGTGAACACCTGCGCCTGATGCGCGTTGCGCTCCAGCCATACGCCATTCTCCGTGCTGCCGGTGAAGTCGATGACCTTGATCTCGGGCCTGAGCGCCAGTTTCCGCGCAACGTCGTCGCCTGTCTCGTGTGCGACTAACGTGACCACGTTCGGGTCGAAGCCGGCTTCGCGCAGTACTTCGCGAGCCGTTTCGACCGTAATTGCGAGCGGCAGAATCGCGCCAGGATGCGGCTTGACGACAACCGCGTTACCGGTTGCGAGGCTGGCAAATAGCCCCGGGTAGCTGTTCCACGTGGGGAAGGTGCAACAGCCGATCACGAGTGCGATGCCGCGCGGAATGATGCGATAGCGCTTCTCCATCTTCAGCGGATCATTCTTTCCTTGCGGCTTTTCCCACGTGGCGGTTTTCGGAATACGGCTCATCTCTTGCCAGGCGTATGCGACCGCTTCCAATGCCCGATCTTGCGCGTGCGGTCCGCCGGCCTGGAAGGCCATCATAAATGCCTGGCCCGACGTGTGCATCACTGAATACGCAATTTCGAAGCTCTTCTTGTTCAAGCGGGCGAGTATCTCAAGCGACACGCCGACCCATGTCTCCGGTCCTGCGTTCCGCCACTGCGATTCGGCTTTCTGAACTCCCGATAGCTAGGGCGTCCAGGTCGGGTTTCGGGTAAGTTACGCCCAAGTCGATTCCGAACGGCGACCGTTCACTGCCGGCCTGTCCGGTGGTGCCCGGCTGATCCAGTTCAAAAGATTTGTGCAGCCGCGCTTCGAACGCCTTCTTGCCATCGTCGTTCGCTGTTTCGCCGTAAGCCTTCGGGCTTGGCATTTCAGTGAACGGACTCCAATAGCCACGCGTTTGGATGGCTTCGACTGCTTTGTCGAGCAGCGGCTTATGACGAGTAAAAAAATCTTCCGGCATTTGCTAATTGTCCTGATCGAAATCGACAGTCACCTGATCGGTAAGGGGTAGCTCTGACACGTGAGGATGAATCCGCGCGCGACTTCGTAATCCTCAAGCGCGTAGTTTGCGTCCATGTCTACTTGCCCGTGAGTAAGCTTGGCCCGGCATGTAGCGCAAACGCCACTCTTGCACGAGTGACGAAGATCGATGCCGTGAGACAGCGCGGCCCCGAGAATGGTCTCATTCCGATGCATCGAAAACTGCCGAGTGCCGCCGTCGACCACAAGCGTAACCTGACACTCAGCCACGTTCTCAATGGCGGGTGCTTTACGGCGTGCCTGCTGCTCATTTTCTTTTACGGTGAACAGCTCAATCTTGATCTGCGAGGCTGGAAAGCCCATTGTCTTCAGCCGGCCGGCTACGGCGCTCACCATGTCTTGTGGTCCGCATAAGAACACTTCGTCAATAGTTTCAAAGCGGCAGAACTGGCGTAGCAGTTGCTCGGCTTTGTCCCCGTCGATGCGTCCATTCAGCGCTTCTACATCCTGGTGTTCGCGTGTCATCACGTGCATCAGACTGAAACGGTCGAGATAGACGTCTTTGAGTTCGGCAAGTTCCTCGCGGAAAAGAATCGTGCTCGATGCGCGATTGCCGTAGAACAGGGTGAAGCGGCTGTCCGGTTCGGCCAGCAGGGTTGTCTTGATATTGGAAAGAACGGGCGTGATGCCGCTACCCGCGGCGAACGCGACGTACTGCTTCGCGTGCGCGGGCGAAAGCGCAACGTGGAAGCGGCCTTCGGGCGGCATGACGTCCAGGGTTTCGCCGGGTTTTACGTGCTGCATCAGCCAATTGGAGAAGACGCCGCCCACCACGCGCTTCACCGCCACTCGCAGCTTCTGGTCCTGCACGGCGGAACAGATGGAGTAAGATCGCCGCACCTCCACGCCGTCAATCACTGCACGCACGGTCACGTACTGACCTTGCACATAGCGAAACTTGTCCGCAAGTTCTTGCGGAACATCGAACACGACCGTGACCGCATCACGCGTCTCCGGCTGAACGGCACGAACAGTCAGCGGCCAGAAATTCGCCGCGCGCGTGGATGCCGGCTGCGCCTCATCAATGACGCTTAAAGGCATCAAACGGCTCCAGGCATGACAGGCATTTGTAGAGAGCTTTGCACGCGGTGGACCCGTAGCGGCTCACCAGTTGAGTCTCTGACGATCCGCATTGGGGACACGCGGGATTCGGCGCTTCAATCTGAACAAGCGACGTTCGAGGGGGCGCAACGCCGTATTCGCGAAGGCGCTCTTTTGCCTCCTCGCTCATCCAATCGGTGGTCCACGCCGGCGACAACCGCGTGACCAGCCGCACCCGATCGATTTCATGCCGGCTCGCACATTGCCGGATTTCGTCGGCAATGACATCCATGGCTGGACACCCGGAGTATGTTGGCGTGATTGTGATTACCAGTTCGTCGCCTTCCCAATGAACGTCACGCACAATGCCGAGATCGGTGATGGACAGAACCGGAATCTCCGGATCGGGAATTGCTCCGAGCCAGATCCAAACCTCGGCGGCTGTTGGGTGCGCGGCTACCATTGCGCACCGGGATAGGCTCGCTGCAGAAACTGCATTTCTGCGAGCAGATAGCCGAGATTCTCCGTATGCAAGCCGCGTTTGCCGCCGCGCTGCATCCATTCGCCCGATGGGACTTCAAGAGTTGCTTCCGCAAACGTTTTCTCGACATGCGCCGACCACGGTGGCAACAAAGCCTCGAGATTAACTCCGATGCCGCTGCGGCCATCTCTCGGTCAAGGTCGTCCATCTCGAACAACTCGCCTGTGTACATCCAGAGTTCGTCCGCGGCATTCTGCATTCGGCGATGGCTCTCGTCCGTGCCGTCACCCAGGCGAATTACCCAATCTGTGCTTCGCTCCAAATGGTACGTGACTTCTTTGATTGCTTTCTCGGCAATGGCAGCTATGCGCGCATCAGACGATTTCTGCAATGCGCTTAGCAAATGGAAGTGCCAGGAATCGAAATAAAATTGCCGCGCCGTTGTGATCGCGTAATCTCCGTTGGGCTGTTCCACCAGAAGCACGTTTCGAAACTGCCCGGAATCGCGTAGAAACGCGAGCTGGTCTTCATCGCGTCCAGCGCCTTCCACTTCGCCGGCGTAAGAAAGCCAGAAACGTGCCTGGCCCAAGAGATCAAGTGCGATGTTTGTCAGTGCGATATCTTCTTCGAGTACCGGACCATGGCCGCACCATTCCGACAGGCGCTGACTCAAGATGAGGCAGTTGTCGCCGAGCCGCAAGAGATATTCAAATATGCCCGAAGAATCCATTTCAGAGATTCTTAACCTCGTCAGGCACTTCGTAGAACGTGGGGTGCCGGTAGACTTTGCTGTTTGCCGGCTCGAATAAGGGTTCCTTTTCACCCGGACTGCTGGCTGTGATGTCCGACGATTTCACGACCCAGATGCTGACCCCTTCGTTGCGCCTCGTGTACACGTCGCGCGCGTTCTTAATGGCCATTTCCACATCCGGCGCGTGCAGGCTGCCTACATGCTTGTGCGCCAACCCATGTTGGCTTCGAATGAATATCTCCCAAAGCGGCCAATCATTCATGCAGCGGATTTCTTGCGAGCTTGCTTTTCGGCGTATGCGGCCGCTGCCTCGCGCACCCAAGTTCCTTCTTCATGCGCCTTCACGCGTGTTCGAAGGCGCTCACGATTGCACGGACCGTTGCCTTGGATTACGTCGTAGAACTCGTCCCAATCGATGTCACCGAAATCGTAATGGCCGCGCTCGGGATTCCATTTGAGATCCGGATCGGGAATGGTCAAGCCCAGATATTCCGCTTGCGGCACAGTTTGATCGATAAATTTTTGGCGCAGTTCGTCGTTCGAGAACAGCTTGATCTTCCAGCGCATGGATTGCGCGCTGTGCTTCGAATCCGTGTCGGGTGGCCCTGCATCATGAGTGATGGCCACCACCAGCGGTTAAGTGCGTCCTGCGCCATCGCTTTCTGCTCTGGCGTACCGCGCGAAAGCTTCAACAGGATGTCAAAGCCCTGGCGTTGATGGAAGCTTTCTTCTTTGCAGATTCGCACCATGGCGCGCGCATAAGGCCCAAAAGAGCAGCGGCATATGGGAATCTGATTGATGATCGCAGCGCCGTCTACCAGCCAGCCGATAGCGCCGATATCGGCCCAGGTAAGCGTCGGATAGTTGAAGATACTCGAGTACTTCGCTTTCCCGCTCAGCAGATCGTCTATCGTCTGCTCGCGCGAGACACCCAGTGTTTCGACCGCGCTGTAGAGATAGAGTCCGTGTCCGGCTTCGTCCTGCACTTTAGCCAGCAGAATGGCTTTGCGCTTCAGCGAAGGTGCGCGTGTGATCCAGTTCCCCTCGGGCAATTGGCCGACGATCTCCGAATGTGCGTGCTGTGAGATCTGCCGGATCAGAGTTTTGCGATACGCCTCCGGCATGTAATCTTTCGGCTCGATCTTGATTCCCGCGTCAACGCGTTCCTGAAAACGCCGCTCCTCGGGATTCATCTCGGCGGCATTGCGCACGCGGTCAACGCCTGTATCCACCATCTGCGCGTACATTTGCTACCGTCCTACTAACATTAGAACGCCAATAATTCCCGCATCTTCTCTGCGATTGCGTCAGTCCCCGGAAGAATGGCGTTCATCAGCCCGATGTTGTAGGGCAGGGGAACATCCGGCACGGCAAGCCGCTCAATCGGCGCATCCAGATTGAAGAAGCAGGCCTTCGCGACCACCGCAGCGACCTCCGCCCCGAAACCTGCCGTCATGGTATCTTCGTGGACAATCAGGCAGCGCTTGGTCTTGTTCACCGACGCGATCACAGCACCGCTGTCCCAAGGAACGATAGTTCGCAGATCGAGAACTTCGATTGCGTCACCGAACTGTTCGGCTGCGGTAAGTGAACGCTCCACCATGGCGCCCCATGTGACCACCGTCAGCTTGTCACCCTGACGCACTACGTTCGCGACACCCAGCGGCAGCAGAAACTCATCCCCCGGATATGGCCGGCGCGCCCAAGCCGCATCGAGCAGCGCCCGATGTTCGAAAAAGATGCTTGGGTTTGCACTGCGCAGTGCAGTTCGCAGAAGCCCGACAGCATCTTCGGCATTCGATGGAACGATCACTTGCCAACCCGGTGCATGCGCGAAGATCACTTCGCTTGAGACGCTATGCCACGGATCGCCGCATTTGCTAAATCCACCGGGCATACGAACTACAATGGGCGCGCTGAACTTGCCCGCGGTGCGCCAGCGCATCGTCCCGCAATCGCCAAGTTGTTCCATGGCGGGCTCGGCGTACTTTCGGAATTGAATCTCAGCTACCGGCCGCAGCCCCGCCAACGCCATCCCGACGGCATTTCCGATGATGCCTTCTTCCGACAAACTGGTATCGAAGACACGATCTTTGCCAAACGCGCGTTGCAGATCGAGTGTCGCCGCATGGACCCCACCCTTAGCGCCAACGTCCTCGCCGAAAACCAGCACTTTCGGATTGACTCGCAACTCGGATTCAAGCGTGCGCCGAATCCCTTCCAGCATGTTGATGCGCGCCCGTTCGGGTTCGAATTTCGAAGTAAGTTCCGGTCCACGCTCCGCGAATATAAAGCGCGTAGCCGAACGCGGGTCCGGGTCTGCGCGTCGCAGATGCTTCCTCGAAAGCGTGCTGGACCTCGGCCTCCGCAGCCTGTTCCAGCGCCTTCCAGGCGCTTTCGGAAAGCAGCGCGGGAACCAAGTAACGCCGCAGGGCAGAAGCGGATCTCTGGAACGCTCGTCCCGCAACAGGTCCGCACCTTTATAAGCCTGGGTATCTTGTCCCGAATGCCCGCTCAATCGCGGAACAGTCAAACGCAGCAATACCGGACCGTCGCCGGCCCGCACGGCTGCGACGGCATCGTGCACTAACCGCGACGCCTCGCCTGGATTCGTTCCGTCGCCCGACAGCACGGTCTAGGTTGCGGAATCTCGCAAGATTTGCAGCGATGTCGCCGCCCGGCGTTTGCGCCGTACCCGGTACCGAAATGCCGAAGCCGTTGTCCTCGATGTAGAAGAGCATCGGCAATCGCAACGTTGTCGCCGTATTCAGAGCCGACCAGAAACCGTTAGTCGCCACAGATCCGTCGCCGCCGAATGCAACTGCAATCGCGCCGTCGTACGCGGAATCGATGCAAGGTCTCAGAGTGGTAACGAATGGCGCGCGCCCAGCCCGCAGTGGTGGTGTACTGCGTCCCCACGCCGCCGGCCATCGGCAGAACAGTGACGCCATGCGTGCGTGGCAGATTGAAAACGACGCCGATGTCGCGCCCATCACTCACTCCGCCCGATTTCGCCATACCGCTAGCTAGCGCATCGGTCAACGTCAAGCCAAGCGTAAGCATCAACGGACGGCAGCGATAATACGCGCCTGCGCCGTCATGCGCATGCGTCAACAACGTGCCGAGCAGGATTTGACCCAATTCATGCCCGCGCGCGGAGAACTGGTACAGAACTTTCTTTTCCGGAAAGAGCTTCGTCTCTTCGAACTGATCGAGCGCACGCGATGTCAGAAGCAGCTTGGCCACGCGCTGCCAGTCGAATCGCGAATCGATTTAATGCGATACGCCGTTCGCCGCTTCCGCAATACGCTGCTGTGACCAGAGAAGCCATCTTGCAATTATGCAGTCTGTAAGATCAACGCGTCCTTGAAGGCAGGCCACAGCCAGTGCTTATAAGCAGGCATACGGCCGCGAACAGCATCGGAATAAAGGGTGCGTATCTTTTCCGTGATCAGCCCCATCTCGCCGGACCCTACCGGGCGATGATCCACCGCGATAATGGGCGCGACCTCAACGGCCGTCCCGGTGAAGAAAATTTCGTCGCAGATGTAGAGTTCGCTACGGTCAATCGAGCGTTCGACCACCTCAAGCCCCATCTCGTTCTGCGCCAATTCCATCACGCTCGCGCGGGTGATTCCCTCCAGGATGTTATCAGTTACCGGCGGGGTAATCAGCTTGCCTTGCCGGACCATAAAGATATTGCAGGTAGCGCCCTCCGCCACATGCCCGTCGCTGTTCAGGAAAATGGCTTCGTCGTGCCCGTTATGCCGCGCCTCGTCGCCAGCCAACACGCTGTTTACATAAGATCCGCAGATCTTCGCGCGTCCGGGAATCATTGTGTCGTCCACGCGACGCCAGCTAACAACGCCGGCTTTCAATCCACGCTGGTTTTCGAAATAGTTGCCGAACGGAATCGCGACGATCGTGTAAGCGTCGTTCTCATCCGCCGCTACGCCGATGCGCGCCGACGACTTATACGCGAGCGGCCGCACGTAGATATTGGAGCGGAAATCGTTGCGGCGGCACAGTTCGGCCGTGATTTCGGACAACTCGTTTGGCGACTGGGAACATGGATTCGCAATATGCCGCAGTTCTTCTTCCAACGTTCGTAGTGTTCAGCGACTCGGTTCAGAAATAAGTCTTTCCGCTGTGCGCTGTAGTAGCCGCGAATACCTTCGAAAACGCCCGTTCCGTAATTGAGCGCGTGAGTCAGTATGTTGACGTTTGCTTCGCCCAGCTTCACAAATCGGTTCTGAAACCAGACCACGGTGTTGGGGTTCGGCGCCTCAGTTTTCAAACCAAGTTCTCCTCAATTCCATAGTAGAGCAATAAGCACCACTTTGGCGTGGTGCTTAGCCTGTAGCACGAAAAAAAGGACCGCGAAGCACGCGGTCCAGTTCGGACTACTTTAGGTCGGTTTGGCTATCCACGCTCTCGGAATGCGATGAACCCGGCTTCACGTTCATGTCGTCGAAGTTCAGCATCGCATTGAACAGCATGCGGAACTCGCCCAGATTCTGCCAGCGGTAACACGGATTCGTGGCAAACATCAGCACGCGACCTTCGCCGACCGGAACATCCAGGATGGCCGGACGGTTCCGAATCTCGTTGGCGCCCTTCATGAATCCGCTCAGCACCGATTGATCGCCGCCGGGGAAGCGCATCAGGATCTCGCCTCGGTCCGTCTGCGGGACCGTCAACAGAGGCCCGTTTGCCCAGCGCACAGGCATTGTCTTCTCTGTGTATCCGTAGAAGATCGGATGGGCGGGCTTCACCACCTCGGCTTCGATAATCGGGCCCGGAGCATAGAACTGCGGCGATGTGCGGGCGCTTCAACGCGCCGAGTGATTCCGAATTCAGCGGGAAAGCTGCTCGAGACGCCCAAAGTGATCAGCACGCCGCCTTTGTCGACAAACTTCTGAAATTCGACGGTGCCCTCTAATCCCATGCCGCCCGTGATGTCAGGTGACGAGCCGTAATCGCCCAGATACTTGAATTTGTCGGTCTTGGTGTACGCGAGTGGAATCTTCTTCGGCTCGATATCGAAGACCAGTTGCTTCGCCGAACGCGCCTGGTTGGGTACAACGATGACGTCATAGGCGGACCGCAGATCGCCCTGCCTCACGCGCTCCTTGTAGATGAGATCGTATGGCACTTCATAGTGGTCGAAGGCATAGCGCACCCAACCCACATCCTGCGTGCTGCCCCATGTGCTGTAAATGGCCACGCGCGGCAGATTCGCATCGTGCGCGGCGACCGACGGCGCAGCCGCTAGCGCGATGGCTGTCAGGCCGAGCGGCTCGATCGCTTCCTTCAGCTTGTCCCCTGCATTCGCAGGCACAATGAACGATCCCGCCGGAACGGTCTCGTTTGCCGGCTTTGAACTCTTGCTCGGCAATCTTGATCGGGACGTCCTTCAGATGCCAGCGCAGTGTCACCATGTTCGCGGACCCGTTGTCGATCACCGCGTACCCTGCCGGCGCCGGCTTTCCCGGCGACCGCGCCCTTCGGCTCGAAGCGATCCACTGCGGCAACCGGCACATCCAGCACCTTCAGGTCGGCGCTTTCGATCACTTTCGTGTGCGTCATCAGGCCCATCGTCCAGGCCGCGTCGTCATACGTGCGCAGGCTGGGGTCGGGATAGACTTGCTTCTCGAGAAGTATCTTCGCGAGCCGCCCGTACGGCTGATTGCGCTTGATCACAAACGAGCCCGCCGGGAACGTGCCTTCTTTGACTTTGACTTGCTCTGTCGCGCGGCCCACTTCGATTCCTTGCAGCCGCAGAATGTTCACGACGAACGCAATGCGAGTCGGGTCCGCCTGGTCGCCTGGAATCACGTATCCGTAAGGCGCGTCCTTCTTGCCCGCCTCTACCGAGTTCCGGCTTTTGCGATAGAAGTTGTCCAGCACCACCTGCGGAAACGCGGATGTCATCTGCAAAGCGCTCAAGACGCCCGTTTCCATGTAATTCGTGTTGTTGCGCATCGACCAGTCGGTCTCTTTATAAGGAGGAACCGGGCGATACCATTCGCGCTCCGTCGGGCCGCCGCCGCGTTCCGGGCCGCCGCCGGCCGCAAGACTGGCGCCCGCGCCACCGCCCTGGACCGAAGCCGCCGTTGATGCGGCGATGCATCGTGTTTGCGCCGCCGTTACCGAAAGTTTCGTACATTCGCAGCATGCCGTTGTGGTTCGACGACATGAATCCGAGATAACCGGGCGACCACATGTCGACGAACGCATGCGTCCAAACTCCGGGCATGCCGTACTTGATCATCTGCGCCATCTCGAAATTTGAAAACCACGGCAGTTCACCAAACAGGATGGGATCGAGCGTGGGGTTCTGCGGCGCCTGCCCGCTGAACGTGTACATGAAAGGCTCGGATTCATGCAGTTCATGCATGATCGGCGGATGCCACTGCAAGTACCAGCGCAGCAGGTTCTGCATGGGATTTGCGAATAGTTGATGTCGCGGTTGTCGTCGTGGAAGATGTACTTGCCCCAGTAGGGCGGGCCGCCCATGTTGTCCTGTTCGCCGGTTTCGTTGATCTTGTAGCGGTAATACCAATCCGTGTAACGGTCGCGGCCATCAGGATCGGCCGCTGGATAGATCGACACGATCACGTGATCGCGGATGCCTTGAATGATGGGAGTATCTTCCGTTGCGAGCCGGTACGCCAGTTCCATCAGCATCTCCGGCGGCCCGGTCTCGCCCGAGTGCAGGCCGCCCATCACGGTGTACATCGGCTTGGCTTTCGCGACAATCTCTTCGGCTTGCGCGTCGCTCAGATTGCGCGGATCGGCCAACTGCGCCAGATACTTGCGATACGTCTCCAGATTCTGGATGCTGTCTTCGGAGCCGACGAACACCATGATGCATTCGCGGCCTTCGTCCGTCTTTCCGATATCGATCACCTTCACGCGCGGCGATTTCTCCGCGAGCGTTCGGTAATAGCGCACCAGGTCTTCGTAGTAGGTCAGATGCTTCGGCGCGCCCACGTAGTAGCCAAGCACGTCTTTCGGTGACGGCACGGTTGCGGACTTCGGCAGATGATCCACAAGCGGGCTGCTGAACTCCGGCCGAGTGGTCCATTCTTTGACGGACTTCGCGAACTCCGGGTCCATCTGCTGCGCAGATGCGAGCGAAACCAGAGCCAGTGCACACGGCAAAAGCCGGAGCAGGGAATTACGTTGCATAGGGATTGCAGATATTGTAGCTTCGAGCGCCACGCGGACGGCGCTTGCCCGGCCTGCTACAATCGCGCAAACCTATGGTTTCCACCAGACGCGCATCGCTATCGTTCACTGCTGCCTGGCTCGCATTGGCAGCGGGATTGAGTGCACAACAACCGCTCACGCTCGATCAGCGAATTCAAGCCGTTATGGCGCGCCCGGAATTCGCGCATTCACGCTTCGGCATCGAGTTCTATTCAACCGATCGCAATGCGCCCATCTACAAACTCAACGAGCAACAGCTATTCGTGCCGGGCTCGACAACCAAGCTGTTGACCGAAGGCACGGCGCTCGAGCTGCTCGGCGCGGATTATCGCTTCCACACGCGCGTCTATCGCACAGGACCAGTGAAAGGCGGCACCCTGCACGGCGACATTGTCCTGGTTGCGAGCGGCGACCCGAATTTGTCTAACCGAATCCAACCCGACGGCGCGCTCGCCTTCGAGAATGAAGACCACTCTTACGGTGGCCCGGACAGTAAAGGCTTGAGTGGCGACCGCGCGGGAGTGCTGCGCGAGCTTGCTCAGCAGATTGCCGCTAAAGGCATCAAGAAGATTACCGGCAACGTGCTGATCGACGCTACGCTATTTCCCGAAGGCGATCGCGAACTCGGCACCGATGTCGTTTTATCGCCTATCGTCGTGAACGACAATCTGGTGGACGTGATGGTCTCTCCCGGCGCGACTGAGGGCGCGCCAGTCACTCTGGATATCGCCCCGAAGAGCTCTTACGTCAAGATCGTTAATCGCGCGCTGACCGGCAAAGCCGGATCGAAAGCGACGCCGGCATATACGGACGAAACTATGAATCCGGATGGCACGCGGACAGTCACTCTGAGCGGGAACCTGGCGATTGGCGACCGGCCGCGAATGTTCGCATATCGCGTGTCCGAACCCAGCCGATACGCTGCGATTCTTATGCGGGAAAGCGCTGAGAGATGCGGGCGTTTCCGTCACCGCTGCCGCACCTTCAGACAAGGCGACCTTCAAAGCGCTGGCCGCAAGCTACCAGCCTGAGAACTTACTTGCGGAACACGTCTCTCCGCCATTCAAGGAGGACGTGAAGATCACCCTGAAGGTCAGCCAAAATCTGCACGCCAGCATGACGCCCTTTCTGCTGGGCGCACTGGTGGGCAAGAAGTCTGAAGACGCCAAGCAAGCCGGCTTCGATCTGGAACATGACTTCCTGAAAAATGCCGGACTTGATCTTACGGCCGCGGTCCAGAGCGATGGAGCGGGCGGCGACGCATTCTTCACGCCGGATTTCATGGTTCGTTACCTGCTGTTCATGTCCCAGCAGAAGAACTTTGATGATTTCTACCGCGGGCTGCCGATCCTGGGCAAGGATGGAACGCTATTCAACATTCAAGTGAACTCTCCTGCCGCAGGTCACGTGCATGCGAAGACCGGCACTTACACCACTTACGATGCATTGAACAAGGATCTGCTTGTCACCGGAAAAGGTCTGGCCGGCTACATGGAAACCGAGAGCGGCGAGCACCTGGTGCTAGCGATTTACGTCAATAACGTTTCGGTATCGCACGACGATCCCGACGCTGTTACGAAGGTGGGGCAAGCGCTTGGCGAGATCGCAAACGCCGCCTACTCGGCTTCGCCTGCCGGAAAATAGGCTACTCGCAAGCTCAACGAGTGTTATCAGGCGGGACGCGCTGAAGACAATCCGTACGCCTCGATAGCTGTGCCGGACCAAATTCGCTCCTGCTCGGAGTCGAGAGAGCTTGCTGCAAAAGCGCTCGACCGTGCTAACCCACTGCGCATATCCGATAGCGACCAAACACACCGGCCAGTCCGATCCGAACATCAGCCTGGACGGCCCAAACTCCTGGAGCACGATATCGAAGTACGGCATCAGCTGTTCTTCCGTCCAGTTCCGATACTCAGCTTCGGTCACGAGTCCCGATACTTTGCAATAGACATTTGGACGCCTCGCAAGGGAGCGAATGTTTTCGGCCCACGGACCGGTCTCACGTGCTTTGACGCGTGGCTTTGCAAGGTGATCGAGCACGAAGACCTGATTCGGGTGCCGATCGACAAGCTGGATGGCCTGCGGCAGATGACGCTCGAAGATCAGGATGTCGTAAACGAGTGCGAACGGTTTGAGTGCCGCGATCCCTCGATTGAAATCGTCCCGCAGCATGTAATCCGGATCGAGCTCGTCTTGCAGCACGTGACGGAATGCCGCGCAGTTTCGGATTCGAAGCGAATCCCGCTATGATCTCTTCAACAGCAATTTCGATCAGCGGCACCCAACCAACCACGCCGCGGATGAACTCGTGCCGATCCGCAAAGGCCAACAAGGCGCTCGTTTCAGCTAACGTCTGACGAGCCTGCACGCTGATCGCACCCGAAACACCGGCGTTCGACATCTCAGCCTGCAAATCCGCCGGCCCAAAATCTCGCCGAATGACTGACATCTCATCGCTGATCCAGCCGTATTCAGCCGGGTTGTACGTCCAGAAATGATGATGCGAGTCGATCTTATACATCGCTATTTCGCGCGAGCCCCGATGGCCAAGTAGCATGCCAAACGGACTCTGTCAGTTGGTCGATCTCGCGCATCAAGTCCGGCGGTATGGCAACGTCAACCGCGTTCACGTTCTCTTGTACCTGATGTTCGCTCGAAACTCCGACCAGCGTCGTCGAAATTTCCGGATCGTTTAGGCAGAATCGGAGAGCCACCTGGGCCGGCCGCATTCCGTACCGCTCCGATTAACGCCATCACGCCTGCAGCTTTCACTCTCAATTTATCCGGCGCAGGATGCCACGCTGGCGGCCCAAGCGGAGATAGTAAACCCATGGCGAGCGGAGATGCGTTGATCAACCCAACCTCGCGCGACCTCGCTATGGGGGTGAGTACATCGTGCAAATCCCTCGTCAGCAAATTGTAGTGGCAATAAGAAAGAACCACGTCCAGATCCGCGCGCGCCACCACATCGGCAAGCATTCTCAGCGGCAGCCCCGAGACGCCGATGAACCTTACCTTTCCTTGCCTCTGGAGTTCACGCATGGCGGGCACGGTCTCATTGATGACCTGCTCGCGATCGCCGAACTCGATGTCATGGGCGAGGAAAATGTCGACATAATCCATCCGTAGCCGCTGCAGCGATTCTTCGATGCTGCGGCGAACGCGAGCCGCGGAGAAATCGAAGTCCTGCTTGTCGTAACGGCCGCATTTTGTCGATACGATCACCTGTTCGCGATATCCCTCCAGCGCGCGGCCAAGCCGCTTCTCAGCCAGTGTGCGGCCATAATAGGGCGACACGTCGAAGAAGTTGATTCCTTGTTCAATCGCCGCGTGAACCGAGCGTTCTCCGGCAGCCGGATCCAAAACCCCAAACTCGTCGCCGAGGGGCGAAGCGCCGAATCCGATCACCGAGACGTGCAAGCCCGTGCGGCCGAGCTCTCGGCATTGCATCAGGCTTCCAAATCGACAACTATTTTGGTGAACGATTGAGGCGCTTCGCTCCAGGCGCGCAGGGCTTCACCCACCTCGCTCAACGCCACGGCGGCCGAAATTGTCTCGTTTACCGGGAACCGTTTCTGGCCTAGCATTTCAATGACGGCCGGGAACTCGCCTAAGTAGTTCCGCGAACCCAGAATGTCCAGCTCCTTGTGAACAAAATCCTTCGTCTCGAAGCTGACCGGCTCTTTTGCCCAACCGATATAAACTACGCGTCCGGTGTGGGCCACCTCTTCGACAGCAAGCCTAAAAAGCGGGTTAGATGTATCGAGTGCTCCCAAGAAGGGAACGTGGATGCTGGTTGTTATTTGCGTCTGTCCCACTCACGGCAATCGAGTTGATAACTTGCACCCACCGGCCCGGCCTACGGACTCTTGATTACAATGCTAATTTTGTTCGAGTACACCGATCCGACACCGTTTATGATGTGACAACCGTAAACCGAGTACTTGCCCGGAAACGTCAGCTTATAGATCTTACTCAAATCCTCATCGGCGGCTATTTTGTCGCCCGGAGAAAATGAAATGAAATGCAGCGTGCTGTCGCGATAAGGCGAGGCTCGGATTTTAGCGCCGTACTCCGTAAAAGGAGCTTCAGCCCCCTGGGAGTTACGAATATGAACCTCAAAGTCCCGTACTTCAAATCTATCCATCAACGTAAATGTGCTTGTTGACGAATTGACAAAAGTTAGATGGACTATTATCGGTTGCCCAAGTCCCACACTTTCAGTGTCTGCCACAATCGAGAGGAGCACTTCGGGAGGAGACGCCTTGTCCATGGTCGCGCACTGGCCATACATCGTCGGGATGAGGCAGAATAAACCGAAAGCGGCGAGCACTAAATTTCGCATGATATGTCTCCTAGCGCGGCCGAGCTCCCGGTACTGCATCAGGCTTCCAAATCGACAAGAATTTTTGTGAACAATTGAGGCGCTTCGCTCCAGGCGCGCAGAGCTTCACCCGCCTCGCTCAGCGCCACGACGTCGGAAATTGTCTCGTTCACCGGGAACCGTTTCTGCGCCCAGCATTTCAATGACGGCCGGGAACTCGCCTAAGTAGTTCCGCGATCCCAGAATGTCCAGTTCCTTGTGAACAAAACCCTTCGTCTCGAAGCTGACCGGCTCCTTTGCCCAACCGATATAAACCACGCGTCCAGTGTGAGCCACTTCTTCAACAGCAAGCTGATAGGTTTGCGGTGTCCCGACGGCTTCTATAACGACGTCCGGCCCGAATCCGTCAGTCATCGCCTGTAAGCTCTCGTGAATGCCGCCTGCCTGCGAGTTCACAAGGTGCCGCGCGCCGGAGTGCTGCGCAAGCTCAAGCTTGTTGTCATCCAGATCGATTGCAATCACCTTCGCGCCGCGCAATGCAGCCGATGCGATTGCGCCCAAGCCGACCATCCCGCATCCGATTACCGCAACCACATCATCGGGTGTGACACGGCCTCGTTCTGTGGCGTGAAAGCCGACTGCAAGCGGCTCGACCAGCACCAGCTCCCGCAGCGACAATTCGCCCGCGCCCACAAGCTTTCGCCAGGGCGCTGTGAAGTACTCGGTTAGTGCTCCGTCTCGCTGTACTCCCATGGTCTGGTTGAATTTGCACGCATTTGTCCGGCTGCGTCGACAAGACGCGCAGACACCACAACAGGTGTTTGGATAAACAGTCACGTTCATGCCCACGCGGACATCGCGCGGCACGGCGGTCCCTGTCTCGACCACCGTAGCCGCGATCTCGTGTCCTGGTATGCGGGGATAACTCACCAGCGGATTCTTGCCGCGAAACGTGCTTAAGTCGGTGCCGCAGAATCCGATCAAGCGGGTCTTCAGCAGCACTTCATCGGGCTTCGGCTTTGGCTCATCCAGATCCCGCAGCGCAGCGCTGCCCGGCTCCGTGATGTAAAGCGCCTTCAACTCAGACCTTCGGCAGGGCGTCCAGAACCTGTTCGATTTCCTCCGAGCTGATGTAAAAATGCGGCGACATGCGCACCCAGCCCTGCCTCGGGGCAGCCATCATCCGCTTCTGCTTTAACTGGCTGACTACCAGGCGCGCGTCCAAGTCCGGGTGCCTGACGGATACGATTCCAGAGGCCGTCTCGGGCGTTCGATCCACGATCGATTCGTAACCCCTATCCCGTGCTCCCGCATGGAGTTGATCCGCCAGCCGCATCACAGACTGGGCTACGTTCTCCACGCCCGCTTCCAGCAGCAATTCGAGAGACGCCCTCAGCCCGAAACAGCCAATCGTGTTCAGCGTTCCGCATTCGTAACGCCCGGCGTCCGGCCGAAGCGTCATGTCCCGAGACGCGTAATCGGTGTAACTGGCCGGATTGGTCCAACCAAACTCCACCGGCTCGATCGCGTCCAGCCACTTGCGCCTTATATATAGGACGCCGGTACCTTCGCTGCCCAACATCCATTTGTGCCCATCGGCTGCAAGCGCGTCGATATGGCTCGATTCCACATCCATCGGCAATGCGCCCATGCCCTGAATTGCGTCCACGAAGAAAAAGCATCCGTTTTCGTGGCACGCTTTGCCGATCGCATCCAGATCGACGCGATATCCGCTCAAATAATTGACAAAGCTGATAGCAAGTAAGCGTGCACCCGGAATCGCAGCCGCAATTCGTTCAACCGGGTCATAGATTGAAAGCCAGGTGATGTTTACGCCGCGCGCTTCCAAACGAAGCCACGGGTAATAGTTCGCCGGAAATTCCTCCCGAAACGCAATGACGCGGTCCCCGGGCTTCCAGTCCATGCCCATCGCGATAAACGCAATGCCCTCGGACGTGTTCTTTACGATGGCTATCTCGTCCGGCGACGCATTGATCAGCCGTGCCGCCGCTTTGCGCAAACCCGTGTAGGATTCCAACCAGCGGTCATAATGCAGGGACCCATAGGCGCACGCCTCTTCGGAAAAGGCCTTCATTGCCTCAGCAGAGCGGCGGCAGAGTGGAGAAACGGCGGCATGGTTTAGATAAATCAAGTGCTGGGTGACGGGAAACTCGTACCGATAGCGCACGGCAAGTGCGTCAGAAGCTTCAGCCACGCGCGACCGAATCTTTTTCGAAACCCATGCTCTTGAGGATACGTTAAGCATTCTGAATCTCCTGTGGGTTCGGGTGTTTGGCTAGACATGGACAAATCGTGCACCGTTGTCAAAAAGCGAGTAATGAGCCGTATACTGGTTGCAGACCTAAGTGCGCCTGCGGTCTCCCTCCGCGTCCGAAGTCTGTGGTCGTAAAGGAGTTTTTGTGAAGCGTATATCCCCTCTCAGGCCCTGCGTTAGCTTACTTGTTGCGTTTACGCTGGCAGTTCCATTCACTGCGTACTCCCGCGACGACAAAGACAAAGGCAAAGAAAACAATCCGGATGACATCGGCGATCGCAACGTGTCCGGCAAGGTCAATTTCTACTCGCTCGAGAAGGAAATCGCGCTGGGCAAGCAATTGGCCCAGCAGGTCGAGCGGCAGTCGAAGGTTGTGAATGACCCGGTCGTCTCCGAGTACGTAAACCGCATCGGTCAGAACCTGGTGCGCAACTCGGATGCGAAAGTGCCGTTCACCATTAAAGTCATCGAAGATCCGAGCATTAACGCGTTTGCGCTTCCCGGCGGATTCTTCTTCGTGCAGACCGGCTCTGATTCTGAACGCCGACAACGAAGCCGAACTGGCCGGAGTAATGGCGCATGAGATCGCGCACGTAGCCGCCCGTCACGGCACCCGGCAGGCAACGCGCGGTGAGATCGCGCAGCTTGCCACCATTCCGCTGATCTTCATGGGGGGCGCCGCCGCATATGGCATCTACGAGGCCTCCGGCCTGCTGGTTCCGATGTCCTTCCTGAAGTTCTCCCGCAATTTCGAAGCCGAAGCCGACTACTTGGGCACCCAGTACATGTACAAGACTGGATACGATCCCACCGCCTTCGTCGACTTCTTCGAAAAGATCCAGACCCTTGAGAAGCGCAAGCCGGGCACGCTGTCCAAGATGTTCTCGACCCACCCGCCGACAGACGACCGCATCAAGAAAACGCAAGAAGAAATCGGTCAATTGAAAGCAAAGCCCGAATACGTGATTACCACGTCCGAGTTCAACGACGTCAAGGCTCGTTTGGCGATGCTTGAGAATCAGCGCCGGCCCGACAAGAATAGCGTCGCCGACCCGAACAAGCCAACGCTGCGCCGTAACCCGAATTCGAATGCGCCGATCGAGGACGAAACAGACCCGTCGAAGAAGAACACGGGAGACGAGGAAGACCGTCCGAAATTGAAACGCCGGCCGGATTCGACAGATACCAGTACCGACCCGACCACTACCGCGCCTACTACCACTAGCACCGGGACGCAGCCGCCGCCGGCTTTATAACGCTTCTGCCCCAATAGAAAGGGACCGCTCAACGGCGGTCCCTTTTTGATCTTTCAACTGAATAAAATGATAGAACTAACCGACGCTCGCGTGTTTGTATTGCGCAATAATTTCACGCATCTGGTCCTTCACATGCAGCTTTAATTTCTTAAGGCGCTGCTCCTCAATCTCATCATTCGAGTTGAGGGGAGTCCGCGATTCAATCTCCTCAACCTGTTTCTTCAAATGCGCATGCTGCTCGGCGAGCGCCCGGAAATGTTCATTAGTGGCGAGCAGATGCGCTTTCAAATCATCGTCTTGCGTGTGATTCTCCATCAAGGGATCTCCTTTAGCGAAGTACCACGCCGAGTCTGGTTCTGGGATTTGCGAAAGAATCTGGCCCGGTGGGTTTGAGTGCATTCAAGTTCACTCGCGGCTGGTCACCAGTGGCCATCCGCACCCCAATTATTAGCACTAATTCATCTTCATGACAATAGCTGATTCTTCAGGTACTTGGTAGTACTTCGGCCGCCGGCCGATCTCGACGAAGCCCATCGCTCGATAAAGTTCTTGTGCTCCCGTATTTGACTCCCTAACTTCAAGAAAGAGTGTCTGCCCATGAGTCATTTCATGCCTTATCAGGGCCTTGGCTACGCCGCAGCGCCGCAGGCCAGGCGTGACCGCCAGGTTCAAGATCTCTCTTTCGCCTTCGACAATCGGGCGGGAGACTAAAAAGCCTGCGACCTTGCCGTCCACCTCCGCCACCCAGGTGTCATACGCAAGGAAGGCTCCTTCTTTCCAGCGCGGAGCGACGAACGATTGACTTTCGATCGCCAGCGCTTCGGAGAGATCGTCGGAGCGAAGTTCCCGAATCTGGATGTTCAATGGACTTTGAGCGCTGTGATCTGCCCGGCGGTTTGCGACCGGTCATCCGGCTGGGCTGAATAGCTGAGCGTGATTGCCCGTTGCGGCTTTTGTGGACCGCACTGAAGCCCGGCTGCCTCGGCGTCTTTCAGTAGTAGACGGATGCTCGATCCGCTGCGGTCCTTTATTTCCAACCGCGCATTCGTTCCGGAACAATCGACATTAACTAGCGTTCCAGCCAAGCGCTTTTGCGGCACGACGTCGTTCCAGGGGAGCACTTTATCCGGCGGCGCATCGGCGGCAGCAGCCCCGTTCGCACGCTGTTCGGCAGCGCGGATGTGGGCTGACTCGGCCTGCTGGGCGCGCTCATCGGCTAGTCGAGTTGCATCGCGTTCGCGTTTGTCGGCATCTGAGGCTGCGTTTAGCCGTTCCTGCTCTGAATCGACCCGTTGTTGATGCAACCGGGCGCGCTCGGCCTGAGTAGCTGCGGAATCCTCGGCACGCACCCAGCTTCCTTGCGCCGCCGCTGCCTGCCCCAAGCTGGTCTCAAGTTCCGCCAGTTCCACCCAGTACTGTGTGGCGCGAGGATCGAGTTGCGTCGCCTTTTTCAGTAGTTCCAACTTTCCCGCAGGGTCGGTTTGCAGCTATGGCCTGTCGATAGATCGGCTCGGCCCAGAGAGGATTCAGCGCCGCAGCGCGTTTCAGCAACGGCAATGCCTTGGCGGTATCGAGTCCTTCAGCCGCTCCGACGTAAACGGTCGCGTTCCGGCTGCCGGCCTTGATTGCGTCATCATAGAACGGCTTGGGATTTTCGTGGTTCCTCTCCGCGAGACCGGCCATACTTTCGTAGCCGAGCGCGGCGGCTGGCGCACCGGCCGCAATCGCCTGTTTGTAAGCGGCCTCAGCAGCGTCGGACTGCTCGCTGAACTTCGCATTTGCCAGGTACACTGCCGCCGAGGCGTCGCCCAGGCTGTGGTCGCCGAAGTCTCGTTTGGGGTCGAGCGGCCTGCCCGATACAGGAGCCGGAACCCAATGCCCGGCTGCCAGATTGGCCGCGACCTCCCGTTCCAGCTCTGCCGGATCTTTACCGAACGCATTCCGTTCCGCCGCGCGCAAATCCGTTCCGCCTCTCAGCGCAGCTAACAGAATATGGAAACTGAGACCGTACTCAAATTTAGTCGCAAACAGTTGCATACGGGCGAAAGCCAGATCGGGATGCTGTGGCGGGCCGCCCCAGGTAACGCGGCTGCCGTGAGCCTCTAGAGTCGCGAACAACTCGGGCAACCCTTGCTCTACCTCGGCAGGAAGGCGTTGGGTATTGTCATCCAACAGAATTCGGGCAATCTGTTCGAGGGGCAGCGGGTCTGCGGGCGCGCAGACCAGGATGCGCTGGCCGTTGTCATAGACAAATCCATCTGTCTTCTCTGAACTGCTGAACATCACCCGCATGGGCCAGAGGCTGGGAAGATCTTTGTTTTCGAGCAGTCCGCCCAGCACCCAACGAAGCTGCTCCAGTTGTGTCAGATCATTACGGGCAGCGCCCAAATCGCCTTGCGTGTCGACGTAAAAAGGGACCAATGTTCAACTCGAATCCATTTGCCGTAGGCTAAAGCGTTGGTTGAAAAAAGCGAGCTAAGTGCAAGAAATGACAAAGTAGTAAACCAACGGCGCGCCAGCTTCATGGCAGGGAAGACTCTGCCCGACATTCTACCGCTGAAAGGCTAAAGCCTCGGCGGGGTGGTTATAACAATCGCGCGGCTCGGCTCGTCCGAATGCCCCTGATACGAATGTGGCTCGGAAGCATCGAAGTGGACGCTGTCTCCTTGGTGCAGAAGGTGTTCTTCGTTTTGATAAAAGATCGATAGGCTCCCGCTGACAACATGAATAAATTCGGACCCTTCATGTGAATGCTCGCGCGATTGGTGATTTTCCAGCTTCGGAAAATCCGCCAGATACGCGGACAGCCCCTTGTCAGTCGCGCCATAGTTCAATACTTCAAAGTAGTATCCCGGAACTGGGCTTTCGGGCTGTTCGGGAAAGGTCATGCGCTCTTCCGCTCGGACGATCAGAAAGACGCGCTTGATGCTTTTTCTCGCCAAAAAAGAACTCCAAGCCCACGTCGAATACCATCGCAATCCGGGTCAGCGTCGGCAAAGTTGGGATGAGCTTGCCGTTTTCAAGTTGGGAGAGCATCGATGCCGACAAGCCGGTATGCCGCCCCAAGTCCGTTAAAGCGATCTTTTTCCTTAACCGAAGCTGCCTCAGCTTGTTACCGATGTCATAGCTCGATAGCTGCCTTCGTATGGTCTCCTCCGTATTTTCAGCAGGCCTCAATATTGCTTTAGCTGTATTGTTGTTTTCAGCTTCCATTTCTGCCGTGCTAAAACGGATTTTATCAGCATTGACTGGAACCGCCTGATTCCCTGTAAAGTCATTCATAGAGGCTTAAGTGATGGATTCGTTAGTACAACAGGAGATGCAAAACCGGGAGGTAGAGCAGGCCAGTGACGATGTCACTGGTAGAGCGGTGCCGGCTAGGCGACCAGCGCGCCTTTGGTGAATTGATGCGACGCTATCAAAACCCCGCTTTCAAAGTCGCTCTTTCCATCATGAGGGATTATCAGGACGCCGAAGATGAAGTCCAGAACGCCTTTTGGAAGGCTTACGAACACATCAATCAGTTCAATCGCGAGGCGAAATTTTCCACGTGGCTGACTCGCATTGTAGTAAACCAATGCCTGATGCACTTGCGCAAGGCGCGCCGGACGAAGTTCACCTATATCGATGAGGCGATTTCGCCTGACGATCAGCTCACGGTCGAACTCCCGGACGGCCGGCAATCCCCGGAGCAGGAGCTTGGGAAATTCGAAGTCGGCGCCGTTCTCCAGGACGAGATTCGCCGGACGCCACCGCTATTGAGGAATGTGTTCCTCCTACGGGATGTTGAGCAGCGGCCGATGACGGAAGTGGCAAATACGCTTGGCATTTCCGTTGCTGCCGCGAAGAGCCGGTTGCTTCGCGCCCGAGCCGAGCTTCGCAGCCGCATGCGAAAGCATTACGGCGACGTCGGGCCCGCAATGCTGATGAATTAAGCGCTGCGGAGCGATGAAACTTACTTCAAACTCGGAGTCTTAAGGATCTGAAATAGATTGCTGTATTGGTCAGTCCAGGGACGAAGGCCGGGAATGTGGGCGATCGGCACAGAACGCAGTTTCACGGCCTCATTGTTCAGGATGTTCACGTTATGTGTGACTAGCACCCAATCTGCCGCGAGTACCGAGTCGTCGCCGGAATGGTTGCGGACCAGAACTGATTGCATCCCCATCGTGCTTGCCAGATTTCTGGACTACCGGCGCAAGATCCAGGAAATCATTCGAGACGTGGAAAGCAATCACGCCATTCGGCTTCAGGTGCTGGCGATAAAGCCGCCCGGCTTCCACCGTCAGCAGATGAACGGGAATGGCATCGCCCGAAAAAGCGTCCAGTGCGAGCACGTCAAATGGGGCAGCCTTGTCCCGCTCGAGCGACAGACGCCCGTCGCCTAAGACGATTGAGGTCTGCGCTTTTGTCTCCCTCAGATAAAAGAACAGTGACTGCGCGATGTCGACAACTTGGCTGTTGATGTCGTAGAAGCGAAACATGTCGCCGGCTTGTCCGTAGGCGGCCAGCGTTCCCACGCCAAGGCCGACCAGTCCCACTCGCTTCGGGCCGGGAAAGCCTTCGCGCAGAACGATGCCAATACCGGAATCCGGTCCATAGTAAGTAGTGGGGCGGTAGCGCAGAGGCGGAAGCAGATACTGGGAGCCGTGCTCAATCGTACCGTGAAACAAGGTGCGTGTCTGTTCGGGGCCGGCATGCGGCGATTGCACGACACGAAGCGTTCCGTAGAAACTACGCCGCAACGCCAGTGATCCATCGTGATACTCGGTCCAGTTCTGGCCGAGTACCCAAGCCAAGCCTGCCGTCATCGCAAGCCAAACAAGACGATTTGACCAGCCGCTGTGCCACGCGACGATGCCGGCCAGCACGGCCGTGAAGATAAGCGTCAACGGCAGCTCATAGGTGGCGTCGAAAATGGCGGGCGCAATCAGGCCGACGAAAATGGCCCCCGCCGCTCCACCGGCGGCAATGAAGAGGTAAAACGAAGTCAGTCGATCGGCAGGCGGCCGCGACTCGATACAACTCGCCGTTGCAAAATATGCAGCAGACGCCGAGACCGACGAGGAATACCGGCAGACTGATCTGCAGCGGCTCGAGCGTATTGATGTCGTAGATACAATAGGCGAGAACCGCCAGCGCAAGAAGCAGAATGCGCAGCCACAGAGTTCGCGGGTAGAGGCTTTCGCGACTGAATGTAACGACGAAGCTCAGTAGATACACAGCCAACGGGAGTACCCACAGCAGCGGAACAGCAGCTACATTGTCTGTAAGGTGGTTCGTAACGGAGAGCAACAGCATGCTGCCGCATGCGGAGAGGCCAAACCACAGCGCTTTTCGCCAGGGCGCGATCCAAATGAATTCCGGCGCTTTAACATTTTGTGCGGCAGTACCGGCCCCGCGCCGCTGAAAGGAGCAGCATGTGCAGAGGACAAAGAAAATAAGATATAGGCGTAGACCACCAGACGCGCTGCGCGTGCAGATCAAGCCGTGGCTCGATCAGTATCGGATAGGCAATGAGCGCCGCAAGCGAAGCGAGGTTGGATACAGCAAAGAAGCGATATGGCGATTGATCGCCCCGGAGGGTGAGCCAGTGTTGCAGAAGCGGGCTTGTCGCCGAGAGCAGAATGAACGGAACAGCGGTGGTAGCGCCGAGCAACGCCAGGATGTGCCATACAGGATTCGCTGCTGAAGCCGGCTGCCAGCGGTCACCCGGGCCGATCGGCAAAAAGAAGATAGAAGCTGCAAACAGCAGTGCGGTGTGTACCGACGCTTGGGTAATCAGTTTGAGTTGCGCGAAAAGGCGAGCGTATAGGTACCCGAAGAGAAGCGCGACCTGGAAGAAGACCAGGCAAGTGGACCAGACTGCGGCCGAGCCGCCAAACCAGGGAAGAATGCGCTTCGCCACCAGTGGCTCAAGGGAAAACAGAAGGAACGCACTGAGAAAAATTGTCGACCCGAAGAGCAGGTCAAAGTAGCGTGGACGCAAACATACAGGCTAGCGGATGGTACGAACGGGCCTCGCGAGGAGAAAGCAGCAAGGGCTAAACGCTCGGGGCACGTGGGAGTTCCACCACTTCCACCCAGAAGTGCATAAGCGCCTTGATTTTCGAGAAAAAGCTGTCCATATCAATGGACTTCGCAATGAACGCGTTGGCGCCCGCTTCGTAGGCCAGCTTCGGACTTGGTGAGCCGCTCAGAACGATAACAGGCACGCTCTTCAGGCGATCGTTCGCACGTATGTAGCGGATGAAGTCTGCGCCCTCATCGTTGTGTGTTCCCATATCGGAGATTACAAGATCGAAACTTTCCTTCTGCAGCTTCTCTTTGGCCTCTTGCACGTTCTCCGCAAAGAACAGCTCGCAAGTTTTCCCACACTCCGCGAAAGCCTCTCGAATGAGCACAACGTCGCCCGGATTGTCCTCCAAAACGAGTATCTGATAGGTACGGAATGATTGCTGCACGCGCCTCATAAACGGTAACACGAATAGGCGGCTGCGGCACACCGCAATGCGCTTACCGGGCGTTAGCAGCCGCTACTGTTGCTGTTGCTGCTCTTGAGCTCTGATGAGTTCGACTTCCTGGTCTCGCTCCAGGAATCGTGACCATTCCTGGTCGGCGGCAAATTCCTGATCGGGCGGCAGGATGGCCTCTGACGGTGTCACCCGAACACGCACCTGCAGTTCGCTGTCGGCCTTGCCCTTCATCACGCCGGTCGTTGGCGGAACGTCCGCATAATCTCGACCGATAGCGGTTCGAATGTGGCGTTCTCCAACTACCAGATTATTCGTGGGATCGAAGCCGATCCATCCAATCCCTGGCAGAAGAGCTTCCAACCAGGCGTGAGTAGCGCCTTCCGCGGAACGGTCGGGATGAACCGTGTCATGGTGCAAGTATCCGCTGACATACCGGCACGGAATACGCATGCTGCGCACGAGCGCAATCATGATGTGCGCGAAATCCTGGCAGACACCGCCCCGCGAACGTAGCGCGTCTTCGATCGGGGAATCGACAGTCGTGCTTTCCTTTTCGTAATGAAATGACCGGTACAGGCCTTCATTAATCGAAAGAAGCAATTCGAGAGGATCCCGGCCATCGCGTTTAACGACGCCCATGTCTGCCGAAAGCTGCTCCAGTTCCGCCGACGGCCGTGCGAAGTGGCTCGGCCTCAGCATGTCCCAGTAGTCTTCCTGTTCGATAAGGCGATCAAGCTCTTGCCATGCGTCCACTCCAAGCCTGGCCGGCAGGCCGATGGGCGGATCTACCTCTACGAGTGCGTCGGCAATTATGGTCAGGTGCCCGGTGGGATGCCGGCACATCGAAATCGTGGACATTGTTGCCGAGATGGTCGATATACGCGAAGATGCGCGCGCGAGGACTGACAGATAGCTGGAACGTGAAGCAGCGCTGTACCCATTCGCTGCGCGGATGCATGCGGACTTCCATGACGGATTGCCAAACCGGGCGGCTATAGCGGTAACGGGTAAAATGACGAACGGCGTAGAACATCAAGCCTCAAGCGCAGTCTCAATCGGGTACTCTATGTAGGCCTCATGCAATGCCGTGTGCAGCCTGTAGCATTGCTCGATGATTCCCGAGAAAAACGGGTGGGGATCACGCATCATAATTTCGTCGATTTGCGTATAGGCGAGCGACGATTTCAGCTTTCCGATGAGTCGATCGATGGTGGAAGCTTTGCGGGCAGCCGAAATAGCTGCCAGAAACTGCAAAGCCCGATGCATCTGTTCCGCCGAGTAACGGACCGTGTATGGGAAATCGGGGTTCAGGAGCAGAAATTCCGCGACGGCGCCAGGCTTCAGATCCGCTGTATAGACTTTGCAATAAGCCTCGAACGCCGAACAACTCGTTAGCAGGCTGACCCAATCCAAATCGTCCGCTCCCGCCAGGGTAGAGAACTGCGCGTCGAGCAGCCCCGACAAGTTGCAAGCGCGCTCAATGTACTTGCCCACCTGGATGAAATGCCAGCCTTCGCCGTGGTTCATAGTAGAGGCGGTGACGCCGCGGAACCGGTACATCCCTTCGCGGAACATCGTAGATGAAACGCAGAGATTGTTCATCTCCACTCATGTCCATGCTCGACTGGGTCACTTCGTGATAGAGCTGATTCAGCCGCTCCCACATCTCGGAACTGATCTGCTCGCGTACCTGGCTGGCGTTGTCTCTCGCGCTGGTCACGCAAGCGACGATGGACGAAGGCAACCGCGGCTCGCCGATGAGGCGCATCACGGTGGTCTGCGGATCGGGGCTGCTGAGTTCGGGGCTAAGGCCAAGCGAAAACGTGATGCGCTGCCATCGCTGCTCGCGGTATGGTCTTTGAGGGATTCAGCATCAGATTATAGTTCGCATCCAAGACACGCGCGCAATGGTCCGCGCGCTCGAAGTAGCGGCTCATCCAGTACAGACTATCGGCAACGCGCGAAAGCATCGGCATGCGTCAGGATTGCAGGACCCAGGTGTCTTTCGATCCGCCGCCTTGAGATGAATTTACGACCAGCGATCCTTTACGCAGCGCGACGCGCGTTAGTCCGCCGGGGACGATGGTTACCTTCTCCCCGTAAAGCACGTACGGACGCAAATCCACATGCCGAGGCTCCATCCGGCCGTCGTCGATGAAGCAGGGAGCAGTGGAAAGGGCGATCGTCGGCTGCGCAATGTAGTTGCGCGGATCGGCGAGAATGGATTCCCGGAAGAGCGCCCGTTGTTCGGCTGTACTGTGCGGGCCGATAAGCATTCCGTAGCCGCCCGATTCGCCCACCGCCTTCACCACATACTTTTCGAGATTGCCGCAGACGTGACTGGCGCTGGCTGTCGTCACTCATTAAAAGCGTTTCGACATTGTCGATAATGGGATCTTCAGCGAGGTAATAACGAATCATCGCGGGAACGTAGGCGTAGATGGCCTTATCGTCTGCGACCCCCGTTCCAAGAGCGTTTGCAAGTACCACATTACCGGCGCGATACGCATTGAACAGCCCCGCGGCTCCCAGTGCCGAGTCCGGACGAAACGCCAGCGGATCTAAAAAGTCATCATCGACTCGGCGGTAAATGACATCCACGCGCTGCAAACCGGCTGTGGTCCGCATGTAGACGTAATTATCGTGAACTACCAGGTCGCGTCCTTCCACCAGTTCGATACCCATCTGGCGCGCCAAATAAGTGTGCTCGAAATAGGCGGAATTGTAAACGCCCGGCGTGAGCATAACGATGGTGGGACTTGTGCGGCCCTCCGGCGCCAGTGAGCGCAAGGTAGAGAGCAGAGCGTGGCTGTAGTGCTCTATGGGCCGCACGCCGCACTTGCGAAATAGCATCGGGAAAATCTGCTTCATCACCTTGCGGCTTGTGAGCATGTAGGACACGCCGCTCGGGACGCGCAGATTGTCTTCGAGCACGACAAACTTCCCATCGGGCATGCGGATAAGATCGGTGCCGCAGACGCTGACATATACATCTCGCGGCACCTTCACGCCTCGCATCTGACGCCGGAAGTGTTTGCACGTGTATATAATCTCGCCCGGTATGATGCCGTCGCGCAGGATGCGGCGTTCGTTGTAGACGTCTTTGAGAAACAGGTTCAACGCCGTGATCCGCTGCGTCAGGCCGCGTTCGATGATTTCCCATTCGGCGTTTGGAATGATGCGCGGCAGCAGGTCATGGGGAAAGATTCGCTCAGTCCCTTCACTTCGGCCGTAGACAGCGAACGTGATGCCCTGGTTGAAAAAAGATAGGTCGGCCTCCTGCTTGTTGCGCCGCAATTCTTCAGGCTGCAAACTCAGGAGCCGCTGGTAAAGCGCTCGGTAATGCGAACGCGGCCGCCCTGGAGCGCGAAACATTTCGTCATACGTACTCTCTATCGGGTACGAGGAGAATGGGTCAGACCCCGTTCGTTCGGCGGGCTGTGAAGTGGTCGCCATGTTGAAACGAGCTTGTTGAAACCGTGAACGCTTCAACAGGGAGTTGTTCCGGCGGTAATCCGAAGTATAACCCCGCGGGACATGAGATCAACGTGCTTAGCAGCCACAAGAATTTCGATTTGCGCTCCGATCCAGTCTCCCTCTCGACTCGTTTTTACATCAATCTCATTCCGCGTCAGCAGCCGTTCACAGATTCGTAACATGTTTGTAATCGGCGCTCGGTTACTCTGGCGATAAGAGACCCCGCTCATGCGAAAAATAGCTCTTATCGAAGACGACGCCGACCTCTACGCCTTGGTCAAATACAACCTGGAGAAAGAAGGATTCGCCGTCATAGGCGCGCAAACCGGAAGAGGCGTCGTCGATCTATGCCGGCGCGAGCGGCCGGATCTGATACTCCTGGACGTGATGTTGCCGGATTCCGACGGATTGGAGCTTTGTAAGGCGATTCGCCAAAATCCGGAACTGGCGCACTTGCCCATCATCTTTCTTACGGCCCGAGCTTCGGAAACCGATCGCATCGTGGGATTGGAGCTTGGAGCGAACGACTATATCGTTAAACCGTTCTTCATTCGAGAATTGATCGCCCGTATCAAAATCCAATTTCGAGCTCAAACAACGACGGGGCGGGTGCTCAAAGCGGCGACTCTGGAACTCGATCGAAGCCGCTGCGAAGCGAGCCTCGGGGGACAGTTGTTGACCCTGACGGCGACTGAATTTCGGCTGCTCGAATTTTTGATGAGCCGACCCCGGGTCGTCTTCAGCCGTGAGCAGTTGCTGGACGCGGTTTGGGGCCATGATCGCGCAGTGACTGACCGAACGGTGGACGTCTATATTCTTCGATTGCGGCAGAAGATCGAAACAGATCCTGCGAACCCGCTACTAATCCGTTCCGTTCGGGGTTTCGGGTACAGCTTCAGCAACAATCCGCAACCTGTTGCAGGTGAGTTCGCGCAAGCCGCCGTGGCGCAGTAACTCTCAGCGAATCAGAAAGCTGCTGTATTTCTCGACAGCCGCTTCGTTCTCTTCCACACCCCGGATATCCGCCATTCGCGGGCCGTTGCGCAGCGCGGCGGCCAGATCGCTCAGCTTTCCCTTTGCGCCTGTGGCATAGACCTCAACGCGGCCATCGTCGAGATTACGCGCCCATCCGGTCAACCCAAGTTCGCCGGCTTTGCTCTGGACGAAGTATCGAAATCCAACGCCTTGCACTCTGCCGGATACCAGCCAGCGCTTTGCGGCTTTTCCCTCCATACCTGCATTGTCTAACTTAGAGTGGGATAAGCATGGCATTTCCTACACATAGGCCGCGCCGGCTGCGTAGTTCGGAGCCCATCCGCCGTTTAGTGCGCGAGACGCAACTCGCGCCATCGCAGTTTATTTTGCCGCTGTTCGTGTGTCCGGGCGAAGACGTTCGTAAAGACATCAACTCCATGCCTGGTCACGCGCAGTTGTCAATCGACAGGATAGTGCGTGAGTGTGAAGAGTGCCGCAGCCTCGGCTTGGGCGGCGTAATCCTCTTTGGCATTCCGGAAGAAAAAGACGAGTTGGCTTCAGGCGCGTACTCTCACGACGGCATTACCCAGCGCGCGATTCGCGCCATTAAGCGCGAAGTTCCTGGACTGCTGGTCATGACGGATGTTTGTAACTGCGAGTACACGAGCCACGGGCATTGCGGGTTTGTCGAAGGCAATGAAGTAAACAACGACAAAACGCTGAAATGGCTCGCCAAGACAGCAGTGTCCCATGCTTCGGCCGGTGCGGATATTGTTGCGCCCAGCGACATGATGGACGGACGCGTTGAGGCGATTCGTACGGCTTTGGACGACGCCGAATTTGCGAACACGCCCATTCTTTCGTACGCGGCCAAGTACGCATCCGTGTTTTACGGCCCATTTCGCCAAGCCGCTGAATCCGCGCCGCAGTTCGGCGATCGGCGCAGCTACCAGATGGATCCCGCGAACGCACGCGAAGCCTTGCGCGAAATCGAATTGGATCTCGAAGAAGGGCGCGGACATGATCATGGTCAAACCCGCCATGCCTTACCTCGACATCGTTCGCCAGGCGCGCGATGTTTTTGACGTACCGCTCGGCGCATATCAGGTGAGCGGTGAATTCAGTATGATCATGGCCGCGGCTGCGAACGGCTGGCTCGATCTGGACCGAACTATGCTGGAATCGCTTACCGGCATTCGCCGCGCGGGAGCGGACTTCACTCTGACTTATTTCGCGAAGTCCGCAGCCAAGCTGTTGGGCGCGTGAACCAGACAATTAGACGCTGTTGACGCTTCTACTCTTCCGGTAATCTGCCCGAAAGGTAATATCGTTCCGGTTGAGAGCGGTGGGAGCCGCTCGGTCCCATGCCCCGGACGATGTGTACGGCCACCGGCTGTCCGGGCTTCAGAGCCCCTTCCACTTTGACGACATCATCCGGCGAGACGATTGGATGGCGGTTGATCGAAAGAATCGCATCGCCCTCCTGCATTCCTATATCGTCCGCAAACGAACCAGGATCGACAGCGGCTACCTTCACGCCATTACTTGCGTCAATCTGAAGGTCTTTGCGTTCCCTCGGCGTCAGCCGCTGAATGGACATGCCGAACTTCGCCGTTCCGCTGTTTGGCAGAGCGAATTGACCCTGTGACGGATCGGGTGCGCGGTTTGCGCCGATTTGCGTTTCCTTTTGCCACACCACGGAGCGTTCAGCAATGTTTACTTTGTAATCGAGCCGCTTGCCATCGCGATCCACCGTGAACATCGCGTTTGAGCCAATCGGCAGGTCAGCTACCTTGTTTACTAATTCCTGACCATCCTTCACAGGGTGGTCGTTCATGGCCACGATGACGTCGTCGGCCTTGATTCCGGCCTTACCGGCCGGGCCGTCCGATGAAACCGTTTCGACAAGCACGCCATGATCCAGGCCAAAGGCCTGCAGCGTATCCGATTGACTGGCGCCGGCATTGAACTTGATTCCAATCGAGCCGCGCACGACGCGTCCTTGCTTGATGATTTCGTTGTAAACTCTGGCGGCAATGTTGGAGGGCAGAGCGAAACCGATGCCTTCATAAGACCCGCTGCGAGTGGCAATCATTGTATTCACGCCGATAACCTCTCCGCGCGTATTCAGTAAAGGTCCGCCGCTATTACCTGGATTGATAGCTGCATCGGTCTGTATGAAGTTCTGAAATGTAGTCGCCAACGGAAGATCGCGATTCGTACGCTGCGCACTGATAATGCCGGCTGTCACGGTCGCCTGCAAACCGAACGGCGATCCGATCGCAATCACCCAGTCGCCGATCTGTACACTCTCCGAGTTGCCGATCTGCACCGGCTGCAACTGCTGCTTAGAGTCGATTTTGATGACGGCTAAATCTGTTTCGCTGTCAAAGCCGATAACCCTCGCGCGATAGTCGTTCTCATCGCCGGCGATCCGGACCTTGATGCGATCGGCCTTTTCAATTACGTGGTTGTTTGTAATGATGTAGCCGTTTTTGTCGACTATAAACCCTGTGCCGGACCCTTCGGTCCGTAACCCAGGCTGCTCCTCGCCCCCTCCAAAAAACCTCTTTAGCATGTCGGACGGATCACGCTGCGGAGTTTCGCCTTCGGCATCGTCCGAATCGTCGCGGTGATGTCCCTCGGCGCGCAGTTGTGCCAGGTTTGGGCAGGTAATCGGACTCTATATAAACGACGGAAGGCTCTACCCGTTTCGCCAGCTTCGTAAACTCAGTCGAGATCGGAATGGCGGGCTGGAATGGTCAGAGGCGTCGCGTCAGGAGCCGCTGTTGAACCGCTCTGTTTAGCGGCTTTTACGCCAGTATTGATGATTGTCCCGATGCCGATGCCGATGATCAGCGTGCACAGAAGGAGCACGAAGCTAAGTATTTTCGGCTGCTTCATTTTCTCGAACAACGGCATGAACGGGAACCTCTTCGCGAGCTGTATTTACCAGTATAGAGAAGAGTGAGGGTCGTCGTCTCGCAATTTATGGCCCGCTTTCAAGCCGACGCTAGGTAGATCTGGCGGGTTTCAGCTCGACGGCCAATATGCCCAACAGGATGAGGGCTGCCTCCAGAAACGGCCGCGGCTGTTATGCGTTCGCCCCCAGCCATTACCGCCACCACCAGCGCAAACACAGGCTCCAGCGCAAATATCAAAGCGGTGCGTGTTGCGGTCGTGTACTGTTGAGCCCACGTTTGCAGGGAGAAGGCCAAAGCTGTTGCCAGCACGGCGGTTACGATGATGGCGCCGATCACGCTTGCGCTCCAAATTGTCCTGGGCGGTTCAAACGGCGAGCGAAACGCCCGACAAAGCTGCCGTACAAGCAATTTGCCCGAACGCCACCGCGGGAAAAAACTCACGTTGAGAGAAGTACCCCAGCAAAAGCAGATGGCAAGCGAAGGCAACCGCGCAACCTAGCGTCAAAAGATCCCCTGCGTTCATTCCGAAGTGGTTGTCCAGCCCGGGGATGGTCATCACGATCATGCCGGCTGATGCGAGTCCAATGCCGATCAGCTCGCGAAACAGCGGCCAGCGCCTGTATACAGCAGCGCCGATGAGGGGCACAAGCACGATATACATGCCCGTGAGGAAGCCGGAATTTCCCGCCGTTGTAAATTTCAGCCCGAATGATTGTAAGACGTACCCAAGCCACAGAAGAAGGCCTACAATCAAACCTCCGCGCAGCCCACGCCATACTCTGGCGCGTTCGGCGCGCCGGAACGCGGGCCAGAAGATGGCGGCCATGCAAGCGCTTGCCAGCGCAAAACGCAAGGCCAGGAAATACATTGTCGACATCTCGACCAGCGCTCGCTTGACGACAACGAATGTCGCGCCCCAGACCAACGCAACTATCGCAAGGGCAATGTCGGCCGTCCAGCGGGAATGTGTTCTTACTCGGGCTGCCTGAGTTCCGGCGCTACTCACCGCCGTGGCCGGTCTCGGGGCGTTGATCGTCGTCTTCCGCAAGAGCCGCGAGTGTGAGAAGTATCCGGCGCAAACCGAGTTCTCGTCCATCGGGCTGATACCACTCCTGCTGTGTATGAGCGCCCGCGCCCTGTCCGCCCGCGCCCAGCGAAATAGCGGGCAAACCCAGCGAGAGTGGAACGTTAGCATCTGTTGAAGCGCAATCGATGCGCGAGCGTACGTTGAGGTGGGCATCTACAGCCTGTATGGTTCGCAAGAGGGGAGCTTGCTCTGGCAGTTGGCCGCCGGGCCTTGAACCGAGTTCCTTGACTTTGGCTGTCAAACGGTTGCCGCGAACGGCCCGATTTTCGCGCTCCAAAGCGCCTTCAACGGCCCCGTCAGAGCTGTGGAAAGCTCTTCCAGCAAAGCTGGCTCTTCCGATCGCAGATCAAGCTTGGCGCGCGCGCTGGACGGGATAGAATTGATGCTCGCGCCGCCTTCGAGCACGCCGAAGTTATAAGAGCACTTGGCTCGATTGCCGGTGCAGAGCGCTCTCCGCAACCTGCACAAATGAGCTGATGGCGTTTCCAATCGCATGCACAGCGTTAGGCGTACCGGAATCGTTCCAGCTGTGACCGCCAGGGCCCACGAAACTTATTTCATAACGGCGGCTGGCAAGCGCCTGGGCAGTAATGTGGTCCGTGGATGGGCCATCCAGAACCAAGAAAGCCTTCACTCCCGTTAATTGGGGTAATTGTCTGCACAAGTAACGCATGCCGCTCAGATTGCCTTCGCCCTCTTCGCCGACGTTTGCCACCAGCAGAACTTCAGACGCAAGCCAATGCAGATCGGCGCTCTCACTTAACAAGCGTGCCAGCGCGAGCAACGCTGCCAGGCCTGCCCCGTTATCCGCGCTGCCCGGTCCATAAAGGCGGCCATCGGGGCCGAAACGGACGTCGTCCGGCCGCCCCGGGCGCAAAAACGGTATCCAAATGGGCAGAGACTACCAGCGAAAAGTTAGGCTCATCGTCCTTTGTAAACCGGGCTAGCACATTTCCTGCCCGGTCGAGCTTAGCGGTCCAGCCCAGCGCTGAAAACTGATTCCGAAACCACTCCGCGCGAGCCTGCTCGAAGAATGTCGGCGCGGCAATTCTACACAATTGCAGATGGTGTTCGTTGATCCAGGTTCGCTCCCGCACAAACCACCGTTGCGCATTGAAGAGAGCCGCTTCGTCTGCGAGCACCGCAATCCTGCGGCTAGCGCCGTGGCGCGTCCAAACGCCGGAAAGGTCTTCAGTGGGCTGGCCAAAAGAATACCCGTGACCGTAGTGTACTGTGACGGGCAACCGTCTCAAAACCTGTCTTGCGCGTGGCGTTCCTCTGCCGGGGCGTTCCCAGTTGCCGGCAGGCTCAAACAGCAAAGTTATGATCAAAGCCTCGTCATGCGTCCATCCAAAAACACGCTCAAAGTCCTACAGCTGGTACTGGTGGTTGCTGCCGTAACATCAGCCCAAGAAACGCCAACCGAGCATCAAGCCGCGCACGACGTGATTGCCAAGCTAAATTCGCTAGAACAATCGCTCGATATTCCTGCTCTGGTTGCGCAGTTGACCGCTCCCAATCCGCAACGGGACAAAGTGGTGGCACGCGCGAAACAGTTGATGGACACGGAGATGATCGCGCTCGGCGACCGGATCACTCGCGATCCCGAAATCGGGTTCGAAGAACAAAGAGCGGTTCAGGTTCTCACGCAAACACTGCGGCAGCACGGCTTTGAACCCGAGCTAGGCGTAGCCGACCTGAAAACCGCGTTCATTGCGAAGTACAAGCGCAAAGTCAACGTGCCGAACAACCTCGGCCCGAATCTGGGCGTCATCATCGAGTACGATGCGTTACGCGGAACAAAAGGACCGTTCCATGGTGACCAGCACAGCACGCAAGGGCCGATCGGCATTGCGGCCGCCGTCGCGATTGCAGAATACCTGGACGCCAACAAACTGCCCGGCAATGTGACGGTTTTCGGCACGCCTGGAGAAGAGATGATGCCGCCGGTGGCGAAGACCGTGATGTTCAATGCGGGTGTTTTTCGCGGGATCGACGTCATGGTTCGAAGCCACTCGATGTCCGCAACCATTCGGCCCGCCGCTGGCTTCGGCACGTGCTGCCTGAACATCGACGGGGTGAAGTACGTCTTCAGCGGCGCTCCGGCGCATCAGATGACCCCATGGGCTGGACGCAACGCGCTTGAAGCAGTCATTCACCTGTTCAACAACATAGACGGCGTGCGTAGTTCGATTAGGCCGGAAGCGCGTATACAGGGCGTCATCACCGAAGGCGGCGCAGCGCCTAACGTCGTTCCTGACCGAACCGCGGCGGACTTCTACATCCGCTATCCCGACGATGTGTATCTGCAGGCAGGTCCGCCAATTTGTCGACGATGCAGCGAAAGCCGCCGCTCTCGCGACAGGAACAAAGGTGAAGATCGACAACTATGGCCAGATGCGTGACGGCATATCGATCGCGACCCTGTCCGAACCCGCCTTCGCCTATATGAAGATGTACGGCGCGACTGGTATTCAGCCGGAACCAGGCAAGCCGCAAGGCTATGACGAGACCGGAACCGTTTCGCGCGAGATCCCGGGCATAGGCTTCGAAGCCAAGACTTCGAACGCGGCCAACCATACCTACGAAATGGAAGCCGACGCCCTTACCGACGTGGGCCATAGCGGCTTCCTGACCGACGCGGAGTCCATGACAGCCCTGCTGTTTGACGTCGCTACGCGTCCCGATTACCTTCAGAAGATCAAGGCCGAGTTCGCCGGAATCAAAGGCCTGTTCACCGAGTATGAGGCTGACCTGGAGAAAGCCTATCCTGAGCCGAAAGTTCCTGAGCCGAAATAGGGGGGACGATCTTAGCTCACACAATGCAATCAAGCGGTGATTTAAGGCGTCCAAAACGGTTCCGCCGTGGGAACGAAGATGACGGGAACACCCGTCACGAAGGTTTTCAACCAGTTTGCGCAGGTGATCATGCCCGCCTGCTCGGAAGGGATGTGGCCCATCAGGATCAATGCCTTGCTGCGGCCTTCTGCAGCGGCATCGCTGACGTACTCGATCGTTTCCCACTCAGGTACTTCGCCAATGACGAGCACTTGGACGTCATTGCGGCGTAGAAGCTCCAAATGCCGCTGCGTTCCTGCCGCGCCCGGCATAAAAGCAATGTTCGTTACGGGCATCTCCGGATCGCCGACCACACGCAGCACCTTGATGTGGATTCGATCTTCGATGCTTTTCGCCAGCGCGCGCAGTGTCGTTCGCGGCATGACGAACAGATTGGGTAGCTCCTGCTGCTGGAACGCTTGCCAGCTAAGCGCATCTACCATGCCGGTGAGGATGCCGTCCGGTTTGCGCGTGTGCCAGTGGTCGTGAAATCGCCAAACCACAAGATGATGCTCCGCAATGAACTTTTCCTTTTCGCGCCATACCGAGTCATTCGCCGCTTCGAGCGAATCCGTGTTGTCCTGGTGGCTATAGAAAGTCGGTTCGTGCGTGATGATCAGGTTCGCGTGTTGCGCGGCTGCGCGCTTCAGCACGTCGTAAGTCGCCATCATCGTTGTGGCGATTCCGGTCACGCGCGTGTCCGGGTCTCCCGCTTTGAAAGTGTCGACCGTCGGGCCCTCCCAACACATCGCTGTGCTGCTGAATTAGAGTGATTATTTGCCTTGCCGTGACGGCGCGTTTGCTTGCTGTGCATCCAACGCGCAAGTGGCCACGAGGAACGTTACAAGTGTTCTAATCTGCAATCGGCCTATGGTAACCCGCCCCCGGTGGACGGATGCCACTTTTCGGCCTCACTGGCGGGCCTTGTCCTTCTGCGCGTCTTCCTTCCACCCTTCATGAGCATCGTGCGCAGCTCGATTTAGTTGCCGCCTCACGGCTCGACCTGCTTTATCCGCTTCTACAGCCACTTTGTGGGCAGCCTGTCCGGCCTTACCGGCAGGCGTGTTTGCCTCTTGATGCCGCTGCTCGACCGTCTCGCGAGGTCCGCAGGCACATGCTACGCCTAAGATGCCGGCCACAAGAACAAGTACCGCTTTCCGCTTCATGGCTATTCGATGAAGCAGCGCTTCGAAAAGTGACTTTGTTGCCTTTAGGCCCGGAGCACGGCCCGCGCGAGGAGTTCATACGATCGCAGGCGGTCGGATTGGTCGTAAGTGTCGGTCACGGCGAAGATCTCTTGAACGCCGGTTGCTTCCACAAACGCGCGCACGCTACTCGCCACCGTTTCAGGGCTACCTACAATGGCGTGCCTCAACCGGCCGTTGACTGCCTCTTCCTCAAAAGGATTCCAAAGACGGTCCATGCTATCGATCGGCGGCTTCAATTCAATCGGCTGATTTCGTATCAGAGCCAGGAAGCGCTGCTGGGGTGTAGTCAACAATCGACGCGCTTCCGTGTCGCTGGGCGCAACGATAACCGGAAGACCGGCCATCGCATACGGCCGGTCAAGAGATTCACTTGGCACAAACGTTTGCCGGTACAGTGCGAGCGCCGGCAGCAGGTAATCCGGCGCAAAGTGCGCCGCAAATGCGAACGGCAATCCAAGCTGTCCCGCAAGCTGCGCGCTGAAATCCGATGATCCAAGCAGCGTTATGGGAACGTTCGTACTTTCCCCCGGATACGCGTGAACGCGCTGGCCGGGTTTCGGCGAACCGAGGAAAGTCCGCAGTTCCTGCGAGCAGCTCCGGAAAATCGTCTCCGCCGCTTTGGAGATCACGCCGTAGTGCGTACATCGTGGCGCGATCTGAACCCGGTGCGCGTCCCAAACCCAAATCGATACGCCCCGGATAGAGTGATTCAAGCGTGCCAAACTGCTCAGCTACGATCAGGGGCGCATGATTGGGCAGCATCACACCGCCGGAGCCCACGCGTATGCTCTTCGTCGCATTGGCAATATGTTCGATAAGGATGGGAGTGGCGGAACAGGCAAGCCCTGCAATTGAATGATGCTCGGCCAGCCAGTAGCGCTTAAACCCGAGCTTTTCTACGTGCTGCGCAGTCTCGCAACGCTGCGTGCAATGGCAGCACCTGCAGATTCTCCCGCACGCATCGTTACCAGATCCAAAACAGAAAGAGCGACAGAACTCACTTTTGTTGGATGTTCGGCGAACGAAAAAGAAGCTCTACTGCTGCGCTTGGAAGTGGTTCAGCCAATCCTGCACGAGTTGGCTGTTATGCAGCGCGTGAAATTCGGTTGGCGGTGGTGTCTGGGCCGCTGCCGCGGGCTGAGCCTTACCAGTCAAATCTCGCAGAAAGCAAGGCAACGCAGGCACAGTCGGCGGTTGAGGCAGCGCGGGAACAGAGTTATCGGGAGACGAAAAATTAAATTTCGCAACCGGATTGCCGATCGCAGAGGAGGCGTCCCGAAGCGTCATTGGCGTAAGTCCCCACCGCCACTCAATCAATTTGAGCGCGGAGGTGTGGTCGTATACCGTGGCATCCACCCTGTTTGCGCCTCGCGTGAATGGCGACGCAATAACGGTGGGAACACGAAAGCCGAGTAAAGCTTGGCCATCCACAAGATCGGTGTCTACTTTATTGGGTGCCACAACGCGGGGCGGCGCGACGTGGTCAAAGAACCCGCCCCACTCGTCAAAGGTGACAATCAGGACGGTGTTTCGCCACTTCGGCCCGCTCGAGACTGCATGGAACACCTGTGAAAGAAACGCATCGCCATTCCGGATGTCGGAGTGGGGATGATCGTCATTGCCCAGCCCATCATCTAATTCAGTGAACTTCGGATCGAGGAATGAAACCGCCGGAAGATTGCCCGACGCAGTGTCGGACAGAAAGTGCTCAAATGTCGCCGACGAGGGCAGATACTTGAGCCCCCACAGGGCCACAAAAGGAATGTTGCCGAAATAGTATCGGTGAGACACATTGGCTGATGGACAAACGATCGAAGATAGTCGGCAACCCGCTAAGCGAAAGCGTGTTCGACAGCCGATCGGTTTGCGCAGCCCACAGGAACATGCGATTCGGGAACGTTTCAGCGAGGATCGGCGCAAACCAGTGATCGCAAGTAGCGAACGCCTGTGCGAACGCGGACAGGAATGGCTGATCATTCGCCACGTAATACCCGATGCTGTAGATATCGTTGCCTGGCACGCGCAGAAATCCATCCATTTTTCCGTTATCGTAGGCAGTCTGATTCGGAACGCCATACGAATTGTCCGGTACGGAATGGCCGCAACCTGTATAGTCGCCGCTGAGCGCGTAAGGCGCATGCGCCGCCCCGCCGGAATCGGTGAAGCTCAACCCCGAAGGGATTCCGGCCGCACCCGGCAGCCAGCCTAGGAGGTGATCGAAGCTGCGGTTTTCCATCGTCAGCACGATTATGTGATCGATGCCCGACTCCTGCGGGCTGATCTGTATCGGATTGGGAAGAGGGCCGGGCGGGGGCACCGGGAAAGCTGGGGTGCGCGTCCTGCAGCCGTTGTTGTCAAAAGCGTACCCACGCCAGTCGCCGCCAGCGAGCGGGTAAAGGTGCGGCGGGTCATGCAGCGTTACAACATGCCTCCGAAGAGATTTGAGTATACAGCCTGGCACGGACCCCAAACAGCAGGCAAGCTCCTCCAGCTACGTTACGGACCTCTATAGATAACGGCGCCGTGACCGTGCACACTGTGGCCTACGACCCCGCCTACCAACGCGCCGATTGGAATCCCGTATGCGCGTGAATAGCCACGTGTCTCGGGATCGCTTGACTGGGCAGCAGCAGCTACGCCAATCAGACCGCCCACCGCCGCACCAATAATTGCGCCCACAATCATGTGATTATGGCTCGGCAATTCCAACCGGACCTCTCGAACATCGCTTCGCTCGAAAGTAAGCGTTCTATCGATGCCGCCTATCCTGCGGTCGCAAGTAAGCTGGGCATCGGTCACTTGTACCACCTCGCAACCTTGTCGCCCGCGCTTAACCACGCTGATGGAAGTGGCAGGCGCCAGGTGCTCAACAGAATTCCAGTCGCTCGATTGTGCCCGAACCGGGAAACTGAACATGGAGATGGCCGCCAGGAGCGCTGCGCATTTCGAGCAATTCATGCACAGATGCTAGAGCGAAACGACATCCCGTAGTACCCCGATCGCGGCACTTTCTAAACTGTCCTACTCGCTGAAGAACCTCTCATATGTCTTCAGAGTCGCGATCGCTGCCCCTGACACCAACGGGAAGACAATTTTGTGGACGCCCTCGGGCAAGGCCGCGGACGTAATCACATCGCAAACGACAACCGAATTTGCAATTATCTCCCGCTGCCACGTTCGGCTGTCGTGTCGCAGTAGAGCAGTGCTTCCGCATCGACTCCGGCAGCCGTCAAGACTGTACGCGCAATGTCAAGGAACCCCTTCCACCCTGAGGCGATGACGGTCAGCACCTCCGGCCGGACCGGAAGATACTTCGCAACTTCGAGATCTACAGGCTGCATCTGAAGGGCGATTACATCCAAGGCGCCCGACGCAAGAGCGCGCAATTCAACATATTTGCTTGGAACAGTTATCAGGATCGAGTCTCTGGCGTGCTCGGCAACGGCAATAGACTCTGAACCGCACTCCAGTACCTGCCAGTTCATCGCCTGGCGCAATTCGCTGCACACGATAGCACGCAACGCCGCGTCAGGATGGACAAACACGAACTGTGCCGGCGTCCTGGAGAGCCAGTGTTCGACTCGCTGGCGCACCGCTTGCGCGGTCGTACCTGTCAGGCGAGCATTGCGAAAAATCGGAAAAAGCAGAGCATCTAGAGCTTCGCTTTGTGCCGTCGCCGGAGTCGTTCTTTCCGTCCGAACGTAAACGCCGCTTCCGCGGACCGAGGTCACCCAGCCCGTGCTTTCAAGTTGCCGGTAACGCAGCGCTAACTGTGTTGGCGTTCAATCGGAAACGCCGGGCAAGCGCTCGGGTGCTCGGCAAGCGGTGTCCGGGGGGAGGCTCGCCGCTCGCTATCGCCAGCATCAGTTGGGTGGCGAGCTGATCCCGCAGCGGTACGGTTCCGTCGCAAGCAAACCAAATCTGCACGTCGCCAGTGATTCTATATGGAAAATCTTCGCCCGGGTATCACAACTTGCTCCGCGGCAGAACAGCTTCGCAGTCAAGAACGCCACGACAAATCCAAATCGCCGTCCCAGTGAAGTTTCCCGCGCATACGCCGGATTTCCGCCTGCTTGCTTAAGCGCAACAGCGTACGCAAGCCTAGCTCAACCGCTTCGCGCTTCGTTTTCAGTCCCGTCGCACGCAAAGCGTCGCGCATCAGTTTGTCATCGATAACGATGTTGGCTCTCACGATTGATGTGTACTCCTCCCCATTCTCGTAAACAGTTGATGATTCGGGGCTGCGAGTTAGAGCAGTTGCCCGGGTATGCAGAAGAAGATCCGCAGTTCGTGAAGCCGCCGTTAACCCCAGCATTGCGCGGCTATACTGGTGTTTCAGGTCCATAAATGCATACGTACGTGAAGTTTGGGGTCCTTATGATCCTGATCGTCGGATCTCTGGTTTGGCTTGCGTTCAGCGGCGTCAAAGACACAAAGACGTATTACAAAACCATACCGGAAGTGGAGAAGATGGGTTCACAAGCGCAAGGACAGCGCTTGCGAGTTGCGGGCGATGTCGAGCCGGGTTCCATCGTGAAAGCCGCGAACCGCGTCTCCTTCCAGCTTCATCAGGGGGCCGAAACTCTCAACGTCATCTACACGGGTACCGATCCGCTGCCCGACACCTTCAAAGACAATGCGCAGGCTCTTGCGGACGGTCGTCTTGCCTCGAACGGTGTTTTCGAGGCGAACAAGATCCAGGCAAAGTGTGCGTCTAAGTACGAGGCCAAACCGGCCCAGCGTGTCACCCATACGCCGCTTTCGGCTCGTTCATAATCAACCCACCCGATGGAAAACGTTGGTGCACTTTGCGTTCTGCTTGCGTTCTGCCTCGCCGTCTTCTCGGTAGTTGCTTCTTTAATTGGGAAGTACGCGCGCCGTCCATTCCTTACCATTAGCGCCGAACGTGCCGTCTACGCAGTCTGGGCTCTGCTGACCACCGCTTCCGGCCCTTCTCATCACTCTGCTGATCGAGGGCGATTACCGGGTTGCCTACGTCGCCTCCCACACCGATAAGGCGATGCCCGCCATCTATAAGTTCACCGCGTGGTGGGGTGGGCAGCAAGGTTCGTTGCTGTTCTGGAGTTGGTTACTGTCCACTTATACGGCCGTCGCCGTTTTCACGAATCGCCGCAAGTTCCGCGACATGATGCCGCTGGTAATCGCCATCATGATGACGACGCTTGGGTTCTTCGTGGGCATGGTTACCTTTGTCGCGAGCCCGTTCCAGGTGCTCATGGCCGGGAAGGGAATCATCGACGTCGGCGATGGCAACGGTCTCAGTCCATTACTGCAGTGGTGGACGATGGCGATTCACCCGCCTTTCCTGTATCTCGGCTATGTCGGCTTTACGGTTCCATTCGCGTTCGCGATGGCATCGCTGATCACGCATCAACCGGGCGAGAGCTGGATTCACACCACGCGCCGCTGGGCCATCGTGACGTGGCTCTTTCAAAGCACTGGTGTCCTGCTCGGCATGGGATGGGCATACACGGTGCTAGGTTGGGGCGGCTATTGGGGTTGGGACCCCGTTGAGAACGCGTCTTTGATGCCGTGGATCACGGCCACTGCTTTCTTGCACTCCGTGATGATGCAGGAAAAGAAGGGCATGATGAAGGTCTGGAACATGGTGCTGGTCTCGGCCACGTTCCTCCTGAGCATCCTCGGCACTACCCTGACGCGTACCGGCCTGGTCGCATCCGTTCACGCCTTCGCGCAATCGCCGGTGAAGCCGTATTTCACAACGTTTGTGATCACGGGCACGGTGCTAACTGCGTTCGCCATCATCAAGAATCTTCCGTATCTGAAGAGCGAAGTGAAATTAGAAAGCGTCATTTCACGCGAGTCGAGCTTTCTGTTCAACAACCTCATCCTGCTCGCGAGTTGTTTCGCGATTCTCTGGGGCACGCTGTTTCCGGTCGTCATGGAAGCGCTTACAGGTGAGAAGGAAACAATCGACGCTCCTTATTACAATCGCGTCAACATACCTATCGCGCTGTTCCTGATATTTCTCACCGGCGTTGGGCCGCTGATTGCCTGGCGCAAAACTTCGGTGAACAGCCTGAAACGAGCGTTCCTGACGCCTGGAATTGTCGGCATCGCGGTCGCCGTCGCGCTTGCCGCTGCTGGTATTCGCCAGATAGCGCCGCTGATATCGTTCGGACTGTGCGCGTTCGTGTTAGCTACCGTGGCTGCCGAATTTTGGAAAGGGTCGCGTGCCATTCAGGCCAAAGAGCATTCGTCTCTGCCGCGCGCCGCATTCGAACTCACCTGGCGCAATACGCGCCGCTACGGCGGATATCTTGTGCATGTCGGCATCGTGCTCATGTTTATAGGCTTCACGGGCAGCGCATTCAACCAGCACGAAACACGGAATCTCGGCCTGAACGAAAACCTGCGCTTCGGCCGCTACGACCTGAAGCTGCTTGCGGTGAATCGAGGCGGAAACGCCCGATTATCAGTTCACACACGCCAGCATCGAAGTGTCGCAAAACGGCAGGGTCATCGATCAACTCGATCCCGAAGTCCGTGTGTACAAGAACAATCAGGAACAGAGTTCCATCATCGGCATCCGCCGGCGGCTCAACGAAGATCTGTATGTCAATTTTTCGGGAATCACGCCTGACAACAGTAAGGCGATCTTCCAGCTTTATATCTTTCCGCTTGTCGATTGCATCTGGGCCGGATATTGGGTGCTTCTCTTCGGAACAATCGTCTGTCTGATTCCTGGCAAAGTCCGGCTGCAGTACGCCCGGACGGAGGTAGTAGGCTTTGCAACTGCGCCTGCGACGGTCGAGTCTTAAACTCGTCGTCGCCTTTCTGGCCGTCATCACGGCCGTTATCGCTCAAGACCCCACATCGTATTTGACGCCCGGCGTGATGCGCGTCGGCGATCGTCTTGCCTGCCGCTGCGGCGGCTGTCGCAACACGGTCGGGAACTGTCCCATGCTTCGCTGCAGTTCCGCGGACCCGATGCGCCGGCGTATTTACCAGATGAAGATGACCGGCATGACCGATCAGGACATCATCAACACGATCGTTCGTGAGGAAGGCGCCGTCGCGCTGGCCAGTCCGCCTGCCGGAACGCTCGGTGGCTTGATTAGCTGGGTTATGCCGGGCATCGCTTTGCTGCTCGGCTTCTGGGTTTATTCCACTTACGTGCGCAGGAATCGGCAGGCGCCCGCATCCTTTTCCGATGCCGACCGGGCGACCTTGGAACGCTTCCGCAGCCAAATCGACAGTGAATTGGACGAGCCTTCTACGCCGTCGCCGGGGCATCCGGGCCCGCGACCATGATTCTCACGTTTGCCATTGCCGTCGCGCTCGCTGCCATCTACTTCACGCTGTTCGTTCGACCGGGTGACATCCCGGAACCCCTTCCCGGTCTCGCCGATTCAGCATCTGCAAGACCGCAAGCAGGCCATCTACGACAACCTGCGCGATCTTCAGTTCGAATACCGGCTAGGCAAGTTGTCCGACGCGGATTATCGGCAGACGAAGCTTGCATTGCAAAGAGAGTTGGCTTTAGTTCTGGCGGAAACAGAGGAGACAAGCAAGCGTTTGGGGCTGACGGCCACGCCGGCATCGCCGAAGGCAGCGTCGATCACACCGACAAAACCCGCGCCGAAACCCTCTGGAACACTTTGCCCGCATTGCGGCGCTTCGTTCCAGCAGAACCTAAAATTCTGCGGCGAATGCGGAAAGGCGATCGCGTGAGGCTGGTTGTCCTCTCATTTTTGCTCGCTGGATCTTTGAGCGCTGCTATCGATGGCACCGTCGTCAATCGCACCACTGGAAAACCGCAATCGGGCGTGAGCATAACGCTCGTGAAACCGGGTCAAGGCGGCATGCGCACTATCGGAAATACGGTCAGCGATGCGTCCGGGCATTTCCTGTTCGCCAACGACGAGCCGGGCGGCGGTCCGCAACTGCTGCAGGCCAGTTATCAAGGCGTCAATTACAACAAGCTGATGACGCCGAACATTCCGACGTCAAATGTGCAGCTCGACATCTACGAAGTAACCAAGTCCGCTTCAGTCGCCAAAGTCGCGCAGAACATGATGGTTGTTGAGCCGAACAGCAGTCAAATCGCTGTCGGCGAAACAGTGCTTGTCGAGAACGACAGCAACACCACGTTCAGCAGTCCGGATGCTGGCGACCTGCGCTTCTATTTGCCGCCCGCTGCCAACGGCCAAGTGCGAATCAATGCGCAAGGTCCGCAAGGAATGCCGCTGCCTCGCCCTGCCGAGAAAACAAAAGAAGACGACATCTACAAAATCGATTTCCCCATCAAGCCCGGCGAAACCGAATTTGAGATCAGCTACGTTCTCCCTGTGGGTTCGCCCTTTACCTTTCGCGGGCGCATCGTCGACACTCCAGGCATGAGTTCCACGCCGTTGCGGCTGATTGCGCCGCCCGGTGTCACCTTCAGCGGCAAAGATATTCAGCAGATCGGAACCGAGCCCAAAACGCAAGCCACTATCTACAATGTCACTGCGCCAAGCCTGTTCTCTTTCGACATAGCGGGAACGGGATCGCTGCATCAGCAGGACGCGGATTCCGAAGATGATGCCGACCGGCCGCAAGTCACAGAGGGCAATCCGCCGATCTATTCGCACATGGGCTGGCTTCTTGCGTTTGCGTTTGGAATTCTCGGCGTAGGTCTCGCCGTTCTCTTCCGTAACTCGCCCGTCCGCTCGCCATACGGCAAATAGCCGTCTCGAAATCGGAATGCCTGCAGCGATCGAAATAGATCACGTCTGGAAATACTATGGCGACTATCCGGCTTTGCGCGATATGACGCTGGGTATTGCGGAAGGGTCTTGTTGTGCGCTGCTTGGCCGCAACGGGGCGGGGAAGACCACCTTGCTGCGGATTCTAGCCGGCCTGTCGCCTTTCCAGCGCGGTACCGTCCGGCTTTTCGGCACTGGCCCGCGGGCAAGCGAAACGCGGCGTCGCACTGGCTTTCTGGGTCACGGGATCGGCGTGTATGAGGATCTATCCGCCCGTGAGAATCTCAACTTCTTCGCGCGTATCGCCGACTTGACGAACACCAATGACGTGGTTGAAAGCTGGTTGCGCCGCGTAGGTCTCGACCGTGTGGCTGCCATGCCCGTCCGGCAGTTCTCGCGCGGCATGCGCCAGCGTTTGGCCCTTGCCCGCGCGTTTCTGCATGCCCCAAATGTCCTTCTCCTCGACGAACCGTTCACTTCGCTCGACGACCGCGCCATTGCCATGCTCAGCGAACTTCTGGTCGAAGCCCGTAAGCGTGGCGCAACAATAGTCCTCTCAACACATCAGCTTCGTGAAGCGTTGGCCATCGCTTCGGATGTCGCGCTGGTCGAAAACGGCAAATTGCGCTACGCCGGCGAACGTACCGAAGAAATGCTTGAGCGATCCGGCTCTTCTGTACAGGCTGCACTCCGAACTGGGCGCGGCGTGAGGCTGTTACGTCAGGCGTTTTCAGTTGCGCGCAAGGATCTGGCTCTTGAACTGCGAACCAAGGAGTCCGTCAATGCAGCCGGCGCGTTCTCAGTCGCGATTCTGCTGCTTTTCAGCTTTGCCTTCGATCCGTTCTCGGATACCTTTCGTGATCTCTCGGGCGGTTTGCTATGGCTGACATTTGCCTTTGCGGGTGCGCTGGTCTTCAACCGAGGCTTCTCGCGCGAATTGCCGAACGAATGTCTCGACACGCTGCTTGCTTCGCCGTTGGTGCCCTCCAGCCTGCTTCTCGGCAAGGCCGTGGCGTCTTCATCCTGCTTCTGTTTGTCGAGCTTGTGTCTTTGTTCGTCTTCGGAATCTTTTACGATGTTCGCTGGTGGCTGCATCCGGGCTTGCTCGCGCTTATTTGCGTGCTCGGCACATGGGGCATAGCGATCGTCGGATCGGCGTTTGGCGCGCTTACCGTCAATCTGCGTCTGCGCGAGCTGATGCTGCCCGTCATCATCTACCCTCTTCTGATTCCGCTGCTGATTGGAGCCATAGAAATGACGAATACGCTTCTGGCGAATCATCCTTTTACTGGGTACGAATGGCTCTGGGCCAAAGTGTTGCTGGTCTTCGATATCGTATTTACTTCGCTGGCGCTCGTGTTGGCGGAAACGATTTTGGTGAACTGAAAGAGAGAAGGAATTTTACGTGCGCGAAAAACTAACCATCGCCTTCGCCGTCGCGGCAGCCGGTCCTGCTGGCCTATAACCTGCATCAAATGTTTCTGGTTTTGCCCGATGAAGCGATGCAAGGCGCAATCTATCGCATTCTGTTCTTCCATGCACCCGCCGCAATGGTCGGCATGCTCGGGTACTTCGCGGCCCTGACTTTCAGTATTCTCTATCTCAGTTCGAAAAACCTGCGCTGGGATTCGCTTGCCGCTTCCATCGTAGAGGTCTCGCTTATTTTCTCCCTCGTAAACATTGTGACCGGAAGCATTTGGGCCCGCATTATCTGGGGCATCTGGTGGACCTGGGATTACCGCCTCACGTCGGCGCTCGTCTGCATCCTCATCTTTAGCGGCTACTTGATGCTGCGCAAAGCCATTGACGAGCCGACACAGCGAGGCCGGCTATCGGCGGCGCTATGCATTTTCGGATGTGTCGACGTCGTAATCGTATATAAGTCCATCGAGTGGTTCCGTAACCAGCACCCCGGGCCTGTATTGAGCATTCGAACCGGGGGCGGCCACATGGACCCCGCAATGGAGCGTATCTTTTATTTGAATTTGCTTGCCCTGTTGCTGGTTGCGATCGCGTTGGTGCTGGTCCGCACGCGCCAGGAAGCAACCGCTCGCGAGATCGACTCTCTGCGCCGGCTCGCGCATGCCGCATAGAAAAGGAAATCATGGACGCTCGAAACTTCACCTACATGTTCTACGGCTTCACCGCCGCATGGCTGATCGTGCTGTTGTATGTCATCAGCCTCGCTCGCCGTGCCGCCCGCCTCAAGCGCGAACTGGAAAATGTCAGGCAACTCGTAACCGCGGACGAAACGGCCCGCGAGTCACGGCTTGAAGACAGGGTTCGTTAGTTCGGTAAGAACCGAACGCCGCGGCTATCGCCTGTCCCGATCGGCGCTGAAAAGAGCGTCGGAGCACCCGCCGCAAAGGCGGACTTGTTGTACTCGCCCACGTCATTCTTCAGTAGAGCGTTGAAGGCGTTTGCCCGGTCGTGAACCTCTTCACCGAGTTGGTGGATTCTCTCCCGTAACTCGGTATTCGGTGGCACGCCATACTCGTAGGACAGTTCGGCCGCAATGCCGCCAACCTTGGAATGCAGGTCTGCCAGCGCGTGAATGTCGTCTTCTTCCACGTTGTGCTGGACGTCGGCGTTGTAAACGGTTTTCTGAAAGGCTTTGATCTTCTCGTCAAGCGATTTTGCCTGTGCCAACAGACTCGAGTACCGGGCCGTTAACGTAGCGTCTCTCAAGACATCCGTCTCAAACTGATTCAACTGTCTGTCGATTTCCTGGCTGCGCTCGACAAACTCATTGATGGTGCGCTGATCCTTTTGAATGGCTAACGCGGCCTCAGTCTGTACGCGGAAGTCTTCCACGGATACGTTCAGGTTGGGGTCCAACTCAACCGTCGTAGTCGCCTTTTCCGTTTGGCCGTTCACCGTCACGGCCATGATGTACTCGCCCGGCAGCACGAGTGGCCCGCGGGTGTAGTAACGCGACCGCTCTGATTCGCCAGGCTCCAGCGGCCCCAGGGAGATTCCCGATTCGAGCCGTCGAATGCCGCCATATCGCAGATCCCATACGTACCGGTTTACGCCCTCGTTAGAGGGCCCGAATTCGGTGCTGACTGACTTCACCGCGCGCGTCGGTGATAACAATTTTCACGGGAGTTTCGCGGCTTGTTTTCTGCTCGGCAGACGGTTCAATTTTCTGCTTCAAATAGTAATCGACAATCGCTCCGCTTGGTTCATTCGGCGTGGAAAACGGAACCGGATTTCCCTCATCGTCAGACCAGCGATGGAAAGCAATTCCTTTGCTGACGCCGAGAATTTGAAATGCACTGCCGGCGGTGTTCGCTGTCCAGTGCTCAAAAGGCGCGATGTCGTCGAAGACAAACATGCCCCGGCCATGCGTCGCGACGATAAGGTCGTGCCGGTCTGGAACGAACTGCAGGTCCCAAACAGGGGTAGTCGGAAAATTTGCGCGCATCTGCTCCCAATGTTCGCCGCTATCGCGCGAATAGAACATTCCGCGATCATTGCCCAACACCAGAAACCCTCGCGCGGTTGGATCCTCGCGCACCACGAATACCGGCGAGTCTGGCAATCCAGCGCTGATGCTGTGCCAGGTCTTTCCGTAATCGGTGGTTTTGTACACGTACGGATGCCGGTCGTCCAGTTCGTGCGCATCGAACGCCAGGAAAGCGGTACCCGCATCGAATGCCGATACGCCAACCTGGTAGACACGCGCCCATTGAGGCGCTCCCGTGATGTTCGTGTCCACGCGTTCCCAATGCTTGCCGCCGTCGCGTGTTAACTGCACGCATCCGTCGTCCGTGCCTACCCAAATCACCTTTGCGTCCGATGGCGCGATCGTTACCGAGATGATCGTGTCATAATTTTCGGCGCTGCTGATGTCGTGATTCACCGGGCCGCCTGCAATTGCTTGCTTGCTCTTGTCGTTCCGCGTCAAATCTGGACTGATCGTGGTCCAGTGCGTTCCGCCGTCGGTTGACTTGAAAAGCACATTGCCGCCCAGGTAAACCTCATTCGCATCGGTTCGCGAAACCGCGATTGGTGTCGTCCAGTTAAAGCGGTATTTCAGCTCAGCGGGCGCAGTCTCTTCCACCGCGCCGAGGTACGGTCGAATGAAACGCGAGTAATGGCGCTTCTTGTCCAGGCGCATGACGAAGCCCTGTTGCGCGTCCGTATAGATGATGTTCGGGTCGCTCGGCGCCGGCACGGCGTACTCACCGTCTCCACCAACAACCGTGTACCAGTCCGCGTTCGTTACCCCACTGCGGCCAAAATCGCTGGATGGGCCACACCAGGAACTGTTGTCCTGTAATCCGCCGCAGACGTTGAAGGGAGCGCTTGAGTCGGCGGCTACCTGATAAAGCTGCTCCAGCGGCAAGGCATCGATGAAGCGCCAGGATTTCGCCCCATCCAAGCTTATGAATACGCCGCCATCATTACCTTGAATGATGCGATCTGGATTGTGCGGATCGATCCAGAGTGTGTGGTGATCGGGATGCACTCCCGAATCCGCTTGGCGAGCCGTCTTACCACCATCATCTGATTCCATCAGGTTGAATGACAGAAAGAAAATCTTGTTCTGGTCGACCGGCGAAACCACCAGATGCGAGAAATAGAACGGACGCACATCCAGCGCATGGTTGTCGCTCACCGGAGTCCAATGATCGCCCATGTCGGACGACTCCCAAAGAATTCCTTTCTCAGCGGCAATCAGCGCATACAGGTGCGTCGGATTGCTCGGCGCAACCGCAATTCCAATGCGCCCTAGCGGCCCCTTAGGCAGTCCTTCGCTCAGCTTCTTCCAAGTGTTCCCGCCATCGGTGGATCGATAGATGCCGCTCGATTCACCGCCGTCGACCAGCGTCCACGGATACCGCCGGACGTGCCACATGGCGGCATAGAGAACCATCGAGTTGCCGGGCTGCATTGCCAGCTCTGCCGCCCCAGTCTGGTCATCGACGAACAAAACTTTCTTCCACGTCGCACCGCCATCGGTCGTTCGAAATATGCCTCGTTCGGCGTTGGGTCCCCATGCGTGCCCGATCGCCGCCACGAATACCGTGTTGGGGTTCTTCGGATCGACAATCACGCGCGAAATCTGCCCGGCGTCGCCGAGCCCCATAAAGCGCCAGGACGTTCCCGCATCGGAGGAGAAGTAAACTCCTGCCCCGTCCATGACGTCATTGCGAATATTTGCTTCACCCGTGCCGACCCAAATGAAATTGGGATTGGATGGCGCAAGTGCCACGTCACCAATGGAAGCCGTTTTCTCGTGCTCGAAGATCGCTTTCCAAGTAATCCCGCCGTTGACGCTCTTCCATACTCCACCTGCGGCAGCGCCGACGTAATAAGTATTCGGATCGCCGGGTACACCGACGACGGAAGTAACTCGCCCTCCGGCGGCAGCGGGGCCTAAGTTGCGAAAACGAAGATTCTTGAACGGATCAGGCTTTTCTGTCGCAGTCGTGGATATGTGTTCGTCGGCAACTTGCGCAACCGATACAGAACCAAAACCGGTTGAAAGCAAAGCAGCGAAGAGAACCGGGAATGAGCGTCTCATTGGCAACTTTCAAAATACTAGAACCTCACTTTCGCTGCTTCCTGCGGTATTCGTCCATCATCTGCTTCAATGCTGCCGGCGACTGATCCGGATGGCGATCCAGATTCAATACAAATGCCCTGTAGTCGAACGGCGTCCCCCACATGAGCCTTCGCTCAGCAGGTGGCGGCGGCCCCCCAACTGCACCGGCTGGCGGGCAACGACGCGGGCAGCTTGAATACATAGAGTGAGCCGCCGGCCAGTGCTTGGTGCGGGTATTGTTGCAAGTAACTGCAGTTGTGGTTTTCGAGAATAGAGACTGCTGTTACGGCCACCCAATGGCCCGCATCGTCAGCGGCGGGCGCTTGGCAATCCCAGACCTCCGCCTGCGGAACAACCAGAACAGGGTCGGACAGCGCCGCGTAGTCCAGCTTGATGTTGCTCAACTGCTGCTCTTGCATAAAGCGCTGCAGCGAAGGCAGCGCTTCGTTCCAGGTCACGTTCGAATCGTTCAGGAGGTAGTACGCCGGGCGGCCGAAGGAAAGAGCATTTACGTACGGAAAGTAGTACGGATACGCCATGAGCACGGACACAAAGCAGCCTGCTGCTAGTACAGCTGTAACTGCGCCGAGGAGCTGTGCTCGCGGCAATCTCCGAATAGTTTGCGGAAGTGGAGCAAGCATCAGAATCATCAAAACGATGGGAAGAAGAAAATGGCGGATGCCGATGTTCAACTGGCTTGCCAGGCACACTACCAGCAAAACGAAGAAGCCGATCATCAGTGCGCGCCATTGCGCCGCATATCGCTCCGGAATTATTTTGATCCTCCGCCGCTTGCAGTAAATCGCCACTGCTGCAGCCAGCACCAAAAGCAGCAAGAAGCCGAGCGTTGATTTCAGCACGAACACAAATGGAAAGTAATAGGGAACTCCATGTGCGATGTTGTGACCCAGCAGATAAGTCGATCTCGAGCCCATCAACAGTAACCATGCGAGTCCGACGATGTAAATGACAATCGGCATTAAAGCGCGCTGAATCAATGCTCCCCACCATCCGCGTCCCACGCTACTGAGTAGAACTGTTGGCTGATTCCAGGAGAAAAACAGGTAAACGAAGTACACGATCGCCGCCGCATATAAACAGCCGCGAATCGCACGGCGCCAGCGTGCACGTCGCCACAGCTTGCGTTCTGCATTGTCCAATGGTTCGTCGCCCGTCCGCCGGAATCGTGTGTAGAGGAACAGGACCAGCACCACCGGGATCAACAACAATCCCGTAAATTTTGAGAGCAGCGCGGCGGCCAAGGGAATTGCAAACAACCATGTGTTTTGCACGTTGGGCTTAGCCCAGAGTTCACCGAGCTGCCAGAGCGCTACAAGCGTAAATAGCGTTACGGGAACATCGGTAATTACCAGCGGTCCGAACGCTAGAAACGCCGGAGTCGTCACATAGACTGTCAGGCAAAGCAATCCGCCCCATGCTCCGCCCAGCTTTGTCGCATAGACAAAAACGAAAACACCTAGTAGGAGCGTAAGCATCAGCATCGGCGCGCGCGCCCACAGCAGGGTCGGCCGCCAAGGATTCCATCGACCCAGAACGGAGTCGCCAAAAACCCATTGCGTTGTGTATGCCTGTAATGGGTCCACTGCGAGGTTCCAGGCAGGACCTTGATAGTCGGCCTTTGCCCCTCGTAGCGCAAGCGGCAGTGCAGCAATAGCCTTCCCCAAGGGTGGGTGTTCCGGATTCAAACGCAGATCCAGGCGCTGTAAGTAACTCAAACCTGCGCCGACGTGTGCCACTTCGTCGACGCTCATCGATTCGTGCATTGCCGCACTTCCGGCGGCGAAAAACATCCAGAGAAGTAAACACGCAGCAGCAGGCCACAGCCATTTCTCTTTCATCCGCGCCTCATTTTACAGTGGCGTTTGCAGAGAGGCTAACTAGCGCCTCAGGCCCAGATCACCGGCCGGGAAGATAATGGGCAGCGCAACGTCGGACGTAAACATACATCGTGCATTGTGCCCGCACAACGGCACAATTGTGACTTTGTGTTGCGCGTTGTATTTTGTCGTAACCAGTTTTGCAAATTCCTCCCCTCGCGCTCGGCGTGTGGGTCCTTGCGCCATCGCCGGGCATGACGAATCGAATCCGCCCAGCGGAAGAATATCTATCTCGCCCAGAAGATATGTGACCGGACGTGCTGCAAGTTGCTTTCGTAGCTGGTCGTCGCTCATCTTCGCGGTGTACCCGGCTTCGGCGCGATCCTCAAGCCCGTAAGGCCATTTATCGTAGGTCGTGCAGTTGCGGCCATCACGGAAGGGACTAAAGGCAGTACCCTCGGAATTCGGTCGCGTCGCGTCTAGATAGGCATAGCTCGATGGATTCGCCACTACATACGTGATGGCCACGCCAGCGGTGTCGTGCACCTTGTTCGCCATCTCGTAGCGAGTGACAAATTGACCTCCCGCCGAATGGCCGGCCACTACGATTTCTCGCAAATTGGGAAACACGTCTTTCTTCGCTAACTTGCGGACAATCTCATCCACAAACACGAACGAGTTGATCGCGTTGTTACTTAGCGACGGTCCGCCTGATCGCCAGCTTCCGCATTCATAGCTGACTTCCTTTGTTCCCAAAGCATCCTTGCACCCGCGCCCATCGTTGGATGCCATTCGCGGCGCAACGACCACGGTATCCTCCAAAGCGCCCCCAAAGAAGGCAGCGCCTACGGCAGTGCGGAAATAGTTATCTGCGTCGCGCCCCGCCCCGTGAACCATCACCAATGCACGCGTGATGTTTGGGTTTCTTTCAGTCAGCGAATAGGTGCGGTAGACCATTGAACGCCATCCCCCTTCGCCGAACGTAATCCATTCCGTGCAGGACGGATTCGCGAGCTTGCATGGCGCGCTCCAAGCCGTGGCACTAGCGAGCAACGCGCCAGCGACAGCGAGTAATGCCGGGCGATATCTCACTTCGTTTCACTCCTCTTTGCGTTGTGCGCCAGATTCTCCACAACGTGTCCGCCCTTCATGACGAACACGGCCCGGCGCGCTGCCGTCACGTCCTGTAACGGATTGCCATCAAAGGCCACTAGGTCGGCCTGCATTCCGGGTGCGATGCAGCCAATCTGATCACCCAGGTTCAATGACTGCGCCGAGAGAGAAGTGGCGGAAATTACCGCCTGCATCGGATCCTGTCCACCATCCCGGACGCGCACGATGTATTCCTCGTAGTTGCGCCCGTGCGCGCCGGCCACAGCGTCCGTGCCATAGATAATCTTCAGATCCGGATGCTTCAGCGCCTTCTTGAACGTGTCGAGCACGATCTGTACGCCTTTTTGCATGAACGCGAAGCCTTCTTCGTTGTAATTCCCAATGCCCAGATACTTAGGCTTATTCTCAAGGTAATTCTGCAGAACTAGCCCAATGTTCGGGTCATAGTACGTGCCGTGTTGCGCCATCAGATTGAAAACCTCATCGGTGACATAGGCACCATGCTCGATGGAGGTGCAGCCGGCCAGCGTCGCCGCCTTGGCCGATTCCGCAGAGTGCGCGTGTACGATTGTCCGAAGCCCTTGCGCTTTGGCTTCACCGCAAGCGGCATTCAGCTGTTCGTCCGACAGAGTCTGCGCTCCGCCTTCCCGGATGCTCTTCGAAGCGAAGACTTTGATGAAGTCCGCTCCCTGCTGCTTGCGTTCGCGAACAATCTCCCGAATGCGGTCGGGGGTCAGAGTGACATCTGTAATCGGCTGCAGCGAAGTCAGCAGGCGAGGCCCAGGCAGAATGCCGCGATTGATAGCGTCCCGCAGATATTTGTCTTCCGGCGATCCCGGGCTCTGCACCGTGGTGAAACCGGCGTACAGCGTGACAACCGCATTCTCATCGCCGTACAAGATCGCCTGTTCCGGCGGTTCTCCGCGTCCAGCGAGACGCCCGTTTTCGAAATGATACATCACGTGCGAGTGCGTATCGATCCAACCGGGCGTTAGCGTCAACGTACCGAGATCGTAGACCTCTGCGCCGGCGGGGATCGCGCCGCCGATGCCGACAATCTTCGATCCGTTCACCACAATCGTGGTGTTGTGAAGTGTTTTGCCCTTTCCATCGAGAACTGTCGACGCTTTGAGAGCAATGGGACGGTCCTGCGCCAGCGCGAGGGAAGAAATAAGGGTGAAGCAAAGTAAGTAAATCGTCCGATAAGTCCGCAAATCCATCTCTTTCTTTTGCAGAAAATAAGAATCTTAAAGATACGGCATGTCTAGCCTTCGTTACACAATCCTGCAAATCAAAACTCTTGCCCGGTTGTTTCACTGTGGCGCTCCGAGGGTAGAGCGAATGCAAGCAGCCGCGCTCCGGATCCGCCGCTCGTGGCGATAACCACGTACTGATGCCCGTCGACGCTGTAGGTCATCGGTGTTGCAGTCGTTCTTGCATTCACATTGGCCGACCACAGTTCCTTGCCGGTAGCCTTGTCAATTGCGTGAAAGGCAGTATCACCGCCACCTACAAACACGAGTCCGCCTTTCGTGACCAGCGTTCCGGCTACCCCAGGCGCCCCAAGGTGTGCCGGCAAATTTACGCCCTGAAGCGCCGGATTAGAACGAAATGCTTTGTCATCGCCGAGGGGTACCTGCCAGGCGATCTCTCCGCGATTCAGATTGATCGCGGTCAGTTGACCATAGGGCGGCTTCGTCAAGGGCAAGCCGTGGTGAAAGCTGGCGTTCGTGCCGCCATCCATCACATACTCGGCATCAGTCAGCGCGCCGGTGGGCCCGCTTGGACCAGCTTCCGGCTTTATCAACTTCGCCACTGCCGGAACGTTTGAGGACTTCACATACAGCACGTGAGTTTCGGGATCAAACGACGCACCGCCCCAATTTGCGCCGCCAATAATTCCGGGCAGCATTAGAGTTCCGCGGAAACTAGGGGGCGTAAACAATGGCCCCAGGCGCAGCTCTTTCATCTGCGCTTGCGCTTCCGCCTTCAACTCCGGTGTCAGGTCGAACGCATCGTCAAGCGATGTCCCTTGCGGCGAAAAGGCCGGCGGCTTTGTGGGGAAAGGCTGGGTGGGGGCCGCGTGTTCGCCGCCCACATCGCTCGCAGGAACAGGTCTTTCCTCTATCGGCCACACGGGCTTGCCCGTTACACGATCAAAGACGAACGCAAAGCCTTGTTTAGTAAGTTGCACCACCGCGTCAATCTTGCGCCCGTTGACTTCAATCGCCACCAGGCTGGGCGGTCCGGGCATATCGTAATCCCATAGCCCGTGATGAACCAGTTGATAGTGCCACTTGCGCACGCCGGTGGCGGCATTCAGGCACACGATTGAATCCGCGAATAGATTTGCTCCCGGCCGGCGGCCGCCGTAGAAGTCGTTGCTGGGCGTACTCACGGGCATGTACAGCAACCCGCGCTCGTCATCTAGCGTCATGGGCGCCCAAACGTTCGTGTGTCCGGTAAATGAAGCCGAGTTTTCGCCCCATGTCTCGCTTCCAACCTCATTCGGAAGAGGAACGGTGTGGAACGTCCAGACTAGCTTCCCCGTACGGGCGTCGAACGCTCGCACATCGCCCGGCGGGTCGTCTTTATAAACCAAACGATCCGCTACTCCGTTGCCTACAATCACCAGGTTCTTGTAGACAACCGGCGGCGACGTATTGGTGTAGTTCTTCGGATCGGTTTTCCATCGCAGACCTTCGACCAGGTTCACCGTTCCTTTGTCGCCGAAACTCTTTACCGGCTCGCCCGTTTCCGAATCAACTGAAATGAGTCGATACCGGGAGTTGATGAACACCCGCAGCGCGTGACTCTCCGGATCGCGCCAAAGAGCAACGCCACGGTGAACGAAGCCGGTCCCGTTTGGCACCTGTCCGTCCGTGTATGCCTTGGGATCGTAAACCCATTTCTGAGTTCCGGTGCGGGCATCTAACGCGACTACACGATTGTAGGGAGTGCTTAGATATAGAACGCCACCAACCATCACCGGCGTAGCTTCAAACTGTCCCGGCCGGGTTCCTAACTCCGGCATGGGCGCCTCGCCCGTGCGCCATTCCCAGGCTAATTTGAGGTTGGCAACATTGCTCCGATTGATCTGATCGAGCAGCGAATACTTTGACCCGCCTTGATCGCCGCCATAGTAAGGCCACTCATTGGTGGGCAACGCACCCGCAATCAACAGCTGTGCGCACGCGAGTGCCAGGACACTGCATCTCATGGAAGGTCCAGTGTAGAATACGCCAATTAGATTGATGCCCGCTAAGACCACTGTCCTTCTACTGAGTCCGATATTCGCTCTTGCGCTTCAGGCACAAGACCCTGCCGCGCTCGCAAACGACCCCGCCATCAAGAGTGCATTCGATGCCATTCAGAAGAACGAGCCGCATATGCTCGACGAACAAGCTCGTTTCTGCCAGATTGCCGCGCCGCCATTCCACGAGCAGGAGCGCAGCATGGAGTTCAAGAAGCTCTTCGAACAATACGGCCTCAAGGATGTTCGAATCGACAAAGCTGGAAATGTTGTCGGCGTACGACCAGGACAGAGCCCGCATCCGAACGTAGTTCTCGCCGCACACCTCGACACCGTGTTCCCCGAAGGCACTGATGTGAAAGTCACACGCGAGGGAACAGTTATGAAAGGTCCAGGTATTGGCGACGATTGCCGCGGCCTGGCGGTCATCCTGGGCGTGATGCACGGATTGAATGAAGCGCGCGTGAAAACTCCCGGAACTATTACCTTTGTCGCGGACGTCGGCGAAGAAGGTTTGGGAGATCTTCGCGGTATGAAAGAGCTTTTCGGTGAAACACTGAAGGGACAGATCGACGATTTCATTTCAGTGGACGGCCTTGGCACGCACGTCACGAACGTGGGCGTCGGCAGCTATCGCTACAAGGTCACCTTCAAAGGGCCCGGCGGTCACAGTTACGGTGCATTCGGCATGGCGAATCCGATACAGGCAATGGGGCGCGCGATCGCGAAAATCGACGCTTTCGAAGTGCCTTCACATCCCAAGACAACATTCAATGTTGGCCGCGTCGGCGGCGGCACATCGGTTAACGCGATCCCGTATGAAGCTTGGATGGAAGTGGATATGCGCTCGTCGGATGTCGCTTCGCTCGATGCTCTGAACCAGAAGTTCAAGACCGCGTTGAACGAAGCGGCTGAGGAAGAGAACCAGCGCTGGCACAATAAAGGTCCGGTGAGCGTGGCGCCAGAACTCGTGGGACTTCGTCCCGCCGGCAAAACTCCGGAAACGTCGCCCATCGTGCAAACTGCTCTTGCCGTTTCAAAGGCATTGAATATTCAGTCCTCCCTGGGTGAGGGCTCCACGGATTCAAACGTGCCGATGAATCTCGGCATTCCGGCGATCACGATCGGCGGCGGCGGTTCCGGCACGGGCGCTCATTCGCTGAACGAAACATACGATTCCAAGGACTCGCCCCTTGGTACCGAGCGTGCCCTGCTGCTGGTTGTCTCATTAGCACAGTAAGCCACGGCGCTTCGAATGTGATAGCTTGTCGCCAAAGGCTATGTTTCCCCGTTGTGGTCTTCTACTCTCAATCGCGTTTTTAGTTGTCATGCCACTCGACTCAGGTACTCAACCCTCCTCCGCCGATCCGCAAGGCTGGCTTCTCGTCGCAAATAAAGGTGACAATGCGCTGGGAATCATCAATCCCGCGCCGGGCCAGCAAGTAGCTGAAGTGCCTGAAGGCGGCGTTACCGGTCACGAAGTCGCGGCATCACCGGATGGCAAAACCGCTTATGTTCCGATATACGGAAACTCCGGTGTGGGCAAGCCAGGCACAGATGGCCGCAAAATGGTTGTCATCGACATCGCCTCGCGCAAGGTCGTCGGAAATGTCGATTGGGGTCACGGCGTCCGCCCCCACTGTCCCGTTTTCAATTCCAAGGATGGCCTGCTGTACGTGACGACTGAACTCGACAAGGACATCTCCATCATCGATCCGCATTCGCTCAAAATCATCGGCTCCATCCCGACGACTCAGCCGGAATCGCACATGCTCGCCATCTCGCACGACGGAACTCGGGGCTATACGGCAAACGTTGGTCCGGGTACGGTGTCGGTCCTGGATATGCAGGCGCGCATCACGTTGAAGGTCATTCCAATCTCCGGTAACACGCAGCGCATCTCGATCTCGCCCGATGACAGTATGGTTTTTACGGCCGATCAAACGCAGCCTCGCCTTGCTGTGATCGACGCGCATTCCGAAGCCGTGAAAACGTGGATTCCTCTCCCAGGCCTCGGCTACGGCACCGCCCCTACTTCTGACGGGCGCTGGCTTGTAATCGCTGTGCCCACAGTGAATAAGGTTGCCGTCGTGGACCTGAGCTCGCTGAAGGTGGTTCACACGATCGATGTGCCGAAAGCACCACAGGAAGTATTGATTGCACCGGGCGACAAGACCGCTTACGTGTCTTGCGATGCAAGCCATCAGGTTGCAGCCATCAACACGTCGGATTGGACCGTCTCCAAACTGATAGGGGCAGGGAAGGGCACTGACGGATTAGCATGGGCGGCAGGTCAATAGCGTGCGGCATTCTTATTCGCCGCCACGGCACTCGCGCAAAGCAACAACCGACAGCAGTCGCCGTCAATCGATCAGCGGCTGCAACGTGGCAGTGACTTCCTAGGCCTTGGTGCGCCTCCCAATGCCGCTGCGGCAGCATTGGGCCAAAAGCTATATTCAGTAAATTGTTCGTTCTGCCATGGAGCAAACGCAAACGGCGCGGAAGGTCCGAACCTGGTTCGCTCTTCGGTCGTCCTCCACGACGAACAGGGCGAACTGATCAGCCCCGTCATTCACAATGGCCGCCCCGATAAAGGCATGCCGGCATTTCAAAGCTTTACGCAGGAACAGCTCTACGATATAGCGGAATTCCTGCACCAACGTGTTTACGAGGCGGCTAACCGCTGGGGCTATCAGGTCGGGAATATCGTTACCGGTGACGCTTCGGCAGGTCGGTCCTTCTTCGCCCAGCACTGCGCAGGCTGTCACTCACCGGCCGGCGATCTCGCGCATATAGCGGCCAAGTATCAGCCCACCGAGTTACAAGCCTTGTTTCTCTACCCAGGCACTCTGTTGCAAGTTCCGGTTATTGTCGAGATTGAAACCCGAAACGGCGCGAAGATCACGGGAACTCTAATGAGGCAAGATGATTTCACCGTCGTCGTAAAAGAACAATCCGGTCGCATAAGCGCCTGGCGAACTGACGAAATCAAGCTCCAAACGAACGATCCCCTGGCGCCGCATCTAAAACTCCTCTCCACTTACACCGACGCCGACATGCACAACGTCCTTGCTTATCTGGTCACGTTGAAATGAAGACGCTGGCGATTTTTCTAGCGCTTTGCTGGGGCGCGCTCAGCCCAAGGGCTCGACGCGGCCAAGTTACTACTGCCGCCAACCGACACTTGGCCGACTTACAACGGTGATTACTCCGGGCGTCGCTTCAGTTCGCTCAAACAAATCAATTCCGGGGACATCGGGTCTTTGCAGCTAGCCTGGATGTATCGCGTGAATATCGGCGCGCTGCGCGGTATCGCGAGCGTGCAAATCAAATCGACGCCGCTTGAAGTCAACGGTATCCTTTATTTCACGATTCCCGATCACGTCTGGGCTGTTGACGCGCGCACGGGCGCGCCACTGTGGCATTACGAATGGAAGGATCAAGGCGGCCATCTCGTCGGAAACCGCGGCGTCGGCATGTACGGGAATTGGTTGTACTTCATGGGCCCGGACGGCTGGCTCATCTCACTCAACGCGTCCGATGGTAAGGAACGCTGGCGCATGCACATCGCCGATGCCAAGCTGCAATACTTCACGACCATGGCGCCAGTGGTCATTCGCAATCACGTGATTGTCGGCGTCGGCGGCGATGCGATGGATGTACCCGGATTTCTGGAATCGCGCGACCCTGAAACCGGGGCTGTGCAGTGGCGCTGGAATACTGAACCGCGCGCCGGGCAAGCGGGCGCAGAGACATGGCCGAACGCCGGCGCTATGGAACACGGCGGGGGCATGACTTGGTTACCCGGCACGTACGATCCCGAACTGAATCTCCTTTACTGGGGCACCGGCAATCCCAATCCGGTTTTCGCCGGTCAAAGCCGAAAAGGGGCGAACCTCTGGACGTGCTCGATCGTGGCGCTGAATCCGGACTCGGGCAAACTCGTCTGGTACTTCCAGGCCTCACCGCATGACACGCACGATTGGGATGACGTGGAAACGCCCGTTCTCTTCGATGGCATCATCGACGGTCAACCGCGCAAGTTGCTTGGGCAAGCTGCGCGTAACGGATTCTTCTTTGTCCTTGATCGCACGAACGGCAAGAGCATTGTGTCGAAACCGTTCTCGGGCGGCGATTGGGCACAAGGCCTCGATGCGCAGGGCCAGCCCATCCCTAATCCGAAAAAGGCGCCGCAACCCGACGGAGCCATTCTGAACATTCCGGAACAGGGCGGCACGAATTGGTATCCTCCCAGCTTTGACCCCGACACCGGTCTTTTCTACGTAAACGCGGAGACTGGATTCAGCGTTTTCTATCTCATCGATCAGTCTGAAAACCCGGAAGGGTACGGCGGCAGCGGGCAAACGCTGTGGTGGCATTCTGTTTTGGAAGCCATCGACTTCCGGACCGGCAAGATCTGCTGGTCACACGCCTTCCCTGGAACCGGGCGCGCCGAATCAGGAATCTTGACCACGGCTGGCGGCGTGATGTTTAGCGGAGACCAACACGGAAATCTGATCGGTTGGAATCCGAAATCCGGCGATATCCTTTGGCACTTTCATTTCCCCGCATCCGTCAGTAATGGCGCAATGACAGTCGAACTGGATGGCACGCAATACCTGATTGTCGGTGCGGGTGACACGCTGTACGCATTCACTGCCGCGAAGCCGGGCAATCGGTAGCCAGGTTCACTGCGTCGTGAGCGGCTGTTCGAGTATCGCGTGAACAGGCCCGGGCAACTTATCCGCCTTGGCAAGCACCCAGCTAACTTGCCACATTGCATCCTGACTAAGTGTCTTTCCAAAGGCGGGCATGCCTGTCAATCGAATCCCGTTCTCAACCTTCCAGTAAGTTTCGCCCACAGGATCGTCCGTGACGCCGTGTCCCTTGAATAACTGCGGCGGATGTGGAAATTCGCCCTTCCCGATGAATGTTTCCGCCTGCCCGGGCAAGCCGTGGCAAACCGCGCACTGCTCACGATAGACGCGCGCACCCGCCATATAGTCGTCCTGAGTTGGCTGCATGGGAGAAGACTTGGGCGCTTGGCGGCGCACGCGGGTATTCAGCGCGATGCGAGCAAGGCTCTTTTCAAAAGGCATGGCTTGAGCCGCTGTTGCCACCGGCGCAAGGCCAAGCCAAAAATACATGTACACACAGAAGGGTATGATGAGCAACCCAAGAATTAACCCCGGTATGAATTTCGCCATGCGTCAATGGTAAGTCCAGCCTACTGCACGTCAGCAGGTAAGCCGTTCTTCTGCAGGAATGCTCGTATTTCTGTGAAGATGTGGATCCGCTCCTGCGGCGTAAATCCTCCATGCTTTCCGCCCGGAATAGTCACAAGCTGATGCGGCACCCCAACCTTGTCTAGCGCGTCTTGGAGCCGGGCGGAATGGCTGTAGGGAACGGTTGTGTCGGCATCCCCATGAATGCTGAGAATGGGCGGAAGCCCCGGCCGCACGTAGGTCAGCGGAGAAACGCGCCGCGCAATTTCTTCGCGGTTCAGAGCGCTTCCCAGCCATGCCACCGCGTAGGTCTGGCGATTCGGTCCGTCCAGAAGGTCGGCCACATCCGTGATTCCATACCAATCGACGATAGCCGCCACCCTTGGAATCGACGGCTGCCCGGAAGGGCATTGATTGTCAAGACCCGCGCTCTCGGGCGTCATGCCCGTCATCAACGACAGATGGCCACCGGCGGAATCGCCCGACACGACCATCTTCGAGAGATCGACGTTGTATTCCTTCGCATGCGAACCCACCCACTTCAGCGCGCACAGACAATCTTCCACTGCGGCCGGAGCATGTGACACGCGTGCCAGCCTGTATTCCACGTTGACAACGTTCCATCCCATCTCCATCCAGGGCAGCAACATCATCGTGGACCACTCTTTCGATCCGCCCGTCCACCCCCCGCCGTGAATAAAGATCAGCGTCGGCTCAGGCGTGGAGACATCCCGCCGCCGATAAACATCCAGTTTGTCTTCGTAGTTATTCGCGGTCAGGTATGTAATATTCGGCAGTACCTGGTAGCGGCTTTCAGCCGTAGCGGCCCACGTCGCCGACGGCGATAACTGCGCAGACGCCGAACCAACGAACAGGGTCAAAAGCAGGGAAGCCGCAGCGACTAAGTGTCTCCACACTCAGCCATAATACTTACTCAGAGTTCCAGCTTGCTCTGGTACTCCATATCTTTCAACGTGAATTTCTTTCGGATTTCAGTTCGTCCGGCCGCCAGCTTAAACTCAACCGTCTTATCGGCGACTGTGATAGGCTCGGACTTCGAAAAATACAGAAGGATGCGCCCGTCCGCGCCTTGATTCAGTTCCACTTTGATCGGGTGCAACGGTTCGTGACCTCCCACCAGAAGTTCGGTGGATTGTTGCAGACGGCCTTCGATGTTCTTGGCCTCTTCTTCGTCGGTGGTCTGATCGGAATCGACCGAAGCAGCACGCCCGCCGAGGGCACGCATCGGCAGCCCGATTACCGCGATCACATAGTTATCGAGCGGCTTGATGTTCGAGACATCGGCGTTCTCTACCGCCTTCTTCGCCGCCGCGATTTGAACCGGTAGCGCACTCTGCCACTGAATGGTCACTTCCGTAGGGCCCTGATTGCCACCCGAAGAAGGTTTGCTTTGAGTGCTTCCACCGTTCCGGCCGCTGCCGTACGTGCCGCCGCTGTTGCCGTACCCGCCGCTTCCGTAACCGCGCCGCCCCATGCCACCCGCCCCAGGCATCTGGCCCGAGTTGCCCCAAGTCCCGCCGTTAGGCGCGCCCGACCCTGCGGGCGACTGGCTCCCGAGCTGGTCGTTCGCATCTTTGGCGTTGTTCACCGACGTCTTGACCGTCTTGCTCCAAGGCGAGTTGTTAAGAATCTGGTAAACGTCACCGCTGTTCCACTGACTCGGATCAGTCTTCTGCCAATCCGTCGCGGCAAGCACAACATTGAAGGCAAAAGCCGCCGTGAATAGAACAATGCCGAACGTCTTTTGCCTCACGACCACATCTTACCCTCACAGGGGCATACTGTCGCCAGCCCATAGAAGCGATTACCTTTTTGATACTCTTGACCTACAATCTTGACCAAAGGAGCACGTGTGAGAGTGGGAGCTGAAAATTACCGCCGGATTTCTTCGATTGTTATCGCTTTTGTCGTAATTACGCCCTTATTCGCCCAAACAGCTACGCCGTTGATCACAGCGCCAATCAGCGGCGCGAAATTAAAGACACTGGCGGGCAACACGCGGCCAGAGGCTAATGCGAGGAACGATCGCGGGCAAGTGGCCGATGACTTTCCCATGCTGCATCTGCAGATGCTTCTGCTGCGCTCTTCTGAACGGGTTCAAGCTGCCGCGGAGTTTGTGGACGAACTCAACAACCCGCAGTCGCCGAACTATCACAAATGGCTGACTACCGAGCAGATTGCCGATCGGTTTGGCGCATCCGATGCAGACATCGCTACTCTCACAACTTGGCTTCAGTCGAACGGCTTTACCGTCGAAGGCGTGCTCGGCACAAAATTAGAGATTGAGTTTTCGGGAACGGCGAGCCAAGTGCGATCCGCATTTCATACGGAAATTCACCACCTCTCCGTGGAAGGCGAATCTCACTACGCCAACATGTCCGATCCGCAAATACCGGCCGCCATCGCACCGGCTGTTGGGGGCATTCTGTTCCTCAATAACTTCGAACCGCACTCGCTTGCTCGTCCGCGCGTTGCATCGGGCGAATATGCGGCCGCGAACGGCAACAACCTGGTGACCCCGTCCGATCTTGCGGTGATCTACAATCTCAGTCCCGCGTTCGCCGCAGGCTATACCGGCCTGAATCAAACCATTTACGTCGCGGAGGATGGTGACATCTACAGCATGGACGACTGGACTCTCTTTCGTAAAGTAATGGGCCTTGCCAGGACATATCCCTACGCCACTCTCACTCAAGTACACCCGGCTGGCGCGGCTTGCGTAGATCCGGGCGTGAACAGCGCAGATGCTGAAGTTGCGCTGGATGTTGAATATTCTTCCGCTGCCGCACCAAATGCCGCCATCGTGATTTCGGCCTGCCGCAGCTTGCTCGTGGCCATTGAAAATCCAATTAATAGCTCCACGATTGCACCCGCTGTAATGAGCATTAGCTATGGTGAAGCGGAGGCGCTGAACGGCGCGGCGAATAACTTGGCCTACAGCTTGACTTATCAGACGGGCGCGATGAAAGGCTGGACGATTTTCGTCTCATCGGGGGATGAAGGAGCAGCCAGCGCCGATGCGAACGCATCCAATTCCACGCATGGCATCGGTGTTAGCGGACTGACCTCCACGCCCTACAACGTCTCCGTCGGAGGTACCGATTTCGCGACTACCTACCTCCAAAATATTTCTGCCTATTGGGGGTCGGCAAACTCGCCTACTGGCGGAAATGCGCTGTCTTACATCCCTGAAATTCCATGGAACGATTCGTGCGCGAGCACGCTGTTCACTGAGTATTTTGGCTTCGGAAGCAATACAGCGGGTCCTCTTAGCTATTGCAACTATCTTTACGCGAATGCGCCTACTTCGCGCCGCATAACAACGGCATCCGGCAGTGGAGGGCCGAGCGGGTGCGCTACCGGTGCCGCCGCAACTCGCGGCGTTGTGAGCGGAACGTGTGCGGGCTACCCGAAACCAACCTGGCAAGCCGCGTATGGCGTTCCTGCCGATGGCGTGCGCGACATTCCGGACGTCTCATTATTCGCAGCTAACGGGCCCTGGGGCTATTATTATCCGGCCTGCATCTCGGCGGGAACAGGCTCATGCCTCGGCGCCCTCAATAGCTGGCCTGGATACGGCGGAACTTCCATCTCCTCGCCCATTATGGCTGGAATTGAGGCTCTGATTAACCAGCGTCTAGGAGCCGCGCAAGGGCTTATCAACCCAACGCTGTACTCGCTTGCTTCCGGGGAATACGGAAGTGCAGGCAACCCGTCTTGCAACTCGTCCAACGGCAATGCCGTCGGGAGCAATTGTATCTTTTACGACGTGACGCTAGGAGACATCGTTGTTAATTGCACTGGAATAAATAACTGCTACTTTGGTGGCAGCCCGGCTTCGACAACGAATTTTTACGGAATCCTGTCCGCACCCGACAGCTCGCCGGCGTATTCAGCGACTGTTGGATTTGATTACGCCACCGGTATAGGCACCGTGAACGCGTATAACCTGATCATGAACTTCGGACCGCCGTCAGGATCTACCGCGTCCGCGGCTGCGAGTCCTAACAAGTAAACCAAATGAGACTTAGGAGAAGAGGACCACCAAATATGCGCTTCGTCATGACGACGCTGGTTTTATCCGTTCTTGGGCTGGGCGGCGGACCCCATGTATTCGCGGCGGATATATGCGCAACCAACCAAAACTTAGTCGCCAATTGTGGCTTTGAAAGCGGTAACTTCTCTAGCTGGACACTCAGCGGCACAGATTCCGGCCCCCTAAATAACGGGATTTACTACGGAATCGAGAGCTACAACCAGTACAGCGGCAACAATGCGGCCTACTTCGGGGCGGTAAACGGCGAGATTACTTTGAGCCAGCCATTGACCGTGATACCAACGTATGTTTACACAATCACGCTCGAGGCGCTCAACGATACGACTCCGGCAAGCAACTACATCAATAACCTCATCTTCAGCCTGGGAGCTGTCACGACCCAAGTCGCCAGCCAGGTAGTAGCCGGCGGTTACACGCTGTATACGGCCGAGGTTTACTCTCAAGCCGCGTCGACAACCCTTGCGATCTCGTCTAGAAACGATGCTGGATTCTGGAATGTAGATTCCATCCAGGTGGTTGAAACAGCTACCCCTGAGCCATCGGCCTTGCTACTGTCCTTCGCCGGTTTAGCGGTGCTGGCATTCTGGGGGCTGCGACATCGAGCGTGGAAGACTTCGAGTAATTGTCACAACTGATCCACTGCCTCGTAAGTGGTATAAATATACTTCACTGACAGCAAATGCTAGAATCGGCGCATGCCGTTAGGCGGTATTCTTCGTTCTTGATACTTGCGTTCTTGTCAGCGCATTGAAAAGCGCACGCGGCGCTTCGAACTACGTCTTGCGGCAGGCAATGGACCGGCGATTCTCGGTCGGTGTTAGTTCAGCGCTGATATATGAGTACGAGTCTGTTCTACTGCGCCCCGGATTGATTCCGGCTCACATCAGAGAAGCCGATGTCGACCAGCTAATCGAAGTGTTGATCGATATAGCTAAACCGGTCGCGGTTAGATACCTTTATCGACCGACAATCCGTGATGCTGATGATGAGTTAGTTTTCGAAGCTGCATACAGCGCTCCGGGATCGATAGTCACGAACAACAGCGGCGACTTCGTAGGATGTGAGCGCTTCGGGGTGCCGATATATAGACCAAGAGATCTAGCGGACATGCTTCGACCCAATAAGCCCGGCCCCCCCACCGCAAAAGAGATAGAATATGCAGACATGGCAGAGTTGTTGCCTTCGCTACGCCGCGCCGTCGAGCGTATTGCGGAACGGGAGAATTGCTCAGTCGATGAGCTGATCAACCTAGCTGTTGCTGAAAAGGTTGCAGCTTCCGATGCTGAGTATTTGCTCCAGAGGAAACAGGCCGCTCAAGGTTCAAGCAAGAAGGGCACATTCCTTTTGGCTAGAATCCAAGGCGACGAACCGCCTGCGGAGGGCGACGAGATGCCTGCCGTTGCGCAGAGCGTGACGCACAAGAAAGCTTTCTCGGCTGGCGGAAGCCCCAATGAGTCATAAGGTGAGTAGCGAATCCGGCGGAATGATCGAAGGCAAGGAGGCCTTCACGCGATTCGAGAACGCGATGAAGAAAGTGCTTTCCGTGCCAAGGGCCGAAGTTCAACGGCGAATCGAGCAGCACCGGAAAGAATCGGCATTGAACCCTAATAAACGCGGGCCAAAGCCGAAACAGACTACGAGAGACCAAAAGCTGTCAGGCGAGGCTTGAGGTCTTGCTGTCGGTCTTCTAATTTTCGGATCGAATCGCGCAGTTCGACAATTACATCAAGATCAAAAAACATCCGTTCGATTCCCGGTTTTTGCGGGCTAGCGTATTGAAGCGGCGTAGTCTCACGTTCGAATACGAGCTTTTCGGGCTCGCGCTTTAGAGTCGAGCCCGCATCGGACCACACATCACCGAATCTAGCCGCTCGTGTTCGCAGTTGGAGCAACTGTTGTTTGTTTTCGGTGTACTCAAGAAGTAGCCTTGCTTTCTCGTCTCGTTGTGTGTCGTCACTCATATAAAACCTACGTACGGGAGAGGACCACGCTAACCCGCCGTCGATTGGGCCTTGTGGCGTTTGCCGCGTCCTTCCCGTTTGGCTTCCTTTTTAGAAAGCTTCCGTTTCCCCCTCCTTCCCGGTCAGTTCCCTGTAGGTCAGTCTCCGACCGACGATCTGATTCATGACTGCAACGAAGCGGTCTGAATCGTCCATGTCTTTGCGGTGGTTGTAACGGAACGCTTGCTCATCGACGTAACGGAACAGATGAAATGGCTCGACGGAAACGTAAGTGCCGCCCAAACCGCGTTTCAATAAGCTCCAGAAGTTCTCCAGCCCGTTAGTGTGGATCTGGCCGTTGACGTACATCTCAGCATGATTGATGACATCGTGCTCGTACTCGGCGCAAAGACCAAAATAGGAGCGTAGCTGATCGGTGTAAACGTGGGAACCGGATTCCACATTTTCGTGAACCGCTGGCACGACGTTGTTACGGTCGTTGTTGTCGATCACGCGGACGCGAATATGGCCGCCGCGTTCTAAAATGCCCTGCACGGCGATCTTGCCGGCAACGCCGCCGCCTTTGCCTTCGAGTTTCTTAGCCTTCCGGCTCTTGTGCATGTTACGTGCTTTGCCGCCGATGTAGGACTCGTCAATTTCTACTTCACCGGAGAGTTTCCCGCCTTTGCGGTCATCCTGCATGGCCAGCCGCGCACGCTGCAACATAAACCATGCGGTCTTTTGGGTAACACCCATCGAGCGGTGAATCTCCCATGAGGAAACGCCGTTCTTGGAGTTCACGACCAGCCACATCACCGGAAGCCATTTATCCAAACCGATGGGCGAATCTTCGAAGATGGTTCCGACCTTCAAGGAAAACTTCTGCTTTGGGTGCTTCTGGTAGCACTTGAATACCTTTGCGTTGGGCAGATAGGCAATGTCTTCCGAATCGCAGTGAGGGCAGCGCACCTTCCCATCAGGCCAGCGCAACTTCGCCATGAACGCATGGCAGTTGTCAGGATTCGAGAAGTAAACTATCGCTTCCTGCAGGGTCTTAGGCGCTCTGTCCATAGATCAACTTTAAGACAAAGAGCGTTGTCAGTCAAGTATATTTTTACCTCGTAAGTTGACATAATACTCGTTATCGGACACTGTGCTGGCGACCTCTCCCGGCTCACCTTTCCCCACCTCCTACAGTAAGAAGATGTCGTTCTTGCAACTGATTATCCTGGCTGTCATCCAGGGCTTGGCCGAACTGCTCCCGGTATCCAGTTCCGCGCACGTTGTTGTCGCGGAGAAGCTGATGGGGCTCGATCCATCCTCCCCGCAGATGACCCTTGTATTGGTCATGCTTCACACCGGCACAATGCTCGCCGTCATACTTTATTTTTGGAACCAATGGCGTCGAACCTATTTCGAAAGCACGGCTGCTTTGAAAAGTTTCATCTGGCACCTCATCCTGGCCACCATCCTCACCGGCATCATCGGTGAAGCAATCGTCAAGGTATTCGAAAAGACATACTTCCGGAGTGTCCCTCATGCGGAAGTCGAAGACTTCTTCGGTCACCTTGAACTGATAGCACCCGCGCTCGCTGGCGTCGGAATGCTCATCCTCATCGCAGGCCTCCGCGCACGGCGCGAAGATGCGCGCGACGTGATGCTCACGCCCCGGCTCACCACCCCACAAGCCGGCATCATCGGAATCGTCCAGGGTCTCTGTCTTCCCTTCCGCGGCTTCTCGCGTTCGGGCGCCACCATCTCCACCGGCATGCTCATCGGCGTCGCCCGGCTCCGCGCGGAGATGTTCTCTTTCGCACTCGCCGTCGTACTTACCCCGCCGGTCGTCGGTCGCGAAGTGCTTCGTCTGCGCCACGCCGATCATGCCACCTTCGCAGGCGGCCTCGGTTTGAGCCTCGTGGGCGCTCTGTTCGCGTTCCTCGCCGGATTGCTCGCGTTGAAATGGCTGAGCCGCTGGCTGGAAGCCGGCCGCTGGCATTATTTCGGGATCTACTGTCTGGCTGCTGCAGTTGCTGTTTTCGCTCTTCACCGAATGGGATACTAAACACCGGAATCACCATAGGAGAAACGCATGTCAACAGCGGTCAAGGCACTCACCAATAAGCGTCCCACCCAACTTCCTGCCTGGAAGGCTCTCGAGTCTCACTACACATACATTCGGAACATCCATCTGCGTCAAATGTTTGCCGAAGATCCGAGTCGCGGTCAACGTCTCGCCGTCGATGCCGCGGGACTGTATCTCGACTACTCGAAGAACCGCATTACCGATGAGACGCTGAAGCTGCTCGTGCAGCTTGCGAGTGAAGCCGGCCTCCGCGACCGCATCGACGCCATGTTCAGCGGCGAAAAGGTCAACATCACCGAAAATCGAGCGGTTTTGCACACCGCCCTGCGCGCGCCGGCGAGCGCAACCATCGCGGTCGATGGACAAAACGTCGTACCCGAAGTGCATGCCGTGCTCGATAAAATGTCCACCTTCGCTAACCGTGTTCGCAGCGGCGAATGGAAAGGGCAAACTGGCAAGCGCATCCGAAACGTTGTGAACATCGGCATCGGCGGCTCTGATCTCGGCCCGGTGATGGCGTATGAAGCTTTGCGCTACTACAGCGACCGCAACCTGGATTTCCATTTCGTCTCAAACGTCGATTCCACGGACTTCGCGGAAGCTGTCCAGGATCTCGACGCGACCGAAACGCTCTTCATCGTCTCTTCGAAAACGTTCACCACGCTAGAGACGATGACGAACGCGCACACCGCCCGTGAATGGGCGCTGCGCGGACTTGGCAACGATGAATCCGCTATCGCGAAGCACTTCGTTGCCGTCTCGACGAACGCTAAAGAAGTCTCGAAGTTCGGCATCGACACAGCGAATATGTTCGGGTTTTGGGATTGGGTGGGTGGCCGCTACTCGATGGATTCCGCCATCGGTCTCTCAACTATGATTGCCATCGGCCCGGACAATTTCCGCGCGATGCTCAACGGCTTTCATGAGATGGACGAGCACTTCCGCGCCACTCCGTTTGAGCGCAATCTTCCAGTGCTCATGGGCCTGCTCGCGGTTTGGTACGCCGACTTCTTCAAGGCCGAGACGGTCGCGGTTCTTCCCTACGAGCAGTACCTCAAGCGCTTCCCTGCTTACCTGCAGCAGCTAACCATGGAAAGCAACGGCAAGCACGTGACGCTTGGCGGCGAGCACGTCGACTACGAAACGGGCGCAATCTACTGGGGTGAGCCCGGCACCAACGGACAGCACTCCTTCTACCAGCTCATCCATCAAGGCACCCGTCTCATCCCGTGCGACTTCATCGCATTCATGCACGCTCTGAACCCGCTCGGCCGCCATCACGACATTTTGATAGCGAACGTGTTCGCTCAGGCGGAGGCTCTCGCGTTCGGCAAAACCGCTGAGCAGGTGAAGGCGGAAGGTACGCCGGATTGGCTGGTGCCGCATCGGGTGTTCGAAGGCAACCGCCCATCGAATGTTCTTTTAGCTGACCGACTAACGCCTGAAGTGCTGGGCAAACTCGTCGCGCTGTATGAGCACAACGTATTCACGCAAGGCGTCATCTGGAACATCGATTCATTCGACCAATGGGGCGTCGAACTTGGTAAGGTGCTTGCGCAACGGATAATTCCAGAGCTGGAAGATGCGAACAAGCGTAAACTTGACCATGATAGTTCAACCAATACTTTGATTGGGCGCTACCGCGCCGCTCGTGCCTAAACTCAAAACTTAGAAATGTAGCTTCAGAGCGAACTGAAGAATGCGGTTAGTGCCCAATTGACCTGGTCCCGTTGACTGGGTTGAAGTAATCTGCCCAAACGTGGTGTTACTGAGTGTAGTATTTGGATTTCCGAAGTTCGTGTGATTAATCACATTAAATCCCTCGGCGCGCGCCTCTAAACGCCAGCGCTCCGTGATCGAGAATATACGGCTTAGCTCCGCATCCACTTCCAGCGTTCCCGGACCATCCACCGCATTCCGGCCTAAGTCCCCGAACGTCCCGGTCGGGTTCTGGGTCAGCGCACCCGGATTCAGATATTGCGGCAGACCAGCTCCCCAGCTCGAATTCACCACGTCTCCGCTGATGTAATTCGGCCGGTCGAGGCCTACGCCCGTCTTCGAATTGTCCTGTCCAGAGGTAATGTTTATCGGCAGCCCGCTATGCGCCTGAAAAACCGGCGCAATTTGCCAATTTCCAAGAATCTTGCCCCAGAACGGACCGCCCCACTGCGGACTGGTGAAGACAAACGCTGCGTTCGCATTATTGCGTACATCGAAATCGCAAGGCCCGCGATCCATTGCCAGGTTGTATGGATTCATGAATGACGGCCCTGCCACCTCGCCCTCGAAATCCGCTTCGCTGGTACAGTGTGACCACGTGTAGTTCGCCAGAAACGTGAAGTTGTTTGTAAGCCGATGCTGCACCGATGTGATGACGCCCTCGTAATTCGCGTTGTCTCCGTAGTCCGCAATCGGCAAAGAGCCAATCGGTAGTCCCTGCGTTGGGTTCAGCAAAGTCAGCACACGCCGGTTTTGCGTACTCGCCGTGCTGCCGGGAATGTACACCGCCGGATTCGTCTCCTGCCCGGTCCAAAGATGCGTTGTCTTGTTCCCCATGTACGTCACGGTTGCCAGCCAATTCCCGCCTAACTGGTGCTGATAACTCGCGTTCCAGTTAGCTATATAAGTCGGCTTCAAATTGAGCGGCATAAGCACGTACAAAGCTCCCGAGGACGGAAAGTAAGGCTTTGTAATCGGAAATGGATTGCCGCCCGGATAAGTGATCCAGGGATTCGTCAGCGTCCCATAACCATTCACTCCCGTCGACAGAAGACCCCTGGAATTCAAGCTCCAGGTCTCATCGATTTCGTCTACGAATGGCGGGTTCGATTGCACGCGCTCATCGAAAAATAGCTCGCTCGTGTCATACAAGATGGCGCCGCCGAGCCGAAACGTATCGTGACCACCCTTCGGCGCATACACCAACCCGACGCGGGGCGCAAAGTTCCACCAACTGTCATGAACAAAAGCCTTCGGAATGCCTTGGTCTCCGTAGTACAGCATCCCCGCCGGCGCGTTGGGATACACGCTGCTGTGCACGTTATTCAAAAAATCGGAAGAATTGAAGGTGCTGCCGCGTCCGTAAACATCCTGCGGGAAAAGCATCGGCTCCCAACGAAGGCCCGCCGTCACTGTCAAGGTGTCCTTCGCACGCCACGTGTCCTGCACGTACAGCCCTGGGGTCGTTTGACGATTTGCGGTTGCCTGCACTCGGCTCTGGCTGAACGTGGAGAGATCTCCCAGCATGAAGTCCGCAAGATCGTCGCCGCTCAGCGCTTGAGTGAAGCCGTATGTGCCATCCAGCTCGTAGTTGTTGTCCGCGTTCATCTGTGTGCGGATGACGCTGGCACCTGCCATAATTTGATGCGAGCCGCGGATTAACGTTAAGTCGTCCGTGTAAGACCACGTGTTCGTATTGAAATAGGCGTGGTTGCATGTGCCGCAATAGGTGCTGAAGTATCCGCTTACACTAATCAGCAGAAAATCCGGGTCTTGCGAGAAAACCTGTGATCCAATTGTCGCCGGGCTGATTCCTTGCGCTGCCGGCCCTCGATTGTCGCGCCGCCGCAGAAACGTCGCATGCGCTGAATTCACGATAGTCGGGCTGAATGTGTACGTATCCCCAAGTGTCATGCTTTGCGCACGCTCAGCGTTCCCGGGGTTCGTCGTTACCAACGCGTTATTCGATTGATAATTGGCATTCAGCGTGTAGTCGTCGATAAAATAACGTCCGAAGAACTGATGCCTCGGACTGATTACCCAATCGACGCGCCCAACCGTCTCATATTCGTTGTTGTTTGCTGGAATTCCGTAAGTCACTACACCGCATCCGTTCGTCGCGGCAGGCAGGTACTGCAGCAGTTTTACGGCGGCCGGATCGAACATCGAGACAGGAATCTGATCGTTCGCGAACGGTACGCCGGTAAACGGATTCTTGAGCTGTACAAAATTATGCTTGCTCGTGCAGCCTGATCCATCGATGGTGGCGAAATTCCCTGCCTCGACGTCGGCAGTAGGCACGTGAGAAATCGTGGAAGGCGGATTTGTCCGCGTCGGCGTGCCCTGGAACCCGCCGAAGAAAAACAATTTGTCCTTGATGATTCTTCCCCCTACCGTCCCGCCGTACTGGTTGCGCTTCAGCGTGTCGCGTGCTGTCGCAAAGTACCCGCGCGCGTTGAAATCCCCGTTGCGCAAGTAGTCGAAGAGATCGCCATGAAACTGATTTGTTCCAGATACTGTGACGGCATTCATTACCCCACCCGGATGGTCCCCATACTGCGCCGGCAGCGAGCTCGTCTCCACGCTGAACTCCTGCAAGGCATCCGGGAACGGAAAGGGCATGTTGACGTTTGTGAAGGTGTCGACGTTGTATCCGCCGTCCAGCAGATAATTGGTCCCGTTCGCCTGGCCGCCTGCAATCGAAATCGTCGTTGAACTGTAGAAGTTCTTGCTTCCCGTAAGATCGCCCCCGGACGGACTCACCGTCACCGCCGCGCCTGACAGCAAAATCAACTGCGTTGCATAACGGCCGTTCAACGGCAATTGGTTGACGTCCTCTCGATTGATCACCTGGGCCACCGTGCTTTCACGGGTCTCAACCATGGCAGCGCCCGCCTGCACTTCCACTGTCTGTGAAACGCTCCCCAGTTCCATCGCAACGTTCGCGGTTACGTTCCCTCCCACATCCAACACTATGCCGTTTTGGACATAGCTTCGAAACCCTTGCGCCTTTACTTCCAGCTTGTACGGCCCTATGGGCAGGTTGTTGAAAATGTAATGGCCGGTCGAGTCGGTCACCTCGTTGTGTGTCGTTTGCGTTTCGGTCTGAACGACGGTCACTGTCGCGTTTGACACACCCCCGCCGCTCGGGTCGCTGACAACGCCGCTCACGCTGGCAACGTCTACGGCTTGTCCGAACAGGTGAACACCCGCCAGCAGCAGCGCGGCAACTACCCCCGCAACGACAAGTCTTACGGCTAAACGATCAACGCGGTTCATATTCCGACCTCAGCGCCATTTAGCGTATCAATTTCATATTCTCTGAACAGCGCGACTTCGGGTCAGCGGATTGCGGGTGCTGGCGGTACTCTAGGAATGGCGGTTGAGTTTGTTCCAAGTCTCATAGGAGTTCATCACATGACAGTCCTCGAATCTCTCAAGAAGTGCAGCATCGTCGTAGCCGACACAGGTGAAATTGAGGCCATCGCGCGCCTCAAGCCCCAGGACGCTACCACCAACCCTTCCCTGCTCTTCAACGCTGCCCAGCGGCCCGAATACCAGCACTTGGTTCAGGACGCCATTGAAGAGTCTGAAAAGCGCGGCGGCAGCGAACAGCAGCAGACCGAGGCTTTTATGGATGGCCTCTTCGTCAGCTTCGGCCGCGAAATCCTCAAGCACATTCCCGGCCGCGTCTCCACCGAAGTCGACGCCCGCCTCAGCTTCGACACGGAAGGCAGCATGGCAAAGGCGCGCGCCCTCATCGGCATGTATGAGAAGTTCGGCGTCGATCGTCAGCGTATTCTCATTAAAATCGCAAGCACCTGGGAAGGCATTCGCGCCGCCGAACAGTTGGAGCGCGAAGGCATACACTGCAACCTCACACTGCTGTTTAGCTTTGCTCAGGCGATTGCGTGCGCGGAAGCGAAGGTCACGCTCATCTCGCCGTTCGTCGGCCGCATCTACGATTACTACAAGAAGGAAAACGGCGGCAAGGATATTCCTATCGATCAGGATCCCGGCGTTGCATCCGTCACCAAGATCTATAACTACTTCAAGAAGTTCGGCTACAAGACTCAGGTGATGGGCGCCAGCTTCCGGAAAGTCGAACAAATCGAGCGCCTCGCCGGCTGCGACCTACTCACCATCAGCCCCGACCTGCTTGAGAAAATGCAGCAAACGCAGGGCGAACTGACCCCGCAGCTCACGCCGGACAAAGCCAAGGCCAGCGAAGGCGAAAAGCTCCATATGGACGAGAAAACGTTCCGCTGGATGCACAACGAAGACGCCATGGCGACCGACAAGCTGGCGGAAGGTATCCGCAAGTTTTACGCCGATGCGCGCAAGCTCGAGCAGTACGCTCACAGCCAGGTTCGCGAAAAAGTGAGCGCTTAGACCTCACGCATGGGGCGTCCGCTCGCCTTGCTGGGCGACGTCCCACCAGCTATCGTCGACGACCCGCACTCCTTCCACAGCTTTTCCCAGTTCCAGATCCCGCACGTCACCTCCGTCGGCAACGGAAATCCGAGCTGACGCGCGACCATACACACCTGCCCGCGATGATGGGCTTCGTGGGACAGCATGTAGCACAGCATCTCCACCCCGACCGGCCACGGCGCAGCCCAGCCGTCTCTGCGAAACTTCTCGCCCCCGCCCTCACAACTGCCAAGCGCCTCGGCGAGCATCTCCGAGCAGCGAGCGGCGCTCTCGGCCAACCCCGCGCGGGCCTGCTCAGGCGTGCAGCGCGCGCGGTTGAGCGTTGACGGAAACTTCAAGTGCGGAGCTGTAAGCCTGACCCACTTGGAGCGGACATTGTGCATGTGCGTAAAGATCGCCGCAATCGTGCGGGCCTTGCCGGGCGGTTTGGCTCTCCAGGCGGCAGGATCAAGATGTTCGATAATCATTTGGTTCATCCGCTCATTCGCGGCAAAGAGTTGCACGGCGGTTCGGCCAAGTTGAAGGTGAACCTTCTGTTGAGTCGCTATCACGCCTCCGGACTCCTGGACCTATAGTATTTCCGCCGCCTGGCGCGACTATTGGGATCTCAAGCAGTTCGAAGCTCAGCTCCAAGCCTGACGTCCGCCATCCGGGAAACGATTCTTTTCCGAACTTGCGGTTCTATGATGAGCACGTATGGCGTCGTGCCCACAGTGTGGGGCTGTCTACGTGTCATGCGAGGACAATTGCGCCGGGCGCTTTGAACAACTCTTGGCTCTCGACCATTCTCGAACCGAACCGTGGGGAAGCCGGCACGCATTGTCTTTCTCGGCGTTCGTTTTGCAGCACCCGAATGACTTCGGTCGCGAAGTCTTGGAGCGTGCTTGGCTGCTGCTTTTTAGCGTCTACGCTAACAGGCGAGATCTGAACCAGGTCACCAAGTCCGTCCGTCGAGGCCGGACACCTGAAGCGCATTGGGGTGTCCCGCCGCTTCCCGTTACGCAACCGCCGGCTCGATTTGCCGTCACAATTGCCGACCTGGGTTCATTTGCGGCCGAGACATATCCGGCGCAGCTCGACCGTTGGTGTAGAGCTGTTCTCGCCGCTTTGGGCGAACTCGGCAGCGCGCTTTAGGAGATTACGAAGCCGGCTCTTTCAGTGTCGAAGGAAGTTCGAAGGTGCCATCAACCACTTCTACGAAATTTCTTTCCTCGCGAAGGATGAACCGCTTGCTCTGCGCCACTAGGAAATTTTCGCGCGCTTCCGGATCGGACCTCAGACGCCCTTTGTAGCGCTCATACGAAGCGAGACTATCGAATGCAATCAACCCCCATCCAATATCGTTCGTTCCCTCGTAGGGAAGGAAATACCCGATCAGGTGTCCACCGCATCGAGGGATGATTCGCCCCCAGCTTTCGGCGTACTTCTTGAACGCGTCTCGCTGGAACGGATCGATCTGGTACCGGATAAAGCAGGCAATTGTCATGGAAGTGTCCTTCGTGGGCGTGCGAGCCGCCGCATTGAAGCCGAGCAGCAGCAATGTCGCCGCACCGGTCTCGATGGCTTGACGCCGGTTAAATGCCCCGGGCGGTAAATCGCGAGTACCCACACCGAAAATATATCCTTTGCCAGACAAACACATTTCGTTTTGCCCCGCTGGCATCGCGCCCCACGGCGATTAGACTTGGAGAATGACCAAGCTGGCGCAGTGGCTTACGGCGTGTTTGTTCTTTTTGTGCTTGACTCTTCCGCTCTCTTCGCGCCACAACATCGCTTCGAAGCAGCTTCGTGTCACAGGCTTAAGAGAGGACGTGGAAGTGCTCCGCGATCACTGGGGCGTTCCGCACATTTACGCCAAGAACGCAGACGACCTCTTCTTTGCGCAGGGCTATGTCACTGCCCAGGACCGGCTCTTCCAACTCGATTTATGGCGGCGGATCGGGACCGGTCATCTGGCCGAGGTATTAGGCCCACAGTATGTGAAGCGAGATCGGATCGCTCGCTTAGTCCGGTATCGCGGGGATTGGAACAAAGAGTGGCGAAGTTATTCGCCGGATGCAAAGGCAATCGCGATTGCGTTCACGAACGGCATCAACGCATATATTCGTTCTCTTAACGGTAACCGTCCGATGGAATTTCGGATCGCCGGCTTCGATCCGGGGCTCTGGTCGCCGGAAGACATTACGGCGCGCGTAGCGGGCCTGCTGATGACCGGGAATTTGCTGGCCGAAGTAAATCGAACGCTGGATGTGAAGAAGCTCGGGCTGGCAACAGATGCGCGGCTGTTTCCGCCAGATCCTCACATTCCATTGCTCATCCCGAAAGGACTCGAACCGTCGGACATTACGCCGGCCATCGTTCAAGACTACATTTCCGCAATCGGCGCAATCCACTTTCCCGGCGAGCAAGGCAGCAATAACTGGGTAGTGGATGGAACCATGACCAAAACCGGTAAGCCGATTCTGGCAAATGACCCACATCGTGGAATCGAGTTGCCGTCGCTACGCAAAACAGTCCATTTGGTAGCGCCCGGTTGGGACGTTATTGGTGCTGGAGAGCCTGCGCTGCCGGGCATTGCGCTCGGCCACAACGAAAACATCGCCTGGGGCTTTACCATCGTCGGTATCGATCAGCAGGACCTTTATGTGGAAAAGGAAAAGCCGGAGGATGCGGCGTGCTATCTGTATCGCGGTGAGTGGAAGAAGTTCGAAGTTGAGGAGCAGGAGATCGCCGTTAAGGGCGAAGGGCCGCGCAAAGTGGAATTGAAGTACACGATTCACGGCCCGGTGATTTACGAAGACGAAAGCAAACATCGCGCCTACTCGCTGCGCTGGGTGGGAACAAATGCGGGCGGCGCTGGTTATCTGCCCGCGTTGCAATTGGCGCGCGCCGGGAACTGGCCGGAATTCCGCTCCGCTGTAGCAAATTACAAAATTCCCTCCGAGAATCTTGTATATGCGGATCGGCAAGGCAATATCGGTTGGATTGCGGCAGGGCAGGCGCCGATTCGAAACGGATGGGCTGGACTGTTTCCGGTTCCCGGCGATTCCGGAGAGTACGAATGGTCGGGATTCCTCCCTATCAGCGAGAATCCCACGACCTACAACCCTGCTCGTCACTTTGTCGCGACTGCCAATAACGACATCCTTCCTGAGAACTATCCGCATGCGCTGAATTATGCATGGGCGCCGCCTACGCGCTACGACCGCATTGTGGAAATGCTGACAACCGGCGTCAAATTCGACGTAGCTGATTTTGCTCAGATGCAGCAAGATACGGTATCGCTTCCGGCCCGCGACTTTCTCGCACTGCTGCGGAAGTGGCAGCCGGCGGAAGGAAGTGAGCAGGATAAGATTCGTTCCGACATGCTGCATTGGGATTGCAACGTGTCCATGGATTCCCGGCCCGCTTTGCTATACGAGGTGTGGATTGAGCATCTGCATCGCGCCATTCTTCCGAAAGGAATCGCGTCCGCAAGGCTCGCGCCGGATGTTCTACTCAAAGAACTGCAGTCGAGTTCCGAAAAAGGTGCGCTTCTTGAGAAGACATTATCCGAAAGCCTTTCCGAAATACGTGAACGATTGGGGCCTGACCAAGCCCATTGGAAATGGGGCAACTTGCACAAGGCTTATTTCCGGCATCCGCTTGGAGTCGCCGCTCTGGACTTGCCGGCACATTCCCGCCCGGGCGACGGATACACCGTCAATGCTACAAGTGGGCCTAATTACTCGCAGACGCATGGCGCAAGCTACCGCGAGGTGCTGGACTTGAGCGACTGGGATCGTTCCGTTATGACAAACGTGCCTGGCGAATCGGGCGTTCCAGGTAGCAAACACTATGGTGATCTGATTGAGGGCTGGGCTGACGGCACTTATCACGCGATGCCGTACTCTCGAAAGGCGGTTGAGGCCGCAACGGAGGAACGATTGATGCTGGTTCCCGGACAGGACAGGTAGCCCACGATGCGACGCCGGTCCTTTCTTTCCCATACGATTTCTGCTTGCGCGGTCTCGGGCTCCCTCGTGCCGTTGCTGCTGACTGCTCAGGGGAGGCGGCCGAAGATGGCTCCGCTGGATATTCTGCGCGTCAATATCGAAAGCATCACAAAATCGGTGAATGCGAAGTGGGGAATCTATGTGAAGTGTCTGGAGACCGGCGAGCAGATCTCGATCGACGCCGATACTCAGATGGACACGATGAGCGTGATCAAGATCCCGCTGATGGTGGAAGCCTTCCGGCAAATCGAGGCTGGAAAGTTCAAACTAAGCGATCGCGTAACGCTGCGTGACGAAGACAAGCGGCCGGGGACCGGCATCATCCGCTCCTTGAACGAAGGCGTTTTGTTGACTATTCATGACCTGTTGACGCTCATGATCATCGTCAGCGATAACACCGCAACGGATCTGATGTTCCGCCAAGTCGGTGGAATCGAGCCCGTGAATGCACTGATGAAAGATTATGGCCTCACGCAAACTCGCGCAGTGGCTACCGCCAAGGTTTGGTTCGAGTCCCTCCGTGCGGCGTCGACCGTTGAAGATTTCTACCGCAAGGGCGATCATCCGTTCGGATTGTCGTCTCCCAGTGACATGGGCAAGCTGCTCGAACGAATAGAAATGGGTCGGGCAGTTAACAAGCAGGCGAGTGAACAGATGTTGACCATCATGCGCGGCCAAGTCTATCGGACGCGCCTGCCGAAGTATGTGACTCATTTTGTAATCCCCCACAAGACAGGCGACTTCCTGCCCTACATCGGGAACGATGTTGGCGTATTTGAAGCCCCGGACCGCCGCATCGTCGTGAGTGTTTTCACGGCAAATCATTTCGGCAGCGGCGCGAATCTTGAGGATGCCATTGCCCGCATTGGGCAGCAGATTGCGGACTACTTTACCTACCGAAGCTAATGCCTCGCTCACCCAAACCTTAGTTCCAACGTCTCACCCACTTCCGTCTCGCGCCACTGCTTGAAAAGGCTGCTCCGCAACTTCCGCACGCAGTCGATTTGTTCCGCCGTTACAGGGAGCGGTCCGTGCTCATTGAATTCTTGGAGCGTCAACAGTGCGCCGGAAGCTCGTTCCGTATCGAACAGTCCAACGATTCTCTCCACGTCCGTAGCCCCTGTGGGCAGTGTTCCGCGCCCACCTGTGCCGGTCGTGTCGTCAATCCCCCACCCATCGGCGATCAACCCAAAGAACCCGCGCCGGCACCCCAGGCAAGTCTCAACCGCGAAGTGCGTCAGGTCATGCAAGGCGAAATGAGCGCCATGCTTCGCCTGCTTCTGCCACGTAACCGAGCCGTCGTCCCGCGTGCACCGAAGCAGCCCCGCACCATCAGCCCTCTTAACAATCTCAATCTTCATTCCCTGCCCCTTTCTCGCGCGCACTTCGCGATGCAAAATTGATATCATCTGCGGCATGCCACTGCAACCCGGTTTGTCGCAGGTCTCCCGTCGCGCTCTTCTGTCACGTGTGGGGCTCGGCTCGGTAGCTATAGCTGCCATCGGCATCTCACACCCTGAACAAAGTGCTGCCGAAGGCATTCTCCGGGCGCCTGGTGTAGCCGACAACGCCATCGAGTTCGAAGGCTTCGAGGCTTCGCTGAACGGAGCCTATTCGTTCCTCGACAGAATGATGGATGCGTACGCGGCGGGCTCGACTGTTCGTCTGATCCAAAGTTATTCCGATGCCGCATTTGGCGCCTTTGCCGTAGCGTTCACTTACGACAATGCGGTTGCCATCCAAGCCTATCTCGCGCGTCGCTCTGCGTCCGATATGCAGCGCGCCGAAGTGCTTGGCAACGGCCTGATCTACGCACAGGCAAATAACTTTCCCTTCGCGGACGGCCGCTTCGCACAGGCTTACTACGTCAACGTCCCGGCATCCAGCGGCGGTCCATACATCACGCCCGCAGCCAATCCGTTCTACTTCTACGCAAGCGCTGTCGGTGACCAGGCGTGGGCCGGCATGGCGCTCGCCAGGCTCTATCAGGCTACCGGCAACGGCAGCTATTTGACCGCCGCGCTGAAAGTCGCCAACTGGATCGTGAACAACACATACAACACCGCGGGATTCGGCGGTTACCTATATGGCACTTTCATAGCTACTAATAACACCTCCCAGCCATCCGGCAACGGCCAATCCACTGAACACAATATCGACACGTATGCTTTTTTCACAATGCTGGCCCAGCTTACGAACAACGCGCAGGCTCAGAATGGAATGTCTTGGTCGAATCTGGCAAATCATGCACTTCAGTTTGTGCAAGCCATGTTCGACACCACCGGCGGATTCTTCTGGACCGGAACGACCGGCCCCGGCACGGCAAGCATCTTTACAAGCAACATTCCGGAAGACGTGCAAACGTGGTCTTACTTGGCGCTCGAAAACAAGACCTATGGCGTATCCATCGATTGGGTCAAAACAAATCTCGCAACCACTGATACCCCACAAGCCCCTTTCGGTGCGCTCAAAGGTCTCGGCAACATACGCATTCAGGGTGAGACGTATGCTTCCGACAGTCTCGCCGCCAACCCTGCAAATGCCGATCCGCATGCCGTCTGGCTTGAAGGAACTGCGCATACCGTAGCCGCTATGCTGGCGCGCGAGTTGTCGCCGTTTGACGACATCCCGCTCTTCTATGGAGATCTTGCGACAGCAATCGTTCTGCTGCAAAACGTGCGGCTCGCTCAATCGAACCTCGGCGCCGGTCAGACCGTCAACAGCATGCCCATCCCACTCGGCGAGGGTGTCGTCGCCGCGAGCGGGACCCTGAATACCGGATTTAACTTCGACTACTACCCCAACCTGCACATCGGAGCTACCGGTTGGTATGCGATTGCGGTACAAGCCGCCAACCCATTTCGTCTGGGCCGCGGCACGTGGTGAGCGCCAGTTTTCTGCGCCGCGCTTAGGCCGTCTTATCGGCGGGCCTTCGCAGCAAGACAGCCATCGTCAGAGCGCCTTGCATCATCAGGGCCGCGCTGATCAGCAGTATGTATCCCTCAAAGTGCTGCGCCCGCAAGATCTCGACCAGACAGTAGGCGCCAAACGGCACAATCAGCATCGCGCACATCAACGCAACACGGCGAAGCACGTTGCCGGCATGCAGCAGCAAGTACAGCAGCGTCACGATCGCTTGTGCACAGAGACATAACTCGACTGCGGACCGCGCCATATACCCCGGATGCTTGAGGACAAACTCCATCATCACCAGCCAGGCGCAAGCCGCTGCCACAAACACACAAAGCAGAGCCAACAGTCTTTTCACGAGTCCTCCTCCGCAAAGCCGAACGGATGCGAAGCTGGCGCACTGCCGTAGATACCAAACGTTTGCGCGCAGCCGGCCCGATTTAGGCAAGCGCTCCTCCCGGTACTCTTCCAGCAGGTCGCCGGAAATGCTCTCTCGATCCCGCCCGTCCAGAAACAGCAACAGCGTTCGTTCCAGCCATTCGGGCGGCAAGTGGTTCTTCATGCTTTCAACTCCAAAGGCCACTTCGCCCGCCGCCACATATTCTTCAGCGCCGCTCTTGATTCGTTCAGCGCCTCTGCACCCGCGCCCGTCAAGCGGTAGTAACGTCGTGCTCGCCCGCCACGCACCGGCGTTCCTTCATCCAGACGCGACGCAAGCAGCCCCTTCTGCTCCAGCCGATCTAACGTCGCATAGATTGCCCCGGCAGCAACGTCACGCCCTAGACCGTCTTGCGTGCTTCGCAAGATCCCGCGTCCGTAAGCGTCATCGGCCAGTTTGAAGACGGCCAGCAGAACCGCTTGCTCGAACATGCCTAAGATCTCCACCACTATGTCTACAATGTAAGCATCAGATCCGCTTGCCTGTCAAGCGAGTTTTTTTCTTTGTTATTTCGCCCTCCTCTGTTGAACGGGACAGCTTCCCGCATAGATGGCTTCCGGCACCGATCTCCCAAACCCAGCGCAAGCAGTCGGGAGTATAATCCCAAGGAACTAAGACGCCCAGGTGTTTGACTCTCGAGCTGCCGGAGACTACATGCAAAGACTATGTCGAAACTCACTCTTTATAGCAACGGTTTTTCAAGCGTGCTTGACAGCTGCCGATGATCCGTTTGTCGGCACCTGGCGTTATCGGCAAGACAAGGAACAAGCCCACCTCACGTACAAGTTTCTGGCGGCTGGCGAGAAGATGTTTCAGACGGACAATGGCGCCGGATTGGGACCTGTTCTCCCGACCGATGGAAGTGTTCACCAATCGCCGCTGAGCGGTGCAGTGTCCTTGAAGCAGCTTGACGATCACACGTTTTTGTATGTTCTAAGGCGGAAGACAACCTACAAGCGAATCATCACGCTTGATGGCAACACGATGAAGTGGAACGAGGATCAGGAACTCGATACTGGGAAGCACACCGTTTGGCAATCGACATGGCGCCGAATCGGCAAGGGTGATGGACTGGCAGGTGAGTGGGCGATGATCAGTCGCCAGAGCCCGAATGATGCCCTGCGTCTCGCCGTCCAAAAAACATCGGACGGCCTCTCTTTTCAGACTTCCGATCGAAGATTTGTCGACCAACTTTATTTTGATGGGAAAGAGCATGCGTCCAAGGATCCCGACGAGATGCAAGGCCTCACAACCTCGACCGAGCGGGTGGACTCGCGAACCATACGGTCTATCGAAAAACGAGGTGGAAAGATTTTGGACACGATAACATACGCGGTTTCGGCTGACCGCAAACTGATGACGGCCACGGTTGCCCTAAGCAACGGCGGTACCTCCATCACAGTTTGGGAGCGAGTCGATTGACACATGTAGATCGCCTCCGACTGATCAGTCGGAGTAATTCGCTGAGCAGGCCCACCATACGCCACGCGGCGTTTAATCCAATTTGAATCCTCAGTGATCGTCGCGGAGAATCGTCGTGCGAGCGAGGGAGAGGCTTTCGGGAAGTTGAAGAGGCGCGCGACGTCAGCAGGTTGAATCGGAAATCCCTCGGTAGCAAGCTGGTCGAGGGGTTTTATTCGCCCTGATCTCCAACGTCCAACAAACGGTCGTTTGTTGGACCGGCTATTTGTAAAACAATATCTTCGGCTGTTTCCCTCTCACAAGGAAAGTTGAAATCCACTATGAGATGTCTTTTTGCGCCGTCGCCGTGGTTTGTTGCGGTCTCGTAACCGCTTCGGCTACGGTTTGTGCGCCTCTACCTTGGACGGATCGAGCGATACCGCCACGCTTTACAATCCGAATTTGAACACAATCTTGGGAGGCCCCACCACCGCGACCGTTGGAACCTCAACGCCCACATTCCCGAACGGCAGCATTCTCGGAAACACCGCGTTTCAGATCAACATTACGAGCGATCAAATCTTTTATGACCCGCTAGCAAACGTGACGTATGCGAACGGTACGTTCAATGGGTTTGTCTTTGATTTCAGCAACACCCCGACGATCCTGGGTGTAACACTCGACTCGGGCAGCACATTTGTACCTACCGCTATCGCTTTCACTTCCGATTCCGTTTCGCTCAATCTTAGCGGCAATGCCGTGAACACAAACAGCACCGCAATTCTAGACGTGCAGTTGCAGCCCAATGCGACTCCTGAGCCGCGACAGGCACGCTGATGATCGTGACGATGGCCCTGGTTGGCGTTACATTCGCCTGGCGAAGAACACGCAGCAGAAAGAATTGTCTTTAGCGCCGGCTTGCACTTCAACCCAGCGCTTACTTGGCGGGGTACGAACCGTGGCGAAGGCCAATCCGGATGTAGGCGGTGCGAGATGCTTATACTGATTTTCTGCCCAGTGGCTCGTTCCGGCTTCGGCGCCGCGCCTCTGCAACAGTCGTCGGTGGCTCGAACACAAGGAATACGTACGGTCTCTATGAGCCTGCGCGTCCATGATGTGACATGCCGGATAGCCCCCGTCTGATAGTGGTCTCAAACCGTCTTCCCGTGGCGTTGGTCCGCGAAGACACAGAATGGAAAACAAAGCGCACTGCCGGCGGCCTTGCGACCGCCATGGACCCCATCTTAAAGCGCGCCGGGGGTCTCTGGATCGGGTGGTCGGGCACCAGCGAGGAACTGCCTCCAGAAGCGGTTGATCTCCTCCGTGAGGAGCAATCGTGCATCGCCGTCGAATTACCGGCGGACCTGTTGGAAAAATTCTATGAGGGCTATGCCAACCAGGCACTCTGGCCTTTGTTTCACAGCTTTACTTCCAAGCTGAAGTTCGATTCCGAAAACTGGGAAGCGTACATCGAAGCGAATCGCAGGTTTTGTTCCGCAGTCGTGCAGCAATTTCAGCCGGGCGATCGGATATGGGTTCATGATTACCACCTGATGCTTCTTCCTGGCATGCTCCGTGAGAGCCTCCCCGACGCGGCGATCGGGTTCTTCCTGCACATACCATTTCCCGGCTCCGATATCTTCAGCATCCTGCCTCGCGGCGAAGAATTGCTCACCGGCCTGCTCGGTGCGGATCTCATTTCTTTCCACACGCACTTGCATCTTCAACATTTTCGGATGTCTTTGCGCCGGCAGCTTGGCCTTCAGAGCACAGTCGACCGCCTCGAAGTGCCGGGCCGCCAGGTGCGGATGCAGGCGCTGCCCATCGGCATCGCCCCGGACGATTTCCTCGGATATTGCGATAAGCCTGAAACGCAAGAGCACCTTAACAAATTACGCGCGCAATATAGCGGCCGGAAGCTGATCGTGGCCGTTGACCGGCTCGATTATACGAAGGGAATTCCCCACCGTCTCCGAACCTTCCGCCGCATGTTGAGCGGCAACCCGGAGCTCGTCGAAAAAGTTGTATTGCTCCAAATCGCGGTGCCTTCGCGGGAGAATCTTGAGAGTTATCAAGAATTGCGTAGGGAAGTACATGAGCTGATCTCCGATATAAATGGCGAGTTCGGCACGCCGGATTGGGTGCCGGTCGTGTATATTCACCGAGGCATCTCCAAACCGGAACTTGTGGCCGTCTATCAATTCGCCGATGTGGCCTGGGTTGCGCCACTGCGGGACGGAATGAACTTGGTCGCGAAGGAATACGTGGCATGTCGCAGGGATGGCCGTGGTGTGCTGGTCTTGAGTTCCTTCGCCGGGGCGGCGGCAGAGATGGCCGAAGCGCTGCTGATCAATCCGTTCGACCAGGAGCGAACCGCATTCACAGTCACGGGCGCGCTCGCGATGAGTGCCGAAGAGCAGCAGGACCGCATGCTTGCGTTGCATGAGCGCGTGCTTCGCAACGACGTGTTCGTCTGGGGTGACCGCTTTCTGGCCCTCCTTGATGAGGCAACAAAGCTACGTCGCGAGCGCCCTCCGGAAAGCCCGCCATCGGTGCCTATGGACCAGTTGATCGATGCATATCGAAAGGCCGGCAAGCGTCTGCTACTGCTCGACTACGACGGTACGCTGGTGCCGTTCGCTGCCCGGCCGGAAGGCGCGGTTCCCGATCATGAACTTCGGACCTTGCTTACGCAGCTCGCGAGCGATCCGGCCAACTGCGTCGTGGTGATCTCCGGCCGCAGTGCGTCCGACTTGCAACGTTGGCTAGGTCAAGTGCCACGTCTTGGGCTCGCGCCTGAACATGGTGCGCGTTGGCGCCTGCCCGGCAGCGATACCTGGGAGGGCCGATCGGCTGACACGGAATGGAAAAATTCAGTGCGGCCCATCCTGCAACACTTCGTTGACCGGACGCCGGGCAGCTTCGTCGAAGAGAAAGAGTTCGCGCTGGTCTGGCACTTCCGTACCATCGAAGCAGAGTTCGGGGATTGGCTCGCGACAGAACTCGTCGCCATGCTCGAGGGTATGCTGGCCGAGACCGAACTGCGCGCATACCGCGGTAACAAGATCGTCGAGGTAAAACCAATGTGGGCCAATAAAGGAGCGCTCGCGATCGAGTTGGTGCCGGAGTACGCCGGCACTGCATTTATTCTCGCCCTTGGCGACGACCAGACCGATGAAGACATGTTCGCGCATCTTCCTGAAAACGCCTGGAGTGTTTACGTGGGAGGCGGACTAAGCAAAGCGAGGTACAGCGTCGCCGATACGGGCGGCGTCCGGCAATTGCTTCGCAGATTAGTGCGAAACGATCCCGACGTTCCACCTAAGGCCCCAGCCGGAGTCGAGGCATCTGTTTGGTCCACAAACTAGGAGAAGAGACTACGCCCAGGACGAGTCCAGGTAAAGCCATCCCTGCGTGCTGTACGAACTCGTGGGTGTTTCTGGGACGTGTAGGAATCCGTGTCCCTTTGTGCACATCATTTCGGTGCCATACCAATCGAGTATGGTATGCGATGGCCGTATCTGCGGACAAACAGCGATGCGCGCTCGATCCATTGACGATTCCGCTGGTCCTGATTGTCCCTACAAAGCGCTCGATAGAATGGTGCGGCTTCCTCGAGCGCGGTTCTCATTTCTGGGGTCAGGCGGCGACCATCGAGTGAAGAACTATTGCCGGCATCCGAGAGCTCATAATTTGCCGTAATCAACGCTCTGTCTCGCAACGGAACCAGCCCCCAACCTCAGACATCAGTTTGCAGCAAACCGGCCCCAACCGCCGCGCCGTGCTGAATAAAAATTTTTGTCTCGCAAACGGTCCTTTTGTGAATCCTCTGCCGAAATCACAATTCAGGGAGTGGTACTTTCTGCGCGTGATTTTAAAGCCTGATTCATCGCTATAAAACCGGACGCGGAGCGATCCGGTTGATTTGGAAGTAATGCTCACCATCGAAGATTCCCGGCAGGAAGAAGCGCCCGCGCCAACGCAATTCCGCGTTGGGTATCACGATCAGTACAGCCGGGTGAAAGGTCATACCTTTGCCTCCCTGCGGCTGAATGAAGACCGTAAGCCGAGCACCCACTTTCGCAACTCCTTGGATAGAGCGGACGAAAGGGTTCCAATCGGGATGCGAGGGGAAATCTAGCAGAATGGACCACACTCGCTCGGGTGTGGCCTCAATCTCAATATCTGTTCTTACCTCGTGCATCGCCGATTCAGTATAGCTGTCATTTCCCGGAAACCACCCGCTTAGTACGCGCGCCGCGCCAAGTGTTTCACAAACGGTGGTCTACGCGCCGGGCCGGATAATGGTTCCCTGCGTGCCGCCGCCGCCGAACCGTCGTAAGAGGCTACGATGAAAGCGACAACGGAGAACTGGCCATGCAATTGAACGTGCCCCCCGACCTTGAAACGCTTATCAACAAACGTCTTTCTACTGGCGGTTACAGTTCGAGCGTAGCGGCCGTGATTCGCTCCGTTGCGTCTAGTGGCAAGTCGACGACGTTTTCTTCACCTATACCAAGTAAGCGAATCGCCCGCTCAATCGAGCCATGGCGATTGAATGCGAGAACGCCGATATCGGGCGAGGCCGCCAAACCTCGTTTTTCGACGTCCCAATTCCGCTGCGCTAACAACACGTGTCGGGCCGCGGCGAGGCAAGTCACGTGAGCCATTTGGCACCCACTAACAAACGCAAACGATGCTGAGAGCGGCAGTTTCAATAACTCTTTGAGCCAGAAGCCCGCAACTTCCTCAACGACCACCGCCGCCGGCCGCAAGCATACAACGCTGCATTCTGGTCCCAAGCGGACGTCAGCCAGTCGGCGCACAAGGCGGCGGGAACTGATCCGCCTATCGCCCATGCGAAAAAGCGGCCTTCAGTCGACGCTAAGAATCCACCCCGCGTATCTCGCACCAAATCCTCCAAGACTGCTTCTGCGGGAATAGGTTCGTGATTAAGTGCTTTATGCAGCTGGGCGCGAAGTTCCTCCAGGGATTTGGTCGCGCGAACTGGACGGTCGCCTAGATGGTTCAAATGCTCCAATGCCTCTTGCAGTGCAATCTCGAGAGCAGGTCGATACGGGGACTCAGCCATCACTTGTCAGTCTGAGAAATGACGGCGCTGTTCACTATCCGAATCTTGCTCCCAAATTCAGGAAATCTGGCCGTAACCATCGGATAGTGCGATTGCGAGCGGTTAGCGAGTCTAGCTGCATGTCTCCTTGTCATTCAACTTGGGATTGATTATGTTGGACTACCACTGAAAAGGAGACTTGAACCAATGCCGATGAAGAACCCACCCCACCGCGGAGGCTTTGTGCTCCGTCAATGCATTGAGCCTTTGGGCTTGAGCATTACGGACGCCGCCGCTGCCCTGGGCGTCACGCGCACCACCCTATCCGAACTGGTGAACGAAAAGGGCGGCATATCGCCGGAAATGGCCGCGCGGCTATCGAAGGTTTTTGGCGGCAGCGCCGAAAGCTGGCTTATCCAGCAAGCGCAGTATGACCTTGCGCACGTGCACGCCGACCGGCTGAAACTGAAACGGCTAGAACTGGTTTAGCCGCGTTCGCCAAAGGGTAAGTTTCGAGATTCAGGGTCACGCTTAGGAGAGCAGCTTGAGATACAGCCGATTTACGTGACGCTGCCGCCGAACTGTCGTAGAAGGCTACGATAAAGCGAGAACGGAGAACCGCCCATGCAACTAAACGTGCCACCAGACCTTGAAACGCTTATCAACAAGCGACTTTCCAGCGGCGGTTATACGAACGCGGAAGATGTATTGCGTCGCGCCCTTGAAGCTCAGGACGCGGGGGAGAGCTGGACCGACGACGAGCGCCGCGCGTTGTCGGCTCATATCGAGGAAGGCTATCGACAAGCCGAGCGCGGCGAGTTGATCGACGGCGCACAAGCCCGCGGTGAAATTGAAGCGATGAAACACGGCTGGCGCTCATCCAAACGATGAGTGTGTATGTTCTCACGCCCCTTGCCAAAGCCGATATTTTTGACATCTGGTCTTACATAGCTGACGACAACGAGGATGCCGCCGACCGCGTGGAACAGGCGATCTATGATGCTTGTGCGTGTGTTGCCGAAGCTCCTTTGCGGGGCCATTCCCGCCCGGACCTCACATGCGGCCGCTTCGTTTCTGGACCCTGACTTGCTATCCCAACTATGCCATTGTCTACCGGCCGGAAACGGACCCATTTCACATCGTGCACTCAAAAAGCAACAATCGTGCTAGCATTATTGTTGCCCTGCGTTACGTAACGGTTTACGGTTCGAGATGATACGAACTATACGCCATAGAGGGCTGAAACGCCTTTATGAAGACGACGACCCGCGCGGCATCCTTGCCGAACACGCTGACAAGCTCCGCGATATCTCGCGAGGCTCCACGCCTTCCAGCCGTGGCCGATATGGACGTGCCGGGTTTAGGGCTGCATCCACTCAAAGGTCGAGAGAAAGGTTTTTGGGCGGTAACGGTTCGCGCAAACTGGCGGGTGATTTTCCGCTTTTCCGGCCGGGACGCCTTTGATGTTGATTACGTGGACTACCACTGAAGTGGAGACTTGAACCGTGCCCATGAAGAACCCGCCCCACCCCGGAGGCTTTGTGCTCCGTCAATGCATTGAGCCTTTGGGCTTGAGCATTACAGACGCCGCCGCTGCTCTGGGCGTCACGCGCACCACGCTATCCGAACTGGTGAACGAAAAGCGCGGTATATCGCCGGAAATGGCCGTGCGGCTGTCCAAGGTTTTTGGCGGCAGCGCCGAAAGCTGGCTTATTCAGCAAGCGCAGTATGACCTCGCTCACGTGCACGCCGACCGGCTGAAACTGAAACGCCTGGAACTGGTTTAGCCGCGTCCGCCGAAGGGTCTTTTATGCAACAGGACTCGGGTCTTTGGTTTCTCGACGTCTGTCTTCGAGAATGTCACTGCAGACAGCCACGCAATCCGCGCAAATGTAGACCAAGTGTTCCGATGGTGGGACGAGTTGGTCGTTGATAGGTGATGAAATCAACGCTCCGGCGATGTCCGCCGATCGATTGCAGAATGAGCAACGCGGCGTCTTACTTGAACTTGACCGCTTCCCAAACACGACTTGATTTTATATCTCGCTCGCGTCGGTGCTTTCCATCTTCGTGGGTGTTCGCAATGGGAGGCAACCATTCAGCGGGTGAGCCGCCACGTTTCAAAAAGGGTCGATACTGTTGAAAAACTGGTCGGCGAGCGTAGCGCCGTGGTTGATTAGAGGGTAAAGTGGTCGGCGCGTCGGTTCAGAATCATGGCCGCTGCCGATCGGTCGCGCTTGAGTATCGTTTTCGGTCAAGCAATCTCACGCGATCGAAATCCAGCACCACGTCAAGCTGCCTTAACAGATGATCAGCAGGACGTGATCCTCCAGCCGAAACTCGCAAAACAGCTCTTCCTGTGCGATCTGCTTTGCCATCATGGCCGGGTTCCTCTGTAGCCCGGAATCACATGAAAGCGTAAATGGCCAGCACTCTCGCCACATATTTCCGTTTTGAGACCCGCACGCTATCATCACTGTCGGTCACACGATGAAGGAATTCGAGAAAAGACAATGGGCCGCGCTCGCCGACCTTCTAGGGGACATCCTTGCCGGACGTATCGGTCTAACGGAGGGATGCCGCGCCGTCGTTAGCAGGGGTTACGGGCTAGAGCCGGATAACGCGCTCTTCGATCCGTTTCGAGGCTTTGATTCTGAATCGGATGCTTTCCCGCTCGGTGAAGTCCGTAAGTTCTGGGCTCCCGACCGACTGAAAGAGATCGATACGCAGCGCGAGCAAACGGAGGCTCGTTATCGCGATTGGGTTCTTGACGCCGCTAAACACCTCCGCAGCTATGCGCGAGACAAGTGCGCGTGAAGCCCCTGATGCGACGAGCGTCCTTATTTATTAAGCTCTGAGGACGCTGCGAAAGGATCATGCACGGGACTTTTTCAACAGCATCGGTCCTTTGTGCAACGCGACAAGAACTGATAATTTCCGACGCTAAGACGTCTCACTGCGGGGCCTGATATTGTTGGGAAGACGTCAGGACCGATGATCTTCGTCAAGAGCACTTTGGCTGGCGTGGCTGCCGTGATTACAGCCGCACTGGTAATTTACGGGCTTGCGGTCGGCGTGCCCCGCATCTTGGAACTGATACCGAGCCGCGAAGGCGGCATAGGCTTTTACAGCGTCGGTCCTTTTCCAATGTGGCCCCTCGGCGTCGTGGCGCTCCTTATTTTTTCTGGCGGCTTCTACTGGAACTTTCGGCGAGCCACGCGCCACCGCTAAAAGGTCTCGAAAGGGCGAGTTTTGCACCGTCGGAAGGCCCGGATAAACATGGGACCTTACGCGTAGCAGACCTTCTTTTCAAAGCGCACGGGCGCGTGAAATAGGTCCACTGTGAGGTCGATCGAGAACGCTCGCAGTCGACAACGCTAGACGGCATAGTTGTTTCCCTATTACTATTCACAACATAGCTATTCGTGCTAGGGTTATGCCATGGCCAAGAAACCTGGGCAACGCGACCTCTTCTCTGGCGCCTTGGAACTGATGATTCTGCACTCGCTCCGGCTGAAGCCGATGCACGGCTATGCCCTGGCCAAGCACATCAAGCAAGTCTCGGACAATCTGCTACAAATCGAGGAAGGCTCTCTCTACCCGGCATTGCAGCGCATGCTCAAAGAAGGGTTGCTGAAATCCAAAGCAGGAATTTCAGCGAAAGGTCGGCCCACCCGCATCTATCAGCTCACCGCCGCCGGCATCCGCCATCTGGAGCACGAAGTCTCCACCTTTGACAAGATGTTGGCCGGGATCACTCGCGTGCTTGCCGTTGCAGAGGCATAGGACGGCCGCATGCGAAGCCTCAAGCAATTCTTCACCCGCAGTCGGCGTTATGACGACCTTGCGGTTTCCATCAATGAACACATCGAAGAAAAGATTGACGAGCTTATGGAAGATGGCATGTCTCGAAAAGATGCGGAGAGAACCGCACGCCGGGAATTCGGGAATGTGACCTTGATCGAAGAACGCAGCCGCGAGGTTTGGCAATGGCCAACGCTCGAAAGCATCTGGTCGGATATAAGATTTGCCCTCCGCCAGCTCACCCAAGCACTGGGATTCACGGTGACCGCAGTTTTGACGCTTTCGCTAGGCATCGCCGTCAACGCAACCATGTTCAGTCTTGTCAGCGCTTTTCTGCTTCCTCGTCTGCCCGGGCGCAACCCACAAAACGTTGTGGTTGTCTCCTCGGTGAATCCTAATCGGAACTTTCAGGCGGACACCAGTCCTGTTTCCGTGCCTAATTACGTCGCTTGGCGTACAGATACCCGCATCTTTGCTGACATGGCAGCCGCCGATGAATATCGCACCGCTGCTTTGACGGGCCAGGGTGAGCCGGAGTCGGTTAAGTGCGCGGCGGTATCGACTAACTACTTCAATGTTTTCGGGGTTTCCCCACAACTGGGGCGCTCTTTCCTAGCGGGAGAGGATCAACCTGGGCGCGACCATGTCCTCATCCTGAGCCATGGTCTCTGGGAGCGCCGTTTCGGAGAGGATCATTCGATTGTCGGGCGAACCGTGCACCTGGATCGTAAAAGCTACGTGGTGATCGGAGTGATGCCGGCGGATTTTCAGCTCCTCGGCTTCACGCCACAAATGTGGACGCCTCTGGTGTTAGGCGTCGCGGATCAGACCGTAACAGGACGAAAGCAACGCTTCTTGTTTTTGTTTGCGAGACTTGCGTCCGGTGTCACGCTCCGACAGGCGCGCGCGGAGATGACCGTCCTGGCGAAGCGCTCTGAAGCGGATTTTCCCGCAATCGAGAGGCGATGGGGCGCTACAGTGAGAACCCTTGCCGATTTCCTTGTCCACTCTTTCGGTATTCGCACCGCCTTGGCCGTGCTCATGACCGCAGTCAGTTTTGTTTTGCTGATCGCATGTGCCAACGTCGCCGGTCTGCTGCTGACACGCGCCGCGGGACGCCACAAAGAACTAGCGATTCGCGTGTCCCTCGGCGCCGGCCGTATGCGCGTCGTCCGGCAGTTGCTAACGGAGGGCCTGGTCATCGCGCTGCTCGGCGGTGGTGTCGGCCTGCTCCTCACCTACATCGGAATCGGTCTTGTTCGCGCCAACCTGAGCTTCAATGAGGCAATCAGCGCTACTCCTGTGGGCCTCGACACCAATGTTTTGCTATTTCTCGTCGCTGTTTCGCTCGTTTCCGCCACACTGTCCAGCCTTGCTCCCGCACTCAGTGCATCTCACGCCGATACCAACACGGGCCTCAAGAGCGAAAGTCGAACATCCTCCGCCGGCCGCTCACAGAGCCGCCTGCGTGCCGTGCTGGTCTGCTGTGAAATCGCCTTCGCACTTTGTTTGTTGACTGGAACCAGCCTGTTGATCCGTGGAGTATTTTTGCTGGATCATCAAAAATTAGGATTCCGGACAGATCATCTTCTACCGCCGGCGTGGCCTTGGACCAGACGCGATACAGCGACGACTCTCACCAACTCCTCTTTGTTCGCAACCTAATCCGCAGTCTGCAACAGATTCCCGGCGTCGAGAATGCAGCCGTGGCCTCCGGTCTTCCGGCCATCAACCCAGGCACTGTTCTCATCCACATCGAAGGCGAGGCCAAATTGCCGGTTAACGAACAACGGAGCGCACTTGACGCTGTTGTTACTTCAGAATACTTTACCGCCGTGGGTCTTCCGCCGTTGCGCGGCCGCACATTCACGGAGGCAGATGACGCCAATACGCCAAGCGTAGTCATCGTAAACCAGGAGTTTGTCAGGCGCTATTTTCAAGGCCGCAACCCCTTGGGAAAGCGAATCCAACCGGACATCAAAGGGGCTGTGCCAACTTGGAGCGAGATTGTGGGTGTGGTCAGTAACGTGAAGAGTTACTCCGAAGAAACTCGCGTAGATCCGGAGATCTACGAATCCTTTCTGCAGCGCCCTGTCTCTGATTTTTCTGTCTTGCTTTTGTCTAAGGTCGAGCCAAACAGTCTGTCATCCGCTCTACGTCGAACGGTTGCGCAACTCGACCCCGAGCTCCCTCTTGTTGGTGTTATGAGCATGGAAAGCGTCATCGAGCGCCAGCGAAATGGAAATCCATTGTTCATTCGTTTGCTGAGTACCTTCGCGATTCTTGCGCTAATGCTTGCCGCTATTGGGATTTATGGCGTTGTCGCATATTCCGTCACCCAACGGACTCATGAGATTGGTGTCCGCATAGCTCTCGGCGCGAAAAACTCGGACATATCGCGGATGATTCTGAGGGAAGGCTTCAAGATGGCCGCCATCGGATCGACTCTTGGTCTGCTGCTGGCCCTGCCGCTGCCGAGGCTTTTCGATGCCATCTTTGAGGGTCTCCATTTTGGCGCGCCCGAACTTTACCTCGCTGCATTGGCCGCCATTCTGGTGATAATGGCATTTGCAACGTATGTTCCAGCCCGACGAGCTACACAGATCGACGCGAACATAGCATTGCGTGACCAGTAGTTTGAGAGGTTCTCGCCCACCGCAAACCTCGTTCACAGCATTGCGCCGAAATCTTTCTCTCTGCCCCTCTTCCACTTACGGCGAAAATCGGCCGATCGCCGTACGCCCTCCTGCCAAACTCGCGCACAGGAGATCGTATGTTCACCTCTCTACGCAAGCTTCAAGCGAATCGCGCCAACGCCCAGAAGAGCACCGACGCCAAAACGCCGGAAGGCAAGGCCGCTTCCGCACAGAACCGGACCACGCACGGACTGCTAGGCCAGTTCCGTGTCCTGCCCAGCGAACATCAAGACCGCTTCGACGCTCTGCTCGACCAACTCATGGCTGACGAGAAGCCTGTCGGCATCGCCGAAATCGAACTCATCAAGAAGATGGCCGAAAGCATGTGGCTTTCGCAACGCGCGCGCCGCTATCAGGAAGCCTGCTTCGTCGTGAAGCCGCAAACGGGTAACCAGCTCGCGAGCAATCAGGCCGAAATTGCCGTACGCCCCGAGCTCGAACGTTACCTTCGCTATCAGGCTCATCATGACCGCGCTTATCAACGCGCCTCTGCCGAACTGCTAAAACGCAGAAAGGAAAGGTTGAAAGCCGAGATTGGGTTCGAATCGCAGCAACGCCTCGAAGCGGAGGAAAACCGTCGCCGGAACAACGAACATCGCAGAGCCGAACGTCACAAACAGGCTGTCGCCCAGGCCGATCAGCGCCTCCAGCGTGAAATCATCCACACAGAAAGGCTCAAGATCGCATCCGCCGCTTGCGCCGCGCCGTCTAATTCCGGTGTAGCTTGAAGAGAAAGCGGAAAAGCCGGTTATGAACAGGTACGAACAGCAGGCGCGAAACCAGAGGACCGCCTCTCTGCGCAGTTCCATGTCGCTCTGGACGGCTGGCCTTGCGCTTCTCGTCGTCATATTCATCATCGTCGGTCTCAGCAGCGGCGCGCCTTCCCAATTCTTCAAGGCCGGCGCTGTCGTGGTCGCCATCCTGTTCCTGGTTCTGCGCCAAGTCCGATCTCGCCTCCGCGGCAAGTCCCCGCGCGCAGCCCAGCCCGACCCGAAGTCTACTCTAAAGCTGGATTGATCGCGCCAAATGGAGTTTCTTCTAGCTGTTACCATCGAGAATTCATGAAAGGCATCGTGTTGGCGGGAGGTACCGGTAGTCGCCTGTTCCCTTTAACGAAAATTACGAACAAGCATCTGCTGCCCATTTACGATAAGCCGATGATTTACTACCCCATCGAGACGCTTGTCGAAGCCGGTATTAAGGACCTGCTCATCGTTACCGGTGGACGGAATTCAGGCGATTTTCTTCGCCTTCTCTCAAACGGCAAAGAGTTCGGGCTCAAGCACATTAATTACACCTACCAGGAAGGCGAAGGCGGCATCGCCGAAGCTCTCGCGCTCGCCGAACATTTCGCCGAAAGCAGCAAGATCTGCGTCATTCTCGGCGACAACATCATTGAAGGCTCCATCAAGCGCGCCGTCGAGGACTTCAAGCCAGCAGGATCGCGGCGCAAAAATCCTTCTGAAAGAAGTTCACGATGCCGAGCGCTTCGGTGTTGCCGAAATCGAGGGCAATCGCATCGTGGGCATCGAAGAAAAGCCGCAGCATCCCAAATCGAACTACGCCGTCACCGGCATTTATTTATACGACGAAACGGTTTTCGATAAGACCCGCACTCTCAAGCCGTCCGCTCGCGGCGAACTGGAAATTACCGACGTAAACAACGCCTATATCGGCGAAGGGACACATGTCCTTCGATTACCTCGAACGGCTGGTGGACCGATGCCGGCACATTCGAATCCTTGCATGCGCGCCGCCAACCTGGTCTATGACAGCCGCCATAAACAGCGGCAAAGTTCGTCCGTTGAGCACGCGAGAGTATCCGTCCAATGAGCGCCCCTGGTCTCGGCGCTCTCGAGTCCGGGCGTCGAAATCGCTATACCGCAAGTCTGAGCCCGGTATCGGCAAAGTCATTCTTTCGCCCACTAGCTCCGGACCTGATTACCGGCATCGAGATCAATCCATTCCCGGTTTGGCCGGACGACCGCGGGCTATTTCCTCGAAATCGCCCGCGTTGGCCAGGGTCTCGTCGCAAACTTCCCTGCTGAATCCACTGCAGGTCTCAGCCGCACTGAACTATCCCGGCATCATCAAGGCGTTCCACTTTCACAAGTTTCAGACCGATTACTGGGTTGCTGCGGCCGGGCTATTGCAAGTGGCGCTCGTCGATCTCCGAACCGATTCCAGCACCTTCGGCATCAAGAACACCTTGTATGTCGGCGCACTTCGGCCTTGGCAGTTACTGATTCCGCCCGGCGTCGCCCACGGATACAAGGTAATCGGCGAACAACCGTCCGTTCTGGTCTATATAACGAACCGCACCTACGATCCCAAAGACGAAGGCCGGATCGCTTACAACGATCGCTTCCATCGCTTACGACTGGGAGTTACAGCACAAATGAAGTTACTCGTAACTGGGGGGGCCGGGTTTCATCGGCTCCTGCTTCGTCCGCACTGGCGTTGCGCGACGGTTGGGCTGACGAAATTGTCAATTTGGATAAGCTCACCTACGCGGGCAATCTCGAAAATCTGGAATCGGTTGCCGGGCATCCCGGCTACAAGTTTGTGCAAGCGGATATCTGCGAAGGCGCCGAGATACAGCAGATATTTGAAGTCGAATCACCCGACGCTGTAGTCCACTTCGCCGCTGAATCCCATGTCGATCGCAGCATCCACTCTCCCGCCCCGGTAATCCTGACCAATTTCAACGGCACTTTTGCCCTGCTCGAAGCGGCGCGCCGGAATAAAATCGCGCGATTCGTTCATGTCTCCACCGATGAAGTCTATGGCAGCATCGATCCGCCTCACGATGCGGACGAAAACTATCCGCTTGCGCGCCAGTAGTCCTTACTCGGCATCCAAAGCCGGCTCAGACCTTCTTGCGCTGTCTTACTACACCACCTACAAGCTGAATGTCTCGGTTACTCGCGCTTCGAATAACTACGGTCCTTATCAGTTTCCGGAGAAACTGATTCCGCTGATGATTTCGAATGCGCTCGAAGACAAGCCGCTGCCGGTGTATGGCGACGGCCGGCAAATCCGTGATTGGCTATACGTGGAAGATCACTGCCGCGCAATCCAGGCCGTCCTTGAGAAAGGTGGCCCCGGCGAAATCTATAACGTCGGCGGAAACTGCTCTCTTGCCCAACCTTGAAGTTGTCCACCGCATTCTGAAGGCAACCGGCAAACCCGAATCGCTCATTACCCGTGTCACGGACCGCCCCGGACACGACCGCCGCTATGCACTGACAAATGAAAAATTGACAGCTCAGACTGGCTGGCAGCCGCTGATGGATTTCGATCGCGGGCTCGCCGCCACATTCGATTGGTATCGCGCCAATCCGGGCTGGGTCAACGCGTATAAAGAGTGGTGAATACCGCCATTTCTATGAACTGAATTACGCACATCGCGGTCGGCTAATACTGCAATCGGTAAAACGTCCAACCTCGATTAATCTCTGTGAAATCTGTCGATCTGTGGCTCTTCCCCCAAACACACACTCGGCTCTTGACGAATTGAGACAGTATCCAGTCGGAAGCGCGCAAAGCCAATCTGTCGATGAACTTCGCAATTGCTTCGACCGGATCCAAGCCATCCGCTACGCCCGGCCGGACGATTTCGACACCCAGCTTCTGGTCTCCGAAGTTCAGGAAGAGATCATTGCTCGCGCCCGCAATTCGAAGGAGGCTCCGAGCTCGTCGATTACCGCCTCGCCTGAGGTTTCGCGCACGCGGAAATCGCACTTCCGCCCGAAGACGCCGCCCACATTCCCGAAGATGTCCCTCGAATTGAACCCAAAGACTCTGAAATGGGCTCTGTATCTCGCCGGCCTGTTCACTGTCGCAGTCCTTGCGCAGCATTCTTTTATCTGATTCAAACCGCTCGTAGAATCAACCTGACGCCGAACGAAGTCGCTAGCCAGCAAACGGCAGCGCAGCTTCTAACCCGCAAGACTCGGAACTTCAACCTCTACAGCCGCACCGGCCACGCCCGTGCCCACGAACCCAACGCTCCGCCTCTATACCGATCTTGTCCCGGGCACTTACGACTTTGATGACAATCAGCCCCAGGACCTCAAAGATGGCGAAATCATTCTGGACAATCTTCAGCCCGGCCAGCATTCCATCAAAGTAAGCGGCCGCAGCGGCACCGCCGCTTTCAGCTTCGATGTGTCGGCGAAAGTCGGCGCCGCGCGTTGTCGGCCTGCCCACGGCTTCGAATGCAATGGCCGTGCTCGTCTCGGAGGAGGATGGCACGGGCCGTCTGATCACAAATGCCGATAACTCTACTGTTCTGCTGGACGGCAACGCCGCGGGCGACGTCGGTACCGGCGGTTTGGAGCTGACCAACCTCGGAACCACCGACCACGATCTTCAAGGTGACCGCAGGGCAAAGATCGTCAGCGGTTCGTGATGACCTACACTCCGGCCCCGGTGCTGACTGCATATGTGAAGTCAGATCCGAACGCCGGCACGGCTGGTCGTCAAGACCGGCCAGGACGGAGTCAGCATTTACATCGATGGCAAGTTGTACCGGCGACGAAACCGATCGCGGCCAATTGCGCATTCCATTGAAGGTAGGCGAATACACGATCAGCGTTCACAAGCCTGGTTTTATCGATCCTCCGCCCGAGAGCGTTGACGTAAAAAAAGCCGAAGAAGCTGCCGTCGAGTTCCGGATGGATCCGGCGCCGTCAGTAGCAACGCTGAGATATCAAGGGTGCTCTTCCCGGCACCATGATCTACATCGACAGGAACTTCGCTGCCACTGTTGGCCGCCGACGGCAACGCCGCCATCACGCAACGTGCCTCCGGGCGATCACGCTGATTGAATTGCGCCGTGATCAGGCTCTGCCAAAGCGCTTCGAGCGAGCGTTCCGCACCGGCGAAGTCATCACCTTTCTGGCCCTGACGCGACGCTGGACAAAGTCGTCGCCGACAATAAAGCCCCGCCCCCGCCGGAACCGCCTCCCTCTGCGCCGACCGCGAAACCAGCCTCGACGCCCACTACCGCCGGTCATTATTCCTTTCAGGCTGAGACGCACGGCGGAGGTTTATTCAAGCACAGCAAGCTGCAATGGTACGCGGGCTATCAGGATCCTGAGAACTTCGTGTTGTTCACGCTCGATGGAAAGCACGCGGTCATCCGCGAGGTGCGCGACGGCAAATCGTTCGAGGTCAGTAAGACTCCGTTCTCCGTCGAATCGAACCAATGGGTTCAGGTGGACCTATCGGTGAAACCGAACACGATTAATGCGCGCATAAAGACTCCCGAGGGAGAATGGACTGACATTGGCTCGGTTAGCAGCCCCGGGCGCGACTTCACGCAAGGCAGGATCGGCGTCTACAAATCGGGGAACAGATGAGACCGAAATCCACTGAGGTTAGAGACAATCTCTAAGTGGACGAGCGTTCTTTCTACCGCGAATCGCAGGTCACGAAGCCTGCAACACTGAGCTGCCCTTTCTGCCGTACGCCCGAGAGCTACGATCTCAAATGGCTCGTGCGCCGCAAAGTGGATCGACTGCCTCGGCAGGCCGATGAGCGCGACCGCGCCAAGTTCGCCAAAGCCGCGAGTTACATGGTGCTCCTGGATGACAAGGTGTCCTGCAAGAATCCGCGCTGCCGTCGACCCTTCGAGATCTCCGGAATCAAAACTACCGCATTCCTTACCGATTAACTGCCAATTAGTCGACCTCGGCTATGCGGTTGCTGTCGCGGATTGGTGGGAACGTATCCATTCAGCAGTTGCCGGTTTTCGGGATTGCAGTTCACGTAATATCCGCCGCCGGTGTGGGGGTCCTGGACTGAACTGCCGGTTTCGCCGCCTTGACATGCGCGCTCAATAGCGCGCAGCACTTGAGGGCGATTCGCTGTATGAAAAAACGGACGAACCGGCTTTAAGCTGTAACGTGCAGGATCGCCCGTCATAGGCAAGAATCTTTCAAAATTGGTGCGCTTGTCTGCAATGCCTCGCTGATCGCGGTGAGTGCATCCCACGCACGTCAGGGTTAGCGCGACCAAGACTACAAGAAAGACCTTCATGCTGAAATTATCGTTCAACTCCTCAAATCTCTCCTTCCTCTTAGCAAAGTGGGATATTTTGGAGAAGGCTATGGCTATCAAGCTGACAGTGAACGGGCGCGCGGCAACGGTTGATGCGCCCGGCGATACTCCCCTGCTCTGGGTTTTGCGCGACATCGTAAAACTGACAGGTACGAAATACGGTTGCGGCATCGGGCAATGCGGCGCGTGCACTGTTCACGTCAATGGACAGCCGCAAAGGTCGTGCGTGACGCCCCTCTCGGCGCCCTTCCAAACGCAAAGATCACCACGATTGAAGGATTGTCGCCAGACGGCAATCATCCCTTGCAAGTCGCCTGGCAAGAGCTGGACGTTCCACAGTGCGGGTACTGCCAGGCGGGCCAGATTATGAGCGCAGCGGCTCTGCTGGCCAAGCATCCCAAGCCGACCGACACGGATATCGATGCCGCGATGAGCGGTAATCTCTGCCGGTGCGGTACTTACTTGCGGGTACGTGCGGCAATTCACAAGGCGGCTGGCATGTCAAACGGCGCACATGGTCAGCGCGCCGAATTAGCAACGCTGACTGCGACGGCGGAGGAACTCTAAATGGTGGTCACACGCCGTTCTTTTTTGCACGTAAGTGCTCTGTCTAGCGGAGGCATGCTGCTCGGCGCCTATATCGGACAGCGACTGTCCGCCCAACAGCAACAAACGCAAGCGCCGCTGGAACCGAACACGTTCATCAAAATCGATGCCGACGGGACGGTGACATTGATCGCGCGCAATCCGGAAATCGGCCAAGGCGTCAAGAACATGTTGCCCATGCTGATTGCTGAAGAACTCGAGGTCGATTGGAAACACGTCAAAGTCGAGCAAGCCGACTTGAACGAGAAGTACGGCGGCCAGACGACAGGCGGCAGCCGCGCGGCCTCAAACAACTGGATACCGATGCGGCAAGTCGGAGCAGCGGGGAAGCAGATGCTTATTGCAGCCGCTGCAAAGACCTGGGGAGTGCCGGAATCGGAATGTTACGCCACCAATGGACGCGTATACCACCGGTCGACCGATCGCTCGCTCGGCTACGGCGAACTCGCCTCCAAAGCAGCGGCTATGCCCGCGCCCGATATGAAATCGGTGAAGCTGAAGCCCGTCTCCGAATTCAAAATCATCGGCCAGAGCACAACCGGCATTGACATTCCCGAAATCGTTACCGGCAAGCCGCTCTATGCAATCGACATCACGATGCCTGGCATGCTTTACGCGGTCTACCAAAAGTGTCCCGCGTTCGGTGGAAAAGTAGTCAGCGAAAACCTGGACGAAATCCAAAAGATGCCGGGTGTGCGTCATTCGTTCGTCCTTGAAGGCAAAGCTAAAGTGGGGCCCGTGATCCAAGGAGACCCCGGCCTTGAGCCGGGAATCGCGATCGTGGCAGACACCTGGTGGCAGGCCAATTCTGCACGCCAAAAACTAAATGTTAAATGGGATGAGGGGCCGGCTGCGCAGCAAAGTAGCGCAGAGTTCCAGAGGCGCGCGGACGAGTTCTCGACACAAGCCCGGGCAGCGAGTAATTAAGAACGACGGCAACGTTGACGATGCGTTCAAGAATGGCGCAAAGGTAATTCAGGGCGCATACTCTTACCCGTTCATCTCACATGCCCCGCTGGAACCACGTAACTGTACGGCGCACTTCAACGACGGCAAGCTGGAGATCTGGAGCAATACGCAGCTGCCAGCTCGCGGACGAACACTGGTTGCAAACAACCTCGGCATTCCTGAGAAGGACATCACAATTCACCTGTTCCGTGCGGGCGGCTCGTTCGGGCGCGGTCTGACCAACGATTACATGGTGGAAGCCGCCGCGATTTCGCAGAAGATAGGCGCGCCGGTTAAGCTACTCTGGACCCGCGAAGACGACATGACGCACGATTACTATCGTCCCGGTGGGTTCCACTATTTGAAGGGTGCGGTAGATGATTCCGGCAGGTTGGTGGCCTGGCGAAACCATTTCGTCAGCTATGGCCAAGGAGAGCAGTTTTCGTCCTCGGCTCAGATACAGCCCGGTGAATTTCCTGCCGGCTTCGTACCGAACTTCCGGACGGAAGTTTCGCTCATGCCGTTGATGCTTAAGACCGGGGCGTTGCGCGCGCCCGGAGCGAACTCGCAGGCTTTTGTGATGCAGTCATTCATTGATGAGTTGGCTCATGCCGCCGGCAAAGACCCGGTCGAATTCCGGCTCCAGCTGCTTGGGGAGCCCGCTCAGAGCAAGGTAAAAGAAGCGGCCAAGCCGAAGGTGGAAAATGAGCCGGCATATCACCCGAATCGACAAGGCCAAACAGGCTTATGACACGGATCGCATGCGAGCTGTCCTGCATGCCGTGGCCGAACGGTCTGGATGGGGTCAACGAAAGCTGGCCAAAGGTACCGGAATGGGTGTTGCGTTCCACTACAGCTTTCAGGGCTATTTCGCGCATGTTGCGGAAGTGACCGTTTCGCCCGGCAACAAGTTGCGAGTCAATAAAATTTGGGTCTGCGGAGATAACGGCAGTCAGATCATCAACCCAAGCGGGGCTGAAGCACAGGTGCAGGGCGCGGTCATGGATGGGCTAAGCGAACTGATGCACCAGGAGATCACGCTCCAGAACGGTCAGGTGGTGCAAAAGAATTACAACCAGCACACGCTCGTGGCAATGCGGCAAGCACCGCAGTCGATGTGCACTTTGTTCCGACCGATAATCCGCCGACAGGGCTAGGCGAGCCGGCCCTGCCGCCCGTTTTCCCTGCAGTTCAATGCGATCTTTGCCGCCACCGGCCAGCGCGTTCGTACGCTCCCGCTTTTTAAGAGCGGATTTTCTTGGGCCTGATCGCCCAATTCGCCATTCAAGCGATAGCGGCTAACCCGCAGCGCGAATCGCTTTGAGATTCGTCGATGAAGATTCGATGCTCGTTGCGTCCGCACTCGCAAGCAGTCGGTTCGATGCGCGCCGTTGACGGGTGGGCGAATCGAGTGCCCGGCGCGATGTGCCAGCCCTCATGAGCTTCACATTCGCTTGCGATGATCTTTCCATCCGCCGAAACGAGTAGTTCGTAGACCGGAACGCCGAACATCTGCCACAACACGACTCGGCGCACATCCGTCAGAACAGACGATCCGATTACCGTTGTAACCAACAGTGCGATATCCACGGTCGAAAGCCCCGTGAGCTGCTCCAATTGCGCTGCCGCCCCGACGAGTATATTGGGATGGAACGCTTCGATGCGAGCGGGCGAACCTGTCGCGAAGTACTTCACCTTGGCACTGTTTAGTTTGCACCTGTTGAGAGCGGCAACGCGCGTCTTCAGCGACAGCGGCACGGGAACGATGGCACGTTCGGCGTAGCGAAACCGCTTAAAGGGTAAAGCAATGGACATACGTTTGGGGGCGGCTTACTAAAAGAGTCGCCGCAAGCTCCAAACTGTCCTGCTCCGTTTTTTCCGACCTCCAAAGCCCGATTTGGAACGACCGCCTAGCTTTCGAGAGGGTCAACGTGTTGCCCAAAAAGCAAACGCTCCAGCGCAAAGGCACACACACCTATTCCGCTGGAGCGTCGACTTTAATTCCTGGATTGCCTTTATAACGCGCGACGACGTCCCACAAGCAAGCTAACCAGGAACAAAACCAGAAAGATCACAAAACAGATCTTCGCAATGCCGGCGGCAGCGACCGCGACCCCACCGAATCCGAAAATAGCAGCAAGAATCGCTATCACCAAAAATACCCACGCGTACCAGAGCATATGTTTGTCTCCTCCACTACTAGGTACTGCACGTAATCTGCCAAGCTGGATAAGGTTCGGCAAATCACGGATTTATTGGGTTTTGGGGAACTGTAACACACTGCATCTACTGTGTGCTACTTCGATCACCTGGAAGATATTTCGCTAGAAGAGAGAAATTGCATCCCTGTTGAAACGGCTGTATGATAGCTCGCAATGCATACGTTCACGACGTCTTACGTGAGAGATTCCATCGATCTTCTGCGCCATTACAAGGAAATGGCGGAAGGCGCAATGGCGCAGGTCTCTGACGTCCAGTTAACGGAAGTTCTTGATCCAGAGATGAACTCGATTGCACTGATGGTCAAGCACATGGCCGGGAATATGAAGTCGCGCTGGACGGATTTCCTGACCAGCGATGGCGAAAAGCCTAACCGGGATCGCGACAGCGAGTTTGCGGAGCCTCCCGCTACGCGCGACGAGGTGTTGAAATTTTGGAACGATGGCTGGAGCCGAGTGTTCGAAGCGCTCGAACCCCTTTCGGACGCGGACCTGGAACGAACGATAACCATACGCGGGGAACCACACTCCGTGATGCAGGCCATTAACCGACAGATCGCGCATTATGCCTCGCATGTTGGTCAAATCATCTTCTTGGCGAAGCACCTGCAGCACGCCAATTGGAAATCGTTGACTGTACCTCGAAACCGCTCGCGACAGTTTACTGAGCGGGTGTTGACAGGCGAGGCTAGTCAGCGGTAAGAAGCGCTCAAGCAGCGCGCTCCGTTTTGGGGCTGTCTGTCTTGGCCGATGCGGCTGCCTTTTTCGGCGTTGGCGTTTGTTGCCGCTCGTGTTGCCAAGCATCCCACAGCTTTGACATTTCGCGAGTCAGCAACTTCGGCTTCTGCTCGTAAATCCGCGCCCCTAGAGCAAGAGAATTTTCGCGCAGTTCCCGGCTGTACTTGTCCATCAGCGTCAAAAAAACCTGCACGTTGACTTCGCCTCCGTACAAGGCTGGATCGGCCTTCAACTTCTCTCGCAGCACGACGAGATTGTGATCGTCGCCGAGCCACGTTTCGAGGTTCTTCAGAGCCCCTTCGCGTGCTTCCAGGACTTCAGTCCACGAACTCTCAAGAAGCCGTACGTGATACCAATGATCTTTAACCCGCTTGCGCCACTCATGAAAGCTCTCTGCCGAAGGACGCTTCCGGGCAATTGACATGGCTTTCCGGCCGCGGCGGTAACGGCGCTCAAACCCGGGTGCAATCGTCTTGAAGCTGTCTGTGTTCAAGGGCCACTTAGAGAGTCGTTTGGCGATGCCGTCGAAAACCGAAGCGGAATGACGCAGCACGTCTTCCAGTTTGAATTTTTGTTCCGTGTCCCGTTTATTCTTCAACAAGCCATTTCGCACGGCACGTGAAGCTTCCGGCTTGATCTGTTTCCGATATTTTTCAACAAGACCGTCGAAGACTTCGACCATCGCCTGCGCATCGCGAATTTCGCCCAATGCCAAAGCAGTGTCTCTTAGGAGCCTGATCTCTGCTCGATAGGTGCGACCGAACTCCGGCTGCATAAGCCGCATCGCCCCGCGGATCTTCTTTATGCCTTTGCGAGCTTCGTGAATGGCTTTATCTCGCTTCGCGCCTTTGCTGTTCAGCAATTCTTTCGAAGCGCTCGCCACTTCCTCAGATACGATTCGCCGGATGCCGTCCGGAATGGTTTCTCCTGCTTCGAACCGATAAGCCATTCACGATCCTCCCAGGCAGTTCGGGCTTTCTAAGAGTGCCCTTCCGAAGGGGCGGTTGGCGCGACGTTCGTCGTCTCGCTTCCAAACTCCTTCTGCGCCTCTTCGTCGCGGCCTAGCTGATGTAGCGCCGCCGATGTTACGTGTTCCACAGTAAGCCCGAAGTGCTTCATGATCTCATCGCCTGGCGCGGATGCGCCGTAGTGATCTATCCCGATCATCGTACCTGTGCAGCCGGCCCAGCGCTCCCATCCATAGGTGGATGCAGCTTCGACGGTGACGCGGTGTTTCAACGCATTCGGCAACACGCTCTCGCGATAACTCTCGTCCTGTTTCTCGAACAGGTACCAACTGGGCATGCTGACAACGCGAGCTTTAACGCCATACTTGTCCTGCAGCTTCTTCTGCGCGCTCATGCACAGCGCCACTTCAGACCCGCTTCCGATGAGGAGCACCTCCGGCGATCCGCCCTCCGGCTCGCACAGGATGTACGCGCCCTTTGAGACGTCGATGTTCTTTGCTTTACTGCGGTCGAGATGGGGAACGTGCTGGCGTGTGAGAGCAAACAAAGTCGGCCCGTTGTGCCCAATGGCAACAGCCCAAGCTTGCGACGTTTCCGTCGCATCTGCCGGGCGCATAACGTTCAAGCCGGGAATAGCCCGCAGCCCGGCGATCTGTTCAACTGGTTCATGCGTCGGCCCATCTTCGCCTACGGCGACGCTGTCGTGAGTGAAGATGTAAAACAGCTTCAATTGGCTCAAGGCTCCGAGCCGTATGGAAGGCTTCATGTAGTCGGAGAAGACCAGGAATGTTGCGCTGAACGGCAATACGCCACCGTGGGCCGCCATTCCATTCACGGCCGCTCCCATGGCGTGTTCGCGTACGCCAAATGCGATGTTGCTGCCCGCGTAACCCCAAACGCCGCCTACAGCGCCCTGTGACGAAGGGCCACCTGATTCCGGCGGCTGAAAATCGCCTTTGCCTTTCAGGGCGGTGTTGGTAGACGGATTGAGATCCGCCGATCCGCCGATAATGTTTGGAATGTGCTTGGCCAGAGCGTTCATAACCTGGCCGCCTGCGGCGCGTGTCGCGAGCGGCTTGTCTTCCGGTTTCCACTTCGGCAGGTCCGCATCCCAACCGTCCGGGAGTTTGCCGGCGACCATCTGCTCCAGTTCAGCAGCCTCTTTGGGGAAATCCTTCTTATACGCGTCGAGTTTCTTGCCCCACTCCGACTGGGTATGTCCGCCCTTTTCTCCCGCCTTGCGGAAGAACTTCACCGCGTCCTCGGGCAGATAAAACTTGTCCATCGAGGCCCAGCCGAGCGCTTTCTTTGCGGCGATCAGCTCATCCTCGCCCAGCGGATTTCCGTGCGCCTCAAAAGTGTCCTGCTTCTTAGGGCTCCCATAACCGATGTGAGTGTGAACCAGAATGAGAGACGGCCGCCGATTCTCGCGCTGTGCCTCTTCAATTGCCTTCGCCACGTCCTCCGTGTCGTTACCGTCGTGGACATGGCGCGTGTGCCACCCATACGCCTGAAACCGCTTGGCTACATCCTCCGTGAAGCTCAAGCTGGTGGCGCCGGCGAGCGAAATGTGGTTATCGTCGTAGAGATAGATCAGCTTGCCCAATTGCAAGTGACCTGCCAGCGAGGCAGCCTCTTGCGTGACGCCTTCCATCAAGTCGCCGTCGCCGCAGATGGCGTACGTATAGTGATTGACGATCTCGTGACCGGGACGGTTGAAGTTCGCAGCCAGCCAAGCCTCCGTTATTGCCATTCCGACACCATTGCCAAAGCCCTGCCCCAAGGGACCGGTGGCCACTTCCACCCCGACCGTGTGACCGCGCTCCGGATGGCCTGGCGTTTTGCTGCCCCATTGCCGAAACCGTTTCAATTCTTCGAGCGGCAAGTCATAACCGGTCAAATACAACAAGCTATAGAGCAGCATGGAGCCGTGGCCGGCGGAAAGAACGAAACGATCCCGATCGAACCAGTTCGGGTCTTTCGGATTGAACTTCAGGAACTTGGTCCAGAGCGTGTACGCCATGGCAGCAGCACCCATGGGCAGGCCTGGGTGGCCGGAGTTCGCGTTCTGCACAGCATCCGCAGAGAGGAACCGTATGGTGTTTATACAAAGTTCTTCTAGTGTCTGTGTCTCAGTAGTAGGCAAGATGTTCTCTCCTGTTCGCCGTTCTCTAGATGGACCGCCATTCAAGTATGTTTGTGACGCTGGAAAGGCGGGCGATTTGTCGGGCGATTTGAACCAATGGTGAGCCGGGCGGGACTCGAACCCGCGACCACCGCATTAAAAGTGCGATGCTCTACCAACTGAGCTACCGGCCCCTGCGGAATCCGTCTTCAGAATAACATCGCATTCGGACCTCACGAAACGTTTCCAAGTTGCAGGAATCCAGCTTGTCAGTACTTATGAAGCAAGTTTCGAGTGTGTCAGCGGCAGCCGGTGAAACCGCTGCCGCTTATGGCCAAGATCGCCATTGCCGCAGCAACCGTGTTTGCCGTCCGCAAGCTTGCAGCCCGCAAGTTGCCCAGCGAGAAACCGGACCCGAGCGCAAAATGGCGCGACAAGGTTGTGCTGATTACGGGTGGCTCGCGCGGGTTGGGGTTGGCGTTGGCGTTTCACCTTGGGTCACGCGGATGCCGCCTCGCTCTCAATGCGCGCAGCCAAGACGAATTGAACGAAGCATGCCGAAGACTTGCTGAGAAGAGCATTGAGGCGGCGCCATTCGCTGCTGATATCAGTCACGCGGCAGAAACCAAGCCGCTCATTGAGCAAGTGATTCAGCACTTTGGCAGAATCGACATTCTCATCAACGATGCCGGCTTGATTCAGGTGGCTCCGCTCGATAGCCTGACGCACGAGGATTTCGAGGACGCCATGAACCTCATGTTCTGGGCGCCCGTCAATTTGTCGCTCGCTGTCCTGCCCCATATGACGGAGCGCAAGTCTGGTGATATTGTGAACATCGCCTCTATCGGCGGCCGCGTAGCGGTGCCGCACCTGCTGCCGTATAGCTGTGCAAAATTCGCATGCGTTGGATTCTCGACCGGACTGGCGGCCGAGGTCAAATCGCGCGGTATTCATGTGCTCACTGTTGCCCCTGGCCTCATGCGCACAGGCTCTTACTTGAATGCGAACTTCGGAGGTCAGGCAAACAAGGAATTTACCTGGTTCGGTCTACTCGGCAATCTGCCTGGGCTTTCGATCGCGGCCGAAACCGCAGCCAATGAAATAGTTGAAGCGCTGGACAAAAAGCAGTACATGCAGACCATCTCTCTTCCGGCTAAGATCTTGGCCGCCTCTGAAGCGCTGTTGCCCGACACGACGCGCAGCATGATGGGGTTGATTGCAGGCGCACTGCCGGCGGGCAAAGGTGCGAGCGGTAAAAAAGCCGGCAAGGACTTAAGCGCGGTATCCAACAGCATGTTCCAAGCATTCACAAAGCTTGGGCAACAAGCGGCACGCAAATTAAATGAGTGACACTGTTGCCAGTTGATTTACGAGTGCTAGTAACCAAATTCGGCAAAAAAGATCAATCATTATAGAGCTTATTCCACGGTCCTGGAGCAACAGGATAGTTTTGTGCTTTTTTTCGAAGGAACACTTTGTCAACGTTGCGGCACACATTCAAGTCCTTTCTACAAGGTGGCTTTGAATGTTCCACGCATAAAAGGCGTAACGGTTACCGCCTTGATTTACTGAGACTTACACGGCACGACGAGTTTGCCCGGCAAGATTTGGAACGGTTGCATCGTTTCGGAATTCAAACTGTGCGCACTGGCGCTCGTTGGCATTTAATTGAGCAAACTCCGGGTCAGTTCAGCTTCGATTCGTTGAGGAAAACGCTTGATCCAGCGGAGGAGACGGGAACGGAAGTGCTGCTAGACCTAATGCACTTTGGCTGGCCGGACGATCTGAAATTGCTGGCGAATGCCTTCCCGGCTCGTTTCCGACAATTTGTTGAGGCCATAAGCCGATTCATTCGCGATCACAAATATACTTGCTGCACAGCAATTGCCCCGGTCAACGAAGTTTCATTCTTGTCATGGGCCGGTGGCGAAGCGGCGTGCATTAATCCCTATCAAAAAACAACTTCGCATCAGATCAAACGAAACCTGATACGGGCAGGCGCGGCGGCATGTGAAGTTATTCGCCAAGAGTTGCCCGCCATCCGGCTCATCTCGCCCGAGCCGGCGATTCATATCGTTGGCAATCCGCGGATCGCCCACGATGATGTCGAAGCCGAGAGGTACAGGCTCTCACAATTTCAAGCTTGGGACATGTTGTCGGGACGCATGAATCCCGAACTCCGGGGCAAGCCCGAGTACTTAGACATCATTGGCGTGAACTTCTACGATCGCAACGAGTGGGTACACAATTCGAAAACATTCTTGCCGCGCACGGATCCCCGCTTCAGGCCGCTTCACGAGATTCTAAAGGAAATCTGGCTTCGTTATAAGCGGCCATTGTTCATAGCCGAGACGGGCGCCGAAGAAGAAGAGCGGGCAAGTTGGTTCAACTACATCAGCGACGAAGTAATCACAGCACATGCAATCGGCGTTCCCGTTGAAGGCATTTGCTGGTATCCGATTGTGAATCACCCCGGATGGGCAGATAATCGCCACTGCCACAACGGTCTATTCGATTACGCCAACGACGCCGGCGAGCGGGAGTTGTGCCAGCCGCTTGCCGACGCTATCCTAACGCAACAACCAAGACTAACTCAGAGTTATCAACGTACACATGAAGTCCACTCAAACAGATCTGATCTGTCTTTCGCATCTTCGATGGAGCTTTGTCTTTCAGCGCCCGCAACATCTCATGAGCCGGTTTGCACGTGACCGCCGGGTGTTTTTCTTTGAGGAACCTGTTTTCGAGGATGAATCTCCCTTTCTTCGCGAGAACGTTTGCAAACAATCGAACGTTCACGTATGCACGCCGATTCTTCCCAACGGGTTGGATGCAGCGCAGCAAGCCTACATACAACGGGAGTTATTGTCTTCCTACATGCGGAAGAACGGAATACTCGATTACACAGCTTGGTACTACACTCCGATGGCGCTCAGTCACACGTGCGAACTGAGGCCGTCGCTCACCGTGTACGACTGCATGGATGAACTCTCAGCCTTTGCAGGCGCGCCGGCGGCAATGCGCGAGAACGAGCGCACGCTGTTCCAAAACGCGGATTTGGTTTTTACGGGGGGCGCCAGCCTGTACGAGTCGAAGCGGAAGCAACATTCGTCCGTTCACTTGTTTCCCAGCAGCGTGGACGTTCAGCACTTCAACCGCGCGCGCAGCATGGAACAGGACCCTGAAGATCAGGCAAGCATTCCACGCCCTCGCGTCGGGTATGCCGGTGTAATCGATGAGCGAATGGATTTGACTCTTCTGCGCGAGGTTGCAGAAAGTCGCCCAGACTTGCATTTCGTGCTGCTCGGGCCGGTGGTGAAGATAGACCCCGCTTCACTGCCCAAAAGCGCGAACGTCCACTATTTGGGCATGAAGCCATACTCCGAGCTTCCGGCGTATTTTTCAGGATGGAGTATCGGCATGCTGCCGTTCGCTCTTAACGAGTCGACGCGCTTCATCAGCCCTACTAAGACTCCGGAGTATCTTGCCGCGGGTTTACATGTGATCTCTACACCGATTCACGACGTAGTTAAGCCGTATGGCGATTTGGGGCTGGTCCGCATTGCACAAGGCGCTACTGAATTTCTCAGAGAGGCGGATTCCCTGCTGGATACTCCAGCTAGCGACGACTTTACAACCCAAGTCGATCAGTTTTTATCGCACTGTTCCTGGGACAAAACGTGGAACGAGATGAATCAACTTATGGAAAATACAATCAATCGCAGACCTCCAAAACCGATGGAGCAGGCCACCTTAGTTGCTACTTCCGAAGGCAGCAGCCATGTTTGATTACCTAGTGGTAGGCGCGGGTTTTGCAGGGGCCGTTGTCGCGGAACGAATGGCTCGGGTTCACGGTAAGAAGGTGTTGGTTGTTGACCGCCGCAAACACATCGGCGGCAACGCTTACGACCACTACAACGAAGACGGAATTCTGGTTCATCGCTATGGACCACATATTTTTCATACCAACTCGGAGCAGGTATTCCAGTACCTTTCGCAATTCACTCCCTGGCGTTGCTACGAACATAGAGTGTTGGCCTACGTAGATGGAAAATTAGTGCCGATTCCCATCAACCTGGATACGGTAAATCTGCTGTACGGCCTGAATCTTCAGACTGAAGAAGAAGTTGCGCAATTCTTTGCCGCGCGAGCGGAACATCGCGTAACTTGTAGAACATCGGAAGATGTTGTGGTCAGCAAAGTGGGCCGTGACTTATATGAAAAGCTGTTTCGTAATTACACACGGAAGCAGTGGGGCAAAGATCCTTCTGAGCTGGATGCCTCGGTAACAGCGCGAATTCCAGTCCGGACGAATCGCGACGATCGATACTTTGGCGATCGATATCAAGCGATGCCGCGCTACGGTTACACTCGAATGTTCGAGAACATGTTGGATCACCCGAATATTTCATTCGAGCTCGGTTGCGATTTCCGTGACGTGCTGGATGAGGTGCAGTTCCGCGAGATCGTCTACACGGGACCCGTCGATGAATTCTTCGATTACAGATATGGCGAGCTGCCGTATCGGTCTCTGCGCTTTGAACACGAAACGCTAGACACCGAGTTTCTGCAACCCGTAGCTGTGGTGAATTACCCGAACGATTACGCTTACACGCGAGTGACTGAATTCAAGCACCTGACTGGACAAGGCCACTGCAAGACAAGCGTGGTCTACGAGTACCCGGCGAGCGAAGGAGACCCATACTATCCTGTGCCGAACAGCGAGAATGCGTCGCTATACAAGCGATACGCAGAACTGGCCGCACAGACGGAAGGCGTGCATTTTGTCGGCCGCCTAGCCACTTATAAGTACTACAATATGGATCAAGTGGTTGCGCAGGCGCTGACATTAGTGAAACATATAACCGCCAGTCAGTCTGCTCTCCATAGCACTTCCGCAAACGGCCACTCCTGGTCGACCCAGGCTTTAACAGCTTGAAACCCGCTGGATCGAGCAAACATATCCAGTTCACTGCAGGTGAACTTATGAGAAGACTCGGTCCAAATGGTTTCTCCCGCCTCGAACTGCAAATCCGCGTCCAACGCGCCTATGCGCACTGTCTGGTTGCGGCAGGACAGCAGATGCATCTCAATGCGTCTCTCCTGGCCATTCCATCGAGCTTCGTGAGCAAAAGCCCGTAAGTCAAAATCGGCATTGAGTTCTCGATTAATACGATTCAGCAAATTAAGATTGAAGGCAGCGGTGACTCCTGTAGCGTCGTCGTAGGCGGCGATCATTCTATCTACGTCCTTGACGAGATCGGCCCCCAGGAGGAAGTAGTCTCCGGGCCGAAGACAAGCGCGAAGACTAGTCAAGAACCGAGGAATGTCTTCGCGATTCAAATTGCCTATCGAGCTTCCGAGAAATAGAACAAGCAGCCTTTCTCCGGCGAAGCGCTCTCTATCGACAATTGCAAGCCCTTGAAGCCAATCGCCACAAACAGATTCGACAGAGCAGAGGCTTCTAAGCTCGGCCTCGCAAGCATTCAAAGCAGCTTGCGAAACATCGATAGGGCGATAAGAAGGCGCGTAACCGTTATGACAGAGAGCCTCAATCACCGGCCGGGTTTTCTTGCCGCTGCCGCTTCCGAGTTCCGCGACGATCTCGACTGGAATGACGAACTGCGCGATGTTAGCGGCGTGACGCCGAAGAAGCCGCTCGTCCGCGCGTGTTAGACCGTACTCAGGAAGCAAGGTTATAGCTTCAAATAAGCTACTGCCTAGATCGTCATAAAACCATCTGGGAGGCAGACTCTTCCGACCTGCGAAGAGGCCTGTCAGAACGTCGGCGGCGAATGCGGATAACTGAAACTGAACGGACGCTGACATGTTGTTGGCCGCCTGTTACTCAACAGCCGTTCTTGCGCATCGGAAGGTTCCATACACGTACGGGTAGTCGCGCCTAAACCAGTTTCGAAATGAGGCACGAAGCAACCGTGCAGCGGTTCGCTGCGAGCCGCCTTTGATGACGTTGTGCTCGCCGTCGAAGAAGTTCGCCGAATAACCCGGATAACTTGGGCGCGAACGGAAACCCGGGAACGGAGCGAAGACGGTGTTCGTCCACTCCCAACCATTCCCGACAAGTTGACTTACGCCGAAGCCGCTGTCGCCCGCAGGCGTGGCGTCCACCGGCTCAGGATCCCATCGTTTGAAATCGATATTGCCGCGGGACCAATCCGGAGCGGCGTTGCCCCAAGGATACTCTCGACGCTCACCGGACGTTGTTCCATAAGCGGCGCGATGGAACTGTCGCTCGGAAGGCAAGTCCGCGCCAATCCATTGCGCGTAGCTCTCGGCTTGCTCCTGAGTGACGTAGACAGGCCAAGACAGCGGCAGCGGTATTTCCTGGAACATTCCGCGACAAAAGAATTGACCATTTCGTTCAATCCAGAAGTGCGGAGTGACGGCGCCCGCTTCAACGAAACGCAGATAATCGCCATTCGTGACTTTGTAGCGCTGGACTTGAAATCCGGGGACGTGAGTGCGAACCTGCCCGAACTCGTTATCCCAGCCGAATCTGCCGTCGTCGATCAATCCGAGTACCGCTTCACCGGCCGGTATCTCACGCCACTCATTGACCACACGGGAACCAGCGACTTCACCCGTTAGGTCCGTGGCAGGAGCGATCTTCCAGTCATGCCTGACATTGTGGAACATGTAGGCAAGCGTTTCGAGATGCATCTGCCGATGTTCCAGAGCCATGAGAACAATGTCTTCCGCAGCTTCGTCAAGACATGCATCCACTCTCTCGCGGCAGCGCTGCACATATTGATGGACCTTTACTAACGACGGCCAATCGGCAGGGACATCAACGGGCAGGTGAGAGGAATCAGGGTCGATGCCGGCTTGAAACAGCGCATCGAGTTTCGGGTCAGGAGACTTCTTTGCCGCGCCTTCGCGAGCGATTTGGATGGCGTCGAATCCGTCGAGATGCCCGATATAGAAGATGATGCGGTGGCGCTCGGCGATGGGGCGCTCATAAAGTGCTTCCGGCTTGATGATACTGAAGAGCCGATCGCTTTCCAGGCGCGCCGACTGTATATCCGACAACAACTTACTCGGTGCTGCTTCTACGAGTGGCATCTGTCGATTAGCTCCTCGGCCATTTTTGGGCTGACACTGCTTAGTTGGATGCGAAGCCGGTGCTGAGAATAGCAAAAAAAAGTCGGTTACAATCAGAGTTCAACAGTACTAGACGGTTGGGTTAGGGGCTGCGGTTAGAAGTCTGCTAGCGAGCGCTATTGCTTCTTCGCGATTGTGAATCTCGCCGTCTAACTGGGCCGTTTCGATAGTGTGGAGAGCGCGCCCGAGCGGTGGACCCGGCTTGTAGCCGATTTGTATCATGTCGCGGCCATTAATCAGGCGCGGCGGTTGAAGCTGCTCGCGGCTGAACTCTTGCAGCATTTTCCGCACGTACTCGTATACGTCCGTATAGCCGTTGCTCGCGAGGCAGTCGAGCCTGTGCAACTCGAGATGTTCGTCAAAGTTCGGCAAGCACAGAAAACGTTTCAACGTGCTCGCACGCATCTGCTTTACATCCTTGAAGCGCATGTGGTTGGCAACGAGTGCCGTCACCTGCTGCACGTCCTCATTTGAAAAGCGAAGTTGGAACAGTCTCTTCTCGGCCATTTGGGCGCCTACCTCGGCGTGTCCATCGAAGCGAATACGGTCGGCAATACGAAATGTCGGCGGCTTGCCAACATCGTGCAACAGGACGCCCAATGCGAGCGTGGGGCCTGGATCTTTGAGCTGATCGAGCATCAGCAGGAGATGAGTCCAGACATCGCCCTCGGGATGAAATTCCGGGGGCTGCTGAACACCCTGAAGGGCCTTGATTTCGGGAAGAATATGAATGAGCAGTCCCGTCTCGTCGAGCAACTCGAAACCCCGTCGAGCGTGAGATTCGGTCAGGATGCGAACGACTTCATCCCGGATGCGTTCAGCGGAGATGCTGCAGATATTCGGCGCAAGCTGCTGAATGGCGGCGAGAGTCGCCGATTCGATGGTGAAACCGAGCCGCGCGGCGAAACGAACGGCGCGCAGCATCCGGAGATGGTCCTCGGAAAAGCGCCGGCACGGGTCGCCAATAGCGCGAATCAACTTCGCCGCAATGTCATCCCGACCGTTCACAAAGTCGAGAGCCCGACCCGAAACGGGATCCTGCATCAATCCGTTTACGGTAAAATCCCTGCGTTGCGCATCGAGCGCTGGATCCGTTTCAAAGCGAACGCGGTCAGGATGGCGGCCGTCGAAATAAGCTCCTTCGCTGCGAAACGTCGCAACCTCGACGTGTACTCCCTCCGGCCGCGACACAAGCATGACGCCGAAGTGGGCGCCGACGGGCCGTGCATCGGGAAAAAAGGAAAGGATTGCCGGGGGCGAAGCGCTGGTACTGACGTCGTAATCTTTCGGCACCAAACCGAGGAGGCGGTCACGAACACAGCCACCTACAAGGTAGGCCGCATGGCCGCCATGCCGAAGCGCCTGGACGATTTCGATAGCGAGCCGCTCGCGGCGGATACTCAAGCCCGAATCTGGACGTGTTTGCTCAGGCGTGCCCGCTCTTGACCTTCTTCGCCGGTTCGGTGGCGACCGGACTATCGGCAACACGAGCTTCAAGGTGGCCATCGACGGAGCTGTCTGCCTGGGCGGCGAGCGCCGCCGCCTGCGCCTCAGCTTCTGCCTTTTTCAATTCTTTTTTGGATGGAGGCGCTTGCTCGTGACGGTAATCATGATCGTGATAGCAAGTGCGGCAGCGAACCTTTGCCGCCTCGCCGTCTACGAGAGACACGATGGAGTGATTGGTTATGCGCCGGCATTTGATGCAGTGATCGTCAATGACATCACCTAATCGCTTTTCACTCATGAGCAAGGCCGTCAAGCGGAGTATATCAGGAACAGTTGTTTGAGTGCATGTAGCAGACGGGTGCGGGCCGGGGGAGGGTAGTACGGGTGGTTTTGTTAGACTGGAGCTTCACTCCTGAGCGGCCAGGTAGCTCAGTTGGTAGAGCGCAGCCCTGAAAAGGCTGGCGTCGGCGGTTCGATTCCGTCCCTGGCCACCACATTTTTCAACAGCTTACAAGCCTCCTCTTCGGCATTTTATTCCATTTCATTCCAAAAACTATGGCGCGCGGGGTTCGTTTCGTCTGGAAATACTGCATGGGATGCGGGTCGTAAGCCAAGCTCTCGGGTTCGCTGCTACAAACGCCCTTGTGAAGACGGAAACAAGGGGGCGCTGCCCAGGGCTCTGCCCCATAAGCGCTAACTTAACGGATGCCGTTTGGATGTCTACGAGATGCAGAATGCGGCGGACGAAGACTGGGAAGTGTTAACAAGTTTATTCCCCGATGGGTGGAAGGAAGAAGCTGCACGCACTGGGGCGGTGGAAAGATTGCGTGGATTCTCGTCTGCTGAAACGCTACTACGGACCTTGCTACTGCATGTGGGCAGCGGCTTTTCTTTGCGCGAGACAGCGCTGCGCGCGAAGTTAGCGGATTGGGCAGATGTTTCCGATGTCTCGCTGTTAAAGCGACTGCGCAATAGTGAGCCGTGGTTGCGCGCGCTTTGTGCATCTGATGGCCGAGAGCGGCGTGGGATCGCCTTCCGGAAATGCGCCTAGAATTCGGATTGTTGATGGAACTATCGTCAAGGAACCGGGAAGACGGGTAGCCAATGGCGGATTCTCTACACGATCCGGTTGCCGGAGTTGGAATGCGATTTCTTCGAGGTCACGGCCGCCGAAGGCGCCGGAAATGGAGAATCTCTGACCCGTATTCCAGCGCAGAGCGGAGAGCTAATTCTCGGTGATGCCATTTACGGTGGGTTACCGGGCGTGCTGGCGATGAAGGAGAAAGGGGCCGACGTTTTGATCCGAGTCAACCCGACCACATTCTCGGCGTATGGCCCAGGCAAGCGGCGATTTGACCTGCTACGGAGCGTCACGAAACTTACTGCCGTCGGCAAGGTACGCGAGTGGAAGGTGTGGCTGCGCGGCAGCAGCGGCAAGGAAGTGGCGGGGCGCCTGTGCGTCATCCGAAAAAGCGAAGAAGCCATTCGGCGAGCGCAACGGCGGTTGCGGCGCAAGGAGTCCAAAAAGCAAACCAAGCTAAAACCGGAGACCTTTGAATTCGCCCGCTATGTCATGGTGTTCACTACGTATGAGCAAGGCACGGCCGGTCAGGTTTTGCAGTGGTATCGGATGCGGTGGCAAATAGAACTCGTTTTCAAGCGTTTGAAGTCGCTGCTACGACTGGGCCACTTACCCAAGTACGATGCACGCAGTTCGAGAGCGTGGCTCTATGGAAAACTCCTGATGCTCTGCTCACTCAAAAATTGATTCGCATAGGACGCGATATTTCCCCCTGGGGGTACGCTGCCCCGGAGTTCGCAAGCCAGCCCATGGCGTGAATTCTTTTTTTGCCCTTCACCAAATCCAGCGAGCCATTGAACCCTTTCTCACTCCTAAAGAGACTTTGGATAGGGGCCCGAGATCGAACGTGATTTGGCCGAATCAACGCGAAAGAGAAGATTACAGGACCTCTTCCTGACTTGATGTTTTCTTAACGGCCATGCCGCCACTCTTAATAGACCGTCGCTATTTTCCGGAAAGCGCGTGTTTCAAGCAGAGAATCCGCCATCTGATTTGATGAGCTGACCATTTATCCATGCACCCGCTGGAGACAGTAGGAATGAAATCAGGTTTGCTGTGTCTACCGGTGAACCGAGGCGGCCACTTGGCTGACGTTCAATCAACCGCTTCCGGGTGGCTTCGTCCATCCAGCCGGTATCGATTGGTCCAGGGTTGACCACATTCGCAGTGATGGCTAGATCAGCCAGTTCACGCGCGGCGGCGATCACAATTCGGTCCAAAGCGCCCTTACTGGCCCCGTAAGGGAGGTTGTGAACTGTATGATCACTTGTCAGTGCGACGATACTTCCGCCCCCCGGAGGGTCTGGCTCGCGAATTCTTTCATCAGTTGCCAGCTAGCGCGAGCATTCACTGCAAAGTGACGATCAAAACTCTCCACCGTTGTATTCAGTATTCCGGAATCTGCGGATTCGCAATGGCACAAGATCAAAGCTGAAACTGGCGGTCTGCATTTAGCAGCTATAGTCTCAAACAGGTGTCGAGGCGACTCCGGCTGTTCCAAGTCGCATTCCATCATAAAGACTGAGCGGCCTGCGCTCTCCAGTTCTTCTTTGATTGAGAGAGGGTCACCTGCCTGGACTCCCCAAGGCATCCGTTCGTCGTATCTCGTCCAGTAGGTGAGTGCAAGATCCCAGTCGTCCATTGCGAGCTTGTTAGCGATCGCAGCCGCGATTCCGATCTTCCGACCGACCCCCGTCAGCAGCGCCAACTTTTTATCCATCTTCCGAGTCTACGTATAAGAACGAATTTGACGAACGCAGCAGAAGGTGCAGCCGATTTGAAGGTAGATGGCGCTTATCGGACAAAACGCAAAACACCCATATTAAGTTAGCGTTTATGGGCGCTGCCCCCTTGTTTATTTCCGGGATTTTCCGCTTTCGTGCCGGGGCTGGGTGAGTTACTATGCGTTCGGGCCAGCCGGAGGATAGGGCAATGCAGGGATGCAACCCGAGCGCCGCGCTGGAGGCCGGGGCTGGTGGGGCGTGGCAACATGCCCTTCCGTCTTTTTCGGTGAATTTGAATCAGAGGTCATCTATGGAAATGCTTCCTGTCACGCCGGAACGCAAAGCGCCATGGTCAGGACGCCGCCCAGGCGGTGGATGAAGTGCTGGCCGATTACTTCACTTGGGAAGAGCGGGACTATCGGGCATCAGTGGAAGCCGTGCGCCGGGGCTCTGAGGATATGAAAGCGGGGCGCACTCGACCAGCTGAGGAGTTTATGGAAGAACTGCGCGTAAAGCATGGCTTTCCGCGTTGAGATGACCGAGGAAGCGGAAATAGACGCTGCGGGCATTCTGCAATGGCTGATTTCCGAACATGCGCCGGTTTACGTTGGTTTCAAGGACTAAATGCAGCGATAGCCTCGCTTGCCGAAATGCCGCAGCGCTGCCCGCTGGCACCGGAGAACAAAAGCTTTCCTTTCGAGGCGCGGCACCTGCTCTATGATTGACGCAGGCCGCGTTAATGCCCTGCCCTGCTCCGAATTCTACAAATCGTCCAAACCAGCCTCGGCCTCACGCGGTAAATCCAGGCGACCGCAAGCCCTCGATGGGCTGAGGTCGCTGCCAACCTTTGTCATAACTGCCATAAATGGTCTTGTAAGTTGGCAGTATTACTGCTAGTTAGTTGTCGCTTTTACTGACAGAAAAGGGCATCAAAAATGGCAGAAGAGTTCCAGCAAAGCAAGGAAGAAACGGCAGTTCTGCATTTACCATGGGCAGGCCGAGTACAAGCAACGGCTTTCAGCGGAAATAGAGCAAATCAATGGCGGCTTTGCCGGGGCGGCAAGAAAACGGGAAGCGCCAGAGCGCAGCGCCTCGGCGACACGAAGGAAGCCAGGTCACGCTCTAGAACCTTGCGCCAGGGCTGGTCGACGCGGATCTCTCCGTGACGAAGAACTTCCACATCCGGGGAGAGTTGGATATTCCAATTTTGCGCAGAAGCTTTCAATGCGTTAAACTACGGCACCGACCCGCGGTGTCCAACGAACCGGCGTGTGAGCCAGAGCCGTAATCGCTGCCTTGAACGCCGGGCAATCCGGTTCGCCACGCCATACTAGAACTGAACATGCTTCAAGGCCGGCCCGCGGAGTCGCACGGCTATTCGTTGCCGGAAGTACACGGCAGCATCGCGACTTCTCACACGCGTACATGGCGGCGCATTCTTGCCTTTGCCGGGCCCGCATATTTAGTGAGCGTCGGGTATATGGACCCCGGCAATTGGGCGACAGATCTTGCGGGAGGCGCGCGCTTTGGGTACCGGCTCTTATGGATACTGGTCCTTTCCAATCTGGTAGCGCTGCTGTTACAGACTTTAAGTGCGCGGCTCGGCATTGTGGCTGGCCGGGACCTTGCACAGGCCTGCCATGATGAGTATCCCCGAGCGGTTAGCTACGTTTTATGGATTCTCACAGAGGTCGCCATTGTCGCTTGCGATTTGGCCGAGGTATTGGGCGCGGCGATCGGCCTCAATCTTCTGTTCCACATTCCGCTGCTTGCGGGCGTGCTGCTGACGGCAGCCGATACGCTCCTCCTCTTGTGGTTTACCCGCCTCGGGATTCGCGTCATTGAGGCGTTCGTCCTGGTATTGATAGCCACGATTGCCGGTTGCTTCGCGTTCGAAATCTTTCTTTCGCGGCCTGACATGGGCGAGATGTTCATGGGGTTAATCCCCCGCATGAACTCGAGCGCTGTTTTTATTGCGGTGAGTATCTTTGGGGCCACAGTCATGCCTCATAACCTTTATCTGCATTCAGCACTTGTGCAAACGCGACAGCTAGGCAGCACGGCTAAGGACAAGCGTGACGCGTGCCGCTACAATCTGATCGACTCTGCCTTCGCTTTGAACGGCGCTCTGTTCGTCAACGCGGCCATCCTGGTGATGTCGGCGGCCGTTTTTTTCAAGCGGCACATTGTCGTGACCGAAATTCAGCAGGCGCATCAATTACTCGCGCCGCTACTTGGCACAACAGTCGCCAGCGTGCTTTTTGGCGCTGCCCTCCTCTGCTCAGGACAAGCTTCGACGCTGACCGGCACCATGGCGGGCCAGATCGTCATGGAAGGATTTCTCCAATTCCGTGTACAACCGTGGCTGCGTAGGGCCATTACTCGCTTCCTCGCCATCATTCCCGCAGCACTGACCATTTGTCTGGCGGGCGACTCAGGCACTTATCAGCTTCTGCTTATCAGCCAAGTCGTTTTGAGCTTACAATTGCCGTTCGCAGTGATCCCCCTGGTGCATCTAACATCAGACCGCAAACGTATGGGTGAGTTCGCGAATGGCGCTTTCCTAAAGCTTGGCTCCTGGTTCTGCGCGGCGTTTATCCTGGCTCTGAACATCTGGCTCATATGGGACCAGCTAACTGAGTGGTCCGCGCAGAGCGGCGCCCACCGCATGCTATTCCTGACCGGCACGGCGACAATCGCGCTCGGTTCTGTATTGCTCCTGGCTTACATAACCTTTTGGCCGCACTTTCGCAAGGAACCGACAGCACCACGTCACGTTGCGATCACAGTTGAGGACACGGCCGCTTCGAGCTGGGTTCGGCGCTCTTATTCCACCATTCTTGTTCCGCTGGATCACAGCGAGTCGGACCGCGATGCAGTCGGAAACGCGCTCGCGTTGGCCAAGTTACACGATGCGCGCATCGTGCTGCTACACGTCGAAGAAGATGTAACCAGTCAGCTATTCGGGTCCCAGTCATCGACGGCTGAGATCGCGGAAGGCCAGCAGTATCTCGCATCCATCGTGGACGCGTTGCGAGAGCAGACGATCAGCGTTGATGTTGTCGTACGGCATGGCAATAGGCCCGCACGAGAGATCGCGGCCGTGGTTGAGGAAGTGCAACCAGACTTGGTCGTTATGGCGTCTCACGGCCATCGAGGACTCAAAGATTTGATCTTTGGCACAACGATCAACGCTGTCAGGCACAGAGTTCGGGTGCCACTGCTGATTGTCGGCGGTGGGAAAAAATGATGACGGATCTTACCAAGGGCAGGATTCTTGTTACGGGCGGGGCTGGGTTTATCGGCAGCGCGCTGATATGGGAGCTGAATCGGCGAGGAATCGGCAACATATTGGTGAGCGATTTCCTCGGCGAAGAGCAGAAGTGGCGGAATTTGGTTCCACTCCGCTTTGCCGACTACATTGAAGCCGACGACCTGCTGGTACGCCTTGACATTTCGCCGCATCTGTTCGAGGACGTCAGCGTAATCTTTCATTTAGGCGCGTGTTCTTCGACAACGGAGACCAATGCGGCGTACCTAATTCGAAACAATTTCGAGTACACGAAGGCTCTGGCAAGCTTTGCAAAGCAATCGAATGTACGCTTCGTGTACGCCTCCTCCGCCGCGACCTACGGCTGTCTGGAATCATCTGTATCGGAATCGATTCCGCTCGCCACTTTGCGCCCGTTGAACATGTACGGTTACTCGAAGCATTTGTTTGACTGCTATGCGGAGCGAAGCGGCATCTTGCCCCAGATAACCGGCGTTAAGTACTTCAATATATTCGGGCCGAACGAATTTCACAAAGGCGATATGCGCAGCGTTGTTCATAAAGCTTTCTATCAGATTCTCGAGACAGGGCAAGTGTCCCTATTCAAAAGCTACCGGCCTGAGTTCCACGATGGCGAACAACGGCGCGACTTTCTGTACGTTAAAGATGCGGTAGCCGCGACGATTTTTCTCGCTGAGCACGTCGATGGCGGCGGGCTATTCAACGTCGGCTCCGGCGAAGCGAATACCTGGCTAGCATTAGTCAAGGCAATCTTCAACTCACTTGGGCAATCTCCAAATATCCAGTTCATCGAAATGCCGGAGGAGCTGCAAGACAAATATCAGTACTACACATGTGCCGATATTTCCAAGATCCGCAACGCCGGTTTTAGACAGCCGATCACGCCTTTGCCTGACGCCGTCAGAGACTATGTGCTGAACTATCTCATTCCGGACGGGCATCTAGGCGACGAGCCCACGGAGTCGCGAGCGAAGCGGCCGGAAGCTTTGCGTTAGGCTTGCATTCGCCAATCCTTATACTGAATTATGTTCTTTCGCCGCGAACGTCAGAAGATTCCCAGCTTTTCGGAGCGTGTGGACCTTCTGAAAAACGCTGGCTTTGTGACCGATAAATTGCCGGACGGCCGGTTCCGCGTCAGCAAACAAGGAGTGGCGGCGGTCATTGGCGACGAGGGCAAGAACCAACCGGACATCGAGAAAGCAGGCTTGCTTGTGGGGCCGGAAATTGCGACTTTACTCAACGCGGGCTATCAAATGTTTCTTGAGCTGCCCAATGGAAAGCGCATACCGGCCACCGCCACCGAATTGAAGGCGCTTCATGAGTTCGAGGAGGACGTCAAGGAAGCGCTTGGGCTGGTGAGCCTTTACAACACGTCGTTAGGAACAACAAGCCGCAAGCACATGTATGACCGGGTATTCAAGCGTGATGCGGGCCAGCAGCCGCAACCTTGGCTAGCCAAGGACAACCGGATCGTTCCACCGGATACGAAGGACTCACCGCACCCCTATACCGAGGTCCCGGTTCATCTCGAGAAACGAGACGGGAGCATATAGATCCCCGAAATCCGGGACAAACGGCTGGACGTTTATCCGCCGCGCCTGATCTCCTTCACCTTCGTGACTCAGCGACGCCGCAAGCATAGCGCGCGCGTGCAGGTCCGCACCGCCGCTTCGCTGGAGGATATCCGTCCATGCGGGGGCAGCATCGGCGTAGTGCTCGCCGAGGAACAATCCGTAGGCGTTCACCAAATCTTTGGCCTGCTGTCCGCCAGCTATCGAAGACCGGTTTACGGCATCTTTCCAACTGCCGACCGGGCTGTTGGCCGCAACAAGCAGCGCAGCTGCACTCGAGAACGATCCAGGACGGGAATCCAGTTGTTGAGCTTTCGCCGCTAGCAGCTTGGCGGAAGTGGCATCGTGCGCCATCATGTGCCACACAGCGCGTTCGCTATATGCAATGGCTTGCATTGACGGTTGCGCGAAAGTAGCCGTTGCGAGCATGTCGTCCGCCTTCTGGTATTGCCCGGAAAGCTCCAGCCAAATCGCGTGAAAAAGTGTCTTCGCATCGGGGTTCTGCAGTGACGCAAACATGCGTTCGGCGATGGTGTTTGCACGCGCTAGGTCGCCCTCCAAAAATACGCAAATCGCGAGCTCAGGCAAGACAGCGGAATTATTATCCAATCCCACGAGTATTTTCTCGGCTTGGGCAAACTGTCTGGTCTCGAACAAGCCATTCGCGAGTGCCCGCCGAATGTTCACGTTACCGGGGTCCAGTTCCAACGCGCGTTGTAGATACTTCGTTCCGCTAGCGGCGTCGCCGCGCAAAAAAGCAAGCGAACCTACGGTGATCAATGCATCCGACTCATCAGGAGCGAGAGCGAGCACGTTCCGAAAGTCCGCCTCTTGCTGCGCAAGCGGCGCGTGCGAATAGCGCGCCACCAAAGCATTCAGGCGCGCGCGATCAAGCGGTGCGAAAGATGGGGCATTGCTGGTAGCCGTTTTCAATAGCTCGGGCAGTTGTTGCGGAGCAGCTTGGGAAAGCACATCGGCGAGCGCGATATAGGCAAGACCGAAAGACGGGTCAAGCGCAATGGCATCTTTCAACGACGCAACCCGCCCCTTCGCGTCGGCCGCGGTGAAGCCGGCGACGTAGTCTTCAAGCGCGCGATTATTTCGTGTCGAGAACGGCACGGCGCCGCCATCCAAGCGTTTGGCGGCATCGTTCAGCAGAGGCAATATGCCGGCCGACGCCGGTCCTTGCAACTGGAATACGGAACGGTTCTGTTGCGTGGAGTTGTCGGCGATCGTTGTATTGAGCACCAATCGACCGGCATGCTCCGTAATGGTTGCGCGCAGCACCGACTTAGCTCCGGTTCCGTAAGCACCGGAGCTATCGTTTACAGCGAAAGGGATCAGCGATCGCGAACTGGAGAGATCGGTCTTAAGAACGAGTTGGACGGCGCCGGCCATCCACTCCGAAGAAGGTTCGCTTATGAGAATGTTGCCCGGGAGTATGGCGATCCGTTGAGGACCGCTCGATTGGGTGTGCGAACAACCCCAGCACACCAGAATGAGCAGCGTGACACTGCGAAAGCGAGATGTGGAACGCAGAGCCTTCTAATTATAATGGCTTCGGATTTTCCAGCATCAATTGCTTGAAAGCCGGGTCAGCCTTGAGGAGAGCGAATTCCGGCATGGCCGGGATTTTGTTACGGTCGTGGATTCCTTCTTCGAGCGCTTTTCGCAAGTACATAAGGGCCTGCTCGTTCGCTCCATTTTTCGCGTACATCTTTGCCAGATATAGATGGAACGTCGCCATCTCCGAGACGGTGCGTTCCTGCATCAGAGTGCCAAAGGTACTATGATGATCGAAGACTTCTGGGTCGAGTTTCAAAGCGTCTTCGTACCACTTCGTGGCCTCTTTATAATCCTTACGGGCGAAGTAAGCCGCACCTAAGTTCGCGTCAATGGATGCGGAGGGTTGGGAATCGCGCAGGGCCCGCTTATACAAAGAAATGGCGTGGCGATAATTCTTTTGTGCGTAGTAGATCGTTCCAAGATTGTTTATCGCTTCCCCATACTTGGGGTCCAGCTTGATGGCACGCTCATAGTTCTTCTTCGCGAGATCGAGTTGCACCAACTGGTGAAAGGCAATACCAATCTTGTTTGACAGAACAGGCGAGTCGGTCGGCCCCTCGCGGTACATGTCGATGGCTTCGCGATACATTTTGCGAGCCATGTAGATATCCCCGCGCAGTTCCGTGCTGATCTTCGGCGCAGGAACGATCGGGTTCGGCGGCGGCACATCTCTAGCGATGGTTGTCACGTTGTTAGCGGGGATAGAACTTTGCCCAGCGGACACCCCCACCGAAAGAAAGAACAGCGCGAAGCTGCTGCGAGACAGGAAGAACGAAAAAGAGATCATGGAGACCCCCCTTTCTGCCTACTATATACCCTTCAGACCAACTCTGAACAGCCCCCGGAGCGCCTTGTTGGTTATAGAACGCCTTATTGGTCGTGGAATATGCTCTTCAGCTTGTCGAGCAGATTGCGCTTAGAAGCATCGCGCTTATCTTTCGCCGCTTGATCGGGTGTCTGTGAACCGCCCGGAGGGGGCAGGCGGGTAGATGGCGGCGCGATGTTGGGGATAGTGGTCTGCGCTCCAGGCGAAGATGTTTCCCAGCCGGCAATCTCAGTCGAGCCGCCTTCGTGAAGCGGGCAGAATTGAACGGGCTGGGTGCCAAGAATGTAGTAATTCGTTACGACATGCGGACAGGCGCTGGTGGCCAGATCTCCACTATCCGGATCGATCTGCGCAGTTACGACACCCTCAGGCACTTGGAAGTCGGCAACGTCCCTATATTCGCGATGCTTACTAGCGCGCTTCATGAACTCGGTCCAGATGGGAAGAGCTGCTTGGGCACCCTCAAGCTTCAGATCCTGGTAATCGTCAAGTCCGACCCAGACGATGCAAAGAAGTTTCGTGGTGAACCCGGCAAACCAGGCATCGTGGGAGGTTCCGGTCTTTGCGGCGGCTGGAAGCGTAAATCCGCGGCTGCGAACGCGAGCGCCCGTCCCGCTGCGCAAAACTTCCTGCATTAAGCTGACCATGAGATAGTTCACTCGGGGATCAAGGATCTTCTTGGTTTCCGGCTCCGAAGTCCATGTCGTCCTCGCCGGTCTTGCCGACGATACGCTCAATCATTCGCGGCTGAATCATCACACCGTTGTTCGCGAAAATCGTGTAAGCGCCTGCCATCTCAAGCGGCGTCACATCGTAAGCTCCGAGCGCCATCGCCGGAGTAGCGCGGATATCTTCGAGACCAGCCCGGTGTGCCAAGTCGGCTACCGTTCCGTATCCCGCAGCCTGCGCCACCTCTACGGCAGGAACGTTCAGAGACTTCGCGAACGCGGTGCGAAGCGTGATATCGCCCAACCACGCGTCCTTGTGATAATCCGTCGGCTGATATTCCTTCCCGGCAAACGCAAAGGTTTCCGGGGCATCGTGAAACATCGTCGACTGGGTAATCGGATTCGGCTGATCCCACAGCCCTGTATTCAGAGCGGCAGCATACACGAAAGCCTTGAAGATACTACCGGATGGCCGCTTTGCCAGCACATGGTCGAGTTGGCTGATGCCGTAGTTCCTGCCTCCAATGAGAGCCTTGATCTCGCCCGTGTGCGGATCGAGGCAGATTAACGCGACTTGCGGTTCTTCTACCGGACCGCCGGCCTTGTGACGCTTGGCCAGAAGTTCCTCGACTTCGTGCATGCCGACCGTCATGGCCTCCGCGGCATCACGCTGCAGATCCATGTCAAGCGTCGTGTAGATTTTCGATCCCGATTGCTGGAAGTCGTGATCCTGAAACTCGTCGTTGAGCTTTTCGTTTACCAGGTCAACGAAGTACGGCGCGTCCGCCGACTCAATGCCCTGCTTCGATGTCACCATCGGCGCCTCAAGCGCTTTCTCGTACTGCCCCTGAGTGATGTAGCGGTTTTCCAACATGTGGACGAGCACTACATTCCGGCGCGCCTTCGCCCGCTCCGGCCAACGCACCGGGTTCCTGAAACTCGGTTCCTGTATGAGGCCTGCCAGCGTTGCCGCCTCCGGCAAAGTGAGCTGTCGGATGTCTTTCCCGAAATAGGCCTGCGCAGCCTCCCCGAAACCTCGAATGGCAAACGAGCCGCGCCGTCCTAGGTCCACCTGATTCGCGTAATACTCAAAGATCTTTTGCTTGGTGAGTTTTCGTTCCAGGTGAATGGTGATCAGGACTTCGTCGAATTTCCGAGTGTAGGTCTTGCGGCTATCCAACCAAAGATTACGAGCGAGTTGCTGCGTCAAAGTGGATGCGCCCTGCGCATTACGATGCTCCTTCAAATCGACGAACATCGCTTTGACGATACGGACCGGGTCTAAGCCGGAGTGTTGAAAGAAGCGTTTGTCCTCGATTGAGATCACGGCGTCGACAAGCACAGGCGGGATATCTTCATAGCGCACGAGGCGGCGCTTCTCTCGATTTTTGTCGTACAGGCTAGTCAACAACCGCGGTCCGAGCGTATATTCGGAGCGCTCCGTGTTGTCGCTCAAAGATATGATCGACGCAATCTTGCCGTCCTGAAATCGTAATACTCCAGCGTCCGCACCCACATAGGAGCGATCCGCCGGAAAAACTTCGATGGCGTCAGGCCGGAGGTGATACCAACCGACCGGATTGGTCCGGGCGTCCTCTACGTATCCGGCTTCACGCAATCGAGCTGCAAACTGCAGTGGGGTTCCAGGGTCGCCTACGCCAATCAGGTGCGGCGCTGCATAAAGCAGGGAGGAATTCGGAAAGGGCCCTTGCTCGAGCTTCTGGTCGGTCAAGCGCGCATACTTCATGTAGTACGCAGACAGAACGATAAATCCAACGACGGCTACCGCAATCGCGCCGAAGACAAGGAAGCGCGTGATTACGGACGAAGGGACGGACGATGCCTTTCGGCTGGGTCCTGGTCTTCCAGGTACTCGGATGCGAACGGGCAAAATACTGGCCTCTTAAGTAAACGCCCGGCAACGCACGCGCGATGGCTTTGCGCTAAAGCGAGCGGCGATTTCCTCTCTGTATTGACCAAGCATCGCTTGGCTGCCGGGCTAGTCAACGCCTTCCATGTTTGGACGGTTCGAAAGCGCCTTAGTTACTTGGGGGCTTGGTAATACGATTCTAGCTCTTTCCAAATATCGTCGTCGTGAGGCTGCCAATCGGGCAGATGGCGTCCAGTAATCTGGAGCTCTTCTATGCTGAGCGTGCCGTGGCCAAAAGGACAGATGAACTCCGTCTTTGGACGGCCGAAAGTGACAAGATGTCCCCAAGATCCCGACTTTACGGGCATGATCAGCCTGCGCAGACAAGTTCGGCAACGACGCCCCTGGTCCCGCAGAATAAGCGAAAGCAATCCGGCCGCGATTAGCCAAATTCCAAGGGTGAGGAACGTGAAAAGCATGTCATGCAGGAAAAGCGGCGGAGCCGGCCCGTAGAGAGCCTCCATTCTGGGGTCAACTTTGGGAATCGGATAAACGCTAATCAGCGCCGCTTGCAGACCCAACACGGCTCCAGATGCAATCGCCAACTTGGCGGCCAAATAGAGCCAGTACCTCATTACCTTCATTAGACTCCTCCTAATCAGCAAGTGTTCCGAACCAGGGCCCCTTATCTCCGAAGCAAGTTTCTGGCCAAGAAAATTACGTTTGCGGGACGTTCCGCCAAGCGACGCATGAAGTAGGGATACCAGGCATCGCCGTAAGGGACGTACAAGCGAAGGCGGTAGTCTTCATCGATAATTCGGCGCTGAAGATCGCGTCGAATTCCGTACAGCATCTGAAACTCGAAACGCTCCGGCGCGATCTTTTGTTCCCGAACATGTTGGAAGGCCACGCGAATAATGTTTTCGTCATGGCTGGCAATTGCGGGATGGGTTCCCTCTTCGAGCAACAGCTTCATCAGTTTGATGTAGTTTTCATCTACGTCCGATTTCTTCGGGAACGCGACTGAAGGGGGCTCACGATAGGCGCCTTTGCATAGCCGGACTGGAATGCGGCGCTCAGAAAGCATATGGATGTCCGACTCACTCCGATAGAGATAGGCCTGAATAACCGCGCGTACGCAGCCGGCAAAGTCGTTCTGCAGGCGCGTCACAATGGACAGCGTTCGATCCGTGTACTCGCTTGATTCCATATCGATCTCGACGCGGCTGTTCATAGCGCGCGCACGTTCGACAAGCCCGATCACATTCTGAAGGCACGCTTCTTCAGAAAAGTCGAGGCCAAACTGGGTTAACTTGATGGATACTGTCGCGGGCAAATTGGCATTTTGGATAGCGCATTGGGCTGCGAGATAACTGTTTCGCGATTCGGCGGCTTCGGCGAGCGATGAAACGTTTTCGCCAAGAAAATCCAGCGTGCCAAGAATTCGCTGTGTTGAGAGCTCACGGAGAACGCGTATACCGTTGTCCAGAGTGCTGCCGGCAACAAACCGCGCAGTCAGACGTTGCGATGTGGATGAGTTTTCCATCCAGTGACGCAGGGCTCGATTAGTCGAAAGATATAGGAGCGCTTGACGCAGCATCAATGGCCGTGCCCGGTTAGGCAATCCAGTGTGAATTGGCCGCCATGGTGCCCGGCCCTCTCTCACTATAGATGTGGAGTTTTGAGTGCTCGATTCTTAGGCTTACACCCGTGCGCCGAAGGACTTTATTGACAATCACGCGAAAATAGCGTGGCTGGTGAAGGCGAGGCCCGTACCTAGCAGCGCGCCAACCAGAACATCGCTCAAAAAGTGCATGCCGAGCAAAATTCTCGACGCGGCAATGGCTACCGCGCAAAACAGCAGCGGACCAAGCAGGAACGGATAGAAAATGCCGAGCGTCATGGCCACGGCGAACGCCGTTATGGTGTGCCCGGATGGGAACGAAAAGCGATCCGGAGGCAGCAAATTGGCCCAAACGTGCGGTTCTATCTCACAGGGGCGCTTGCGGCCGGATACTTTCTTGATCAAGATGAAAATTTCGATTCCGACCACAGCCGCCGAACCGGCTGCCGCAACGGCTGTCAGGCGCGCATCGCCGCCGAACAGCAAGACCGCCAACCCGGTCAGGTACCAAACCCATCCGTCACCGGCACGGGTCGCTGCAATCGAAGCCAGACGTACCCAGCGCGGGGCCGGCCATTTGTTCACCTTACGCATCAGCTTGTGATCGCCAGTGGCGATCAGCTGCAGCATTGTGTGGTGATCCGTCATGCGGCTTTCTTCCTAGTAGAACAGTTTGTACTACTCCCTTGCTGCCTCTGCCTTGTTTGTAAACCAGAAATGATTACGGATGAATGAAAAGTGGGCAAAACGTTTGTGAACCTTCCTGTTTTACGACGGCGCAAGTAGGATGAAGAATTGCACACCAAGCCAAAGTTGGATTTCATCTACTTCGAAGCAGGTGGAGGACACAAAAGCGCTGCTTTGGCGCTACAAAGCGTAATCGAAGCGGAAGGATATCAGTGGGACATCAAGCTCGTGAATCTGCAGGAAGTCCTTGATCCTCTGGACATCTTTCGAAAACTCACCCGCATCCGGCTGCAGGACATCTACAACAAACTTCTCGCGAAGGGGTGGACGTTAGGGTCGAAGCAACTGCTTCCGATGATGCAGGCCGTCATCAAGACGTATCACGGCGCATCCGTGCGTCTGCTGGAAGATTTCTGGAAGCGGCGAATGCCCGATATGGTCGTTTCACTCGTGCCAAATCTCAACCGTGCCCTGTTTGAAAGCCTGGCGAACACATGTCCAGGAACACCGTTCGTAACCGTGTTGACCGACCTGGCGGATTACCCGCCTCATTTCTGGATGGAGAAGCAAAACCAATACTTTGTTTGCGGAACGGAGAAGGCGGCGCACCAGGCGCTGAGCATGGGGCACACTGAAGGCCGCGTATTCCGAACCACGGGTATGATCCTCAGACCTGCGTTCTATCAGACTGGCGCCCTGTCGAAGATGGAAGGAATGGAAAAGCTCGGCTTGCGCCCCGATCTGCCGACCGGTATTGTTCTGTTCGGGGGTGAAGGTTCAAACGCGATGTACGGCATCGCAGACCGGCTTGGAAATTCAGCCATGGATCTTCAGTTGATTATGATTTGCGGAAAGAACTCTGGCCTCAAAGACCGCCTTCACAACCTGAAGACTCGCAATCGCATCTTTGTTGAAGGCTTCACGAAAGAAATTCCGCAATACATGGCGATGTCCGATTTCTTCGTCGGCAAACCCGGTCCAGGCAGCATTTCAGAGGCGTTGCAGATGGGGTTGCCGGTCATCGTTGAATCGAACGCCTGGACCCTGCCGCAGGAACTGTTTAACGCAGCATGGGTGAAAGAGCGCGGCGTGGGCATTGTGCTGCGCAACTTCCGCGGCATAGAAGGCGCGGTGAGGGAACTGCTCAGCGGCGATTGTCTCAGCGAAATGAAAACGCGCATTCGTCAAATGAACAACAAGGCGGTGTACGAGATTCCGCCGATCTTGGAGCACATTCTAGGTCGGCATGATATGTCCCGGAGGTAAGGAGAGCCCCGCACCACGCATGCCGTCCTTCCCCGCCCGGGTTCGGCCCGCGGCACGGAAAACGTGTTACCCTGAATGTACTCAACGATTTGCGGGAGCACCAAGTCACTCTCAGACGCGGCGTTTTCTCGATGCTCCGGTTGCTTCCTGTGCCTGAAATCAGCTTGGTGTAAGCGCTCCTCATTCCATCTCACATGTGCGGCATCGCAGGATTCACTCACTTCGGCCGCACGGCTGCGCCTGGAGTGTTGAATCGCGCGATCGAAGACCTCCGCCATCGCGGCCCCAACCAGCAAGGGGTGTTTGAATCCGCGAATGTCTCAATGGGCGCCGTCCGGCTGAAAATTATCGACCTGGAAGGCGGCGATCAGCCGATTCAAAGCGGCGATGGCGAATACGTCGTGGTGTTCAACGGCGAAATTTACAATCACGCTGAATTACGTCGTGAACTTGAACAACTCGGCCATAAGTTCGACTCCCACTGTGATACAGAGGTGGCCCTGCGCGCGTTCATTCAGTGGGACGTCCAGTGCTTCCGGCGCTTTCGCGGCATGTTTGCCGTCGCTTACTGGCAGAAATCCGCCGACCGGCTGATTCTCGGACGCGACCGGCTTGGCATCAAGCCGCTGTATTACACGCTTCACCACGGCAATCTTCACTTCGGATCGGAGTTGAAAGCGATACTGGCGCATCCTGCGATTCCGAGGCAGATCTCCGACACCGGCCTCAGTTACTATTTGTCCCTGAACTATGTCCCGACGCCCTACACTCTGGTGGACGGAATCGAGAAAGTGCATCCAGGAACGTGGCTCGAGTACCGAAGGGGCTCGGTTCAAACTGACCACTATTGGCGGAACAGGTTCGAACCGCACCAGATCGGCACGGATGAAGCTTGCGAGCAACTCGATTCGTTGCTGAAGAAATCCATCGGCGAGCACCTGATCTCAGATGTTCCCCTCGGTATCTGGGCTAGCGGCGGGCTCGATTCCTCGACAATCCTGCACTATGCAGCGGAGGTCTCCGGACGCAAACTCAACACGTTCTCTATTTCGTTCGCGGGCCGGCGCTTCGATGAGAGCCAATACTTTCGCCTGCTTGCAAAGCGATACAACACGTCGCATCACGAGTTCAATCTCACGGGCGACCTAGATCTTCCTTCAGCGATTCACGAAATCAGTTATTACTCGGATGAACCGAGCGCCGATGCCGGCGCTTTGCCCGTCTGGTTTTTGTCGAAAATGACGGCCCGCCACGTGACAGTTGCGCTCAGCGGTGAAGGAGCCGATGAGGTCTTCGGCGGTTATCAAACCTACCTCGCCGATCGTTGCGCGGACGTCGCACGGCAACTGCCGCGCCCGCTTCTCCGCGCCGCTTTGGCGGCCGCGAGTCGCGTTCCTGTGTCCGATGAGAAGATTGGCCTGGACTACAAGCTGAAGCGGTTTCTTTCCGGCGCGCTGCTGCCGCCCGATGAAGCTCACTTCTACTGGAACGGAACTTTCTCGGCGGCTGAAACGACCCAATTGAATCGGCGTTTCGCAGGGCACAATGTTGCCGCGCTGTGTGCGCCGTTACAGTACCTGCCGCCACGAAATGACTTAGTAAATCGATATCTGTTCGTCGATCAGCACTACTATTTGCCCGACGACATTCTGTACAAGTGCGATCGCATGAGTATGGCCCATTCGCTGGAAGTACGGCCTCCCTTTCTGGACCATCGGATCGTCGAGTTTGCCGGAAGGTTGCCGTCGCACCTCAAGCTTCATGGCCGACAGACTAAATACGTAATTCGCAAGTTAGTAAGCGGTAAGCTTCCACCAGCCATACTGGCGCACCGCAAGGAAGGCCTGGACATCCCGGCGCACGAATGGCTGCGTGGCCCACTGCGGCCGCTGGTGGAAGACGCGTTGAGTCCGGACTCGGTCGGAAAAGCTGGCCTCTTCCCGCCGGCCGCCATCAACGGAATCGTTCAGCGACATTTCAGCAGGAAGGAAAACTTGGGTTATCACATCTGGGGACTGCTGACGCTGCATCTTTGGATGCGGCGGTGGAACATCGAATCGAATCTGGCGGACGTAGCGCAGCCATGTAACGCGCTCGCCTGGGCCGGAGACTAAATGCGCAAAGTTTTTGTTCTCGCTTCCACCTTCGGATTACTGGCGGCAACCGCCGCCACGGACTGGGATGCCGCTGGAAAAGCCTGGTGGCACAACGTCGAATACCTGGCAAGCGATGCGCTCGAAGGGCGAAACGTCGGCTCAGTTGGTTTCGATAAAGCCGCCACGTACGTGGCCGAACAATTTGAACGTGCAGGCCTGAAGCCAGCGGGCGACGGCGACTATTTCCAGCCAGTTGCATTCACGGAAGTCTCACTCGATGCCGCACGTTCAACTTTGGCTTTGGTGCGCGATGGGCAGACCACACCTGTGCCGGTGCCCCTGGAAGCGCAACTCGGATACTCGATCAATTCTGCAGAACACATCGACGCGCCCGTCGTATTCGCCGGCTACGGTCTCGTCATCCCGGAAGCGAATCATGACGATCTGAAAGGCTTGGATGTAAGAGGCGCGATCGTCGCGTTTCTAACCGGCGGCCCTGCCGGCATTGAAGGTAATCTACGATCGCACTACTCATCGACGGAGGAGCGCTGGAAAGCTCTGCATGCCGCGGGAGCAATAGGCACAATTCCCATACCGAATCCGAAGACAATGGAGATCCCATGGTCTCGGCAGGAAGCGAGTTGGGGAAGGCCTCGCGTCAGCCTCGCAGATACCGCACTCTCGGGAACCCGCGGATTGCAATTCAGCGCGAGTTGGAACCCGGCCAAAGCGGATGACTTGTTTGCCGGCTCGGGCCATACGTTCGAGGAGATCCTGGCAGCGGCCGCTCGGCAAGAGCCGCTGCCTCGCTTTGCTCTTACGACGCACTTGAACGCGACCGTCTCGAAGGCTGAAAGATCGATTCAGTCGAAGAACGTCGTCGCCGTGTATCCCGGGAATGACCCGCAGTTAAGAAACGAGTATGTCATCATCTCCGCTCACCTGGACCACATTGGCGTTGGCAAACCGGTGAATGGGGACGGCATCTATAACGGCGCAATGGACGATGCATCGGGCATTGCTTCACTGATCGAAATCGCGAAGAGCTTGCATGAAACTCGCGCGGAGACGAAGCGATCCATTGCCTTTGTCGCAGTTACGGCCGAAGAGAAGGGCGAACTTGGGTCCATTTACTTCGCGAATCACCCGACGCTTCCGGGGCGGATTGTCGCCGATCTAAATATGGACATGTTCCTTCCGCTATTTCCGTTGAAGTGGTTGGAAGTTCAGGGCCTCAATGAATCCACATTGGGCGATGATGTGAGGGCTGTGGCGGAAGCGGCAGGCGTTCAGGTGCAAGCGGATAAGCAGCCCGACCGCAATCGGTTCATCCGCAGCGATCAGTACAGCTTTGTAAAGAAAGGCGTACCCGCTGTCGCATTCAAATTCGGATATATCCCGGGCGGGCCCGAAGAGAAGATCTTCAACGACTGGTACACGAATCGCTATCACGGCGTCAGTGACGACGTGAATCAACCCGTAGATCTCGCCGCCGCCGCCCAGTTCAACGCGATTCTCCAGAATCTTGCGATTCGCGTGGCTGATGCTGCCCAACCGCCGTCGTGGAAGCCAAACAGCTTTTTCCGCCGCTTCGCACCGCGCGCGGAATAGCCGCTGGATGTACTCACTTCGGCTAACGTGCAATCCCGAAGATGTGGATCTGCTCTCGGCTGAGTTGTGGGAGGCCGGCACAGCAGGCATTCGGGAGCTAGATGGCGACTCCGAAATCACGCTGATTGCCGGCTTCGAGACAAACCAGCGCCGCTCGGAACTCCTGGAACGGTTTGCCGCGTATCAACCGGAATGGTACGCCGAAGATGCGACCGACTGGGCGCGTGTTAGCCGGGATGCATGGCAACCGCGAGAGGTCGGACAGCGCATTTTCCTAACGCCATCGTGGTCTGAGATGGCGACGACGCCGGGCCGTCTACGGCTGATTCATAACCCAGGACTCGCGTGCGGCACCGGCGAGCATCCCTGTACGCAGCTCGCCTTACAGGCTCTTGAGAACACGGTTACTCCCGGTTGCACAGTAGTCGATATTGGCACCGGGTCCGGCATGCTGGCGATAGCGAGCTTGCGATTGGGCGCTCAGAATGCCATCGCCATCGACCTGGATTATGGCGCGCTGGCAGCGGCGCGAGAGAACTTTGAATTGAATGGCTTGTGCCCGGACCTTGTGTGTGGCTCAGCGGACTGCATTGCGCCTGAATGTTCCGATGTCACCGTTGCAAATATCAGTGGCGCCGTTCTGCTGGCCATCTGGGACGATTTACTGCGAATTACGAATCGATCTGGCCTCGTACTACTAACCGGATTCCCCGAAGTGGAATCGCGTATGTTCCAGGCGTTTTTGCCGGGCGCCCAAATTAGCGCAATTGGGGACTGGCGCTGTGTTGTGGCTAGACGCGTTTAGCCGCCTTCTTCGCACGCTTTATTGGTTTTGACTGTGCTTGCTCCGCTTGGGCACTAACCCGCTCCAGCGCGTTTTCAAGCTTTTGGCCGCCCGCGAGAACCGGCGCGAATAAATCGCCGACGCGTTTGAACCGCTCAGTCGTATTATCGATTCGGAAATCCGTCGGCTGTAAGCCGCGCTTTACTTCCTTCCAATCAAGCGGTGTAGCTACAGGTGCGCCGTCATACGCACGCACCACGTACGGCGCTGCGATCGTCTTACCGATGCCGATTTGCAAGTAGTCGAAATAGACCCGGCCCTTCTTCCGTTTTTCCACACTCCTCGGCGTGGTGAATAGATTGGGTTCTCGATCGGCCGCCAAGTGGGAAATTAGTTCGGCGAACCCACGAACCTGGTCATATGTGTAGATAGGCTCCACCGGCACGTACACGTGCATGCCGTCCCCGCCTGTCGTTTTGGGGTATCCCTGCAACCCCAAATCCTTCAGGACTTCACGGACTAGCAGCGTGGCTTCCACAAGCTGATCGAAAGACGTCTCCACCGGGTCGAGATCAAGGAGTATCCAGTCAGGATGATCCAGGTTTCCAGCGCGGCTCATCCAGGGGTTCTGGTCGATGCAGCCAAGGTTGACCAGGTACAACAAGCTGGCGCGATCGGTCGCAATCGGGTACTGATTCACCTTCGGCGGGTGATGCTCCGTGATTGGTTCCAGCCGTATCCAGTCCGGAAAGTGATCGCCTGCATTCTTCTGGAAGAAGAAGTCGCTTGCAATCCCGTTTGGGTATCGCTTCATCGAGAGCGGACGATCCGCCAAATGAGGCAACAGCCACTCCGACACGGCATTGTAAAAAGCGAGCAAATCTCGTTTCTTCCATCCCTCCTTTGGGAAGAACACTTTATCGAGATTTGTGAACTTAAGCCGATAGCCGTCTATTTCGGCCGTCAGTTCGCGGCCACTCAGGTCCAGTCCGCCCGGTGCTTCATGCGCTTTTTTCGGCTCAACCTGTTTGGGTGTCTGCTTCTCTACGACTTCGACGCTTAGCGGTACTTCCCGAACCACCTCCTCAGGACGCTTGTCCTCACGCATTGCAACAAACACGGGCGCGCGAAGAATACCGTCTTTTGTCCACTCTAGAAACCGAACCTCACACACTAGTTCCGGCTTTACCCACGTGACATCTTTCAGTCCTTCGCGAATTCTGGGTTTCAATGCAAACGGCATTGGCTTGGTGATGAGCGGAGTCAGGCGATCGTGAATCGCCTTCATTTTCTTTTGGTCGAAGCCGGTTCCTACTTGGCCCACATGGCGCAACTCTTGCCCGTCGCGGACGCCTAAGACAAGCGCGCCGAAGTAGTCACGCTCGCCTTTCGTGAAACCAGCAATGATGAACTCCTGCTCGTTTTGGACTTTCAGCTTTAGCCAACGCGTTGAACGGCCCGGCTCGTAACAGCTCTTACGGTCCTTGGCGAGAATGCCTTCAAGATTCATCTGTCGAGCGGCTTCAAACATCTGCGCGCCATCTGTGTCGTACGACTCCGAGACACGCACCGATTGGTTTGGAGTAACGATTGTGGTCAGCAGCTTCTTGCGATCTTCAAGCGCGACGCTCCGCACGTCAAAACCGTCTGCATAAATGACGTCAAACAGGAAAAGAACTGCCGGGGCTGTTTCAGCGAGTTTCGGCGCGGCCGACGAATTCGCCGCAATGCGAGGCTGAATCAGTTCAAACCGCGCGCGGCCCTCTTCGTCAAGAACGCAGATCTCGCCATCCAGCCACGCCGTTTTGGCGCTTACTTGCGCCGGCAATCCAGCCAATTCCGGGTATTGCGCGTCACAACGGTTTCCGCGGCGCGAGTAGATCTGCAATTTGCCATTTCTCAGAAGGCAAAGCGCCCGAACACCGTCCCACTTAACCTCATACAGCCACTGGGATCCCGCCGGCGGCTTGGTAACGGCTGTGGCGGCCATGGCCTCCATTTCCTCGGGAAGCGGCGCTTTTTTTGCACCCTGCAGGCCCGCCACGCTCAGCGGCTTCGCTTCAGCGGCTATCTCCTCCTGCGTCCGCTTGGTCGCAACACTCCAGGCGAACTGGTCAATGTCATATCCGGGAACGGCAAACTCATCTTTCTTCTTGATCAGCAGCCATTCATTGCCTTTACCGCGATTCTTCATGTGCACAATGGCGAATGAGCCGTTCAACTTCGTGCCGTGCAGCGCGAATTTGAAATCTCCGCGTTCGAGTTGTTTCTCCGCAGGAAGATTTTCCAGCACCTCATATGTGCCCTTGTCCCACAGCATGACGCTGCCTCCGCCGTAATTGCCCGCGGGTATGTTGCCCTCGAATGTGCCGTAGTCGAAAGGATGGTCTTCCACCTTCATCGCCAGTGCTTTTCGCGCGGGGTCGAGGCTCGGCCCTTTGGGGACAGCCCAACTGACCAGGACTCCATTCATCTCCAGGCGAAAATCATAGTGCAAGTGCGTCGCGTCATGCCGCTGTACGCAAAAGAACCCGCCGCCTTCCCGCACTGGTGCTTCAACCGGACCCGGCTCTGGTGTCTTGTCGAAGTGGCGCTTGCGCGCATATTCCTTCAGCCCCATTCCGAGGCCATTATGCCAATGGCGCGGAACTTTGGTAAAGTCGTTTGACTGCTACGCTGGTACTTCTCCCCCCAACATGCCTTTGAATGACGTTTGCTGAGCAACTCAAAAGTCAACTCAACATCGTTGATGTCGTGGGCCAATACGTGCGCTTGAAACGGCAAGGCGCGGGTCCTCGTTACGTCGGGTTGTGCCCGTTCCATTCAGAAAAAACACCTTCCTTCGGCGTCCACAGCACGCTTCAGATCTATAAGTGTTTCGGCTGCGATGCGTCGGGCGACGTTTTCAAATTCGTTATGGAGCACGACGGGCTTACCTTTCCCGAAGCCCTGAAGACATTGGCCGAGCGGTACGGAATCCCCATGCCGCAACGCGATTATTCGGACGACCCCGAAGCGAGGATCCGGGCGGCGCTGCTTGAGATGCATGAAATCGCGGCCGATCTCTTTCAGAAGAATTTGAGAGCTTCCGGCGGAACTGATGCGCGAGATTATCTGCAATCGCGCGGCGTATCGACTGGCGCCATAGATGAGTTTCGCTTAGGCCTGTCGGACGCATCCGGCCAGCAGTTGGCAACTCGTTTACAGAAATTCGGCCCGGCGTTGCTTGAACAGTCCGGGCTGGTGCTCAAGCGTGATCACGGAACATTCTTCGATCGTTTCCGCGCCCGGCTTATGTTCCCGATTCATAATGAATCGGGCAAGCTGATTGCATTCGGCGGACGCGCACTGCGCGCTCAGGATGAGCCGAAGTACTTGAACTCGCCTGAAACGAAGCTGTACAAGAAATCCGCCGTTCTGTACAACCTCCATCGCGCGAAGATGGATGCTCGCAAGCACGACCGGATGATTCTTGTTGAAGGCTACATGGACGTGATTGGAGTGTATTCTGCCGGGATACAGGAGGTGGTCGCCAGTAGTGGCACTTCCCTCGGTCTCGATCAGATCGGAGCGATCAGGCGTCAGGTTTCGCAGCAGGGCAATCCTGGGCAGATCGTATTGAATTTCGATCCTGATGCGGCAGGAACTCGCTCTACTGAAAAGTACATCGGGATGCTTCTTGCCGAAGGCTTGCGAGTGAAGGTTCTTCAGATCCCCGGCGGCGCCGATCCGGATGAATACATCCAACAGCATGGCTCCGATGGTTACGGCAAGCTGCTCTCCGCGGCAGTCTCCTACTTTCACTGGCTCGCGGATCGCGCTAAACAGAAGTTCGATATGCACACGGCTGAAAGCCGCATAGACGCATTCAAGTATCTTGTTCCGGTCCTGAACCATGTCTCCGACCGCGTGGAGCGCGCGGCGATCGCGAACGAAATCGCGGAGTACCTGAATCTGGATCGTGAACTGATACGGACTGCTCTGCGGCGCACTGCGCCTGCCCAGGGGCCGCAGAAATCCGTGCAGCTCTCTTCGTCTATCTCTCCGAACGAGAAACTCTTGCTTTGCTGCTTACTAACCAGTAATGAAGCAAGACGAGCGGTGGTTCAGTATCTGAGACGCATCGATCTGCTGCCGGTACTGGAGATGCGGAACGTATTTGAAGCAGTATTGGCGTTGGACGAAAAGAACACACCGTTTTCTCTGGAGTTTGTCTGCGCAACACTGGACGCGCGAACGCAGAAAATTGTCATGGAGCTGAGTTTCGCGGATTTGGGGATACGCGAAGACGGCGCCCTGCAGCAGACGCTGCATTGTCTCGAGGCACTGGAAAAAAAGGATGCAAACACGAAATTAGACCGCCTCAAGATGCGAATCAAGGAGTTGGAACGTGACGGCAAGCTGGAAGAAGCGATGCGCCTGGCTGATGAGTTAAACAGCCTGAAACGCGCTTCTTAGAAGGTGGAAATCGTGTTGTACTATGAGGAGTCAAGCGAACTGAGGGGTGCCTTGGCTGATCTCGCGCACAGTTTCAATCTCGAACTTTGTCGCACCATCAATCCAATTTGATGAAGGCAGTAAATGCAGGACGGTAAGGAAAAAGGCTTCGCCTTATACGGAGATATCGGCGAGGTTGTTCCCGACGATCTATCGGCGGCCGCCGATCTCAACGAAATCTACGGCGATCTCGATAACCTCGAAGAGCCGAAGGATTTCGAAAAGAAAGAAGACGAAATAGACGATCTCGCGGACCTTGATCTTACCCCGGGTACGCTGGATAAAAGTAACGATTCAGTTCGGATTTACCTGCGCGAGATGGGCATGGTTCCATTGCTCACTCGTGAAGGTGAGATCGATTTGGCTAGGCGCATCGAACGAGGACAAAATGCGATTCGCAAAGCCTTGTCTCGATCTCGCGTTGTAGTTCAACTGCTTCTTGACACAAAGCAGGCGGTGGATCGTGGCGTGCTTCCCGTTTTTGATGTCTTGCAAGCGCCGGATCCACAACCCGGGCGTGAAGAACAGGAAGCCGAGCGAACCTTGCGCGAGCACTTGATCGGCGCCATCCATGACATTGAGAAGCTATATCGCAAAGTTCAGCAAACGCAACAGAAACTGATCGGCACTCCCCGTAACATGCGTCCGAAGCAGCATCGCAAGCTGCGCTTCGAGTATGCGCGGCTGATCGTCTGCATTTCGCGGCGGATTCGCGCCATACCATTTGCGCTCCGCTTTCAGCATTCACTGACGGACCGTCTGAGAAAGTTCGTCGATCAGGTGAAGCCGCTGGAGCAAGAGATAGCGCGTCTCCAGAGAAAGCTGGAGCAGGCCGCAATTGCGGAATCCGGCGCTGCCACTTCCATTCGCAAGGAACTCAAGGGTCTTTCATCGCAGTTACAGTTCCTTGAGGACAAATACGGCACCACCGCGGCCGATCTGCGCCGTACGCTGCAGATTTTAGAGCGCGGTGAACTCGAAACCGAATGCGCCAAGAAGCGCCTCATCGAAGCGAACCTGCGCCTGGTTGTCTCTGTGGCGAAGCGATACACCAATCGCGGCATGCAGTTCCTGGATTTGATTCAGGAAGGCAACATCGGACTGATGCGTGCCGTCGACAAGTTCGACTACAAGCGTGGATACAAATTCTCCACGTATGCCACCTGGTGGGTGCGCCAGGCCGTTACGCGCGCGATAGCCGATCAGGCCCGCACGATTCGCATTCCTGTGCATATGATCGAGACGATCAATAAATTGGTTCGATTGCAGCGTACGCTGCAGCAGGAATTAGGCCGCGAACCGACTACTGAGGAGCTAGCGGTTGGCATGGATCTGACCGCGAGCAAAATTCGGCGCGTCTTGCGGATTGCCCAGGAGCCCGTCTCGTTGCAAACACCCGTAGGTGAAGAAGACGAATCGAACTTGGGCGATTTTCTCGTCGATAGCCGCATGGTGTCGCCTTCCGAGGCCGTTATCAATCTAAACTTGCGAGAGCAGACGGCGGAAGTTCTCAAGACCTTGAGTCCGCGCGAGGAAAAGATCGTGAAGATGCGCTTCGGCCTCCAGGACGGTAGCGAGCACACGCTCGAAGAAGTCGGCCAGAACTTTGCAGTCACTCGGGAGCGCATACGGCAGATCGAGGCGAAAGCCCTACGCAAGCTGCGGCATCCCAGCCGAAGCCACCGGCTGCGCACTTTCCTGCAAAACGGCGCTTCGTCTTAGCAAGGCTTCAACACTCTTTAGAACGCTGGCGCGGTATGTTGGTGCTTCGCCGGCATGCCTGATACTGAAATCGCAACTCCCACACTGCTTCATCCAGTTACCCCGCCCAAGAAAGTTCCGAAACCGAAAAATGCGGACGCGCGCAAGGCCCGGCTTACTCAAATTCTTCAGGAACTCGACCGTCTGTTCCCGGCCGCTACCTGCGCTTTGAATCACAAGAATGCTTGGCAACTGTTGGTAGCCACCATTCTCTCGGCGCAATGCACTGATGAGCGGGTAAACAAGGTAACGCCGGATCTATTCAAGAAATACCCGAAAGTCGAAGACCTGGCTAACGCCTCCCAGGAAGAGTTGTCGCTGGAGATTCGGTCTACCGGATTTTTCAATAATAAATCGAAATCGTTGATCGGGGCCGCGCGCAAGGTGCTGTCTGACTATGGCGGGAAGGTGCCTCGCACAATGGACGAATTGCTCACCGTTCCCGGTGCGGCGCGCAAGACGGCCAATGTTGTACTGGGCACGGCTTACGGTATTCCCTCCGGTGTTGTAGTGGACACTCATGTCCAGCGCATTTCCGCCCGCCTTGATCTCACGAAGAACACTGAGCCGGTAAAGATCGAACAGGATCTGATGAAGATCGTCCCACAGGATCGGTGGATTTTGTTCTCGCACCAAATCATCCACTTCGGACGTCAGATCTGCATCGCGCGTAAGCCTCGCTGCGCATCGTGCCCGCTTGATCCGGTCTGCTATTCGAAAGACAAGACGCTTTCCTGAAAATGTCTGCTTTCTATCTCGGTGTGGACGGCGGCCAGTCGAGCACAATCGCCCTCATCGCCGATCAAACCGGGCGCATTGTGGGCCGCGGTGTGGGCGGTCCATGCAACCACGCCGGGGCCGCCGAAGGCCGCCAAAAGTTCCGGAACGCCGTGACGGCATGCCTGAAACAAGCTTGCGAAGAAGCCGGCCTGGACCTCCCAACTGTGAACTTTGCCGCCGCTTGCTTCGGATTCAGTGGAGGCGCTGAAGACAAAGCGCCGTACGTGCATGAGTTGATTCGAAGCGCGCGCTACAAGATCACGCATGACGCCGAGATCGCCTTGAGTGGTGCAACGGCAGGCCAGCCAGGCATCATTGTCATCGCCGGCACAGGCTCAATTGCGTTCGGGCGTAACGCGGCGAACGGGACCGCGCGCGCAGGCGGCTGGGGCTACATCTTCGGGGATGAAGGCGGCGCGTTCGACATTGTGAGGCGGGCGCTTCGAGCGGCATTACGCTTCGAAGAAGGCCGCGGCCGCCAAACCGTCTTGCGCGAACGGCTGCTATCGTCGACCGGCTCTCCCACCGCAAACGACCTTCTCCATCGCTTCTACACAGACGAATATCCTCGTCATCGCATAGCGCAGTTGGCGCCCTTGATCACCGAAGCTGCCCTCGATGACGATGAATCGGCAATTGACATTATTCGCTTTGCGGCCCGTCAACTTGCAGATCTGGCCGAGGGCGTCCATCACAAGCTTTTCGAATCCCGGCAATCCGTGCCCGTCTGCTACATCGGTGGAGTGTTTCGCAGCCATCTCATCCGTTCCGATTTTGCCGTGAGTGTACGCGCTTCGCTCGCGTGCGAAGCCGGAGCGCCGCGCTATAGTCCCGCGGCCGGCGCCACGCTCGAAGCGCTCAGATTGGCTGGAAATCAAAGCATTCTCCGCGATGTGCCAGAATCCGAAAAGTGAAAACATTCCTCGTCGCGTTGCTCGCATTTTGCGCCGTAAACCTCGCTGCTGCCGAAGATCCCGATTGGCCGCAAGTCGAACGGCACGCGATTCAACTTCTCCAGCAGTACGTTCGCATTCCAAGCGTCAATCCGCCTGCGGACACCAGCCAGACGGCTAAGCTGCTTCAGAGCGAATTGGCGGCGGCTGGCATAGAAGCGACTCTCTACCAGAGCGGTCCCGGCGGCAAAACCAATCTAATCGCTCGCCTGCCCGGCCGCGATCGCACGGAACGCCCATTACTGCTGCTTAACCATATGGATGTAGTTCCAGTAGACGCCTCGCGCTGGCCGATAAATCCATTCGGAGCAATTATCAAGGACGATATGCTCTGGGGTCGCGGGTCGTTGGACATGAAGAGCACGGGAATCATGCAACTCACGGCACTGATTTGGCTCAAGCAGCTTGGCATCACGCCTTCGCGCGACATTGTTTTCGTGTCGACGTGCGATGAGGAAACAGGCGGCGTAATGGGCGCGGGATGGATGATTCAGAACCACTGGAATGAAATGAACCCCGAATACGTCATGGACGAGGGCGGTGTTGGATCGCGTGAAGTCTACACGCGGGGCAAGCTGGTTTTCGGCATCGCAATCGCGGACAAGCAGGTGCTTTGGCTCAGGCTGCGCGCTACCGGCATAGCGGGACACGGTTCGCAGCCGAATCCCGACAACGCGAACGAAATCCTCATTCGCGCCATCGGCGAAGCAAAACAGTTCCCTCCTTCGTCGAAGCCGAATCCGATAGTTGCCGAAATGCATCACGCCGTGGGAAATTTCGCCGCCAATAAATTCATGAACGCAATTCAGCAGAACACCATTTCGGTTACATCGCTTCGCAGCGGCGTGGGCGACCCTCCCAAGGCAAACGTGATTCCGTCGCTCGCCGAGGCTACGCTCGATTGCCGGCTTCTACCGGGTCAAAACGCCGAAGAGTTTGTATCTGAGATCAAGGCTAGAATCAATGATCCGCGAGTGGCAGTGGAACAAATTTCGCGCAACCCCGATGATCCGAAGCCGAGTTCTACTCAGACGCCCCTTTACAATGCTATTGCCGGTGCAATCCGCAAACAGAATCCCGATGCGGTTATCATGCCCATCGTCGTTCCGTTCGGCACCGACGCCGCAAAATTCCGTGTTCCGGGCGTGGCTGCTTACGGAATTATGCCGATGATTATCGATACGGCCACGCTGGCGACCATGCATAGCGATAGCGAGCACATACCCGTTGAACAGTTCAAACGTGGACTACACATCTACTTCGACATTCTGCGGTCGGACTGGTGAGTTGGTAAAGTTCACGCTCTCCTGGACCGGTATCGCAAACGTTACGCCAAGTTGTTCGGCCGCTCTCATAATCTGCAGCAGCAACTGCGATTGGGCCTTCAGGAATTCGTTGTAATCGGGCGTTAAGACGTACGAGAAGACCTCAAGTACGTAGGCTTCGTTGGTGATCTTCGTAAACCGTATCGGGACGTCAGTCGCATCCACCATCGGCTCCGATCGAAGAGTGCGCTCAATCGCGCTCATCATTTCCCGAACTTGCTCCGGCGTTGTCTCACGATGCAAATGCAACGCTGGGTGAAACCACATCCGGTCGCGCTTCGAATAGTTCTCGAGCGTCATAGTCGAAAACTGCGAGTTTGGAACGGTGACTAGTGTCCGGTCGAGTGTGCGAATCCGTGTCGACCGCAGCCCAATGTCCTCGACCGTCCCCGTTTGGCCCCCGAACTGGCAGAAATCACCTACTAATACCGGACGGTCGCTGATCAGCGATATGCCGCCGAAGAGATTTTCTATCGTCTTCTGTGCGGCTAACGCGACCGCCAATCCGCCCACGCCCACCCCGGCGAGGATCGTCGTTGTGTTGTAGCCCCATGTCGAAAGTACGAACAGAATTGCAACGCAGAAAATACAGATCTTCACGAAACGGACAACCAGCGGGGCAACCGAATAGGACACCGCTCGCTCGCGCGGATCAAGTCGCGTCATCACGCGATCCGAGATCAAGTCGACGAAGCGCATAACCAGCGATGCGGTTCCCAATACCGCCAGAAACGTGATTGCCTTCAGGATGTAATCGCGAAGCAGGGCGGAAGGCGCCAGGAAGGTCATGCATGCCCGAAAGACAGCCAGTGACAACAAAAGGCGAATCGGCTCGGAGAAACTCTCTAGCCGATGCGTGTCCAGCGCTTTGACGTACCGCTTAATCAGCGGACGTGCAAGCATCAGCAACCCGCGGCTCAGAACGCGGGAAATCACAGCAACCAGCAGTGCAATTAAGATGAGCGCAATCCAAATCCAAAGCGGGGTATCGATCCATTGGATCTTCACCAGCGGTTCGGGTATTCTACGCTCGATCGGAAGTTCACGGCGCAACGCGGTCAGCTCCGGGCTGCGCGCGACGCTGTTAGGCGCAATCACCCAAAGCTCGTTATCACCCTGCTTTGCGCGCTCAATGTACAGCGTTGTCGTGCGATGGTCTGCTTGGAAGCGGTCGAGAACATCCAGATCCGGCGATAACCCGTCCGCCACATTGCCTTCCGCGGAATTGCTGAGCGAGCTCACTTCGAAATGCGGGTCGTTGTCCAGAAAGCTGCACAGGTCCTTCGCAGCTTGAGGGCCGCTGGTCGCGCGCTCCTCTGCCTTCAGACCATGCAAGTCCAAGTACTGCGAGGCAAGCAGCAGATTGTCCTCGTGGCAAGCCTGGAGGAAGGCGTAAATTGAGCTCCTCGGAGTGCCGCGTTTTAGAGGATCGGATGCGCTGGCCGTTGTCGCGGGTTTGGAGCCTGAAATGAAGTTGGTTACTCCCTGCGCAGTCGCTACAAATCCGCCCAGGAGAAGTGTCGAAAGAGCCCACGGCACTGAACATCGCATTGCGTTGTTAGTCAACTTCGGCACTGCTAACCAGATTAGAACGCTCGCCGTTTCGCTGTAGTCACAAATCCGGAACTACCTTTTTATGCGCAGCCAAGTCCATGCAGATCATCAGGTTGCCTACCAATTTGTGAAGCTTTAGTTCGATGCGCCGGAACGCCCGCCAAGTTACGCTCCTGCGCAGGAGATCTTATGTCCTCTAAATCTATTCTGCACGGCAGTCATCGCGAGCACCCTGCTGGGTCGGTGCCCGCCGGTGATCCCGCGCCGGATCAAACCATTACTATTACGTTGTATCTTCGTCGTCGAAACAGTGCCCCGGAAATGGAGGCGTTCTCGGATCCGCTGAGCCACGACAACTTTGTAAAGTTGCATGGTGCCGACGAAGACGATATCGCGTTCGTGGAACAATTCGTCACATCGCACGGCTTCTCTGTCGTTGACATTGACCGTGCCGCGCGTTCGCTCGCGATCGCTGGCCGACTGACGGACTTGGCATCCGTGTTCGGTGCGCAGCTTGAAATGCGCCAACTGGACAACCGGCGATTCCGCACCAGGTCTGGACACTTGCACCTTCCGGCAGAGCTAAAGGATCGAGTTGTCGCGGTGCTCGGGTTCGATGAACGGCCCGTAGCGGCCACTCATATTCGCCGGCAGCTAAAAGCGGCGCCCACGTCCTACACGCCCGTCCAGGTTGCGAAACTGTATTCGTTCCCGGAAAACACCGGCGTCAATCAGACCATTGCGCTTATCGAATTGGGCGGCGGCTTCAAGCCCGCGGACCTTCAGAACTATTGGAAGCAGGTCGGTGTCGGGAGTGTTCAGGTTACGGCTGTTTCGGTCGACGGTGCGCGAAATTCTCCCGCGGGCAATCCGAACAGTGCCGATGCCGAAGTTGTGCTCGACATTGAGGTTGCTGGGGCCGTGGCGCCCAGCGCTAGAATCGCTGTCTATTTCGCCCCCAATACTGACCAGGGTTTTCTCGATGCTGTCAACGCGGCGATTCACGACACGGTACGCAAACCATCGGTCGTCTCCATCAGTTGGGGCGCTTCTGAAAGCGAGTGGACACCGCAAGCGTTGAATGCTTTTAACGCGGCCTTTCACGATGCCGCACTGCTCGGCATAACCGTCTGCGCCGCTGCCGGTGACAACGGTTCATCCGACGGCGAAACAGACGGCAAACCGCATGTGGACTTTCCGGCGTCCAGCCCGTGGGTCCTCGCATGTGGCGGTACCAGGCTGGTCGGCCAAAACGGCCAGATTCAATCGGAAACCGTTTGGAATGACGGCACGAACGGGGGCGCCACCGGCGGTGGCGTAAGCGCTCACTTTTCAAAACCGGCTTACCAAGCGAACGTCAACGTGCCTAAACCGGCCGGCACCGCCAACTCGACGGGCCGCGGCGTACCGGACGTGGCAGGAGTCGCCGATCCGGAAACTGGGTACACCGTTCTGGTCGACGGGGAAAAAGCTGTGATCGGCGGTACCAGCGCAGTGGCGCCTCTGTGGGCCGGTCTGGTCGCGCTCTTCAACCAGGAAATCGGAAAGAATATCGGTTGGTTCCATCCGATCATCTACGGCACCTTTGCACAACAGAAGGTGCTGCATGACGTCACTTCCGGTAACAACGGAACGTTCAAAGCCGGCAACGGTTGGGATGCCTGTACCGGTTTCGGCACTCCGAACGGGCAGGCGATGCTCGCCCTTCTGAAGCAATCCTCTAAGTAGTTGTTTCCGCCGTAACGCGAGAGGCCCTGCGCTTCTCGCCTGCGGCGGCGATCTCGTCTGCTATTTGCGCGCAAGCGGATGCAGGATCGGCTGCTCGCGTCACCTGTCTTCCAATCACCAGGTAATCCGCGCCATCTCTGATTGCCTGCGCCGGACTGGCCACTCTCTTCTGATCGCCAACCGACGCACCTGCCGAGCGCACCCCCGGAACAACAAGCTTCATGTCCGGCCCCACAGATCGCCGCACCCGTCCTGCCTCCAGCGGCGAACAAACAATTCCGTCGATCCCTGATTCCACTGCTTTTTTCACGCGCAAGTCGACCAGGTCAGCCGCGGGCATGGGATAACCCAAATCGGCCAGATCATCCTGGTCGAAGCTCGTCAAAACCGTCACCGCAAGAAGCTTAGTCTTGGAAGTGCCGCGCCCTTCGACGGCGCCCCTCATAACCGTGCGGCTTCCATGCACGGTAAGAAACGTAACCTCGTCCGAATCGCAGATTCGCCGGGTCGCGCGCTTGACCGTCTCACCGATGTCGTACAGCTTCAAATCGAGAAACACCTGCTTTCCCAAGCCGCTGACCTGCTTCACGATACTCATCCCAGCAGCAGCGTACAACTCCATGCCGATCTTGTAGAAATCGACTGCCGGCCCAATCTTTTCGATAAGCCGAAGCGCTTCGTCTGTACTCTCAACGTCAAGTGCAATGATGATCGGATTCAGAGCGTCACCTCTAACGGCTTTGCGTCGCGTTCCTGCACATTGCCGATCACGTACGCTTGCGATTGATCCGATAAGAACTTCTCCGCTTCGCTCGCCTCCAGAGAAACCAGCAGCCCTCCCGACGTTTGCGGATCGTACAACAACGCCTGAATCTCGTTCGGTATGTCGGAACGCATCAGCACGCAGCTCTCAACGAAATCGCGGTTATTGTTCAGCCCTCCGGAATGCGCGCCCGCCACCGAATACTCGATTGCGCCCGGCAGAAATCGAACTGCGCTCGCCGATATGCGCAATGTCACGCCGCTCGCAAGCGCCATCTCGCGCGCGTGCCCCAGCAATCCGAATCCGGTCACGTCCGTGCAGCCGTGGACGTTCAGCTTCAGCAGCGATTCGCACACACCGCGATTGAGAGTCAGCATCTGTTCGATCGATGCATCCATGTCCGATTCTTTCGCAATGCCCTTCTTCAGCGCAGTCGAAATCACCCCTGTTCCAATTCGCTTTGTGAACACAAGTACGTCGCCGGGTTTCGCGCCTTTGTTCATCCAGACACGCCGCGGGTCGATGAGGCCTGTGACAGCGTACCCGAACTTGATCTCGTCTTCAGAGATGCTGTGGCCGCCGAGGATCACGCAGCCTGCCTCATGAATTTTTTCCGCACCGCCCTTGAGGATCGCTTCCAGATCTCTTATCTCGCCCTTGCCTGGGAAAACGACCAGAGATAACGCCGTGATCGGCCGTCCGCCCATCGCATACACATCGCTCACCGCATTCGCGGCCGCTATGGCGCCGAACGTGTACGGATCGTCCACAATCGGCGTGAAGAAATCGACGGTTTGCACGATCGCCAGCGGCCTTCCGCCCGTCTCGGTCAGATCGTAGACCCCGGCGTCGTCCGCGGTGTCATAGCCGACCAGAACCTTCTCATCTTGTACCCGTGGAACGGTTCTTAGTGCCCAATCGAGTACTTTCGGGCTAAGCTTCGATGCGCAGCCACCCGCCTTCACATTGGCTGTCAGCCGTGTAGCCATCAACACTAGTGTATTCAGGCAGTGAGAACAGCTTCTTCAGCGAATTCCCATTCGCGCCAGGCATCCAGTAATGGGAAACATAAGCCCAGCGATATGGGTCCGCGCTCCACGCGTGCCAAGATCGTCGCGTAGTTTTCAAGCTGCTCACGATATCGCCGTTGCTCTTCTTGCAGAAAGGTTTCTAAACGCCCGCCCTGGTGCTCGCTTGTTTTGAAATCGACGATCCATAGCCGCCCATCGTCATCGCGGAACGCTCTGTCAACGGTTCCATTAATCAGGCGGTCCTGAATTCGCCCGCTGATCGGCCATTCCGAATACGCACGTGCACGATCCTGAAGTAACCATCTCCCACGTTCGCTTCCGATTGTGTTTTGAACCGCTGCCATCACCTTATCGACCGCTTGCCGTACGTCATCGCGCGCCACTCCGCGGCTCAGCAGTTCCGAGCGGACCATCTTACCGGACGATTGCAACCGCGCCGCATCCCACCGATTCAGTCCCTCCGCCGCGACCTGATTCAACAACCCGTGAACGACAGTTCCAATGTGACGCGCGTTGCCCTTTGCCCATTCGTACGTCACTTTGCGCGATGAGGCCACGGCAACTCGAAACTCGGGGCGCCAAGTTACCGAGGCATCGAACATGGGCATTCGCCAACTAGTGGGCAAGCGCCGCAGAATCGTCGTCGGCGTTTGCTTCGTGCGGTCTTCCTGCACCGCCGGGCGTGGCCTGCCGCGCGCGATCTCCGCGAATTCAGGTTGAACCGATGCCCATATCAAATTCAGAAACGTTCCCTCGACGGCCTTAGAGCAATTGCCGTCGTTCTTGCGGTCACTATTTGCAAGCAGATGAAGTGCGTTCTTCGCGCGAGTACAAGCCACGTAGAACAAGCGTTTCAATTCGTGCTGTTCTTTCCGCTTTATGGCTTCTCGAACGCGTTCATAAGCGGCATCCTCTTTGCCATTCTGCGGCAGTGACGCCAGCAACAGGCGTGGTTTCCCGTCCACGCCAGTTTCTTCCGTCCAGATCAAGAGATCTTTTTCCAGCCCGCGAACCCTTCGCGCCAGCTGCGGAAGAATGACGGTGTCGAACTCCAGCCCCTTAGCCTGATAAATCGTCATCACCTGAACGCGATGCTCGCCCGCCGCCTTCGCGAACAACTTCTCGATTCGTTGCTCCAGCAAGCTGAAGTCGCGGATTGTGCCACCCTCTTCGGCGCTCTCAATTAGATCGAGAACCGTGTCCACGTCCTCCCGCTCGTTCGGCGATCTTAGAGTGGCAGGACCGCCGAGTGCAATCCACGCACTCTCCAACAACTTCCGCAGTGGCACTCGTCCAGCGTTTGTCACTGCGGCGCGCATGATCTCTTGAAAGCGCAGCGCTCGACCGCGCGACTCGGGCGTCAGTCTATCGATTGACACGTCGTCCGAGAGCAAATCGAACACTGTTCGGTCCGGTTCGGCTTCAGCCAGCGCCGAAAAATCGGCTAGCGCAAGCCCGCACCACGGCGCGCGCAAACAAGCGAGCCATGCGATCCGGTCTCCAGTATGCAGCATCGCTCGCGCCAGGGAGATGACATCCAGGACGTGCTGTTGACATCCGAGCTGTCCAATATCTACGGCCTCGAAATCAATATGAGCCTCCCGCAGCGCCGGCAGGATCTGGGCCACATGGCTGCGGCTGCGAACCAGAATGGCCACCGTTCCTTCCTGCTGCGACCTACGGGCCAGGTCGATAACGCAAGCCGCTTCTTCCCGGCCGTTATCGTCGATAAACCAATGGCGCTTGGGTGCGTCCGCACCGGCCTGACGATGGGCAACAGATCGCCTGAACTGAACACCGCCCGATAATCGAGCGTCGGCCTGCATGATCGGACCAAAGCTTCCCTCAATCCAACCGAGTATCTCCGGAGTCGTGCGGAAATTAGTCGTCAGCGTCACGCGCTCGAGTTGCACAGCTCCAAGCGACTGGCGGTCCCAACATTCCAGGAACAGCGAGACATCGGCTTCCCGAAACCGGTAGATGCTTTGCATCGGATCGCCAACCAGAAATAAGGAATGTTCGTCGCCTGCGGACCACTGAGCCGACAACGCTTCGATCAACTCGTATTGGGCTCTGGACGTGTCCTGAAACTCATCTATGAGCAAGTGCTCGATCCGGTAATCGAGCCAGTAGAGAAGGTTCGTCGGCTGTTCCGGTTTTCCCAGTGCCTTGATTGCCGCTCGCGTGATTTCGGCGAAGTCAACGCTTCCCTGTTCTCGAAATGTCTTCGTCAATTCTTTGCGCGCCTGCTCAATGATTCGGCAAAAATAGCCCATCAGATCGGGATCTTCGTCGGCGCTTGGGAACGACCATTGATCGCGTTTCTCAAGCATGCGAACAATGTGTTGTTCCAGCATCCCCATGTTGTTGTCGAAATGCAGCGCCACGGAACGGAAGAGTTGTTTGCCGTCTTCATCGCCCTCGCTCAGCGTACGCAGCGTAGCGCGCGCCGCCATCCGGTAAAGATGGGCCGCGTCTTCCACCACGTTTGTTTGCCCGCCGAAACCGGAAAGCACGGGCATGCTGCGGGTTAGCAAAGAGCAAAGCGCATCGATGGTTTGCACTTGCAATCGGCTCGGGTCCAGAAGCAAATTCCAGCCCTGGCTTCGGTCACGCGCCAACGCCTGCAGGGCTAACTCACGAGTCCGCCGCTCATAATCGTCGTCCACGGGGGTTCCGCTCGCTGCCGCGTTGAGCGCGTCGAATACTCGATCGCGCATCTCTGTAGCGGCTTTACGTGTAAACGTCACGGCGACAATCGATTCTGGGCGCTCCACCTGGCTTAGCAGCCGCAGAAAACGTTGCGTCAGCAGTCCCGTTTTTCCGCTGCCCGCGGGCGCTTGAACGATGAACGAACGGCTTGGGTCAAGCGCTCGCTCGCGCTCAGCGATGTCATTCATCGGCGTCTTCTCCGTTCCGCGCATTACGCGCTTCGTTCACGCGGCAGAAAGCGGCAAGGCCGCAAAAATTGCAAGCGTCGCGTATTGGATCCACCGCTGCTTCGCCCGCCGCAAAAGACTGGGCCAGGCTTTCTACTACGCGCATTCGCCCGTCCAGAAACCGGTCCCACTCTTTCACCTGCGTCTTCTTCGCCTCGATATGCAGGTCTTGCGAAAATCCGTTGAGCTTCGGATTTCTTGGCTTCAGTTGCGCCAGGAAAAAGCCTGCGATTTCTTCCCGCATTGCGGCCGCATAAACCAGAAGCTGCGGTTCTCGTGGGCGGTCCCCTTCTAAGCTGGACGCCTTTGTCTCGCCGCTCTTGTAATCGATCAGCAGGCGTTTGCCGTTGGCAAGCCGGTCGACTCGGTCGATCCGGATATCCAGGTGCAGTCCCGCCACATCCAGCACATCTTGACGTTCGGTTGCTTCCACCGTGAAAGACTGTTTACGCTCGCCCTCATAGCTGAGCCATTGCAGCACCACTTCAATCAAGCGGTCGACCTCCGCCATGGACAACTGCTCCACAAGCGGTCCTTCATTCTTCGTCTGAATCGCCGCCCGAACTGCCTCTTCCACCAGAAATTGAAGTTTCAGGCGCGGATAAGTCCTCAGACGATCCCGCGTCTTCAGTTCGTCCCATACGCGGCGAAGCGCCTCGTGCAGAAAACCGCCCCGATCGCGCTGATCGATCCCGAAGCATCCCTCTTCGAGCGACCGCGCGTTCAGACGCCGTATTGCATAAGCGCGAAACGGACACTGTGACTGGTCTTTGATCACCCCGACTCCGCCTAACGAACGGCCGCTCGGCTGATACCCTGGCCCGCTCCCGTCCTCAATGGCTTCCAGATCCGCGCGTTCGAACGAATCCTTGAGCATGCGGCCCTGCCAACCGACAGGCTCCGCTTCCGCTTCCCCGACGAATTTCGCAGCCGCCGGGTGTATACGCTCGGAGTAACTTGCAGTCAGGCGAGGCGCGGTGCGGAAAATGTCCGCTACGGCCCCGGCGCGAAGATCTTCCATGGATGCGGCCGACGCGCCCGGTACGCCGCATGCGCGCTGCAGCTTTACCGGAATTAACGGCGACACATTCGAGTTCCAGAACCTAGTTTCTTCAGAGAGGCCCGTGATGAAAGCTTGGTCGAAGCGAATACCGCGCGCATCGGAAAGATCGAGAATCTGGACCGGCGAGAAAAAATCACCGACGCCTGGACCTGCTTCGTCGAACAGCAACCTGAGCCGCTCAATTGCCTTGTCCACTGGGACGCGAGTCGAAACAAGAGCAAGAGAAGCAAGGGTGGACAGCTTGTTCTTCCATTCCTCCACCATGTCTTGTTCGGCAGCGCTTAGTTCCGCATCTCCCGGCCAACCAACCGTCCCAAGCAGCTCATTGAAGAACTCACTCCACTCGCCGAATTCACCGTTTCCCGGCTTGCGCTCCACAACCCGCCGCACGCCCGCAATCATCGATTGAAACCGTGGGCACGCGTCACTGGCATATCTCAAATCGCGCAAGCTCACGTCCAGTTCGCGCGATCGCCGCAACTTGAAATCTGCTAGCGCGCGCGCATTCCGTTCGGATACCGCTCCGGAGATCCACGGTGAACGCAGAATCGTACTCGCATCTCCAATCGGGATACGAGGGCTTGCTAATTGCAGAAGCAACATTGCGCCCGCTATCAAGGGGTGTTCCCGCAACGGCGCTGACGCGTGGATGTGGAATATCGACTCGCTTCCGTAGTCGCGCGTAAGTCGCGAGACCGTTCTGCCCGGGTAGCAGACTTGCTCGAATGTGCGTTCAACCAGGCTGCGGTTGGCCTCCAATTGATGCACAAACACTGCCATGGACACCGCAGAATCTCGCTCCCAAGCGGTGCGCGCCCATCTGGCGGCCAGCTCAATTTCTTCCGCCGGATCGTCACACCGCGTGACTGGTACAGCTTGGGTCGGCGCCGTTTGTGCCAATTCAATTGCTCGACACTTTGAACCAAGCGCGTCCACCGGCAGAACCTCACGTTTTGCGGGGAATACGATCCGCGACAACGCCGGCGTGAGCGGTGCGAAGCCGGCGAAAACGGCCTGTTCATCGGCACACCCACCGCGCTCCATCCACTTCGGTACCAGGCGGAAGAGATCGGCCCGGCTTACCCAGCCCTCTTCGCTGCATCGCGTTCGGAAGCTGGCCAGCCATGCTCGAAACTGTTCGCCGTCTTCGTGTTCGGCCCAGGCGTCATGTTCAGTCGGAACATCCCACTCGGCAAGAGTTGTTGCAGCCCGGCTCGCCAGCATAGCCGTACTCGCAACATCGAAGAGCTCGGGTGTGTGTTGCTCGATAATCTGCTGCCAGAGCGTATGCTCTTGCGCTATTGACAAAACAACCGGGACATCCCTGCCCGAATATCGGCAAACCTGCGCGCATCTTGTCAGCCAGGAGCCGATGCTGTATACGGCTGGCCGTCGCCAGCTTTGAACGCCGGCGGCGAGCTGATGTTCCGCAACGTTGTGAGACACAATCTTCGCGAACAACACACTGGGAGTAACTACTGTGGCGCCGCTCTCAACAGCTTTGAGCAGGCCGGGGCAAGCCAACTGCATGGATGATGGTTAGCTCTATTATCGCCGCCAGTGCTCGTCAACTGCTCATCAAGAAAATACAGGGCCGCTCCTCAACCGTGTGAGTAGCTTCCCAGTAGCGCTGGAGAATCGAGTAAATCATCAAACCGGTTTCTCCCTCGCCCATCAGAAGGTAACGGAAAGATTGACGCATGGGGTTCTGCAAGCTCAAATGCACAAACACCGCATGTGGATGAATCAGCTCACTGAGATAGGCGATGGCATTCGCGCGCGCTACAGCTTGCGACGCATCAATGAGGTATTCCTCCCCTTCCTTTGTCACCGAGACTTCAATGGGGGACAAAAACTCGCTTCGATTGTCCAGCAGGCTCACTCTGACAAAGGCAACCGGTCCCTCTAATTGGTAGAAATGGCGCATCTGCCGCGTATAGCGTTGCCTGGTTTCAGCGTCCAGGCTCGGAACCGGCGCTAAATTCACTTTGCGCTCCGCCATCTCCTGCCAGAGACGCTCCGACTCCGCATTTGCAAACATGTGTCCCTCCACGCGGAGTTCCGTCGATCGCATATAGCGGCTTATGGCGCTCAACAGAAGGATGAACAGAATGAAAAAGCTCGCGATGATAATGCCGTCACGCCGTTCTATGATGTTCACCGTGGTTGTGTACAAGAAGACAATCACGATGCCCCAGCAGTAGATGCTTGTCCATCGCGCGCGCTCGCTCCATAGCGATATCGCCGACGCGAAGCTCGCTGAGGTCATCAGAACCAGGACGCCGGTTGCATAAGCTCCTCCCTGAGCGTTCACATCGGCATGGAAAATGAGTGTAACCACCACGTCGAAGGCGAAGAGCACCAGCACCAGCGGCCTGACGTCGGCCACCCAGGACGGAGCCAGTCCTACGCGCGGAAGATAGCGCGGTACCAGATGAAGCAGCCCGGCCATAGCTGATGCGCCTGCAAACCATAGGATGAGAATCGTCGAGATGTCGTAAATTGACCCGAAGACATTGCCCAAATACATGTGCGCAAGGTAGGCGATCGCCCGCCCATTCGCCGCGCCGCCGTTCCTGTAAGCATGGGGCGGAATGAGTAGCGTCGCGATGAACGCTGAAACCATAAGCAGAACGCTCATAATCACGGCCGCCGTTATAAGCAGTTTGCGCGTGTTTTGGATGCGCTGTATAGGGGGCTGTCTTGAATCCGCTTCTTCCTCGTGAGTCTCCGCCCCGCCGTTCGCGCCGCGAATGAGTGGCATAACGGAAACGCCCGTCTCAAAACCGCTCAATCCCAATGCAAGCTGAGGGAACAGAATAATGCCGGCTATCAAGGCGTGTGTCCAACTGCCATGCACATGAATCGCCGTCAGCCAATTGTGCCAGGCAATTGGACGGCTGAAGACGATAACTGATGTCCTCGCCAGCACCACAATATTAAGCAGGATGTAGGGAACGCAAACCGCGGTCGCCAATCGAATCGCTTCCTTGAAGCCCTTCAAAAAAACCGCGGCAAGCAGCGCCAGCAAAACAAGAGTTATGATCTCGCGCGCCCCACCTAGCAGAGGATGCAGATATGGGTTCTCCGTCGCGTGCGTTGCGGCGTCCGCAGCCGACAGAGTCATTGTTATGACAAAGTCAGTCGCAGCAAAGCCGAGCAGTACCAACACCAAAATCCGGCCCGCCCATCCAGGCAGAATGCTTTCGAGCATCGCGATGGATCCCTGCCCGACATAGGAACGGCGGGCGACTTGAGCGTAGATTGGCAGCGCGCCCAACAGGGTCACGGCCACCAAAACTGCCGTCGCAATCGGCGAGATTATGCCTGCAGCTAATAGCGCAATCCCTGGTTGATAGCCCAGCGTGGAGAAATAGTCGACCCCCGTGAGCCAGATCACGAGGTACCAAGGGTACTGCGTTTCACGATGCGCACGGGCCTCTTCAACGATTCCTGGACCGCGTAGCCAGGATCGCCACGGCGAGTGCTTTTCGTCTGTCTGGCGAGGTGCGGCGCTTGTGGTGGACACGATTAGGCGATCACGCTCAAAGTAGTGTCTTCGTCCTCGGCCGCCGTTTGGTCATGCTTCTCTTGGTCTTCCAAACAATATGCTGTCCACGGAACAGCTTCCAGCCGCGCAGGCTCTATCTCGCGCCCGCAGTCGATGCAGAAACCGTAACTGCCGGCCTCGATCCGCTGCAAACCCGCCCGCACTTGCTGCAAATTGCGGTTTGCAACATCCTCCAGTTGATAGTTCGTTGCCTTAGCTTCGTCCGAGGTCACCATGTCTATCGGATCCTCGACGTCGGAGGTTCGCGATTCGCGCGCTTCCGCGCCGAAGCGCCCTATCTCATCCAGCAGTTCCTGCTCCCGGTCAAGCAGGCGTTCCTTGTAGTGTTGAAAGTCCATGTCAGCTCATGAGTAAGATGAAGCTGGCGTGAAGATCACATCATCGATTATTGCCGAACCGGTACCCTCCGCGCCTAAACCGATGCTGCGGCGGCGCGATGCGGCCGATCGTCTTCCTCGGCGCCGGGACCCAGATCCTCGAAGCGCTGCTTGTGGTGGAGGAACCAGTAGACGAACAGCAATGTCAGCATGAAGATTCCCAGGATGACCATAATAAGTGCGAAGCGTTCCAATTCACGAATTGGGGCTGCCGCGCGGGACTCCTCCTGGCTCACGACAACGAACCAGCCAAGATTGTCGAAGTGGGGCTTCAAACCGGTGCTGGCGTATCCAACAATATCCGGGCCTTTTCTGACGCTCGCAAGCGTCCATCCCGCCTGTTGACCCTGTGTGGTGCTGAGAGTGTCGCGCACCGCCTCAAAATCCGCGGATTGGGCGCGGGCAAACACATCCGTGTTAGGGGCGCTGATTATTTGGCCGTTTTCGTCCACCAGCGCGGCGCGTGCTCCGTTGCCGATCTCGTTCTGCTGAAAGCGTGCAAGAATCGGCGAGATATTAACCGCGGCGGACAATACGCCCATCAGATTACCCGAGGCATCGGAGATGGGAAAACCGATATTGACGAAGTACGCCTTCAGCATCTCGTTGTCGAGAATGCCGCTAACCCGAACTGATCCCTGTCCCTTGTTATAGACGCCTTGCCAGAACTCGTCTTGCGAGAAATCGCTGTTGGTATGTTGCCCGGAAGATGCAACTACCTCTCCGTTGACATTCGTGACAATGATGTTTAGGTACCGCGGGTCGAGTATGCGCCGTTGACGCAGGAACTCCGACGCACTCTCGGCCGCTCCATTTCCCTTATTGGCCGCCGGTTTTGCTTTACCGGTACCGGTTCCGACTGCTGCGAGTACGGAGGATTCGGCTGCAATTGCATTCACGTCCGCCACACGGTCGCGCATGAAATCGGCTACATCGGTGCTGTATGTTTGTGCCAGCGCCTTATAGTCGTTGCCGATTGCGCTATCGAGCGAGCGGTCGCTCCGAGTGGTGAGCACCAGCCCCACAATGCTGAGGGGCACGATGACCAAAATCAGAACCAGCAACAGCCTGGTTATTGAAAGGCGAACTTCAAAACGATCCACGGTCACACCTCCTTGATGGTGCGTCTGAACGCGCCCAGGCACGGCGTGGAGTGGCGAAAACCGCCAGGCGCCGAAGCCTGAGGCCGCTTCCGTCCTAGATCATACTCCATAACAAGGCGGTCCGGAGTGGTCTGCCCAACATTTCTCCGATTAACTCAATCCCAGATCTCCCACGTGCGGAAAACGTGCTGATGCAACTTCAAATCGACGCGCTTGCCTCGAAAAGTGACACCCTCCATGCGTAATCGCAGACGCTGCTCCGCTCCGGCTTCCAAGGCAAGCTTGATTTCTCCTCCAGCGCCGACGACGCGATGCCAAGGCAAGCGGTCCGGCGGATCGGTCCGTAGCAGGCGCGCTACGGCACGATGATAAAGCGGATAGCCGGCCGCGGCCGCTACTTCGCCATAGCTCGCTACCTTGCCCTTTGGAATCGATGCGATGACTCGTCGGAATGCTGCGTCGCGCTGGGTGTCCTTGCTGGTCCCAAGTTTGGCAATCCGGCGTTTCAGCTTCGGATCGGCAACCATGCGCTTTCGGGCGGTCACGTTTACCCTCGCGGAAACAGCCGCGCATCCGCGTGCGTGGGGTCCGGCGGAAGCTGCAGCGTTCGTTGACACACAAACGCTTCGTCGATCAACGCGGACAGCAAATCCGAGAAAAGCATCGGGTGCGGCGTGGCTTGCCATAGGAAGTATCCAAACGAGCCTGGGCAAGGGTTCACTTCGTTTAGCCAGATCTCCCCAGTTTCGCGGTTACACAGGTAATCGATTCGTGGCGCGCCGGTTCCATACACAGTGGCAAAACAGGTCTTCGCCCAGGAATGAATTTTTTCGGCAATCGGTTCCGGCACGGGCGGGTTTACTTCACGGGTAAGGGAAAGCATGCCTTCGCTGATCGCGCCGGGCTGCTTCGATCCGCCTTTGCTTGCACCGGCGCCACTCAAATATTTCGCCTTGAAGTCGAGCAGCTCTCTCTCGGATTTCGGTCGCTCGATGGCCGACGTCTCAATGCCGCGCGGCGAATTGCGAACGGCAACGTTATATTCGATCAGATTCTGAACCAGCGGTTCGACAATGGCATGCGTATCTAAGCGAAAGATTACAGACAGCCCGCCGCGCAGATCCTCCATGTTCGCCGCCTTCGCGACACCGATGCTCGACCCAAGGTGCAGCGGCTTCACAATAACCGGAAAATCGATGCCGCCTATACGCGACTGTATGTCTGACGCGCTCGGCAGAAGTCCGCCGGTGGGGCGCTCTACGATTGCGTACGGAAGCAGGGCAATTCCGGTATCGGCAAGCACGCGCTTTGTCGCCGCTTTGTCCATCAGAACGCTCGACGCCAGTGGCCGCATGCCCGTGTATGGAACGTTTGCCAGTTCGAACAATCCCTGCATTCGTCCATCCTCGCCGAACAGCCCGTGGAAGGCGAATAGAGCGACATCGAACTCGACTGGCTTCGGTTTTGCGAAAAGGCCACCTTGCTTTATCGGCAGCAGCCGTCCGCGTCCATCTATGTTCGGAGATGCCTCGAGAAGCACGCCTTCGAATTCTTTCAGCGCCGCTGGTTTCGGCAGATAGTTCGCACGATTGCGTAAGGCGTCGCCGGTAAACCACTTTCCATCGATCGCAACGTAGACTGGAAAAGAGCTGAAGCGGTCCTGATCGAGAGCTTCCAGCGCTTGCAAACCCGTGACGATACTAACGTCGTGTTCAGGAGAACGGCCGCCGAAGAAGACAGCCACTCGCGTTTTCATAGTGGACAGACAAAATCGACTTTTTACTCACAGCAATGGAGCTTGCGGTAGTGGCCGAAGTGTCCACTCTAGCAAACGGAGGTGAATGAACTTACGGCACGTTACAGCCGAGGGAACGCGCTTTGCCGTTACGGAAATCGCGTCCGCGGCGCCGGTATCGACTCACCTGATTTGGGGCCACGGATGGGCTCAATCGGGAGCGTCGTTCCAGGCTTTAGCTGAGATTTTGAAACCCTTTGGGGCCTCTTCTTTGATTGACTTCCCCGGCTTTGGACAATCTGGAATGCCTCCCGATACTTGGGGCACGGCGGAGTACGCCGACTCAGTTGCAGCGTGGATACGCATGCTGCCCGCGAAAAAATTCGTTTGGATTGGGCACAGTTTCGGTGGGCGCGTCGGAATTCAACTTGCGTCTCGCCACCCTGGCTTGCTTCGAGGAATGGTGCTGATCGCCTCAGCCGGTTTGCAGCGGCAGCGAAGCTTGCTCGATCGCGCACGGAGGAACATTCGTGTCATGACGTTCAAGATTGCGAAGGGGTTTGCGCGTGAAGGCCCAGCTCTCGATCGCTTGCGGCAGCTGTTCGGCAGTGCCGACTATAAGAACGCTGGCGATATGCGTCCCGTTTTCGTCCGTGTCGTTCGCGAAGACTTGAGCACGCAAGCGAGCCAGGTCGCCTGCCCTACCTTGCTGATCTACGGAACGCGAGACACCGAAACACCTCCGGAGATGGGTGAGCGGCTGAACAAGTTGATACCCGCTTCAAGCCTGGCGCTGCTCGATGGCTTTACGCACCTGAGTATCTTGAGCGATGGCCGTCATCAAGTCGCTACACGGATCCGCCGCTTCCTGGAGCAGATGCCGCAGTGAGTTTCTTAGTTGCTGCCGCATTCCTGATCTTTGCGTATCGGCGGCTGCTCACGTATCTGCACATTTATCAACAGGAAGAGTACGACTCCAGGCGCTTTATCTACTGGCTGTTCGACCGGTACTCGTTCGACACCAAAGTTTCGTTCATTATCTTCGTCGTCGGAACGCTTGAGCTTGCACTCGTTCTGGGGCGCTGGAGCGCCGACTGCGTAATCGTCATCGCGTTTTTGCTTTTCTTCGCGCTGGAACCGAAATTTCGGCCGCGCTCGAAGAAAGCGCTGGTAATGACCAGCCGCGCAAAACGGATATTTGCAGGCAGTTGCCTGGCATTAGCGGTGTTAGCAGCGGTCGTGGCTGCCTGGTTCCGGCACCCTATCTTCTGGCTCATCCCCGTACAGGCGATTCCATTCGCCTTGACCCTTGGAAACGTGCTTGCCGCGCCATATGAAAAGCGGCTACAACAGAAATTCTGGGACGAAGCGCATACGAAGCTGCTGTCGTTAAAGCCGACCATCATCGGCATAACCGGTAGCTTCGGAAAAACATCGGCGAAGCACTTGCTTGGACACATCCTGGAAATCCAGGCGCCTACGCTCATCACTCCGGGCAGCGTAAATACGCCCATGGGAATCGCGCGCATCGTGCGTGAACAGCTCGCGCCGCATCATCGTTTCTTTGTTTGCGAGATGGGCGCCTACGGACCGGGATCCATCGCGCGGCTATGCCGGTTGGCCCCGCCGGATTTCGCGGTGATCACTGCCATCGGTATGGCGCACTACGAGCGATTCAAGACGCTCGACAGCGTCGCGAAAACGAAGTTTGAATTGGCGGAGGCGGCCGCGAAGAAAAACGGTCCCGTCGTCATGGCGGAGCAGGTTCTGGGATTCACAGCAGCCAGAGCGTTTCGGGACCGATACGCTAACTGCATCATTGTTGGAAAAGGCTCAGATTGCGCACTGCAGATCGTCGATACGGCGCAGACGGGCGCGGGAATCGAAGCACGCGTTAGATGGCGCGGCAGCGAATACACGATCCATGCTCCCATCTTTGGAGAGCATCACATCGGAAATATGTGCGTTGTCTTCGCGACAGCTTGTGCATTGGGCGTTGCTCCCGAAGACGCAATCCTCGCGCTTCGCTCTGTTCCGCAAATCAAACATCGCCTGGAGGTGAAGCTTGGACCAAACGGTTCGAAGATGATCGACGATGCGTATAACTCGAATCCGGTCGGGTTTGCCACTGCGCTCCATCTGTTGACAACACTGCGCCAGGACGGCGGCCGTCGAGTTCTCGTGACGCCGGGAATGGTCGAAATGGGCTCGGTACACGACGAGGAACATCGAAAGATTGGTGAACTCGCGGCATCGAACGTCGACGTGCTGCTCCCCGTGCTGCCGAAGCGGATTATGACGCTAACCGAAGCGTATGTATCCGGCAATCCTCGGGGTGCGGTGATTCCCTGCCCCAGCTTCGAAGCCGCGCGCATTTGGATGAATACAAATGTCACGGCCGCGGATGTCGTCCTGCTTGAAAACGATCTCCCGGATTTATACGAAGCCAGGCTGAGGCTTTGACGTAGTCTGTTACGCTGCCTCCCGGACAGTATCTAACTGCGGGAGGAAATTGAGTGATTACGTTAGCAGATGCGCGCCGGGTCATAACGGCGGCTGAAAAGAAGGCCCAGGAGATCGGTCAACCGATGAATATTGCCGTTGTGGATGCGGGTGGCAATCTCGTCGCCCATGTGCGCATGGACAAGGCCTGGATGGGAAGCGTGGATATCTCCATCAACAAGGCATGGACAGCGCGTGCTTTTGACATTTCTACGAAGCAGCTCGCGGAGTTTAGCCAATCCGGCGGCGAGTTCTTCGGCATCCACGCCTCAAATCATGGGCGAGTGATGATCTTTGCGGGTGGCATTCCGCTGAAGCGCGGCAACGACGTCGTCGGCGCCATCGGCGTCAGTGGCGGCATGGGCGCGCAGGACCAGGCAGTCGCCGAAGCGGGCGCCGCGGCATTCTAGTCTCGTATACTGCTGAGAGATTGAACCCTCACAAGCTGCCGCAAAGACTCTCACTGCTGTTTGCAGTCGCCGTCACCTGCCTCGCCTTCCAGCCCCCTGCAGCGCAAGAACAAGCACGCTGGAAGCAGGAGGCGCAGCGCGTCACCATCACGCGTGACGACTGGGGCATCGCTCACGTGCATGGAAAGACGGACGCCGACGCCGTCTTCGGCATGATCTATGCACAGGCGGAAGATGATTTCAATCGCGTCGAGACTAACTATCTCAACGCGATGGGGCGTCTGGCCGAAGCGGAAGGAGAAGCCAAGATCTATCAAGACCTCCGGATAAAGTTGTTCATCCGTCCGGAGATCCTTAAGAAAGACTACGCCGCGAGCCCAACGTGGTTGCAATCCTTGATGAACTCGTTCGCGGACGGGCTGAATTACTACCTCTACAAACATCCGGAAGTTCACGCACGAGTAATACAGCACTTCGAGCCGTGGATGGCGCTCTCATTCACAGAGGGCAGCATTGGCGGCGATATCGAGCGCGTAAACCTGCGTGACTTGGCCGCCTTCTATGGCGGCAAAGGCGCGGCGACTCAAGCGTCAGTTGAAGAAACGCGCCCGAAGGAACCATCAGGCTCGAACGGCATGGCGATTGCACCATCCGACAGCGCAGATCGTCATGCTCTTCTGCTGATCAATCCTCACACCTCGTTTTTCTTCCGCTCGGAACTACAGATGACCAGCGACGGGGGACTGAATGCCTATGGCGCGGTGACATGGGGCCAATTCTTCGTCTATCAGGGATTCAACGATCGCGCCGGTTGGATGCACACTTCGAGCGGGGTCGATGCGGTTGACGACTACGCCGAAACTATTACGAAGAAAGGCGACGGCGTCTTCTATCGATACGGCGACGAAGACCGTCCGGTTACAGCCTCCGAAATCACAGTTCCCTATAAGACCGATCACGGGATAGCTGAGAAGAAGTTCACTGCCTACCGCACACAGCACGGCCCGGTGGTTCGAGAAGAGAACGGTAAGTGGATCGCCATCCGTCTCATGCAGGAGCCGATCAAAGCTCTGACGCAATCCTACACACGCACGAAGGCGCGCAGCTACAAAGAGTACCGCGAGACCATGGAGTTGCACGCAAATTCGTCGAACAATACGATCTACGCCGACGGGGATGGCAACATTGCCTATTTCCACGGCAATTTCATTCCGCGCCGGGATACTCATTTCGACTGGACGAAACCGGTTGACGGCAGCAATCCGGCGACTGACTGGCACGGCCTTTTGTCGGTCGACGAAACGCCGCATCTTCTGAACCCGAAGAGCGGGTGGATATTCAACAGCAACAACTGGCCATGGTCTGCTGCCGGATCCGATAGTCCCAAGCGCGCCGACTTTCCCGTCTACGTGGAGATGAGCACATCGGAATCGCCGCGCGGTGTACATGCCACCCGGCTGCTTGAGACGAGGAAGAATTTCACGCTCGAATCGCTCATGACAACCGCTTACGACAGTTGGCTGCCGTGGTTTGCGAAGACTATTCCGTCACTGATAACCGCGTTCGACGCGCTGCCGGCATCGGACCCACAGAAATCGAAGTTGGCGTCGCAGATGGAAGCGCTGACATCCTGGGATATGCGATGGGGCGTCGATTCGGTTCCCACGTCTCTCGCGGTTTTCTGGGGCGAAGACCTGAACAAGCATCTGCGGCATGATGCACGCGCGGCACAGATGAACGTAGAAGATTACATTCAGGCCGGCAAAGCCAGCCGGGAACAGTTGTTGCAATCGCTGGGCGCCGCTTCAGACAGACTCGCGGCCGATTTCGGCGCCTGGCAGACGCCCTGGGGCAATATCAATCGCTTTCAGCGAATCAACGACGACATCGAGCCGCACTTCAGCGATTCCGAACCGAGTATTCCGGTCGGGTTCACGTCGTCTGTGTGGGGGTCGCTGGCCTCTTTCGGCGCGCGCCCGTACCCGAACACGAAGAAGTGGTACGGCACAAGCGGCAACAGCTTTGTCGCTGTCATTGATTTCGGCCCGAAGGTGCGGGCGAGGGCGGTTACGGCGGGAGGCGAGAGCGGCCATCCCCAATCACCCCATTTCGACGATGAAGCGCAGCGCTATGCAGCCGGGAATCTGCGCACAGTGTACTTTTATCCAGAAGACCTGCAGGGCCACACTCAACGGGAATACCATCCCGGTTATTGATGCGTGGAGGCGAGACGCCAAAGCGTCGCGTGCGTCGAGCCGGTGCGGCCACCCACTTCATACTGCTCGATACCGTTTGCGTCCTGTGCCGGAAAGACCAGCGATGTCATCGCAACTTCTCCGTCGTTTGCAAACAGCTCGATCGAGCACCGATCGACGACAATTTGCAAGCGCAACTCGCCTGAGTCTTTCAAGGGGGCATCCATCTGCGAGGGGAAGGACTGATTGAAGTTCACCACCCCGGAGTGCGTTCGGTCGATGAACAGACTCTGTTTGCCGCGGTCATAACCGATCAGTGTGAACGCACCGTTCTGTTCAAGCAGCCGCCACCCCACTTGTTTCGCACTTCCCAGGTTGATGGTGGAATTAAGTTCGAAACTATGGCTCGGCAGTGACTTGACGGAAGTCTCAGCAGGACCCGCTCGCAGCGTAGCAAGCTGATCGGCAGGCTCTTGGAAGAGACGTATGCCTTCATTCGTATTGCGCAACGAAAGCTTTCGTGGAATGGTCATCTGTCCTCGCCAGGGCGAAGTCGGCAACGCCGCCGCGTATTGCCAGTTGTCCATCCACCCGATCATCACCGGCGTCTGTGAAGCCGGAAGTCCGTTGAAAGTCAGCGCGCAATAGCAATCCTTCCCGTAGTCGGTCCAGAGAGTTGTCGAAGCGGGGTTCGCGTTTGTAAACTGCTTGCCGTCGAACTGCCCGATGAAATACTGCTCGCCTGAACCGCCGAGACGAGCGCCGGGATTCAGGCCGATTTTGAGAACCCAGCGGCTTTGATTCGGCTGCGCCGGCAACCGGCAGTTCAAAGATCTCCGGACACTCCCATTGGCCGGAAGTTGCGCCTGCGGGGCCGAAGTCGCTCAACTGTGTCCAACTCTTTAGATTCATCGAAGAATAGAACCGGACCTTGTGGTCGTTCGGTAGCGACGACGGCCATGATCCAGCGCTGCGTTGCGCTATGCCAGAAGACCTTGGGGTCACGGAAGTCTGTCATGTGCAGATCGAGAACGGGATTGCCGGAATACTTCGTCCAAGTGCGGCCGCGATCATTGCTGTAGGCGATGTTTTGAGTCTGCAATGAGGGATGGCCATTCTTTTCGGCCGTGTAGCCAGTGTAGACAGCAACCAGACACGGCTTGTTGTTCCGGCAGAAGCCGCTGCTGTTGCTGGAATCTACGACGGCACTGCCGGTGAAGATCATGACGCCGTTCTCTTCCTTGAGCGCCACGGGCAACTGCGTCCAATGCATCAGGTCGGTGCTCACGGCGTGGCCCCAACTCATATGGCCCCATTCATCGCCGAACGGGTTGTACTGAAAAAACAGGTGGTACTCGCCTTCGAAGTACACGAGGCCGTTCGGATCGTTCGTCCAATGCTCGCGAGGCGAGAAATGGAATTGAGGGCGATACGGCTGATCGTAGGCGGGCTGTACGCCTGTGAAAGCCGTGGTAGCAATGGCTGCTAACAGCAGAAGTCCAAGGCGCCGCATAGGTCAAGGTCACCATATCAGAAAATGAGAGAGTGCCACTGAAGCCAGAGGAACTGCGCAGTCATCGTTGGTTTGGACCGGACAACCTGACCGGGTTCGGTCATCGATCGCGGATGAAGCAGATGGGGCACCGGCAAGAGGACTTCGGCGGCAAGCCCGTCATTGCAATCGTCAACACCTGGAGCGAGATCAACCCCTGCCATCTTCATCTGCGCGAGCGAGCGGAAGCCGTGAAGCGCGGTGTGTGGCAAGCGGGCGGATTCCCGGTAGAAGTTCCGGCGATGACGATCACCGAGACGTTCATGCGCCCCAGTCCGATGCTTTACCGCAATCTGTTGGCGATGGAGACCGAAGAACTTCTGCGCGGGCTGCCGATTGACGGCGCGGTCCTGTTGGGCGGCTGCGATAAGACAACGCCCGGGTTGCTGATGGGCGCGATCAGCATGAACATTCCCGCGATCTACTGCCCCGCCGGGCCGATGTTGCGCGGTAACTGGGACGGGCAGTTTCTCGGCAGCGGCACCGATGCCCGCAAGTTCTGGACAGAGCGGTGCGCAGGGACGATCACGGAGCAGGACTGGATTGGCATTGAGAATGGCATTGCGAGATCGCCCGGATTCTGCATGACAATGGGGACTGCATCGACGATGACGGCGATGGCCGAATCGCTCGGGATGACGTTGCCCGGCGCATCGTCGATTCCCGCCGTCGATTCCAATCATCCGCGCATGGCGGTGAGTTCCGGTGCCCGAATCGTCGAGATGGTTTGGGCGAACCTGCGCCCGGCGGATATTCTCACGCGCTCCGCCTTTGAGAATGCGATTACCGTCGACATGGCCCTTGCAGGATCAACCAATGCGATCATTCACCTGGTTGCATTGGCGGGACGCTGCGGGATCAAGCTTCCGCTTCCGCTCTTCGAAGAAATCTCAGAACACGTGCCGGTGCTGGCGAATATACGGCCGTCGGGTGCCTACCTGATGGAAGACTTCTACTACGCCGGGGGGCTGCGAGCGCTCATGTCCGAGATCCGCGATTTGCTACGCCTCGATGCGATGACCGTAAACGGACAGACGCTCGGCGAGAACATCGCTGGCGCGAAGCCGGTGAAAGAGGATGTGATCCGGCCGCGCTCGAACCCTATCGCGGCGACCGGCGGCACGGCGATTCTTTTCGGCAGCCTGGCTCCCGATGGAGCGGTGATCAAGACGTCCGCGTCCACTCCCCAAGCTGTTGCAACACACGGGTCCGGCTGTGGTATTCCGAAACTACGAAGAACTCGACCAGCGAATCAACCGTGACGACCTAGAGGTCACGCCGGATTCCGTGTTAGTACTGCAAAACGCCGGCCCTCTCGGCGGACCGGGCATGCCGGAATGGGGCATGATGCCGCTTCCGCAAAAGCTGTTGGAGCAGGGCGTGCGCGACATGGTTCGCATCTCGGATGCGCGCATGAGCGGCACGGCTTATGGCACGTGCGTGCTGCACGTCTCCCCTGAGAGTTACGTGGGTGGTCCGCTCGCACTCGTCAGAGAGGGCGACATGGTGTCGCTGGATCTGAAGAACAGACGCCTCGACCTGCTGATCGGCGATGAGGAGATGAAGGCGCGCCGGGCACAGTGGACAAAACCGGCGCCGCGATATCAGCGCGGTTACGGCGCGCTATATCTCGAGCGAGTTACACAGGCGAATCGCGGCTGCGACTTCGATTTTCTGGGTACCCAGGCACCAACGCCTGAGCCCGAGATTCATTGACTCGATTCGTCGATTAGTTCCAGGGCCGACACCATTGCATAGTTCTCGCGCGGAACGAACGAAACCAGCACGTTCCCTTGCGCGTTCGGCTGAATGCTGTCGAAAGTCTCCATGAGTTGACGGGCGGCGCCCGCTTCGCGAAAAACGTCTAGCCGGCTCAGCAGAACAATCCCATTGCAGTAAACATCGAAGATACGGTCGCCCGTTCCGCCTCCGCCATGCTGTCCTGGTCCAAAGTAGGTCTCCGCGAAATGAAGGTTCAACCGATACTTGCCGGGGGCCGCCGGGATTGCATACGAGAAGTTGCCATACCGCTCGCGTTCGTAGATCTGCGAATCGACGGGCCCGGCGACAATGCCGAATTTCGCGATTGAGCGCCCGTTCAGGAAGTAATTGTCTGCTTGCCAATTCTTACCGAATTTGTCGGTGAAACCGCTGTCCTGGGTAGAAATGCGCACCGGCCTGATTCGATGCGGAACGCTCGGCAAAAGCTCGACCGCACTTAAGATCGGTTCCCCCACGGCTTTGTGGAATGCGAGACGAAGGTAGCCGTCCTTGTCCGGTTGTACATCTTTGAAAACTCGCTCGTAGGCGGTGTTGGGGCCTGCGTTCGCGATGATGTCGAAATTCCGCAGTAGTGGCCGGCCATTCAGATCGATATTGAAGTAGCGCGTGTTCTCTCCGCCCTCCATAGAAATGCCCGGAGTGAAGGATGTGTCCGCGAAATAGAGATGCAGCTCGTGCAGACCGGCGTCGAGCGGAATCTTGTACGAGAACTCGCCTGATCGTGCTCCCTGGAAGAGCACAGGATTGCGCGTGCGATAGATCGGCTGCACGGGAGCGTCAATGGTTGTGCCGCCCTCGAAGTAAGCGTCCGCGCTCCATCGCTTACCCTCGCGATCGCGTATATTCGCCTGCGTTCGACCGCTCAGGATGCGAATGGCGCCCGCTTCGACGGTGCCTGCGCTTACCGCATCAACTGCGGAATAACCGACGCCCGCAACTCGGGTCATCGACTTGTGCCTCACCGCCCAAAAGATCAAAGCCGCAGTCGCGAGGAGAACGAGACACGCGGCCAGCTCTATTCGCCACCACTGGAGTAACGGGCGCTTGCGGGGCAAAATGGGCTGCTCCACGGCTGGAAGCGCTAGAACGGGAACGTGCTCCTGGACCTGCGGCTTCTCGTCCGCCTCGTGTCGCCAGTCCGCAACTTCCACCCGGCGTTCAAGGAATTCGGGCGAGTAGTTGCCGCTCTGAATTACGATTTCAATGAACTGGTGCGAGCCTTCGCCTCCGTAGAATTCTTTGAGCTTCTTCCGGAGCCGGTGTATTTCTACGCGAACAATGGCATCCGTGCTTTGGTCGAAATCCGAGGAACGGCCAAAGACGTCTGTCGCGATTGTATATTCCTTCAACGAACTCGATTCCCCCGCAAAGGACTTGGCGCACAGATACCGAAGAAGCTTGCCCAGCCGAGCGTTCCGTGAGAAGGTACCGGAAGCCAGCACTGCATCGAGAGCTGCGTGTCTCTCTCGGAGGGCGTAGGGCGCGTGAACATCGTGTGTCAACCGCATTTAGCACCAAAGTATACACCCGATAAGAGGAACCAAAAGCGGGTAACAGATTGTTACCGCAGGTTACTTGGTTGCGGTACATTGTTGAAATATCAACGTTTAACAGGTCCTATGTCCCGGGGTAACGACTCTAACCTAGCTTCCACACTCTAATAGGTTCATACTTTCGACAAGCTCCGCTGTGCGGGGCAAATTATCCGACCTAGGGGGCAAACTTGAGGCTGCACACTACTTACATAGTTTTCCTTTGTCTGGCGCTCTTCTTCTTTACGCCGGGCGCTCCTGCGCAGGTGGGCGCTGGAGGAACCATCGTAGGCACAGTCACGGACCAATCGGGTGCGGCAGTCCCTGGCGCGCTCATCGTCGTGACCGACGTTGACACGAACACCGTGACGCGAGCCACCACCAACGCCAGCGGCGAGTATACGGCTCCCGGCTTGCAGGTCGGCCATTACACGGTCAGTGCCGAAGTCAAAGGGTTCAAGAAATTCGAACAGACTAGCATTCCGTTGAACGTCGGCGACCGGCGGACAGTAGACATCATTCTGCAAGTCGGCAGCACGACTGAAAGCGTAATCGTTCAGGCCGACGCCGTTCAGGTGCAGAGCGAGTCGGGCGAGGTCAGCGACGTCATCACCGGGCAACAGGTTACGCAGTTGGCCACGAACGGACGTAGCCTGTACACCTTGACAGCGCTGATTCCGGGCTCGTCGAGCAACATGAGCGACTACCAGAGCCCGACGCCGGTGGGCGGCAGCTCGACGGTTAGTTTCAACGGCCTCCGCGTTTCCCATAACCTTTACATGATCGATGGCGGCGAGGACCTGGACCGCGGCGGTTCGGGCAATATCAGCGTCATGCCTTCCATTGACTCCATTGGTGAGTTCCGGGCATTGACGTCCAACTACAGCGCAGAGTTCGGTCTTGCTTCGGGCGCCACCATGACAATGGTGTTCAAGAGCGGAACAAAAGATTTTCACGGCGCACTCTGGGAATTCTGGCGCAACGACGCAATCGACGCCAACAACTTCTTCAACAATCGCGCAGGTACGCCGGCTCCGGAGCTCCGGCAAAATATCTACGGCTTCAACATTGGCGGCCCGGTGTGGATCCCGAAGGTTTACAACAAAAGCCGCGACAAGACCTTCTTCTTCTACAACATGGAGTGGCGCAAGATCGTTACGGGCGGCGTTCTCAACCAGCAGGTACCGCTGGCCAGCCAGTACGGCGGAAACTTCGGTTCGACGCTCGGGAATAGCCTCGCAAACCTCCACACGCCTTGCGTCAATCAAGTTTCGGGCGCGATAGCTCAAAAATTCGCGGCAGCCGGCCAGGCGCTCAGCCCGTGTACAGGAGCGAATCCGTATGTAGGATTCACTAACAACACAGTCCCTGTTTCGCTGCTGGATCCTAATGCGCAGGCACTGCTCGGCGCCGGCATTTTTCCGACGCCGTCACTTCTCTCTACCTCTGCAGCCGGCGTGACAACCGGAAACTTCGTGGGCGGGGCCAAGCAGCCCACCGACGTGCGGGAGGAAATCATCCGAATCGATCATCACTTTACGGACAAATTCTGGGTGTTCGGGCACTGGGTGGATGAACAGATCAGTCAGACCTACGGAACGTCGCTGTGGAATGGCGACAACGTGCCGACAAGCCAGGCCGTGTTCACCAACCCGTCGTACAGCGGCGTCGTGCATGCAACCTACTCCATCAGCCCGACACTCTTGAACGAGACCGCGTTCAACTACAACGGCAACCGGATTGGCATTGTGCCCACCGGCATCGTCGGGCGCCCCAGCGCGTTCAGTGTTCCGGAACTGTTCCCCGGAAATAATCTCACCCGCATCCCCACCATCGGCCTGAGCCAGGGCGAATCGGCCACATTCGATATCGGAAGCTGGCCCTGGCATAACAAGGCGGACGATTACCAGATCCGCGATGACCTCTCCTGGACGAAAGGCAACCACCAGTTGAAATTCGGCGGAAGCTGGATGTTGTACACGAAAATCCAGGATCTCTTCGGTGACACTCAGGGCGACTTCGGCTTCAACGGCACGTATACCGGCAACGGCTTCGCTGACTTCCTGCTTGGGTACGCAAACAGCTACTCAGAGCTCGCGATTCAGGACGCCGGCCACTGGCCTAGCTACTCGTTTGACGCATACGTGCAGGACAACTGGAAAGTGAGGCCCAGACTGACGCTCAATCTGGGCGTGCGTTGGGATGGCATTCCCCACACGGTAGAGACAAACAACCGGCAGTCCAACTTCTATCCCAATCTCTACAATCCCGCCAATGCGGCGACGATACTGGCGAATGGTACTATTGCGCCCGGAAGCCCGGGCCTCGGCAGCAGCCCCAATGCCATCCTGAACGGCTATCCGCTGTACCTGAATGGGATCGGCATTGCGGGTCAAAACGGCATACCGCGCGGTCTGGTGCAGAACGACTGGGCGCTGTTTGCGCCGCGCCTTGGTTTCGCGTATGATCTCACCGGCAGTGGCAAAACGGTTGTACGCGGCGGCTTCGGAATCATGTATGAACGCATCCAGGGCAACGACGTCTATAACGCCGGCCCGAACGTGCCGTTCACTCTGACTTCCACGCTTAACAACGTTTTCTTATCAAATCCGGCGGTAAGTATCGCTACTGGAACCGCCGCGGCCACGCCCATAACGGCACCGGGCATCACCGGCTTGGCGTACAGCGACTATAAGAACCCCGCAAGCTACCAATTCAGCATGGGCGTCCAGCAGCAGCTTGGAGCGGCTTCCGTTCTGTCGGTGTCGTATGTCGGCAACCAGAACCGCCATCAGAACGATTATCGAAACATCAACTTGCCGGCGAATAACCCTGCCCTGCTGGCGAGTATCGCAAACGGAACCACGCAATACAATTCCGTCGTGCCTTACCGGGGATTCGGAGAGATCAACGTTTCCGAAGACTCCGAAAGTTCGTACTACAACGGCCTGCAGGTGGAAGCGAAGTCTCAGGTCCGAAGAGATCTGAGCCTCCAACTCGCTTATACGTGGTCGCGCGCCATAGATCCGGCTACGGGCAATGGCGGCCAAGGCGACTTGGCCAACGTCTCCGACCCTTACAACCGAGGCTATGATTACGGCCCCAGCGGTCTCGATCGTAACCAGATCTTCGTCGCCAACTTCATCTATGACCTGCCGTTCTTCAGGGATTCGACCAATCGCTTCCTGAAAACCGGGCTCGGTGGATGGGAGCTTTCGGCAGTGGGCACGATGGAGAGCGGCTTGGCTCTGAACGTGGGGCTCGGCGGCACCTACGGCAGCAACGGCATCCCGGGATCAGCCAACCGGCCGAATGTAGTCGGCGCATTGAGTTATCCCAATTCGATCAACGAATGGTTCAACACCAGCATCTTCGCTCAACCGGCGCCCGGCACCTGGGGGGACGCGGGGAAGATGCTGCTCCGCGGTCCGGGCCGCGACAACTGGGATGTATCGCTGTTCAAGCGATTCGCGTTCAGCGAATCCGGCCAGCGCAACGTCGAGTTCCGCTTCGAATCCTTCAACACGTTCAACCATACGCAGTTGAACGCGGTTGACACGACCCTGTCCGACGGTAACTTCGGCCAAGTCACCAGTGCTTATGATCCGCGAGTACTGCAGTTTGCGCTGAAGCTGCACTTTTAGAAAAGGAATCGTTGCTCTATTGCGGGCCGCCGATGTTCATCAGCGGCCCCGCTTTTTTTTCTTCATGTAATTTCATAACGATTGCGAACTCTGCGTCGGCATCGGCGGTGCGTCCCAGTTCACGATAGAGGCGCGCGAGCTTATAGTGAGCGTCATAGCGCTTCGGATCATTTTTTATAGCGGCTTGAAACTGCTCTACGGCGGCGTTCGTATTCTTTTGTTCAGCGCAGATGGTCCCCAGATCCACATGCGCCATGGCCAGCTTGCCGTCACCGGCAAGCGCTCGCTTTAGATCGGCTTCAGCTTCCTGCGTACGGCCGTTCTTCAGCAGGGTATTCGCGAGAAAAGCCAGAGCTTTCGGATCGTCCGGCACTTGCCTCAATACTTCGCGGAATTGCGCTTCCGCGTCGTCGTACCGCCTTTCTTTCCAGAACAGGTAACCGAGACCGAAGTGCGTCTCGGGTTCTTTCGGACCTGCCGCGATTGCGGCTTCATATTCGGCGATGGCTTGAGGCGCGAGGCCGTCAGCATCGTAGGCTTCGCCGAGCAGCATGTGCACCGCGGTTGAATCCGGTTGCCGCTCTACGATCGCGCGAAACAGATCCGTGGCCGCCCGATACTGCCCGGACCACAAGTAACACTTGGCCAGCCAATACGAGAGCTCCGTATTGTCAGGGTTCGCCGCCGCGAGCGGCGCCAGCAGCGCCGACGCCTCTTTGTATTGCTGCAGCCCGAATTCGCTCATTGCCAGCAGCGTAGTGCCCTGCTCGGTGGGCGACTTCTTATTGGCCTGTTGGAACGCGGCCGCAGCTTGGGCGAAATTGCCGAGCTTGAACCAAGCCAGTCCCAGATCCAGATAGATGCCCGGCAGATCGGGGTCGATGGCAATGGCCCTTTTGTAATTTTCAATCGCGGCGCGAAAGTTGTCCTTATGGGCCTCGGCGACGCCGCTGTTTGCCAGGCGAACGGCTTCCGCTTTGCCGGCTGGCCGCTCCACCTCAGGTTTCGAAGTTTGGCCGCCGCAGAGCAGAGCCGACGCGAGCAGACCCACTAAGGCGCGCTGCAAAGGCCACTAAGTTCCAGCCGGCTTCTTGTGTGCCGCACGGCTACAAGCGTCGGGCGCGCCGAGCATCTTCACCGCGTCACCGCCCGATTCGATGAATTCGATTTTGCCATCCAGTCCGACAACGAACGTGACCCGGTTTGCTATTCCATACTTGGGCAGGAAGACGCCGTACTCCTGCGAGACATGGCGATCGACAAAGTCACTCAGCAGCGGGAACGACAGGCCAAGACTTTCCGAAAATGCTTTTTGAGACGGCCCGTTGTCGGTACTGATTGCGAATACCTTCGCGCCCGACTCTTCGTACTTTTGCATTCCAGACTGGAATGCTTTCATCTCCGCAGTTCAACCACCCGTGAACGCGGCGGGAAAGAAGGCAACAACGACCGGGCTCTTGCCGATGTAGTCAGCCAGATGAACCGTGCCTCCTTGCGTCGAGGGCAGGGTGAAATCGGGAGCCTTGTCTCCGACTTTCAATGTCGTTGAGGGCGGAGCCTGAGCCAATAAACCGACGCCCATGCAGGCGGCGACCGCCGTAGCGTAACTGAGTCGCATGTGTGTGTGATTCAGGCTAACACGAATCAGAGCAGCCTGAAATTGACCGAGATCTGAGCTGTACAGGCGACGGGAACACCGTCTTTTGTTGCGGGTTGGAAGCGCCAGGTGTTAATCGCTTCAGCGGCTTTTTCGTCGAGCCCGTACCCCAAGTTCTTCCTCAGTTGCAGACGACGGGGGACACCATCTTTATCGATAACAACACCCATGAGAATGGAGCCGCTGTAATACAGATGGCGGGCTATATTGTCGTAGTCCGGCTCACGCTTTTGAATGATAACGGGCGTGGTTACTCCTTGACCTACCGGATAGGTCTGGCCGGGGCCCGATGCGGCGGGGTCGGTATTCGACATTGCGGCTACACGCTGAGCTCGAATCACAAAGGCACGGTCCCAATAATGCTTGCCCTCACCGGTTCGGTCGAGCGCATCGGCCTGCAATTCGAGAGCAAGGGCGAGGTCTTCGGGCCGGGTATTCGAATTCGAATCCCGAATTTCCAGAGCGTGGGTTGTGTAGGGAACTACAGTGCCCTTCCACGCACTCAAGTAGATGGGGCTAACAGACTTTTCGGCCGGAACCGCGCCGCGGCGGACGTTTGTCGCCAGCAGGATCGCGAGCAGATCGAGTGACTCGGCGTACTCGTCGGATTGGCTGCTTTCAGCTTCCCATTTCTGGTTCGCTTCGATCAATAACGGCATGGCACGGTCAATCTGGGGCGGCGACGCACCCATCGCTTCCTTCGCTTTGCGCAACAGCTTGGAAGGGTCGGCGGCAAACACTAACGTTGCCGCAAGCAGGAGCGTCATCAATTGCTTCACGCGTGCAGACCTCTGGACATTGTAATTCTAGATTCGCGACTCCAGCTAAGCAGGAGGACGATGGCGGTAGTAATAAGAGCCAGCGTGAGGCCGCACCACACACCGTAGATGCCCCAGCCAATTACGAAACAAAGCCAATACCCAAGCGGCAGGCCGAAGATCCAATAAGCGATGAAGTTTACGATCATCGGCGTGCGCGTATGGCCAAGGCCGCGCAGAGCGCCGGTGGCGACCGTCTGAATACCGTCGAAGAGCTGAAAGAGGGCAGCCAGGAATAGCAGCCCAACAGCAATACGGATGACGCTCGGATCCCTCGTGTAGATGCCTAGAATGGGGCGCGGAATGGTAACGAACGCGATCGCCGTGCAGGTCATGAAACACATAGCCAGCGCGATGGCGATAAAGCCGCTGCGGCGCGCGGCCTCGGGCTGACGGCGACCTATGGCGTGGCCCACGGCCACAGCAGCGGCCGATGAGATACCCAATGGAACCATGAATGCGACAGCGGCGCAGTTGAGCGAGATCTGGTGCGCAGCAGTTGCGGTGGCAGACAACTTGCCGGCAAAGACAGCAGCGGTGCCAAAGGCTCCCACTTCAAGAAGGATCTGCATGGCGGCGGGAAAGCCGAGACGTAATAGGCGGCGGATGCGCGTGAAATCCGGTTTGCGCCACAGGGGCGGGACGGTTTGACGCAGGCCGCGTTCGTACCACCAGATGGTGGCTCCAAGCAGAGCCGCCATGTAGATGCGTGCAAGCGTGGTTGAGAGCGCCGACCCGACAACGCCGAGCGCCGGAAAACCCCAATGCCCGTAGATGAGCAACCAGTTGAAAAACCAATTGATGAGATTGGCGCTAATCAATGTGAACATGATGGGGCGCACATGGCCGATGCCCTGCAGATAACGGCGCAGTGCGGCGTAGAGGATGAGCGGGAGGGTGCTTAGGCTTAGAGTGCGAACAAAAGGGCCGGCGAGCCGCGTCACCTCTTGATTGATCTTCAGAAGGTTGAAGAACGGAGGCATAACCGCGTATATGAGCATCAGCGCGGGAGTCAGTGCAAGGGCTATGTAGATGCCCTGCATGAGCGAGTGATGGCAATCGTCACGCTTGCCCGCACCGAAGGATTGCGAGACCAGCGTGTCGAGGCCGAAGAGAAGTCCGAAGCCAAAAATAGCGCAAGTATAAAAGGCGCTGCTGCCGATTCCGATGGCGCCGATCGCAGCGGGACCGAGGCCGCCAATCATGATCGTGTCTACGGTTCCCATGGCGACCCAACCCAATTCGCCAAGCGCCACGGGAACGGCAAGTCCGACGACAGTTCGGACGTCAGACCAAAACTCAGCGTTATTGAGCCGGCTCTTCGGTTGACCAATAGAGAGCATTGAAGAGCAGCGGCAACGTGGCGTGCGTTTGAGCACGGTGCTGCGGACGAATGCCGAACAAGACGATTTTGCCGGGATGCATGTCGATGGTGACGACAGCGGCATGGCCCAGCATGAGATCTTCACCGCGCAACCAGCCTGAGGCGCGCACGTTCGTGTTGGGATATCGCGCGGCCACCGTCAGTTTCTGGGAAGAGAAGCCGTCCATCACCTGGAAGAACGGTGAATTGATGTAGAACCCGTAGGTGTCGGGCGCGACGCCCAAGCCGATGGGATTGCTGTCATCGACTTGAAGATTGACTATAGCTCCGGGAGCGAAATGCTGCTCGCGAGTGAGGGAATGCTTGAGCTCCTTCACGGCAAGAGGCAGCTTATCGATGAGAAGATTTGACGCTTCACCCAAGGCAACTACGGTCCCGCCATTCGAGATGAAATCCTGGATTGATTTCCAGCCCTGGTCGCCGATGCCGCCGCGATACTCGGGCACAATCGTCTTGTAGTCGATGCCTCCAAGAATGTCGCGCTCGCGCTGATCGGGCAGAACGATCACGTCGAAGCGCTGGCGCAGATTGCCTGCCTTCACCTCCTGGTTGTGAATGAGTGCATAAGGAAGTTCGTAATGATCGAAGACCCAACGCGTCCAGCCTTCGTCCATGTCGGCGGTCCAAGGTTGATAAAGAGCGACGCGGGGAAGACGAACAGTGTAACGGGGCGCCACTGCAAGGCCGGACTCGGGAGCGGTTATTGCAAAGCCTGAGACGCACTTCTCCCAGATGGCCTTCGAGGTTTTGGCGGAGAGCCAAGTAGAGCCACCCTGACGATCGATATGGACCGTTACGCCGTCGCGCAGAAGACGATTCAGCACGAGAGCACTGGTTGCGCCGTTATAAAGAACAAGATGATCGCCGTTACCGCCGACAGCGGCGGTTAGCGGCAAGTCGGGCGTAGAGGTCAGCTTTTCGAGCGCGAGATCCTTGCTCAACGGCGTTTTGGCGAAGGGCGTGTCCACCCCGAATTGCAGGCCGAGCGACCAAGCGGAAACGTCGTAGGGCGCTTCAGGCGGAGCTTGCGGCGAGCGGCGCACTTCCGGATAGGTTTGGCGCTCCAGCATGTCTTTGGCATAACGTCCAAAGACCTGGTTGAACGGGATGACGAACGTTCCGGCTGGGTAGGTCTTATCGTCCTGTTCGAAGCTTTGCGTAGCGCGATAGACCTCGACACCGCCGATGCGAAGTTTGTCGATGAGCTCGACAGCTTCGGCGGGGTCATGCTGCGAGGCGAGCGGAACGATGGCCGCGAAGGTCTTCTCTTTGCCATCTCCGATGGAGCCGTTTGCACCGGCTTCTATGGTGTGGAGGTTGACTGCATAGATCTCGTGCAGCAGCGTTTCACGCGTGTCAGCAGCCGCTTCGAGCAGAGCATAGGTAGCCGTGAGCTCGTAATCGACGATGTCGCGGAGGGTCCACTTTCCGCCCATCCACGGATGAGGGTATTCGGTACGCGGTGTGATGTCGCGAGGCGGCGGAAGCGGATCGTCAGGATGTTCGAACATACGGCGACGCTCGGCTTCGAACTCGGCGGCACCGGTGGCTGCGGGCGCCGCAGCAGGCCGCGTGGGATCCGCTTTTTGCTGCATGACGGGCGTCGCGATGCGCGCGCTGGCTACTTCCGTGAGCAGACCGACTTCGTTATGCCACCAACCCGCCCACGCCATGGCACCTTCCCAGAAATTCGTATACGTGGAGTTGTAGATGATGCCCTCTTTGCCTTCCGCTTCGAGAGCGGCGGCCTGCTGCTGTCCGTAGATGGTGTTCAGCCGGTAAATGAGCGTGTCGACATTCGGGTTGATGGGATCGGTAGCGGGCATGGTGAAGATGCGCGGACCGGAACTGCCCTGCTGATGTTCGTCGAGCCAGATGGACGGGAACCACCCGAGGCCGGGAGAGTCTGTACCGTTCCAAAGAATGCCCGCAGTCATGCGGCTCTCGCGTTGCGAGAAGAGATACATGTCGCGGTTATTGTCGTGACCGACGTAAGGATGGAACAGGGTCGGCAAAGGGCTGGGCTCGTAGGGCGTGCCGACGTTTTTGTTGTACCAGTCGGTGACGAGCATCTGGCCGTCGGGATTGAGAGACGGCACAAGCAGGAAGATGACGTTATCCAGGATCTTCTTTATGCGCGGCGAATCCGCAGTGGCGAGCTGATGAACGAGTTCAACCACCATCTGAGACGAGCCGATTTCCGTGGAGTGAATGTTGTTCGTGATGAGAACGACAGCCTTGCCGGAACGAAAGATTTCATCGCGCTCGGCGGGCGTGGGCGCGCCGCCCTGGAAGTAGAGCTTGCGTTCGAGCGATTTCAGGCGATCGAGGTTGTTCAGGTTTTCGGCTGAACTGATTTCAAGCAGCGCGAACGGATGGTCCTGCGTGGTGGGACCGATGTTGTGGAAACGCACGCGGCCGGATTGGGACGCGATGAGCTGGAAGTAGTCGACGATCTTGTCATAACGGGCAAGCTTGCGGTCCGTTCCCATGCGGAAACCGAAATATTGTTCGGGCGTGGGAATGGCCGCAGAGGCGAGGCCACAAAGCGAGAGAAAGAGCGCAGTTGCAGTGACAAGTCGCATGGTGTTGGGGATTTTCAGACGATAGCACGCCGGGCGGGCGCGCCTCAGGCGGCCATTTGCTCGCTCTGAGGGGATTCAGACGCCACGTTGGGGTTTACAGCGGAGGCTTTGCGCCTGAGAAGTTTGAGTTCCTGACATTCGAGGCGTTTTGAAGCGGCCGCGACGGCGATTTTGTGTAGCTCGTCCTTGCGATTTTCGTTCGCGTCACGGCGCTTCTCCTGCGCTTCAGCGCGCTGCTGCGATTCAAAGCCAACTTCCAGTAAGCGTCTTTCCTTTTTACGTTTTAGAAGCTCGGCGGAAGCGCGGGCATAAGCGCGATCGTGATGCGCTTGATAGCGGAGGTAGCGTTCGAGTTCGGGACGGACGGCGATTTCGGCCTGATTGCCGGCAAGCTGTTCGCCGGTTTGCGGCTTCACGACGAAGCAGGCTTCCTGATAACGGCGGGCGCGTTGCGCGAGCCACATGCTCTCGGCCATTTTCTTGACCAGTTCGATTTCGGCGATGCCAACGGGATTCTCGTCTTCGATGAGTTGGTCGAGAAGGGCGTCGAAGCGGTCTTGATGTTCGCCGGGGAGGACACGGAACTGGCCTAACAGGCCATGCGTGGTGCGGTTCTGCGATACCTTTTCCTTGCCTGCGGCGCTGATCGGGCCGGTGGACTTTTGCGCGTTCTCGCGATTGGCGGCGAGCTTACGGAGCGATGTGAACATGCGGGGACTCTCCTTGCGCACGAGTATGCAGGAGCAGCGTACGCAGGACGAGGTCATTTTGAAGCCAGGTTGTTGTTTACGCGGGAGATAATTTTGGGAGCCGAATTGTCACCGGAAAGGAGCGTATGTTGTGGGCGGGCATTTCGTGGCCGTTGAGACGCCCGAAGCGATTCAGGACGAGGATGGAGACCACGCTGCAAATACGGCGGTGTTAGCGCCGGAAGATGCCTCGGCGCCGGGGCAAATTTCTGAAACGCCTGCGCTGCGATAGGACACGGGACTACGCGGCAAGCGAAGGGGAAAACCTACATGCCGCTTGAAGGATTCGCGACGTGCCACGCCCCTCTGGGCAGGTTTCCAGGTGCACCGTGCTCCTATAGACCAACTCCCTGTTACCTCATTGCTAGGGACTTTACCTCACTCCACGACGTCAACCGTCAGGTCGGGTACTCGCAAGCCACTCTGTGGGAGACAGGCCGATCTGCTGGCTAAATGCTTTCGCCAACGCTGCAGAACTTGCATAACCCACGGCTGGGGCCACCATCTTCAGTGGCTCACCTCGCTTCAAAAGCCCTTGCGCCGCCCCGACACGCCATGTCGCGAGATAGTGAAACGGAGTGACACCCACCACCTTGAGGAAATGGGCGGCGAAGCGGGAGCGCGACATTCCGGCGATAGCGGCCATAGCGTCGAGAGACCACGAGTCCTCGGTCCGTGCATGGATAGCCGCGATCACGCCCGATAGTCTTGGATCGGCAAGCCCCATCAGAAGTCCGCTATCGACCAGACGGCGTTCGATCGAAGTCCGCAACAGGAGAACCAGAAAGTACTCCAACAGCCGGTCTACCGCGGTCTGGCGGCCGTGACGGCTGCTGAATGCTTCCGCAAAAAGCATGTGTGCAGTGGGCGCGAGTTCCGGAACGGACGCCAAAGGAACAATAATCTGAGGCGGAAGACCTCGAACGAGCGGGTTAAGCATGCCCGCGCCGAACTCTACGAACGCACACACGATGTCTGTGCAGTCGGCCTCATTAGCTTGAAAGGTGTGACTACCTGGTCTGGGATAAAACAACACCGTTGGTTCGGTAACCATGATTGGGGGCCGGTCACGCTGTAGGATCTTCAGCGCTCCGCTTCGCACCACGTGCAGATGTCCAGCAGTCGTCGTGACGTGATCGCTCGATACACCGCAGAGCTGACCAGAGAAGAAGACACGCGCGGAAAGTGAAAAATGTGCGAAGAACGGCGAAAGCCAATCCATTTAGAGACTCTGAGATAACGTCGCGATACTCTGAGCGATTTTCGGCGCCCAAAAAACAGCCATCCTGTTCTTAGGGGGATTCGGCTTGGCTCCGGGATTGGAGACGTTCGTGGCCTATTTTTCACAAGAGATTAGCACAACCAGCAGGAGGGAGGAGTCCGTGCATAGGGCTAGTGAAAACAGCCATATTCCTGCGACCACGGTGCATCGCCTGCAAGCTGACGGCGTCAGTATGTTTTATCGGCAAGCCGGCGCGCCGGAGGCGCCGGTGGTACTGCTGCTGCATGGCTTCCCACATCGTCGTTTCACCAGGGCATCTTGAAATTCAGCTTGATCTTTTTCTGGATTATGGAAGCAATGTGAGGCTGTATCCAGGGGTTCCAACAGTACTTCCGAACCTTCAGACCCCCGCTACTTGCAATCTGGGCAAGAATGACCTGGCGTTTGTCCCGGCCGGAGCGAAGGCCTTCACACGCGACAACCCGAACGCAATCGTGCAGTTTCTCGACACAGGCCACTTTGCACTTGAGACTCATGTGGAAGAAATCTCTATATCGATGAGAAGATTCTTAGCCCAAGCAATCCCGGCAGCCTCGAAGGAGCGTTCATGAAAAACCAACAACCCGGTCCTGAAGAGTTCGATTTGGTCATTCTAGGCAGCGGAGAAGGGTCGAAGTTTCTCGCCTGGACCCTCGCAAGACAGGGAGAGCGCGTCGCCGTGATTGAGCGGAAGTACATCGGCGGATCGTGCCCAAACATTGCGTGCCTGCCAAGCAAAAACATCATTCACAGCGCCAAAGTTGCTTCGTATTTTCGCCGCAGCGAGGAGTTCGGCGTAAGTAAAGAGGGGTTCGCCATCGATATGGCGCGGGTCCGCGATCGCAAGCGCACGATGGTAACTGGTCTGGTCGATATCCACGTCAAGAATTTCGAACAAAGCGGAGCGGTGCTGATCATCGGCTCAGGCAAATTCATCGGCCCAAGAACGATAGAAGTCACGATGGCAAGTGGGGAAACGCGCCAGCTCCGTGGAACGAATGTCATCATTGGCACCGGAACGCGCGCCCGGTTAGATCCGCTGCCGGGCCTCATAGAGGCACAGCCGCTCACACATATCGAAGCTCTCGAACTGGATGAAATACCCGGCCATTTGCTGGTGATGGGAGGCGGGTACATCGGCCTCGAATTGGCGCAAGCGTTCCGTCGCTTCGGCAGCCGGGTAACTGTCATCGATCGAAACGCTCGGCTTCTACGCCGGGAAGACGAAGATATCAGGGAGGCTCTCCGTAAGCTCTTCAAAGAGGAAGGGATCGAACTCGTTCTCAGTGCCGGCGTCGAGTCCATTTCCGGGAAATCGGGTCAGTCTGTAGAGATCAACATCCAACAAGGCGGAGCGAGAAAAACGCTGCAAGGCACTCATCTGCTAATGGCTACCGGTCGCACGCCGAACACGGACGGCATCGGGCTCGATATGGCGGGAGTGGAACTGACCGACGCGGGCTACGTGAAGGTGAATGAGCGGCTGCAAACGACGGCGCCCGGCGTCTGGGCCGTTGGAGAGGCGGCCGGGAGCCCGCAGTTCACGCACGTAGCCTTCGACGATTTTCGTGTAATCCGCGACAACCTGGCAGGCAACCATCATGTGACCACCGGAAGGCAGGTGCCGTTCTGCCTGTTCACCGATCCTGAGTTGGCCCGCATCGGTCTCAGCGAAACCGAAGCGAGAGGTCTAGGTCTCTCGTACCGGCTTTTCAAAATACCCATGGCGGCAGTGTTGCGCACCCGCACTTTGTCCGAGACGCGCGGATTCCTTAAGGCGCTCGTCGAGACCGGCAGCGACCGAATCCTGGGTTTTACCGCGTTCGGTGTGGATGCGGGCGAGATTATGGGGGCCGTGCAGATCGCCATGATTGCGGGGCTGCCGTACACGGGTTTGCGAGATGCTGTATTGACGCACCCAACGCTGCTTGAAGGGCTGGTCGTTCTTTTCTCCTCTGCGCCATCGGTGGTCGTTCCTGAGTCTGCTACTGAAACAGCCGTGGCCCGGCAGGCGATGGCATGACGAAGCTGGTTGCGGAACGCGTTCCGGGTTACAGATCGCCCGACGACACACGGGTGCGAAGAAGAATCAAACAGACGGAGTTCACTCCAGCGCCTACATTCCATTGCGTGACATTCTTGCGTTTGTTGCGGTGATGAATGAGACCATTCGCCCGTATCTCGCCGGCAAAGGCCATTGTCTTCGAGAGGTAGATCTAATGCATCGGGCCGTGGTGCAAATCGATGCATCTTCAATCTGCTTTATTGGCGGCTGCCTACACTGACGGAAAAAGTGAGCGGAACCAATGGTGAAGGCTTGCCCAGCAAAGGTGAGCTGGCTTTAGGCGCTGCTCAGAGATGTAGGGGTAATCGATTTACGAACAACAGTGAGGATGAACAATGAAGTTAAACGCCGCTTTATATAAGACAACGATTCGCGGAGCATGGCTCCTGATGCCGTTTGTCGCTTTCCCTCAGACTGACCAGCTATCGCTGAAACCCGGCCTCTATGTGCGGGAACCGCTCGAATGCAAGGATGCGCCCAATGCGGCGATTCTGCTTTGGGACGGGGTTGGATTCTCGGGAGCGCACTCGAGCAAGTGCACATCACGCCTGGTGAGTCAGCATGGCAAGCAGTTTCACGTAAAAACGGCCTGTTCCGCTTTGGGCGACGGTACACCTGATAGCTCCGGGTACGTGGACAATGTCTGGCTGACGCGCCTTTCCAATACCCGCTTCACGCTGCGGAAGGAAAGCGGGCCGGAAGGGTCTTACCGCTGGTGCAGTGCGAATCAAAACGAGTAAAGGTAGTGAAGGCGCACGTGGTGGAGACCGCTAATGGTCCATTTCGAGAAGTGGAGATGCCCACAGCAAGATCTGGGAGCTCAGCATGATTCTCCAGTTTGTGATCTCTCAAGCCACTTGCAGGAAGTGACGGTATGAACTAAAAGCCGGAGCGAGAGCGTAAGCGGTTGGGATCTGATGGACCGTCATGCGCGCGACTGTCTGGTTAGTAGTCGGGTATGTTGCGTTACCCGCCACCATATCAATGGATACAGCTATGCGCCGAACGAGGACCGTTTGCTTTTGCGAGCGCATACGGCAACTAGGCCTATCAGGCCGATGCCGAGCAACAACAGCGAACCGGGCTCCGGCACAGCACTCGTTGTGAACGAGCCGTATTCTCCCGGCGGAGGAACGCCCGGCCCTGGAGCCGCATTCGGAAGGTCGACGAGAGCGGTCGCATTCGCAAGGCCAGCCGCGTAGACGATGGGCCCCTGCCCCACGTCGCCGTTGCTCCAAATCTCACCAACGTATCCTCCGGGTCCGGCTATATTGAAGGCGACTCCATAGATGTCGAAGAGGCCTCCGGAAAACGGATAGGTTAGCGTGGGGATGCCGTTGACGAGTTCGTAGCAGACCGTCGGAGAGTTTCCTGCCGGGTAAAACACGTCGTCGTAGGATAAACCACCTGAGGTGGTTGCAAAACCAGAGACCAGAGGGTTGTTTACATACGATATCGGGGTGGCGAGTCCGGTAATCGCCCCAGACACATTTACGTTTGTGTCCGAAAACGTTCCGCTGATGCCGGTGATCTCGTTGCCGGGGGGATTACTAGAGTTCGTGCTCTGCGGTCCAACCGTTAGCACGCCAGTAGCGTTGATCCCGTTTCCGCTGAACGAGAAATGAAATGCGTCTGCCATGGCGGCTGGCGCAACCGCAACCGCCGCCGCTAATCCGAGCAATGCAAAATAACCGATCTTCATTTTTCTCCTGTAAGGTCTCGCTAAAGATGTGCAAGGATGCTGGTCGTGTACCAGGAATAAGACGCATCGATCACAGAAAACTTTCTAGGTGAAATCGAGAAGTAAGTTCTAGAAGTACTATCAACTGGACACTCGACAACGCACCCGGGCCGACGGAGTTCCACACGCGCGCCTCTATCTGCCCGACTCGCATAGCGGCTTCTACCGCGGCACATTCTGCCAGTGATGCCTCACTGAGACTTCCTGAACTTCTTGTCCGGAGAGGCCAAGCGATATCGAACGGCGCCACAACCAGGCTTCAGCGGTTGTTGGAAACCTCGGGCATAGCCGATCTTGCAAGGCCGACCTCCCGGTTGACATCCCGAACCGCACACGGTTAGCATAACTGGGTCTGTACGCCAAGGAGCATAACGCGGTGGCGCGAACGCAAATCGTCCGAGACGTATACCATGCTTTCGTGTCAGGAGATCGCGTCCTGATCGAGCGGGTCTTCGCGGATAAGTTCACATTCTCCAGCCCGCTCGACGTCGGATTGGATCGCGTGGGCTACTTTGACCGCTGCTGGCCAGGGGCAGGGCAGGGTCAACATTTCGACTTCGTTCGGATCGTCGAGTCCGGCGACGAGGTGATCGTGACCTACGAAGTGACGAAGGCCAGTGGTGGCCGGGCACGAAACACCGAAATTTTCACCTTCACCGGCGACCAGATTCGCGCGGTCGAGGTGTACTTTGGCTGGACCGTCCATTAATATTGTGCCGAGCGCCACTTGGTTAACCTATGGCAACTGAGACCGTACCGGATGGCTTCCCAACTATCCCGATTCTTGCGACCATACACGGAAACCAGCTCTGCGCATTTTTGGAACATGCGTTCGACGCTAAGCTACTGGATCGACACGAGACGCCAGGCGGAGAGCCGGCCTACATGACAATCCGCATCGGCGACTCGATCATTTCCGTGATGAGGCCCCTCGAAGGAGGTCAGCCAACCCGCAGCGCATTCTACGTTTACGTTCCCGACGTCGATCTTGTTCACCGGCGCGCCGTGGATGCTGGCGCACGATCAGTCCAAGAACCAAGCAACGCTGTTCACGGCGATCGAATGGCGACTGTGATTGATTCGTTCGGCAACCAGTGGACGCTCGCCTCGCGTATCGAGCAGATCTCCCTCGAAGAGCTCCACCGACGCCTCGCGGAGTCCGAGGGGCGCGCCAAGTCTGGTTTCAAACCCAAGGGCTAACCCTTCTCCCATTAGGGCTGAGGAGCGATCCGAGAACTGATCCCCGAAACGGCCGTAGTGTTCACTTGACTTCCAGTGGGGACTTTCCACTTGGACGAAGAGTTGGCATCCCGTAGAGAATAAACCGCACTGTCCGATTCGTGCTTTGCATCACGCCACTATAGTTGAATGCTTGCGGCTAGCTAAAGTTCAGGCGCGAGCTATATTCTGGTTCGCAAGCACCCAGTCATGCAGGTAGCAGATGACGGCTATTCTGGGAACGCGATGAAGGTGGCCACCTACAACGTAAATTCGGTGCGAAGGCGTCTGCCGATTGTGCTCGATTGGCTAACAAATCATAAACCCGACGTCATGTGCCTGCAGGAAACGAAAGTACAGGATTCCGATTTCCCCATCGAAGAGATCGAGGCAGCCGGTTATTACGCTTCTTACCGGGGCATGAAAGCGTACAGCGGAGTTGCGACGCTGACGCGGGACAAACCGGACAAGATCGTTTACGGGTTGCGCGAGGAACCAGACGCGGAGGACGTACGCATTTTGCAAACGGTTGTTCGCGGGATACCGATCATCAACACGTACGTTCCACAGGGGCAGTCAATTACTTCAGACAAGTACGTCGTAAAGCTGCTGTGGTTCAAACACCTGAAGCTGTATTTTGAGAAGCGCCTGGATCCCGCGGCTCCCGCCTTATGGCTCGGTGACATCAACGTTGCGCCAGAAGCTATCGACGTCTATCATTCCGACCGGCGTACAAACGATCCGGACTTTCATGTCGACGCGCGAGATGCGTTCAAAGAGACATGCGCGTGGGGATTTACGGACTTGTTTCGGATGCTGCACCCGGAGCGAATTCAATATACGTATTGGGACTACTTCCGCAGGGCGTTTGAGAACAATTGGGGATGGCGCATCGATCATATTCTGGCTACGGCCCCGTTGGCCGCGCGATGCAAGTCGATCGAAGTCGATCTCGATCCCCGCAAAGTGCCTGGTGCTTCGGACCATACGGTTGTTTGGGCAGAGTTCGCGCTCGACTAGTCAAATTCCGCCAGGACGACGGTTAAGTCGTCCTGCTGGGGACCATTCGAAATAGCTTGAAAGAGATGCTCCAGGACCTGAGCCGGCTCTTGATGGTTTGAGGTCAGCAAAAAGCGTCCCAGCCGTTCGCGGCCGAACTCCTGGCCATCGGCTCCGCAGGCCTCGACGACGCCGTCCGTGTAAAGAAGCAATCTATCGCCGGAAGAGAACGGAACGGAAACGTTCGAGTAGGTTGAATGAGGAAAAGGGCCGATGAAAAGGCCGTTCTCGGCGAGCTCGGCCAGTTCGCCCTGAGCGGTTCTCAGTAACAGGCTCGGCGGATGGCCAGCGCCGGAATATTTGATCGAGCGCGCCTCGATGTCGATTGCGGCGCACGCGGCGGTAAGGTACTGGCCGCCAAGACTCCCGCGAAGCATCGTGTTCAGACCGGCGAGAATCTCCGCGGGATCGTTGGCGTGCTCTTGTTGCGCGGCAAAACAAACCTTGAGTGTTGAAGCAACCAGAGCGGCGGGAACACCATGGCCTGAGACGTCGGCGACAAGAATAGTAAGTCGATGTGTGCCGGGTTTAAGGAAGTCGAAAAAATCCCCAGCGACTGATGTCATCGGTTGATACCGCGCTGCGACACGCAGACCGGAAACAGTTGGACACGACTGCGGAATGATGGAGCTTTGAATCCGCCGGGCAGTCGCTAATTCCCGCTCTACGTCGATTAGCTTTCGCTCGCTCGCGAGAGCGCGGCGCACAGCCGTCCACGCTAATCCGGCAAGCAAGACAAGAAAGCCTAGAGGCTCTATATCGAACCCAGCGGGCCTAACGCGGTTATTTTCGAGCACAACGAAAATGCCGAAGATGACAAGCGGCCATGTGAGAGACGCGGCAAGCAAGTTGGCATCTCTCCGGCGGAGCACCACGTGAACCAGGATCAACAGGGTTCCGATTACAACGAGGATGCTGTTGGCGAGATCGGTCCAGTACAACTCATGTCCGAGAAGAGTTGGCGGGATGGCAACAATCGCGAATGCGACTTCGACCCAGAGCCAAAATCTTATACTGCCTTTCCAGCCGGGGCCAAAGAGCTCGCGCGCGAACAGGGCGAACGGGATGTTTATCAGGTAAGTAATGCCGTGAGCCCACGGCAAGTAGCCAGATCCGGGGGCATCGAACGCGTCCCGAATGAGTTCGTTCTCAACGAACAATCGCGTGGAATATAGCAAAGAAAAAATACCAACCCAGAGCAGCAGGCGGTCGCGCAACCCAAGCCGCGCGAGAAGAAGCGATGAAATGCCGGCCAGCAGAGTTATGCAGGCGATACCAAACCCAGGAAGATTGGCACGCAATACCGCGTCGAGCGTTTGCCGCGAAATGAGGTCCGGACTCACGCAAATCAGGCTAGCGCATGGCTGAATAGCCGTTCGCCGGCGTCGCTAAGCGGTTCGCTTTTTAGGAGGCGCGCTTGTTTGTAACGATCTGAGCAGGCGAGCCGATGCTGCCGTGATTTCCTGGACGGCGTCGGAGAAAGCCGCTTCGTTGGCTTTCGAGGGTTTGGTGAAGCCGCCGATCTTTCGCACAAACTGAATGGCCGCGGCGCGAATCTCATCCTCTTGCGATGGAGGATCGAAGTTGAACAGTGGTTTGATGCTTCTGCACATGTGCCTGCAACAGCCACTATATCGATTCCAGTTGGCTGGCAAAATCTCCGCGCGCGAGACGCCTGACAAAATCCAGGTCGCCGTCCAGGAAATCGAGCGACGGCAACGCTTCCAGTTCGGTCCAGCAGATCTGTTCGAACACGCGCGCCATCGGCTCGCCTGAAAAGTCATGTACGGCGAAAAAGAGCAGGTGCACACGGCTGCCGCTGGGGTAATCGTGTTCGTAGCGCGCCAGTTCGGAACCGATGGTCGCGTCAATCTGCAGTTCTTCGGACAACTCGCGGACAAGGGCGTCTTGCGGCGACTCGCCGTATTCCACCTTGCCGCCGGGAAACTCCCACTTATAGGGATGCCTGTCGCCTGCGCGGCGCTGCCCCACCAGAACGCGGCCGCCGCGGTAGATGATGCCTGCTGAAACGAGCAACGGCGAACGGCTTCTCATCGCGGCCATTTGATTACGCAAAGGTGCGGGAACAGCTTGGCGCAACCTAAACTGTAGCAGCGGCGTTCGCCACTAGTTGCCGTAAGACATAGGGAAGTATCCCGCCGTTGCGATAATACTCGGCTTCCTGCGGCGTGTCGATCCGGACTTTGGCTTCGAAGTCGATCTTCTTGCCGTCCGCTCTTTCGGCCGTAACCTGCACATTAGCTCCGCTGCTGAACGCGGCGCGGACACCCGTAACCGCGAACGTTTCTTCCCCAGTTAAACAAAGCGATTCACGCGTTTCGCCGCTGAGGAATTGCAGCGGCAGGACGCCCATTTGAACTAAGTTCGAACGATGTATGCGCTCGAAGCTCTCCGCAATAACAACCTGGACACCGAGCAAGAGCGTTCCTTTCGCAGCCCAGTCGCGAGACGATCCCGATCCGTACTCTTTACCGGCAATTATGAGCAGCGGGACGCCTTCGGCCTGGTAACGAACGGAAGCATCATAAATGAACATCTGTTCGTTATCAGGCAAATGACGAGTCCAGCCGCCTTCGACGCCGGGTGCCATCTGGTTTCGCAGCCGAATGTTTGCAAACGTCCCGCGGACCATCACTTCGTGGTTTCCGCGGCGCGAACCGTAGCTGTTGAAATCGGCCGGTTTCACACCGAGGCCGATGAGATACTTTCCGGCGGGGGCGTCGACCGGAATCGAACCCGCGGGCGAAATATGGTCGGTGGTGACTGAATCTCCAAGCACCGCAAGGGCGCGAAGGCCGGTCATGTCCCGGATTGAATTGCTCGGGGTCAACGAGCTTTTCAAAATAGGGCGGCTGTTTGATGTAGCTCGAGTTCGCATTCCACTCGTAGATACTTCCAGTGGCTACATTCAGCGATCGCCAGTTACTATCTCCGCTAAAGACCTCTGCATACTCCTTGGCGAAAAACTCAGTTCGCGCCGACTCTCTCACCACGCGTTCGACCTCTATCGGCGAGGGCCAGATGTCTTTCAGATATACGTTCTGGCCGGACTGGTCCTTTCCGAGCGCCTCCTTAGTAATATCGACGTCTACACGGCCGGCAATTGCATACGCAACGACGAGCGGCGGTGAAGCGAGATAGTTCGACCGAACGAGCGGATTGACACGGCCCTCGAAATTTCGATTACCACTAAGTACGGCTGCCACGTTCAGCTTTCCATGAGTAACCGCGGCAGCGACGTTGTCGGGCAATGGCCCGCTATTACCGATGCAAGTGGTGCAGCCGTAGCCGACTAAGTGAAAATTGAGCTGCTCCAAATACGGCATCAATCCGGCATCGCTGAGGTAATCGAAGACTACCTTGGAACCAGGAGCCAAAGACGTTTTCACCCAGGGTTTGGAAGTGAGGCCTTTTTCCACGGCTTTCTTTGCGAGCAGGCCCGCCGCGACCATAACGGAGGGATTCGAGGTATTGGTACAGCTCGTGATGGCGGCAATGACGACCGCGCCATCGTGAATCTTTCTCTTTGTGACCGTTGACGCGCATCTCAGCCGTGTGGGGAGCATGGCCGAGAGCACTGAGAAAATTGTCCTTCACATCGGGCAAGTCGATGCGATCCTGTGGACGGCGCGGTCCCGCAAGTGAGGGGACAACCTTGGATAAATCCAACGAGAGGCGAATCCGAGTAATCCGGCTCGGGCGAGTCAGCCGTCAAGAAACAATCCTTGTTCCTTGGAATAAGCTTCGACGAGGTTTACGGTCTCCTCGGAACGGTTTGTAAGCCGGAGATATTCGAGAGTTACTTGGTCTATCGGGAAGAAGCCGATGGTTGCACCGTATTCAGGCGCCATGTTGCCGATAGTGGCGCGATCGGCAACAGGCAGTGCGCCGACACCCGGGCCGTAAAACTCGACGAACTTACCAACGACGCCCTTCTTGCGCAGCATCTGAGTTACTGTTAAGACCAGATCGGTTGCGGTAGCGCCTTCGGGTAACTTACCGCTCAGCTTGAACCCAACTACTTGGGGCAGAAGCATGGAGATAGGCTGGCCCAGCATGCAAGCTTCCGCTTCAATACCGCCGACTCCCCAACCAACCACACCAACGCCGTTGATCATTGTCGTATGCGAGTCAGTGCCCATCAGCGTGTCGGGATAGGCTTGCAGAACGCCTTTCGACGAATCGCTGAATACAACGCTGGCCAAGTACTCGAGATTGACTTGATGAACAATTCCCGTATCAGGCGGCACTACGCGGAAGTTTCCAAATGCCGTTTGACCCCAGCGAAGAAAGGCGTACCGTTCCTGGTTGCGAGCGAACTCCAGGATTGCGTTTTCCTGGAACGCCTGGGCGGAGCCGAAAGCATCCACTTGTACCGAGTGATCGATAACAAGATCTGCTGGAATCAATGGGTTCGCAAGTTCGGGGTCCGCACCCATTTTCTTGAGTGCATCGCGCATAGCCGCGAGGTCGACTACGCAGGGAACACCGGTAAAGTCCTGCAACAAAATGCGGGCTGGACGAAACTGGATTTCCTGTGCAGCGGACTTTGGATCCCACTTAGCGACATACTCGATGTCCGCTGCCTTGACGGTGCGGTCGTCTTCGAACCGAAGCATATTTTCGAGTAAAATCCGTATCGAGTACGGAATGCTTTGAAACCTTGACGCCGCCGATCTTTTCGAGGGAATTGAGGCGGAAAATCTGGTAGTCCTTGCCGTTGACGTGCAGCGAGCCTGCCGCGCCAAAGGAATCTTTACTGGCCATTGCACCTATAGTTTATTGCAGAGCTACATATAGTTGGGCTGCTGAATCCCGAGAACGTGAAGCGTGCTGAGCAACTGCTCGCGGACGTAGCTAGTCAGCCACACCAGCACTGTTCGGCGCATCTCATCTTCCTCTGAAATGACCGGCTGATCGTGGTAGAAATTATTGAACGCTTGCGCCAATTGGAAGGCATACTTGGCGACGTGCGCAGGTTCACCTGACGCGATGGCTCGCTCGATTGCGCTTATCGGATTTCGAAGCCAGGAGGAGCAACTGCCACATATTCTCGTTGGCAAACGCACCCTGCAGCGACGCGTCATTAATGGCGGATGCAAAGTCCGGCATTGCACCGTAGCGATCGATGTACTTGCGCAATATGTTTGCTGCCCTGACCGCCGCGTACTGCACGTAGGGTCCGGTCTCCCCTTCGAAGCTCAGCGCCTCCTCGAAATCGAAGGCGATCACTGAATTGCGCGTGAACTTCAGCATGAAGTAGCGCAAAGCGCCGATTGCAATCAGTTCCGCTACTTGCCTGCGCTCTTCGGACGGAGCTTCTGGATGGCGGTGCTCTACTTCGGCGAGCGCAGTCTCGATGAGCCGATCGATCAAGTCGTCGGCCTTAACGCCGAGTCCCTTGCGCCCGGAAACCTCGATGTACGGGCGGCGCTTATCGTCGTCCGAAAGTTCGAGTACCCATTTGGGCGCAAGTACGCGGGGAAAGCGCGACCATCTCGTAGGAAAAATGAATGGACGCATCCGCTTGTTCGTTGAAGTCGAGCGCGCGTAATCCCGCTACGACCACATCCTGGAAGTAAGACTGCCGGCTGTCAATGACATTGAACACTTTGGCTGCGCGTCCGAAACTCGGGGTAGCGCCGGCAGACGGATGATCAGTCGTTACCCAAACCTGGTGTCCGTCCGGATAGGTCGACCAAGGCTTATAGAAGAAGTCTTTGCCGAGCAGTCCGAATTTCCACAGCTGGTAGGCGATATCTTTGCCGACATAAGTCACTGTGCCGTTCGAACGCACGATCACTTTGCTGTCTTCGTTCTCTTCATCCCGGAATGCTGAAGACGGCATCACCCAACAGCCGCTGTTCTTGCCTTCGGTTTCGAAATAGATTGCTTTTCGCTCCTTCAGCAGTTCAAAAGCTGTTGCCCAGAATTTGAGATGCAGGATTTCACTTTCACGCGGAAGAACATCGTATTCAATGCCGAGGCGGTACATGGTGGTGAGATGCGCCTGTACGATGGCATCGGCGACAAGGTGCGCCATTTCCGCGAGTTCGCCGCGTCCTGCTTCAATGGCATGCAACGTTTCCGCACGCCACGCAATTGCATCGGGATTCTTTCAGTAGTAGCTGGAAATGCGTGCGTACAGATCCCAGCAAACGTAATCGAAGCGGACCTTCGGATCGTCGATAAGTAGCTGCACTTGAGCAGGACTTTTCTCCTCCAAGTAGTGGAAGCCAACGACGACATCGGCAACCTGTACGCCCGTGTTGTCTATATAGTTCTGAACTTCCACGAAACTGCCGCTGTTTCGCAACATGCGGACGAAGGTATCGCCCAAGACCGCGTTCCGAAGATGTCCAATGTGCGCAGCCTTATTCGGATTGATATTGGTGTGTTCGACTACAATTTTGTTGGCCCGCTGTGATGCTGTTCGCTCTCTCTGGTCGCTTTAGTAGCTCGTTCAAGTACACGCCGCGATCGAGACGTACGTTGATATAGCCATTGCCGGCAATCTCCAGGGCTGCAATGCCGCTCAATCGGCTCGATGTCCGCGACGAGAGTACTTGCGATTTGCTTAGGCGGCTGTTTAAGTTGGCGTGCAAGTTGGAATGCAACGGGGATGGCCAGTTCCCCAAACGATGCCTGCTTTGGCTGTTCAACCGCAACAGGATATTCAATTTGAAACTTCAAGCGTAGCTGCCGCTGGAAGGCATCGGCGAGCCTTCGTTCTATTTCCTGAAACACGTATTCTCACTATCGTAGATGCTGCGTTCCCCCCAACACGCAGTTCAGCAGTGAATCGTTACAATCGGGGTGTGCCGAAAGTGACTTTCTTGCCGGAGAATAAGACTCTGGAGTTTGAATCGGGGAAATTACCTTACCGTGACCATGGAAAAGAAGAATCGATTCTCGATGTGGCCCTGAACTTCGGCGTGCATTTGGAACATGCTTGTGGCGGAAGTTGCGCCTGTACAACCTGCCATGTGATCGTAGTCGAGGGTGAGAACAATCTTTCTGAAGCGGAGGATGACGAGTTAGACCGCCTCGACATGGCTGCTGGACTCACCCTTCGTTCCCGCCTCGGTTGTCAGGCTGTAGTGAAAGGCGACGTGAAAGTCGAAATTCCCTCGTGGAACCGCAATTACATCAGCGAGGGCGGAGTATCGACGCTCTGAGCGGTAACCCAGTTCTCCCAGCTTTATGGATGCTTAGCGGCTTCCGCGAATGGAAGTGAATCGGGCTATGAACTTATCCGCAAGATCGGCGTTGATATCGGCCCTAACTTTAACGACATTGCCAAACTTGCTTACCTGGATAGCGTCGTAAGCCCGCAGTAGATCTTCTTCGTTGTCCTTGGTCGAAAGTCGTCCGAAAGCGACGATACCCCGAAGAGCGTCATGCACGCGTATCGCGCCGTGATCGGAGACACATTGTAAATCGGCTGAAAGGTGAAGGCCGGAATCGACGAACAGGCCGGCGGTCGTGCCGCTAACGGAACCTGTGATGTTCGATAGCGCTGATTCCAAGTCGGGATTCATAGGAACATTTGCAAAGGCCAGCCCTTGCCGGCTTACGGCCCAAAGCTGATCTTGCTTCGATAGTGTGACCAATCTCGATTGCAGTTCTACCGGGATCTCGCCTTTACCTGCGCTTTCTATGTCAATAGCGCGACGGAGGACGGCTGGTGTCCCTTCTAGAGCAACCGTCTTGAAAAACAAAATACCCGTTGTGCCCCCTGCTAGCAGCGTCTGACCGCGGTAAGCAGTCTTCGCCATGCCGTTGGCGATCATCTTTTTCTGTAACTCGTTCGCATTGAAGCGGCCCCGCTCCATGAACAACCACTCGCTACCGTCCCCGGCAACGAGCAGATTCGAGATGTCGCGAACGGGGTCGATCCCCAAACGCTCCGCGCCGGCGTTAACCACCCCAAGACTCAAGTCCTTCTCATGACGCCGGTAAAATGGGCTCGCCTTCAGAGCTTCCCAATCGATTCCAGCGAGAACTTTAGTGTTCGGCGAGATGAGAGTGCGAAAAGCGGGATCGACAGAAACACCGGAAACTTGTGGGTGCGCCGGCAACTTGCGCAGAAGACCGCACGCGATGGCAACAATAATCAGCCAGATACTTACGCATTAGAAGTCGTTTAAAAGTCTCTCCTGGCAAATATCCAAACCGCCCCGGAAAGAACGACAATCGCAAATGCGGCGGAGGTCCAGAGTGGCGTGATCCAATCCAGGTTGCGATCGAACACAATCGTCTGCATCATCACTGTGGCCAAGTCGTAGAACTTGGGGACGATCCAATACAGCGCGCGCCAGACATCACGCGACCACTCCGAACTTAGAGTCTTACGACAAGCTGGCGTTGTGCCAGAATCGCACTTACGACGATTAACGCTACGGTCATCATGACGGATAGAGCCGCGCTTTCAGACACCACCCCGATGAGTACGACAGCCGAAAGCAAAACGGCGAACATGAACAGGCAAACCGGAATTGCCAACAGAAAGCGCGGCTCCCATATGTGTGTTTTCACACCGATAATGATCCAGATTGCGCCGACTAAGTAAATGTGGTTGACAGCCACGACCAGCAAGTTGCCGACGTACCTGCCTAAGATCAGAACAGGACGAGGCACCGGCTTTGAGAGCAGCAGAGAGATGCGGCCCGGCTCGAGAACGCTGGGGATCAACCCGGAAGAAGCGAAAATTGCCAGAAGCGTTCCCCAGACGTAGAGGAACATTGAGATGAATGAGTACGATTTATAAACAAACTTCTGATGCTGATCAGTCGGTTTGTTTCCTGGATGCCCA